>NZ_LT629735.1:2835000-4150783 GCF_900104925.1 Opitutus sp. GAS368
GCCTGGGGTGCAAGCTCCGGGTCTAAGCCCCCGTGAATGTCGGCCGTAACTATAACGGTCCTAAGGTAGCGAAATTCCTTGTCGGGTAAGTTCCGACCCGCACGAATCAAGTAACGAGTTGACAACTGTCTCGGAGAGAGGCCCAGTGAAATTGTAGTGGCGGTGAAGATGCCGCCTACCCGCAGCAGGACGGAAAGACCCTATGCACCTTTACTGTAAGCTGTTATTGTCGCTTGATTTTTAATACGTAGCATAGCTGGGAGACTGCGAAGCCTGCCTTCAGGGGCGGGCCGAGTCGAAATATGAAATACCAGTTTTTAATTGTTAGGCGTCTAACCTCGTCCCATTATCTGGGCGTGGGACAGTGATAGCGGGTCAGTTTTTCTGGGGCGGAATCCTCCCAAAGAGTAACGGAGGATTACGAAGGTTCCCTCAGCCCGGTCGGTAATCGGGCTATAGAGCGCATGAGTATAAGGGAGCTTTACTGTGAGACCAACAAGTCGAGCAGTTGCGAAAGCAGGTTCAAGTGATCCGGTGGTTGAATGTGGAATCGCCATCGCTCATAGGACAAAAGGTACGCTAGGGATAACAGGCTGATCGCGCCCAAGCGTTCACAGCGACGGCGCGGTTTGGCACCTCGATGTCGGCTCATCACATCCTGGGGCTGGAGAAGGTCCCAAGGGTCCGGCTGTTCGCCGGTTAAAGTGGTACGCGAGCTGGGTTCAGAACGTCGTGAGACAGTTCGGTCCTCTATCCGCTGTGGGCGTTTGTGATTTGAGGGGTTCATTCTCTAGTACGAGAGGACCGAGAATGACGCACCTCTGGTGTTCCGGTTGTCACGTCAGTGGCAGCGCCGGGTAGCTATGTGCGGAAGAGATAAGCGCTGAAAGCATCTAAGCGCCAAGCTCCTCCCAAGATAAGATCACAATCCGTCGCAAGACGGTGCAAGGTCCGGGTAGACCACCCGGTTGATAGGACAGAAGTGCAAGCGTAGTAATACGTTCAGCTTACTGTTACTAATGACCTTGCCGGTTTATGCAGATACCTGGTTTCTAGGCGTTTATTTCACCTGCTTACACGCAATCGGTTTGTCTGAGCTTTTTCTTCAATTTCTCCGCAAGGAGTAAGAGTTTCCTGGTGACCATATACCGGGGGTTCCACCCGTTCCCATCCCGAACACGGCCGTTAAGCCCCGCGTAGCCAATGGTAGTAGGACGTTAGGTCCCGCGAGAGTAGGTCGTTGCCAGGTTTATGGCCCGGATGTTGCGAAAGCAGCGTCCGGGCCTTCTTGTTTTTCGAGGTCACCGTAGGTTCGGGCGGATCTGGTCACGCCCTTTTCATTCCCATGAAGATGTATCCCCGATTGCTGCTGCTGGTTGTGTTCGTGCTCCCCCTGCGCGCTGCGCCGGTCGACTTGCTCTTGCTGCACGGCAACATCTACACCGGCAGCACCGTGCAGCCCCGGGCCGAGGCCATCGCCGTGCGCGGCGGGCGCATCGTGTTCGCCGGCACCGAGGCCGAAGCCGAGCCATACCGGGCCGCCGCTGTCCGGATCATCGACCTCGGCGGCCGCACCCTGTTGCCCGGCCTGAACGACGCGCACATGCACCTCTGGGGGATCGGAAACCGCGAACTATCCTTCGACCTCGAGGGCACGAAGGGCATCCCCGAGCTCCGTGAACGGCTGCGGGTGCGCATCGCATCCGCCGGTCCGCGGAAATGGATCGTCGGCCGTGGCTGGATTGAGACGCACTGGGCGCCGGCCGCGTTCCCGACGGCCCGAGACCTCGACGACCTGTCGCCCGACAATCCTGTCGTGATGAAAAGGGCGGACGGCCATGCGCTTGTCGCCAACAGCGTGGCGTTGCGGCTGGCGCGCATCGACCGCACCACGCCGAACCCATCCGGCGGCGAAATCCTGCGCTATCCCGACAGCGGCGAGGCCACCGGCATGCTGATCGACGAGGCGATGGGCCTGGTGGACCGCATCGTGCCACCGCCCACGCAGACGGAGATCGAGCAGGCGTTGATCACCGGGGCGCAGCGCGAGGTGGCGCTCGGCTGGACCGGCGTCCAGATCGCCGGCCACGATTTTGCCGAAGCCGAGACGGTCCGGCGGCTCGTGGCGGCGGGCAAAATCAAGCTGCGCATCTACGACGCCGTGAGCGCACCGGGTGCGGATGCCGACAGCCTTTTTGCGGCCGGCCCCGTGCTGGGCGAAAGCGACGGGCGCTACACGCGCCGGGGCGTCAAACTTTACATCGATGGTGCGCTCGGTTCCCGCGGCGCGGCACTGCTTGCGCCCTATCGCGATTACGCCTCGAGCGGCCTGCTCATGCACCAGCCGGCGAACCTGCTGCCCTTCCTGCAGGAGGCGTTGCGTCGCGGCTTCCAGGTGGAGACGCACGCCATCGGCGACCGGGGCAACCGCACCATGCTCGACCTCTACGAGCAGGCCCTCGCTTCCGTGCCGGCGGCGGAACGAAAAGTGGCCGAGCCGCGCTGGCGGATCGAGCACGCCCAGGTGCTCAGCGCCGCGGATATGCCGCGTTTCGCACAGCTGGGTGTCATTGCCTCGATGCAGCCCTCGCATGCCATCGGCGACCTCTACTTCGCGCCCAAGCGGCTGGGCTCGGAGCGCCTCGCCGGAGCCTATGCCTGGCAGTCGTTGCGGCAGGCGGGCGCAATGCTTGCGGGTGGCTCCGACGCGCCGGTGGAGCGCGGCGAGCCTATGATCGAGTTCTATGCCGCGGTCGCCCGTCGCTCGCTGGACGGCTTCGCGGATGCCGACTGGCATCTGGAGCAACGGCTGACGCGCGAGCAGGCGCTGCAAATGTTCACGGTCGGTCCGGCCTACGCGGCGTTCGAGGAACAGGAGCGCGGCACGATCGCGGCGGGCAAGCGCGCGGATTTCACCGTGCTGTCCGCCGATATCATGACGATTCCCGAGCCAGAAATCCTGAAAACCCGGTGCGTGATGACGATCGTGGGCGGCGAGATCGTCTACGCCGCGCCCGACGCCCCGGCTGCGCCCTAGGCGGGCACTTCGGCCGGCCGCACCGGCAGCACGATCCGCTCCGTGAGACGGACCAGGGTCAGGTTGGCAGGCAGGTCGATGTAGTCGGCCGTGAGCAACTGGTGCAGCTCGGTGACCGTTGGCACGGCGTGCGCGTCAAGCGCGACGATGATGTCGCCTTCGCGCAGGCCGGCGACCGCGGCGGGGCTGCCGGGAGTGAGATGGGAGACAAGCACCCCGGTGGCTTGATCGAGATGGTAGGCCCGGGCGACGGCGCGCAGCAGGGGCACAGTCTGGCCGCCGACCCCCAGATAGCTGCGGCGGATGCGTCCGTCCTTGATCAGCCACGCGGCGACCCAGCGCGCGAGGTTGCTGGCGATGGCGAAGCAGATGCCCTGCGCGGGGCGAATGATGGCGGTGTTCACCCCGATGACTTCCGCCCGGGTGTTGACGAGCGGGCCGCCGGAATTGCCGGGATTCAGCGCCGCGTCGGTTTGGATGATGTTGTCGATCGTGCGACCCGATTGCGTGCGCAACGAGCGGCCGAGGCCGCTGACGATGCCTGCGGTCACCGTTTGCTGGAAACCCATCGGGCTGCCGAGGGCGATGGCGATCTGGCCCGGACGGACCCGGTCGGAATCGGCCAGAGGGAGATGGGGGAGTGGATCACTGCTGACGCGGACGACGGCGAGGTCGGTGTGGGGATCCTCGCCCACGAGGTCGGCGCGCAGCCGCCGGCCGTCGGCCAGGTGCACATGCAGGGCGGAAGCGCCGTGGACGACGTGGCTGTTGGTCAGGGCATA
Organism: Opitutus sp. GAS368; assembly: GCF_900104925.1. NCBI lineage: Bacteria > Pseudomonadati > Verrucomicrobiota > Opitutia > Opitutales > Opitutaceae > Opitutus > Opitutus sp. GAS368. Next base: position 2,838,820 of record NZ_LT629735.1, read on the forward strand.
GCCGTCGGGAGATAGAAAGAACCCCGAGCCGCTGCCGCCGGATGATTCGTCCAGGGATCGCTTGGCCCGGACCTCGAGGTGGACGACCGCTGCGCCCGCGGCCTCGACCGCGGCGGTGACCGCGGTCGAATAAGCATCCAGCAGCTGGGCGTCCGCCGGTGGCGGAGTGGAGGCGCGGGCCGAAAGCGAGTCGGTGGAAGAAAGAAAGGCGACCATGGAAAACCAAGGTCGCCAGAAATTTCCGTTTCGCAACTGGGCGCTCCGGCGTCGGCGGTCAGCGCTTCTCCTCGAAGCGGTAGCCCTTCTCCCTGGCCTGGGTCTCCAGCGCCCGGAAAGCGTCGAGCTCCATGGCTCCGCCCTTGCCCTCCAGGTTCTTCATTTGCTTGGCGACCTCGGCGTCGCGCTTCGCGACGAGTTCGGCCAGTTCCGCCTGCAGCGTCCGGCGTTCCTCGACCTTCTTCGCGATCAACTCCTGACGGGCGCCGGGTGCCATCGCCTGGAGTTCGGGGGCGAGTTTCTCCTCGTCGAGTTTGTCGAGACTCTCGCGGCCGTTCATGACCTCGACGACCAGGTCACCGCGGCCGGAGAGCACCGCGCCGGCCTCGCCCTTGCCAAGGTAAGAGGAACGGTCGGCCATGGCCTCGGATGAAAGCGCCGCGAGCACGGACTTGTTCTTGGCGGCGTTTTCCTGCTCATCCTTGGAACCGTAGCGGATGATGGTGGCGTTGAGCTGGAGGTTGAGCCGGATGATTTCCTGGTCGTAGGGGGTCTCGATCTTGATGGTGCCGCCGTCCTGCAGGATGGCGCTGTAGGTGCCGTTAGTCAGGGCGGCGATCTCGCGCCAGACTTCTTCGGTGCCGCTCAGCCGGCCGCATTGGAGTGTGTTGATCAGGATGCCTTTCCGGTTCGCAAGCCGGCAGGTTTCGGGATATTTGACGTCGTCGGGATAATCCATGTGCGGCCGGGCATCGCCCACGAGGAAGATGACGCGCAGCACCTCGGGATCGGTGCTCCACTGGAGGTCGCGCACGGCCTTGTGCAGCGCTTCGTTGACGGATTCCGGCTCGTCGCCGCCGCCCTCGGCCTCGAAGGCGTAGAGGTTGGTGTAAACCTCGTCGAGATTGCCGGTCAGACCGAACACCTTGGTGACATAGACGTCACCGCGGTCGCGGTAGCCCACGAGGCCGAAACGGATCTCGGGGGTGGGTTGGGCGGATTTCAGCTTGTTGGCGATGGCCCAGATCTTCTGCTTCGCGCCGGCGATCATGCCGCTCATCGAGCCGGTGGTATCGAGGACAAAGACCACCTCCATGCGCGGCCGGGCGGGACGCGGACTGCGGGCGTCGGCATCATGGGCGGACAATGGAGAAAGGAGGGCGAGGCCGGCCGCAGCGAGGGCGGCGAAAAAGAATGATTTGGGGCGCATGCCAGGACGACGATCCGCCCGGGTCGTTCTTAGGCTTCGCCGAAGAAAAATGCGCGGGACGATCTTCCCGACCGGACGCAAGAAGGGCCGCCCTTGCGAGACGGCCCCTCACCTAACACACAGGTAGAGTATGCCTCCGCGGTGATTCGTCCGCCATGGGGTATGCACAGTATTCCGCCGGGCGCAGGGGGCTCACTCCTCGGCCGGCGGCGGGGCGCCGCGCAGCACCGCCTCCTCGTGGTCGAGAAGTTGCTGCAACGGACGATGGACCTCGTCGGCGATTTTGCCGGTGCGCCAGAGTTCATCGACGGCGTGCCGCTCGGCCTGCAAAGCCGCGGTGCGATAGCGGTGGCCGGCCTGCCGGCGCCGCCGGGCGCTGCGGCGCGTTTCGCCCTCGGCCTCGAGCACGGCCAGCCGGTGCTCGTATTCGCCGATCACCTGGCCGAGGGCGGCCGCGTGGTCGGGGGCGGTGGCCTCGAACTCGAGTGCCCGCAGGGCCTGGAGGCCGGCGTCGACCGCCGTCGTGCGGGCCAGGCGTTCCTCCTGGGCGCGGGTGTCGTCTTCCCGCAGGCCGAGCCGCTGGATGAGCCGCTCCAGCGTCGTGCCCTGCACCAGCAGGGTCGCGGCAATGACCCCAAAGGCCAGGAAGATGACGATGTCGCGGCCGGGAAAGGGCGAGCCGTCGGGCAGCAGCAGCGGAATCGACAGCGCGCCGGCGAGCGTAACCGTGCCGCGCATGCCGGCCCAGCCGAGCGCGAGTCCCGAGGCGGGACGCATTTCCCGGGTGCAGACGCCGGGCAGGAGGGCCGGCAGGTAAATCCCTGAGAAAACCCACGCCAGCCGCGCCACGATGGCCGCGCCGGAGACGGCCGCGGTGAAACCGAGCAGCTGGCCGGCCGAGTAGTGGTCGCGCACCGCTGCGAGCAAAGTCGGGAATTGAAGGCCAAGCAGCACGAACGCGATGCCGTTGAGCCAGAAAAGCAGCAGCCGCCAGACCGCAAAGGTGCTCTGGCGGGTCTCCACGTCTGTGCGCACGGGGTCGCGCCAGCCCGAATAAAGCCCGGCGGCCACCACGGCCAGAATGCCGGAAACACCCAGGCGCTCGGCCGTGAGATAGGCGGCGAAGGGCGTCATCAGGTTCAAGGTGATCGCGATATGGGGGTCGTCGGCGTGCCAGCTCTGGAGCACATCCCGCAGCCGGCCGAGGCCATAGCCGATGGCGAGACCGGTCAGAAAACCGCCGACGGAGAGCAGCGAGAACTCGATCGCGATGCGGCTCAGCGAAAACCCGCCCGCCACGACCGCCGCGAGGGCGAACTTGAAGGCCACGAGGCCGGTCGCGTCGTTCATCAGGCTCTCGCCGTTCAACACCGTGGTCAGGCGCGCCGGCACGCGCAGGCGCTCGGTGATGGCGTTGACCGCCACGGCATCGGTGGGGGAGACGATGGCGCCGAGGGCGAAGGCCATCGCCAGCGGCAGGCCCGGCACGAGCCACCACGCGACCAGGCCGACGGCCACCGTGGTGAAAAGCACGAGCCCGATGGCGAGCGTGAGGATGGCGCGCCGGGCGCGCACGAACTCCCGCAACGGCATCAGCCAGCCGTCGGCAAAAAGCAGCGGCGGCAGGAAGCACAGGAAGAAGAACCCGGGGTCGAGCGTGAGCTTCGGAAACGCCGGCACCAGCGCCGCCCCCACGCCACCGAGCAGGTAGGTGATCAGCTGCGGCCACGGCAGCCAGCGCCCGACGACGCTCAGGCTGGCGATCAGCAGGAGCAGGATCAGGGCGTGTTCAAAGGCGACCATGTGCGCCACGCTAGGGCCTTGGCGGCGTTCGTCGAGCGGGCATTGCCGGCCGCATCCCCGGCTCGACATCGCCGGGCCCGCCGCCACCTTCGGGAGCGCATGGGGAAAGCCAAGCAGCGCCTCTCAAAAAAAGCCTACCAGGCCCGCGCCAGCCGGCTGCGCGAGGAACTCGTGCGGCTGCAGGTGGAGCTCAAGCAAGTGCCGTTCAAGGTGCTGCTCATCCTTGCCGGGCCCGAGGGCGCCGGCCGCGGCAATCTCCTTAACACGCTCGCCGAGTGGCTCGACCCGCGGGGCGTGGAAACCTTTTCCTATCATGCCCCGACGGAGAACGAGCGGGCCCATCCGCCCCAGTGGCGCTTCTGGCGCAGCCTGCCGGCGATCGGTCGCATCGGGCTCTATGCCGGCTCGTGGTATACCGAGACGCTCCGCGAGGAGGCGCGCGGCAAGCACGCCCTCGGCCATGTCGCCGGGGAGGCGGAGCGCATCCGCGACTTCGAGCAGCTCCTCGCCGACGGCGGGACACTCATCGTCAAGGTCTGGCTGCAGCTGTCGAAGGACGCGCAGGGCCGCCGACTGCGCACCTTGCGGGCCGAGCCGGCCACCGCCTGGCGCGTAACCGAGGAGGACTGGCACCACCACCGCATCTACGACCGCCTGGCCAAGACCGCGCGGCTCATCCGCGCCAAGACGGACCGCCCGGGCGCGCGCTGGCATATCATCGACGCCGAGGACGAACGCGCCCGGGACCTCGCGGTCGGGCAGCTGCTGCTCACCCAGTTCCGGCAGCAGCGAAAAAAAATGGCCCGGCTGCCGCGAGCGGTGGCGCCGCGGCGGGTGAAGCCGTTGCGCCCCTCCGGGCTGCGCCGACTGCAGACCCTCCCGCTGGACCAGGACCTGTCGGAGAAGGATTACGACGCCCTGCGCGAGAAGTGGCTGGGGCGCCTCAGCCGCGCGGTGCGCGCCGCGCTCGCGGCCGGCCGGTCCATCGTGTTCGCCTTCGAGGGGTGGGACGCAGCGGGGAAGGGCGGCGCCATCCGGCGGCTCACCAGCGCGATCGACCCGCGGGACTATAGCGTCATCCCGGTGGCCAAGCCCACGCCCGAGGAAAAACACGCGCATTATCTCTGGCGTTTCTGGCGGGACATCCCGCGGAACGGCCGCATGACCGTGTTCGACCGCTCCTGGTATGGCCGCGTGCTGGTGGAGCGGTTGGAGGGTTTCTGTCGCGAGGATGAATGGCGGCGCGCGTTTGCCGAGATCAACGGCTTCGAGCGGGAGCTCACGGACCACGGCACGATTGTCCTCAAATACTGGCTGCACGTGTCACACGCCGAGCAGCTGCGGCGCTTCCGCGAACGCGAGGCCACCCCGCACAAGCGGCACAAGATGAACGCCGAGGACTGGCGCAACCGGAAGAAGCGCGCGGCCTACGAGATCGCCGTCGGCGACATGCTTGCCCTCACGGACCGGAACAACGCCCCGTGGCACCTCGTACCCGCGGACAACAAGCGTTACGCCCGGCTGGAGGTGCTGCGCTCCGCGGCCCGGCAGATCACCGCGGCCTTGGAAGAGTGACGGGCGGCCGTTGGCCCGCTCTTATGCGTCCAGGTCGACCACCCCGGTGGCGTGGCAGAGTGCCGTCAGCACCCGGAATTCGGCACTGTCCTTGTCGTGGGCGGCGGGGGTAACCTTGAAACCGCTGGTCAGGAGCTGCATGACCCCGCTGTAGGTGGCGCCCTTGGCGGAAAGCTGGACTCGTTTCAGTGCCTGTGGTCCCGGCTGTAGAAAAGTGACTGCTGCGCCAAAGTGTTGCTTGGGTTCACTTTCGCCGTGGGCCGGTGCTCCGCGCACCGTGATTTCCATCCGCCCTTCGGGCGAATCGAACTTGAAGGGCATGTGCGGCAGTTTGATTTCCATCAAGGAGGGTATCGCGGCAAAAGCGAATTAGCAACAGTCCCGCACGGCTCATTTGGGCCGGGTCATGGTCCACTTTGCTCCGTCGCCGGCGGGCTTCGTTTTTTTCCATCCGAACTCTTGACAGCCGCGATTTCTTAGTTAACCAGATGGTTAAACACAAAAGCAGGCGTCATGTCTCCCGACCGTCTCAACGCCGTCTTTGCCGCGCTCGCCGATCCCACGCGACGCGCCATCCTCGAGCGGCTGGCCGAGGGCATGACCACGGTCACGCAGCTGGCGGAGCCGCACGACATGAGCCTGCCGGCGATTTCCAAGCACCTCGGGGTCTTGGAGCGCAGCGGCCTGATCGAGCGCAGCCGGGACGCCCAGTGGCGCCCGTGCCGCATCAAGGCTGCGCCGCTGAAGGAGGCGGTGGACTGGATCGGGCAATACCGCCGGCATTGGGAGGAGAGCTTTGACCGCCTCGACGATTACCTGAAGGAACTGCAATCCAAACAACCGCCCGCCGGCAAGAAACATGGTCGCAAGAAATAATCCCAAGCGTCCCGCTCAACTGAAACTCGTGCTGACACGGATCTTCGCCGCGCCGCGGCCGCTGGTTTATGCCGCGTGGACCAAACCGGAGCACATCCGCCAATGGAGCGCACCAAATGGCTTCACGATCCCGGTGAGCGAGGGTGACCTGCGGGTTGGCGGCAAGTGGCGCGCCTGCATGGTGTCACCGCAGGGAGAAAAGCTGTGGCTCGGCGGTATCTATCGCGAGATCGTCAAAAACAAGAAACTGGCCTTCACGCATGCGTGGGACGGTGGCGACGAGGAGACCCTGGTGACCGTGCGCTTGGCGGACCATCCCCGTGGCACGAAGATGATGTTCGTGCAATCCGGCTTCACGTCCGCGGGGTCCCGTGAAGGCCACGGTGGCGGTTGGGCGGAATGCTTCGTTCTCCTCGGCCAACACCTGGCCGGCTTGAAACCCCTCAAGAGGAGCCCGGACGGCAAAAGATCACAAACCATGTCCGCCCGGCGCACCGCCGCTCGTTGATTCGCTGAAGCCACGTTTAGATTCTCTTCCCGAAAACGATCATGAACACCAAGGCAAAAACCTCCGTTGAAAGCACCTCCGATCGCGAGATCGTCATCACCCGGGTCCTTCACGCCCCGCGCGAACTCGTGTGGCAGGCCTGGACCGAACCGCAGCACGTCAAGAACTGGTGGGGCCCGCGCGGGTTCAGCACCACGATCAAGAAGATGGATTTCCGCGTTGGCGGTGTGTGGGAGCATGTCATGCACGGGCCGGACGGCACAAACTATCCCAACAAGAGTACGTTCAAGGAAATCGTGCCGCACGAGCGCATCACCTACCTGCACGGGGGCGGGCGGGAGGACGGCCCGGGCGCCTCTTTCACGGCGACCTGGACGTTCGAGACCGTCGGGGGCAACAAGACGCGGTTGACCGGCCGCATGATGTTCCCAACCGTCGAGGCCCGCGATTTCGTCGTAAAGGAATTTGGCGCCATCGAGGGCGGGAAGCAGACGCTGGAGCGCGCATCCGAATACGTCGCCTCGCTGCAGGCCAAGCCCTTCATCATCTCCCGCGAGTTCGCCGCCCCGCTCGAGCTGGTATGGCAGGCTTGGACGGAGCGCGACCGCTTTGCGCGATGGTTCGGCCCGAAGGGTTTCAGGCTGGCGGTGGTGAAATTCGATCTGCGTCCCGGCGGCATGATCCACTACAAGATGGCGACGCCCGATGGGAAGGAAATGTGGGGCAAGGCCGTTTACCGCGAGATCGTGCCGCCCGCGAGGCTCGTCTGGATCAATTCGTTCTCGGACAAGGATGGCGGCATCACGCGCCACCCGCTCACCACCGATCCCTGGCCGCTGCAGATGCTCACGGTCGTCACCTTCGCGGAAAACGCCGGCAAGACCACGGTGACGGTGAACTGGTGGCCCTATGAAGCCGATGCCGACGAGCGCCGGGTCTTCGATGCCGGCCACGAGAGCATGAAGATGGGCTGGGGCGGCACCTTCGAGCAGCTCAAGGCCTATCTGGGCAAAGCCTGAAAGATCGCTTCTTCCGGCCGCCCGAGAAAATCTGCCTACCAACAGGCCTGCCAAACCTATGACCAAACTGCGGGTTCACTGCTTTACCGTTTCGCTCGACGGCTTCGGCGCCGGTCCTGGCCAGGACCTGGAGAATCCGATGGGAATTGGCGGCGGCGGCCTGCACCCGTGGCTCTTCGGCACCCGCACCGCCAACCAAATGTTCGGGCGGGAAGGAGGCGCGGCGGGAATCGACGACGACTTCGTGGCGCGCGGGAATGAGAACATCGGGGCATGGATTCTGGGGCGCAACATGTTCGGCCCGATCCGCGGCACCTGGCCGGACGACAACTGGAAAGGGTGGTGGGGCGACAACCCGCCTTACCATGTCCCCGTGTTCGTCCTCACCCATCACGCGCGCGAACCGATCGCCATGACCGGTGGCACAACCTTCCACTTTGTCACGGGGGGCATCGAGGCCGCGCTCAAGCTCGCCACCGCGGCGGCCGGCGGCCGCGACATCCGGCTCGGCGGGGGCGTAGCCACCATCCAGCAGTATCTGCGCGCCGGACTTGTTGACGAGATGCACGTCGCCATGTCACCGGTGGTCCTCGGTTCCGGCGAGAGTTTGTTCGCCGGCATGGACTTGGTGAAGCTCGGCTACGAGGTGGCCAGCTGCGCTTCCAGCTCGAGCGTCACGCACTATGTGCTGAAGAAAAAAGCCTGATGACCTGTCCGGAAGGCGCCCACCTGTTCGTTGAGTCTCTGAACCCGCAACCCCTTTTCCCGCATGAAAATCAAAACCACCCAAAAGATCACCCCGTTCCTCTGGTTCGCCGACCAGGCCGAGCCGGCCGCGAAGTTCTACGTTTCACTCTTCAAGAATTCGAAGATCAAGGTCGTCCACCGCTACGAGGAGGCCGGCGCCGGCGCCACCGGCCGGCCGAAGGGCTCGGTCATGACCGTGGCCTTCCAGCTGGCCGGCCAGGAATTCACGGCGCTCAACGGCGGCCCGGTCTTCAAGTTCACCGAGGCCATCTCGCTGGTCGTCCACTGCACGGACCAGAAGGAGGTCGATTTCTTCTGGAAGAAGCTCACCGCCGGCGGGGGCGAGCCGGGCCAGTGCGGCTGGCTGAAGGACAGATACGGCCTCTCCTGGCAGATCGTCCCCGACGAATTGATGGAGCTGCTCGGCGACAGGGATCCCGCCAAGTCCCATCGCGTCATGGCGGCGCTCATGGACATGACCAAGATCGACCTCAAGGCCCTGCGGCGCGCCCACGCGGGCAAGTGAGGGCCGCTCTTCTGCGCTGACTTTCCCGCCCGACTCCCCAAGCCTGCCCCCATGGAACCCACGAATCCCTCCGCCCCCGTCTCGAAAGGCGCTCTCTGGTCCGGCCGCATCATGAGCACGCTGCCCGTGTTGCTGCTGATCATGAGCGCCGTAATGAAAATCGCCCAGTCCGCCGAAGTCGTAAAAGGCTTTGCGGACTGGCCCGCAGGCAGTGCTGTCGCCATCGGCATCCTCGAGCTCACCTGCACGGCCCTCTACCTCATCCCACGCACCGCCGTGCTCGGGGCGATCCTGCTCGCCGCCTATCTCGGGGGTGCCACCGCCGTGTCTGTGCGCATGGGCGTCAATTTTGCCATGCCGGTCGTGTGCGGCGTGCTCGTCTGGGGCGGGCTCTACCTGCGCGATCCGCGGCTACGGGCGCTCATCCCGTTCGTGCGCTGACTGCCCTGCGGCTCGGAGCAGGCAAAAAGAACGGCGGTGCCCCGCACCGCCGTAGATTGAGGCGAGGAGGGGATCAGCCCTTCACGGTCATGGTGTTGCTCACCATGCGGACGCCGCGGACACCCTGAGCGAGGTGCGTGACGAGATCCTTCTCGGCCGCGGACGCGGCCTCGCCCTCAATGGCCACCATGCCCTCCTTGGTCGTGACTTTGGTCCGCAGCGCACTGGTGGACTTGTGCGTGAGCAGGGCGTATTTCACCTGGGCGGTGATGGAGGCATCGTCCATGCGCTCGGAGAGGGTGCGCGGATCGGCGGGGGTCTCGGGCACGGTGAGGAGGTTGTTCACGGACTTTACGCCCTCGATCTCCTGCACGTAGGCGGTGGTGAGTTCCTTCTGCGCGAGGGAGGCCGTGGTGCCGGTGAGAGTCACGACGCCGTCCTTGACGTCCACCTTGGTGTCCACCGCGCTCACGTTGCTCTTGAGGAGCAGCTTGGTGTGGATCTTGGTGGCGATCCAGCCGTCGGAATACTCGGGCGCGGGCGGCTCGACTTTGATCTGATTGTCCACCTGCACGACGCCGGGCAGGTCGCGCACGGTGTTCTCGGCCAGCACGCGCTGGTCGGCATCTGGCACGCTGCCGGTGAGGGTCACGGTGCCGTCGAGGACCTTCACCTTCACGTTGTCCTCGAGCACGGTGCGGTAGTTGTAGGAAGCCCGGGCGGCGGACTCGATCTTGCGGTCGATCTCGGCATCCGCCCGGAGCAGCGCCGGGACAACGAGGAGCACGAGGCTGGCGGTCAGTTTGTTGAGCGGTTTCATGTTCATCCTTTGGTTGAGGTTGGGCCGCATCAGGCCGGGGCCGCAGAAGGCGGACGCGCTGGACACGACACGACACTTCAGACCGGGAGCCGCAGCGTGCGGTTCGGAAGGATGCGGTAAATTCCCCAGCAAGTTTCGGGAGCGATTCCACCGCGTGCCGCCAATGCCGATGTCCGCACGACTTGACTCAAGCCCGTGCAGTCCGGTGCGGGGTGGGGAACTGACTCAAGCGGGGTATGACTGGCGGGGTCCCGCCCAGGTTCCGGCAAAAGACCGGAAATATACCGCTCTGCGCCATCCTGCACTTGTCAGCGTGCCGGAAGATTCCAACAGTCGCGGGCCCATGAAACACCTTTCCCGTCCAGTCTCTCTCGTCCTGTCGCTTGCGGCCCTGGCCCTCGCCGGCTGCGGCAAGCAGTCGGCCTCAACCCAGACCGCCCAAAACGGACCGGCGGGCCCGGCGCCGGTCATTGCCTCGGTGGAGCAGAAGGTGAGCTATGGCATCGGTTACAACATGGGCGCCGGTCTCGCCCGGGACGGCACACTCACGGTGGACCAGGCGGTCCTCATCGTCGGCATCACGGACGGCCTGGCCAAGGCCAAGACCCGGTTGCCGGAAGAGGACCTCGAAGCGGCCTTTACGGCGATGCAACAGAAGATGCGCGCCGCGCAGGCCGAGGCCGGCAAGAAGCAGCTGGCGGCCGGCAACGAGTATCTGGCCAAGAACAAGACGAAGCCCGGCGTGACGGTCACCGCCTCCGGCCTCCAGTATGAGGTGCTGAAGAGCGGCACCGGCCCGAAGCCCAAGCCGGCCGACACGGTGAGAGTGCATTACCATGGCACCTTGATCGACGGGACGGTCTTCGACAGCTCCGTCCAGCGCAACGAACCGGTGGAATTTGAGGTGACCGGCGTGATCCCCGGTTGGACCGAGGCGCTGCAGCTGATGTCGGTCGGCGACAAATGGAAGCTCACGATCCCGCCGGCCATCGGCTACGGGGCGCAGGACAAGGGACGGATCCCGCCGAACTCCGTGCTGATCTTCGAGGTCGAGCTGCTCGCGATCAAGTAACGCGAGAAGGCGGATCGCGGAAACGCGAAAGGACGGAGAGACGGAACGGAACCCTGGTTCGCGTTTCCGCTCCTTCGTGCTTCCGTGATCTCCCTTGGGTGATTCCGGCTAGCGTTTCGTGCCGGCGAACAGCGCCGCCAGGCCGGTTGCGAAGGCCTCGGGCACCACGTTGTAGTGGTCCTTCTTCGGGAAACGGCGGGAGATGATCTCCAGCCCGGCGAACGGCTGGGCGGCCAGCTGCTGCTCGAGCAGGGCGAGGCCGCCGGTCATCGAAGCGGAATCCTTTTCGCCCACGCGAGGAAGAGCTTGCCCGGCAACTTGGCCTGCTTCGCCCGGAGGGCCGCCGCTCGACGGCTCATCGCCGTGGGCGACCGGCGTGTAATCGCGGCCGCGTTGGTTCGCGGGGTCGCCAAAGCGGGCGCCATAACCGACGCCGACAAACAACACGGGGGCGGCCTTGAGTACCGGGCGCAGATCGACGCGGTTGCCGAAGATGAAGTCGCCATCCATGCCCAGCACGACGGGCCAGGGCCCGGGCACCTTGGGTTCGACGACAAACAGCGCGTAGGTGGTGCCGGTCTCGGGCGAGGCGAGGGTGAAGGTGAAGGTCGGGGCCACGACCGGGATACCAGTTGCCGTTTTTGGCCAGGGCGAAAATTCCAATCAGCAAGAAGGGCCGCCCACCCCTGGACGGCCCTTCATACCTAACACACACCAGCAGTATGCCACGGGATCGGGGCCGCGCCTATGGGGTGTTTGCGGTATGCCGCCCAGGTCAGGGCCCGGCGGCACGGAAGGCCGCCACGAACTGGGCGAGTTCGGCGGCGGGCATTTCCGAGACCGCGAGGAAATTGAGGCCGCCCTGTGACCAGCTTTCCGTGTTGTAGCCGCTGGCGCCCGACCGGCGGGCGGCAATGGGATCGGCGGGCCAGATGAAGAGATTGATGGCGTGCTGGCGGCGGTGAAAGACCAGCGCGGCGGCGGGTCGGCCGTCGAGATGCTCCAGCCGGCCGCCGGTGAGTGGAAACCCGGCGGCGGCGAGATCGGTGACGGGCGGCGCGAAGTCCAGCTTGCCCGCGAACCACGGCTTCACCGTGTGCTGGTCGGTCGAGGCCACGTCCATGAGGTGGCCGGCCTGGAGCGAGCGGACGTGGTCCGCGACAGCCTCGTCCACGAGCAGATTGGCGCGGGCGCGGGCGTGGCCCCAGGCAAAGCCGACCAGCACGGCGAAGGCCAGGGAGGCGGCGAGACCGGCGACGTTCCAGACGGGCCAGAAGAGTGACGGGCGCCGGGCCGGGGCGCCGGCGGAAGCCGGCATGCCCCCGGCTTGCAGCGCCGCGCGGATCTTGCCGGCCAGTTGCGGCGGCGCGGTGAAGCGGGGCAGTGATTCGCGCAGGGCGGCGCGCCGGGCCCGCGCCGTCTCCGCGTGGCGGGTGCACTCCGCACAGGTGCGCAGATGGGCGGCGAGCTCGAGGTGGCGGACGAGGTCGAGTTCACCGTCCGTGTCGGCGTCGATGAGCGGGCGGGCTTGGTTACAGTCCATGAGAGGGTTCCTTTCCGGTGAGGGCCAGCAGCTCGGCTGACAATTTGTGGCGCGCGCGGGCGAGACGCGACATGACGGTGCCGAGCGGGATTTCCGCCACGGTAGCGATCTCCTTGTAGGCCAAGCCCTCGATTTCGTGCAGCACGAGAACCTCACGGAATTCGACCGGCAGGCGCTCGAGCGCCTGCCGGAGCAGTTCGCCCTTGGTCTCCCGCCAGGCAATCGCGTTGGTTTCGCCCGGGGCTTCCGCTGAGCCGTGGGCGGCTTCGTCGAATTCCTCCACCAGTGGTTCGCGACGGACCTGGCGCAGATGGGTGTAGCAGACGTTGCGGACGATGGTCAGCAGCCACGCCCGGGCGTCGCCGCCGCGGAAACGGTCGAAGGCGCGCCACGCCCGCAGGCAGGCTTCCTGGACGGCGTCCTCCGCGTCCTGGTCGTTGCGCAGGATCCAGCGCGCCAGATTGTAGGCGGCATCCAGGTGAGGCAGCATGAGGTGGTCGAAAGTCGGCGGCACGTCGGGTGCGGGGGCTTCCATCGGGGGAGAGACGCCGGCGGGTCCCGTTTTATTCCCGGGGAGGTGAAAAAACGGCTTTTCGCCGGCAGAGGGAATAATCCCGGCCGCCGGGGCGTATTCAATGACAAAGGGCCCTTGTGCCCGCGCTTCGCTTCCAATCACCGCTTCCCTCCCCATGAACGACCACATTGTCCACGATCACAACAACGACGGCGTCGACCGCCGCGGCTTCTTGAAATGCATGGCCTGGGCCGGCACCGGCGTGCTCTGGTCCCTCAACGCCGGCGTGCTCACCTCGCGCGCGCTCGGCCAGACCATGGACGCCAAGGCGCTGCCCGCGCTGCCGGGCACGCTGAACTTTGTGCAGATCAGCGACAGCCACATCGGGTTCAAGAAACCCGCCAATACGGACGTCGCGGCCACATTCCGCGAGACCATTGCCCGCATCAACGCGCAGCCGGTCGCGCCGGAGTTCATCCTGCACACCGGCGACCTCACGCACCTGGCCGAGGCGGAGGAGTTCGACTCGCTGGAGCAGATGCTGAAGGACTGCCGCACGAAGCAGGTGTTCTACGTGCCGGGCGAGCACGACATTCTCAACGACAACGGCGCGATGTATCGCGACCGCTTCGGCACGGGCACGCGCGGCCAGGGCTGGTTCAGCTTCGACCAGAAGGGCGTGCACTTCGTCGGCCTCGTCAACGTGCAGGGGGTCACCGAGGGCGGCCTCGGCGTGCTCGGCGCCGAGCAGCTCGACTGGCTGGAGAAGGACCTCGCGCCGCTGTCGGCCGAGACGCCGCTGGTGGTCTTTGCCCACGTGCCGCTCTGGATGGTCTATCCGAAGTGGGGATGGGGCACCGATGACGGCACCAAGGCGCTCGCGCTCATGAAGCGCTTTGGTTCCGTCACGGTGCTCAACGGCCACATCCACCAGGCCCTGCAGAAGATCGAGGGCAACATGACGTTCCACACGGCCCGCTCGACGGCCTTTCCGCAACCCGAGCCGGGCACCGCGCCCAAGCCGGGCCCGATGGTCGTGGATGCCCCCAAGCTGCGGTCGTTCCTCGGCCTGACGAGCGTGTCCTACGTCGAGAACCACCCGACGCTGGCGATCGTGGACTCGACGCTGGCTTCCGGCTGAGCGCGACATGGATCCGACGATCTGGGCGAAGGCGCACGGGGCGACCGTGCATTTCCCGCTCGCGCTCGCCCTCGGCTCGGGCGCGCTCGACGCGGCGGCGCTGGCGCTCGGCGCTCGGCCGGTGGCGCGCGACCTCCACGTCGCCGGTTACTGGACGATGGTGGGCGGCGCGTTGGGGAGCGTCCCGGCGGTCGCATCGGGCCTGCTCATGACCAAGGGCGGCCTGCTCGGCCACGGGGCGCTGCGGATGCACCACCTGTTCGTATGGCCCGCGTTCGCGCTGCTGGTGGCGCTGGCGATCTGGCGGGTCGGCACCGGCCCGGTGGCTCCGCGCCGGACCTTCATGTTTTACCTCGCGGTGGTCGCCGTGGCGGCCGGGCTGGTCTCCGCCGCCGGTTACTGGGGCGGGGAGATGATGATCGCGCGCTGACATGAAAATCCCGGCCAGCCTCAAACTGCTCGCCCTCTCGGCCTTGGCCGGCGGGCTGGCGCTCACCACGGCCGTGGCCATGGGCAAGGTGCTGCAACGCCAGGCGGCCCGCAGTTCACACCAGCAACCGTCGCCGGAGCGGTTGTTCGAGGCCGCCACGCCGACCTCGCCGGAGCTGGTCGCGCACGGCCGGACCCTGTTCCTCGACAGCTGTGCGCATTGCCACGGGGCGGATGCCCGGGGCGACGAGGGGCCGGACCTGCACGACGTGCAGGTGAGCGACCGTTATATTGCCAACATCATCACCCATGGCATTCCGCATGAAATGCCCTCGTTCGCGAAGAAGCACGGTGCCGCCGACCTCGGCGCGCTCACGGCCTACGTGCGGTCGCTGGAGTGAGTTTGTGCTTATAGGCGTGGGATGATGAGCCCCCCATCCACCATCACTACTTGGCCGGTGCTGAAGGGGAAATCACCGCGGGCGAGAGCCGCAACTGCTTTGCCGACATCTTCGGGGTAACCCCAGCGGGGCTGGATGCTCAGGCCTCCGGCGATGAGCTTGTCGTATTTCTCGGTCACGCCGGAGGTCATGTCGGTCTTGATGACACCGGGGCGGACTTCGTAAACGGGGATGCCATTGGCGCCGAGGCGCGTGGCGAAGAGTTGGGACATCATGCTCAGGCCGGCTTTGGCGATGCAGTATTCGCCGCGGTTGATCGAGACCACCGTCGCGGAAATCGACGTGATGTTGATGATGATGGAGGTGAAGGCTGGGTTGGCTTTCCGGGCGGCGACCATGTCGCGGGCGAAGGCCTGGGTGAGGAAGAAGACGCCGCGGAGATTCGTGCCGACGACGTGGTCGTAGGATTCTTCGGTGGTCTCGAGCAGGTCGGCGCGGACTTTGGGCGCCACGCCGGCGTTGTTGACCAGAAGGAAACCTGAAACCTGAGACCTGAAACCTGATCCGCCTTCGCTCTTCAAGCTACGGCGCGACTCGTCCGGATGCTTTGCATCAGGCGAGGAGGCGATGAAATCGTGGGTAGCCTTGTGGATCGCGGCGCGGCCTTCGGCGGAGCCGATGTCGCCGCGGGCGTAGCCGACGCGGATGCCGTGAGCGCGGAGCTGGGCGAGGGGCTCGGCGACGGCGGATTCATCGCGCACGCCGTTGATGACAAGGTCCCACTTCTCGGCGGCGAGCTTTTCGGCGATGCCGAAGCCAATGCCGCGTGAACCACCGGTGACGAGAGCGACTTTAGACATGAGAGGAAGGAGTTAACCACGAATGAACACGAAGAGACGCGAATGAGAAGCCGAACACCCCGGGTTTTTAACCACCAATGGCCACTAATGAATCACTAATCAGGACAGGAGAGCTTGGCCTTTTTGAAATCGGATTAGTGTCAATTAGTGTGGATTAGTGGTTAAAAGGTTTGGGGATTTATTTCAGGACAGGGACGTCGACCCACTTGCGCTCGGCCCAGGACTTCAGGCCGAGCTCGGCGAGCTGCACGCCCTTGGCGCCCTGGAAGAGATCCCATTGGAACGGCGAGCCGGTGACGACGTGTTTGAGGAAGAGCTCCCACTCGATCTTGAAGGCGTTGTCGTAAACGCCCTGGTCGGGGACGCGCGTCCAGCCGTCCTTGTATTTGATCGGACTGTCCACGTCGGGATTCCAGAGGCAGCGCGGCGTGGCGGCAAGGGACTGGGCCTTGCAATCGCGCAGACCGGCGACAGCGGAACCCATCGTGCCGTCAACCTGGAGGGTGAGCAGGTCGTCGCGGTCGACGCGGACGTCCCACGAGGAGTTGAAGTGGCAGATGACGCCGTTCACGAGCTCGAAGGTCGCATAGGCGGAGTCGTCGGCGGTGCACTTGTAGGGCTGGCCGGTTTCGTCCCAGCGCTGGGGGATGTGGGTGGCGCCGAGGCAGGTGAGGCTCTTCACCTCGCCGAAGAGGTTCTGGATGACATACTGCCAGTGGCAGAGCATGTCGACGATGATGCCGCCGTCGTCCTCCTTGCGGTAGTTCCATGACGGGCGCTGGAGCTTCTCGTGCTCGCCGGTGAAGACCCAGTAGCCGAACTCGCCGCGGACGGAGAGGATTTTGCCGAAGAAGCCGGTGTCGATGAGGTATTTCAGCTTCACGAGGCCGGGCAGCCAGAGCTTGTCCTGCACGACGCCGTGCTTGAGGCCGGCGGCCTTGACCTCCTTCGCGAGGGCGAGGGCCTCGGCGGAGGTGGTGGCGGTGGGCTTCTCGCAGTAGATGTGTTTCTTCGCGGCGATGGCCTTGCGGACGCCGATGGGGCGCTGGCCGGTGAGGGTGGCGTCGAAGTAGATCTGGTTGGCGGGGTTCGCCAGCTCGGCGTCGAGGTTGGCCGAGATGCGCGCGACGCCGGTGCGGGCGGCGAGGGCCTTCAGCTTCTCCTCGCTGCGGCCGACGAGGACCGGGTCAGGCATGATGACCTCGGAGTCGGAGAGCTTCACGCCGCCCTGATCGATGATGGCCTTGATGGAGCGGATGAGGTGCTGGTTGGTGCCCATGCGTCCCGTGACGCCGTTCATGATGATGCCGATTTTGTGAGTCTTCATACGGTATTGGTGAAAGTGGTTAGAATTTTTTGTCACAGAGGACACGGAGGAGACACAGAGTTTAGGGAGGATATTAAGGAAACTCGGTGCCCTCTGTGGTTTTTCCGTGTTCTCTGTGTCAAAAAGAGATGGGATTGATCACGCGTGGTCCTTATAGGCTTGGACGATTTTCTTGAGATAGTCGTCTTGGTCCATGGCCCAGAGGCGGTTTGAGAACACTTCCACTTCATTGAAACCCTTGAAGCCGGCGGCCTCGGCCCAGGCGCGGATCCGGCGGAGCGGGATGCAACCCTCGCCCATGAGGCCGCGGTCGTTGAGCAGGTCGGTGGTCGGCGTGCGCCAGTCGCAGACGTGGTAGGCGAAGAGGGCCTTCAGTTTGCCGCAACGGGCGATCTCGGTCTCAAGCGCCGGGTCCCACCAGAGATGATAGACGTCCGCGGCGACGCCGATGTAAGGCGAGTGGATGGCCTCGACCATGTCGTTGGCCTGGCCGAGGGTGTTCACGGCTGAGCGTGAGTCGGCATACATCGGGTGCAGCGGCTCGATGGCGAGCTTTACGTTGGCGGCCTGACAATCGGGCAGGAGGGCGGCGATGCCGTCCTGGATTTGTTTGCGCGACTCGGTCAGCGGCTGGCCGGGGACGGCACCGCAGACGAGAACGATGAGCGGCGCGCCGAGCGCGTGGGCCTCGTCGATGGCCTTGCGGTTGTCATCGAGCGCCTTGGCGCGATCGGCGGCGGTGGCGGCGGGAAAGAAACCGCCGCGGCAGAGGGAGACGATGGACAGGCCGTGGTCGCGCAGGAGCTGGCCGGTTTGCTTGATGTCGCGGCCGGCGAGCGTGTCGCGCCAGACGGTGATGCCCTTCACGCCAGCGGCGGCGAACTTGGCGGCAGACGTCTCGATCGCCCACGACTTGGTGGTGATGGTATGGATCGCGAGGCGGTCAAGAGGAGCCATAAGCGGTAAGCAACAAGCTTTAAGCTGAGTTAGCTGAGGAGGAGAAAAGAAGTTTGGTTCGGAAGCTTACAGCTTGGCGCTTAAAGCTTATAGCTGCTGCGCTCAACCGCGCAGGCAGCCAAAGAAAGTGTAGTATTTCTCGCCGCGGATGATGCGCTGCAGGTAGAGCGCGGCCTCGCGGAGGTGGTAGTCGCCCCAGAGGCAGGCCTCGCCGCACGGGACCTTGCGGCCGACGGGGATGTGGTCCCAGCCGTTCGGGCGGTGATAGACGGAATGGAGCAGCAATCCCTGGTGATTCGGCGCGGTGCCGAGATAGGGCTCGGCGAGCAGCGTGCGCATCGTGGTGAGGCCGGCCTGCCAGTATTTTTTGCCCTCGGCGGTCTCGGTGCCGAGGTAGCGGCCAAGCCGGAACAAGCCCTGCACGCCGATGGCGGCGGCGGAGCTGTCGACGGGCTCGAAATCATTGAACGGTTCCGCGTTGCGCGCGCGCCAGTCGCCGAGCTGGCCGAGGTGCGGGGCGCCGCCGTCCCAGTAGGGGATGCCGTCGAGCGCGGTGTTGGCGATGAACCAATCGCAGGTGGCCTTGGCGCCCTTGAGCATCTGGTCGCGGAGCTTCGCCTTGCCGCCGAAGGGCGCGAGGGCGGCCTCGGAGACGGTGTCGAGGAACTCGAGCTCCTCGGCAAAGCCGACCATGGCCCACGCGAGGCCGCGCGTCCAGGTGGTGAAGCCGGAGAAACCCTGCTGAGAGTTGGGGCAGCGGTAGCGGCCGTCGTTCGGGTTGAAGATGGCCTCGTGGGTCGTGCGACCGCGCTCGGCGGGAACGTCGTAGCTGTCACGGCCCTCGCCGTAGAAGATGGAATATTTCGCCGTGGCGTCGATGTGCTGCAGGCCGCGCTCGAGCAGGGAGTGCGCGGCGTCGTTCTCGCCCATGAGGCGGTGACCGAGGGCGTGGGCGACCATCACGATGCGGACCGAGCGGATGGTGTCGACGAAGAGGGAATGCGGGCCATTGAAGGAGTAGATGTAGCCTCCGCCCCCGTTGATCTTCGACCAGCGGGCGGCCTGGATGGCGCCGGATACCTTGAGCGCCAGCTCGCAGGACTCGATCTGGTCGGCGGGCAACCTGCCCTCGCGCTGGAGGCGCAGCCAGTTGCCGTAGGTGCTGAGATTGTTGAAGCCGTGGTCGTGCACGCCGGTGTGCGAGACGTGCGAAGCCATGCGCTTCGTGGTGTAGTCGGCGCCGCGCTTCGCGAAGGCCTTGTCGCCGGTGGCGTCGAACTGCAGCAGGTCGGAGCCATACAGGAAGCCCTCGGTCCATTCGGTCCAGCCGCGCGCGGTGTATTGGCCGGCAACGGTGAACACCGGCGCGCCCTTGGCCGGATCGTAGTCGCGGTGGATGAGATTGAGTTTGTCGCCGGAGACCTGCCAGAAATTCTCGAGGGCGGGGGCGAGCGCGGCGGCGTTGAGGGTTTGGTCAACTTTCATGACGGAAGAAAGATTTTGTCACAGAGAACACAGAGGAGACACGGAGTTTGGGGAGGATTAAACGATGCTCTGAGTGCTCTGTGGATCTCGGTGCTCTCTGTGTCGAAGATCGGATGTATGATTAGTAACGTTTGTCTTTTCGCAGGTGGAGGATGATGAACTTGGAGTCGGCGAGGGACTCGTAGGTGTGCTGCTGGATGGCGTCGAATTGCATGCACTGGCCGGTCTCGAGCACGCATTCCTCGTGCGGGAGGGTGAGGCGCAGCTTGCCCTCGAGCACCCAGCAGACCTCGGTGTCGTCGTGGTGGATCTCGGGACGTGAGACCTTGGAGCTGGCCGGAGCCGTGCCGAGGAAAGCCACGACGTTGGCGAAGCGGATCTGGCGGAACTTGAACTCGCCGGAGCGGTGGAAGTCTTCCGTGGAGCGGTGCGCAAGAGGCGACTCGGCCAGGGCGAGCAGGTCGGTGGCGCTCATGCCGAAGGCGCGGCCGAGACGGTAAAGGGTGTCGAGTTCGGCCGACTGCTGGTTGCGCTCCAGCTTGGAGATGACCGGCGCGGAGACGCCGGAAGCCTCGGACAAGTCGGCCAGCGTCATCTCGTGCTGCTCGCGCAGGCGGCGCAGCACACTGAAGTCGAACTTGGCGGGCGGGGTGGCCAAAGCGGCGCAGAGGCTTGCGGAGCCTGTTTTCTTGGCAAGCAATAAATTGATTCTATTTTAACTCCAAAGAAACAACCCCCGGGCAACCGCCGGGGACAACGACTTGACGGACCTAAGGTTTGGCGTTCGCCGCCGCCTCGGCGAGCAGCGCGTCGAGGAAGCCCCTGGGCAGTTTCTCGTTCTGCGAGGTCGGCCACTTTTCCGGCGCCTGGTTGTAGGGCTTCAGGAAATCGAGCGCCTGGCGCAGGCTGGCGCCATTGGGCGCGGTGTAGTTCCAGAGATCGAGGCCGAGGGCGGCGGCGTGCCGGGCAACGACGGCCTGCGCCTCGAGATTGAAGCGGCTGTAACCGAGCCCGTCGACGCGGCGGATTTCCTCGGGCTGGCTGCCATCGGGCCGGATCTGGGCGGCGATGCGCGCCTTGTCCTCTTCGCACAGGGCGCGCGCGAGGTCGTCCCGGCCGACATAGCGGGCCATGGGGATGACCTGGGCGAGATACCAGGAGCCGTGGTTGTTCTTGGCGGCGTGCTCCTCCAAGGCGGTCTTCGCGGTGCCGAACCAGTGGAGGTAGGCGGTGAACCACTCGCGGATGGCGGCGTGCTCGGCCGGGGTCAGGGCGGGCGAATCCTCGAGCAGGCGCAGGCTGTCGATCACCTGGGCGAAGGCGCGGGTGTCGAGCATGCCCGCCGGGCTGCCGTGGTTGTGGTCATGACCGAGGCGCACCTGGGCGTATTCCAGGTTCGGGTTCATGTGCGTGGCGGGGGTGACGAACCAGGCGCGCAGCCATTCGCCGGCGCGACGGGCCGCGGCCTCGTCATGGTGCAGGCGCCACGCGGCGGCCAGTGCGCCGACGTTGTCAGCAAGCTGATCGATGCGGTGGCGGTCGCCGCGGGCGACCTGCTCGCGGTTGTGCTTTCCGTCGTGGCCGACGTAGGGCAGGCCGTCAGGCTTGGTCGGGTCGGGCCAGTAATAGCGGGCGTAGCTTATGTAATCGTGGATGTCGCCGCTCGCCGGCAGCTGGGTCTTCTCGGCGACGGTGGTGATGGGCGCTCTCAGGGCCGCCGGGGCCTTGGCGGCCAGCGCCGCGAGTTCGGCCTGGTTCAGATAGTAGGGCTCGGCGGCGGTCGCGGCGGATACGAGCAAGGAGGCGGGCAGGAGGATGCGGGGTATGATCATGGATGGTGAAGGGGTCCGGCCGCGCGGCGGCTGCACGATCACGTGGAGTTGTCGTAGACCGTCGGGGTGATGACGGCCCGCAACGGCCGGTCCTCGGCGTAAGCCTGGATATTTTCCAATGCGAACGCGCCCGCGTCGCGCCGCCGGTCGGTGGTGGGGCCGGCGAGATGCGGGGTGAGCGTGACGTTGGCCAGGCCGCGCAGGCCGGAATCGATCGGCAACGGCTCGACGGCGAAGACATCGAGGCCCATGCTGATGCGGCCCTCCTGCGCGACGCGCACCAGGCCCGGTTCGTCGACGACGGCGCCGCGGCCGACGTTGACGAAGACGCCGCCCGGCGGGATCAGGCGCAGGTGCTTCTCGGTCACGCTGCCGGTGGTCGCCGGGATGAGCGGGGCGAGTTCGACGATGATGTCGTTGTTGGCGAACAGATCCTCCAGCGACGTGGCGTGCTTGATGCCGTAGCGCGCCTCGGTGGCCGCGTCGAGGTCGGGGGCAAAGGCCGAGACGGTGCAGCCGAAGGGCGCGAGGAGCTTGAGGAGCTCGCGCGAGACGAGGCCGAAACCGTGCAGGCCGACACGCCGGCCGTAGAGCGAGGCGGTTTCCGCGCTGCCGTTTTTCCAGCCGCCCTCGCGGTGCATGACGAGCGTCCAATGGGTGGCGCGGCGCAGGCAGGAGAGGATGTGGAACAGCGCCCACTCGGCGACGATGCGGCTGATGGAGCCGCCCCAGTTGGAGACGATCAGGCCGGCAGCGACTTGCTCGCGCGTGACGAGCTTCTTGACCGAGCCCGCGAGATGGCAGACGTAGCGGAGATTGGGCGGCAGGCGCTCCGGCAACGGCGGCGTCTTCCAGCAGGTGACCAGCACCTCCGGGTTGGCGGCGGCGAGGAGGCGGTGAAACTCCGCGGCGGACAGGCTGGCCGGGTCGACATGCGCGAAGCGCCCGGGCAGGGCGCGCAACCGGCCCCAAAGCGGCTCCGGCAGGAACTCGGCAATTTCCTGGACGCAGAGGGCGGCGAGAAGTGAAGCGGGGCGCGGCATGGGCATGCTATCCGGGAGCGGTGCAGGGCCGCAGCGTCGGCAAATGCGGCGGGGCAGCGTCCACCCTGATGGGTGCGCCGGATAGGGTAGGGAGGTAAAAGCACGGGCTTTCCACGAGAGTCAGGCATAGTGTGGCGGTTGGGTGCAAAAAGGCAGGATATCGTCGGTTAGATAGTTAACCAGCCCGGGAGTCCGTCCGTCGGGCACTGCGCAGCAGCACGGCTCCGACCAGCACCACCAGCCCGCCGCAGCCGACAAAGGCCAGGCGCCCGAGCGGCGGGTTGGGAATCAGGGTCAGCAGGAGCACAAAGCTGCCGTAGGTGAGGCAGAGCCAGCCGACCGCGGCGGACTGGCGGGAGTCGTTGGCGTTGGCGGCGCCCTCTTCGCGGGCAAAATCGATCGGGGTGTCGAGCTGGGTGGCGAACGCCTCGACCGACGCGCGGTGGGCCGCGGGGGATTGCTTCCAGAACAGGGAGCTGAAGAGGAACCAGCCCGTGCCGAGGGCGACGTTGCCGAAGAGCTGGATGCCTTGGCGCCAGTATTCCTGGGTGGCGGGGTCCAGCGGTGCCGTCTTCCCGAACCACATGGCGGCCCACTCGGGCGACAGGTAGCGGTCGATCAGCACCGAGCCGGTGAAGCCGACGAGGACGGTGCTCCAGCCCGACCAGGCCGGGGTGCGGCGGATGAGCAGCGCGAGGACGAGCGGCACGGTGATGGGGACGCCGATGAGGATGCTCACACGCTGCATCTGGAGAAAGAGGTTGAGCTGCTTGAGGTGGCTCATGCGCAGGGCGGTGAGGATGATGACGACGCCCAGGACCAGCGTGACGATCTTGCCGGCCTTGAGCAGGTGGCGGTCGGCGGCCTCGGGGCGCAGCACGGGCTGGTAGAAATTCTTGATGAAGATGCCCGCGCTCTTGTTGAGCCCGGCGTCCATCGCCGACATGGTGGCCGCGAAGATGCCGCTGACGAGCAGGCCGAGCATGCCGACCGGCGCGACGGCGCGCGTGATGGCGATGAAGGCCGCCTCGTCCGGGTGCTCGAGGTTGGGGAACTGGCCGTGCAGGTCCGGGAAGAGGGCGCGCGCCGCCATCGGCGGGACGAACCAGACCACGATGCCGATGAGGTAGAGGCCGCTGCCGAGGAAGCCGGCCCAGCGGGCGTGGCGGCTGTCCTTGACGCTGAGATAGCGGTTCGCGTCGAGGAGGTTGTTGGTGCTGATGACCTGCTTCAGCAGCATCGCCGCGCACCACAGGCCGAGGAAGTCCGACTGCCAGAGCGCGCCGAAGTCGAGGTGGGAGGCGGGGACCTTCTCCAGGAAGCCGCCCCAGCCGCCCAGTTGGGCGATGGCCAGCACGGTGATGGTCAGGCATACCGGCATCAGGATCAGCATCTGGATGAAGTCGCCGGCGATGACGGCCCAGCTGCCCCCGAGCAGCGCGATGATCAGCACCATGAGCCCCAGGGCGATGATGGTGACGGAAAGGTCGAAGCCGAAGACGGCGGAGAAGAAGACCGCCACCGCGTTGAGATACAGCGTCGCCTGGAGCGTGCCGAGCGGCAGCTGCAGCCAGGTGAAGACCTGCTCGTTGGCCTTGCTGAAACGCCGGCGCACGGCCTCGATGCCGGTGACGACGCGCATCTGCCGGAACTTTGGCGCGAAGTGGAGCGCGTTGATCAGGAAGCCGAGGGAATTGGCGACGTAGATGGTGATGATGGGCCAGCCCTTGCCGTAGGCCTGGCTGGCCGCACCGGTGAGGGTCCAGGCGCTGAAGGACATCATGAACGCCGAGCCGCCGACCATCCACCACAACGCCTTGCCCCCGCCGCGGAAATAGTCGCTGACGTTGTTCACGAACCGGCGGAAGACCCAGCTGACCGCCAGCATGTAGCCGAAATAAAAAAGGAGGACGGCGTAGTCGTAGCGGGTCATGACGGGGCAGGGTGACAGGCTGGCAGGCTTGACTAATAATTATGATCGACCAGGTCGGGCAACTCAGGCGCGCCGGGGCAGACGGGGCGGAAGGGGGGCCGGGGCATGGGGCGGGGACCTAGCGCGCCGGGCCGGTCGAGTTGCCCACCACGAGCGGGGCGGGCAGCACCAGGTCGGTAAAGCCCTCGGCGGCCACGCCTTCGCCCATGACGAGGCGGGCCGCGGCCTCGCCCAGCTTGTCCGGGCTGGTGCCGGCGCCGGTGATGCGCAGGGCGCCCTCGATGCTGAGACGCGAGACGTCGGCCGAGGCCAGGCTGATGTCGCCCGGCACCTTCCAACCCTCGCGCTGCAGGCCGAGGGAGGCGCCCATGGCCATCTGGGTGTTGTAGGTGACGAAGGCGGTGGGGAAATCCTTCCGGCGTGCATGCTTCAGCATCGCGTGGATGGCCTCGGCCCCCTCGGCGCGATCCGCCTGCTTCAGCACGATGCTGTAGCGCGGGTCGAGGGCCAGGCCGAGCGGCTGGAGCGCGGCCTTGAGGGCGGTGAGGCGCGCGTCGTGGCGGCCGAGGGCGGCGTTGCCCCCGAGCCAGCCGATCCGCTGGTGGCCGAGGTTGAAGAGATGGCGGACGATCTCGGTGAGCGCCTCGGGCTCGTTGCCCAGCACGGAGTGGCAGAGGCCCTGGTAGCGCGCGGACACGGCGACGATGCGCCGGGTGAGCTTGCACAAGCCGTCCATGAACGGGCGGGCCACCTCGCCCAGCACGACGACCCCGCCGAGGTGGTTGCTCGGGTGGAGGAACGAGCGCAGTTTCTCGGGCGTCAATTCATCCTCGGCGCCGAGGAAAACCAGCCGGTGGCCGTGGGCCTCCAGTTCCTGGTGCAGGCCATGCTGCACGTGGCCGAAATAGGTGCTCGGAATGTAGAGCCGCAACGGGGCGCGCAGGATGTAGCCGATCTGGCGGATGCGCGCCGAGTCGGGCGTCGACTCCACGCGCATGCCCTTCGGCAGGTAGCCCAGGGCGATGGCCCGCTCCCAGATCCGCTTGTAGGTGTCGGGATTGATGCCGACGCTGCGACCGTTGAGGGCGAGGGAGACGAGGGCCTGCGACACGCCGAGTTCCTTGGCGAGCAAGGTCTGGGAGATCTTCTTCTTGGGTCGCACGGGAAAAACTTCTGATAACTATGATGAGCTTTCAATGTATTTATTAGGTGTCGGTTGGGTTAATTTTCCCCGCGATGGGCCCGCCAGAACCGGCCCGCCGCATGATTTCCTTTGCCCGCCGGCGGCGGGTCGCCTTTGAATACGGCCGGTCCATCTCCCGCGTTCCCCGTCCTCACCCGTTTCTCCGGCATGACATTTTCCCCCAGTTGGCGGTCTTGCATTTTCAGCCTGTGCCTGCTGATGGCCGGCAGCATCCGCGCCGATTCGCCGCCCCGGCTGGTGGTGGTGATCAGCATCGACCAGTGTCGCGCCGACTACTTGGAACGCTTCCGGCCGTTCTTCGGGCCGGACGGATTCAACCGCCTGCTGGGCGGGGGCGCCGTTTTCACCGACTGCCACCAGCGGCACTCGGTCACGAAGACTGCGCCCGGCCACGCGGTGATGCTGAGCGGGGTGCATGCCAATCAACACGGGGTCATCGCCAACGACTGGCTGGACCGGGACAGCTTCGAACGGGTTTCCTGCGTGGGGGACAAGAGGGTGGAGATCGTGGGGTTGCCGCCCTCGAGTGCGCCGCGCCTGCCAGGCATCGACGATCCCTACCTGGGCCGGTCGCCCCGTAACCTGCTCGTCGCGACGGTGGGGGATGAATTGAAAAAGGCCGGGGCCGGCCGGCCCAAGGTCATCGGCATTTCCAACAAGGACCGGGCCGCGATCCTGATGAGCGGCCGGCAGGCCGATGCCGCCTACTTCATGGAGAACGGCCGCATGGTCACGTCCACCTATTACATGCCGGCCCTGCCGGCTTGGGTTGCCGCCTGGAACGCCGCCGGCAAGGCCGATGCCTTCTTCGGCAAGGTCTGGGACCGGGTGCTGCCCGTCGCGGACTATGCCGTGCAAGGGCCCGACGACGCGCCCGGCGAGGATGGGACGACCGACCAGCTCGGCGCGACCCTGCCAAAGGTCATCAATGGCGGCGAGACGAAGCCGGGCCCGAAGTTCTACGACGCCTTCGAAACCTCCCCGTTCAGCAACGAGGTGCTGGAGGATTTCGTGGAGACCGCGGTCACGAGCGAGAACCTGGGCGGGCGCGCCGGGGTCACCGACCTCCTGTGCGTGAGTTTTTCCGCCAACGACCATATCGGGCACTTCTACGGGCCCGACAGCCATGAGATCATGGACAACATGGTGCGGATGGACCGGACGCTGGCGGGCTTCTTCAAGTTCCTCGACCGGGGCGTCGGCCTGAAGAACTGCACTATTGTGCTCACGGCCGACCACGGGGTCGCCCCGATGCCCGAGACGGTCCGCGCCCGCATGCCCGGGACGTCCGCCGGGCGGGTGGATACCGCCCTGCTGGAGCGCACCGTCGAGGCGGCCCTGAACCGGGTCTTCGGTCCGCTGCAGGACGGGAGCGCCTGGACGGTTCGCGACGACAACTGGTTCCTGCTCTATCCCGCCGCCATGAAGGAGAAGCAGGTCGCGCCCGCGGCGGCGCAGGCGGTGGTGCGCGACGCGCTGCTGACCCTCGATTTCATCGCGGCCGCCTACACGCGCGAGCAATTGGAAAAGGGCGGGCTCACGGACGAATCGGGCCGGGCGGCGCTGCTCAGCTTCAACCGCGCGCGCTCCGGCGACATATTTTTCCAGACGAAGCCCTATTTCTTCAACAAGGCCACCGGCTCGACCCACGGCACGCCCTACGACTACGACACCCACGTGCCGTTGATCTGGTATGGCGCGGGCGTGAAACCCGGCGTGCATTCCGAGCGGGTGGGCGTGGACGACCTCGCCCCGACGCTGGCGCACCTGCTGGGTGTGCCGGCTCCGCCGCTGGCGGCCGGCCGGATCCTGTTCTAGGTCACCACCAGCGGCGCCGCGCGGCGAGGGTGAGGGCCTCGTCGAGCGGGACCAGGTAGGAGTGCCAGAGTTTTTCCCACTCGAGGCTGACGGTGCCGCCAAACTCCGCCGCCAGCACCGCGTGCAGCGGGGCGAGGGGAAACTCACCGTCGCCCGGCGACACATAGGTGAAGGGGTGGCGGGCACTCGGGCGGCTGATGCTGTCCTTCACATGGACGTGGACGATGTGGGGCTGGAGGGCCCGCCAGGTGGCGAGGGGATCCTCGCCGCCTTTGCGCCACGTGTGATGCGTGTCCCAGAGAATCGCCGTGCCGGGCACCAGCGCGAGGAACGAACGGAGCGCCGCCGCGGTGCACAGAGTGTCGTGGGTCTCGACCATGATCTCGGTTTTCCAACCGTGGGCTTTTTTCTCGGCGCGCCACCAGGCCGCGGTTTCGGCCATGGTGCGGAGGGTGGCGTCGTCCGCCCCCGTGCCGCCGTCGAAAACGCGCAGCCACGGAATGCCGCACGCCTCGGCCCACGGCACGCAGCGCAGGAAATCGGCGCGGTCCGCCGGCGTGCTGCCGGCGAGCTTGAGCGACGTGTCGAGGGCGGCGATCGGCACCGGCGCGGACTTCAGCCGGGCCGCCAGCGCGGCAGGCGTCCCATAGCCGGCGGCCAGCACCGCGGGCAGATCGAGCGAGCCGGAAAGCGCGCGCAATTCCACGGCATCAAGGCCATGGCGCGCGGCGAGCGCGAAGACCTGCTCCAGCGAGTATTCCGGGCAACCCAGCGTGGAGATTGCTCGGCGATAGGGCATCGTTGGCAGCAAGGGATTCGCGGTGCGATTACTCCTTGCCTGCCAATAAAATGGCTGCCCGGGTAGGGATCGAACCTACGACCAAGTGATTAACAGTCACCTGCTCTACCACTGAGCTACCGGGCAGTGGCAAAAGAGGGGTCAAAAAGAGGCGGCCCCCCGGGCTTGTCAATCCCTCTGTCGTGTAAAAACGGGGAATTTCGGGAGTAAGACAAAGTTTTGATTGCATCGGCAAGGCGCGGCCGGTGAACTCGGCACCCTTTTCCATTACGCCTGCCTCCAATTCCGGAGTCACAGGGGGAACGAAACCATGAAGAAATACCAACTCACCGTCACGTCGCGCGAAGGCACCGGCCGCAGCGCTTCCCGCCGCCTCCGCAAGGCCGAGAAAATCCCCGCGATTCTCTACGGCAAGCACACGAAACCCGAGAATCTGGCCGTCAACGGCCCGGAATTCGTCAAGCTCCGCAAGGAAATCGGCGGCAAGGCCGCCCTCATCGAGCTGAAGCGCGATGCCGGCGCCACCGCGCTCTCCTTCCTCCAGGAGATCCAGCGCGACCCGATCACGGACAAGTATCTCCACCTCGACCTTCAGGAAGTGAAGGAAAACGAGAAGATGATCATCAATGTCGGCATCCACGTCACCGGCGAGGCCTACGGCGTCAAGACCGAGGGCGGCATCCTCGAGACCGCCTCGCACCGCCTGCGCATCCGTTGCTTCCCGAAGGACCTGCCTGATTTCATCGAGGTGAACGTCACCGAGCTGAAGGTCGGCGAAACCATCCACGTCAGCGAGCTGAAGCCCATCGCGGGCGTCGAGTTCCTGGACGACAAGAACCAGACCGTCGTGCTCTGCGTCGAGCCGCCGGCCGAGGAAGCTGCGCCGACCCCCGCGGCCGATGCCGCCGCCGCGCCCGCCGACGGTGCCGCCGCTCCGGCCGCCGATGGTGCCGCCGCTCCGGCCGCGGCCGGGGCCAAACCCGCCGATGGCAAAGCCGCCGCCGCGCCCGCCAAGGGCGATGCGAAGGCCGCCGCTCCCGCCGCGGGTGCCAAGCCCGCCGCTGCGCCCGCCAAGAAGTAATTTCGTTTCCCGGGTCGCGCGTTCGCGCGCGGCCCGTTTTGCACGCTGTTCTTTGAGTCATGTCCGTCACGCTGATCGCTGGACTGGGCAACCCCGGGCGCGAATACGCCGGCACCCGCCACAACCTCGGTTTCACCGTGGTTGAGGCCCTGGCTGCCGCCGAAGGCCTCAAGTGGAAAACAGAATCCCGCTTCGAGGCCGCCACCGCCCGCTGGGACGTCCGACCCGGTGTCACGCGACTCCTCGTCAAGCCGGCGACCTTCATGAATGACAGCGGCCGCGCCCTGCGCGGCCTGCTCGACTTCCACCAGGCCGCCGTCAGCGACCTCATCGTGGCCTACGACGATCTCACGATCGACACGGGGTCCGTGAAGGTGTCGGTCACCGGCAGCGCCGGCGGCCACAAAGGCGTCGCCAGCCTGCTCGAGCACCTGGGCAGCGGTTTCGTCCGCTACCGGCTCGGCATCAACGAACCCCGGCCCGCCGGGATGGACCTCAAGGACTTCGTGCTCGGAAAATTTTCCAAAGAACAAACCAAACTAATTGATCAAAAACTAACCTCCTTCGTGGACGGCCTCCGCCTGCTCATCAACCGCGGGCCCGCCGAAGCCATGAACACCCTCAATCGCCGAGACCACCATGAGCCAGAACAAGCGTAACTACAAAGCCTCCATCATCCTCGACAACCGCGGCAAGGAAGACTCCGTCGAGCAACTGATCGAGGGCGTGAAGAAGGAAATTTCCGCCGTCCAGGGCGATGTCACCGCCGTCGAGAACATCGGCCGCCGCGACTTTGCCCGCAGGACCGACGACCAGTTCCCCTCCGGGGTCTACATCCAGGTGAACTTCTCCGCCCCGGCCAGCGCCCCCGCCCAGCTCCACGAGCGCCTGCGGCTCAACGAAAGCGTCTACCGCGCGCTCGTCGAGAACGCCTGAGCGTTTTCGCGCCGCCCTCCCTCCCATGGCCAATCTCAACAAAGTCATGCTTATCGGCAACCTGACGCGCGATCCGGAACTCCGGGTCACGCCGAAGGGCACCGCCATCTGCCAGTTCAGCCTGGCCGTGAACCGCAAGTTCCGGGACGAGTCGGGTGCCGACCGGGAAGAGGTGACCTACGTGGATATCGAGGCCTGGGGCAAGTCGGGCGAGAACATCGCCAAGTATTGCACCAAGGGCCGCCCGCTCTTCGTCGAGGGCCGCCTGCGTCTCGACCAGTGGGAGGACAAGACGACCAAGGAAAAACGCAGCCGCATGAAGGTGGTCTGCGACAACTTCCAGTTCCTCGGCAGCGGCCGCGGCGATGGCGCCGCCCCCGGCGGTGGCGAGGGCGGGGAAGCCCGCACCTACGCCCCGCGCGCCGGCAGCGCCCCCAAGCCCGCCGCCCCCGCGGCGCAGGAAAACCTCGACGAAGACGTGCCGTTCTAAAAAAAGGCAGAAGGAAGAGGTCTGAATTAAGAACGATTCCTTCAGCACGACACCCACTACATTCATAATTCATCCTTCCTAATTCGTACTTTTAAATCCCATGGCTAACCACGAAGTTCTCCTCCTCAAACCGGTCGACGGCCTTGGTGCCGAAGGCGACCAGGTCAAAGTCCGCGCCGGCTACGCGCGCAATTTCCTCCTGCCCCAGGGCAAGGCGGTCCCGCTCACCCAGGCCAACCGCAAGCATGTCGAGGCCCTGAAGAAGGCCCGCGGCCTGCGCGAGGCCAAGGAGCTTGACGGCGCCCAGGCGCTCGCCAAGCAGATCGAGAAGGCGGGCATCGCCATCGCCGTGAAGACGGGCGAGGGCGGCAAGCTGTTCGGCGCCGTCACGGCGAACGACATCCACGCCAAGCTCACCGCCGCCGGCATCACGATCGAGAAGCGCCGCATCCACCTCGGCCAGCCCATCAAGACCCTCGGCAAGCACGAGGTGAAGATCAAG
Source organism: Opitutus sp. GAS368 (assembly GCF_900104925.1). Taxonomy (NCBI): domain Bacteria; kingdom Pseudomonadati; phylum Verrucomicrobiota; class Opitutia; order Opitutales; family Opitutaceae; genus Opitutus; species Opitutus sp. GAS368. The sequence continues at coordinate 2,869,928 of NZ_LT629735.1, forward strand.
CTGCACCCTGAGGTCAGCGTCGAGCTCACCTTCGACGTCGTCTCCGAGAATCCGATTGAGCCGGCCGCGTCGTAATCAACCATTTGCCCAACCCCGAGCTGCGGTTAAACCCGCAGCTTTTTTATATCCAGCACGGGGCGGGCGGATTTGGAATAACCGATGAAGCGTTTGTCGATAATCGATGGTTGCGGCCGCCGCCTCGTGGCGGCTAACTGAACCACTCATGGGCGAATCCGGCATCGAGCAACCGCGGGCAAAGGGGACGTCACGTTATCCGGGGACGGAGCGCGCGGCGACCCTGCCGGCGTCAGCGCCGGACCGCTCGCCCCCGCACAGCGCGGAGGCCGAGGAGCATGTCATCGCCTGCTGCCTGCTCGACGGCAACGACACCATCGCGCGCTGCCTCGAGGCGCGCCTGGCCGCCGACTCGTTCTATTTCCCGGCCAACCGGCTGCTCTTCGAGATCATCGTCGAGCTCTACCAGAAGGGTTCGGCCGTCATGCTCGAGGTGCTGGCCGAGGAACTGAAGACCCGCCGCCAGCTCGAGGCCGTCGGCGGTTTCGCCTACCTCATGCAGGTCACAGGCAAGATCCCGACGACCGCGCACGCCGGCTATTTCATCGAGAAGGTCCGCGAGAAGCACCTGTTGCGCGAGCTGATCAAGGCCGCCACCGGCGCGGTCGAGCAGGCCTACGGTTTCACCGGCGGGCTCGAGGAGTTCGTCGACAAGATCGAGCAGGATCTCTTCAAGGTCACGCAGGACCGCGTGAGCGACAGCGCCCAGGAGATCAAGGAGTCCATCAAGGAGGCCAACACCGTCATCGCCAAGCTGCTCATGAAGAAAGGCGAGCTGACCGGCGTGACGTCGGGGTTCAAGGACCTCGACTCAATGACGTTCGGCTTCCAGCGCCAGGAAATGATCGTGATCGCGGCGCGCCCCTCGATGGGCAAGACCAGCTTCGCCCTCAACATCGCCGAGTCCGCCGCCCTGCCCAAGCCCGGCAAGGCCGAGCCGGTGGCGACCCTCATCTTCTCGCTCGAAATGAGCTCCTCCCAGCTCGCCCTGCGCATGCTGTGCGCCCGCTCGCGGGTGAACATGAAGCTGCTGCGCGACGGCCTTGTCAGCCGCGACGGCCACGAGGTCAACGCGCTCGGCCAGGCGGCCGAGGAGTTCAAGAAGGCCCCCATCCTCGTGGATGACTCGAGCGCGCTCACCATCATGGAAATGCGGGCCAAGGCGCGCCGCATCTACGCCCGCCGGAAGCTCGGCCTGATTATTGTCGACTATTTGCAGCTGATCAACGGCACCGACTCCCGCGCGCCGCGCGAGCAGCAGGTGGCGGAAGTTTCGCGCGGATTAAAGGCGATGGCGAAGGAACTAGACCTCCCGGTCATAGTCCTAAGCCAGCTTAACCGCTCTTCGGAGAAGGAGAACCGCACGCCCCGCCTGTCGGACTTGCGCGAATCCGGCTCCATCGAGCAAGACGCCGACGTAGTCCTCATGTTGTCCCGCCCCAAGGAAGCCGACGAAAAATTCCAGACCGCTGCCGGTGCCGCGGATTTAATCGTTGCCAAGCAGCGCAACGGACCGGTAGGTGATTTGAAACTAACTTTCCTCCAAGAAATTACGCGCTTTGAAAACTTCACTCCGTAACCCGTTTGCGCGGGTTCTGCTCGCCACCATTTTCCTGTTTTCCGGCGCGTCCGGGCTCCACGCCCAGGACCAGCCGGCGACCGCGCAGCCCGAGGCGCCCGCCGGGCCGACCTACCGGGTGGGCACCATCACGATCAAGTTCGTGGGCATGGCCAACGTCAGCGAGCAGGTCGTGCGGGCCAACATGGCCTTGCGTGAGAACACCGACCTGGACGAGGCGCTGATCGACCGCGACATCCGCTCGCTCTACAAGACCCAGCTCTTCGAGTTCATCGAGGCCAAGCGCGAGCAGGCGGCGGGCAACGTGGTCAACCTCGTCTTCGAGGTAACGCCGAAATTCCGCGTCCTGGCGGTGAAGTTCGAGGGCCTCAAGGCCTACAAAGACCGCCGCCTGATGAAGGAAATCAAGTCCGTGGCCAACGGCGCGCTCGACGAGCGCCAGATCAAGGACGACGCCCAGAAGATCTACGAGTTCTACCAAAAGGCGGGCTACAACCAGGCCCAGGTCACCTACAGCATCGACCGCAACCGCAGCACGGGCTTCGGCACCATCACCTACAAGGTCCGCGAGGGCGCCCGGGTGAGGATCGCGGCCATCAACTTTGTCGGCAACGACCACGTCAAGGCCGGGCGCCTCCGCAAGGAGATGGAGACCCGGAAATGGCACATGTTCTCCTGGCTGACCGGCGGCGGCCGCCTGAAGGACGACGAGTTCGACTCCGACCTCGGCAAACTGCGCGACTACTACAACGAGCAGGGCTACCTCGACGTGGAGATCGCCGAGGACAAGATCACCTTCGACTACCCGAAGCCCGACCGCCTCGTCATCACCATTCGCGTGAACGAGGGCCGCCAATACAAGCTCGGCGACGTCAGCTTCAAGGGGAACAAGATTTACTCCGACCGGATCCTCCGGTTCGTGCCGCGCCAGAAGAAGGGCATGATCTTCGTGCCCTCCAAACTCGACAAGGATGTCGAGACGCTCGAGGACTTTTACGGGCAGGTCGGCTACCTGCAGACGCGCGTGCGCCTCGTCCGCAAGCCCAACCTCGCGACCGGCGACATTGACGTCGAATACCAGATCACCGAGAGCGAGAAGTTCCAGGTCGAGTCCATCGTCATCGAGGGCAACACCAAGACCAAGAGCGTCGTCATCCTGCGCGAGCTCGTCCTCGGCCCCGGCGACGTCTTCGACTCCCTCCGGATGAAGATCAGCAAGCTGCGCCTGGAGAACACGCGGTTCTTCGAGGACCCGGTCAACGTCACCGACGAGTCGACCAACATCCCCGGCCGCCGCAACCTGAAGATCTCGGTCCGCGAGGCGCGCACCGGCAACCTGACCTTCGGCGCCGGCTTCAGCTCGTTGGAGAAGGCGGTCGTCTTTGCCGAGGTCACCCAGTCGAACTTCGACCTGTTCAACCGCCGCTCGTTCTTCCAGGGCGACGGCCAGAAATTCCGCCTGCGCTTCCAGATCGGCTCGCAGTCCAGCGAGATCATCCTGGCCTTTGAGGAACCCTACCTCTTTGAACGCGAGCTGGCCCTCGGTTTCCAGATCTACCGCCAGACCTCCGACTACAACAGCGCCTTCTACCAGGAAATCCGCACCGGCGGCGAAGTCTACCTGCGCAAGCGGCTCTTCAACTGGCTCGAGGGCCGGCTGTCCTATACCTACCAGGTGATTGACGTCGCCAACGTGACGGCAGGCGCGCCGCTCGCGATCCAGCTGGCGGAGGGCAACTCGACGACCTCGAAGGTGACCCTGGCGCTCACGCAGGATTCGCGCGACAAGATCATCAACACCACCCGCGGCAACTACGCGACCATGGAACTGGGCGTGGCCGGCGGCCCGCTCGGTGGCAGCAACAACTATTACAGCCTCGAGTTCCGCGGTTCGAAATTCTTCCCGATCGCCGAATTCCAGGAGCAGGTGCTGTCGGTCATCGGCCGCATCGGCGTGGAGGACAGCTTCGGGAAAAGCAACCGGCTGACCACCCGCACCATCACCGATCCCACCACGGGGCTGCCGGTGACCACCCTCCCGTATGTGCCCGGGGTGCCGTTCTACGACCGCCACTTCCTTGGCGGGCCGCAGGACCTGCGCGGCTTCGAGTTCCGCACCGTCGGCCCCAAGGACGCGAACGGCGAACCCATCGGCGGCAACAGCTACGGTTTCGTCAGCCTCGAATACTCGATGGATGTCGTGAAGCCCGTGCGCTTCGCCCTCTTCTATGACGCCGGTTTCGTGAACAAGAACGCCTACGACTTCAGCCCGGCGAGCTACAACGACAACTTTGGCATCGGCCTGCGCCTCTTCGTGGCCGGCGCGCCGCTCAGCCTGGACTTCGGCGTTCCGCTGACCGGCGACAAATACAACAAGAAGGGCACGCAGTTCAACTTCTCCTTCGGCACGCGCTTTTAATCCCGCAACCTCACCCCTAATTATGAACAAGATGATGATCCGCACCTTCCTGCTCCTGGCCGCCTGCGCCACCGGCACCACCGCGCTGCTCGCGCAGCCGGCCTTGAAACTTGTCACCGTCGACATGGCCAAGGCCTACGACACCTATTACAAGTCCGAGGATGCCATGGCCAAGTTCAACGATGCCCGCCAGAAGGCCCAGGAACAGGGCGAGGAGCTGCGCAAGCAGGGCCAGACCATGGTCGAGGAATACAAGGAGCTCGCCGAGCAGGCCAAGAGCACGCTGCTCAACCCCGAGGCCAAGGCCAAGGCCGAGCAGGCCCGGGACAAGAAGATGGAAGATATCCAGCGCAAGCAGGGCGAGCTGCAGAATTTCGTCCAGACCACCGACCGCCAGTTGCAGCAGCAGATGCTGACCCGCCGCGAGATGCTGCTCGATGAAATCAGCAAGGTCGTGACCGACCTGGCCAAGCGCAAGGGCGCCACCCTGGTCATCGACAAGTCCGGTCCGTCCGCCTTCCGCATCCCGATCGTGCTCTACGCGGATGCCGGCTATGAGATCACCGACGACGTGGTCGCCGAGTTGAACAAGGACCGCCCGCCGGCCGCCCCCGTGGCGCCGGCCCCGGCCAAGCCCGCCGCGGCCACGCCGGCGCCCGCGAGCCCGGCCCCGGGCTTCACGGTGCCGAACGTCAGCAAGCCCGCCGACCCGGCCAAGAAGCCGTAAGAATCCTTGCCAAGCCCTGTTCCACCGAACAGGGCTTTTTTGTGTCCATGCAGGTCGCTTATACCCCCGCTGAGATCGCCGCCATCGTTGGCGCCCAACGCACCGCCGGTTCGACCACGGACCCGATCCGCGACATCGCCTCGCTGACCGCCGCCCGGGCGGGCGACCTGTCCTTCCTCGGCAATGCCAAATACCGCGCCCAGGTGGGCGCCAGCACGGCCACCGCGCTGCTGCTGCCGCTGGATTACACCGGCGAGCCCAGGCCGGGCCAAGTCTTCCTTTTCGTGGAGAACCCCTCCGTCGCGCTGGCCAAGGTCTGCGCCCGCATCGAGGCGGCGCTCTGGCCCAAGCCCGCCCCGGGCGTCCACCGGAGCGCGGTCGTGGCGTCGACGGCCCGGGTCGATGCCACGGCCCATGTCGGCCCGTTGTGCGTCGTCGAGGACGATGCGGTCGTCGGCCCCGGCAGCGTGCTGCAGGCCTCGGTCTTCGTCGGCCGCGGGGCGCGCGTGGGCGAGGGCTGCTATCTCATGCCCGGCGTCGTGCTCGGCGCCTCCTGCAGCCTCGGGCAGCGGGTCCGGCTTCAGCCGGGCGTGGTCATCGGCTCGGATGGTTTCGGCTACGAGTTCGTGAACGGCCGGCACGAAAAGATCCCGCAGATCGGGGTGGTGGTTATCGGGGACGACGTCGAGATCGGCGCCAATTCCACCCTGGACCGCGCCCGCTTCAGCCGGACGGTCGTGGGGGAGGGCACCAAGATCGACAACATGGTGCAGATCGCCCACAACGTCATCATCGGCAAGCACTGCATCCTGTGCGCCCAGGTCGGCATCTCCGGCAGCACCACGCTCGAGGACTACGTGATCCTGGGCGGCCAGGCCGGGGTGGGCGGCCACATCACGCTCGGCCAGGGCACCAAGGCCGGCGGCCAGACGGGCATCGCCTACGACACGCCGCCGGGCAGCTATCTCAACGGCACCCCGGCCATCCCCTACCTGCTGGAGCGTCGCCTGCAGGTGCTCCACCAGCGGCTGCCCGACCTCTTCAAGCGCGTCGAGGCGCTGGAGAAGAAGTAAAAAGCAGGAAGGAAGAATCAGGAAGGGTGGCGGCTCGCGCCGCCGGTCAGCTGTTTCTTCGTTCTTAATACTTCCCTCATCCTTCTTAATTAATCTCCGCGGCCCTTTTCTCCTTCCCGCGTGCGTGCTTCTCCGCTACCACCGGCGGTAATGAGGGACACGAAGCTCAAGATTTTCTCCGGCTCATCCAACCGCGCACTGGCAGAGGAAATCTGCTCGTCCATCGGCGTCCCGCTGGGCGACGCGACCGTCACCTGCTTCCCCGACGGCGAGTCGTTCGTGAAGATCAACGAGAACATCCGCGGCGCGGACGCCTATTTCATCCAGTCGACCTGCCCGCCGACCAACCATCACCTGATGGAGCTGCTGATCATGATCGACGCCGCCAAGCGCGCGTCGACGCAGCGCATCACGGCCGTCATCCCGTTCTACGGCTACGCCCGGCAGGACCGCAAGGACCAGCCCCGCGTGCCCATCACGGCCAAGCTGGTCGCCAACCTCCTCATGTCGGCCGGCGCCAACCGCGTCCTGGCGATGGACCTGCACAGCCAGCAGATCCAGGGTTTCTTCGACATCCCGGTCGACCACCTCTTCGCCTCCCCGGTTTTCTTCGAATACCTCGCGACCAAGCGGAGCAACAAGCTCGTGGTCTTCTCCCCCGATGTCGGCGGCATGAAGATGGCCTCGGCCTACGCCGACGTCCTCGGCGCCTCGCTCGGCCTCGTGGCCAAGAAGCGCACCGGCGCCACCACCGTCGAGGCCATCAACGTGGTCGGCGAAGTGGACGGCTGCGATGTGCTGCTGGTGGACGACATCACCGAGACCGCCGGCACGCTCACCGCGGCCGCGAAAATCCTGAAAGACCACGGGGCGCGGAGCATCCGCGCGGCCGTCAGCCACTGCGTGTTGAACGAGATCGCCTACGAACGCCTCAAGGGCGGCCTGATCGACGAGTTGATCACGACGAATTCCGTGCCGATCGACACCCGGGGCCTGCCCATCACCGTCCTGAGCATCGCCCCGCTGCTGGGCGAGGCCATCCTGCGCATCAACACGAACGAGAGCGTCACGAGTCTTTTCAAGATCAAGGGTTTCTAGAACGGCTGAAATTGCAGGGCGGGATCGCCGTAGCCCGCCTCCGATCGAAAAAGCTCTCCGGTTCGAGGCGGGCTACGGTGATCCCACCCTGCCACCATGACGAGGTCCCCGCTTGCGGAACAGCCCGCCATGGCCAATGTCACTGTCCGCTCCAATTCCCTATGAAATCCAAGTCGGTTGCCCTGCTCTTTGCGCTCGCCACTTCCATCCTCGGCCTGACCGTCGGCCTCCTTGCCGCGGACAAAGCCGCCGACAAGGCGGCTCCCAAGACCGCGACGCCGCTCAAGAAACCCACGCTGAAGATCGACGCCTCGCCGATCGGCGAGGTCAAGGGCCTCGTCACCAGCTACGCCGATGTCCTCGAGGCCATCCGCCCCGCCGTGGTCTCGGTCACCTCCAGCAAGATGGTGCGGCAGCAGGTGCCGGAGTTTCTCCGCCAGTTCGGCGCGCAGGGCCGCGAGCAGAAGCAGAGCGGGCTCGGGTCGGGCGTCATCATCTCCACCGACGGCTTCATCATCACCAACAACCACGTCGTCGAGGAGGCGGACGAACTCAAGGTGTTCCTGAATGACGACCGCGAGTTCATTGCCAAGGTGATCGGCACCGACCCCAAGACCGACGTGGCCGTCATCAAGATCGAGGCCGAGAACCTGCCCGCCGCCACGCTGGCGGACAGCAGCAAGCTCCGCGTCGGCGACGTGGTCTTCGCCATCGGCAACCCGCTCGGCGTCGGCCAGACGGTCACGATGGGCATCATCTCCGCCACCGGCCGCAAGGTGGGCATCCTCGACGAGGTGGGCGGCTACGAGGACTTCATCCAGACCGACGCCGCCATCAACCAGGGCAACTCCGGCGGCGCGCTCATCGACGCCCGCGGCCGCCTCGTCGGCATCAACTCCGCCATCATCTCCACCTCCCAGGGCAACATCGGCATCGGCTTCGCCATCCCGATCAACCTGGCGAGCAGCATCATGCACAGCCTGATCGACACCGGCACCGTGGCCCGCGGCTACATGGGCGTCGGCACCGACCCCAACCCCCTGACGCCGGACCTCGCCGAGTCCTTCGGCCTGCCCAAGGACACCAAGGGCGTGGTGGTCACCGATCTCAACCCGGCCGACGGCCCGGCGGCCAAGGCCGGCCTCAAGCGCGAGGACATCATCACCGCCATCGACGGCAAGGCCGTCGCCTCGCGCGATGACCTGCGCATGATCGTCGCGCAGACCGCCCCGGGCACCAAGGTGACGGTCAAGTATTACCGGGATGGCAAGCCCCAGAGCGCGGAGATTACCCTGGGCAAGCTGCCGGATGAGAACGCGCCCACCGGCGAGCTGGTCTCCGGCGTGTCGGTCTCGCCCCTGACCGACGACTTGCGCAAGGAACTGCGGATCGATGACCGCGTCGAAGGCGTCGTCATCACCGAGATCGCGACCAATTCGCCTTACCGTGAGACCTTCCCGCAGGGTGCGGTCATCGAGCAGCTGAACCGCGCGCCCGTGACCGACCTGGCCTCCGCCAAGCGCGCGCTCCGCGACGGCCGCAACATCGCCCTGATTTTCTACCGCGGGGTTTACCGCTATGTGATGTTCAACACCCGGTAAAAGATATCTTTCTCAAGACCAAGGCGCACCCGATGGTGCGCCTTTTTGTTTTCGACTGGAGGCGGGACTATCAGTCCCGCCTCCATCTGACCTAGCTCCCCGGCTTGGTGGCGGGGATCTTCGCCATCTCCGGCGGCACCTGGTCGGCCGGATAGGTGGGGTAGCTCATCGTGAGCAGCGAAAGGCAGGGCACATCAAACCTGGCCTGGCCGGCGCTGCGGTCGACCATCACGGCGACCGCGACGGCCGTGCCGCCGTGCTTTTTCACGATGTCGAGGCACTCCTGCACGCGGCCGCCGCGGGTGATGACGTCCTCGACCACGAGGACCTTCTCGCCCGGCTTGAAGGTGAAGCCGCGGCGCAGCACGAGGACGTTGTTTTCCTTCTCGGCGAAGATGAACCGGCACCTGGACTGCCGCGCGACTTCCTGGCCGATGACCAGCCCGCCCATGGCCGGCGCCAGCACGGTGTCGTAGGCCAGCGCGCCGAGCTTCTGCTTGAGCAGGGTGCCGAGGCGCTCCACGGCCGGCATGTCCTGGCAGACCTGCGCGCATTGGAAGAAATGCCCGCTGTGCAGCCCCGAGCGCAGGATGAAATGCCCCTGTAGCAGCGCCTTGGTGCGGATGAAGATGTCGGTGACCTCCTGTTGAACGGCGTCCATGCGAAAAACGTGGGAGATTCCCGGGGCGAAGGGAATCCATTTTTGTCCGGGACCGGCCAATCGGCCTGATTTTCACCGGAGAGCGCGGAGGAAGCAGAGGATCTGGATTGGAATGATTTCTCCGCGTCCTCCGTGGTCTCCGGTAAAATGGTTCGATGGTTCGGTCTTTCTGTTTTCCGCTTTTGTCCATAGCTTCCCCTCATGCAACCCTCCCTCGACAAGCCCGCGCTCGAAGACGAGCTGGGGGACGTCCTCGAGAAGGCCGCGCGCAACGTGCCGCTGTCGATCGAAAGCCTGGCGCTGGCGGCCAAGGTGGACTACGGCCGGCTGCGCGACGCGCTGGACTACCGGCCGGACCTCACCACGCAGGAAGTCGGCCGGCTGGCCGCCGTGCTCAACCTCAACGAGGTCGGGCTGAACGCCCTCGCGCAGGGCCTTTATCCGCTGCCCGCTGCGACGGGGCTGACGTTCCAGCTGCATCCGCTGCGCATGCCTTATGGCGTCGGCGTGGCGAACGCCTACCTGGTCAGCGCGGGCGGCGACAGCGCGATCCTCTTCGATACCGGGGCGAGCCATGCCGAGTTGCACCGGGCCTGGCCGGCGGAGATCCAGCGGCTCGACGCGGTGTTCGTCACGCACTACGAGGCCGAGCACATCGGCGGGCTCGAGGTGGTGCTGCGCGAAAGCGAGCTGGGGCATTTCCACGGTCCGCCCAACGGCCGCTGGCCGGAGTGCCGCGGGCTGGGCGAGGGGCAGAGGGTCCGGGTGGGGGATTTCAATATCACGGCCTTCAGCACCCCGGGACATGCCGCGGAGCACAACTGTTACCTGGTGGAGTTCGCGACGCATCCGGCCGGACCGGCGCTGCTGATCTCGGGAGACCTGATTTTCGCGGGCTCGCTGGGCGGAGGCTATTTCTGCTGCCAGCGGCAGCTCACGCATTCCGGACGCATCATGGGCCTGCTGGCCGATGACACCGTGATCGCACCCGGGCACGGCCCGCTGACCACCGCCGCCAACGAGCGGCGCTTCAACCCGTTTCTCGCCCGCTAGGCCTTGGCGGTCCGGCCCGGTCGCCGTTCCGCGAAACGGCTTCCTCCCAGCCGCCGGATTGCTAGTTTGCGCCGATGCCTGTCCCCTTTGTTGTCACCAAGTTCGACTTCCGGCCGCTCGACATCCCGCTGCACACGCCCTTCGGCATTTCCGGCGGAGCGCAGGCGATGGCCAACAACGTGCTCGTGACGGTCGGGCTGGAAGGCGGAGCGGTCGGCTATGGCGAGGCGGCCCCGCTGCCGCCTTACAACGGGGAAACCCAGGCGGACGCCCTCGCCACCCTGGCCGGGGCGCGCCGTTGGCTGGTCGGCCGGCACGCGGCGGACTGGCGCGCGTTGGCCGGGGAATTCCGCCAGCGCGGCGGCGGGCGGTGCGGCTCGGCCCAATGCGCGTTCGAGATGGCGCTGCTCGACGCCCTGACCCGGCGCGACGGCACGCCGTTGTGGAAATTCTTCGGCGGCGCCGGCACGGCGCTCGAGACCGACATGACCGTGACGACCGGCTCGCCCGAGCAGGCTGCGACAGACGCCCGCGCCATCCGGGCCCGGCGCATCCGCCTGATCAAGGTCAAGGTCGGCGGCCCCAAGGGCCCGGCTTACGACCTGGCGCGGCTGAAGGCGATCCACGAGGTGGCGCCGGACGCTCCGCTCATTCTCGACGGCAACGCCGGCGTTTCCCGCGCCGACGCCACCACGCTGGTGCAGGGCCTCCGCGGTCTCGGCATCAAACCGGCCCTGCTCGAGCAATGGCTGGCCAAGGACGATCTGGTTGGCCTGCGGGCGCTCGGCGAGGAAAGCGGCTGGTTGGTGGCCGGTGACGAGAGCGTCTGCTCGGCGGCCGACGCCCAGAAGCTGGCCGACGCCCAGGCGGTCCAGGTGCTCAACATCAAGCTGATGAAGGCCGGCATTGCGACCGCGCTCGAGATCGTCGCCGTCGCCCGTCGCACGGGCCTCGGTCTCATGATCGGCGGCAATGTCGAGTCGATCCTCGCGATGACCGTGTCGGCGTGCTTCGCGGCGGGGCAGGGGGGCTTCACCTTCGCCGACCTCGACACGCCGCTGTTCCTGGCGACGAACCCCTTCGACGGCGGCTTCGCCCTCGACGGCGGCGCCATCTCGGTGGCGCACATCACGGCCGGGCACGGCGTCGTGCCGAAATAGGCTGCGGGTCGGCTCAACTGGAGGCGGGACTATCAGTCCCGCGAGGCATAAGGATCGCATGCGAAACCTGCGGGACTAATAGTCCCGCCTCCATCAGTCAGAGCGCTCCGTTGCCGGTCCGGGCCACACCGCCTTCACGACCCACGCTGTGCCAAGCGTCAGCGTGGTGCCGATCAGCGTGAACCACGGCCAGAAGACCTCGCCACCGAACAGTTTCATCCATGCGTCGCGCAGTCCCGGCACGTTCGGCGGCCAGTAGATCAGGTTCATGGCGAGGAAGGATACGATCATGCCCGCCATGGCGGCGCGGGCGCCGACCCGCCGGCCGAAGAGGGCGAGGATCAGCCCGCCGAGCAGCGCACCGCTGGTGAGGCCGCGCAGGGAGAAGGCGGCGTTGAGGACGAATTGCACCTCACGTGACAGCCACGCCACGCCCACGAGCACGACCGCCCAGAAAACCGTCGAGAGCCGGCTGAACCGCAGGAAGTAGGCCTCGTCCCGGTCCCGCACCATCTGCCGGACAAAGTCCATGGTCGAAACCGACGCCAGCGCGGTGAGGGCGGAACTGATCGAGGACATCGCCGCCGCTAGAATGGCCACGAGCAGGAACCCCTTCAGCACGTGCGGCACCTCGGTCAGCATGAAGATCGGGAAGACGAAGTCCGTTGACTTGATACCCGGCCGGGCCTCGGGCAACGGAATTTGGAACGGATGGCTCTGGTAGAACACCCAGAGCATGACGCCCACGAGAAGGAAGATCAGGAACAACGGAAAGATCAGCACCGCGCTCAAGCCGAGCGCCTTCCGGCCGTCGGCCACGTCGCGGCAGGCGAGCACGCGCTGCACGATGAGCTGCTCGGCGCCGTGGGACGACAGCACCAGCACCGTGCCGCCGAGGACGCCCATCCAGAGGTTGAAGGGCGCGGAGAACGTGAAACGGGTGTTGAGCCACACGAGTTTCCCGGCCGCGCCCGCCTGGGCCAGCGCGGCGCCCCAGCCGCCGTCCAAGAGGGTCGGGATGTAGCAAAGCGCGAACAGGCCGCCGCCGAGGAAGAGCCCGAACTGCACCGCGTCGGTCCAGATGACCGCCTTCACCCCGCCGATGCAGGTGTAGAGCAGCGACAGGGTGACGAAGATCAGGATCGCGCCGAGGATCGGGTCGACGATGCCGCCGAGGCTGCAGACGCGCTCGCCCAGCATGAGCCGGATGGGAATGCAGGCGACGTAGACGCGCACGCCGGCCGCCAGCGTCTCGAGAAACAGGAAGAACGCACCCGCCAGCCGGCGCGGTCCGCGGCCGAGATGCTGCTCGAGCAGCTGGTAGGGCGAATAGATTTCACCCTTCAGGTAATGCGGCACCATCACGACGGCCAGGATGATGCGGGCCAGCACGTAGCCGAAGATCATCTGGATGAACATCAGGTCCGAGCCGTAGGCGATGGCCGGCACGCCGATGACCGTCAGCGCGCTGGTCTCGGCGGCGACGATCGAGAACCCGATGCCCCACCAGGGAATGTTGCGGCTGCCGAGGAAATAGTCGCGCGTGTTGCGCTGGTCCCGGCCGAGCCAGATCCCCAGGCCGATGATGCCGCCGAGATAGGCGACAATGACCAGCCAGTCGCCGGGGTTGAGGTAGCCGTTCATCCTGAGGGCCGCTATCGAGCGAAAACCCGCCGGGCATGGCGAGGCTAAAGGGGGAGCGCACTGACCGCAGCGCGCTGTTTGATGGAGGACTCAGCTCCAGCTGAGCCGCGCGGCCCAGCTGGAGCTGGGCCCTCCAAAAGGTGGAACCCGGCCTCCGGACGGGTTGGTTCGATGTGCGCGGAAGAAAACCGGCCCGGCCTGTCAGCCATAGGCTAGGCGGAGGCTGAAGGTCCGGTTCCACCTTACGGATGGCTGGACACCAAGCACGTGGCCGGTGAAGAATCCCCCATGCGATTCATCCTCGGCGCGGCCGCCCTGCTGGCCTGCGTTCCCCTCGCCTCAGCGGAAGAATTCGACCTCATCATCCGCCACGGGCGGGTGGTCGACGGCACCGGCACCCCGGCCTTCTTCGCCGACGTCGCCGTGCGCGACGGCCACATCGCCCGCATTGGCCGGGTGGAGGGCACGGCGAAGGCCGAGATCGATGCCGCCGGGCTGATCGTCGCCCCGGGCTTCATTGACGTGCACACCCACGCCGACGAGGTCGCGGACCAGCCGCTGGCCGAGAACTTCCTGCGCATGGGCGTCACCTCGATCGTCGTCGGCAACTGCGGCGGCTCGGCGCTCGATGTCGCCAAGTTCTACCGCGACGTCGAGCACAACAGGGTTTCGATCAACGTGACGACGCTCATCGGGCACAACACCGTACGCACGGCCGCCATGGGCGGCAGTTTCGACCGCGCCCCGACGCTCGGGGAGATGGCGAAGATGAAGGGCCTGGTCGATCGCGCGATGCAAGACGGCGCCGTGGGCCTCTCCACCGGGCTGATCTACCTGCCGGGGACGTTTGCCAAGACCGACGAGATCGTCGAGCTGGCCAAGGCCGTCACGCCCTACGGCGGCATCTACGCCAGCCACATGCGCCACGAGGACACGCGGATCTACGCCGCGCTCGACGAGGTGTTCGCGGTTGCGCGCGGGGCGCACCTGCGCGCCGAGGTTTCGCACCTCAAGCTTTCCGGCGAGAACGCCTGGGGCCAGGCCGACAAGGTCCTCGCCTACATCGAGGCAGCGCGGGCGAGCGGCCTCGATATCACCCAGGACCAATATGCCTACACCGCGTCGAGCACGACCATGCGGCAGCTGATCCCCGACGACGCGTTCAACGGCGGCCACGCGCATTTCATGGCGGTCCTCGACGACCCGATAAAGAAGGCCGATTTGGTGATGCGCATGAAGCAGAACATCCTGACCCGCGGCCGGGCGGATTACGCCTACGCGGTGGTGGCGTCGTTCCGCCACGACACCTCGATCAACGGGATGAACATCCTCGAGGCGGCCAAGAAGCTCCACGGCTCCGATTCGCTCGACGCCCAGATCGAGGTGATCCTCGACTTTGAGAAAAACGGCGGCGCCCAGGGCGTGTTTCACGGCATGGACGAGCAGGACCTGCAGAAGTTCATGCGCCACCCGAACACCATGATCGCCTCGGACAGCGGGATTCGCGAGTTCGGCAAGGACGTCCCGCATCCCCGCGGCTACGGCAACAACGCCCGGGTCCTGGGCCGTTACGTGCGCGACCTGAAGGTGCTCACCCTCGAGGACGCCGTCCGCAAGATGACCAGCCTGCCGGCCACGACCTACCGCTTTACCGGCCGCGGCGAATTGAAGGAAGGCAACTGGGCCGACATTGCGGTCTTCGACCCCGAGAAGATCGGCGATCCCTCCACCTACGCCGACCCGCACCATTATGCCATCGGCGTGCCCTGGGTCCTCGTCAACGGCGTGCCCGTCATCGCGCAGGGCGAGCACACCGGCGCGAAGCCGGGCATGGCCTGCCGCTTTGCCGGCGCGCAGGTCGCGCTGCAGGCGCAGCTCGAGGCCTACGTCACCCAGCCGAAGTTTGCCGGCGCCTTCTGGGGCGTGAAGGTCGTCTCGCTCGACACCGGCCGCACGCTCTTCGCGCACGCGGCGGACGCACGGATGAGCCCGGCCTCGAACAGCAAGCTTTACGCCTGCGCGCTCGCGCTCGACCAGCTGGGCGGCGACTACCGGATCGTGACGCCCCTGCTCGCCACGGCTCCGGTGGATGCGGCCGGGAACATCAAGGGCGACCTGATCATCAGCGGCCGGGGCGACCCGGGCTGGAACCCGCGGATGGAAAAGAAGGATTTCTGGACGGCGTTCGAACCGTTCATCGCCGCACTGAAGCAGGCCGGCGTGAAGCGCGTCACCGGCGATCTCGTGGCCGATGCGACCTGGCTGCGCGAACCACCGCAGGGCGCGGGCTGGGCGGTGGGCGACCTGCAGGATGATTACGGCGCGGAGATCTCGGCGATCTCGCTCGACGAGAACTATGTCGACCTGCACGTCACGCCGGCGAAGGAGATCGGGCAGCCCGGCGTCGCGGAATTCAAGCAACCGTTGAGCGGCCTGGTGCTCGACAACCGCACCGTCACGACCGCCGCGGGCGGCCAGCGCCACCTCCAGGTGCAGCGCCTCCCCGGCGAGAACCGCGTGCTGTTGCAGGGGGAACTGCCCCTGGGCGGCAAGGCGGAGGAAACCGGGGTCACGATGGAGCGGCCGGCCGACTGGTTCGCCACCTGCCTGCGCGAGGCGCTCAAGCGCGCCGGCATCCCGGTCGAGGGCAAGGCCGTCGGCGTCCGCTGGCCCGAGCCGCCCCGCCCCGGCGCGGTGAAGCTGGGCGAAGTCGCGTCCGCGCCGCTGCGCGAGATCGTCGCGACGATCATGAAGCCGTCGCAAAACCTGAAGACCGACCTGGTGTTCGACCACCTGGGTGAACTGCGGCGCAAGCCGGACACGCCGGCCTGGCGGCAATCCGACGAACTGGCCGTGGCGGCCCTGGACGGGTTCCTCGCGACGGCCGGCGTCGCGAAGGGTCACACGATTTTCGAGGAAGGCTCGGGCCTGTCCCGCAACAACCTCACCACGGCCGACGCCACGGTGCGCCTGCTCCAGTTCATGGCCGCGCACAAGGAGCACGACGCCTTCGTCGCGGCGCTGCCCGTCGCCGGCGTGGACGGCTCGCTGCGCCGGCGCATGAAGGGCACGGCGGCCGAGGGCAATGTCCGTGCCAAGACCGGCACGCTGCGCTACGCGAGTTCACTCTCGGGCTACGTGACCACGGCGGCGGGCGAGAAACTCGCATTCAGCCTGATGGTAAACCGCTACCCGGTGCCGGACGACGCCAAGGCCGGCGATCCGCTCGACGAACTGGCGGTGCTGCTGGCGCAATACGGCGGGAAATGAAGAGATGAATCCGCGGGCCAAACGATATGTAGGGTCGGCGCTTGCGCCGACCTATGCACGCGAGGTCGCCGCAAGCAGCGACCCTACATTGCTGAAATGAACCCTCCGGCCCGCCTCGTCTCCCTCGACGCGTTTCGCGGCGCGACGATCGCGGGCATGCTGCTCGTGAACAACCCCGGCTCGTGGAGCGACATCTACCCGCCGCTGGAACACGCGCCGTGGAACGGGTGGACGCCGACCGACATGATCTTTCCCTTCTTCCTGTGGATCATCGGCGTGGCGATGACGCTGTCGTTTGCGCGGCGGGTCGGGCAGGGGGCCGATCGCAGCCAGCTTTTCCGGCATGTAGTCATCCGCGCGGCCATTATCTTCGGGGTCGGGATTTTCCTGGTGATGTTCCCGTTCGGGCTGCTGCCCGAGCAACATTTCTCCTTCGCGAAGATGCGCATCCCCGGCGTGCTCCAGCGCATCGGGCTCTGTTACCTGGCGGCCGGGGCGATTTTCCTGCGCACCGGCTGGCGCGGGCAGCTCGCGTGGGCCGTCGGGCTGCTGGCCGGTTACTGGGCGCTGCTGGTCTGCGTGCCGGTGCCCGGCTATGGCGCCGGCGTGCTCGAGCCGACGGGCAACCTTTGCTGGTGGATCGATTCCCACGTGCTGGCCGGCCACACGTGGAGCGGGGCGCCGGTGCCGGGTTTCGACCCCGAGGGCATCCTCTCCACCCTGCCGGCGATCGCCACCACGCTGCTCGGGGTGCTGGCCGGCCAGATGATGCGCCGCTGGTCGGGCGGGGCGCTGACCGCCCGGTTGCTCGGGGGCGGTGGGGCGTTGCTGACGCTTGGAGCGCTGATGTCCCTGGTGCTGCCGATCAACAAGAATCTCTGGACCAGCTCCTATGCCGTGTTCATGGCCGGCTGGGCCCTGGTGCTGCTCGCGGTGTTTCACTGGCTCATCGACGTGCGCGGCTGGTCGCGCTGGGCCGCGCCGCTCGTGATCTACGGCACCAACGCCCTCGCGATGTTCGTGTCGGCCGGCGTGCTGGGCAAGCTGCTCTACCTCATCAAGTGGACCGGCGCGGACGGGCAGGGCATCACGCTGAAGGGCTGCATCTACCGGAACGCGTTCGTGCCGCTGGCCAGCCCGGTGAACGCCTCGCTGCTCTTCGCGCTGGCGTTTGTGCTGCTGCACTTCGCCTTCGCGTGGATCCTGTGGCGCCGGAAGTGGTTCGTGAAAATCTGACCGGATTTGTTTAAACACGGAGGACACGGAGGTTTTCCCGCGGATTACACGGATTAACGCGGATGAATCTGCTATGCCTGTCATCCTGAACGGAGTGCAGGATCCGTAACGACAGATGATAGCGCACATCCCGCTGGATTCTTCGCTATGCTCAAAATGACAGAGGGCTTGGATGGATTGTTTATCCGCGGTCATCCGTGTAATCCGCGGGAAAACCTCTGCGTCCTCTGCGTTAAAACCTGCCTTAGGCTTCATTCTCAGAACGCCGTCGAGACGGCGAAGTCCGCCGGGACGTTCCGCGTGGCCTACGGTCTCTCGCCGCCGCCGCCGAGAAGGGTGGGTGGAGGATCGGAGGAGTAGGTAGAAATGATGGGTAATTTGACAATTCCGCCACAAAAGAGTGTGGCTTGCGGGGACCGCGCCGGGCGATCCGGAGAGGGACAGGAATTTCTTTGTCAAGGCATGGGGAAGCCCTTAGTCGTTTTTTCGTCCCTAGCCTTCACCAACACACCTTCTGGCCGCGGCGCGTTTTCGCCGCGGTGGAAATACTACATCATTATGAGCAAACCCATGTCTCGTCGTCTGGGCCTGATTCAGGCCATCCCCGCATGCTTCGGCATCGTTCTGTTCGGCCTCCTGGCTCCCTCCGTCGCGGCCCAGACCACCGCCCCGGCCGACACCGCGAATGAACCGGTCAAGCTGGAGAAGCTGGTCGTCACCGGCTCCCTGATCAAGCGCGTGGCCGACTACGGCGCCGTGCCGATGGACATCATCACTCCCGCCGAGCTCGACCAGCAGGGCGTCACCAGCGTCGAACAAATGGTGATGAACCTGAACATCAACGGCAATTCCCTGGACAACCTCGCCAGCAACTCCGACGTCGCCACCGGCGGCGCCGCGACCCGCGGCATCAACGGCTCCACGGGAGCCAACCTGCGCTTCCAGGGCTCCAACGCCACGCTGGTCCTCGTCAACGGCCGCCGCGTCGCCCAGCACGGCCTGAACGGCGGCGGCACCGTCGACCTCAACTCGATCCCCGTGCAGGCCATCAAGCGCATCGAGGTGCTCAAGGACGGCGCCTCGTCCATCTACGGCACCGACGCCATCGGCGGCGTGATCAATTTCATCCTCAAGGACGACTACCAGGGCCTGGCGGTCAAGACCGGCTTCGACGTCACCCAGGAGGGCGGCGCCGACATCTACCGGGCGTCCATCGTCGGCGGCTACGGCAACCTGAACAAGGACAAGTTCAATGTCATGGCCTCCCTGTCGTATGCCGACAACACGCGCCTCCTCGGCAGCCAGCGCTCCTGGGTCAACACCCAGCAGCCGGACCGCGGCATCTCGGCCGATACGCGCGGCACCCCGTTCGCCACCCTCTCCGGACTCACCACGCTCTCCAACGTGCTCAGCGGCGCCACCAGCAAGGGCAGCTTCTTTGATCCCACCATCGGGCTGTCGGTCTCCACGGTCAACACCCTCGTGCTGCAGGGGGCGGGCGCCCTCGCCGGCACCGGGATGTATCCGTATGATTATCAACTCTGGTCCAATGCCTCCACCAAGTATGGTGCGACGATGGACACCGGCGTGACCGCCGCCCTGCAGCAGCCGGTGAAGAACACCAATTTGGTGACCTCGGCCGCCTACAAGGTGGGCGACACGATCTTCCGGTTCGAAGGGCTCTTCGGCCGGTCGCAGTCCACGAAGTATTTCTCCGCGCAGCAGATCACGTCCGCCCAGACCACCAGCACGGTGTCCCTGCCCAACGGCACGCTCGTGCCCAATCCGCTCGCCGGCCTCGCCTATCCGAGCACGGCGCCCGGCTATGCCGCGGTGTTCAACACCCTGGTCGCGGCCTTCCCCCAGCTGGCGGGCAACAACGGCCTCCCCATGACCTTCCGCTGGCGCCTTTACCCGGGCGGACCGCGGGAATACTCCACCCAGAGCGACACCTGGCGCGCGCTGGTTTCGGCCGAGGGTCCGGTGCCGTTCCTCAAGGACTGGGATTACAACGCGAGTCTTTCCCGGGCCAGCAGCAAGAGCTATTCGGTGCTGACCAGCGGCTATTATTACACGGCCGGGCTGGCGAACCTCATCAACACCGGTGTGCTGAATCCCTTCTCCTTCACCCAGACCGATTCCGCCCTGCAGCAGCTCGCGGCCGTCTCGGCCGCCGGCGTGAAACTTTACGGCGGCACCTACACGACCGACAACTTCAACGCCTCCGCCACGGGTCCGGTGTGGAAACTGCCCGCCGGCGACCTGCAGGCGGCGTTGGGCGTCGATTACGCCAAGGAGGGATTTACCCTGGCTGGTGACCAACGCCCGAACGCCAACACGGCCGCCGCGCTGATTGCCAACGCCCCGTTTGACAATTCCAACGCCACGCTGGGCACGCTGACCCGCACGGTTAAGGCGGTCTTCGCCGAACTCGACATTCCCGTCATCAAAGGCGTCGACTTCAATCCCTCCGTGCGCACCGATAATTACAGCGGGTTTGGCACCACGACCAACCCGAAGTATACGCTGCGCATCCAGCCGGCCGAATGGCTGCTTTTCCGCGGTTCCTACAGCACCGGCTTCCGCGTGCCGACCTTCGCGCAGGAATACTTCCCGGCGATCACGCAGCCGGGTTCCTCCGCGATCGTTGATCCGACCAACGGCAATGTGGTCAACAGCTACAACGTCCGGACGGGCAGCGAGTCCAGCCTCAACCCCGAGACCGCGCGGATGAAGTCGGTGGGCGTGGTTATCTCCCCCAACAAGCACCTGAGCTTCAGCGCGGACTGGTGGAGCATCGACCGCAAGGGCACGATTGCCACGCTCTCCGTCTCCACCATCCTGGCCAATTACACCCTGTTCCCCGACCGCCTGATCCGCGACGCCAGCGGCGTGCTCAACACGATCGACGACACCTATATCAACGCGGGCGAGGCGCTCACGGAAGGCATCGAGCTCGGCGCCCACGCCAATCAGGATCTGTTCGGCGGCGTGGTTTCGGCGGACTTTGATCTCGGCGACCTGCTGGTGAAGAAGTCGCGCATCCTCGCCTCCACCCCGTTCGGTCCCACCGAGGTCGGCCGGTTCACCCGCTTCAGCGATCTGGGCATCAAATACAAGGCCACCCTCGCGTTGAACTACCGCCGGAAGGACTGGGCCTTCACGCTCACCCAGATCTACCGTTCCGGCTACATGGACAACCCGGAGGGCAACATCGGGCTCGGGACCTATCTCCCGCCGAATTGGAACCCCAAGGTCGCTTCCTACACGCTCTATAACCTGACGGCCAGCTACACGGGCCTGATCAAGAACCTGACCCTTGTCGCCGGCATCAAGAACCTCTTCAACACCAACCCGCCGTTCTCCGCCTACTACGACACCAACTCGGGTGCGGGCAGCGATTGGGACCCGCGCGTGGGTGACCCGCGCGGCCGGTCCTTCGTCCTGTCCGCGGAATACAAGTTCTTCTGAGCTTCGGGCCTTGATCTCATCCACGCAGGGGCGGTCCTTCCGGATCGCCCCTTTGCTTCTCTCCTGCATGAAGCGCCTCTTCCGCCCCGGTCTGGCGTTTGCCGCCGCCGCGTCCCCTGCACGTCACGCTCCCCGGCGGCGCGCTCGCGAAATCCTGATCCAGATTCACAGGAGAACGCAGAAATCGCAGAGAAATCAAATCACTCCCCAGTCATGAATCTGCACGATGCATTGGAATGTAGGGTCGCCGCTTGCCGGCGGACCGGTCCGGCGACAAGCGCCGACCCTGCAGGACGTTTGCTGACCACGAATCCAAACTCACCGACGTCGTCTCCCGGCTCATCCTGCCGGGAGCCAACGCTTGATCTCTGCGCTCTCTGCGACCTCCTGTAAATCGATGTCTTCCGTATCCGTTCCTCCCGTCATCACTGCGCTTTCGACCCGCACCCCGGCCCTGGCCGCGTTGCTCGAGCGCTGGGCCAACATCAACTCCGGTTCCCAGCACGCCGCCGGACTCGCCCGCATGGCGGCCGAGCTGCGCGCCGTGTTCAGCGCAGCCTTTCCGGCCGCCGCGTTCGAGGAGCTCTCCGCCGACGCCCCGGGCTTCAACCCGCCGGGCGCGAAGGCGCTGCGCTTCCGCCTGCGTCCGTTCGCGGCCCGCCAGGTTTTCCTTTGCGGACACTACGACACCGTCTACGCCGCGGACGATGCCTTTCAGACCTGCCGGTGGCTTGACGACGGGACGCTCAACGGCCCGGGCGTGACCGACATGAAGGGCGGCCTGGTCGTGCTGCTGGCCGCGCTCGAGGCCTTTGAACAGACGCCGTCGGCCGCCAACCTCGGCTGGGAGGTGCTGCTCACGCCCGACGAGGAGACCGGTTCGCACGGCACGCGGGCGATGTTCGAGGCCGCCGCGCGGCGCAACCATTTCGGCTTTGTCTTCGAGCCCGCCCGCCCCAGCGGCGACATCATCCACTCGCGCAAGGGCACGGGCGGCATCACGGCCATCTGCCGCGGCCGCGCGGCGCACGCGGCGAAGATCCCGAACGACGGTCGCAACGCCATCCTCGGCCTCGCGGAATTCCTGCTCGCCGCCGCGAAGATTCCGGCGGAGATGCCGGGCGTGCTGGTCAACGTCGGCAACATTCGCGGCGGCAGCGCCGCGACCAACGTCGTGCCGGATTTCGCGCAGGCCGAGCTCGACCTCCGCATCACGCGCCTGGCGGACCAGGCACCGCTCTTCGCCCGGCTGGAAACCCTGGCCCGCGAGACCGGGGCCGCGCAGGGTGTGACATTCGAGCTCATCGGCGGTCTCAACCGGCCGCCGAAGGAGAATCATCCCACCGAGGCCGCCTTGTTCCCGGAGTTCCAGCGGGCCGCGCAGGATGTCGGCCTCAAGCCGTTCGGCTGGGTCCACGGTGGCGGCGCCTCCGACGGCAACTTCCTCGGCGCCGCCGGGCTGCCGTGCTTTGATGGCATCGGGCCCGAGGGCGACCACCTGCACAGCACGCGCGAATTCTGCCGCATCGCGACGATCGCCCCGCGGGCGCAGAACGTCGCGCTGTTTCTGCATCGGCTGGCGACGGGCGAGATTTCGCTGCCGGCGGCTGCAGGCCATGGGGGCTGAGATTCCATTTGGTTGGAGGCGGGACCATCAGTCCCGCGGGTTGCCGGTGGAGGGCCGGTCTCCGCACCGGCCTCGGCTGGTCCGGAGACCAGCCATCCAAAACGGGACTGATAGTCCCGCCTCCATTTCGGCAATCTTATACCAATCGCCTCAAGCTACTGCACTCTACACCAAGGTCGCCAAGACCGCGAAGCAGATCCTGCGCTGGGAAATATCTCTGCGTTCTTTGCGGCCTTCGGGTAAAGGCTTTGGGTGTTTGGTATTACTCCGGCAGGAACAGGCCGCCGAGCACCGCCGGGCGCTGCGCGCCGGTGACGACCGGGGAGTTGCCGGGTTGGGCGTGCCAGCGCTGGCGCGCGAGCCAGGCGAACGCCATGGCCTCGACCCAACCGGCGGCCACGCCGAGCGCATCGGTCCGGTCCACCGCGGCGCGGGGCAGCAGTCCCCGCAGCGCGGCCATCAGGGCGGGGTTGTTCGCCCCGCCGCCGCAGACAAAGACGCCGGGAGCATCCGTCCCCGCGGCTTGCCGGATGGCGGTGGCGATTGTTTGCGCCGTGAGCGCCAGCAGCGTGGCCTGCACATCGGCGTCGGCGACGGAGCCGGCCGCCGTCAGGTGCCGTTCCAGCCAGGCCGGCGAGAAATATTCCGGGCCCGTGCTCTTGGGCGGCGTTTTCTTGAAGTAAGGATCCGCCAGCAAGGCGGCGAGCAGCGCGGGCGCGAGGCGGCCGCGGGCGGCAAGAGCGCCGTCGCGATCCATGGGTTGCTGGAGCACCCGGCGGCTCCAGGCATCCATGAGCGTGTTGCCGGGGCCGGTGTCGAAACCGGCGATCGGCGCGTCCGCCCGCCCGGGCAACACGGTCAGGTTGGCGATGCCGCCGATGTTGACCACCACGCGGTCCTGGCCCGCCGCGCGGAAAACCGCCTCGTGAAACGCCGGCACCAGCGGGGCCCCTTGGCCGCCGAGCGCCATGTCCTTGCGGCGGAAGTCCGCCACGACCGGGATGCCGGTCAAGGCTGCAATCACGTTCGGGTCGCCGATCTGCAGGGTGAAGGCCGCCGGACCGGCAGGGCGGTGGCGGATGGTCTGGCCGTGGCTGCCGACGGCGCCGACGGCCTCGGGCGGCAGCGCCGCCTTGGCCAGCAGTTCATTGACGGCCTGCGCGAAGCACCGGCCGGCCAGCACGTCGGCCCGGCCCAGGCGGTCGATCTCGTTTTCCCCCGGCGTGCCCAGCGCGAGCAGCTCCCGGCGCAATTCCTCCGGGTAGGGCAGGGAGTGCGACGCCACCAGGGCGGGCTGCGGGTCAAAGCGCACCAGCGCCACGTCGATGCCGTCGATGCTTGTGCCCGAGAGCGCGCCGATGAAGAGTTCCGGTTTCAAGGCCTCCTTTCAATGAGCGTCCGGTCCGGCCGCCGCAACCCAGGAATCCCCCGCCATGCTCCCGACTGAAACTCCCAGCGACCAGCATCCCGATCTGGATCTTTATCCGACCGAAGAACTCGTGGGCGCGTTCACCGCCGACCAGGTCCACGCCGCCAACGTCGTGCACGCCGCCGCCGCCGCGCTCGCGCGGGCGGTGGACGCGGCCGTCCCGCGCCTCGCGGCCGGGGGCCGGCTCATCTACGCCGGCGCCGGCACCTCGGGCCGCCTCGGCCTGCTCGACAGCGTGGAGCTGTTCCCGACCTTCGGCTGGCCCAAGGCGCGCGCCCTCGCGCTGATCGCCGGCGGCAAGCCGGCGCTGTTCGAGGCCGTGGAGGGTGCGGAGGACGACCGGGCCCAGGGCGCGGCGGATCTGCGGGCGCTCGCCCCGACGGCCCAGGACGTGGTCATCGCCCTCGCGGCCTCGGGCGCCACGCCCTATGCCCTTGGCGTGCTGGAAGCGGCCCAGGCCGCCGGCGCCCTGACCATCGGGATCGCCAACAATCCCGATGCGCCGGTCACGCGCGCGGCGGCGGTGGGCATCACGCTCGCCACCGGCAGCGAGACGATTTCCGGCAGCACGCGCCTCAAGGCCGGCACCGCCCAGAAGATCGCGCTCAACACGCTCTCCAGCTCCATCATGGTCCGGCTGCACAAGGTCTACGGCAACCTGATGGTCGATGTGCTCCCGACCAACGCCAAGCTCTACCGGCGGGCGCTGGCCCTCACGGTGCGGGCGAGCGGGGCCGACGAGGCCGCGGCGCGTGCGGTGCTCGAGCAGTGCAATTACCACGTGAAGACCGCCATCGTGGCGCTGCGCCTGAAGTCGGATGTGGCGGCCGCCCGGGCCGCCCTCGATCGCGCCGCCGGCAGCGTGCGGCAGGCGCTCGGGGAGGCGAAGAAATGAGCGTGGTGAAGGTAGGGCGAATCCTCTGGATGAGCCGTTGGCGTTCGTGCGGCTCGTCAGGGACGACTCGCCCTACCATGGGATGGTGTCTCTTGGCCGGGCTGGTGGTCCTTCTCGCCGGGTGCGTGACGCCCCTGCGCACGGTGGTCGCCCCGCCGCCGGCGCCGCGCGAGTTCCGCGCCGTCTGGGTCGCCACCGTGGCCAACATCGACTGGCCGTCGCAGACCGGGCTGCCGGTGGCGCAGCAGCGCGCCGAGA
Source organism: Opitutus sp. GAS368 (assembly GCF_900104925.1). Classification (NCBI taxonomy): domain Bacteria; kingdom Pseudomonadati; phylum Verrucomicrobiota; class Opitutia; order Opitutales; family Opitutaceae; genus Opitutus; species Opitutus sp. GAS368. The sequence goes on from NZ_LT629735.1 coordinate 2,895,204, forward strand.
TGATCACGCTGCTCGACCGGGCCCGCGCCCTGAAATTCAACGCCGTCATCCTGCAGGTGCGGCCGGCCGCCGACGCGCTCTACCCGTCGAAGCTCGAGCCGTGGTCCGAATACCTCAGCGGCACCCAGGGTGTCGCGCCGGCCCCGCTGTATGATCCGTTGCAGGAGTGGATCACCGAGGCGCACCGCCGCGGCCTCGAGCTGCACGCGTGGTTCAATCCCTACCGCGCCCGGCACGACAAGGCGAAGTCCGCGTTCGCGCCGACGCACATCGCCCGGACGCACCCGGACTCGGTGAAGCGCTATGGCGACTTCTGGTGGATGGATCCGGGTGACGAATTCGCCTCCCAGCGCACGCTGGCGGTGGTTGATGACGTGGTCCGGCGCTACGACGTGGATGGGATCCACATCGACGACTATTTTTATCCGTATCCCATCCCGGCCCCGTTGCCCAAGGGCAAAAAGCTCGCACCCGGGGAGGCGGCGCCGGTCGTGGATTTTCCGGATGACGCCTCGTGGCAACGCTATCGTGCCGCCGGCGGCAAGCTGGAGCGCGCGGACTGGCGGCGGGAAAACGTCAACCAGCTGATTGAGCAGCTGCACGCCCACGTCCACGCCCTCAAACCGTGGGTGAAATTCGGCATCAGTCCCTTCGGGCTCGGCCGGCCCGACCGCCGGCCGCCCGGCATCGAGGGCTTCAGCCAATACGACAAGCTCTACGCCGACGCGGAGCTCTGGCTCCAGCGGGGCTGGCTCGATTACTTCGCGCCGCAGCTCTACTGGCGCGCGGGTCAGAAAGGCCAGGATTTCGGCACGCTGCTCGACTACTGGGCCCGGCAGAACACCATGCAGCGCCACGTCTGGCCCGGCCTCTACACGAGCGCGATCGGCGACGCGCCCAAGGGCTGGACCCCGGAGGACATCCTCAGGCAGATCAGCCTCGTCCGCGCGGATCCGCGCTTCACGGGCCACATCCAATACAGCATGGTGGCGCTGCTCGAGGACCGCCACGGCATCGCGCAAAAGCTGGCGGTGGCCGCCTATGCAGACGAGGCGCTCGTGCCGGCCACACCGTGGCTCGACGCGACCCCGCCCGCGGTCCCCCAGCTGAAGCGGCAGAAATCCGGCGCGGTCGCCATCCTTCCGACCCCGGGCAAGCCCGCGGCCAGCTATGCCCTCTGGCGCCAGCAGGACGGGGCGTGGAAATTCTCCATCCTGCCGGCCGGCCCCAACCTGATTCCGGCCGCCGCCACGGAGAACCTGGTGGTCTCGGCGGTGGACCGGCTGGGCAACGAAAGCGCGCGCGTCACCCTGCCGGGGATCGTTGCGCGCTGAGCGCGCCGCTGGAGCGGTATCAGACAAGTTCGGTTCATATTGTAGGAGCCTGCTTGCAGGCGATTCAGGCGTGGGGATGGCTCCGCGGGTCAAAATCGCCTGCAAGCAGGCTCCTACATTCGGGAATTGGTCTCTTGAGATTAAGCAGCGAACTTATCTGACGGGACACTGGAGCGGTTTAACCTGATACCGATTACGATTTGGGATGAGACTTTACACCAAGATCGCAAAGAACGCAGAGTAGATTCATGCTCAAATGATTGGGTGCTTTGTGTCCTTGGCGACCTTCGCGTGAAAAATCCGATACCGATTGGTAATTGGTATGAGATGTAGCCGCGAAAGAACCCATGGAGCGCAATAGAAGCGCAGCTGAATGGATGGTCTTTGTGCTCCTTGCGTTCTTTTGCGGCTGAAAATCCGGTTCTGATCCGGCTCGATTTTCCCTGATATACGCCAGGCCTCGGTTTCGAGGCCTGGCACTACTCCGTCAGGTATATGATGCCTCGAGCGACACCCCCGCCCTGCCGGGCACCCCTCTCCAGAGGGGACCCAAACCAACGCCGGCGATAATCCCCTCTGGCGAGGGGCCTGTCGGCCACAGGCCCGGCGACGGCTGATGGCGCGGAGCGACGGGTGTGTTGGAACCTAACGGAGTAGTGCCAGGGAGTGTTTTCTAAGCTCGGAAGGGGGACCACTAAAAGGATTCCGCCAGCGGCGGAATCTACTTTCACTGCTCCGGCTGATCGCCTCCGCCGACAGGTTCAGGGGGCGGCTGATCGCCGCCCTCTCTGCCCGCGATTAGCGGGCCCCCGAAACCCACCGCGCAGGCGATCAGCCGGAGCGGTTTCCGTGGATTTCACCCTTGGTGAAATCCCATTAGTGGTTCTTTTCGGAGGTTGGAAGACACACCCTGGCCCGCGGCTCTGCCGGAAGCCGCACTTGCTTTTTGAAGCAGGAAAACTATCCCAGATTCATGCCTTCCGCTGTCGCACCCAAGCCTGCTTCCACCCGTGGTCACCGGGCGGCGGGGCGCAAACTCGCGGGTGCGGAGATCCGGAGCCGGCTGGAGCAGATTGAACTGGCGACGGTAAGCGCATTGCGGGCATTGCAGATGGATATCGATGGTGACGAGGGCACTCCCTCGGCCACCGTGATCAAGCGGGCCCGGGCGGGTCTGCGGTGAAGGCGAGCTTCAACCGGCTGGCGGAGGCGGAGTTGATCGCGGCGGCGCGCTATCTGCAAACCGAAGCCGGATTAGGCCGGGAGTTCTTGAATGAGTATCAGGCTTGGGAGGGGCGCACCCGCCGGTTTCCCGCGTCATGTCCGGAGATCGCGCCCGGCGTCCGTTGCGGTTTTCTGAAGCGGTTCAAATATCATGTCACCTACACCATCCGGGGCGACACCCTGCGGATTCTGTATGTGCGTTCCGCCCGACAGGCTCCGTTAAGAAATCTGCTGCGCGGTTAGCCGGCGGTTCATCAGATCAGGGCAACCTCACTCTTATTTAACAGGCTCTCTAGGGCGCACCGGGCGCGCCCTCGGGCAGCGTCGGCAACCGGAGCAGCCGGCGGGCGCCGTTGATAACCTTGTCCCACTGCAAGGCCGGGCCCGGGTCGGTCTTGTTGGTCTGGATGTGGTAATGGCCGAGCACCCCGTGGTATTTCGCGAGGTCGTCGTCCGCCAGCTTCTGCGGGATCAGCCGGCCCTTGGCGTCGCGGGGGTAGTCGCAGGTGATGTTCGGGAAGACCTTGCAGAGCGTGGCGGTGAGGCGGATCAACGCGGCGTATTGCTGCGGCGTGAAGTCGTATTGTTCGAGCGCCTCGCCTTGGATGACCCCGTGCACGGGGTCGGGCCGGGCGGGATGGCCGGTGAAGCCCGGCGTGCGGAACATCGGGTCGCCGAGCTTCTCCGGCACCTTGATGTAGGGCTGCCCCTTGGCGTCGCGCGGATACCAGTCGTCGAGCGGCTGCCGCTCCTTGGCCGGGTAGGCGCCGATGTTCGCGATCTCGATGCCGATGGAGCGGTCGTTGCTGATCGTGGCATGCCGGGCGCGCTCCTTGAGGTCGAGCGTCTGGTAGATGGTGCCGTCGAGATCCAGCATGAAGTGGACGCTCAGGTCGCGGTGGTCCTGCAAGGTGTTGAAGCAATACCTGCTGATGCCCGCCACGTCGTAGTGCAGGACGAACTGGTCCACGACGCGCTGCAGCGCCGGCAGGTCCCAGCCGCCGCCACGGTGGAGTTCGATTTCCTCCGGGGTCAGCGATTTCTGCCGCAGGCTGTAGCGGTTGGGCGACCCGAACTTGGGCAGCGCGGCGATCGTCTTGTCCCAGTCGCTCTCGGCGAAGGGCGCGAAGCGCCGCTCGACGCGGTAGGCGTCGTAACCGCCCGGATCCATCCAGGTCACGACCTTCGTGCCGGTGTGGAAGAGCTGGCCGGCGACGACAATCTCGTCCCCCTTGCGCGTGAGCGGGCGGCCCGGCCGGTTGAAGAGCGCGCAGCCGGTCAGGGCGAGCAGGCTCAGGATCAGGGCGGCTTGGCTGATTGAACGGTAGCGGCGGTTCATAGGGGTGCCCGAGGAAAGCCGGGCAACCCGTCCGGCTCAATCGCGAATGTCCGGGATCGCGATGCGATGCGGAACCGGCAACCGAGGTGGAGCGCGCTGACCCATTACCCAAGGCCGGGAAGCAGATCCTGCGATGGGAAATATCCCTGCGTTCTTAGCGGCCTTCGTGTAAAGGCTCTGGGTGTTTGGTATTAGGCCCCGATTCTGCCGGCGGGCATATCATTCCATCGGGGCGTAAAGCCCCTCCTACAGTTTGATGTAGGTCGGGCTTTATACCAATCGCCTCAAGCTACTACACTCTACACCAAGGTCGCCAAGACCGCGAAGCAGATCCTGCGAGGGGAAACATCTCTGCCTTCTTTGCGGCCTTCGTGTAAAAGCTTTGGGTGTTTGGTATTATCCCCGACACGTCGCGTGAATGTCGGGCATAAAGCCCGCCCTGCATCAAGCGGACCACTACGCGAGGCCTGCCCGGCGCTTGAGGGCGAGCACGCGCTGGTAGGAGGCGTCAATGCGGGCCGCCGGGATCCGGCCGGACTCGACGGCGCGGGCGATGATCCCCGCCGCCTTCCCCGCGATGGCGGGATCGTAGCGCAGGTTGTTGCCGAAGCACAGGACGTCGATGCCCGCCTCGAGCGCGAGCAGCACGGATTGCTCCAGGCCGTAGTGGCTGGCGATGGCCTTCATCTCCATGTCGTCGCTCATGAGGACGCCCTGGAAACCGAGCTGGTCGCGCAACAGGCCGGTCTGCACGGCCCGGGACAGGGTGGCGGGGTGTTCCGGATCGAGCCGGCGGTTGATGACGTGCGCGCTCATGACCACGTCGCACAGGCCGGCCGCGATCAGCCGGCGGAAGGGAATCAGCTCCCGCTCGTGCCAGGTGGCCGTGACATCGACGAGGCCGAGGTGGGTGTCGCCGGTCGCGCTGCCGTGGCCGGGAAAATGCTTGGCGCAGCACAGCACGCCGTGCGCCCGGTGCGCCTTGACGAATTCCGCGGCGTGGCGGGCGACCGCCTCCGGGTCGGGGGAAAAACTGCGGCCCTTGCCCTTGATGATCGGGTTTTCAGGGTGGGCGTCGAGGTCCACCACCGGCGCGAGGTTCAGGTTGATGCCGAGGTCCGCGAGGGTCGACGCCGTGAGCGCCGCCTGGCGGTAGGTCTCCGCCGGTTGGTCGAGCCGGCCGAGTTCCTCGTGGGAAACGCTCGCGGGAAAGCCATAGGCGGGCTTCAGCCGGTTGACGCGACCGCCCTCCTGGTCGATCGACACGAGCAGCGGCACCGCCGCCTGGGCCTGCAGGTGGGCGAGCAGCGCACGGACCTGGTCGGGCGAGACAATGTTGCGGGAGCGCGGGCCGCCGCTATCGACTGTGTCGCCCTGGCCCCCGGAGCCTTGGCGAAGGGGGCCGGCCATGTCCTGGTCGAACAGGATGACGCTGCCGATGTGATGCTCGCGGATGTCGCGGACGATGACATCGCACTCGGCCGGGACCGCGCCGCGAAAACCGACGAGGAGCAGCTGGCCGATCTTTTCGCGCAGGGTGGGGGCAGCAGCCATGTTCATCCGGGGCGCTTCACGGCGCCGATGCCGGGCTGGTTGGACAGGGTGATCCTGCCGTCCACGATCGTCGCGCCGTCGAAACAGTCGTTCTTGATCAGCACCGCGCCGTCGAGATCCGCCCAGTCGACCAGGGGCGAGAGCTGCGCGGCTGCGGAAATGGCGCACGAGGTCTCGGTCATGCAGCCGAGCATCACCTTCAGGCCGAGGGCGCGGGCGAGCGTGATCATCCGGTGCGCCTCGCGCAGGCCGGTGCACTTCATGAGCTTGATGTTGATGCCGTCGAACACGCCCCGCAGCCGCGCCACGTCGGCGAGCCGCTGGCAGCTCTCGTCGGCGATCAGGGGCAGGGGGCTGCGTTCGCGCAGCCAGGCGGTGTCGTCCAGCTGCGCCTTCGGCATGGGTTGCTCGATGAAGAGCACGCCCTGGGTGGCGAGCCACTCGATCTTCTTCAGCGCCTCGTTCCGGTCGGTCCAGCCCTGGTTGGCGTCGACGGTAATGGGCGTGGCGGTGACGGAGCGGATGGCCTCGATCATCATGCGGTCGGTGTCGCGGCCGAGCTTCACCTTGATGATCTTGTAGGGTGCGGCCTCGCGGGTCTTCTGGCGCACGACCTCGGCGGTATCGAGGCCGATGGTGAACGAGGTGACGGGGGTCTTCGCCGGGTCGAGGCCCCAGATCCGGTGCCAGGGAACGCCGAGTTTTTTCCCGATCCAGTCGTGCAGGGCGATGTCGAGGGCGGCCTTGGCGGCGGTGTTGCCCGGGGCGAGGGCGTCGATCCGCGGCAGGATTTCCTCCAGCTTGAAGGGGTCCGTGACCGCCGCGGCGTCGAACAAATTGAGGAACCTGGCGGCGCTCTCCTGCGACTCGCCGAGATAGGGGGGCATGGCGGCCTCGCCGTAGCCGGTGATACCGTCGTGCTCCAGTTCGACCAGCACCGCCGGGGTGGTCGTGCGCGAACTCGTGGCGATGGTGAAGGCGTGGGCCAGCTCGAGCGTGTAGGGATAATGGCGCAGTCGCATGGCTATTACCGGAGGGTGCCGCGGGCGGGGAATCTTGCAAGTCCATCGCCGGCTCGACCCCAAGTGCCCAATGAAAATCCATACGGATGCTTCCCAGCTTGCCCTCGGCGAGGCGCTGGCCAAGCTGCCTTCAAGTGGTGTTCACGTGGGCCAACGTGCATGCAACGCCTGAAGTTGCCCTTTGCCCAAATAACTAATTAAGCCGAACGGCCTATTATTGATTAGGCCAACTCTCGTAGTTTTACATCAGTGAAACCGCACAATCAATTTAACTGCCGGGCCTTGTCGATTTGGATAAGCCAACCCCGGTTGGTTTAATCAACGTTAGGCACGATCCCAATTATCCAATGAATATCGTCGCTGGTTTGAAAGCCGCAGCCAAGTCGCTCGCCGTCGGTCCAAAGGCGCAGTCGTTTCGAGCGGCGGGCAAGGTTGTCAAATGTCTCCACTGTGAAAACGTTTTGTTTCGGAAGCGAAAAGCTTCACTGAATACCGCTGCGAGCTCGTTATCCGGCACGGAGTGGACCGACCATGAAGCGTGTGTTTTGGTTTGTGCGAATTGCACTCGCATTGAGTGGTTTTTCGATGCCCTCGACCCTGAACCCGATGCCTAACCAATCCTCGCATCCGCCGCTGGCCTTCGGCCGGCGCGGATGAAATCAACGTTGGGCAATGAATCTCTGGGACACTGACTGGGGTATCACGATTCCCGCGCTAATCGGCGGTTTTGGCGTTGTCGTCGGTGTTGTCGGCGCATGTTGGTATGCACTTAAGAAGCGACGGCTTGCTCGGTGGACAAAGACAAAAGGAAGAGTCGAGTGTTACGAAACGCTCCCGGCCGAAGGCGATGGATTCTACTATAACCCACGAATCGTGTTTTCTGACACGTTCGGTCGTGACGTTCGGTTTGGCGTGGAAGCCAGGTGGAATAATCAGGTGTTCGAGGTTGGTGGTGAAATTCCAGTGCGATTCGATCCAAGCAATCCATATAACGCCGTCATTGATCAATGGTCCGATTCATACGCTGAGGTCATCGTCCTATACATCTTTTCTGGTTTTCTGATCACCGGAGCGATAGGCATGGCCTGTTTCTTTCGCTCCACAAAATGAAGGTGCCCAACCACTCGACGGAACCACGCTCGCCAAGCCGAGCTGGTTCACCGTAACGTTGATCTAGCACAATAAGATGAGCAAAGATTTACCACGCGGTGAAATTGGGGCGCTCCCGGTGGCTCATGCGAAGGAAGAAAGTCGCCCGCCCCGTCGTGGCATAGTCGGTTTTCGTGCGCTCTTCGGTCTTCTTGGTGTCTTGTTCGCGATTCCCGCGATTGGCGAGTTGTGGACCGGAAAGGCCTTCGGTAGACACGGAACACTCATTGCCACGCGGGAGAGCTCGCCGGTTGCCTTCTGGCTTTTGGCTATCCTGTCGGTTGGTGTCAGTGCTCTGATGCTGTTCCTCGCTACAAGACCAGTCGGGAGAACCAAATGAAGATGCCGAACCATATGCCAGTGCCAATGTCAGGGCTGCACCCTGCCATGACACATCGTTAACGTTAGCCAATTTCCATGAAACGCGCCATCCTGCTGTTCATTCTATTGACCGTTGCACTAATTGCTGAAGATCTGCCCAAAGCAGCACCCGGTTTTAAGTGGCAAGAATTCTCCAAAGCGTGTGTTGTGTTGCAGGTGCCCTACGGTTGGCAGTGGCGCGAAAAAAACAATCGGCCCGCGCAAACTGTCACGATCAGTCCAGAATTCAATGCGCGTGGCGGATACGACTCAGGATTCACCCTAAACGCCGTGGTATGCCACAGCGAAAAAGAGTGGAAGGATGCCTATTTCTCGTCGCTTCAGCTTTGGGCGGATACCGCGAAGGAAATCAAGGCACTGGGTAAACCTACCTTTGAGAAGGTGATTCAGAATAAAGATAAGACGATGCAGGTCTTCGTTATAGAAGGTGACATGTATCTGCCAAATGCTCCGCACCCGAAAGAAAAGTATCGAGTGCGCACCATCGTCCGAGCCATCCCACCTGCTGGATTAGTCTATGTTTACTCTATCGGAGCATTGGTGAAAGATTGGGATGAGATATGGAAGATTGGAGAGACTATGCTGGAACCAATCGTCTTCCATTTACCCGATGAGAAGGGCTAACCAATCTCCGCAGACATTTCTGGCCTTCGGCCCGACTGGCTGACATCAACGTTAGGCTAACCTTGCACACAGATCGCACACGGATTCAGTTCGTTTAAGGTCTCTCACTGACTTCTCGCGTCGCAAACAGTCGTTCTGGCCAAAACTCACAAGCCCTCTGATACGTCGTGAGTAGTCACAAAAAAACGCCCTAAGTCGCCTCAGTGCGTTTTCTTGAAAATGGTCGGGACGGAGAGATTCGAATTTTCGACACCTCCTTCCAAGTGCCCGCGCTTCAGCCAGAAACGATTTTCGATTTTCCGAGTGTGTCCAGATTTGTGCCTTCGCGCGGTCTTTCGCCCGAGGCAGCGGGTCCTAGATCACGCCGCACGGGGGTGACCGTCCCGGCCTGTTTTAGCTGCCTTGGCCGGGCCAATCCAAAATTGGAGGGAGTCCCCCCTTCGTGTGCGCTGTCGCGAATTGTCGCGGCCTACGGAGCCGCTGCCTTGGATACTATGGGACAATGCCTTCAAACAGCATATTGGCCCGCCGGAGGCGGGCAGGAGCGCGGAGCGCGAACGTTAACCTTGTATACTATGGGACAATGCCTCCAAACTCGCCTTCATGAATTGATTTTAGCTTTTGGCTGTGACGGAACCGGTCGCGAATTGACACAGCGGCAGCAATGTGCAGTTTCGAACCGCGCTTCATATTCGAAGAGTTGCCATGTAAGAACGGCGGTGCCAAGCCGTCCGGAAGTGGTCGAGAACGGCGGAGCGCAGTCCTGTGGCCTGCTGGCATCCCGCTGTTGGCCCTTAATTCTCGACCAAGGTTCTGTCATGGCTACTGAAAATTCTTCGGAGGTTCAACACCTCCTGACTCTCAACGAAGCCGCTCGTCGGCTCAACGTTTCACGTCGCACTCTCGAGCGATTGATTTCCCAGTGGAAATTTCCCCACCCGGTGAAAATCAACCACTCGTCCCGCGTTTTGCTCTCCGATTTGGAGGGCTATGTCGCTAAGCTTGTGGCGCAGAGACCCAGCCAATGATTTGTCACGTCTACCGGCGCGGGCGTCTCTACTGGGGCAAACTGCAACTCAGCCACGAGCTGCAATTGTCCCGGTTTCCCCTCGGCACGACTGACCGTCACGTTGCGCAAGGTAAGTTGCACTATATCGCGATTGAACGGGAGAAGGAGCACATGGGGCTCATTCCCCCCAGGACGGTGCGGGAGGCCCTGGCTAAGCCTCTGCTGGATCTACTGCAGTCGTTCCTTGACGACATGAAGGCCCGGGGTCGGGCGCCCAACACAGTCAAGAAATACGGGAAGGACATGCGCAGAGGTTTCACGCTCTGTGGCTGGAAGCTGCTCCCCGATGTAACTGCTCGATCGTTCTCTGAGTGGCGCGTGCGGTGTTCGCTGCATCCCAAAACAGTCAACGACCTGCTCGGTGCGCTCAACTCCTTCTTCGGCTGGCTCGTCCGTCAGCGCCTCGCTCTGGAAAACCCGCTCTCTCACGTCGAGCGGGTAAACACGAAAGGCCTGTGCGGCCAGTTTCGACGGAGCTATAGCGCCGCCGAACTGGCCGCCCTGCTCAACGTGTCACCTCCCTCCCGTCGAGCCGTTTATTTCACGGCCGCTTACACCGGTCTGCGTCGCAATGAACTGCTCTGCCTGCAGTGGGGTGACATTTATTTGGACGCCGCTGAGCCGTTCGTCCGTGCACGGGCTTCGACCACGAAAAACCGCAAGGAGGCCGTTCTGCCCCTGCACCCGGACCTTGCTGCGATGCTTCGTTCTATGCGTCCTCCTGACGCCGCGCCGTTCACGCCGGTCTTTGCTCAAGTGCCCCGCGTCGATACGCTCCAGCGTGATTTGCAGGCTGCGGGCGTCCCTTTTCTCGACGGGCGCGGGCGGCGGCTCGATTTTCATTCGCTGCGGGTCACCTACGGCACGAACCTCACTCTGAGCGGTGCACTCCCTCGCGTGGTGATGGAACTCATGCGGCACAGCGAAATGAGTCTGACGATGAAGCTTTATACGGACGTGGCCCAACTGCCTCTTGCCTCCGCTGTCGCCAAGCTCGCGCCTGTCCCGGCAGCGTGTCCTGAAACGTGTCCAGATACGTGTCTAAACGGGGGTCGTGACGGGTCGCACGTTGTCGCCTCATGACGTGCAGAGGCAGAGCACTTGAATCTTGCAATTATCTCTGCGTGTCGCGTTTAGTCGCGTCTAGGCCCTCTCTGTTCGCGAATTGTCGACCACTTGAAAATGGTCGGGACGGAGAGATTCGAACTCTCGACCTCTTGCTCCCGAAGCAAGCGCTCTACCAGGCTAAGCTACGTCCCGATTTCAGTTCCGGTCCGACCGGAAAAGAGCGGTCAAGAGACCTCAAAGGCCGGGGGGATAGCAACCAAAATATTCCGCCGGCGTAAATTCCTCCCCGGGAGGCAAAACGCGGCCAAAACCGCCCGGGCCAGCGCCTAATACCAAACACCCAAAGCTTTTACACGAAGGCCGCAAAGAACGCAGAGATATTGCCCATCGCAGGGTCTGCTTCGCGGTCTTGGCGACCTTGGTGTAGAGTGTAGTCGCTTGAGGCCATTGGTATCATGTATCATTGATCATTCCGGCCGCGCAGGGAACCGGGGTTTCGGCGCGTTTCCGGGGCCGATGCGAGGCCCGGCGCCACCCGGAGAAAGCGTTGAGCTGGAAGCCGGCGCCCACCTGGTCGGGGTATAAAACCCCTCCCACAACTGCCCGCGGGCTTATGACAGGATTCGCCCGCCGCCCCTCGGGTGCACAGTTCCGCTCGCAGCGCCCGGATGCACCGCGTCACTGTGCCGGTTCGGTCCAAAAAACATGGTTGCAAGGAGCGCCCCGGCGGCCCGTTGATTGTGCTTCAATGCACGGCTGAAACCACGGGGTTCCGGCGCGACTGCATGGCACAGTTGAAGCTGTGTTCCGCCCGCCACCCTTTCCATGTCCCAATCCCACGACTCCGCGCCCGCCGGCCGCCCCGGCAAGCAAGGCCTTTATGACCCCTGGTTCGAGCATGACGCCTGCGGCGTCGGCTTCATCGTGGACATGAAAGGGCGCAAGTCGCACCAGATGGTCGCGGACGGCCTGCAGATCCTCCGCAACCTCGACCACCGCGGCGCGAGCGGCGCCGAGGTCAACACCGGCGACGGCGCCGGCATCCTCCTCCAGGTCCCGCACAGGTTCTTCGCCGAGGGCTGCAAGGCCTCCCTGCGCTTCACGCTGCCCGAGGCCGGCCAGTATGGCGTCGGCCTGATCTACCTCCCGCGCAACGCCACCGTCCGCCGCAAGGTCGAGGAGAAGTTCGAGCAGGTCGTCCAGGCCGAGGGCTGCACCTTCCTCGGCTGGCGCACCGTGCCGGTCAAGAACGCCTCGCTGGGCGACACCGCGAAGTCCGCCGAGCCGTTCATGCGCCAGTGCTTCATCGCGCGCCCCGACGGTTTCGACGAGCTGGCCTTCGAGCGGAAGCTCTACGTCATCCGCAAGCGCGCCTACAACGACATCCGTACCTCGACCATCGCCGGCGCCGAGGCCTGGTATGTCGCCAGCCTCTCGATGCGCACCCTCGTCTACAAGGGCATGCTCACGACCGACCAGGTCGACAACTACTTCCCCGACCTGAAGCACCCGGCGATGGAGTCGGCCCTCGCCCTCGTCCACTCGCGCTTCTCGACCAACACCTTCCCGAGCTGGGAGCGCGCGCATCCCTACCGCTACCTCGCGCACAACGGCGAGATCAACACCCTCCGCGGCAACATCAACTGGATGCACGCCCGCCAGGCGCTCTTCGAGAGCCCCGTCTTCGGCGACGACATCAAGAAGATCATCCCGATCGTGAACCCCAACGGTTCCGACTCGTCGATGTTCGACAACACCCTCGAGCTGCTCGTCCTCGCCGGCCGCCCGCTGGCCCACGCGATGATGATGCTCATCCCCGAGCCGTGGTCCAACCACGAGTCGATGGACCCGCAGCGCCGCGCGTTCTACCAATACCATTCCTGCCTCATGGAGCCGTGGGACGGCCCCGCGGCGATGGGCTTCACCGACGGCACGCAGATCGGCGCCATCCTCGACCGCAACGGCCTCCGCCCGGCGCGCTACTACGTCACGAAGCAGGGCACCGTCGTCATGGCCTCCGAGGCCGGCGTGCTCGACTTCCCGCCGGAGGACATCGTGCAGAAGGGCCGCCTCCAGCCGGGCCGCATGTTCCTCGTGGACACCGCCCAGGGCCGCATCATCGAGGACGAGGAGATCAAGCGCACCATCGCCGGCGCCCAGCCCTACCAGGACTGGATCAAGCAGCACCTCGTCCACCTCAGCGACCTCCCCGAGGCGCCGTCCGTCGAGACGCCCGACCACGCCACGCTCCTCCAGCGCCAGATCGCCTTCGGCTACACCTTCGAGGACGAGCGCGTCATCATCGCCCCGATGGCCAAGGACGGCGTCGAGGCCGTCGGCTCCATGGGCAACGACGCCGCGCTGGCGGTGCTCTCCAACAAGCCGCGCCTGCTCTACGACTATTTCAAGCAGCTCTTCGCCCAGGTCACCAACCCGCCGATCGACTCGATCCGCGAGGAGATCGTCATCTCGCACGAGACCCGCCTCGGCTCCGAGGGCAACCTGCTCAACCCGCAGCCCACGGCCTGCCGCCGCGTCGAGCTGAAGTGGCCCGTCCTCACCAACGAGGAGTTCGCCAAGATCCGCCGCACCAACCTCCCTGGCCTCAGGATGGGCGTGCTGCCCATCCTCTTCCGCGTCGCCCGCGGCGAGAAGGGCCTGGCCAAGTCCATGGAGGAGCTCTCCATGATGGCCCGCCGCATGATCGAGGAGGAGGAGGTCAACGTCATCATCCTCTCCGACCGCGGCGTCACCAAGGAATTCGCGCCGATCCCGTCGCTGCTCGCCGTTGCCGGCCTGCACCACTACCTCATCCGCGAGGGCCTGCGCACCCGCGTGTCGCTCGTGCTCGAGACGGGCGACGCCCGCGAGGTGCACCACTTCTCCCTGCTCATCGGCTACGGCTGCAGCGCCATCAACCCCTACGTCGCGTTCGAGACGATCGACGACATGATCCGCGAGGGCATGCTCTCCGGTATCGACCACAAGAAGGCCTGCGCCAACTTCGTGAAGGCCGCCTCCAAGGGCGTCATCAAGGTCATGTCGAAGATGGGCATCTCCGCCATCCAGTCCTACCGCGGCGCCCAGGTCTTCGAGGCCCTCGGCCTGCGCCAGGACGTCGTCGACCACTACTTCACCTGGACGCCCTCGCGCGTCGGCGGCATCGGTCTCGATGTCATCGCGCAGGAGATCCTCATGCGCCACCGCCTGGCCTACCCGGACCGCCAGGTGAACGGCCACGTGCTGCCCGTCGGCGGCCTCTACCAGTGGCGCTCCAGCGGCGAGGCCCACCTCTTCACGCCCGAGTCGGTGCACGCCCTCCAGAAGGCCGTCCGCCAGAACTCCAAGCCCGCCTACGCGGCCTACGCCAAGCTCGTCAACGAGCAGGGCAAGAACCTCTGCACGCTGCGCTCGCTCCTCGACTTCAAGGCCGGCCCCGCGGTCCCGCTCGAGGAGGTCGAGCCCATCGAGAAGATCATGAAGCGCTTCAAGACCGGCGCCATGTCCTACGGCTCCATCTCGAAGGAGGCGCACGAGACGCTCGCCATCGCCATGAACCGCATTGGCGGCAAGTCCAACACCGGCGAGGGCGGCGAGGATTCCGAGCGCTTCACCTGGACCAACGAGCAGGGCGATTCCAAGAACTCCGCCATCAAGCAGGTCGCTTCCGGCCGCTTCGGCGTCACGAGCGAATACCTCGTCCACGCCCGCGAGCTCCAGATCAAGATGGCCCAGGGCGCCAAGCCCGGCGAGGGCGGCCAGCTGCCCGGCACCAAGGTCTACCCGACCATCGCCAAGACCCGCGGCACCACCGCCGGCGTCGGCCTCATCTCCCCCCCGCCGCACCACGACATCTATTCCATCGAGGATCTCGCGGAGCTCATCCACGACCTCAAGAACGGCAACAAGGACGCGCGCATCTCCGTGAAGCTCGTCTCCGAGGTCGGCGTCGGCACCATCGCCGCCGGCGTCGCCAAGGCCCACGCCGACGTCGTGCTCATCTCCGGCTATGACGGCGGCACCGGCGCCTCGCCGCAGACCTCCCTCCAGCACGCGGGCCTCCCGTGGGAGCTCGGCCTCGCCGAGACCCACCAGACCCTCGTCCTCAACAACCTCCGCTCGCGCATCGCCGTCGAGACCGACGGCCAGCTCAAGACCGGCCGCGACGTCATCATCGCCGCGCTGCTCGGCGCCGAGGAGTTTGGCTTCGCCACCGCGCCGCTCGTCGCCACCGGCTGCATCATGATGCGCGTCTGCCACCTCAACACGTGCCCCGCCGGCGTCGCCACGCAGGACCCGCAGCTCCGCGCCAAGTTCGCCGGCAAGCCCGAGCACGTCGTGAACTTCATGCGGTTCATCGCCGAGGACATGCGCGAGCTCATGGCGTCGCTCGGCTTCCGCACCATCGAGGAGATGATCGGCCGCACCGACCGCCTCGAGGCCCGGAAGGCCGTCGACCATTGGAAGGCCAAGGGCCTCGACTTCTCCAACATCCTCTACCAGCCGGACGTCGGCCCCGAGGTCGGCCGCTTCTGCTCGCAGAAGCAGGACCACGGCATCGATCGCTCCCTCGACATGACCACGCTGCTCGCGCTGGCCAAGCCCGCCATCGAGAACCGCGAGAAGGTCGTCGCCGAGCTGCCGATCCGCAACGTCAACCGCGTCACGGGCACCATCACCTCCGGCGAGGTCACCAAGAAGCATGGCGCCAAGGGCCTCCCCGAGGACACCATCCGCTTCAAGTTCAAGGGCTCGGCCGGCCAGAGCTTCGGCGCGTTCGTCACGCGCGGCATGACGCTCTCCATCGAGGGCGACGCCAACGACTACTTCGGCAAGGGCCTCTCGGGCGGCAAGCTCATCATCTTCCCCGACGCGAAGGCGACCTTCAAGGCCGAGGAGAACATGGTCATCGGCAACGTGGCCTTCTACGGCGCCAGCGCCGGCGAGGCCTACATCCGCGGCATGGCGGGCGAACGTTTCGCCGTCCGCAACTCCGGCGCCACCGTCGTGGTCGAGGGCATCGGCGACAACGGCTGCGAATACATGACCGGCGGCCACGTCGTCGTGCTCGGCCGCGCCGGCCGCAACTTCGGCGCCGGCATGTCCGGCGGCGTGGGCTACGTGCTCGACGAGGCGGGCGACTTCACCGGCCGCGTCAACCCGCAGATGGTCGGCATCGAGAAGCTCACCGACGCCAAGGAGATCGCCCTCGTGAAGGCGATGATCCAGAAGCACCTCGACTACACGAAGAGCGAGCGCGCCAAGGTCATCCTGGCCAACTGGGACAAGTTCGTCCCGCAGTTCGTCAAGGTGATGCCAAAGGACTACAAGCGCATGCTCGCCTGCATCGAGCGCGCCCAGGCGTCCGGCCTCACCGGCGACGAGGCGATCATGTCCGCCTTCGAGGAAAACGCGCGGGACCTGTCGCGGGTTGGCGGCAACTAAAGGGCTGAAGGACTGAAAAACTGAATGGCTGAACAAACCATGATTCTTCCAGATCTTTGTCATCACCCCATGCTTCACAATCCGGGCTCTAACCCTTCATCTCTTCAGGCTTTCAGTCTTCCAGCCGTTTCCGCACTTCCGCTCCCCATGTTTCAGCCATTCAGCCCTTCAGTCCTTCAGCCTTTTCCATCCCATGGGTAAACCAACCGGCTTCATCGAGTATCTCCGCGAACTGCCCGTCGACCTCTCCCGCGTCGGTAGCAACTAATCCCAAACAAATTCTTTTTCACAGGAGCTAACAGAGAGAACAGAGATTTAATTCTTCCTCAGTTATCTCCTGTAAAATGCCTTCCTTGGCTAACTTTGCTTCCTTGGTGCAAACCCAACCCAACTGATTTTACAGAAGCTCGCAAAGATCGCTGAGATTTTCCGAAACCAAGCCTCTGCTAACTCTGCTACCTCCTGTGAAAATACCTTCCTTAGCTACCTTAGCTTCCTTGGTGTAAACCCAACCAATTCATCTTACAGAAGCTCGCAAAGAACGCAGAGAAAACCATCCCTTCGCCACCTTAGCTTCCTTAGTGTAGAACCAAACCCAATTCATCTTACAGAAGTTCGCCAAGACCGCAGAGAAATTCTCCTCCCTCCGTTTCCTCAGTTATCTCCTGTAAAATGCCTTCCTTAGCTAACTTTGCTTCCTTGGTGTAAAAACATCTTCTTCAAATGGGAAAACCTACAGGCTTCATCGAGTACCTCCGCGAACTGCCCGTCGACCGCACGCCGGCCGAGCGCATCGGCGACTGGAAGGAATTCCACCACCACATGGACGAGAAGAAGCTTCGCACGCAGGGCGCGCGCTGCATGGACTGCGGCATTCCCTTCTGCCACACCGGCAAGCTCATCAGCGGCATGGCGTCCGGCTGCCCGGTCAACAACCTGATCCCGGAGTGGAACGACCTGGTCTACCGCGGCCTCTGGCACGAGGCGCTCGACCGCCTGCACAAGACCAACAACTTCCCGGAGTTCACCGGCCGCGTCTGCCCGGCGCCCTGCGAGGGCTCGTGTGTGCTGGGCATCAACGCCCCGCCGGTCACCATCAAGAACATCGAGGCCTCCATCATCGACAAGGGCTGGGAGGAAGGCTGGGTCGTCCCCGAGGCGCCCCAGGTCCGCACGGGCAAGAAGGTCGCCGTCATCGGCTCCGGCCCCGCCGGCCTGTCCGCCGCCGCGCAGCTCAACCGCGCCGGCCACACCGTCACCGTCTTCGAGCGCGCCGACCGCCCCGGCGGCCTGCTCATGTATGGCATTCCCAACATGAAGCTCGACAAGCAGGAGGTCGTCCTCCGCCGCATCAGGCTCATGGAGGCGGAGGGCATCCGGTTCATCTGCAACGCCAGCGTCGGCACGGGCGACAAGGACAACGTCGAGCC
The DNA here is from genome assembly GCF_900104925.1 of Opitutus sp. GAS368. Lineage (NCBI taxonomy): Bacteria > Pseudomonadati > Verrucomicrobiota > Opitutia > Opitutales > Opitutaceae > Opitutus > Opitutus sp. GAS368. The sequence continues at coordinate 2,912,843 of NZ_LT629735.1, forward strand.
CCAGATCTTCCTGAAGGAATACGACGCCACCGTCATCTGCACCGGCGCCACGCAGCCGCGCGACCTGCCCATCGAGGGCCGCAGCCTGAAGGGCGTGCACTTCGCCATGGAGTTCCTCACCGCCAACACCAAGGCCGTGCTCAACGGCGGGGCGGAGCACGCGCTCATCAGCGCGAAGGACAAGGACGTCGTCGTCATCGGCGGCGGCGACACCGGCACGGACTGCGTCGGCACGTCGATGCGGCACGGCTGCCGGAGCCTCCTGCAGATCGAGATTCTCCCCAAGCCGCCGCTGGACCGCGCGGGCGACAATCCCTGGCCCGAGTGGCCCAAGGTCTACAAGCTCGACTACGGCCAGGAGGAGGCCGCCGCGAAGTTCGGCGCCGACCCCCGCATCTACGTCACGACGGTGAAGAAGTTCATCGGCGACGAGCAGGGCAACGTGAAGGAGCTGGTGACGGTCGAGATCAAGTGGGGCAAGAACGACAAGGGCCAGTTCGTGCCGCAGGAAGTCCCCGGCACCGAGAAGACCCGTCCCGCGCAACTCGTCCTCCTCGCCATGGGCTTCCTCGGACCCGAACAGCCCCTGCTCAAGGAACTCAACCTCGAGACCGACCCCCGCAGCAACATCAAGGCCGAGCACGAGAAGTATACCACTTCGTTGAAGGGTATATTTGCAGCGGGAGATTGTCGCAGAGGTCAGTCGTTGGTTGTATGGGCGATTAACGAAGGACGTGGGGCTGCTCGCGAATGCGACAGGTATTTGATGGGTTCTACGGATCTTCCGTAACCCTCAGGTTTCAGGTCTCAGGTTTCTGCCTTGGCGAGTGTGACAGGTATCTAATGGGCAGCACCGACCTGCCGTAAGTTACCTGACTTGCCTCGCCATAGCTCGCAGAGCGACGGCGGGTGGGCTCGACAGACCTGCCTTAATCTGTCCTCGGTTCTCTGTTTTCCGTCCTCCGTAATCGGCGCCGCCCGCGAGTGTGATCGTTACTTAATGGGTAGCACCGACCTTCCGTAACTCGCTTGCCGCGCCGTAGTGCTAGAACGTAGGCGGGTCAGGTTTCCGGCTGCGTTCACCCAAGTCAGCGGGCTTCTGTTGGGATCCTGTAGGGCAGGTGTAAGGATGCTGTATAGCACCTGTAAGGATCCAGTAAGGCAGAGGCGGGAGCTGCACTCCCGGCCTGAAGCAGGGTTATAATTCTTAACGCATCCTCCGGAGTAAGGCTGCCGTCTTTCTCCCCGTCGCTAATCTTGCCAAGTAAGTCCACTGACTTGTCTAGTAATTCAATTTTCCGTTCGATGCCCTGATCTTTAAAAAAGCGCACACGCTCCCAAATCGCTTCAAAACACTTGCGCATCGCATCAATCACTCGCCCATCACCTTTTATTGAAATCACAAGAGGTGAGCCGGAATCTACAAATGCTATTTTGACTAGGTTTTCGTCTAGTTTGTAGAGGCGTGCAATCTGCACGTAGAATTCTTTAATATCCGGAAGAACTGCGGAGATTTCCGCCTTGGTGAAGGTGACTGACGCTTCCGTCTCAAGTGAAGCAGACGGCTGCCAAATCGTGCGCAGTTCCAGGCTATCCGACTCAATCCGGTCCAAATTCGTCAACTGCCTCGTGAAAATATCCGGAGTAGCACTGACCGTGGCGAGCGCCGCGATCGGATTGAGCCGCGAGCTATGAGAAACCGTCGCACTGAATTGATATTTCTCCGCTACTTTATACTCCACGCCGGTCTGCCACACCGTCGCGGTTTCTGTCCTCAAAAGTGAGTTGGGATTGGTCACCGTCGCATGGTCAGCTTGCTGAAAGAAGCGCTCACCAAAAGTGGGTTCTCGAAAACCGTTTTGCACCTGCCCACGAAAAGTGAGACGGCTCGTTGGATTCCAAGAAGCCCCCAAAGTAGGGGTTAGCCGGTCAGAGCTGGGGGTAACTGATGGATTATGGCTGGAGCCCGGATGGCTCAGATGGTTGTCGTACTCCCAGGGAACGTCCAAACGGACGCCACCGAGCACGTGCAACGATTCGAAAATTTCAGAATCACTCAGCCCGAACAATCCCGCGCGCGCCCGTTTTCCCGTTCCGAAGGTGTGCTGGGCCAGCGGAAAATAGTTTTGCTCGCCGCTAAACTCGTTTGCGACCGCATCCACCCCCACCACGACCCGGGAATTCCCGGCCGGCCGCCAAGCACCAATAAGGGCACCACCCACGGTGGTGGATTCGTCGTTCACGACCTGTAAAAGCGGGACTTCTGTGGTGCGCGAAGAATCGATCGCACTGATTTCATACCCACGACTGGTCCACTGCACGAAGCCCGAGGCCTGCCAGGAAAACTGTGGCACCTTCGCAGAACTGAGGACGACCGACAGGGTGTTGCGGTCAGTATTGCCGGACTGCAACGCAGTCCCCTCATTCCACTCTTCATGAAAGGAGCGCCAGGTGATACTCAATTCACGATCTTGTCCCGCAGGCTGACGCCAACGGTTCTGGACCAGGTGGCCCTTCTGCCAGGCCTGCTGGTCGACCGGTCCACGTTGGGCAGACACAAGTGAGGATGGCTCCTGTTCATCAAAGTAGTGGGCCAGGAGCTGCCAGTTGCCTGATGCCGTGGGTTCGTTGGCGAGAACTGTAGCGCTCATCGAACCATAAGAAGCCAGATCGATTTGAACGGCACCATTTCGCTCGATCAGTTGCTTGGTAAGCTTGGGTTTGATTGGTCCTCCACCAATCGTCTCGGTCGGCACCGTCTTTGGCCTCCCGACCGCAGGTTCCGTGAAGAATTGCACTACTCCTCCTTCGGCCCAGTTGCCCCAGGCGCTCGCGCCCGACCCGGAGACTGTTTCCACCCGTCCAATGCCCAGCGGCGGAATTTCCCTTGGGTTAATCGACCCGGTGAAGGGATCCCTCAGGGGAATCCCATCGAACAGCGCAAGATAGGGGGCAGTTGGCGCCGCAACCTGAATCGATGACCAAGGGTCGCGATTAAGCGCGGTAAGTTTAATGTCCCTGTCTTGTGCCGGGCTGCCCGGGAGCACTTCTGCCCTGGCGGGAATAAAGGCAATCCGCTGAGGCACCCGGATTGCTGATATGAGGAAGGGGCGGGAAGTATTGGGCCACCCGTAATCCATTCGCAGGTTAAAAAAAAGCCGGAAGCGCAGTTTCTCCAGATCACTGATCCGCGGTTCGGGCGGCCGATATCCCGTCACCACCATGGGTCGCATCAGCATCGGGTTCGAATCATCTGGGTTTTTTACCGCTGGAACTGAAGCCGGATCGCCGGCATACACGCTTGCGGTCAAAGCCAGGAATAAAATGCCGCGAGCTGATGAAAGAGACCTGGGAACTGCGCGTAAGGCACTCACTGGAGAATAGTGATATACTACGACCAAGTGAGTTATTTCTTAGGCTTGGAGAATAAGCGCAGTGGGTCGGTCACTTTGCATGGGTCGGAGCCAGGCGTAGATTTTGATGAGCAAGCTGGCGGTGTTGCAGATCACCAGCAGGGTCGCGCCGACGAGGATCCCGAGGAAGATGCGTCCACCGGAGCGGGGCGGGGTGATAGATGACTACCAGGGACGCAAGCTCAGCGCGTTCTTCGGGTCGGGTTCTGCGTTTGACTAGCGATTGAAGAGGCCGGTCTTAACCGTCACAGGCGATTCGCTCATCGAGAATTTTTTAACGACCCCCTTATCATCAAAGAGAATGACAAGTTGCTTTTTCGTCCCACTAGCAGAGCCGCCAAAAAGACCGACCAGAGGAACGTAGTTGATGGCATCGGCCGACATTTTGGCCAATTCATAATTCCATATCTCCAAGCCACCATCCGTGAACGACGTGGTAAATGGCGAGCCATACGCCAGTTTGACCTCAGCTTTGGTGGTCTTCCCTTCAACGATCTTTTGTTGGATGCTCGACTCGGATTCTTTGCGGAGACTTTCGTTGCCGCTGCTTGCGCATCCAGTGAGCAAGATCAGAAGCAAGGAGACAATTAGGCGCGACAATACAGTGGTTTTTTTCATGATTATACAGGAGGTTATGCGGAGCCCTTTGCAGTGCTACGCATGCGTGGAGAGCAGTTCCTGTAACCTCAACGAGGCAAGGCGCGGCCAGACACAGCACGTTATAACAGCGATGCATTCTTCCCGTCTGGCCCGACGAGGATGCAAGCAATGACAGTTATTGCTGCGGCGGCAATCCCGGACTATATCGTGCCGACTGCGCCGTCGCTCAGTCCTCCCGAGGCGGTCACGATATCATCATCGCTCCAAGACTTCGGGCGTGGGCTCTTTCGCCTTGATGACCGGGACTTCTTTCAAGACCACCGTGCCAGTCTTCTCAACACCTTGGACCGTGATCTTGATGGGTTTTCCCTCCAGGATATCTGCCTCCGTAAAGACATAAGCGGGCCGCTTGTTCCGGCCCTTCGACACCTGGCCAATTGTTTTGGCCAGCTCGCTTGAATACTGCGCCGCGTCATAGGATCCCGATGACGCGATCTGCTTCAGGAGCTGGTTCAAGCCTGGGGGATTGGTCATGTCACTCATGGGGCTCTCCGGTTTGATTGTCAGTGATTGCCTTGATTGTCTTGATCAGATTGTCGCGGGTTATCTTGTCGGCGTTCTTCTCCGCGATTGAAGCCAGAATCTGCCCGCCCGCAAGTCCGACCGTGATGGCGCCAACCAGCTCGCCGAGCTTGAACGAAAGCGGCCGGGTGGGATCGGGGTTCAGGATATCGTAGGAGGCGAGGGGGCCATACAGGCCCCAGGTGACGAGCGCGGCCACGCTGCCGACGATGATGTGGGCATACCAGCCGGGGCGCCAGACGGTGCCGTCGGGGTCGGTGCTCGGCTTCTTGAAACCGTCGGCCAGGAAGCATTTCACAAGCCCGCCCACGGCGCCGAAGAGTCCTACCAGGATGGCAATGGCCCAGATGATATCAGTTGAGGTTTTCATGGGTGGCTAGGCGTCTCTGATGATGGCGGCGATTTTCTCGGTGAAGCCCTTCAGCATGCCCTGGACGATGGGGTCGTTGAAGGTAGCGGGCGTGGCGGGGGCTTTGACGGCGGCGTAAATCGCGGCGTATTCATTGACCGCGGCGATGATGGCAGTGGATTTTTCGGCAGTAGTCATGGGCTGGATGGGTTAGTGAGGGAACGTGGGGCTGGCCTTAAATATTTCAGTCGGTCGACAGAGCTAAGTGCGGCAGGATTGCAGAAATCTGAAAGCTGAGCCCTGAAACCTGAGGGAATAGCGCCCAAGGCATTGGGACCAAAATAGGGCAGGTCGAAGCAGCAGAAGCCTCCACGAGGCCAAGCGTCGCCAGATTGAAAATGCGGGTGTGCATTCCTCCCGTCTGGCCCGACGAGGATGCAAGCAATGACAGTTATTGCTGCTGCGGCAATGCTACATTGCAGAGACCTGACGGAGCGCGGGAAGCGCGAAGATGGCGTCGTGAAGCGAAGCGCAACAGCCCGATAGGGTGGTTGCTGCCGGGAGCGCTTCGGGCGGCAGCAGCCACAAACCTGAAGTCGAACCCACTCCGGATTAGGGTGTGTCTTCCAACCTCCGAAAAGGACCACTAATGGGATTTCACCAATGCTGAAATCCACCGAAACCGCTCCGGCTGATCGCCTGCGCGGTGGGTTTCGGGGGCCCGCTAATCGCGGGCAGAGAGGGCGGCGATCAGCCGCCCCCTGAACCTGTCGGCGGAGGCGATCAGCCGGAGCAGTGAAAGGAGATTACGCCGTTGGCGGAATCCTTTTAGTGGGCCCCTTTCCGGGCTTTGAAAACACTCCCTGGTGGTTAAGCTGATTGCGCTTCGCGCCTTTGCGGCTTGGCGTGAGAAAAATCAGCTTTCGTGTCGGGATATCCAGTAGAGCGGATGTCGTTTGCTGTGGCTGATCGACAGAATCTCCAGCTCCTCGCGGGGAATCTTCTCCCAATAGTAGAAGGCGTAAGGGAAGCGGCGGAGCAGGCCGCGCCGCACGTTGGCTTGGATTACCCGCCATTGCGCGGGGAATTGAACAAGCGCTCCGAAAGCATTCTCCGCCTCGTTCAGGAACGCAGCACCGAGCCCGGGTCGGATCGACTCGTAATATTGCGCGGCGGCGATCAGTTCGATTTCAGCTTCCCGCCGCAGGATGATTCTCATGGGCTTTGGCCAGCTTGGCCCGCCCTGAGGCTAACGCCTCCTGATACGGTCGGCTGGTTCCTTGGCCCGAAAGTGACTCCTGCTGGCGCTGGAGAGCGACCTGCAGCGCGGGATCTTCCCGCTCGATTTGCAGCATGAAGGCTGACACCTCGGCGTAGCCCTCCGGCGGCAGACCCTTGATCTCGGCGATGATCTCAGCGGCTTTCATCGAGGGCGAAGTTTGTCCATCTTGGCAGAAACGCAAACCCGTTGTCAGCGCGATCGGCTGCAGCAGGGTCTGGTTTGCGTGTGAAATTCATCGGACGACAGCCGGGCCCTGCTTCATGAAGGCGGCCAGGGTCACCGCCGAGAGCGGGTGGCCTTTCTTCCGCGCGATGGCGGTGTAGCGCTTCTTCAGCGCGGGGTCGGCGAGCACCTTGCGGTGGAACGCCCCGGCCTGCCGGAAACGCTCCCGGTGCGCGCGCTGGGCCGGCGTGGGCTTGATCCGGTCCATCCGCGGGAACCGGGTGACCACGAGCCCGTAGGAATACTGCTTGAAGACGATCCCGTCCACGTTGCCGCGCAGGTGTTTCAGGGCGGAGTTGAGTTCGGCTTTGGCCATAGGTTGGTTCGGGGAAGGTTCGTGTTACCTTCGTGTTACCTTCTTACATCCTTACACCATCCCTACACCTTCCCCTCACCGTCCCGTCACCTGATAACAGGCGGGATACAAGGAGGGTAATTGCGCGGTGCCGGGGGCGGCAGGGGGCCGGAGAATCAGGGTGCGGATGCATCTTTCCCGCCTGGCCCGACGAGACCGCTGACAATGCGGATGATTGCCCGGAGGGCAACACCGTATTCTCAGAGGACACGCCGTTGTTCCCTGCTGGGAACCCGGTGCTTGTCCTGAAACCTGCGTCCACCGGCGCAGTTTCAGGCAAGGAGGACAGAGGACGGAGGACGGTCATAACCGCATTAGTGTCCATTAGTGTCGATTAGTGGTTAACCGTTTGAGTTCGATTTCATCGACCCAACTGCCAGCTTGCCGAAATCATCCTCCGGACTAGCCTGCCTTCATGAGCAAAGCGGAGATTCTCGCGCAGCTGCCCAAGTTGTCCCCGCAGGAGCGCGGGGAGATTCTCGCGCAGCTCTGGCGGATGGAAGAAGCTTCCGGTCCGACTCCGCGGGAGAAGGCCTTGCTCGACGAAGCCCAGGCCAGTTACGACGCCAATCCCGGGACGGTCACCCCTTGGTCGGAAGTCGAGGCCCGGTTGCGTCGTCCGCCGCCTTGAACCGATTGGTGCTGGTCCGTCCGGCCGCCGAGGCGGATCTGGCGGCAGCCCGCGACTGGTATGAGCAACGACGGGCAGGGCTGGGGTTGGAGTTTTTGGACGAGACGGCTCGCGCGTTGCATGAATTGAAGCAAGAACCGGAACGGCCACGCCTGTATTACCGCAATTTTCGTCGCGTCTTTCTCCGTCGGTTCCCCTACAAGATATTCTATCAGGTCATCGGTTTGCGCATCGTGGTCTTCCGCGTGCTGCATGCGAAACAAGACCACAACCAAGGCCTCGACCATCCGTGTTAATCAGTGAAATCCGTGGTTATACCAAACACCCAAAGCTTTTACACGAAGGCCGCAAAGAACGCAGAGATATTTCCCCTCGCAGGATCTGCTTCGCGGTCTTGGCGACCTTGGTGTAGAGTGTAGCAGCTTGAGGCGATTGGTGTTAATCAGTGAAATGTGGCCGTCATCGCCCGAGGGGCGCCCATTCCGCCCACCCCTGCGCTTATCGCTCCGGGGCCAGCACGTTCCGTGCAGACCATCTCGCGCTGCTCGCGCTTCGTCCGTGGTTAAGACGCCTTCTTCTCTGTGACCTCTGCGTCCTCGATGTGAGACCTCCTCGGACTGAATTTAACGCGCCGTTGCGGTGCGTGAGGCCCTGCATCAACTCAGGCGCCAAACGGCGTTGCCGTGCTTTTCTTTTTTTTCTGCCGTATCTCGGTCAATTGCGTCAAAAGCGTGTCCTTCACCTGCAATTCTTCCGTGGTTATCGACCCTTTCTTTTTCTTAAAAATCGCAAGCCACTCATTCAAGTGGGCGATGATCAGATCGTAGTCGGCTGGGGATAGTAGCTGGGCGGGGTGTTTCATCGGAGGAGGGTATCATTGGGGGATCGTTACCATACTGGTTACGTATGAAGGGAACATGGGGTTCATACCTACCCTGCAACAGACCCATTTGGGCTGGCGAGATGGGCGGCCCCGGTTCGCTGGCAACCAGGGGGGCAGGGCAGGTAGTGCGGCGGCGGCAATGCGGCATGGCCGAAGCCCAATCCATTTAACACCGAGGTCACGAGGACACAGAGATTTAAACCCTGCCTGCTTTCCCATCCGTGTTATACCAAACACCCAGAGCTTTTACACGAAGGCCGCAAAGAACGCAGAGATATTTCCCATGGCAGGATCTGCTTCGCGGTCTTGGCGACCTTGGTGCAGCTACGACGTGTTCTGACGTGGGGAACGCACCCGAATATAAAAAGACGAGGTCCGCTGCGATCAAGCCGCCCGGCGCTCACTTCCCCGCCGCAATCGCCTGACCGACTTCGCGCGGTTTGGCTCCGGTGGCCAGCATGGCACGGACCAGCAGGTCAAACGATACGTTGGATTCGCCCGCTTCGAGCTTGGCCACCCGCGACTGGCTGGAGCCCAGCCGGCGGGCCAGTTCGGATTGCGAGAATCCCAGGTGGGCCCGGCGGTCGCGCACGGCGCCGGCGAGGGCCAGCCGCATGTTGACCAGGGTCGCTTCTTCCGGACTCAGCTTCAGGAGTTCCGCGGCGGAGCCGACGCGGAAGCCGGCTTTCTCCAGACGATGTTTCTTTTCGGCTTTCATGAGGTGATCCTTCAGTTGATGGACAGGTAAAGCTTGAGGCGTCGCTGACAGGCCCGGAGCACCGCAAGCGGGGTTTGTTGGGTTTGTTTTTCGTGGATTTCGAGGATTACCACCGCGTCGTCGGCGGTGTGATAGAAGATGCGCCAGTTTTTGGTTTTATCGGGGAGGCGAAGCTCATGACACCGGCGGCCAATGACGGGCATGGGCCGGGAGTGGGGGAGGCCGAGCGATTCGCCCCGCTGCAAGCGGCGGAGCAGCACGCCGGCCTCGACCCCGCGCCAGCTGGGTGAACGGCGGAGTCTTGATCTCGCCCTGCGACCAGCCAGCGGCTTGTCCACCTGCGTCATGTCCCACGGGTATGCCCGGTATGATATATGTCAAATCTGATATGCCGCCTCGGTGCGATGTCGGGACCGGCCCCCGTTCGAACATCAAGGCCGACCTGTCCTCCGTGGCTTTACGCGAAGGAGGAGCCCGAGAAACATACGACTTCCATCAAGGGCGCCTTCGCCGCCGGCGACTGCCGCCGCGGGCCGTCACTCGTAGTGTGGGCTATGGCTGACGCGTCGTCGTCCCACAGGGTGCGATACCACATTTGCGTCTTTGCGTTGATCATTCCCCTGTCTGGAATGCGACAGGTATTGACCGGCTCGACTGACCTGCCGCGAGGCCGGCCTCGGCTACGAATCAACTCAGGCGCCAAACGGCACGGTCGTGTGGCTCTTTTTTTGCCGCCGTATCTCGCTCAATAGCGTCGAAAGGGTCTCCCTCAGCTGCAATTCTTCCGCGGTTATCGGCCCTTTGTTCTTCTGAAAAATGGCGAGGCATTTGTTCAAGCAATTGATCACCAGATCGTAATCGGCCGGGGACATTAACTGTGGGTGATGTTCCATCGGGTGGCTCGTGAAAGCAGCACCAACATACTAATTTTTCACGAAGAGAATATGGGGCTCATACCTACCGTCCCATAGAGCAATATGGGCTGCCGAAAATGGACGGCCTCGGCCCGTCGGCCGTCAGGGAGCACAGCAGGCATTGCCGAAGCTCTATGCAATAAGCTGAAAGCTTCAGGTTTGGGTGTCCGGTTCCAGCTTATCGCTTATAATACCAATTACGATTTGCGATGAGATGTTACACCAAGATCGCAAAGAACGCAGAGCGATTCATTCCCAAACGATTGGGTGCTTTGTGTCCTTGGCGATCTTCGTGTGAAAAAACCGATACCGATTGGTAATTGGGACAAAAAGGCCGCCGGGATCTGCTCCTGGCGGCCCGGAAGTGTCGTTGGTAGGAGCTTATCGCTTAAAGCTTACCGCTTATCGCTATTTTCCCCCTTACTTCTTTTCGTCCTTCTCGTCCTCGGCCTTTTCCTTGGCCTCGTCCCTCGCGGACTCGACCTTGACCGAGATGACGGTGCCGGTCTTCGCATTCACGGCCACCTCCGTGATGTCCTTGGTGTCGGGGGTGGCGAGGTCGAGCGACCAGATCACGCGGCCGTGCTCTTTCTCGAGCTCGGCCGACACAACCTTGCCGCCCGGCACCTTGACCAGGGCGATGGTCCTGGCCTCGGCCTCGGTGATCTTGGCCTGCGCCAGCAGTTCGGGCGGGGGAGTGGAGTTTTTCTTGTTGTCGGGCTGTTCCGCGAACGCGTGGTTCACGAAAAGGGCGCTGCACAGCAGCAGGGCGGGGAGGAGGAGTTTTCGTTTCATGGGATTTGAGCGTTTGGGTTGTTCGCCGGGGCGGGCCCGGGCGGTCTGGATCCGCGCCGTCATTATAGCAGATGAACATTACCGGAACCTTACCGGCAGCCGGTGACCCAAGGATAGGGTGAATACCGGCATTCAATGCAGAAATTTAACCACGGATTACACGGATATACACGGATTGAGACTGGTTTAGCCGCAAGAATGCGCAAATGGCGCCAAAAGGAATTTGGCTCTTGGTGCCTTCTGCGATTTTTCGCGGCCAATAGTTCACCCTCCATCCGTTTTAATCCGTGTCATCCGTGGTCAAAAAACTTCTCCTGCGCGTGAGGCCCTCGCGCTAGAACGTGTAGCCCACGGAGCCGAAGATGCCGCGGCGCATGCCGTATTGAGGAGCGTTGACCCCGACGCCGGAGCCATTGCGCAAGGCATACGACTTGTCCGTGAGGTTCACGACATCGAGCCGGACCTTCCAGTATTCGCTTTTGCCCACCTTGAAGCTCCGTTCCACCCCGGCGCTGATCTGGTAATAGGAGGGCACCGTGCCGCCGTTGGGAATGACCGAGCCGTCGGGCGCCGTGATGGAGGTTCTCAAGCCGCTGCCATAGGTGGAGTCCACGTAAACCAGGGTGCCATTATGATGCTCGCCCCATTGGTAGGAGGCGCCGAAGGAGCCGCTCAGGGTCTGGTCATGATCGAGATGGATCCAATGGTTCTGCACATAGGCCAGATCGTCGGGATTGAACAGGAACTGTGACGAGATCCAGTTTTTGCCCTTGGCCACCGAGTGGGCGAGGTTCAGGTAGGTGGAGAAACCGCCGTTGGTGTAGGAACCGGTGAATTCCAGCCCATACACCTCACCCTTCTCATAATTGAAGGCGGAGAGAATCAGGGTCTGGCCGAACAGGCCGTCGTCGAGCTGGTTCTTGGCCTGCTTGTAGTAGCCGTCGAGCCCCACCTGGAACCCCTTCCCGAGCTTCTGGCTGATACCGACGTCGAAATAGTCCGCCCGCTCGGCCTTGACCGGGTCGGCCTGGTCGGAAGCCGCCGCGTTCGAGGTGTTGTCGAACGCGATCACCGTGCTGGCCGGCACGTATTCCGCCGGGGGCGGCGTGAAATAGCGCGCGTAACCGGCGTGCAGGGTCGTCGAGTCCGACGCCTTGTAGAGGAGATTGAGGCGCGGACTGAGCTGGTTTTCCTTGTCAAAGGAAGAGTTGAAGACGTCGAAGCGCGCCCCGCCGTTCAGCGTCAGCCCGGGGGCCAGCGTCCATTCATCCTGCAGATACACGCCGGCAAACAGGGCGTGGAGCCTCTGGTTTTGCACGATCGGGAAGGCCGGGCCGGTGGCATCGCCGTTGCCGTCCACCGGGAAGACGGTCGCGGTCGCGTTGCTGGTGGCGGATTCTTCCAGCAGCATTGCGCCCGCCCGGAGGGTGTGCGAGTCGTTCAGCGCGTAGCTGGCGTCGAACTGCAGGCCGGCGGACTGGAGCTTGCGCGCCACGTCGGTGGACACCCCGTTGAAATAAAGGTCGCCGACCGGGTCCGGCGTGAAGTGCACCCGGCTGTCGCGGCCCAGGGCGGAAAGCTGGTAGTTCAGGCTGCCGGTCGATTTCTGATAGGTGACGATGCCGAAGTAATTCTGCTCATGCTGGTTCTCGTCCAGGCGGGCGGAGTCGAAGATTCCCGGCACCCACTGGGTGCCGTCCGGGGACGTGCCGGCCGCCAGTCCCGGGGTGTTGGGCACCTGGAACTTGCTGTCGGAGGCGCTCAACATGAACGTGAGGCGGCTCTGGTCGTCGAGCAGGTAGGAGAGAAAGGAAAACAGTTTGAGCTGCTTCGTCGTGTCGTGGATCGCGCTGGCGCCGGGCGTCGGATTCTCGATGCCGAGGTCGTTGCGATCATAGCTGCCGTTGACGAAGTAGCTCAGCTTCCCCTCCGAGCCGCTGGAGGAAAAGTTCGGGCGGATGGTGCCGAAACTGCCGCCGTAAAGGGAGGCGCTGCCGCCTTGGCCGACCGTGCCGCTGTTCGTATGGATGTCCACGACGCCCGCCGTGCGGAAGCCGTATTGCGCCGGCAGCGAGCCGGTGACGAACTGCAGGCTGTTCACGAAGCGCGGGTCGAGTTCCAGGCCGAAACCCGATATGCCCTCGGGGAGCAGCACGTCGTTGATGCGATATTGCAGGTTGGCGTGCTCACCCCGGACGTGGAGACCGGCGTTGCCCGACGAGTCCTGGGCCACGCCCGGCACGCGGAGCAGCACCTGGCTGAAAGGCGCGTCCGCGCCCTGCGGCATGACCTGGATCTGCTGCATGTCGATGTGGAAGGACGAGGCGCCCAGCTCGGGCACGATGCTCTCCCGGGCCTGGTCGAGCTTGCCGTTCACGATGAGCGGATCGAGCGTGAGCGTGGCACTGGCGGCCGGGTCGGGCGTGGCGGGCACGGTTTGGGCACTGGCGGCGGTTGCCGCGAGCGCCAGCAAAAAGGAAAGGGAAAGTAAGCGACTGGAAGATGACATGATTGAGTTAGGTTGAAATAAGGTCTGATTGCCCAGGCGCGCGGCGCCCAGGCGGGGGATCGAAAAACGCGCCCCACGGAAGGCGTGGTTCGCGGAACACGAAGGTTTCGGTTCAGAGCAACGGGGGCGCATGCGCCGGCGCGTGCCAGTAACGACGGCGCGTAGCCGGCAGCCAGTCGCCGGCGTGCCATAAGGTGCCGCGGTCCGGGGACCGCAGGAGCAACCGCAGGCAAAAAACCAGCAGCGCAGTTGCCCCATGGGAGAAGAGGGTTACCGCGCACTCATGATCTGCGTTCCCGACCGGTTCGTGCCCACGCCGCGTATGCTCCGACCCTTGATTCCGGCCGTGCAGCCGGGCATGCAACTCCGGGCTGGCCGCCAGCACGTTGAGCAGCACCACCAAAAGCACGGCCAAGAGCGCCATAAGGCGGCTGGGCCACAAAGGCGGGAGGTTGCGGTTGAACATGGCTGATGCAGCAGTCAGTGCGAAAAGGCGACGGTGACAACACCAAGGAGGCAGAGCAGGCCACCGATCACCCGCTCATCCAGTCTCTCCAGCCAACGCAGGCGTTGCACGGCATGAAGGGTCAGCCAGGTAAGCGTGAGCATCCCACCCAGAGTCGCGAAGCCGAGCACCGCGCTGAGCCAGACAATGCCCGGCCAGCCGTAGGGTGCCGCCGTCAAATAGACCGGAAGAAACAGTTCACAGGGCGACAAGGTGAGGGTCAGAAACAATCCCCAAAGCGCTGCGCGGTCCGTGGAGCCGGGCGACAGTTTTTCCGGGTGTCCCTGGCAATGATTGCAGGCGTGGCCGTGGGGGGCTCGAAACGCCAGCCAGACGCCAAGTCCGACGAGGATCAGCCCGGCGACCCAGTGAAACACCTGATCGAAGCGTTCGTTGAGCTCGAAACCAAACCACGCCAGGCCGACCCCGAGCGCAGTGGTGGCAATGACGTGTCCTCCGCCGGCCAAAGCCACGGCGGCGAGAATCCGGCGGTGCGACCAGCCGCGTGCGCGGCCGACGACCACAAAGGGCAGCCAGTGTGTCGGGATCGCGGCGTGGAGGAACGCGACGCCGAATCCGGTCACGGTAAGAGCATAGAGAAAGGTTTGGTTCATAAAATTGATCGTCGGCAGCCTGGGGAAACAGAGAACGATCACGCTCGCGGCCAGCAGGGTGATCGTCCCCAGCGCGAGGCTCCGCCTAAAGGCCCGCCTGCGTTCGTTCGCCTGCAGGGTGATGCCCGCCCGAAGCTCGTCCCGCATTTCAGGCGGGGGCCGCACCTCCTGCAGCCGCCGGGCAATCACTTCGTCGAACTTCCGCTGCGTGGCGAACCAGGTCGCCAACTCCGGGTCGCGTTGCGCGAGGCGCACCGCCTCGGCCAGGTCCGCATCCGGCGCATCCGCCCCGTTGGGGCGGTAGGCGCAGAGCAGGAACTTGGCCTCTTGCGGGTTCATGAAAAGATAAGCGGTCGGAACCACGGGATGGGAGTTGAAGGCGGGTTGGATTATTTCAGGCCGGGGCCGTCAGGGCGTCACCGTGGTGCAGTTCATGGAGTAGACGGCCGCCCAAACACCGTTCTCGAAAACGTCCCCAACCCGCAGCTTCCCCTCGAAGCGCAGGGGCTGGTCCATCAGATCGGGCACGCCGGGGCCGTCGATGCGCGCGGCGATAAACTGGCAAAAGCGTGGCTCCTGGCCGAAGCAGCAAGTCATCTGGTTGGCCAGCACCAGGCATTCCTTGACCAGCCCGTGCTCGAGTTTGGTCGGCAGCATGTAGCCTTGGATGCGAACCTCCCGGCCGTCATAGCTCTTGATGCCGGTGGGAAGATAGGCCCCGTAGCCTTTCCCGTCCCAAACGGAATGTTGGATTCCCGGGGGCAGATAAAAACTGAGTTTTTCGAAATTGAGATTTATCCGGCCGGTCGGCGGCGCCGCTTTGGCTTGCGCGAGCAAACGGCGTTCCTGTTGGACGTGCTCAGCCTGGAGCCGGGCAAGTTCGCTCTGCTGCTGCGCAGGCGGCTCCGGATTGAACCAAGCGACCGCAACCAGGGCCAGGAGCAGGGCCCCGACCACTGCGAGGGTAACGGGGGTCAAACGCGCCATCCAGGTGGCGACGGTCAGCACCGCCCTTTGCCGGTTAGTTGGTCGAGATTTTTTCACCGTCGAGTTGGTAGAGGCCCTCGAAAACATGGTTTTCGAACATTTCGCCGACATGCAGGGTGCCGTAAAGCGACAGCGGTGTGTCCATCTTGCCGGGGACGCCCGGGCCGGCCATTTTCACGACAACCCATTCATTGGGCTCCGGCTGCCGGCCGTAGCAGCACATCATCTGGTTGCGCAGGAGGAGGAAATCCTTGACGAGTCCGTTCTCCATCCGGATCGGCAGCATGTAGCCGGCAATGCACACCCGCTTGCCGTCGAGTGCCCGGACGTTGTCCGGGATGGATCCGCTGGTGCCCGGTTCGGTTGGAAGCACCACCGCCTCGCTTTCGTCGGGCACCAGCAGGGCGATTCTGCTCCGCGAGGAAATCCCGGGCAAGTCGTCGAAAAACTTGTGCTGGCCAAAAGAGAACGAGGCCAGATGTTGGAAGGTCACCTGCCAGTAGCCGGCCGCATCCTGCTTCAAGGCGGGGAAGTTTTCCGGGGCCGGCGCCGGCGCGACGGTGGCCTTGGGCGGCCGCTCGTAGAGCGTGACGTTCGGATCCTTCGGGTTGGGCAGAGCCTGCGCCGAAAGCCCCAGTCCGGCCGCCACCACGAGGGTGACGGTCCGGCGAATGGAATCCCGTATAAACACTCCCATGGAAGCGCCTCAGTTGATCGATACCTTGTCGGCATCGAGACGGTAGACGCCGACGAAGAAGTCGTTCTCGTAGATTTCGCCCACGTGCAGGGTGCCGCTGAACTGCAGCGGAGTGTCCATCTGCATCGGCACCCCCTTGCCCGGGGCCTTGACGCACACCCACTCGTTGGGTGCCGGCATCATGCCGTAACAGCAAACCAGGGGGTTGCGGACGATGAGGAATTCCGTTGCCAGTCCGCCCTCGACTTTCATCGGCAGCATGAACCCGCTCACGCGCACTTTCTGGCCGTCGAGCTTGCGCAAGGGTTCGGGAATGCGTTCGACCGAACCGGGCCTGGCGACGGTGCCGGCCGGCGGCGCCTCGAGTTTATAGGAGGCAAGTTGGCCAAAGTTGACGTTCCAAGAACCGTCCGGCTCGCGCTTCAGCGGCTGGTCCGGCGTGGCGGCGGCGATCTGCGCGGCCATGGCCATCGCCTGCTCCTTGGTCAGGCCTGGCTTGGCTCGCGGAGTCGTGACGGCCGCGACGGCCGCCGGGGGCGTCGGCACCGCGGCCGCGGGAGTCGCCGGCGCGGATTCCGCCTTGGCGGGCTCGGGTGGCGGGGGATTATCGGGCGGCAGGTCGTAATTTTGCTGGCCGCCGGGGTTGCAGAAGGGACAGCCGCCTCCCTGCTGAAACCGCTGGTAGTAGGATGACTGGGCCGACGCCACCGCGGCAAAGGCGGCGGTGCCGGCGAGCAGCAGCCCGCGGCGGATTTTGTGAACGAGGGGTGTTTTCATATCAGTCCTTGTCGTTGCCTTTGGGGAAGTTGAATTTCACGTCCGCGAACGTCGTGCCGCGGACGGTGATGGTCTTCAGGGTCGCATCGAATTCCCTGGTGGTCTTGAGCCAGTCTGCCTGGCCCTCGAAGAGCGACGTGTCGCCGACCGTTTCGCCGGTCGCAGGATTGGCGACCGCCGAGAGCACCACCGTTTTCGCCTGACCGTTCACCACCGCGTCGATCTGAATGGTCGGGACGGCCGAACGGATAAAGTTTTCCAATTCGCCGTCGAACACGAAGGCCTGCAGCCGGCCGGCGGCGGCATCGAGGACGAGTTCGACATGGTAAACCTCGTCGCCCAGCACGACAGGGGTGCCGCCGTGCGGCGGCTTGTGCTCGTGTTTCGGCGGCTTGGCCGCGGCAGCAGAGACGGGGGCCGGCTTGCTGCAGCCGGCGGCAAAGGCCGTCGCCGCGAGGAGAAGAACGGCCGTGAGTCTGATGAATTTCATGGTGAAGAGGGGTTGAGGATCGACTCAGGAGATGGGCGCGAGGTTTCCGGCCACGTCGGTGCGATAAGCCTTCCAGGCCGGCAGCAATCCGCAGACGCCGCACAGCAGCACCATGCCCGCCGGTGCCCAGAGCATGACCGGATTATAGGCCCAGGTTTCGAGCAGGATGCCCGTCTGGGCCCGGATGACGGCGGCCACGCCGGCGACCGTGAGGCCATAGACCGCAAACGCCGCCGCCATGCCGAGGGCCCCGATCACCGTGGCCTCCAGCACCACGGCGCTGAAAAGCATCAGCCGGCCCGCGCCGAGCGCGCGCAGGATCGCGATGTCGCGGCGGCGCGCGGCCATCGAATTGTAGATCGCAACCAGCACGCCGATCGCCGACACGAATGCCACCAGGTAGGCGACCAGGGTCAGCACCTGGTCGAACCAGCTGATCTTGCTGAACAGATCCGCCATGATGGCGCCCACGGGGTAGGCGAAAGTGAGCCGGTTGCCCTGTTTGTTATACATCATGTCGAGCATGAAGCCCGCCGTGGGCGAGCGGAGTTGGATCAGCACCGCGCTCACGTCGGTCGCCGCCCGCGGGTCATGCCCGCTCATGGTCTGCAACCCGTGGAGCGGGATCCAAATGACCTTGTCCACCGGAGTGTTGGAGGAAGCGAGAATGCCGGTGACCGTGTAGGTTTCCGCGTGCTGGTTCTTCTCGTCGTAGACCAGCCCGTGAAACGGGTGAAAAATGTCGCCGACCTTGAGCCCGAGTTTCTCGGCCGAAAAACTGCCGAGCACGGCCTCCTTCGCGTCGGGATTGAACACCTGGCCCGCGCGGAGAGCAAAGGTCTTGCCCGGGGCATACTCCACGTCGCGGAAGAATTCCGGGATCGTTCCGACGATGCGGTAACCGCGCAGGTTGTCGCCGACCGCGATGGGCACGGCAAGTTTGACCGCCGGATGCCGCTTGATGAATTCGTAGTCCGCGAACGCCACGTTGCCGGGCGAGGCTTCCAGGTGGAAAATGGCGTTGAGGACGAGCTGGAGCTTCGAGCCGCGGGCGCCCAGCACGGCGTCGAAACCGGCGTTCACCTGGGTGAAGGTCGCCTGCGACTGGACCTTCACCACCCAGACGGACATCAGGAGGCCGCCGGCGAGCGCGATGGAGAACGCCGTGATGAGCGTGGAGAAAAGGTGCTGGCGCAGGCTGCGCAGAACGATGAGGGCGAGGGTCATGACCCGGCCTCCTGCAACACCTGGTTTAATCCGGCAAAATCCCGCACGTCCTCGAACGTGCCGAGCACCGCGGGATCGTGGCTGACGAGGAGCAGCGCCGCGCCGTTTTCCCGGCAGGTCTCACGGATGAGGGCCAGCGATTCCCGGGCATTCTTGTGATCGAGATTGCCCGTCGGTTCGTCGGCCAGCACGAGCTTCGGGTGGTTGGCCAGCGCCCGCGCCACGGCGACCCGTTGTTGCTGGCCGGTGGAGAGCTGGCGGGGGTAGTGACCCAGGCGGTGACCCAGGCCGACGCGCTCCAGCATCGCCCTGCTGTGGGCCCGGTCCATGCCCGCCCCAAAGGCCATGCCGAGCAGCACGTTTTCCAAACAGGAGTAACCCTGCAGGAGATTGAAGGTCTGGAAAATGTATCCGATGTTTCCGGCCCGCAACCGGTCCCGGGCATGCTCGCCCAAGGTGGCCATGTCGCGTCCGGCCAGCTGGATGGTGCCCGCATCGGCCGCGAGAATGCCCGCGATAAGATGGAGAAAGGTGGTCTTGCCGGAGCCGCTTTCGCCGCGCAGCGCCAGCTGTTGGCCGGCCGCGAGTGAAAACGCGGGCACGTCCACGATGACCTTGCGCTCGCCCTCGGGCGTGACGAAGGACCGGCGCAGGCCCGTGACCTGCAGGAGGGGTGAGGAAGGGTTCATGCGCGCGGCCAGGCGCGGCTGGCACAAGCGGACGAACGGAAATTGAAAAGGGAAGAATCCATGGCTGAGCAGAGCGGTTAAACGTGCGCGACGCAGGAGCGGAGCTCCGATCGCTAACCTGCAGTCAAGGTCCGGGCCGAACCGGCCCGGACCGACGATCATGGCTCAGCCCAATGGCGGCCCGCACAACGGCGGCAGCCAATAGCGCGGGGTCTGGCGGCAGGCCGCCGTCTCCACCCGCGGAAGCAAATTGATGAACTGCCACAGGGCAGTAATCGCCATCAGGGCCAAAGCGGCGCAGACCACGCCGTTGGCGAACATCACCACCACGCAGCCGGTGTCATCCTGACCGGACGGCTGATCCTCGTGGCCGGCGGGCGCCGCACTTCCCTTGACCGGGACCAGCCCATGGTCGTGAACCCAGGCGTGCAATTGCGGGCTCGCCGCGAGAACCGCCAGAGCCAGAACCAACGCGGCCGCAAAGCCGGCGGTCAGCTGTTGGCGCCATGATGGCAAAGGGTTGCGGGAATTGGATCTCACGTGGTCCTGATGGCATCGGGCTCAGCCCAATGCGGCGGACAATGCTTCGCGTGCCTCTTTTTTCAAGGGGAGAATTGTCCAAGGGTGAAAGAAGGATCCACCAGTGTCCCGTCAGATAAGTTCGCTGCATAATCTCAAGAGACCAATTTCCGAATGGAGGAGCCTGCTTGCAGGCGATTCAGGCGTGGGGATTGGCTCCGCGGGTCGAAATCGCCTGCAAGCAGGCTCCTACAATCTGAACCGAACTTGTCTGACGGGACACTCGGGCGTGTTGGCAAAATCCTCTGATTGTCATCCTGAGCCGGGCGAAGGATCCAGAGGCACGCGCGAATCCTGCTGGATCCTTCGCCCCGGCTCAGGATGACCGGCAGCGAAAGTGACGGATTGAGCGCCGGATTGGGCGGTTAAGGTATTTTGCAAACACACCCTGGCACTACACCGTCAGGTATGTGATGCCCGGGTGACACACCCCGGCGCTACGCGCCATCAGCCGTCGCCGGGCCTATGGCCGACAGGCCCCTCTCCAGTGGGGACCCGAACCTACGCTGGCGACAATCCCCTCTGGAGAGGGGTGGCAGGAAGCCAGCAACGGCGAGGTCTCCGCCTCGGCGAGGCGTGTGAATATCTTGTCACGCAACGGTCACGTGCATCGGCGCAACCCGGGAGTATAGTGCCTGTCCCTCCCGACCCGCATGCCTCTCCTCGAAGCCCCCGCCGCCGTTCCCGCGATTCAGCGAAATGATCTGGCGCACCTGCAGCTGGAGATCGCCCGGCGGGCGGACCAGCTGGCCCGTCTGGTTATCAGCGACCCGGTCACCGATATCGACCTCTGGTCCCAGGCGGAGCAGGAGGTCTTCGCCCGGCTCCGGCGCGCCGGGGCGAATGTAACAGACCTGTGAACTCGGCCGGCCGGCCGGGAATTCTTCGAACGAAAACCCGGACGCTACGTCTGTCTCCTCGTTCAGAGGTTCTTTAGTGTGTTAAAAGGTGTTAGGTCAGAAAAGGCCGGCCCAGGGGTGGGCCGGCCTTACTGTTTTCATTGATAGCGGGCGTTCCGACCGGGGCGAATCCCTCAGGTTTGTGCCTGCTGCCACCCTTTGGGCACCCGCATCAGTCACCCTCCGCTCCGCTACGGGCTGTTGCATCAAGCTGCACGACGCCATCTCCGTGACTACGGTTTCAGGTCTTAAGTTCCAGGTTTCCCCTCCGAAGGATCCCTGAATGCATCCTCAGGATAGCGCAAGGATGGGCGAGGGATCTACGAAGGAAGTCCGAAGCCTTCAGCCGGGGATCAGACTGATCCCGTTTTCCGTAAACGCGCCCGGCATCCCGGAATGGGCGGATGGATAAAATCATGTCGGACCCCTTTCGCTGCTCCATCGATGGAGACAATGCCAACTTGAGACAGATCAGGTCGGTCTGCAGGGTGTTAACGCGTGGAACGTGGCCGGGAAGCTGCACAGAAAATTCATTTCAGGACGGCAGGGATTCTCCAGGCGGATCCGTGGGTTACTGGACCGTCCATCCACAAAGCGTTGGATTCACCCATGGCCGGGGCCTAAGGTTTTCAGGCACGAGATACACGCCCCGCCATTCGCTTTCGTGGCGCGGCTGGAGTTCGTTTTTACCCCCAAAGCATATGAAGAATATTATTTCGCCGCTTCGGCCTTTTGTCGTGGTGCTGCTGGCATTCGGCAGCCTGTCTGCCGGCGCCACCAGCTATTACGTAAACAGCAGCTCGGGATTGAACTCCAACAACGGAACCAGCCCCGGCACGCCTTGGTTTGATTTCACCAACGTCAACTCGCACACGTTCGCTGCGGGGGACAGTATCTTTCTCGCCTGTGGCAGCACGTGGAATCAGGAGATGGACATTCACGGCGGGGGCTCCTCCTGGACCTCGCCGCTCACGATCACCAGCTACGGCAGCGGCGCGCGCCCAAAGATCCAGCGCAACTCAGGCGCGAATGACCGCACCATCAAGCTCATCAATCCAGACTACATCCTGATCAGCGGTCTCGAAATCTGCAACGCCGGCGACGGCATTCAGGCCCGCTGGACCAGCCTGGGGCACCAAGGCCTGCATTTCGCAAATCTCTACATTCATAACATCAATCAGGTCTATAATCATACACCCGCGACCACCGATAACATCGAATACTCCTTTGGCATCGACCTGCAGAACGATCCGTCCTTCACCACGCTGCCGAACTCAAGCCAATGGCTGTGCAAGGATATCCAGATTACGAAATGCCAGTTTTCCAACGTGATGGCGTGCTGGGGAACCTTCGATCGGTATAATATCTCGGGGGTCTACGACACGACCTATTCGTTCCAGGATGTCATTGTGTCCGGGTGTTGGGCGCATGACTGTCAGGCCGATATTGCGGTCGTCGATTCCACCAATGTCCTGATCGCGGGGAACTATTTCAACAACCTCGCGACGATGGCGCTGCCCCAGGGGACCACCGCCATATTTCAATGGCGCACGGAAAGCGTGACCTACCTCAACAATGTGATGGATACCGTGCCGTCGACCGGCTCACCCGACCAATGCTTCATCGATATCGAAGCGTATGCCAACAATTCCTATATCGTCGCAAATTATGTGAACAACACCGCCGGGCCCGGGTTCGAGTTCCTGCAACTGCCGGCGGGATCCAATCCACCACGCGATCCGGCGACCGACCACAACACCAACAATATTGTTTGGTCCAACGCTTTCCTGAACAACGGGAATTACTCGCTTCGGTCAGTTTCTGCCAATGGCAACACCATCACGGGCTCTATTTGGGACAACATCTACTACGAGCCATCCACGGGCTTCACGACCGGGGACTTCTCGGGATTTTCCATTCCGGCCAATCAGATTGCCGCCGCCTCCGCCGGTTCCATCTACTGTGTCGGCTATCAATTCAGCCCCACAACCCAGGGGTCGAATCAATGGCGCTACCAATATTGGAATGGCAGCGCCTGGAATGACTGCCCGACTTTCATCGGCACTCCCGGGGTGTGGGATGGCGGGTCAGCCTATGCCTGGGCGGACAACAATAACGGGCAGGTGGGGCAATTTACCCTGCTGCCGGACTCCAATGGCGCCTACTGGGTGGCGCACTCCTGGGTGGCGCCGTCCACCGGGACGATCAGCATTCGGGGCCGGGTTTATCTTACGGATTCCGCTGGCGGCAGTGGGGTGGGTGCCTTGGTCTACCAGAATGGAGCAACAAACCGCCAGCTTTGGCCTGCAACCTCGGGCGGGCAATCGCTGGCCGGCACCTACGGCAGCAGAGGCTTCGACACCATAGTTGACAGCATTTCAGTCACAGCCGGGGATGTCATCCATTTCTGCGTCGGGACTTCCAGTGGAACGAATGCGCATGATACGGTGGGTTGGATGCCCATTATCACCTATCGATAGCCGGCGGTGGACGGCTTCCTTGCCGGGCGGGAACCGCCCGGCAAACTTTGCGTTGCGCGCAGGCTGACAGGCGAGCAGCTACCTAGCCATGAACATTCGTGATATTGCGCGCCACGCCGGTCTCTCGAAATCCGCCGTGTCGCTGGCGTTGCGCGATCATCCGAGCATTCCGGGTAAGACCCGGGCAAAAATCAAGGCACTCGCCAAGAAGCTCGGATATCAGCCGGACCCGACTGTGGCCAAAGTGATGGGGGCGATTGCACGCCACGACACCTCCGATGTCACTGCGCCGATTGTTGTGCTTTCGGACTGGCCGACGCCCAAGCACTGGCTGAATGCCGGTCATGGGTTGCGGCGATTTTATCGTGGATTGAACGACCGGGCAAAAGAACTGGGTTACCGGCTGGAAGAGATCTGGCTCCGGGCACCCGGGATGACGCCGCGGCGCGTCGAGCAAATATTGGCCGCCCGGGGGACGGAGGGTATTGTCGTTTTGAATTATCCTGAAGCGCCCGCTCGCTTGCAGCTGGATTTGTCCCCCTACGCTTGTGTCGTCATCGGTCGAGCTTTGGTGCAGCCCCGGCTTTATGCCGTGGATCACGATCACCACCAGGGGTTGTTTGAATGTCTCACCCAGGTGAGGCAACGCGGCTACAAGCGACCGGGCTTGGTCCTGACCAATGACGCCAATGAGCGGACAATGCATTGCTGGGCGGCCGCTTATCACTTCTTCCTCAGTGAGATTCCGAAGAAAGATCGCATTCCCTTTCTGTTGCTACCCGGATCGACCTCCCAGTCCCTGAAGCGCTGGATCAAGGCCTATCGTCCTGATGTGATTCTGTCGGCGGATTTCACCATCCTGAAGGCGCTGGAGGGCGTTGGCCTGCAGGTGCCAAAGGATGTCGGCCTCGCGGTGCTCTTTTGGCGCGAGGAGAATCACTTTGTGGCGGGCATTGATACCCAGGACGAGGCTCAATCCGGCCGAGCCATTGACCTGTTGATTGAGCAGATGCGGCGCAACCAACACGGGATACTTCATAGGCCGGAAACAATACTCTTCGACGGGACCTGGAAGGACGGCGCCAGTTTGCCGTTGGCCCCGGCCTCGGCGCGCGGACAACCGGTGACGGGCAGTCTGGCGCGAGGTGCATGAGCGGGCAAGGCGTGGTAGGACCTGGAACCAGCATGGACCACCCGATCAATGGACAGTCCAGTGGCGAAGACGTTGTGCCGGGCGGGCCGGGGAATATCGCTGACAGCCGCACCCCAAAGCACACCCCAGTCTCGAGGAATATGCCGGCCCCGGCCGGTTTTTCATCCAGACAAGATGTGCCGCGGTGTGCCTCTGAAACCCCGTCACCCATGAATTCCACCCCCAAGCATTACCTTCCCCTGTCGCGGCTGCTTATTATTTTGACCGCAGTCGCTCTTGCCCCCCTGGCCCGCGCACAAACGGACACCACTTCCACCCCGTCGAAGAAAGCGACGCAGGATGACATCATCACGCTCACGCCCTTCACGGTTCGCGGTGATTCCGCGGCCGACGGCTACCGGGTGGATTCGACGACGACCGGCGCGAAGATCAACACGCCGCTGAACGAGCTGCCGATCACCATCAACGTGCTGAACCGGGAGTTCCTGACCGACATGAATGTCTACAAGGTGCAGGACGCCACGGCGTATGTGGCGGGCGTGACCAATGCGAACCGCAATGAGAACGACACGGAGACCTACACGATCCGCGGCTTCCAGAGTTCGTCCCCGCTCCGCAACGGCATCGCCTTCAATTCGATCACCGATATCTCGAACATCGAGCGGGTCGAGGTCGCCAAAGGCCCGGCCGCGATTCTCTACGGCGTGGTCGAGCCGGGTGGCGTGGTAAATTACACCACCAAGCGCCCGCTGGCGAACTATGCGGCCACCATCGAGGAGACAGTCGGAAGCTATTCGCTCTACCGCACTGATTTCGATTTCAACGTGCCGCTGAACGACAGCAAGACGCTCCTCTTCCGGGTGCCAGGCGCCTACTCTGACAAGGATACCTCGCAGAAATACGAGAAGTCGAAGACGTTTTTCATCAATCCGGTCCTGACGTGGAAGCTCACCCCCAAGACCCTGGTGACCTTCGACTACTCCTACAAAAAGGAGACGGGCAACTTCGCCCGCGGCGGCATCATCGGCGCGCTGCAGCCCAATGCGAATTTCCCCCAGGCGGTGAGCATTTTCAATGTGCCGGGTTTCGGCGAGGAATACGGCACCTCCTTCCCGGGCGGGCACCTGTATAACCAGCATAGCTACGGTGAAATCCGGGTGGAGCAGATCATCGACAGCCACATCACCCTGCAGGGCATCTTCAGCCAGGACCAGTTTCACTTCGACGACGTCTCGGCCTTCCTCAACACCTTCCGGACGCCGGCGGCGGCGAATGTCTCCCTGCCCACCTCGGCGACGCAGCTCACGTCGCAATTCTTCCCATTTGACGAACGGTATCGCACGAAGTCCCGCTATTACGAGATCAACGCGCTCCTGCGTTACGACCTGGGCAAGGTTCACACCACCACCCTGCTGGGCGTTTCGGGCACCCGCATGGTCGAGTCCGAGGGCGCCTTCTACATCACACCCGGGCCGTTCCCCTTCACGGTGGATCCGAGCCAGCCGGACGCGGTGCGTTTCGCCGCGATGCCCGCCGACACGAGCAACTTCGTCAAATGGTTCGATTATTCGCTCGGCGCCACGACCCCGGGTTTTGGCCGCGCCAACCTGTTTGTCACCGAGCAAATCGGCGCCCTGGACAACAAGCTGCACCTGATGGGCGGCATCCGCCGCCAGAGTTATGCCGACGTGAATGTCACCAAGACGCTGCCGCAAATCGGCGGGATCTACGAGGTGACCCATGGGCTCTCGTTCTACGCGACCTATTCCGGCACGGACAAATCCAACGGCCTGCGCGCCAGCGACCAGGCGGTCCGCCCACTCGAGACCAGCAAGGGTTATGACTTCGGCTTCAAGCTGGACCTGCTCGACTCGAAACTGACGGGCTCGATCGCCTACTTCGACATCAAGAAGACGAACGTGAAGATCACCAACCCCGGCGGCTTCATCGACCAGACGACCGGCCAGATTCTTCCCGGCGCGGACAACGTGCTCATCGCCGGCGAGGCGGAGGCGAAGGGGGTTGAAGTGGATCTGCAGGCGAGGCCGGTCAAGGGACTCCAGCTCGGCCTGGGTTACGCCCACACCGACGCGAAGGACACCAAGGACACCGATCCAGCCCTGCAGGGCTCAACTTTCCCCGGCGTGGTGAAGGACGCGCTCGTATTCTTTGGCAAATTCCGGGTCGAGGGGGGCGTGCTGGCCAACCTGGATGTCGGCGCGGGCATGCAATACAACTTTGGGACGGTCCATTATGACGCGATCACGAACCCATTTTACGGCATCGCGACCCACGGGAACACAAAGAACATCCATGTCTTCGCGCACTACCCGATCGTATGGGATAAGCACCGGGTCACCTTGGGTCTCGCGGTGAACAACCTGACCGACGACCGCTATTTCGTCCGGTCCCTGGAGCTTTCCGACGCGCGGCAGGTTCTCTTCTCTGCCGAAGTAAAGTTCTGATCTGAACCGGCGTCATCCGCACATCACCCGCAGAGGAACCCCTCTGCGGGAATCTTTTCTAGACGGCACGGCAAGCAGCCACGCTGACAGACACCTGTTCCATGAGTCAAAAATACGAGATCGGAGTCTACTACTTTCCCGGTTATCACGCCGATCAACGGGTGTCCGACTGGCACGGGCCCGGCTGGACGGAGTGGAAATTGCTTCGGGCCGCCAAACCGCGCTTCAAGGGACATCAGCAGCCGAAGGTCCCGCTGTGGGGTTATGAAAATGAGTCATTGCCGGCGGCGATGAAGAAGAAGGCGGACATGGCTTCACGCCATGGCATCAATCATTTCATCTTCGATTGGTATCACTACGGCGGGCGCCCCTTTCTGAATGGCGCGCTGGATGATGGTTTTCTCGGGATCAAGGGCGGACCCGCGATCAAGTTCGCGCTGATGTGGGCCAACCATGACTGGCTCAACATCCAGCCCGCGTCACTGAACGGAGAAAACCCATTGCTGCTGTCCGGGTTGGTCGGCCGCAAAGATTTCGATCGAATCGCGGCCCATGTGATCGAGAAATATTTCAGCTCGCCGCACTATTGGACAATTGCGGGGTGCCCCTATTTCTCAATTTACGACCTGCCAAACCTGATCAAGGGGCTGGGCGGAGTCGCCCGCCTGAAGGAAGCGCTGCGTTCCTTTCGCCGGCGGGTCGAGCGGGCGGGGTTCCCCGGGCTGCATCTCAATCTGGTCCATTGGCAGAATACGATTGTCGGCAGCCGGAACGGCCTGGCGAGACCGGAGGAGACAATTCACCGCCTCGAATTCGACAGTGTCTCATCCTATGTGTGGATCCATCACTACCCCGAACGACGCTATGTGTTTCCGCAGACCAGCTACCTGAATGTATTGAAATACAACGTAGGCTATTGGCGCAAGACCAGCACGGAATTCAACATCCCGTATTTCCCCAATGTGACGATGGGCTGGGATGCGTCGCCGCGGTGCGCGCAAACCGATGCATTCGAGCGCCGCACCTATCCCTTCATGGCCACCTTGCAGGGCAACACCCCGGCAAGTTTCCGGCGGGCGTTGCGCCTGGCGAAAAACCATGTCGATGCACAACGGCTGCCCGCCCGGCATTTCAGCATCAATGCCTGGAATGAGTGGACCGAGGGCAGCTACCTGGAACCGGACCGGCGGAACGGCTTTGCCTATCTGGAGGCGATCAGGGAAGTTTTCGGCGCAACCTAGACCATGGCCGTTACACCCACCAGCACGGCGACCCGCACGGAGACGCTTCCGTTTGGGCAAAGACTGGCCTACGCTTCCGGTAATTTCGCCAGCCTGACCACGGGCTATGGTATCAGCAGCCTGGCCAATTATGTCTTCAATATCGCGCTCGGGGTGAATCCCGCACTGGTAGGCTTGGCGCTGGCCTTGCCGCGACTGTTGGATCTTTTCACCGACCCACTGGCCGGCTACCTGTCTGACACCTACAGACAGCAACACGATCGACGGTCATTCATCGCGCTTGGCGCCGTGGTGTCGTCAGGTTTCTTCGCGCTGGTCTGGCTTTTCCCAGACGGAATGTCGGAGCGAGGCTATTTCCTGTGGTTGTTGCTCTTCTCCTGCGCGACCTACACCGGGTGGTCATTTCTTTCGATTCCCTGGCAGGCGCTGGGTTTTGAGCTGACAGAAAGCTATCACGAGCGGACACGCCTGATGGCGGCATCCACCTTTTTGGGCGGAGCAGCCGGGGTGTTTTATGGCTGGTCATATGCCGCCACCCAATTGAAATGCTTCACGGGCACAATCAATGGGGCGAGATGGGTGGGCGGGGTGATGGCATTCTCGATCCTGGTTTCGGGCCTGTGCACGGTCTTTTTCTGCAAAGAAAAGCCGCTGGTGGCCATCCGGGGCGGCGCGCCCACAAAATCGAAGGCGAACCTGGGCGAATTCTTCAAATCACTCCGACGGGTGTTTGGCAGCCGCCCGTTCCGGCTGCTAGCGGGGGCCGTGGTCTTCATGTGTCTCGGTGTCTTCAGCGTGTCCGGCATCGGTCCGTATATCGCCATCTATTTCATCCACGGCGGGGACCAGGCGCATGGTTCGCTCCTGATCGGGGCTGCTTCGACCGCCTGGCAGGGCACCAGCATGATTCTCGCAGGCCCCCTGGTGCTGCTGGCCAAACGATACGGGAAGAAGCAGGCCTTGTTGCTTTTCCTGGGACTGGCTTTGGCGGGAAACCTGCTGAAATGGGTCTGCTACACCCCGGCATTGCCGTGGCTCTTTGTGGTGCCTTCGATGTTCTTTGCAGCCGGATTTACGGGACTCTGGACGCTGACACCCTCGATGGTCGCCGATGTCTGCGACTTTGAGGCCGAAGCGAACAACTGGCGTGACTCGGGGATGTTCGCCGCTTTCTACACTTGGATGATCAAGCTCGGCTCAACGGTGGCCTTCGCCTTGGGTGGCATCCTGATCAACCTGACAGGGTTCGATGTGACGAAAGGCTCGATCCAGGATGCGCCAACAATCTTTTGGATGCGGGTCGTGGATTTTTCCCTGCCGGCGGTCACCATTGTGGTGGCGATGCTGCTGGTGAGCAGATTTCCGATCACTGAGGGGATCATGGCTTCGGTGCGGCAGCGACTGGATGCTCGCGCAGGTGAAGACGGGTCTTCCATGCCGGTGCCAGTTGCCGCGCCCAGGTGAAGTCATGACGGCGACGCATCCAGGCAGCAATGCACCGCTTATGCGCAAAGCATTCATCATGGCCGTGAATCTCGGACGGGCGGAGGAATACATCCACCGGCACAATCCGATCTGGCCGGAGCTGGCGCAGACGCTCAAAGCCCATGGTGTTCGCAACTACTCGATCTTCTACCATCCGGCGAGCCGACAGCTCTTCGGCTATGTGGAAATCCAAAGCGAGCTGCGGTGGGCGGCAATTGCCCAAACCGAGATTTGCCAGCGGTGGTGGCGGCATATGAGTGAGCTGATGCCGACGAATGATGACGGCAGCCCGGCCACGGCCGCACTCCAAGAGGTTTTTCACTTGAAATAATCCCATTCCATGTCGGCCCACCCTCTGCGT
The DNA here is from genome assembly GCF_900104925.1 of Opitutus sp. GAS368. Lineage (NCBI taxonomy): Bacteria > Pseudomonadati > Verrucomicrobiota > Opitutia > Opitutales > Opitutaceae > Opitutus > Opitutus sp. GAS368. The sequence goes on from NZ_LT629735.1 coordinate 2,942,745, forward strand.
ATCGGGCTGTTTGGCATCGGACTCGATGCCTACTGGCCTCAATTTGCCGGACTCAAGGAACGCTTGGAGGGATATTTGGCCCGTGTGGCCGTCAAACTCGCCCGCCCGGGTGCGGAAATTGTCAATGTGGGTCTGGTGGACACCCCTGATCGGGCTTACGCCGCCGGGCGCGAACTGCGGCGGGCCGACGTGGACATCATTTTCCTGCATGTAACGACTTACGCGCTATCCTCGACGGTCCTGCCGGTCGTCCAGCGGGCCAAAGTTCCGGTCATCGTGCTCAATCTCGCCCCTGCACCGGCCATCGATTATGCGACGTTCAATGCGCTGGCGGATCGAATCGCCATGACCAGCGACTGGCTGGCGCATTGTTCGGCTTGTCCGGTGCCCGAGATAGCCAACGTCTTCAAGCGTGCCGGGGTGAAATTTCACCAGGTCACGGGCGTGCTCGACAACGATCCGGCTTGCTGGCGAGAGGTTGACGCCTGGGTCGAAGCCGCACGCGTGGCGGCAGGCATGTTTGGCAACCGGCTGGGCCTCATGGGCCATTACTATGGCGGCATGCTGGACATCCAGTCCGATGTGACCCTGCAGTGCGCCACCTTCGGCACGCATATTGAGCACTTGGAGGTTGATGAACTGGCCTCGCTTCGCCGCTCGGTAACCTCGGCAGAGATGCAGGCGCGTTTGCATGAATTTCAAACCACCTTTGACGTTCAGTCGGATTGCGCCGCCGAAGATCTGGCCGCAGCGGCCCGCACATCAGTAGCCCTGGACCGCCTGGTCGCTGAACATCGGTTGGGATCCTTGGCTTACTTCTACAAGGGCACCGGAGTTTCTGAAAATGAGGACGCCATCGCCTCGATCATTTTGGGCACATCGCTGCTCACGGGACGTAGCATCCCGGTGGCCGGTGAATATGAGATCAAGAATGCGCAGGCGATGAAGATCATGGACCTGCTCGGCGTCGGTGGCTCATTCACCGAGTATTATGCGATGGATTTTAGCGACGATATCGTGCTCATGGGTCATGATGGTCCCGGTCATATCGCCATCGCGCAGGGCAAGATCAAGGTTCGCCCGCTCAAGGTCTATCATGGCAAGGTGGGCCGGGGCATTTCGGTTGAGATGACCGTCAGGCACGGCCCGGTGACGCTCCTTTCGGTGATCGAAGCGGGTGGCAGGCTCGCTCTGCTTTGTGCCGAGGCCGAGTCCGTGCTTGGACCGATTTTGGAAATTGGCAACACGAACAGCCGGTATCGTTTTGCTTGCGGAGCCCGGGAGTTCGTCAACCGCTGGAACTCACATGGACCGGCCCATCATTGCGCCGTGGGAGTCGGACACGTTGCGGATAAAATTACCAAGCTAGGCTCGTTGCTCGGTATGGATGCCATACGGGTTTGTTGAACCTTTCAGCATACTGGCTCGATATCGCACTGCTGAGGCCTGAAGCCTGGCAGAAATCCTTTCCGCTATAGCCAGTCCTCGGCGGCGACAATCGGCCGGACGGCATTAGCCTCGCCTGACCTTGGCCGGACGGGCATGAATTGTGGAAACCAAACTCAACCCCATCGGGCATCGTCCATGAAAAAAATCCTGATCGCCTTCGTCGCAACCATTCTCACCGCCGCGCAGATCCCGGCGGCCGAGCCGGCCGTCTCGCCGGAAGCCGCGGTGCTCAAGCCCGTGGACCAGTTCCTGGACGGCTTCAACAAGGGCGACACCAAGATGATGCTGGCCGCGGGGGCGGAGCAGATGTCCATCCTCGATGAATTCCCGCCACACGAATGGCACGGGGCGGGGGCCTTCGCCCAGTGGATGAGCGACTTCGACGCCGATGCCGCCAAGCACGGCATCACCAACGGGTCCGTCTCCGCCGGCAAACCTTCGCATATCGATATCACCGGCGCCGACGCCTATGTGGTCATCAAGGCCAACTATTCCTTCAAGCGCCGGGGCAAGTTCGAGGAGGAGATCGGCTCGACCATCACGGTCACGCTGCACCAGGGGGCGGACGGCTGGCGGATCACCGGCTGGGCCTGGGCCAAGCGGTAGGGGGGATATGTGAGAAACCTGAAACCTGAGACCTGAAAATTAAGTGCAGGCGGACGCATCAGTGGCTTGAGCCCACCCTCAGGTCTCAGGTTTCAAGTTTGCTTTGCCATCTTCGCGCAGCGCTCCGTCAGGTCTCTCTTCCGCCTACGGCTTCCCGCCGCCCATCCGCTTCGCAAACTCCAGCGCCTCGCCGGTGGACCCGGCCGAGAGCTTCACGACCTTCTGCGGCCCCGTGCGCACGAAGTAGACCGTGCCGAGCGCGCTCTTCACCTCGAGGTCCACGTGGGGCAGCGTGATGGTCGGCGGGATCTTGAAGATCTCCGACAGCAGCGCGGAGGCCGCGAGGTCGCGGATCTTGGGGTCGGCGTTCTCGTAGATGTAGTCGTAGATGTTGATGATGTATTCGCCGAACATGGTCTCCAGGTCCTTGGCGCTGGTGTCCAGCTCCACGATCTGCTTCGCGCCCTCCTCGGACGCGGCCAGCACCTTCCGGGTGCCGGCGTTGGTCTCGACCGAGTAAAGGTTCTGCTTGCCCACGGGCTTGAGCAGGGTGATGGCCCCGGCGGTGATCTTCGCCGCCTGCTCCGGCGGCGCGCCCTTGGGCGAAAGGCTCTGCTCCATGACGATGTTGCGCGCGTCGCGCGCCTCGACCGGGACGTCGAACTCGGCCAGCACGCGCCAGGAGTTCACGACGTGGAAGGTGGCCTTCTTCGTAGTGGCGTTCCAGGTGAAGCCGTTGATGACGACCTGGTGCCCGATCTTGCCGCTGCCGTCGAAGGGGTGGGTGGCGAGGAAGTCCGCCGGGAGCGACAGCCAGATGTTCTCGGGCAGGGCGGCGAGGATGGGGCGGCCCTTGCGCAGTTCCTGGCGCGCCCATTCGAAGGGCGTGATCGTGCCGTCGGGGAAATGCACCGTCGGGCTGGGCTTCTGCCGGAGGAACAGCATCATCATCCCGACGTAGTAATGGTAGTCGCGGTAGGGCTGCTGGGACGGGACGGTGTTGATGACCTTGTAGATCTCGCCGTCCTCGATCGGGTAGCCGGCGATGTCGAGGTAGTGCACGCGGGCGTAGAACATGCAGGTGCCGCCGATCTGGTCGCGGAACTTGGCCGGCGGGACCAGCTGGACGGTCTCCGTGCCGTCCACCATCGTCTGCTTCTCGATGGTCTTCTTGGCCTCGACCTTGGCCACGACGACGCTCGACTTGCCCTTGGCCAGCGGATTGGCGGTGGCGAATTGCTTCATCTCCTCGACCTCGGCGTCCGTGAGATCCACGACGGGGAAGAGGCCCTTGCGGCCGTTCTTGAACAGGACCGTCACGTAGCCGCCGTCGATGCGGGCCGATGCGATGTCCTCGAGCTTCGGGTGCGGCTTGGGGCCGCCCTTGGCCTTGGCGGGCTCGGGGGCGGGCTCCGGGGCCGGGGCGACCGGCGCCGGTTTGGGCGCGGCCTTGGCGTCAGCCTGGGTGGAAGGCTTGCAGCCGGCGAGAATCAGGGCAGCGGTAAACGCCGCGCCCCACACGGGTATACGAAGGAGTTGCATGCATCCCGTCCGGCCCGACGGAGCCGACAGAAAGCAGGGATTTCCGCGTGGCGGCAATACCAGACAACAGAGGACGGAGGACTGAAGACAGAGGACGGGTTGTTCCTTGGAGGGCTCGCGTCCCTGCGAGCCGGGGACGTGGCCCGCAGGGAGGCGGGCCCTCCACGGCCAATCAAATCGAACTTGACGGCAACCTTGGCTTCGAACACTACCTTGGCTAGTAAAGGTAGCTTCGCCCGATCACCCATCATGGATTTCAACGAAAAATTTGCGCCGATCACGAAAGGACTCCTCGAGTTCCTCGTGCTGAAGATCATCGCGGCCGACAAGGTCTACGTGCCCGACATCCTGCAGCAGCTGAGCGCGACGGAGTTCGCGACGCAGGAGGGCACGCTCTACCCGCTGTTGAGCAAGATGCGCCGCGAGGAGCTCGTGGACTACGAGTGGAAGGAGTCCGAGTCCGGCCCGCCGCGCAAATACTACGAGCTGACGGCCAAGGGCCGGGCGCAGCTCCGCGAGACAATGGAATTCTGGCAGCAGATCAACGAAACCGTGAAGAGCCTCGGCAAGAAATAGGGGCGTCCCCCGCAACCGACCATCCCATGAACAGAGTCATCACCATCAACCTGAACGGCGTCGCCTACCAGCTCGAGGAATCCGGCTACGAGCAGCTGCGCGTCTACCTCGACCACGCCGCCCGCTCGCTCGAGGGCAACCCGGACAAGGACGAGATCCTCGCCGACATCGAGCAGGCCATTGCGGACAAGTTCCGGGCGCTGCTCGGCAGCTACAAGACCGTGGTCGTCACGGGCGAGGTCGCGGACGTCATCACGCAGATGGGTCCGGTGCAGGCGACGGACGCCGCGGGCGCTGTGGCCGGCGCCAAGCCCGCCGGAAGCGCGCAGGCGGCCAGCGACGCCGGCACGCCCCGGATGCCTCGGCGGCTTTATAAGATCAACGATGGCGCCATGCTCGCCGGCGTGTGCAACGGCCTGTCGGCTTACCTCAACATCGACGTGTCGTTGGTCCGCGTGGGCTTTGTGCTGCTGGGCATCTTCTGGGGCATGGGCCTGCTGGTGTATGTGCTCCTCGCGTTCATCCTGCCGGAGGCGCGCACGACGGAGGAGAAGGCCGCCGCCACCGGGGCGGCCGCCACCGCGGAGGAATTCATTCGCCGGGCCAAGGCGGGCTACTACGAGGGCATGAAGCATTTCAACGACCGGGACGCGCGCCGCGAGTGGAAGCGGAAGTTCCGGCAGGAGATGCGCGGCTGGAAACACAGCTTCCGGCGGCAGATGCACGAGAATGCGGCGCAGTGGCAGCAGAACTGGGCCCAGGCCGGCGGCCCGCCGGCGGACCGCTGGGCCAGCCTGGGGCTGACCATGATGATCCTGACGTGGACCCGGCTGCTGTGCTTCGCGCTGGCGTTCTATGCCGTCTACGCGCTGGTGACGCATGGCGCGGTCTTCGGCCTGGCGTGGCCGGCTGACATCCCCGTGTGGCTGGGGATCGTCGGGGTGTGCTTTGCCTACCAGTTCCTGACGTGGCCGCTCAAGGTGATGCGCCGGTCGATCTTTCATGCGCACTGGGGCTGGCGCGGCCTGTCCGGGCCGCTGGACGGGATCGTGGGGCTCGGCTTCCTGCTCGTGATGGTCTGGGTCGCCGATCATTATTCGCCGGCGTTCCACGCCTGGCTGATGGATCTGCCGCCGTCCATCCACCGCGCGGCCGGCGAGGTGAAGGAATGGTGGGCCCGGCAGTGAGCGGAGGACGGAGGACTGAGGACGGAAGACGGAGGGCGGAGGACAGAGGACGGAGGACGGATTGTTACTTGGAGGGCTCGCGTCCCTGCGAGCCGAGGGGGATTGTGGCCCGCAGGGAGGCTCGGTGACAGACATCGAGGACACTTTGAAGGACAGACATCGGTGACACTCTCGGGGCACTATGCCCTGGAAGACATCGGTCACGGAACAAGCACGGCGTCGGTTTATCGATGAGTGGATCAAGCGGCCGGGTTCCGGCCGCAGTATCACATCATTGTGTCGGTTGCATGGTATCAGCCGGAGTTGCGGATACCGTTGGTGGGAACGGTTTCGGGCCGGGGGAGGCCGGGCGCTCACCGAGCGCGCCCGGACGCCCCAGGCGGCCGTCCGGCTGCGCGAGCGCTGGGAGGCACGTTTGCGCGTGGCCCGCCTGCAGGAGCGGAGCTTCGGGCCGAAGAAGCTGTGGTGGAAGCTGCACCGCGAGTATCCCCGCTCGCAGTTGCCGTGCGTGCGCACGCTGTCGCGTTGGCTGCAGACGCACGGCCTGGTGCGCCGGCAAACCCGGCGCGCCAGACCGGGACCGATCCTGCGCCTGCGCGGACGCCTGGCGGGGCGTTGTGCGAACGATGTCTGGTCGCTCGACTTCAAGGGCCAGTTCCGCACCGCCGACGGCCGGAAGGTTCATGCCCTCACCGTGCGCGATGTGGCGAGTCGCTATGTGCTGTGTGTGCAGCATGTGTCCAAGCCCGGCGAAGCGGAGGTCGCTCGGGTGATGCGCAGGTTGTTCCGCCGTTACGGCCTGCCCAAGGCCCTCCGCACGGACAATGGGGCCCCGTTTGGCGCCGGGGGCCCGCGCGGCTGGACCCGCCTGAGCGCGGGTTGGGTCAAACTGGGCATCCGGATGGAGTATGGCCGTCCCCGCTGCCCGCAGGATAACGCGGCGCACGAGCAGATGCATGGCGTGCTGAAGCGGTTCGCCGCCACCCCGGTTTCAGCCCACCCGCCGGCCCAGCAGCGCCGCTTCGGGCGCTGGCGCCACCATTACAACCAGCTCCGCCCCCATGAGGCACGCGGACTGCGCACGCCGGCGGAACTCTACCGCGCCAGCCGGCGCGTTCTGCCGGCCACTGTCCCTCGCTGGACCTATCCGAAAACCTGGCTGCGCGTGCGCCTCGACGCCAAGGGGCGCTACCGCTGGCGCAAACGCCAGCGGCTCATCGGCAAGGCCTTCATCGCGGAGGAACTCGGCGCCCGCCTGGTCCGCCCTGATGTCCTCGCCGTCTATTTCGGACCCCATCTGCTCGGCCACCTCCACGCCCACGATCCGGCCGGACTCCGGCACGCCCGTTGGCGTCAACCCCTGCAATCCAAAGCGGGAGGGGCGCAGCCCCTCCCGCGCCCACCCCGATCGATCAAGATCTGATCCGATCTAACTGTCTCCGATGTCTGTCACCTCAACTGTCCTCGATGTCTGTCACTCCGCCGGACGCGGGCCCTCCACCTGAATACCTTCGCCAAGATATGCAGAGCGTATCCATTCGCTAACCGGCCCGAGGTGCGTATCCTCGGGGGATGAGTTCCAAATCAGACCGTGACGCCATCTTTGCCCAACGCGCCGGTGCCGCCGCGGCGACCAACAAGAACCACACGCACCTCGCCGCCGCCCACGACATCCGCCAGAACGGCAGCAACCACTCCAAGGTGACCCGCCAGGGCAATCCCGGCCGGACCAACCGCACGGCGAAGGCAAAATAGCTCTAAGCGGTAAGCTTTAGGCTGTAAGCGTTGACCCGACAGGCGAAAGACAAAAGGCTGGAGCGATCCGGCCTCGGGTTTGAATGTCTGGCTTAAAGCTTAAGAACTGACCGACTTTGCTGTGCATAGAAAGGTCGGCTGCCCTCTGGGCACGGCCTAAGACCTTGCCGCGCGGGATGGTTTCGGGAACGTTTCAGTGAACCGCGCCATCCGTCGGTTCCGGTGAGTGGTTCGGCAACTCTTGCATAGCTTGTTCATTTTTTCTGCGCGCCACTAATTACGCCACCACTTGCGGTGAAAGTAAAAGTGACATCGAAATGAGTCTCGGTCTTATCAGTGCGGACCACACGGTTAGTAATTTTTCGCGGTGTCCAGACGGACTCTACTTGGTCAATCTCAGCGGGCTTGAATCTCCAGTGACGTAGAGCTTTTTCTACCGCCGCGTAAAAATCATCTGCAAACGGACCTGGAGTAGAAAAGCCCACTATACTTGACGCAATGTCTGAGACCTGACCCCGCTCATCTACAGTAATCCGCACGCTTACGACCGCCTGACCAGCTTTGGCGGCCAAGGCCCGTGCGGGATATACGGGAGTTGCCAGCGGGTTAATCGGCTCAACGTCCCGGAAATCTTCAAAATGCTTTGTCCCGCTGGGGTTCGCCTTCCCGCTTGTTTCCTCGGGCGGAGTAGCGGATGATGGTTCCGCCAAAAACGCGAATGAACTTGCACCCGCATTCGGCGGTGCGACCCGCTCGTGGTGACAGCCGGTAGCGACTACTATTCCGCACATGAAGATGCTATTGAGCAAATTTATTGACCATGGGTTTGATCGGAATGGCCTTCCTGAACTCTGTCCGCCGCGTAATTGTCGTGTCAACCGCATGAGGGTATTCGGGATTGCAGTGAGTGCTTCTGCCGAACTATGAATATGCTAACCCAGCTATGTCCACAGAGGCCCACAATGAATTGTCGCCAGGTTGGTTAGGATTTTTCATATAGTGTGGGTTTTGAGGGTTGACTCAATGATTATTGAGCCGTTCGGCATATCATAGCAGGGAGATTCACCCGGAACCAGTGAAGCACACTAAAGTCGGTCAGTTCTTAAAGCTTACCGCTTATCGCCTACCGCCATCTCACAGCCCCGTCAGCTGCATCGCGGCGATGACGCAAAGCGCGGTGAGAACCATGCTCGTCCAGCCTTGGCCGCGGGGCGGGGCGGGGCGGGGCGCGGGTAGTCCGGCGTCAGGCCGACCGCGAGCATCCGGTCGTAAAGGTCCGGGTGCGTCCGCCCGGCGCCCTTCTTCAGCGCCGCGGGGGAGCAGTTGACGCGGTAAAGGCGTTCCAGCGCGCGGGCGTAGACCGTCGTGCCGGCGACGCTTTCCTGGGCGATCCGGTCGGCGCGTTTCTCCATGGCCCGCGACAGGCGCGGCCGGGCAAACAGGACGACCAGCACGACGAGGACGAGGCCCGCGACGCCGAACAATCCCCACTGGTGGTAGACCGGGTTGAGGAAAATCAACGGCGCGAAGATCAGCGAGCCGAGGAGGCGTGCCGTGAGCGACAGGCGGCCCTCGGTCAGGTGACCCACTTCGTGTGCGCAGATGGCCTTGAGCTCGTCATCGGGACAATACACGAGCAACCCGTCGGTGAAGGCGAGTTCGCCGGTCAGGACAAAGGCGATGGCGTTGGCGTCGCAGCGGGCCAGCTCCCACGTGGCGCGGACCTTCACGCCGAGCGTGGCGGCGGTTTCGTCCACCAGCTGTTGCAGCCGCGGCGACGCGGGCCGGAGGAGGCGCAGCGCCCGCATCAGGCGGACCGCGAGGCCGAACTGCAGCGCGAGGAGCAGGCCGAGGAAAACCACCGTGATCACCGGCACCCGCCAGTCCCACCGGGCGGGCATGAGGGCGGAGGCCGCGAGGTAGGCGCCGAGGGTGGAGAACTGCATGAGCAGACCGGCCACGACCTCGTGCGCCCACGGCCGGAAGGCCAGGTCATAGTGGGTGTCGCGGTCCATCGGGTAGTTGCCCAGCAGCGTGCCCAGAAACCCGCAGAGGAACACGAGGCCCGAGGGGCTGGCCGGGTTGAAATTGCGGTGCAGCAGCGCGGCGCAGGCCGGGATCACCCAGACGTTGATCTGCCGCGAGACCCGTGCGGGAAAGAGCCGCCGCGCGCGCTCCGTCCAGTGCATCGCCTGGGAGCGCCGCCAGCCGATCAGCTCCAGCTCGTTCAAGGCCCACGCCACGAAGGCGCAGGTCACGAAGACTTCCGGGAAGATCAAGGCGGACACGAGGAAGTCCCGGCCGCTCGGCCGGGGCCCCGATGAGAAAGCAGACGGAGCGCCGGAGGGCTACATCGCAGCGGCTCAGTGGTGTTCTGATTTGAAATGTAGGGCGGGATCACCGTATCCCGCCTCCGCTCGGAAATGATATCATGTTCGAGGCGGGATACGGTGATCCCGCCCTACAATCAAAAGGGCGGCCGGATGGCCACCCCGTTGTGTCGTCACGTCGTTGTGGTTAAATCACAGCTCCGTCGCGAAGTGCGGCTCGATGTCCACCGGCACGTCGTTGAGGCGGCCGAGCAGCGTCTTCACCTCGGGGCGGATGACGACCATCCTGTCGAGCAGGGCCTTGCAGCGCGGGTAGTCGCCCGTGGCCTGGATCGTCATGATCTCGGTGACGAGGCTCGCGACGCCCGGCTTGACCTTGGCGAAGTCGACGCCGAAGCGGCCGTCCTTGTCCACCGTGAAGGCACCCTGGTCGAGCAGCCAGTTCATCTGCAGCGCCATGCTCTTGGCGTGCGCCTCGGTCAGGCCGAAGCGCAGCGTGCGGAAAGAGGAGGCGAGGAAGGTGACATACATCGAGCGCTCCTGTGTTTTGTCGAGGACGCCCTTGTCCATGAGCTGCTGCAGCGCCCAGAGGCCGGAGATGTCGGCCTTGGCCTCCTCGAGCGTGCTGTTGAGCTCCTTGAGCTCGAGCCGGACGGTCGTCCGGCGGCCGCCGACGGTGATCTCCTGCGGCCCGAGGCCGTGCATGAGCTCGTGCATCAGGATGTGGGTGAAGAACGGGTCGAAGGCGACCAGCGGCTGGTCAGCGGCGACGAGGGCGTGCTTCGAGATCGGCACGAGGACGTGGGCGAACTTCGCCTCCTGGAAGTTTTTCAACATGACGCGCTTCGAGCCCTTGGCGGCGACGACGCGCTCGTCGTTCGGCAGGTTGAAGGCGGCGGTCTGGACGCCGCGGTTGCCGTCGCCGGCGCAGAAGACGACGTTGACGACGCGGATGGGCGAAAGGCCGCCGAGCTTCGGGCGGCGGAACTTCGGGTCGATGGGGAGATGGTCCTCGAGGCCCTGCAGCTCGGCGCCGAAGCGGGCGAGCTTGGCCGTCTCGGCCGCGTCGGTGAGCGTGATGAAGGCCTCGAAGGCGGCCTTGTAGTTGAACCACTCGTCCTCGTAGGTCTCGTAGGGCCCGATGGTCGGCTCGATGGTGGCGTCGAGCTCCATCCACGCCATGTCGCTGTCGTAATAGTCGTTGGTCAGGAAGGCGCGGGCGCGCTTCTCGAGGAAGTTTTTCAGGGTCGGCTGGTTCGTCGCGGCGGCGGCCTCGTTGAGGAGGCGGGCGGCCTCGGTCAGCTCGGCCTGGTATTCGATACTATACGGCACGAGTATGAACTCGCCGGACGGGCTGCGGCGGATGGTGGTGAAGAAGCCGGTGGCGGCGGCCTTCTCGGCCGGCAGCAGGGAGTTGATCCACTGCTCCACGGCTTCGCGGCTGGCGGCGGTCGGGTAGAAATTGCCGCTCGGCGGCTTATGGCCGACACCCGGCAGGAAGACGCGGTTGAGATCGAGGCGCGACCACGGGCCCTTGTTGAGGGCGAAATAGTGGAGGCGGGCGCGGCCGAGGGCGGAGTCGTCCGTCGCGAGCTGCGCGAGCCAGGTCTCGTTGAGCGGGGCGGACTGACGGTAGAAGAGGGCGTCGCAGATCCGCGCCGCCTCGACCATCCTGGCCAAGGCGAGCTTTTCGTTGGCGGGCAGGGCGGAGGTGTCGACCTTGATCTCAACCGGGGCGAAACGCGCGGTCATGGCGCGCAGTTCGGCCTCGGCGGGCAGGGGGGCTTCCTTGGCCGGGGCGAGGGAAGCGAGGAGGAGGACGGAGACGAGCGGGAGGGTAATTCGCATGGCGGCAGAATCGCGACAGCCACGGTGGCGGTAAAGGCGAAATCCCGCAAGGTAGGGTCGCCGTTGGTCGGCGGACCTTCAGCGGTCGACGCGGTCCGCCGACTGGCGGCGACCCTGCATTATCTAACTGGCTTGAGGTGGAGCGCGTTGACCTCAACGCGCTTCGGGCGTTCGAACAACGCGTTGGGGTCAATGCGTTCCACCCGCTTCAGCTTCTGATCTGTCCGGCGCCGCGGACGACATACTTGTAGGACGTCAGCTCCTCGAGGCCCATCGGGCCGCGGGCGTGAAGCTTGTCCGTGCTGATGCCGATCTCCGCACCGAAGCCGAACTCGTGGCCGTCGTTGAAGCGCGTCGAGGCGTTCCAGAGCACGACGGCGCTGTCCACGCCGGCGAGGAACTGCTCCGCCGTGGCGGCGTCGGCCGTAACGATCGTGTCCGTGTGGTGCGAGCCGTTGGTCTCGATGTGCTCGATGGCGACGGCGACGTCGTCCACGATCTTCACCGCGAGGATCAGGTCGAGGAACTCGGTGCGATAGTCGTCCCGGTTCGCGACCGTGATGAGTGACGGGTGATGAGTGACGAGATCGCCGAGCGCAGTGCGGGAGGCTTGGTCGACGCGCAGGCGAACTCCGGCCTCGAGCAGGGCGGCGCCGGCCTTGGGCAGGAAGGTGGCGGCGACGTCGCGGTGCACGAGGAGCGTCTCGGCGGCGTTGCACACGCCGGGGCGGGAGACCTTGGCGTTGACGATGAGCTTCTCCGCCATGACCAGGTCGGCGGCCCGGTCCACGTAGACCGCACAGATGCCGTCATAATGCTTAATGACCGGGATGCGCGCGAACTTCACGACGGTTTCGATCAGGCCCTTGCCGCCGCGGGGAATGAGGAGGTCGATGGCGCCGACCGATTCGCCGAACAGGCGGACGACGTCGCGGTCGGCGACCGGCACGAGCTGCACCGCGTGGGCGGGCAGGCCGGCCTGGGCCAGGCCGCGGGAGAGGGCGGCGGCGATGATCGTGTTGGAACGCAGCGCCTCGGAGCCGCCGCGGAGGATGACGGCGTTGCCGCTCTTCAGGCAGAGGCCGGCGGCGTCGACCGTGACGTTGGGGCGGGACTCGTAGATGAAGCCGATGACGCCGAGCGGCACGCGGACCTTGGCGAACTTCAGGCCGTTGGGCTGCGTCCACTCGCGGAGCACCTCGCCGAGCGGGTGGGGGAGGGCCGCGACCAAGCGCAGGCCCTCGGCGCACTTGGCGATGCGCTCGGGTGTGAGCGTGAGGCGGTCGATGAGCGCGGCGGTCTGGTTGTTGGCCCGGGCCGCGGCGACATCGGCCGCGTTGGCATTGAGCAAATCCATCTGCGCGGCGACGAGCGCGTCGGCCATCGCAAGGAGCGCGGCGTCGATCTGCTTCGCGGGCGTGCGCGCGAGCTGGCGCGCGGCGACGCGGGCCTGTTGCCCGAGCTGGGCGATGAGTTGTGCCAGGTCAGCCATGGCGGGAGAAATCCCAAAGGCCAAAAGCCAAATCCCAAACAAATCCGAAGACCTGAAAATTGAAAATTGTTTGGCGTTTGGCCATTGGCGTTTGGAATTTTGCCAGGTTAATTGGCCGGGAAATGGGTTCCCACGCGTTGCCCGGTCACGATGGCATAAACCAGGCCCGCTTTTCTCCCGCTGGCGATGTTGACCGGGATGCCGGCCTTCACGGCGAGCTGCGCGGCCTGGAGCTTGGTGACCATGCCGCCGGTGGACGTGTGGCCCTTGTCGGCGCGGACGAGGCCCGCGACCTCGCTGAAATCCTTCACGACCGGCACGACCTGGCCGGCGGCGTCCTGCAGGCCGTCCACGCTCGTCAGGATGATGAGCAGGTCGGCGTCGATCAGGATGGCGACCTCGGCGGAGAGCCGGTCATTGTCGCCGAAGTTGATTTCCTCGACCGCGACGGAGTCGTTCTCGTTGATGATGGGGACGACGTTGCCGCGCGACAGGAGGTGGGTGAGGGTGTTGCGGGCGTTGTGGTGGCGCGTGCGGCTGTCGAGGTCGTTGTGGGTGAGCAGCAGCTGGGCGACGTTGAGGCCCTGCTGGGCGAAGGCGCTGGCGTAGGCGTGCATCAGCTGGGACTGGCCGACGGCGGCGCAGGCCTGCTTGCCGGCGAGTTCCTTGGGCTTGGCGTCGAGGCCCAGGGTGGCGAGCCCGGCGGCGATGGCGCCGCTGGACACGATGACACACTGGTGGCCGGCCCGGACCAGCGCGCCGACCTCGCGGGCCAGGCGCGCGATCTGCCGGCGGCTCAAGCCGATGCCCTTTTCGGTCGACAGGATGCCGGAACCGAACTTGAGCACGATGCGCTGGGAACGTTTGGCCATGAAATTTGCAGCGTAGCCAGCCGGGTTCGCGCAACAAGCAGGAATCCTCGCTATGCCTTGAATTGCCCAGTCGCCTGAAGGAGGATTTTTCGCCACGAAAAGTCACAAAGATCATCATTTCTGCGTCGAACATCCCGCGCGCGCCTATAGGCGCCTTGGTAGCACCGTTTGCCGCCGGATTTTTGAGACTTTTTATGGCTATCAATGCCTTGGCCTTGATCGTGCTACTGCCCGGCTATGACACGTATGGGGCGAATGGCCCACAGGTATGACACGTCCCTCCCTTGTCTCGCCCCGGGCCGGGCCGTCTTTTAGAACCAACACAAAATCAACACAATCCCCCCATGAACACGAATTCCGCCAACCCTTCCGATCCCAAACGCTGCACCACCAACGGTGGTGACTACGTGACGGAAGGCATGGCGGTTCAGCAACAATCGGTCGCCGGCGCGTTGACGCCGGTTCTGTGAGATGGAAGCATCATGCCCCCCATCGTCATGCCGACTGTTGCCGCGACTCCGCGTATCTTTGAATTGGGCTTGCCCGACCTCGCGCTCGCGCGAGGAGGCGTAGTCCGGTCCCACCGCGTCCGCGGCTGGTGGTGGAGTCGCGAGGGCGACACGCCTGAGAATCCCGCCAAGGACGTCCCGACCGTGCTGCTGGTGCACGCCCTTACGGGCAGCGCCGTGGCCGGCGGCAAGGACGGCTGGTGGGACCCGCTCATCGGCCCGGGCAAGGCGCTCGATCCCGCGCACCACCGGCTGGTGTGTTTCAACAACCTCGGCTCCTGCTACGGCAGCAGCGGGCCCGGCGTGGAAGGCTTCCCGGCGATGAAGACGGTCGACCTCACGAGCCTCGACATCTCCCGCGCCATCCTGCTCGCGCTGGACAAGCTTGGCGTCGGCCGCGTGCATCTCACGACCGGCGGTTCGCTGGGCGGCATGGTGACGCTGACGCTGGCCGCGCTCGCGCCCGAGCGCTTCGAGCGCATCCTGCCGTTCGCGACCAGCGTGTCGGCCAGCGCCTGGGTGGTCGGCTGGAACCACGTGGCGCGCCAGATCCTGCGGCTCGACCCGGGTTACCCGGAGAACGTCGGCCGCGGCCTCGAGATCGCGCGCCAGCTCGCCATCCTCACTTACCGCGCCGAGCCGGGCCTCGACGCCCGCCAGCCGCGCCCGGCCCCCGGCACCGACGCCGGTTATCCGGTGCAGAGCTATCTCGAGCACCAGGGCAAGAAGCTGCGCAACCGTTTCGCGGCGCAGGCCTACGAGCTGCAGCTCGCGGCGATGGACCACCACGACCTGACCCAGCCGCTGCCGGGAGACACGAAACCCGCGATCAGCCGGGTCCGCGCGGCGACGCTGGTCGTCGATGTGGACACCGACCAGCTTTTCACCCCGGCCCAGGCCGCGGCCCTGGCCGCGCAATTGCGCGCCGCCGGCGCCAAGGTCGAGCGGGAGACCGTGGCGAGCATCCACGGCCACGACGCTTTCCTCATCGAATGGAAGACACTCGGACCTCTCTTGACAAAGGCGCTGCATCTGCAGGCTCCCGGCCCATGAGCGCGCGCTGGCAGGTCTACAAATTCGGGGGCTCCTCCCTCGGCACTTCGGGGCGTCTGCCCAAGGTGCTGGAGCTGGTGGTCGCCGCGCCGCGCCCGCTGGCGCTGGTCGTCTCCGCCCTCGGCGACAGCACCGACTGGCTCATCCTGTCCGCGAAGTCGGCCGCCGACGGCAACATCAGCCAGGCCCGCCGCGAACTGGCCCAGGTGCGCGAGCTCGCCACCGCCACCGGCCGCAGCGTGCTCAACAGCCAGGGGCAGAAGGGCCTCAAGCACGACCTCGACGACATCCTTACCCCCGTGGAGCGCCTGCTCTCCGGCATCGAGCTGACCCGCGAGTGCTCGGCCCGCACCCTCGACTCCATCATCAGCGTCGGCGAGCGCATCTCCGTGGCGCTGCTGGCCCGGGCGCTGACCGAGCGCGATGTGCCGGCCATCCCGGTGGACGCCCGCGATTTTGTCGTGACCGACGCCACCTTCGGCGCGGCCACGGTGGACAAGGCCGCGACCGCGGAGAAATTCGCCGCCGGGGCGGCCAGGTGGACCGGCTCGGTGCCGATCGTCACGGGCTTCATCGGCCGCACCAAGGACGGCCAGACGACCACGCTCGGCCGCAACGGCTCCGATTACACCGCCACGCTCGTGGCCGGTTTGCTCAAGGCCAGCGCCGTCACCGTCTGGACGGACGTGCTCGGCGTGATGACCGCCGACCCGGCGCTCGTGCGCGAGGCCACGCCGGTGGACCGGTTGTCCTACGACGAGGCGCTCGAGCTCGCTTATTTCGGCACGCGGATGTTCCATCCGCGCACCATCATCCCGCTCCGCGAATGCGGCGCGGCGCTCGTCATCCGCAGCACCACGCAGCCCGACGCTCCCGGCACGCGGATTGACGCGAAGGGCAATCCCGACCCGAACCGCCCGACCTGCGTCACCAGCCTCGAGCGCCTCGGCCTGATCGGCGTGCAGTCGCGCCGCACCGGACTGGGCAAGCCGCTCGGCGGCCGCATCCTCGCCGCCCTCGGCGAGGCCGGCGTGCGCGTGTGGATGACCACCGAGTCCACCCTCGGCCAGTCGTTCTCCGTCGTGATCCCCGAAGTCGACGAGGCCCGCGCCAAGCAAAGCATCAGCGAGGCGCTCGCGCCGGAAATCCAGTCGGGCGACCTGCGGATCGAGCCGGTGCTCTCGCCGGTGACGCTCGTCACGCTGGTCGGCGAGAACATGGGCGCCCAGCCGAACGTGGCGGGCAAGTTCCTCAATTCGATCGGCGCGGCGGGCATCCCGGTGCGCGCCGTGGCACAGGGTGCGTCGGCCCGCAGCATCTCGTGCGTGGTGGACGCCGACCAGACGGCGACCGCAGTGCGCACGGTGCACGGCGCCTTCAACCTCGCGCACACCCAGCTCAGCGTGCTCCTGCTCGGCAAGGGCGTGGTGGGTGGCAGCCTCCTCAAGCAGATCGACCGGCAGAACCAGGCGCTCGGCCGCGAGCACGACGTGCAGGTGCGGCTGGTCGGCATCGGCTCGAGCAAGGGGGCGCTTTACGACGCCGAGGGCCTGCCGCCGCTCGAGGCCATCGCCGCGCTCGAGAAGGCGCTCGCCACGGGGAAGGCCGTCAAGGACGCCAGCTCCCTGCTCAAGAAACTCTCGCAACTGCCCAATCCCGTGCTCGTGGACTGCTCGGCCGCGGCCGGCATGGAAAAGATCTACCGGGCGGCCTTCGAGCACGGCATCAACGTCGTGTCGGCCAACAAGCAGCCGCTCGCGCTGCCGCAGCCGGAGCGCGTGGCGCTGCTGGCCGCGGCGCGGAAGAATTTCCGCGCCTACCACTACGAGACAACCGTCGGGGCGGCGCTGCCGGTCATCGAGACGTTGAAGAACCTCGTCCGCACCGGCGACCACGTCATCACCATCGAGGGCGCGTTCTCCGGCACGCTGGGCTTCCTGTGCGAACGGCTGGTGCAGGGCGACGCCCTGTCGGCCGCGGTGCGCCAGGCCAAGGAGCTCGGCTACACCGAGCCGCACCCGCGCGACGACCTCTCGGGCCTCGATGTGGCGCGCAAGGCCGTCATCCTCGCCCGTGAGCTTGGCCTGCTGGTCGAGCTGGGCGACGTGGCCCTCGAGCCGTTCGTGCCGGCGGAGAACCTGCGCGAAGACGACCCGGAGAAATTCCTGCAGTCGCTGGCGAAGCTTGATGCCAAGGTCGCGGCGCGCGTCGCGGCGAGCATGAAGCAGGGCAAGCAGCCGCGCTACCTGGCGCGCATCACGCCCGGCGCCGAGGGGCCGAAGGTGACCGTCGGCCCGATTGACGTCGATGCCTCCCATCCGGCGGCGTCGTTGCGCGGGTCGGAGGCCTTCGTGGCGTTTCATACCGAGCGCTACCGCCAATATCCGATGGTTGTGCGCGGGGCAGGCGCGGGAGGGGAAGTGACCGCGGCCGGCGTGCTGGCGGATATCCTCCGTCTCGCCCAGAACATGCGCGGCCGGCGGTGAGATTTCCTTCAGGTGGAGCGCGGCCTCCGGACGCGCTTCAGGAGCCGAGCATACAAACCAACCCGTCCGGAGGCCGGGTTCCACCTCTGAAGACCCCTTTCATGTATCAATCTTGATTCGTTTGGCCCCTTGCGCCTCTTTGTCCCGGATAATTTGAGGAATTGTGAAACGAGGGTTGACAGCGCTGGGGCCGGTTAACAACTTCTGGCCCGTTCCCATGTTCAACGTCGCCCTTATTGTGCTTATTACCGTCGTCCTGGCTCTGGCCACGGACCCGAATACACATGGGCGGCTCGCAACAGCCAAAAGCTCCTAAGAGACAAAAAACTCGAAACAGGAAGCCGCCCACCAAGGGGCGGCTTTTTTATTTTCCACCCATCTTCCGTTATGACGCAGACCTGCCCAACCCATTACTCGCCCTGCCGATCTCATTTCGGTAGCATGGCCTGATCTTTACCCCATGAATTCCGGCAAACGCCACAGCCACCTTGTCACCGACGGCCCGAGCCGGGCGCCCGCCCGCGCCATGATGAAGGCCATCGGGTTTACCGATGCCGACCTGGCCAAGCCGTTGATCGGCATCGCCAACACCTGGACCGAGATCGGGCCCTGCAATTTCCACCTCCGCGCCCTCGCCGAGCACGTCAAGGCGGGCGTCCGCGCCGCCGGCGGCACCCCGCTGGAGTTCAACACCGTCTCCATCTCCGACGGCATCACGATGGGCACCGAGGGCATGAAGACCTCGCTCATCAGCCGCGAGCTCATCGCCGACTCCATCGAGCTCGTCGCCCGCGGCAACAGCCTCGACGGCCTCGTCTGCCTTTCCGCCTGCGACAAGACCAACCCCGGCGTCATGATGGCGCTGGCCCGCCTGGACATCCCGGGCCTCGCGCTCTACGGCGGCTCGATCGACCACGGCCACCACAACGGCAAGGCGCTCACTGTGCAGGACGTCTTCGAGGCGGTC
This sequence comes from Opitutus sp. GAS368, assembly GCF_900104925.1. Lineage (NCBI taxonomy): Bacteria > Pseudomonadati > Verrucomicrobiota > Opitutia > Opitutales > Opitutaceae > Opitutus > Opitutus sp. GAS368. Next base: position 2,961,417 of record NZ_LT629735.1, read on the forward strand.
GGTGCGTTCACCGCCGGCAAGATCGACGCGAAGGAATTCCGTTGCGTCGAGAACGCCGCCTGCCCGACGGCCGGCGCGTGCGGCGGCCAGTTCACCGCCAACACCATGGCGACGATCATGGAGGCCATCGGCATCTCGCCCGCCGGCCTCAACGGCATCCCGGCCACGGCCGAGGAAAAGAACAAGGCCGCGTTCCGCTGTGGCGAGATCGTGATGGACCTCGTCCGCGCGGACCTGAAGCCCTCGCAGATCATGACGCGGAAGGCCTTCGAAAATGCCGTCGTCTCGGTCGCGGCCTCGGGCGGCTCGACCAACGCCGTGTTGCACCTGCTCGCGCTCGCGAAGGAAGCCAATGTTTCGCTCAAGATCGACGAGTTCGACACCATCAGCGCGAAGACCCCGACCATCGCCACGCTCAAGCCCGGCGGCCTCTATACGGCCGTCGAGATGCACAAGGCCGGCGGCATCTCGCTGCTGCTCCGCCGTCTGCTCGAGGGCGGCTACCTGAACAAGGAGTGCGTGACCGTCACCGGCCGCACGATCGCCGAGGACGTGAAGGGCGCGTTCGAGGCGCCCGGCCAGCAGGTCATCCGGCCGACCGACAAGGCCTTCAAGCCCACCGGCGGGCTCGTCATCCTTCGCGGCAACCTGGCCGAGGAGGGCGGCGTGCTCAAGGTCGCCGGCAGCTCGCGCGAAAAACTCAAGGGTCCGGCGCGCGTCTTCAATTGCGAGGAGGATGCCATGGCCGCGGCCAACGCGCAGCAGATCAAGGCCGGCGATGTCGTCGTCATCCGCTACGAGGGCCCCAAGGGCGGCCCCGGCATGCGCGAAATGCTCGGCGTGACCGGCGCGCTGGCGGGGCAGGGGCTCGCCGACTCCGTGGCGCTGCTCACCGACGGCCGCTTCTCCGGCGCAACGCGCGGCTTCTCCATCGGCCACGTCGCCCCCGAGGCGTTCGTGGGCGGCCTGATCGCCTTCGTGCAGGAGGGCGACACCATCGAGATCGATGTCCCGGCGCGCAAACTGCACGTCGAGATCGCCCCCGCCGAGCTGGCCCGCCGCCAGGCCGGCTGGAAGGCACCCGCCCCGCGCTACGCGCGCGGCGTCATGGCCAAGTATGCCAACACCGTGTCGTCCGCTTCCGAGGGCGCCGTCACCACCTGATCTGAATTTTAAAACCAACCGCAACTCAAGGGACTCCATGAAACTCACCGGCGCAGAAATCATTTGGGAATGCTTACAGCGCGAAGGCGTTGACGTCGTCTTCGGCTATCCGGGCGGCGCGATCCTGCCGACCTACGACGCGATGACGAAATATCCGAAGATCCACCATGTGCTCGTGCGCCACGAACAGGGCGCCACGCACATGGCGGACGGCTACGCCCGCGCCAGCGGCAAGGTCGGTGTCGCCATCGCGACCTCGGGCCCCGGCGCGACCAACATGGTCACCGGCATCGCCACCGCCATGATGGACTCCTCGCCCATCGTGTGCATCACCGGCCAGGTCGGCTCCAAGGCGATCGGCACCGACGCGTTCCAGGAGACGGACGTGACCGGCGTCACGCTGCCGATCACCAAGCACAATTACCTCGTCACGAAGCCCGGCGATGTCGCCCGCGCCATCCGCGAGGCGTTCTACATCGCCAAGAGCGGCCGCCCGGGCCCCGTGCTCGTGGACATCACCAAGGACGCGCAGCAGCTCACCGCCGAGTTCGACTGGGAGGCCGCCGCGCCGCGCCTGCCGGGCTACCGCCCGAGCTACCACGCCCCGGCGTCGGAGTTCGCGCGCGCCGCCGAGCTCATCAATGCCGCCAAGCGGCCGCTCATCTTCGCGGGGCAGGGCGTCCTCAAGTCCGGCACGACCGCCGAGGTGCTCAAGCTCGCCAAGACCGCGGGCATCCCGATCACCACGACGCTGCTCGGCATCGGCGCGATCCCCGCGTCGTCCGAGTTCAACCTCGGCATGATGGGCATGCACGGCGAGGCCTGGGTCAACCAGGCCATCCAGCAGGCCGACCTGCTGATCGCCCTCGGCATGCGCTTCGACGACCGTGTGACCGGCAACCTCAAGACCTACGCGCTCAATGCGAAGAAGATCCACGTCGATATCGACCCGACCGAAATCAACAAGAACGTCCCGGTGGACGTCGCCCTCATCGGCGATCTCCGCGAGGTGCTGACCCTCATCCAGCCGCAGGTGCAGAAGGCCGACCACACCGAGTGGTGGGCCACGATCAACGCCTTCCGCGGCGATTCCGCCGTGCGCGACATCCAGAGCCTGCCCGACAGCGGCCACCTCTACGCCGCGCATGTCATCAACGACATCTGGCGCCTCACGCAGAAGCGCGACACCATCGTCGTCACCGACGTCGGCCAGCACCAGATGTGGGAGGCCCAGTATTTCCGCCACGAGAAGCCCCGCTCGCTCATCACCTCCGGCGGCCTCGGCACGATGGGCTTCGCGCTCCCCGCGGCCATCGGCGCCAAGTTCGCCTGCCCCGACAAGGACGTGTGGGTGGTCGTCGGCGACGGCGGCTTCCAGATGACCTCCTGCGAACTGGCCACGGCCGAGCAGGAAGGGATCAAGGTCAACGTCGCGATCATCAACAACGCCTTCCTCGGCATGGTGCGCCAGTGGCAGGAGTTCTTCTACGACAAGCGCTACGCCGCCACGCCGATGACCGGCCCGAATTTTGTGAAGCTCGCCGAGGCCTACCGTCTCACCGGCTTCCTGTGCGACAAGCGCTCCGACGTTAAGACGACCGTGGAGAAGACCCTCGCGGCCAAGGGCACCGTCGTCATCGACTTCGTCGTCGAGAAGGAGGACACGGTGTTCCCGATGGTCCCCGCCGGCGCCGATCTCGACAAGATGATCCGCCGTCCGAAGCAGGACGTGATGCTCGAGTCCGGTTCCGACAAGGACTGGGAGATGCCGGCGTCCGCGCTGCCGAACGTCTTCGTCGAGGCGAAAGCCGAGGCCAAGGCCCTCAACGGCCGCGGCCAGACCGCCAAGAAGCCGGCGAAGGCGCCGGCCCGCAAGATCGCCAAAACATCCCGCCGCTAACCCAACCCTCCCATGGCCAAACATACGCTCATCGCCTACGTGGAAGACGTGCCCGGCGTCCTGAACCGGGTCGCGTCGCTTTTCCGCCGCCGCAACTTCAACATCGACTCGCTCACGGTCGGCCGCACCGAGCAGCCGGGCGTGTCGCGCCTCACGGTCGTGGTCGACGCCACCGAGGCCGGCGCCCGCATCGTCGAGGCCAACCTCTACAAGCTGGTCAACGTCCTCCGCGTCGACGACCTCACCCACAAGCCGTCGCTCTTTCGCGAGCTCGGCCTGGTCAAGGTCAAGGTCACCAACCAGACGCGGGCCGAGGTGCTGCAGCTGACCGATGTCTTCCGCGCCCGCGTCGTCGACGTGGACGAGGCGACGCTCGTCATCGAGGTCACCGGCACGCCGGAGAAGATCGGCAAGTTCGAGATGGTCCTGCGTCCCTACGGCATCGTCGAGATCGTCCGCACCGGCGCCGTCGCGATGGCGCGCGGCCACGAGCTGCTCTCGGCCGCACCGCCGCTGGTCCGCACCACCGCGGATGACCACCATCCCGACGCCGCCAGCCTCTCCATGTCCGTTTAACCACCAATCCTCCGCTACCTGTCATCCTGAACGCAGTGAAGGATCCAGCGGCACGACCGCCTCGCACATGATATTGGATTCTTCGCTTCACTCAGAATGACGGAATAAAACCCACCCTCACTTTCACATTCCCTCTCACTTTTAACTCAAACTACCATGGCTAAAATCTACTACGACAAGGACGCGAACCTCTCGCTCATCCGCGGCAAGAAAGTCGCGATCATCGGCTACGGCTCCCAAGGCCACGCCCACGCGCTCAACCTCAAGGAGAGCGGCGTCAAGGTCCGCGTCGGCCTCTCGCCGAAGAGCAAGTCCGTCGCCAAGGCCAAGAAGGCCGGCCTGACGGTCACCTCCGTCGCCGAGGCCTCCGCCTGGGCCGACGTCATCATGGTGCTGGTGCCGGACCACGTCCAGGCCCGCCTCTACCGCGAGGAGATTGCGCCGCACCTCACGGCCGGCAAGATGCTGATGTTCGCCCACGGCTTCAACATCCGCTTCAAGGGCATCGTCCCGCCGAAGAACGTCGACGTGAGCATGATCGCCCCGAAGTCCCCGGGCCACCGCGTCCGCGAGGTCTTCCAGGAGGGCGGCGGCGTCCCCGGCCTCATCGCCGTCCATCAGGACGCCACCGGCCACGCCAAGAAGCTCGCGCTGTCCTACGGCCGCGGCATCGGTTGCACCCGCGCGGGCGTGCTCGAGACCACCTTCAAGGAGGAGACCGAGACCGACCTCTTCGGCGAGCAGGCCGTCCTCTGCGGCGGCTGCTCCGAGCTGGTCAAGGCCGGCTTCAAGACCCTGGTCGACGCGGGCTACCAGCCCGAGATCGCCTACTTCGAGTGCATGCACGAGCTGAAGCTCATCGTGGACCTGATGTATCGCGGCGGCCTCAACTACATGCGCTACTCCGTCTCCGACACCGCGGAGTGGGGCGACTACGTCTCCGGCCCGCGCGTCATCACCAAGAAGACGCAGCAGGAGATGAAACGCATCCTCAAGGACATCCAGCAGGGCAGGTTTGCGAAGCGCTTCATCGATGAGAACAACAAGTATGGCCGCAAGACCATGAACAAGTTCCGCAACCGCGAGCGTGGCCAGAAGATCGAGGTCGTCGGCGCCAAACTGCGCGCGATGATGCCGTTCCTCAACCCCGTGGTCATCTCCAAATGACCACGGAGTGAAAGTGAAGGTGAAAGTGAGAGTGAACCAACCATGACCAGCCGCACCCAGTCCCGCTTCCTCAACGCCTCCATCGAGGCGCTGAATCTGCGTGGCTTGGGCGCGACGGGCCTGCGACTGCGACTTAGTCGGGGGCTATCGGCTGCTTTCTCTGCCCTGCGCAAGGGAAGCACCGGCGAGCTCCTGTCCCTGTCGTCCTGATCGTTTCAATCAACAGTCCGCAAAAACACTTTTACTTTCCATGAAATCTTCCTCCGCCAATTACGTTCGTATCTTCGACACCAGCCTCCGCGACGGCGAGCAGGCCCCCGGTGCTTCCATGACCTCGGCTGAAAAGCTCGAGGTCGCCCGCGCGCTCACCCGCCTCGGCGTCGACGTCATCGAGGCCGGCTTCCCGGCCGCCTCGCCCGACGACCTCGCGGCGGTGCAGGCCATCGCCGCTGAGATCGGCCAGACATCCATCGAGGGCCGCCCGCAGGCCCAACCGCCGATCATCTGCGGCCTGGCCCGCTGCACGAAGAACGACATCGACGCGGCCTGGCAGGGCGTCAAGGGCGCCAAGCACCCGCGTATCCACACCTTCCTCGCGACCAGCGATCTCCACCTCAAGCACAAGCTCCGCATGTCGCGCGAGGAGATGACCGCCCGCGCCGTCGAGATGGTCGCCTACGCCCGTTCGCTCTGCAAGGACGTCGAGTTCTCGCCGGAGGACGCCGGCCGCAGCGACCCGGAGTTCCTCCACAAGGTGCTCGCCGCCGTCATCAAGGCCGGCGCCACCACGCTCAATATCCCGGACACCGTCGGCTACACCATGCCCGACGAGTTCGGGGCGCTGATCGAGGGCATCATCAAGCACACGCCCGGCGCCAAGGACGTGATCATCTCCGTGCACTGCCACGACGATCTCGGCCTGGCGGTCGCCAATTCGCTCGCCGGCCTCCGCGCCGGCGCACGCCAGGCGGAGGTCACGGTCAACGGCATCGGCGAGCGCGCGGGCAACGCGTCGCTCGAGGAGGTGGTCATGGCCATCCGCACCCGCGGCGCGAAGATCGGCCTCCAGACCGGCGTGGACGCCACCCAGCTCTGCCGCATCAGCAAGCTCGTCTCCCGCAGCACCAGCTATCCCGTGCCGCCCAACAAGGCCATCGTCGGCGCCAACGCCTTCGCGCACGAGTCCGGCATCCACCAGGACGGCATGATCAAGAACGCCGAGACCTATGAGATCATGAAGCCGCAGGATGTCGGCGCGACGCACACCATGCTCGTGCTCGGCAAGCATTCCGGCCGCGCGGCCTTTTCCAAGCGCCTCACCGAGCTCGGCTACCCGCTCGAGGGCGACGCGCTGCTCAAGGCCTTCAACGAGTTCAAGAAGCTCGCCGACCGCAAGAAGAGCGTCCTCGACGCCGACCTCATCGCGCTCGCCTCCGACGAGCGCACCACCGTGCCCGAGCTCTGGGCGCTGGATTCCCTCCAGGTCATGTGCGGCACCACCGGCATGCCCACCGCCAGCGTCCGCCTCCGCGATCCCGACGGCAAGATCCGCAGTGCGGCCGCCCTCGGCACCGGTCCGGTCGACGCCGCCTACAAGGCGATCAACGGCATCGTCCAGCTGCCGGTCGAACTGCTCGAGTTCGGCATCAGCGCCGTCACCGAAGGCGTCGACGCCCTCGCCGAGGCCACCGTCCGTGTCCGCCACGAGGAGCAGCGCTCCTCGCACGGCCACGGCGCGGACAGCGACATCGTCGTCGCCGCGGCCAAGGCTTACATCGCCTCGCTCAACCACGTGCTGTCGCGCCAGTCCAGCGGCCGCGTCCAGCACTCGCAGAGCGCGCCCACCGAAGTTCCCCGCTGATCCCTCATGACCGGCACCGCCCAGTCCGTTTCCGTCGAAATCTTTGACACCACCCTGCGCGACGGCGCGCAGACGGAGGGCATCTCGTATTCCGTCGACGACAAGCTGCGCATCGCGCGCAAGCTGGACGAGCTGGGCGTGAGGTTCATCGAGGGCGGCTGGCCGGGGTCCAATCCGAAAGACGCGCTGTTCTTCGAGCAGGCGCGCACGATGCCGTGGTCGCACGCGAAGATCGTGGCGTTCGGCGCCACGCGCCGCGCCAGCCTCAAGCCGGCCGACGACGCCAGCGTCCGCGCGCTGGTGGACGCCGGCACCGAGGTCTGCGCCATCTTCGGCAAGTCCTCCGTCCTGCAGGTGAAGGAAGTCCTCCGCACCACGCTGGAGGAGAACCTGAAGATGATCGAGGAGACCGTGGCCTACCTGCGCGGGCAGGGGAAGCGGGTCATCTACGACGCCGAGCATTTCTTTGACGGCTACCGCCTCGACGCGACCTACGCCCTGCAGACCCTGCAGGCGGCGGTCAAGGGCGGCGCCGAAACCATCGTGCTGTGCGATACCAACGGCGGTTCGCTGCCGTGGCAGGTCGAGGCGGCCGTGACGGAGGTCCGCGCCAGGCTCGGTTCCGCGCCGGTTGGCATCCACGCGCACGACGACACCGGCTGCGGCGTGGCCAACAGCATGGCGGCGGTCCGCGCCGGCGCCCGCCACGTGCAGGGCACGATCAACGGCTACGGCGAGCGCTGCGGCAACGCCAACCTCTGCGTTGTCATCCCCAATCTCGAGCTGAAGCTTAATTTTCGGACCCTGCCGTCCGGCGCGCTGGCGCGGCTGCACGAGGTCGCGCGCTTCGTCGCCGAGGTCGCCAACCTGGCGCCCAATGAGCACATGGCCTACGTCGGCGACAGCGCCTTCGCCCACAAGGCCGGCGTGCACGTGGCCGCCATGCAGCGCCACCCCGATGCCTACCAGCACATCGACCCGACGGTCGTCGGCAACGAGATGCGCGTGGTGGTCAGCGAGCTTTCCGGCCGGGCCAACGTCGTGTCCAAGGCGAGCGAGCTCGGCCTGCAGCAGGTCGACGCCGCCACCGGCGCGAAGATCGTCGAGCTCATCAAGGCCAAGGAGCACGAGGGCTTTTCCTTCGAGGCGGCCGAGGCGAGCGTCGCGCTGCTCGTCCGCCGGATCACCCCGGGTTACCAGCCGCTGTTCACGCTGCTGGACTACCGCGGCATGGTCAGCCGCCACGGCGAGCGCAGCATGGCCGAGGCGACCATCAAGCTCAGCATCGGCGGCCACGAGGTGCACACGGCGGCCGAGGGCAACGGCCCGGTCAACGCCTTCGACCAGGCGCTGCGCAAGGCGCTGCAGCCGCTCTTCCCGCAGGTGAAGGACATCTCCCTGGCCGATTACAAGGTCCGCATCCTCAATTCCAACCTCGGCACCGCCGCCATCACCCGGGTGCTCATCGACTGGCACGACGGCGTCCGCCGCTGGAGCACGGTCGGCGCCGGCAGCAACATCCTCGACGCCACCTGGCTGGCGCTGGCCGACGGCTACGAATACAGCCTGACGCCTCAGGCGGTAGGGGCCGTTGCCCCCAACGGCCTTCTCTCCAAGGGCGCTTGAGGGCAAGCGCCCCTACCTGCCGAGCCCTATCTCCTATTCCATGAAAGCAAGCATCGCACTCACTCCCGGTGACGGCATTGGCCCCGAAGTCGTCAATGAAGCCCGGCTCGTGCTGGAGGCCGTCGCCAAGCGCGAGGGTCACCAATTCAATTTCACCGAGCACCTGCTCGGTGGCTGCGCCATCGACGCCAAGGGCACGGCCATGCCGGACGACACGCTCGCCGCCGCCCAGGCCGCCGATGCCGTTCTTTTGGGCGCCGTGGGCGGCCCGAAGTGGGACGACCCGCAGGCCAAGGTCCGCCCGGAACAGGGCCTCCTCGCCATCCGCAAGGCCCTCGGCCTCTACGCCAACGTCCGCCCGGTGCGCCCTTATCCGTCCCTGGCCAAGCTGTCGCCGCTCAAGCCCGAGCGCGTCGCCGGCGTGGACTTCGTTGTCATCCGCGAGCTGACGGGCGGCCTGTATTTTGGCACGCCGAAGGGCCGCACGCAGACTCCGGAGGGCGAGGTTGCCGTTGATACCCTCGTCTACACGGAGAAGGAGATCCGCCGCATCGTGCTGCTCGCCTTCCAGATGGCGCAGAAGCGCCGCAAGCTGGTCACCTCGGTCGACAAGGCCAACGTCCTCGAGTCGTCCCGCCTCTGGCGCCAGGTCGCCATCGGGGTCGGCAAACAGTTTCCTGACGTCAAGCTCGAGCACCAGCTGGTCGATTCCTGCGCCATGCGCCTGATCACCCATGCCCCGCAGTTCGACGTCATCGTCACCGAGAACATGTTCGGTGACATCCTGACGGACGAGGCGGCGGTGCTGGCCGGCTCGCTCGGCGTGCTGCCCAGCGCCTCGCTCGGCGAGGGGAAGCTCGGCCTTTACGAGCCCATCCACGGCTCGGCCCCCGACATCGCGGGCAAAGGCATCGCCAATCCCGTCGGCACGATCCTGTCGGCCGCCATGCTACTCCGCTACTCCCTCGGTTTGGAGGCCGAGGCCCGAGCTATTGAGGCGGCCGTCAGCGCCGCCCTCGATGCCGGCTGTCACACCGCCGATCTCGGCGCCAGGCAGCCGCTGACCACCGCCCAGATGGGCAACGCCATCCGTGAACGGCTGGCGCAGTAATATCCTCCAACCTTATTTCCGAACCTTTCCATGAGCTTTTCCCATCAACCGCCACTCGATACGACCCGCTTCATCGCGCGTCACGTGGCGGGCCTGCGCCGCTCCGGCATCCGCGACTTCTTCGAACTCGTCGCGAAGACCGACGGCGTCATCTCCCTCGGCATCGGCGAGCCCGATTTCGACACCCCGCAGCCCATCCGTGACGCCGTCAAGACGGCCATGGACACGGGCAAAACCCATTACACCTCGAACCTCGGCCTGCCGGAACTCCGCAAGGAGATCTGCCGCTACGTCGAGGGCCACTTCAAGGTCGGCTACCGCTGGGACGATGAGGTCCTGGTGACCGTCGGCGTCTCCGAGGGCCTCGACCTGGCCCTGCGCTCGCTGCTCAACCCGGGCGACAAGGTGCTCTACCACCAGCCCTGCTACGTGTCCTACGCCCCGTCGGTGGACCTCGTGCACGGCATCGGTCTCCCGGTCGGCACGCATGCCAAGGACCTGTTCTCGCTCGACGAGCCCGCCCTGCGGGCGGCCTGGCAGCCCGGGGCGAAGCTCCTCCTCCTGAACCTGCCCTGCAATCCGACCGGCGGCGTCTGCTCGAAGGAGCAGCTGGAGCGCATCGCGAAGTTCGCGATCGAGAAGGACCTGATCGTGATCAGTGACGAGATCTACTCGGAACTGGTGTTCGAGGGCGTGCACACGAGCATTGCCAGTCTGCCCGGCATGCGGGAGCGGACGATCCTGCTGCACGGTTTCTCCAAGGCCTTTGCGATGACCGGTTTCCGCCTCGGCTACGCCTGCGGACCGGCGCCGCTCATCGAGGCGATGATGAAGGTGCACCAGTATTCGATGCTGTGCGCCCCGAGTATCAGCCAGGAGGGCGCCGTGGCGGCGCTGCGCCTCGGCGACGACGCCACCAAGTTCATGCGCGACCGCTACCGCGAGCGCCGCGACCTGTTTGTCCGCCGGATCAATGCGGCCGGCCTCAAGTGCCATTCGCCCCGCGGTTCGTTCTACGCGTTCCCGTCGGTCGAGGGAACCGGCCTGAACGAGGGCGAGTTCGCCCGCCGGCTGTTGACCGAGCAAAAGGTCGCGGTCGTGCCCGGCACCGCGTTTGGCGAGGCCGGCCAGGGCCATGTGCGGGCCTGCTTCACGGCCAACGAGGAGAAGCTCACGGCGGCGTGCGACCGGATCGAGCGCCTGCTGAACTCGCTCAAGACGCCCGCCACGGTCTGAGCCGGAGCGGGGGGCGGTAATACCAATTACTGCAGCCAGAGTGTCTTGGGGTAGGGCGGAGCGGCCCGCTCCGCCGCGGCGCACCGGGCCGGTGCGCCCTACCGGCGTGGCGTGCCAGAGTCCCAGAGGAGTCCGTAACTGGCATAAAAAAAGCCCGGGCGGTATACGCCCGGGCCGGATGGGACCGTGGTAGGCCGGTCAGAACGTGATCGCGTAGCTGATGGAGATGACGCCGCGGCCGACGGCGGCGGTGTTGGCCACCTTGCCGTCCGTGCCGGTCTTGAAGAAGTTGTCGGATCCCTTCGTATACGCCAGGCTGAGCGAGAGCTTCGAGTCCTTGGTGACCTGGTAGGGGGCGGATACGCCGACCAGCCAGTAGTTGCCGTAGTTCTTCACATCAGCCGGCTGACCGAGGGAGTTGACCTGGTCCGGGGCGGCGGAGGTCCACTTGAACGTCCCGGCGGTCGCGATGAAGTCCAGCTCGGACTTCGCCTCGGTGAGCGGAACGGTGTAGGCGACGGTGAGCTCATAGGTGGGCCCCTTGAGCCGGAGGTCGTAATAGATCTTCGGGGTGAATTTCACCCCCGCGACGGTGTAGTTCAGGGCGAGGTTGGGCTCGTAGGTCGCTTTGTAGAAACCATCGGCCTGTTTCGCATTCGGATAGGTGTAGATGGTGTAGCCGGGCTGCCAGGACAGGGTGTCCTTGATCACCTCGATGGTGTAGGAACCATAGAAGTCGAACTCAGGGTCGGACTGGCCGACCACCTTGTCCTTCAACGGGGTGTTGTTCCACACGCCGACGGCGAGGTTGCCGGCATCATATTCCAAGGAGGGCTCAAACGCCGGGCCGCCAAGGCGCGTGCCGCGGAACATGTATTGGTTGGCGAACGCCGGGGTGAAGACCCACGACGAACTGGGCGCAGCGTCGGCCGCCGGTGCGGCGGGCGCAGCAGGGGCCGGAGCGGGAGTGGCGGGAGCGGGAGCAGCCGTCTGGGCCGGGAGGGAAGCGCCCGCAACGAGCGCCGCGAGGAGAAGTGCAGTCTTCTTCATGATGTGGTTTAGGTAGTAGGTTGGTTGGAACGTCAGCATGGACGTAAAAGCAGCCCGCGGGCCAATCCGGGCGGTTTCAAAACAACGGCCGGGTTATATGACACACCGGCGGAGTCCGCCGCTGGGCGGGAAGGGGTTAGCCCATCTCGGGCGGCCGGGCACAAAAAAGCCGCACCGGGAAGAGTGCGGCTGCATTACAGGGGGCCGGGGCTTACTTGGTGGTCGCCAGCGGCGGCGGCGGAGCGACGGCGATCGAGCTGTCGTTGAGCTTCTTCGCGACCATGTCGATCATGCGCTGGATCTCCAACTCGGAGTTGCGACGGTTGATCTTGGCCAGTTCCACCTGCTTGGCCAGCTCGAGGCTCTCGCGCGTGAGCCGCTCCTTGTCGCTGCGCGTCTGGAGAATGGAGGCGTCGAGGTCGGCGGCCTCCTTGGTCAGCTTGGCGGTCTGGTTGGCGTAGTCGTCCGCCTCGTCCTTGAGCTTGGTCATCGCGTCCTGGTAATCCTTTTCCTTCTTGTCCTCCTTGGCCTTGTCGGCCGCGGCGCGTTCCTCCTGCTTCTTCAGGGCCTCGGCGGTGGCTTTCTTCTCCACTTCCGCTTTGCGATCGGCCTCGGCCTTCTCGGTGGCGGCGATCTTGGCAAGGCGGCCTTCCTCCTTGATCTTCATGTCATTCAGGGCGCCGTTGTAAAAGAAGCCGAAGAGGGCCATCAGGATGACGGGGGCGATCACATAGGACTTGTTCATGAGAGTCGGGTAGGTGGGGCGGTTAGGCTTTCTTGGCGGCGGCGGCGGCAGCGGCGGCTTGGGCCGCCTTGGCCTTTTCGGCGGCGTCGATCTTCTCGAGCAGATCGTAGTAATATTTCACATTGGCCTCGGCCTGTTTGACGTAGGTCTTGAGGAAGGCTTGCTCGTCGATGTATTTTTTCTTCTCGTCATCCAGCTTGCCGAAGGTGCTCTTGACCTCGTCGAGATCCTTCTTGAGGCGGACGACCTGGTCGCGGGCGCGGTTGCGCTCGTCATAGGTCTTCTGGCGGCGATCCTCGGCCTCCTGGCGGGCGGTGGCCTTGAGCTCGGCGATGCGTTCGCGTTCCTTGCGCTCGGTCTCGCGTTTCTTCGAGGCCTCAACGGCGGCCTTGATGGCCTCCTCGCGGGCGGCCAGGTCCCTGGCGACCTTGGCCTTGAGCTCGTCGTCGGCCTTCCGTTTGATTTCCAGCTGCGTGGCCTCGTAGCCTTTCTCGAACTTGTAGTAGAACCCACCAAAGATCAGGGTGCAGATGAGCGGGAAGATGATATAGACTTTATTCATGGTCGAGTGCGTGTGCGTTAAAGGGGGTTACATCTTGGCTTTCTTGGCCTCGCGTTCCTTGATGATGTCCTTGATGCCCTTGAGCAGGCCCTGGGCCTGCCGGTCCTTGGCGCCTTCCGGATCGGCGACGGCCTTCTCGGCGGCATCGAGGGCGATGTCGAATTTCTTCATCTCATAGGCCACGTAGGCGAGATAGCTGTAAACCTGGTGAGGCTTGGTCAGGTTGCCCTTGGCGATGGCCGCCTGCAGGTGGGGGAGGGCCTCGTCGGATTTTTCCAGGCCATTGTAGGCCTGGGCGATCATGAACTCGATCTGGCCGGACTTGGGGAAGACCTTGGCGGCCTGCTTGAGGACCTCGATGCTCTTCAGGGGGCGCTCCAGCTGCTGGTAGCAGAGGGCATAGAGCTCCCAGTTCTTCTGCTCGTTGTCGATGGTGCCGGCCTTCAGCCCGGCCTCGAGCAGGTCGGCGGCCTTTTCAAACTGGCCCATGTTGAAGTAGATGCCGACCAGATTGAAGTTGTATTGCGGGGTCGCCATGTGCCCTTGCGCCTGGGCCCGCTCGATGGTGAGGGCGGCCCGCAGTTCCTGGCCGGTGCCGAGATAGGTGGCGGCGAGCTGCTGGTAGTAAGTGGAGCTTTCGGGCTTCTGCTTGATCAGCAGCTCGAACATCTCCGCCGTCTCCGCGGTGCGACCCAGCTGCTGGAGGGCGGCGAGCTTGATCAGGTAGAAGGTGTCCTTCGGGTGGATGGCCAGATGGAGGCCGATCTCGGCCTGGTCGAGGGCACGCTGGATGAGCTTGAGGTCGGGCTTCTCGGGGTTCTGCACGGCCCAGGAATAAAGCAGCTGGGCGTAGAGCAACTGGGCATCCGCCGTGGAGTTGGGCGCGAGCTTGAGCCACTTCTGCATGCTGCCATCGGCCTTCTCGAACAGCTTGCTGGCCACCGCCGGGTTCTTCGATCCGACCGCTTCCTGCACATAAAGCTGGGTCAGGTAGTTCTGCAGATCGCGGGTGATGCGTTCCTCAAAATAAGTCGGCGTATGGGCGTCGGAGACGGCCAGGGCGTGCTCCATCGGCTCGATGGCCCGGGCGAAATCGCCCTTCTGGAACAGGGTCTGGACCTTGATCTGCTCGAGCGTGGCCGCGTCGTAGCTGTCGGCCGGCACCTTGGCGATCTGGGCGTCCAGGATGGCGAGCGCGGCGTCGTAGTTCTTCGCGTCCGCAGCCAGCTTGAACTTCGGGAGGACCTCGCCCGTGGCGTCGGTCAGGGAGTAATCCCGGACGGGCTGTTGCGCCGCCAGGGTCACGGCCAGCGCGGCGGCCCCGAGCAGGGTGAGAAGGGGACGGAGAGAGGGGGAGGGAAAGTGCGACATGACGGCCGGCGGGATCATTTGTTGTCCTCGAGATTGAACTCGATGAGCTGGGAGGCCCGGGTGGCGACGGCCTTGCCGCCTTTGCGGCCCGGCTTGAACTTCCACTTTTGCACGGCCTGCATGGCCGGCACCTCGAACTCCCGGTGCGAGGAGCGCATGACGCGGGTGTCCACGACGTCACCGCTGGAATTGATGATGAACTCGACCGCGACCTCGCCGCTGATGCCGGCGCGGCTCATCTCATAAGGATACTGCGGCGGGTTCTGGACACGGGCGACGGGCTTCTGGTCCAGGTTGTTGATGTCGAAGAGATCCTTGATGCCCTTGCCGAAGTTGGCGCCGGGCGGATTGACCGGGATGTTGATGGCTCCCTTGGCGGTCGTCATGCCCGGGGGCGGGGGCGGCTGGAGGGGCTGGGTGAAGGCGTTCACCGGCACGACGGTCGGCAGATCGATGAGGCTGGGCGGAGCCATGACATTCTCCATGGGCTCGTCCTGCAGTTCCTCGACCTTCTTTTCCTCGTCCTGATCGAGCGGCGGCATTTCCATCTGGACGACATCCTCCTTGACCTCGGCGACGTGCTTGGGGGGGGCGTTCTTGCCGGAGAAGGGATTGATCGCGATCAGGTGCACCGCGACCGAGACCAAGAGGCCGACTATGAGATCTTTGTTCATGGCGCTTATTTGCCGGTCGGGCGGGTGCGGGTTTCGACCGAGAACTTCAGGATGCCGGCCTTGCGGACCTCGTCGAGCACCTGGACGGTGGCGCCGAAACGGGCCTTCTCGTCACCGGCGATCAGGATCTTGGGATCCTCGGTCTGGGACTTGTAGGCGGTAATGCGGCTGGGCAGGTCGCTCATCTCCATGGGCTCGCGGTTCCAGAAGAGGGAATTGTCCGCCGAGACCTGGATGGTGACGCTGTCCTTGTTGTCCTGGGGGTCGGAGTTCGGCTTGGCCACGGGCAGGTCCACCGGCACGGACTGGATGCGGTTCAGGGAGAGGGTGAACAGGACGAAGGTGGCCAGCAGGAAGAAGATGACGTCGATCAGGGGGATGATCTCAACGCGCGCCTTCTTACGGGCCGGGATTTTGATTTTGGTGCCTTCCATGTGGTGTGGGCTGGGGGCGGAGAGTATGACGGGCGACGGGCCGGTTTCTTAGGGCCGCGGTCAGTGGGCGTGGGTTTCGATGAACACGCGGGTGAAGCCGGCCTTGCGGGCCTCGTCGAAGACGTAGATGGCCTGGGCGAAGAAGGCGCGCTCATCGCCGTTGATGAGGATGCGGACGTCGGGATTCACGCGCTTTTCGTTGAGCAGGCGCTGGGTGAACTCGTCGAGGGTGATGATGTCCTTGTTCCAGGCGACCGCGCCCTCGTCGGTCACGCTGATGGTGACGGTGCCGTTCGGATCGCGCGGGACGCTGCTCTCGGCCGTCGGCAGATGGACCGAGACGCCGTTGGACTTGTTCAGCGAGAGCGTGAACAGAACGAATGTCGCGAGCAGGAAGAAGATGACGTCAATGAGAGGGATGATCTCAATGCGCGCCCTTTTTTTGCCGCCTGGGCCTGTGCCGCCTCCGCCACCGTGCATGACAGTAAGGGATTAAAGATTGAAAGTCGCGAGGGCCGGAGCCGCTCAGCGGCTCTTGGCGCTCTCGGCCTTGTTGATAATGATCTCGAGCGAGTTGGAGGCGTCCTCGATGTCGTGACGGGCCTCTTCGGAACGGGCGTTGAGATAATTGAAGGGCAGGAGGCCCATGATGGCGATGGCCAGACCGCACATGGTGGCGATGAGCGCCTCGGCGACGCCGCCGGTGATCTTGGCGGACGCGGAGGCGATGTCGCCCGTGCCGCTGTTCAGGGAGGCGAAGGTGCCCATCATGCCGGTCACCGTGCCGAGGAGGCCGAGGAGCGGGGCGGCGGTGATGCAGGTGTCAAGGGTCGGGAGGCCCTGGCCGAAGCGCTGCATCTCCTGGCTGGCGGCGCGGGTGAAGGCGTTGCCGAGGGAGTGTTCCTTGTGGGTGAGGGCGTAAACCATGATGCGGGCCACGTAGTCCTGGCTCTTCTTGCCCAGCTCGACGGCGCCGTCGATGTCGTTGGCCTCGACCTTCTCGAGCATCTTGTCGACCAGCTCGGGCTCGCGGCGGCGGTTTTCCCGGACGATGAACAGCACGCGCTCGACGGCGACCGTGATCAGGAGGAAGGAGACGATCAGGATGGGCCACATGACGAACTTGCCGGCATGGAACAGTTCCATGGCGGTCATGGGGCTGCCGTCCGGATTGGTAAGGAGAAGAGCCAAGGGCAGGGATGCGGTGATCATAGTGCGGGTGGGATGAGGGATTTAACCGTGGGTAATATTCCTTAAGTGGAAAGTCGGAAGGCGTGAAGCAAGCGGCGCGCCAGAAGAACACACATTAGCAGCGGCGCCGGAAGCTCGGCGGGGGGAAAGGGAGTGGGAAAGCGGGAGTAATGTGACCAAAATGCTGTCGGGAAACCGAATGTTGCCGAGATTAACTTTGGACTGTCAATGCGCTTTGTTGTGTCCGCCAAAAAAAATAATGGCGGTTCAGGATTGGCTGCCCGACTAGGAGTCGAACCTAGACAGAACGAGTCAGAGTCGTTCGTGCTACCATTACACCATCGGGCAGTGATCAATCTTTTGCGTGCGCTTCAGCGGGTCTCGTTCGCGCATCACCGACGGGAAAATGGAGCCGGCGATGGGATTCGAACCCGCAACCGCCTGTTTACAAAACAGGTGCTCTACCGTTGAGCTACGCCGGCGAGGCGTTGCTGCGCAACTGAACCAAAGTGACTGGCAAAAAACAGAAAGTGGTGGCTCCCCCGGGACTCGAACCCGGAACCAATTGATTAAGAGTCAACTGCTCTACCATTGAGCTAGGAAGCCAAAAAACGAAGGGGCAAAAGTTATTATCGCGGGGGCCATGTCAACGACATTTCCCGCTTTTGCCCCCCGCGCGATTTTCCCTCGGAAAAAGACGCGCCGCGGATGCCGGCGGGTCCTTCGTCCCGCCCCTGTAGGGGCCTGCGGGGGGCGGAGTTAGGCGGGTGCTTCCGGTGCCCCGCACTTTGTTGGACAAAACTCTTGCCAAGCCCCCGCGCGTGCTCTGTTTTCGCCCGCTCCTCCCATGCAAAAGACCAAAAAGTCCGTTGCCAAGCGCTTCAAGATTTCCGCCACCGGAAAGCTGATCCGCCGCACGCCTGGCTTCCGTCACCTGCTGGCCGCGAAGAGCACGAAGTCCAAGCGACGTGCCTCCCGCGACAAGCTCGTGGCGCCCGGCCATGCCGCGCCGCTGCTCCGCTGCCTGCCCACCGGTCTCCGGTAAGCAAGCCGAAGCGCAAAACCACAACTTGCCAGGCGGGTGAATCCTAACGAGACGACCCGCCGGCACTAAAACCACCACTATAACATGGCTCGTGTCACCAACTCCCCCGCGTCGCGCAAGCGCCGCAAGAAAGTGCTGAAATACGCCAAGGGCTATTTCGGCAACAAATCCAAGCTCTACCGCTACGCCAAGGAAGCGGTGCAGCATGCCTGGCAATACGCCTACATCGACCGCAAGAAGAAGAAGGCCAACATGCGTGGCCTCTGGATCGTGCGCTTGAACGCGGCGTGCCGCG
Organism: Opitutus sp. GAS368; assembly: GCF_900104925.1. Classification (NCBI taxonomy): domain Bacteria; kingdom Pseudomonadati; phylum Verrucomicrobiota; class Opitutia; order Opitutales; family Opitutaceae; genus Opitutus; species Opitutus sp. GAS368. The sequence goes on from NZ_LT629735.1 coordinate 2,979,425, forward strand.
AGGCCGGCATCACCTACAGCCGCTTCATCGAGGGCCTCAAGGCCGCCAACATCCAGCTCGACCGTCGCCAGCTCTCCGAGATCGCGATCGCCGACGCCACGGCGTTTGCCGGCCTCATCAAGCAGGCCCAGGCCGCGCTGAAGTCCAAGGCCGCCAAGGCCTGACACCCGGCGGGCCTTTGGAGGCTCGCCTTCCGGTCAAAAAGACCATTTCAGTGAAGGACGGGCTCCCCGCGGGCCCGTCCTTTTTATTTACCAATATAATATCCTTCTCGTTCTCGTAATCTTCCTCGTTCTCCCGGACCGAGGGAACGATTAGGAGAACGAGGACCGAGAACGATTCATCGATGCAAGCCACCCTGACCGCCCTCCTCGCCAAGGCCACGGCCGAGCTCCCGTCGCTGCGGACGCGCGCCGATTTCGAGGCCGCCAAGGCCCGCTACGTCGGCCCCCACGGCGAGTTCACCGCGCTGATGAAGCAGATGGGTGCCGTGCCGAAGGAGGAACGCCCCGCCATGGGCAAGCTCGTCAACGAGGCCAAGGCGCAGCTGCAGGTCCAGCTCGACGCCACCCTCCAACGCCTCGCCGACGCCGAGATCACCGCCCAGCTCGGGCCGGCCATCGATCCCACGCTGCCATCACCCGACGCCGGCCCGGGCACCTCGCACCCGCTCACCCTCGTGCGCGAGGAGATGTGCCGCATCCTGCGCAAGGCCGGCTTCACCGTCGTCGAGGGCCCCGAGGTCGAGACCGAATATTACTGCTTCGATGCCCTCAACACGCCCCCCGACCACCCGGCGCGCGATGCCCAGGACACGTTCTATTTCCCGGAGAAGGCGCGCTTTGGCAACATCACCAAGAAGACGCCCGAGGAGAAATACCTGCTGCGCACCCACACCTCGTCGGTGCAGATCCGCACCATGCTCAAGGGCGAGCCGCCCATCCGCGTCGTGTCCCCGGGCCGCGTCTACCGCCGCGACACCTCCGACGCCACGCACAGCGCCAACTTCCACCAGATCGAGTGCCTCTACGTGGACAAGAACGTCACCGTCCGCGACCTGAAGGCGCTGCTCGACTACATCTTCGCCACGCTCCTCGGCAAGGACACGAAGACGCGCTTCCGCCCGCACTACTTCGGCTACACCGAGCCAAGCTTCGAGGTCGACCTCTCCGCCCAGCATCTGCCCAAGGTCAACAAGCCCTGGATCGAGATCGGCGGCTGCGGCATGGTGGACCCGATTGTCTTCGAGGGCGTGGGCTACGATCCCAAGGTCTGGAGCGGCTACGCCTTCGGCATGGGCCTCGAGCGCCTGGCGATGCTCATGTATGGCATCGATGACATCCGCTACTTCTACCAGAACGACCTGAGGTTCCTCAGGCAGTTTTCTTGAAACCACTAATCCGCACTAATGGCCACTAATCCCACCGGATCCCGCATTAGTGATAATCAGTGAACATTAGTGGTTAAAATCCTTCCGTGAAAATCTCCCGCAATTGGCTCAGACAGTATGTCCGGCTTTATGCCACGACCGACGAACTCCAGCGCGCCATCACCTTCCTCGGCTTCGAGGTCGAGGGCGTGCACGCCACCGGCCTGCCGCCGCTCGAGCAGGTCGTGGTCGGCGAGATCAAGACCCGCGCCAAGCACCCGAACGCCGACAAGCTCTCGGTGTGCACGGTCGACGTCGGCCCCGCTCACGGCGGTGTCCGCACGATCGTCTGCGGCGCCCCCAACTGCGACGTGGGCAACCGCGTGCCCGTGGCCCTGCCGGGCGCCGTGCTGCCGGGTGACTTCAAGATCAAGTCGTCCAAGATCCGCGGCCAGCAGTCCGACGGCATGATGTGCGCCGCCGACGAGCTCGGCCTGGGCGGCGACCATGCCGGCCTGCTCATCCTCCCGGCGACGGCCCCGATCGGCCAGCGGATCAACGAGACAATGCCCGACGGCGACACGGTGTTCGACATCGAGGTCACGCCGAACCGCCCCGATGCGCTCTGCCACATCGGCATGGCCCGCGAGCTCGCGGCCTGGCTGCGGAACGAGCTGCAATTTCCGGCCATCAAGTTCGATGGCCAGCCCGCCGGCGCTCCGCGCCCGGACATCCTGAAGCACATCCGCGTGGATGCGCCCGAAGACTGCCCGCTCTACGTGGGCATCGCCGTCACCGGCGTGAAGGTCGGCCCGAGCCCGGCGTGGATGCAGGAGCGGCTCGCCGCCGTCGGCCTGCGCCCGATCAACAACCTGGTCGACGTGGGCAACTACGTGATGCTCGAACTCGGCCAACCCCTGCATGTCTTCGATGCGAAGAAGATCGCCGGTCGCTCGATCGTCGTTCGCCGCGCCACCGACGGCGAGAAGCTCGTCACCCTCGACGGGAAGGAACGCACGCTGAACAGTCGCATGCTGGTCATCGCCGACGAGGCCAAGCCGCTCGTCGTGGCCGGCATCATGGGCGGGCACGACGCGGGCGTCGACGCCACCACGACCGACATCATCCTCGAGGCCGCGTATTTCCGTCCGCAGTCCATCCGCTGGACCTCCAAGCGCCTGGGCCTCGCCTCCGATTCGTCCTACCGCTTCGAGCGCGGCGTGGATCCGCATGGCACGGTCGAGGCCGCCCGCCGCGCCATTGACCTCATCCTCGAGACCGCCGGCGGCACCGTCGTCGGCCCGTCCTTCCAGGTTGGTGGCGACCGGCCGTGGTCGCGTGAGATCAAGGTCACGCCCGATTACATCCGCGCCAAGGTGGGTTTTGACATCACGGACGACGAGATGCGCGACGCCTTCCACGGCCTGCACCTGCCGATCAAGCACGAGGAAGACACCAAGACCGGCCTCGAGTGGACCGTGGGCATCCCGAGTTACCGTGGTGACCTCGACCGGCCCATCGACCTCGTCGAGGAAGTGCTGCGCATTTACGGCACCGACCGCATCCCGCCGCAGGTGAGCGCGGGCCCGGCGCTCGTGGACGGCGACGACGACCCGATCGCCGTCTTCAACCGCAAGGCGACCGACTACCTGGTCGGCCAGCATTTCCACGAGGTGGTCAATTACACGCTGCGCTCGAAGCAGGAGCTGGCCACGTGGGCCTCGGCCGCCGCGGTGGAGGAACTCGGCCTGGCGAATCCCTTTGTCGACGACCAGTCGCACCTGCGGCCGACGCTCATCCTCGGTATCATGGAGTCGCTCAGGCTCAATCAGTCGCGTGGCGTCGCCGCGGCGCGCCTGTTTGAGACGGGCCGCGTCTTCATGGAACTCAACGGCACCGTGCAGGAATGCGTGGCCGTCGGTTTCGTCCTCGGCCACAACCCGAAGGACCGTGCGTGGCTCGCCCGGCCCGAGCCGGATTTCTACGCCGTGAAGCGGCACCTGGAAATCCTCGCCCAATCGGCGGGCCTCGACCTCGCCGCCCAGGAGCTGGTGCCGGTGCGCGGCGCCTTCTGGGGCTGGCAGGAGGGCCAGTCGGCCGCCGCCGGCGAGATGAAGGACGGTTGGACCGCGCGCTTCGGTCTGCTGAATCTGGCCATGGTCCGCGCTGCCGGCATCGAGGGCAAGGTGTGGGCGGGCATGCTCGCCTTCCTCCCGACCAAGCTCACGACGATCGCCGGCCACCGCCGTTACCAGCCGTTCAGTCTTTTCCCGGCGGCCTTGCGCGATCTCGCACTCGTGGTCGACGCCGCGCGCCACGCCGACGAGGTGCGGGTGATACTGCTGAAGGCTGCGTGCGCCGCGACGGCCGGGGCGGCCTTCACCATCGAGTCCGTGGTGGTGTTTGATGTCTATCAGGGTAAGGGCCTGCCGGAGGGGAAGAAGAGCCTGGCCTTCGCGCTCTCTTTCCGTTCGGCGGAACGCACGCTGACGGACGACGAGGTCAATGCGGTCTTCGCGAAGATCCAGCAGGCGGTCGCGGCCGCCGGATCGGTGACCGTGCGGGCCTGAGCGGGTGTGGAACCCGGCCTCCGGACGGGTTTGTTGGCGAAAGAAGCGCGTCCGGAGGCCGCGCTCCGCCCTCAGCCCACCAAGGTCGCGAGGAATTTCCGCACGTCGGCCTGCACGGCCTTCGCGAGGTTGGGCACGGCGAGGCAGAACAGCCAGCTGACCTCCTCGTGCTCGGCCCGGGTCAGTTCGCCGCCGCCTTTGCGGCCGCTGGCGTAGGTCTCCAGCTCGCTGAGACCGGCGGCCCAGCGCACGCCATAGTCATTCATCCGGAAATCAAAGCGCTGGATGTCGCCGTCCTGCCCTTCGCGCCAGACTGACAGCTGGACGCCGTCCTTGCCGCGGTAGACCTCCCGGTCGAGGTCGGTCGCGTCGGGTTTGATCTCGCCGGCCTTCACCGGGGCCAGCGAGGCGCCGATGGCCACGGCCTCGAGGAACTGGAGGTAGGCCTTGCGCAGCTCGAAGAAATCAAACTCGAAGGCCACGCCGCAGGTCGCGTGCGTCAGGTAGGTGCGGAAATAGGCGACCTTGCCGGCGATATCGAGATGGTAGTCGTCGAGGTTCAGCTTGAACCGGCAGTCCTCGCCGTGGTGGGCAAAGGCGTCCGGCGGCAGCTGCACGCTCGCGCCCAGCGTCGAGAGGTTGAGCGCCTTGCCGGCGAAATCGGGCCCTTGCCGGCCGCGGGGATCTGGTTTCCCGCCGTCATCGTGGCGGAGCAGGGTCACGGCGACCTTGAACTGCACCGCCGGGCCGACGGGATAGCGCTCGGCGCCGCGCTGCTCGCTGTCGGCGACGCTGCTCTTGGTGAAATTGAGGATGCGCTTGAAAAGCAGCATGGACCTCAGGCGGCGAATCGTTCAAGGAAAGCGCGCACGTCGGCCGGAACGGCCTTGGGGATGTTGGGCACGATCAGCTGGAAAAGCTGACGCACCTCGTTCTGTTGGGTGGGCGTGAGTTTGCCCCCGGCCTTGGCGCCTTCCTGGCAGCCGATCTGCAATCCCGGAGAGGCGGCGCTGCCGCGGATGATGTAGTCGTGGGTTAGCAGCTCGAAATGCTCGATGACCTTGCCGGTGCTGTCGCGCCACACCGTGAGGAGGATTTCCTCGCCGCCGGAATACTGTTCCTTGAGGAGGCCGGGAGCGTCCTGCTCGACCGACTTCGCGTCGACGGGAGTAAGCACGGAGCCGAGCGCGACGGGCTCCACCAGCTGGCGGAAGGCCTTCTGCGTGTGACTGTCGGGGAACTTGAGCGCCACGCCGCAGGTGGCGTATTGCGGCCCGGACCAGAAGTGGGCGACGGTGGCGTCGATCTCGAAGAGCTTGTGGTCCAGTTCGAGCTTCAGCCGGCAGTTCTCGCCGCGATCGCCCATGGCCGCCGGATGCAGCCGCATGCTGACGCCGCCGGAGGACATGTTCACCAGCTGCCCGCCCCAGTCCATGGCGCGGTTGTCGTCAGCCTTGAGGATGTGACCCTCGCCGTCGCGCCCGACGAGCGTGACCTTGGCCTTGAGGGGGTATTTCGCCCCGACGGGGTAGCGGGTGGCGCCGCGCTTGTCTCCGAGGCCGCCCGCCGCCTTGAAGTTGAGGATCTTTTTGAAAAGAAGCACGGGGGACCGATAGGGGAGATGTCGCGCTGGTTCAAGCTCGGTCATAGGAGCGGCGGACGCCTTTTGCCGGTTGCCAACCGGCGTTTCCACGGCCTGCTTGGAGGGAATCCCGGCGATCCGCATGAGCACCAACCGCGACCTCAACCTCGACTACGTGGCAAACCTCGCCCGCCTCGCCCTGACCGAGGCGGAAAAGGCGCAGTTTTCGCAACAACTGGGCGATATCCTGCACTACGTCGAGAAACTGAAGCAGGTAGACGTGAGCGGCGTCGAGCCCATGGCCCACGCCTCCCCGGTTTACAATGTCTGGCAGCCCGATGTCGCGCAGCCGGGGCTGCCGGTCGAGGCGGCCTTGCGCAACGCGCCGGCCCGGCGGCAGGACATGATCGTGGTGCCCAAAGTCGTGGAGTAGGCGATGGCGGACGAACTCATTTACCAATCCGCCGCCCAGCTGGCGGCGCAACTCGCGGCGGGGAGGATCTCCGCGGTGGAGCTCGTGTCGGCCTGCCTCGCCCGCACCAGGGCGGTCGACGGCCGCGTGAAGGCCTTCAACTCCTTCGACGAGGCCGGCGCCCTGGCGGCGGCAAAGGCTTCCGATGCGCGCCGCGCCGCCGGGCAGGCGCGGGGACCGCTCGACGGCATCCCGGTCGGTTTCAAGGATGTCATCGCCGTCGAGGGCCAGCCGCTGACCTGCTCGAGCAAGATGCTCGCGAATTTCGTGTCGCCCTACGACGCCACGGTGACGCTCAAGCTCAAGGCCGCGGGCGCGATTCCCTTCGGCCGGCTGAACATGGACGAGTTTGCCATGGGCTCTTCCACCGAGAATTCCGCCTTCGGCCCGACGGCCAACCCGTGGGACCTGACCCGTGTGCCCGGCGGCAGTTCGGGCGGTTCGGCCGCCGCGGTGGCGGCGGGCGAGGTGCCGCTGACCCTCGGTTCCGACACGGGCGGCTCCATCCGGCAGCCGGCCGCGCTGTGCGGCATCGTCGGCCTCAAGCCGACCTACGGACTCGTCTCGCGCTACGGGCTCGCGGCGTTCGCCTCGTCCCTCGACCAGATCGGCACGATGGCCCACACGGTCGGGGACGCGGCGCTGCTGCTCGGCGCCATCGCCGGGCACGACCCGCGCGACTCGACGTCGGTCAAGGCCGAGGTGCCTGATTACCGTGCGGAGCTGGTCCGTCGCAAGGGTCCGTGGCGGCTCGGTGTGCCGAAGGAATTCTTCGGCGCCGGCCTCGATCCCGAGATTGGCGCGGCCGTGAAGCAGGCCATCGCTTTCTATCGGCGGCAGGGCTGCGAAATCAAAGAGGTATCGCTGCCGCTCGCGGCGGAATACGCCATCGCGGTGTATTACCTTATCGCGACGGCCGAGGCGTCGTCGAATCTGGCGCGCTATGATGGCATCCGCTACGGCCACCGGTCCAAGGCGGCCCAGGATGTGGCCGGCGTCTATTTCCAGTCGCGCGCCGAGGGCTTCGGCCCCGAGGTGAAGCGCCGCATCATCCTCGGCACGCACGTGCTGAGCAGCGGCTACTACGACGCCTATTACCTGCGCGCCCAGAAGGTCCGCACCCTCATCCGCAACGAGTTCACCGCCGTCCTGCGCGACTGCGATGCGCTGTTGTCGCCGACCTCGCCCGTGCCGGCGTTCAAGCTGGGCGAAAAGTCCGCCGACCCGCTGGCGATGTATCTCACCGATATCTACACCATCAGCGTCAACCTTGCCGGCCTGCCGGGCATCTCGATCCCGTGCGGCTTCACCGGCGGCGGGCTGCCCATCGGCCTGCAGCTCATCGGCCGGCCGTTCGACGAGGCCGGCCTGCTCGCCGTCGCGCAGGCCTACGAGTCGGCCCATGATTGGTCCACGCAACACCCGAAGCTTTGAGGCACAGAGCGCACTGAGATGACACAGAGGGCACAGAGATGAATCCAGAAACCAACGTTTTGACCGAGCTTGTGATTGGTGCGGCCATTGAAGTGCACCGGGAACTCGGACCGGGTTTATTGGAGTCGGCTTACCAACGGGCGCTTGCCCATGAATTCACCCTGAGAAAGATATCCTTTGAGCAGCAGAAGCCCTGTCCGGTTCAATATAAGGACTTGGTCATCGACGACGCGTATCGGCTGGATTTCCTCGTCAATGGTCTTGTGGTGGTTGAACTCAAGGCCGTTGATGCGCTGCTCGAGGTGCATGACGCCCAGGTCCTCACCTATCTTAGGTTTACCAACTGCCATATTGGCCTGCTCATGAATTTTCGCTCAACCATCCTGACGAAGGGGCTGCGCCGCCTGGCTCTGTGACCTCTGTGCAGCCTCCCTCTTCCTCCGTGTCCCAATCACCATCCAACTACGAGGCAGTCATCGGCCTGGAGGTCCATGTGCAGCTCAGGACGGCGTCGAAGATGTTCACGCGCGTCGCGGCCGGCTACGGCCAGCCCGAGAACACGCTGACGGATCCCGTCGTGCTCGCGCTGCCGGGCGCGCTGCCGGTGATGAACAAGGAGGCGCTCGACAAGACCATCAAGGCCGGGCTCATCCTCGATTGCACCATCGCGCCGGTCTGCAAGTGGGACCGCAAAAACTACTTTTACCCCGACTCGCCGAAGAACTACCAGATCTCACAATACGACCAGCCGATCTGTGTCGGTGGCTCGGTCGAGATCGAGCTGCCCGGCCCGTCGCGCAACGTGATGGGCGAGCACAAGAAGATCCCGCTGACCCGCATCCACCTCGAGGAGGATGTCGGCAAGCTCAACCACGGTGCCAGCGACTCGCTCGTCGACTACAACCGCGCCGGCACGCCGCTGATGGAGATCGTCTCCGAGCCGGCGATACACAGCGCCGACGAGGCGTTCGCGTTCCTGACCGCGCTGCGCACGGCGATGGTGCAGGGCGGCATCTCCGACTGCGACATGGAGAAGGGCCAGCTGCGCTGTGACGCCAACATTTCCATCCGGCCCGCGGGCGAGACCAAACTTGGCACGAAGGTCGAACTGAAGAACCTCAATTCCATCTCGTTCGTCCGCGACGGCATCGCCCACGAGATCCGCCGGCAGATCGCCGTGGTCACGAGCGGCGGCGCCATCGTGCAGGAGACGCGCGACTACGACGGGCAGACCGGCGCGTCGCAGTCGCTGCGGTCGAAGGAGATGGCCCACGACTACCGGTATTTTCCCGACCCCGACCTGATGCCGGTGAAGGTCGACGAGGCCTGGCAGGCCGCGATCCGCGCCACACTGCCCGAGCCGATGTTCGACCGGCAGCGGCGGTATATGGACCAGTTTCAGCTGCCCTACACACTGACTTCGGTCCTCGTGCCGCAGCTGGCGCTCGGCGCGTTCTTCGAGGAGGCGGCCCAGCTCAGCGGCAAACCGCAGGCGGCGGCCAACTGGATCGCCAACGACCTGCTGCGTGAACTGGCCGCGGCGGGCGTCGACCTGGCCGGCAGCAAGGTCCGGCCGACGCACATCGCCGGTCTCGTGAAGCTCGTCGAGTCGGGGATTATTTCCAGCAATAGCGCCAAGGAGGTCTTCGTCGAGATGTTTGCCACGGGCGACCAGGCCGACGCCATTGTCGGGCGCAAGGGCCTGCAGCAATCCACCGACACCGGCGAGCTGGAGAGGTGGGTGGCCGACGCCATCGCCGCTGATCCGAAGGCCGCCGCCGGCTTCCGGGGCGGCAACGAAAAGGCGCTCAACGCCATCAAGGGCGCCGTGATGAAGGCGTCGAAGGGCAAGGCCAACCCGCAACTGGTGGACGCGATCGCGCGGAAGCAGCTCGAGGCCTGAGCCGGCCTTGTGGTGGAGCGCACTGACGCCAGTGCGCTGGCTTGGGAGCCATCAGAGCCAAGCGCGCTGAAGTCAGCGCGTTCCGCCTTCAGGGCATCCGCAGGGGCCGGCCCATCCACACCTTGGCCAGGCCGGGGGAGAAATTGGCCCCGACCAGCCGGGCGCCGGCAAACCACGGCCAGTTTTCGCGCAGCAGCGAGTCCTCGCGCACCTTCACCACCGCAGGGGTCGCGAGCCAAGGCGGATGCCAGACCCGGAACAGGCAGCGGTGCCCGAGTCGCACGGTGAAAGCGGTGTAGCGTTCCATCAGCCAGGCGGTGAGCGAACCGGCAGCGGCCGGCCGGTAGGCCGCGGGATCGGCATCGACCAGCGCGCGATAGCTGAAAACGGCGCCGGAAGCGGGATCGGTCACGCGGCCGCTGACCTCGCCGCTCCGCCAGTCGTGCGCGTAGTTCAGCCGGGCCAGCCGGTAGGGCAGGCCAAACAGCGGCGGACCCAGCCGCAGGCTCAGGCGGTTGTTGAGGTGCTCGGCAAGGAAGTAGATGCCGGTTTCATTCCCGACCTTCACGTAGGTCCGGACGTTGAGAAAGCCGTGCGTCGCGATGGGGCGGAAGAGCCATTCGGCGAGCCAACCGCCCCGCCGCGGTTTCATGCCACGCATCGTGAAGGCCAGCAACGTCACGTAGGCCCGGCCCTCGTGCAGGTCGAGGGGGAAGGGGACCAGCGGCCGCAGCAGCGCTGGGTCCACCTCATAGTGGATCATCAGCGCCCGGTCCCAGTCCGCGATCAGCAGCGGCTCGCCCGGGCGGTGAGGGGAGGGACGGGGCAGAGGGCGGTGGTGTTCATGGCGGGCTCCTTTTGCAGCTTGACACCTATCGTGACAGATATTTCAGTAAAGACAGAAATCAGAGAAACACTCGCTATGAAACTCACTGATACGACCCGTAAGTTCATCCTCCACTGGGGCGAGATGGGCACCCGCTGGGGCATCAACCGCTCCGTCGCCCAGATCCACGCCCTGCTCTACGTCTCGCCGGTGCCGCTGCACGCCGACGAGATCGCCACGACGCTCGATATCGCGCGCTCCAACGTCAGCGGCAGCCTGCGCGAGCTGCAAGGCTGGGGCCTGGCGCGGGTGACGCACCTCCTGGGCGACCGGCGCGACCATTTCGAGACGACCAAGGACGTCTGGGCGATGGTCGGCATCATCCTCGACGGCCGGAAGCGCCGCGAACTCGACCCCTCGGTGAAGCTGCTGCGCGAGTGCGTGCAGGAGCTCGACGAGCAGAAGGCCGACGAGGCCTACACCGAGGACCGGCTCAACGAACTGCTCGGGCTGGTCGAACTGGCCTCCGCTTGGGCGGAGCGTGCGCAGAAACTCTCGCCCGAGTCCCTCCGCCGGCTGCTGAAGCTCGGCGACAAGATCTTCAAGCTGGTGGAATAACCCGCCCGCTGCCGAAAAAGGAAACCACCATGAACATCACCGAAAAATGCTACATCATCTACCTGCTCCTCGGCGTGCCGCTGACGGTCTGGGTGGGCCAGACGCTGCATCGCAACGGCCGGATCTTCCTGGTCGAGGCCTTTCACGGGAAGGAAGACATGGCGGACTCGGTCAACCATCTGCTGCTGGTCGGGTTCTACCTGATCAATGTCGGCTACGTGTTGCTGGGTCTGCCGCTCGGCACCAAGCCCGAGACGGTGCAGGCGGCCTTCGAGTTCCTGGCCACGAAGCTGGGGTTGGTCCTGCTCGTGCTGGGGGCGATGCACTTCTTCAACATGTTCAACTTCGACAAAATGAGGAAGAAGGCCCGCCACTCCGAGACCGCCGCCGTGCCGCCGCTGGTGCGCTGAGCGTGAGGATGGGGTCGAGGCCCGGGCGCCGCCCGGGCCTTTTGTTTTTGGCGCCGGCCTTGCATCACGGGGAGATGCGGACATGTTTCACGTCATGAATGCCCCTGAGAACCCGCAGATCTCGCGCCGTGACGCGCTGAAAATCATCGGAGCCGGCGTGGCGGTCGCCAGCCTCGGCCTGACCAAGGCCATTGCCGCCGAAGCCGCCACCACCGCTCCCGCCCTCGACTGGGAATTGCCCAAGCTGTCCTACGCCTACGGCGCCCTCGAGCCGCACATCGATGCGCGAACGATGGAAATCCATCACACGAAGCATCACCAGGCCTATATCATCAACGCGAAGAACCTGCTCAAGGACCACCCCGACCTGCTGGCGCGCGGACCCGAGGCCCTGGTGCGTGACCTGGCGAGCGTGCCGGAGGCGATCCGCACCGGCATCCGCAACAACGCCGGCGGCCACGTGAACCACAGTTTCTTCTGGAAGATCATTGCGCCCGATACCGGGGCGTCCACCCAGCAACTGCCCGTCGCCATTGCGGCCGCGTTTGGTTCGATGGATGAGTTCAAGAAACAGTTCACCGATGCCGCCATGAAACGCTTTGGCAGCGGCTGGGCCTGGCTGAGCCTGAAGGATGGCAAGCTCGTGGTGCAGTCCACGGCGAATCAGGACTCGCCGCTCAGCGACGGCGCCAAGCCCATCATCGGCCTCGATGTCTGGGAGCATGCCTACTACCTGCATTACCAGAATGTCCGCGCCGACTACGTGAAGGCCTTCTGGAACGTGCTCAACTGGACCCAGGCCGAGACCAACTACGGCGCGGCGCTGAAGGCTTGATGAATTCGACACAGAGAGCAGAGAGGCCGGAGTGAGGGCAAGGAGGTCTTGCTCGGTGTCCTCGGTGGTTCTCGGTGAACTCTGTGACTAAGAATCCCAAATCCTTCGATGAGATCGGCCTGCCTGCGGCCCGGCGTCACCTGTTCCTGTGTGTCGGTCCGGACTGCTGCACGCCGGAGCAGGGGCTGGCGACTTGGGAGCATCTGAAGGGCGCGCTCAAGGAGCACAAGATCCCCACGTTGCGCACCAAGGCCGCGTGCCTGCAAATGTGCCAGGACGGCCCGTGGCTGGTCGTCTATCCCGACGGCGTCTGGTATGCGTCGGTCACGCCCGAGCGCTTCGACCGGATCCGGCGCGAACACCTCGAGGGTGGCGTGCCGGTGCAGGAGTGGGTGCGGGCAGTCCATCCGCTTGTCCCATAAAAAAGGCGCGGCAAGAGGGCCGCGCCGGAAGGGGAGAATAAGCGAATCTCAGACGCGATCGCCGGGAATGGCCGGCGCAACGTTGCGGGTCGAGACCGCCGATTGGCAGGCCGGACAGACGCCGAAGAACTCGACGACGTGGCTGACGTCCGCATAGCCGCGCTCATGCAGCAGGCGCTCGATGCCCTCCACGGGAAAGTAGTCCACGCGATCGGTCGAGCCGCAGGCCTTGCAAATGATATGATAGTGGCGCGTTGTGCGCAGGGTGAGCTCGTAGAGGCAGGTGCCATTGTGCAGGTAGCTGCGGCGGACCATGCCGAGCTGCTCGAAGGCGGCCAGGCAGCGGTAGACGGTGACGAGGTCGCACACCGCGGTGCCCATTTCGTGGTGAATGCGCTCGATGCTGACCGGTCCCTCATGACGTTGCATCGACTCGATGATCGCGAGGCGGGGTTTGGTGATGCGCATCCGGGCCTGGCGGATGCGGGTGCGAGCATCATCCAAGGCCGAATCTGCGGGAGCGGGGCTGGCGGCGACAGCGGCCAGGGGGTGGTTCGACTGGGTCGCGGAAATCATGTGGGGTATAGGGTAATCTATATGCCTTATGCCGGGAGAAATGCGAGGTGAAGTTTTTCCAAACGCTACTTTACTGCGATGAAATGCATGTAGGATGACGCCCTACACGCGTGCGCCGGTGCGGGTGGAGGATTGGCTGCGGGGTTGCGGCCTGTGGCCGGCTGTGCTAGCTATTGCCCCTGAAATTCATGCAAGACTTGGAATTTTCCGAAATCGTCGGGTTGATTTGTAAAGAAGACTCCCGCTTTGACCGCAAGGCCTACAACTTTGTCCGGCAGGCACTTGACCACACCGTCAAGGAGACGAAGCGCAAAAACCCGGAGCGCACCGGCAAGTCGCAGCATGTGACCGGGGCCGAACTCCTCGAAGGCATCCGCGCCTATGCTTTGGAGCAATACGGCCCGCTGACCAAGACCGTCCTCACCACCTGGGGCATCCGCCGCTGCTCCGACTTCGGCGACATTGTCTTCAATCTGATCGAATACAATGTCTTCAGCAAAACCGAGACCGACCGCCGCGAGGATTTTGCGGACATCTACGATTTCGACGAGGCGTTCGTGAAGCCCTTCCAGCCCGCTGCGTCTCGTCGCACGCGCGGTCATTCCGGCGCCGCCTGAGCGGAATACCACGACGAGGTCCCGGGTCTTCAGGAACAGTGGAGTGCGGGCGACCCCGCCCGCTCGAGCCAAGATCCGTCTCCAGCCCGGTCGATAGTTTTACTGTGGATTTGCAGTCCTTCACTTCTTTCCTTCTCTCTCTCATCCCTCCTGATGCCCGCCCAAAAAATGTCCGCCCGTCCCCGCGACCTCGCCTTGTTGGAAAGCCTTTGGCGCGAGCCGGTCGAACGTTACACGCTGCTTAACGGCCTTACCGTCCTGCTGCGGCATGACACCGCCGCGCCGGTCAGTTCGGTGCAGGTGTGGGTGAAGACCGGCAGCACGCACGAGGGCGCGCACCTCGGCGCGGGCCTCTCGCACTACCTTGAGCACATGCTCTTCAAGGGCACGGAGCGCCGCGCCGGCCGCGAGATCTCCGCGACGGTCCAGGCCCACGGCGGCTACATCAATGCCTACACGACCTTTGACCGCACGGTCTACTACATCGACGTGCCGTCCATCCACACGGCCGTGGCCATCGATCTCCTGGCCGACGCCACGCTGCACTCGCTCCTGCCGGCTGAGGAGGTGACCAAGGAGAAGGACGTCATCCTGCGGGAGATCGACATGTGCCTCGACGATCCCGACCAGCGGCTGTCGCAGGCGCTGTTCGAGACGGCCTTCCGCACCCATCCTTACCGCCAGCCCATCATCGGGCACCGCGATGTCTTTGCCGCCAATACCCGCGAGGACCTGCTGGCCTACTACCGCGCCCGCTACGTGCCGAACAACCTCGTGGTGGTCATCGCGGGTGCTTTCGACCCCGTGGCGACGCGCGCGGCCATCGCCGAGCATTTTGGCAAGGCGCCGCGCGTGCGCCTTGCCCCGGTGCTCGTGCCCGACGAACCCGTCCAGCTCTCCCGCCGCGACCAGCATCTGTCCGAGGATGTCCAGGTGTCGCGCGCCGGCCTCGGCTGGCAGATCCCGGGCCTGACCCATCCCGACGCCCCGGCGCTCGACATGCTTGCCATGGTGCTGGGCCATGGCGACAGCTCGCTGCTCTGGCAGGCCATCCGCGAAAAGGCCCGGCTGGTGCACTCGATCGACGCCATGGCCTGGAGCCCGGGCACCAGCGGCCTCTTCTACATTTCCTTCCTCGCCGATCCCGACAAGCGCGTGGCCGCCGAGTCGGCCATCCTCGCCGAGCTGGCGCGCATCGGGCAAAAGGGTATCAGCCCGAAGGCCCTCGCCAAGGCCGTGCGGCAGGCCGTCACCTCCGAGATCAACATGCGCAAGACCATGTCCGGCCAGGCTTCGCGCCTTGGCGCCGGCGAGGTCGTGGTCGGGGACATCAACTACGCGCGAACTTACTTTGAGCGGCTGTTCGCCCTCACGCCGGCCGGCCTGAAAAAGGTGATGCACACCTACCTCGTGCCGGAGAAGCTCACTGTTGTTTCGAGCAACCCGGCGGGTGCGGCCGCCGCACCCGTCCTCCGAGGCCTTGGCGAAGGAGGGTCGTCGCTGGATTTTGAGGAGCTGACGCTGCCCAACGGTGCGCGGCTCCTGTTGCAGCCGAACAAGCACCTGCCCAACCTGCACCTGCGCCTCGCCCTGGCCGGCGGGCCGATGTTCGAGCCGGCGGACCGCCGCGGCCTGACCAACCTCCTGTCCACGCTCCTGGCCAAGGACACGACGAAGCGCTCCGCCGAGGAAGTGGCCCGCGCCATCGAGGCAGTGGGCGGAGCGTTCGAGGATTTCTCCGGCAACAACAGCTATGGGCTCATGGCCGAGGTGCTGCCCGGCGACGCGGATCTGGCACTGGAACTGATCAGCGACGCCGTGCTGCGGCCGGCCTTCAAGCCGGCGCGACTCGAAGTCGAGCGCGAGTCGGCCCTGGCGGCGCTCAAGGAAGGACTCGACGACGTGGTCACCGTCGGCCGGAAGGCGATGCGGGCCAAATTCTTCGGTGCGCACCCCTTTGCCATCGAGAGCGGCGGGGACGAGGCCGGGCTGAAGGCCATCACGGTCGCCGACCTGCGCGCTCTGCACCGGCGGCAGCTCGTAAGCGGCAACGCCGTGCTGGCGGTGGCGGGCGATTTCGACGCGAAGAAACTCGTGCCCAAGCTGAAGGCGTTCCTTGCCCAGCTGCCCAAGGGCGCCGCGGCGAAGGCGACGGCTGCGCTGAAGGTCAAGGCGGGCGACTTCACCGAGACCCAGCCGCGCCAGCAGGCGATCGTCTTCCAGGCGTTCCCCGGACCGGGCCTGCACGCGCCGGACTACACCGTGAGCGAGGTGATGGACGAGCTGTTCAGCGGCATGTCGTCGCACCTGTTCGAGCGCGTGCGCGAGGAGAAGAGCCTGGCGTATTTCGTCCGCTCCAGCCGCATCGTGGGCCTGGAGACCGGCATGTTCTACTTCTATGCCGGCACGAGTCCGCAGCGCTACGGCGAGGTCGTCGAGGAACTGAACCTCGAGATCACCCGCGTGCAGGGCGGCGGCGTGACCCCGGAGGAACTTGCGCGCTGCCAGACCCGGCTCAAGGCCGGCAAGCGCATGGGCCTGCAGACCAATTCGTCGCGCGCCATGCAGTCCGCGCTGAATGCGGTTTACGGCCTCCCCGTCAACGACTGGCGGACCTACGATACCCGGATCGATGCCGTCACACTGGCCGACGTGCAGGCGTTTGCCCGGCGGTATTTCAAGTCCGGCAGCCGCGTGCAGCTGGTGGTGAAGCCCTGAGGCGGGATCAGGCATTGAGGTGGAGCGCTCTGACCCCAGCGCGCTTGCGCCCGCCGCCGCCAATCAGCGCACGGGGGTCAGTGCACTCCACCTAGGAGTGCAGGCTTAGTCAGAGAAATTTAGGCGCCTGTTTTTAGGCGCAGGCGAATCTTTGTCGCCCTGACCACGGGTGGTAGGCTGGCGCTCCCATGAAAGCATTACGCTCAATTCTACGGATCGCGCCGGGTCTGCTGGCGCTTTTGTTTGCAGTGAACCGCGCCACGGCCGCGGATGATGGTGCGGCCCCCAAGGAGAGGAAACCCTCCAAGGAAACGCTGGCGAAATACGACGCCAACCAGGATGGCGTGCTCGACAAGGCGGAGACCGCCGCCTGGAAGGCCGACATCGCCGCCAAGTCCAAGGCGACCAAGGAAGCCAACCTCGCCAAATACGACCTCAACAAGGACGGCAAGCTGGACGAGGCCGAGAAGGCCGCGATGAAGGCCGACGAGGAAACCGCCAAGGCGGTCAAGAAGGCGGAAAAGGACGCCAAGAAGGCCGAGAAAGATGCCAACAGCACCAAGTAAACGGCATCTTATCTCCGTGTCCCAACCCCGGCCGCAACGCCGGGGTTTTGTTTTGCAAATGGAACGCGGTCGCAACTGTAGCGGCGGTCTATGACCGCCGGATGATCGGACGGCGCTCATGGAGCGCCGCTACAGGTTCTGCTGGTTTATTTTTTCTCCAGCAAGCCGCCGCTCCACTTGAGTTTGGCGCGCATGACCTCGTAGTGCGAATAATCGCGCCGCTGGGCGAGGGCGAGGGTGCGGCTGTCCATGGCGATTTCCACCGGCGTGCCTTCGGTCACGACCATGTTGCGCTGGCCGTCCATGGCGACGAGCAGGCGCGAGCCCTCGGTGCGGTTGACCACGCGGAGCTTCACGTCGTTGCGAAAGATGATCGTGCGGTTGCTCAGCGTGTGCGGGCAGATCGGGGTCATCGCGATCACCTCGGCCTGCGGATGAATGATCGGGCCGCCGGCCGCGAGGTTGTAGGCCGTGGAGCCGGTGGGCGTGGAGAAGATGAGGCCGTCGCAGGTGTATTCGGTGACGAGCTTGTCGTTGGCGAAGACCTCGAGGCGGACGATGCGCGAGGGCTTGGCGTCCTTGACCAGCACGTCGTTCAGGGCGACGTCGGTGCGCCGCGGACCGGTCTTGCAGTCGAGCAGCGCGCGGCGGGCGATCCGGTAGTCGCCCTCGAGCAGGGCGGCGAATTGCGCGCGGGCCTCGTCGGCCGAGAAAGTGGTGAGGAAACCGAGGCTGCCCTGGTTGACACCGATGATGGGAATGTCCGCCTCGGCCGCCCCGCGCACGGCACCGAGCAGGGTGCCGTCGCCGCCGATGACACAGCAGGCGTCGCAGTCCTTGAAATAGCCGCGGGGCAGCTTGCGGTCGCCGGACAGCTTCACCTTTTTCGCGCCGCCCGCCTGGGCGATTCCCATCAGCTCCTGCGCCAGCTCGGCGGCACCGGGCTTTTCCGAGTTGTAGATGAAGGCCAGTTTGCGGAAGGGAGGCATGTGATTTCCCGCTGATTACGCGGATAAACGCAGATATTGGAATACCAATTTACTGTGGGGCGGGGTCACCGAACCCAGCCGCGAACATGATATCATTCCCGAACGAAGGCGGGATACGGTGTCCCGCTTTACAGCTTGTCCAGCCCGAGCAGGAATTCGCGGTTGCCGTCGGCCCCGTGCACGGGGCTTTCCATTTCACCGAGCACTTGCGCCCCGGCCAGCTCGCGCAGGGCGAAATCGCGCACCTCCGCCAGCACGCGGGCGCGCACGGCGTCGTCGCGGATGATGCCCTGGCCCTTGTCGACCTCGGTCTTGCCGGCCTCGAACTGGGGCTTCACCAAGGCGATGAGCATGCCGCCGGGGCGCAGGAACGGCCATACGGCGGGCAGGACGCTCTTCAGCGAGATGAAGGAGAGATCCATGACGAGGGCGTCATACGCGGCGCGGGGCAGGGCGCCGGGCGCGAGGTGCCGGGCGTTGGTCTTCTCGAGGTTGGTCACGCGCGGGTCGCGGCGGATCCGGTCGTGCAGCTGGCCGTGGCCGACGTCCACGCAGGTGACGGAGGCGGCGCCGGCCTGCAGGGCGCAATCGGTGAAGCCGCCGGTCGAGGCGCCGACGTCGAGCACGTGCGCGCCGGTCAGCTCGACCGGGAATTTTTCCAGGAAGGCGGCGAGTTTCTCGCCGCCGCGGCTGACAAAGCGTGGCGGCTGGTCGACGCTGAGCTCGAAGTCGGCCGGGTATTCCTTGCCGGGCTTGTCGAGTCGCTCGGTGCCGTGGCGGACGCGGCCGGTCATGATGAGGGCCTTGGCCTGGGCGCGGGACGGAGCGAGGCCGCGGGCCACGAGCAGTTCGTCGAGTCGTTGTTTGGCCGAAGGCACGTGATGAGCAAAGCCCACTTCCAGGCTTCGTCCACGCCATAAATGATTCCCCTTTTGGAGCGCGGGCGACCTCGCCCGCGACGACGTGGAAAACCACGGCGAGGTCGCCGTGGCTCCAAGCGATCAGAGCTTCTGCCGCGCCGGCGACCAGCACGTTGTGCGTCCGCCGACCTCCGCGCGGACCAGCGGTTTTTTCGTGCGCGGACACCGGCCGCCGTCCTCCCAGCGATGCCAGAAGAGCCAGGATTTCGGGATGTGGGCGTTGAGGTGCGGCGGCAGGTAGCGGCCGGTGCCGGCGATGGTGTCGAGCGCGAGCCGGCAGACCTTTTGACATTCGCGGTGCAGGGCGCGCACCTCGGCGGGCTTGAGCGATCCGGCCGGGCGCTGGGGATGGATGGCGGCGCGCCAAAGCACCTCGTCGGCCATCCAGTTGCCGATGCCCGGAAAACGTTCCTGCATGAGCAGGACGGCCTTGATCGGTGCGCGGCCGCGGCGTTCAAGAAAATGAGCCGCGACCTCGACGGTGAACTCCTTGGACAAAATCGCCGGGGCGATGCGCGTCCACCAGGCGGGCGGCTTGGGCCCGGTGGCGAAAAGCACGCCGCCGAACATGCGCGGGTCATTGAAGACCAGCTGGCGGTCCTTCTGCACCAGGATGAAGTGGTCGTGCCTGGCCGGCAGGTAGTCGGGCGCCTCGACGCGGAGCTCGCCGCTCATGCCCAGATGGAGGCCGAGCCAGCCGCCGCCGCTGAAACGGAAGAGCATCTGCTTGGCCGCCGTCTCGGAGCCGAGGAGGGTGGCGCCGGTGAGTTTCCTTTTGATCAGCGCAGGGCTGCTGCCGCGGAAGACCTTCTTCCCCTCGTGCAAGCGCACGGCGAGCACCTTGGCGCCGTGCCCGGCGCTCCAGCGCTTGCGGAAAAACTCAACTTCGGCCAGCTCGGGCATGGATTATCTCGGGTAAATTGGAAATGGAGCGCGGGCGACCTCGCCCGCGAACTGCCGCGAGGTCGCTGCAGCTCCAGAAGCTCAGGTGGGCACGTTATTGGATGCCGACGAGCCCCTTCACAGCGTCGAAGAGCTTTTTCGAATCGTAGCCCGTGCCGTCCTTGAAGACGATCTCGGTCTTGCGGATGTCGGAGATGGTTTTCGACGGGTCGCCGTTGACGACGATGAGGTCGGCGGCCTTGCCGGCCTCGATGCTGCCGGTCGAGGCGTCGATGCCGAGGAGTCTGGCGCCGTTGAACGTGGCGACCTGGATGGCCTCGACCGGAGTCAGGCCGGCCTCGACCAGCAGTTCGATGGCGCGCCAGTTGCCGTAGCCCGCCATGCAGCCACCGTAACCGGTCGGGTCGGTGCCGGCGACGAGCAGCCCGCCGGCCCGGAAGAATTTGGCCTCCAGCTTCATGTCCTTCGCGAACGCGGCCTTGGAGGTCGGATTGTTCTGGATGTTGATGGCCGACCAGCGGGTGAGATAGCTCTCGCGGAGCGGCGGGGCGAGGGTATCGAGCTCGGCCTGGCTGCAGACACGGCGGCCGGGCGTGAAGGTCTCGAAGATGGCGAGCGTGGAGGTGACGGCGACATGCTTGCTTAACAGCAGCTGGATGAGGTCCGTGACGGCCGGCGCGTCGGCGTCGAGGTTCTCCAGGCTGCGGTAATTGTAGACGGCGTTGGAGGGATCGCCTTCCTTGCGGTTGGGCACGAAGTCGGACATCGCCATGAAGCCGTGCTCGAGGTTGTCGATGCCGAGTCCGGCGGCCTCGCGGTAGCCGACCTTGCCAATGTGGCCGGTGACCTGCATTCCCCGCTTGTGCGCGGCGTCGATGGTCGCGGCCATGATGTCGTGTGGCAGGTTGATGTAGACCTTGACGGACGTGAAGCCCTCGTCGGCCCAGTAGTTCACCATGCGCACCGCGCTGGCGGCATCCTTGACGCCGTGCAGCTGCGCGATGCCCGTTTCCGGGCCGTCGAAGTAAGGTGCGGTCAAATGCAGCTTCGGGCCGGGCGTGGTGCCGGCGTCGATGTTGTCTTTCACCTGCAGATCGGTGTAGGGCTCGATGCTGCCGGTGGTGCGCGCCGAGGTAACGCCCGCGGCGAGGTAAAGCCGCGGGAAGGAGAATTCCATTTCGTTGATGTGCAGGGGCCCCCGGACAATGGAGGAATAGTAGAGATGCTCGTGCACCATCACGAGGCCGGGCAGCACCGTCTTGCCCGTGAGATCGAGCACGGTGGCGCCCGTGGGGATCTGTGCCGCGGCGTCGGGGGTGAGCGCGGCGATCCTGCCGTCGCGGAGGATCAGCGTCTGGTTTTCAATCGGGGCATGGCCGCGGCCGTCGATCACGCGGGCATGCGTCAGCGCGACGACCGGCGCGCGGACAGCGATCATGGGATCGGGTTGCTGGGCGGCGAGGTGGGCGGTGCCGAGCAGGCCGGCGGTGATCAACAGGGGAGGGAGTTTCATGGGGTTAGCGGATTTCCCAGACGTGGGGGTGTTTGGAGAGAGGCTGGGAACCGGTCGCGGTGACCCACACGACGTCCTCCCAACGACAGCCACCGAGGCCGGGGTAGTAAAGACCGGGCTCAACGGTCATCACCGAGCCTTTTTTCAGCGGATAGGCCACGGTGGGCGACATGCGGCCCGGGTCGTGCACGGCGAGGCCGAGGCCGTGGCCGGTGCCGTGGATGAAGCCGACCGCGCCATGCTTCGTGCGCTTGGTCTCGTAGCCGGCCGCGGCGAAGCACTCAGTGCACGCGGCATGCACGGCCCGGCCGTCCACGCCGGCCTTGATGGCCTTGGTCGCGCGCTGCTGCGCCTCGCGCACGGTGGCGACGAGGCGGCGCTGCACCTCGCGCGGCCGGCCCTTGAGGTAGGTGCGGGTCATGTCGCCGTGGTAGCCGGTTTTCAGGACGCGGGGGAAGATATCGATGATGATCAGTTCGTGCGGGCGGAGCGGGCCGGAGCCGCGCTCGTGCGGGTCGCAGGCCTGGTCGCCGCCGGCGACGATTGTGTCGCGCGGGTCGCCGCCCTGCTCGCGGATGGCGGTTTCCAGCTCGAAGCGCAGCACCTCCGAGGTGAGCACCTTGCCGCGGTGGACGAGGGTGCGGCCCTTGATCCGGGCGGTGTGCAGGATTTTCTCGGCGGCCGCGAAACCGAGCGAGCACAGCCTGTTGCCCTCGCGGATGCAGTCCGCCTCCCACTTGGATTTGATTTCGCGCTCCGGGAACAGCAGGCCGTCGGGGAAGACGAACTTCAGGCCCAGTTTGGTCAGCCGGAGATAAAGGGCCGCCGGAAAGTTGGCCGGCACCCGGAAGGTGCGGAGGCCGTAATGCCGGGCGACGCTGGCGATAACCTCGGGCACGGCGGCCTTCGGGCCGAAGCGTTGCCGGGCGCGGGCCTGCCACTCCTCGAGCGGCAGGACGACATCGAAACCGCCGGTCTTTTTGACCCGGCCGAACTCAAGGGCGCTCTGCAGGGTGATCTTTTTGCGACCGGCACCGAAGGCGATGAACGGGTCGTGCACCTCGACGCGGCCGAAATAGAGCAGATCGGCGCTGCTGGCGGTGTCGGCGTAGAGGAGCGGGGGCGGGGAGGAACGGGACATGGGAGGGGAAGGTGAGGGGGAGGGGACCCGCCGTCGCCCGGTGGGCTATGGCGCGGCAAGGAGTGAAGGTGAAAGTGAGAGGAGCGCAATTTAGGATTTACGCTGGGCGTTCCCTGACTGGGAATGGAGCCACATGTTTTCCCGCCGTTTCCTGCCCTTCCTCGCCGTGTTCGCCCTGCTCAGCGCCTGCGGCGGTTCCGATGCCGCCAAGAACGCGGTGCCGAAGACCGTCGACGACCGCTTCGCCATCAAGATCGGCGACCGCACCGTGCAGATGCAGATTGCGGCGCTGCCACCGGAACAGCAGAAGGGGCTCATGTTCCGGACGGCGATGGGCGAGGACGAGGGCATGCTGTTCGTGTTCGCCGGCCCGCAGCAGCAGGGTTTCTGGATGCGGAACACCATCCTGCCGCTCGATATCGGCTACATCGATCCGACCGGCGAGCTGAAGGAAATCTACCCGATGTATCCGCACGACGAGCGGCCGGTGGGCTCGCGCAGTCGCAACATCCAGTTTTGCCTCGAGATGAACCAGGGCTGGTTTGCCCGCAGCGGCGTGAAGCCCGGCGCGATGCTCGACCTGAAGGCGGTGGCCGAGGCGTTGAAGGCCCGCGGGCTCAAGCCCGAGGCGGCGGGGCTGCGCTAGGATTTCGGATTGGTCGCGAGCCAAAGGTGGAACCCGGCCTCCGGACGGGTTTTCAGGATGCGCGCCAAACAAACCCGTCCGGAGGCCGGGTTCCACCGCAAGCAAGAGACTCCTTAGGCGTCCTTTCGGCGGCGGTCGACCTTCTCCATCTTGAACTCGTCCTTCGGGAGGACGTTGTCAGTGACGACGACGGCGACGGGCAGCTTGGTCTTCACCCAGAGCTCGGACTCGCGGAAGTATTTCGCGCTGGCGCTCTCGAGCGCCTCGCCGACGGACTTCACCGGCAGCAGGCGGCCTTTCTTGGAGGCGTTAAAATCGTAGGCGCCTTTGAAGACGCGGTCGGTGGTCGAGTAGGGGCTGGCGTCCTCGGCGATCTGCACGACCCAGCCCGTGAGGTCCTTCTTCGGCAGCTTGCCCTCCATGTCGGAGAGCAGGATGACGAACTGCTTCTTGGGCGCGGGCGGCTTGATGTCCTCGTCCGCGGCGGGCGAGGTGATCTCGTTCATCTCCTCCACGATCTCGCGGAGGATGGAGGGGTCGAGCTTGTGCTTTTTGAGGATCTCGGCGACCTGACTGACTTCGATTTTGGCCATGGGAAAAGAGGAGAGAGACCACGGATTACACGGATGAGCACGGATGAGAAGGAGAAAGAACGGATTTTATGTGGAACTCAGGAAATCAGGAACAAGCAGGCGAAAATGGTGGGCATTTCCAGCTTTCCTGATTTCCACATTTTCAACAGGAATTCCCATGGCGCAGAATCTCGACGAACTCTTCGACGTGGTGGACGAGCAGGACCGGGTGACCGGCCAGCTGGCCCGCCGCGAGGTGCACCGGCGCAAGCTCCGGCACCGGGCCGTGCACCTGCTGGTCGCCAACCGCGCCGGCCAGGTGTTCCTGCACAAGCGCTCGATGCAGAAGGATCTTTTCCCCGGCGTGTGGGATTCGTCGGCCGCCGGACACGTCGGTGCCGGCGAGGACTACGACGCGACGGCCGTGCGCGAGCTGGAAGAGGAGATCGGCTGCCGGCCGGCGAAACCGCCGCAACGCCTGTTCAAGATCGAGGCGCGCGAGGAGACCGGCCAGGAATTCGTCTGGGTCTACCGCGTGGAGGCCGAAGGACCGTTCGTCCTGCAGGCCGATGAGATCGAGCGCGGCGACTGGTTCACCGTGGTGCAGATCGACCGCTGGCTGGTGGATCGGCCACAGGAACTGGCGCCGGCCTTTGCGTTCATCTGGGCGCGGGCGCGGGAGCATTTCGTGCCCAAGCCCAAGGCAGTTTAGCCACAAGAAGGCACAAAGAAGTCCGGCGGCAAAGATGCTCACAAGGCGCCTATAGGCGCGCGCAATTGCCGCAGGCAGGTGGAATTATCTTTGCGCCTTTTTGCGGCCAAAATCGGGGCGTAAAGCCCCTCCTACAGTCCAGGCAGCGCCTACGTCGGCCGCTGGCCCTTGAGCAGGTTGAATTCCTTCGTACTCATGAGGCGGCGAGGCAGGCGGCGCTCGGCCTCGCTAACCAGCCGGTCCCACTGTTCGTCGGTGGGAGCAAAGTCTTCCCACGAGGAATTGTGGCCGGTCTTGCGGCTGAACACGACGTGGCCGCCGTGAAAACGGGCATTGATCTGCCATTTCACGCCGTCCTCGTCCTTGTCCCACCAGCCGAATTCCATGCCCATGGCGGGAGGGGAAAGTGACAAGGGGCAAGTGGCAAGTGACAAGTGCCAGGCCTGTCGGCGACGACCGGAAGGCTAAGGCGTAATGGCACAGTGCCGGTCCGGGGCCGGCCGCCCAAAGACGACCGGGTCATGCTCAGTCCCGGCAGACGGCAAAGGCCTCAGTCCGGGATCCTGCCCGATTGTTGCAACCGGCGCGGCCCTTCCGGTGTGATCCGGGGGTGCCCTCCTTGTTTTCCCTGACCGATTTCCGCCAGACCCTGCGCCGCCTCGGCCGTGAGCGCGGCTTCACCGCGACCGTCCTCCTGACCCTCGGCCTCTGTATCGGAGCCAACGTGGCGATCTTCGCCGTGGTCGATGCCATTCTCGTGCGTTCGCTGCCGTTTCCGCACGCCGAGCAGCTGGTCACCGCCATCAACAGCTATCCCGGCGCCGGCGTGGAGCGCGCCGGCGCATCCTTGCCCAACTACTACGACCGGAAGGAGGTGGTCAAGGCCTTCGCCTCCATCGCCATCATCCAGGGCGGCAGCGCCATCGTGGGGGAGGCCGGCGCCCCCAACCGCATCGCACGCGACCGGGTTTCGCCCGAATTTTTTTCCACCCTCGGCGTGCCGCTCGCGATGGGCCGGACGTTCAACGATGAGGAGATGTTCTACAAGAGCAGCAGTGTCGCCATCCTGACCGACGCCTTCTGGCGCAGCAATTTCAACGCGGATCCCCAGGTGCTCGGCCGCAAGTTCCAGGTCGATTCCCAGCCGGTGACCGTGATCGGCGTGCTCCCGCCCGGTTTCCGCTATCTCTCCAGCAAGGCCCGGTTTTTCATCCCCGCCGCGTCGAACCCGGAGGACCGTGCGCCGGACCGCCGCCACTCGAACAATTTCCAGCTCATCGCCCGGCTCGCCCCTGGCGCCACCCTCACGGTCGCCCAGGCGCAGATCGATGCCCTCAACGCCCGGCAGATCAAGGACGATCCTTATGCGAAACTGCTGACCGGCGCGGGGTTTCATACGCTGGTCAGCTCCCTGCACGAGGACCATGTGCGCGACGTCCGACCGATCCTCCTGCTGCTGCAGGGCGGCGTGCTGTTTCTGCTCCTCATCGGCGGCGTCAACCTCGTCAACCTGCTCCTGATCCGCGCCAGCGGCCGCGCCAAGGAGCTGGCCGTCCGCCAGGCCCTCGGGGCCAGCCGCCGGCACATCACCCGTGAGGTCATGCTCGAGACGGTCATGCTGGCGGTCGCGGGCGGAGTGCTCGGGCTCGGCGGCGGTGCCATCGGCATCCGGCTGCTTTCCGTGCTCGGCACCGAGCAGCTCCCGCTCGGGAC
Organism: Opitutus sp. GAS368; assembly: GCF_900104925.1. Classification (NCBI taxonomy): domain Bacteria; kingdom Pseudomonadati; phylum Verrucomicrobiota; class Opitutia; order Opitutales; family Opitutaceae; genus Opitutus; species Opitutus sp. GAS368. The sequence continues at coordinate 3,005,452 of NZ_LT629735.1, forward strand.
CACCATCGTCTTCGACGGCCGGGTCGCCGCGGTGGCCTTTGCCGTCTCCGTCCTCGTCGGCATCGCGCTCGCGCTGCCCGTCATCTGGTTCAACCTGCATGCCCGGCTGGCTCCCGTGCTCCAGGCCGAGACCCGGGGCGGCACCGGCAGCCGCGCCGCCCAGCGGGTGCGCCACGGATTCATCGTCACCCAGATCGCCCTCGCGTTTGTGCTGCTGAGCGGCGCCGGCCTCCTCGGCCTCAGCCTCCGCCGCGTTCTCGCCACGGCCCCGGGCTTCCAACCCCAGCACGTGCTGACCGGCCAGATCGCCCTGCCGTGGAAAAACTACCCCACGCCCGAGGCGCGCCTCGCCCTCATCGAGCGGCTCCTGCCCGAACTGCGGGCCCTGCCGGGCGTCACCTCCGTCGGCCTCACCTCCGGGCTGCCCTTCACCGGCAGCGTCGACAACAACGCCACCGCCATCGAGGGCGTCGTGCTCGCCCCGGGCGATTCCATCCGCGCCCACTACACCATGGCGGCGGTGGGTGACTACTGGCAGTCGCTGGGGATTCCGCTGATCGCCGGCCGCCTCCTGGAGGACGCCGACAACCACCGCAAACCGCACGCCTGCGTGGTCGACCAGGATTTCGCGCAACGCTACTGGCCCAACCAGAGCGCGCTCGGCCACCGCATCGTCAACGGCCCCAAGTTCACCGAGGACGACGCCCACACCATCGTGGGGGTCGTGGGTAACGTGAAGCAGACCGACCTCTCGGAAAAAGGCGCCCAAGGGGCCGTCTATTACCCCTACGTCACTTATTCCTCCACCTCCTTTTCGGTCATCGTGCGCACCCCGCTCGACCCCGCGGCCCTTGCGTCCATGTTGAAGAAGGTCGTGCTCAAACTGGATCCTGAGCTGCCGGTCGACGACCTGAAACCGATGCAGGACCGCGTCGACGAGAGCCTCGTGGCGCGTCGCTCGCCGGCCGTGCTGGCCGGTATTTTCGCCGGCGTGGCGCTCCTGCTCGCCGCGGTCGGCACCTATGGCGTGCTCGCCTATGCCGTGGGCCAGCGCCGCCGGGAAATCGGCGTGCGCATGGCGCTCGGTGCGTTGCCGGAACAGGTGCTGGCACAGTTCCTCGGCCTCGGGACCGGACTGCTGCTGGCGGGACTCGTCCTCGGCGTGCTCGGCGCCTGGGCCGCCGGCCGGGCGATGCAGAGCGTGCTCTTTGGCGTCGGAGCGGTCCATGCCGGCGTGCTCCTCGCGACCGCCGCCGTGATGGCCGTCGTCGTGCTGCTGGCGGTGTTCCTCCCGTCCTTCCGCGCGTCCCGCGTCTCGCCGATCGACGCCCTGCGCGACGAGTAGACAGCCGCGCCGGCGGGGATGGGCGGATGTTTCATCCGTGGCTTTGTCCAGCTCGCCGCAGCCATGGATTGGCTTAACTTATGGGTTTTGAATACACGCCTTAGTCCCGCGACAGCTCGCCCGCCCGGCGGGCGCCGGCGAGGATGGTTTCCTTGATTGTCTCGCGGAACTGGCGAGAAGCCATGACCTGCAGGCCGGCGTAGGTCGTGCCGTTGGGCGAGGTGACCTTGTCGCGCAGCGCCTCGGGCGTCTCCGTGCTGCGGGCGAGGAGCCGGGCGGAGCCAAGGACCGACTCGAGCGCGAGCTTCTGGGCGGTGTCGGCCGGCAGCCCGGCGGCCACCCCGCCGTCGCGCAACGCGGCGACGAACTCAAAGAGAAAGGCCGGTGTGCTGCCCACGAGCGCGGTGACGGTGTCCATGTGCTCCTCGCCGAGCTCGAGGAACTGGCCGAGGGCGCCGAGGAGTTTTTCCACGGTGGCGCGGTCGGTCGCGGCGAGCGGGGTGAGCGCGCAGAAAGGCGTCATGCCGGCGCCAATGGCCGCGGGCGTGTTGGGCATGGTGCGGACGATATTGCGGGCCTTGGGAAAAGCCTGGGCGAGGCGCGCCAGTTTTTTCCCGGCCAGCACGGAGAGCACGAGCTTGCCGGTGGTCAGTTCGGCGAGGCGCGGGTCGGCCCCGGCCAGCGACTGGGGCTTGAAGGCGATGATGACGGTGTCGGCGCCGGCGAGGAGCCTGGGCAGGTCGGGCTCGAAGGTGATGCCGGTGTCGGCCGCGAGCTTCTGCGCCGTGCCGCCCGTCTTGCTGGTGCAGGCGAGGTCGGCGGGCGCGCAGGCCTTCTTTGCGAGCAGGCCGCGGACGATGGCGGAGGCGAGGTTGCCCGCGCCAATGAGCGCTATGCGGGAGGAGGGCATCGAAGCTGGCAGATGGATTGCCGCGTCGCTGGGCGGCTCGCAATGAGAATCCGGGTGTAGGGCGGGATCACCGTATCCCGCCTCGAACGTGACAGCCTGTTCAAACAAAGGCGGGATACGGTGATCCCGCCCTGCAAGCCTCAGGTCCTGTCTTTGTTTTTCCGCTCGAGCGGGTGGCGGATGGTGCAGATGGCACCGCCGCCGGGCCGGTCGGCCAGCGTGACCTCGCCGCCGAGATTGCGCATCGAGTGGCGCGCGACGGTCAGGCCCATGCCGACGCCGACGGTGTGCTTGGTGCTCGTGAAGGGCTCGAAGGCGTGGTCCTTGATCTCGGGGTCGAGGCCGCGGCCGCGGTCCTCGATGTGCACGAGGGCGAAGCGGCCCTCCTCCGGGCGCTCGACGACCTCCGTGCGGATGTGGATCGGACGCTTGTCGTCGGGCTCGTCGTGGTAGCTTTCCCAGGCGTTGATGAGCAGCTTGGAAAGCGTCTCCTCGAAGACTTCGACATTGGTGTCGATCAGCACCTCGGCCGTGGCGGGCTCGATGGTGATGGGCTGGTCGATCTTGTATTCGATCTGGTAGCGGCGGACGCCGCTGTCGATCATGCGGGCGAGGCTGGCGCGGATGAGCGGCGGGCGGTTCTTCACCACGAGGCCGGTGAGCTGCTTGATGATGCCGACGATGCGGTTGACGGCGTCCTCGAGATGCTGGGCGTTCTTCTTCACCAGCTCGGGCTTCTCGTGGTAGGCCTTGATGAGGTCGACGTAGCCGATGACGACGCCCAGGAGATTGTTCAGGTTGTGGGCGATGCCCTGGGTGACGGCGCCGATGGTGGCCGAGCGGCGGGACTCGCCGAGGCGGGTCTGCAGGTCGATGAGTTCGCGATTGATCGCCACGAAGCGTAGCTGCGTCTGCACGCGCGCGAGGGTCTCGTCGAGGTCGATGGGCTTGGTGATGTAGTCCACGGCGCCGACGCCGAGGCCCTCGATCTTGCCCTCCTTGGAGGTGCGGGCGGTGATGAAGATGACGGGGATGGCCTTCGTTTCCTTGTCGGCCTGCAGGCGCTGGCAGACCTCGATGCCGTCCATCTCGGGCATCATGACATCGAGCAGGATCAGGTCGGGCCTGTCGGCCTTGACCAGGTCCAGCGCCTCCCGGCCCGAGTAGGAGGTGGCCACGATCATGCCCTCGCGCTCCAGCTTGCGCTTCAGCAGCTGGACGTTGATCGGCTGGTCATCGACGACAAGAATCTTGGGTGTGGCCATGCTTGGTTAAAGGGGGAGGCAAAGGGGTTTGCCGCCGAGTGGCAAGGTTCAGTTAAGGGGAAAAGCCCTATTTTAAGGTTGGGAGTCCTGGGCGTGCTGCCGCCGGGCCTTCACCGTGTTTTGCATGAGCATGGCGACAGTCATCGGGCCGACCCCGCCCGGCACCGGGGTGATCTTGCTGCACAACGGCGACACCGTGGGGAAGTGGACGTCGCCGGTGAGCCGGTAGCCCGACTTCTTGGTCGCATCCGCGACCCGGTTGACGCCGACATCAATGACCACGGCGCCAGGCTTGACCATGTCGGCGGTGACGAACTCGGGTCTGCCGATGGCGGCGATGAGGACGTCGGCCTGGCGGGTGAGGGCGGGGAGATTGGCGGTCTGCGAATGGCAGACGGTGACGGTGGCATTGGCCCAGGGCTTGCGCTGCAGGGCGAGCAGCGCCGCGGGCTTGCCGACGATCAGGCTGCGGCCGAGGACCACCACATGCTTGCCAGACAGCGGAACGCCCGAGCGTTGCAGCAGCTCCATGATGCCGGCGGGCGTGCAGGCGACGAAGCCGCTGTCGTCCTCCTGCGCGAGCTTGCCGAGGTTCATCGTGTGGAAGCCGTCGACATCCTTGTCCGCGGCGATGCGGCGGAATACGGCCACCTCGTTGATGTGCTTCGGCAGCGGCGACTGGACCAGGATGCCGTCCACGGCCGGGTCCGCGTTGAGGCCGTCGATGAGGGCGAAGAGCTCGTCCTGCGCAATGGTGACGGGCGGGAAGATGAGCCGGCTGGTGATGCCGATGGTGGCGGAGGCGGTCTCCTTCTTCTTCACGTAGGAAACAGACGCCGGGTCCTCGCCGACGCGCACGAGCGCGAGGCAGGGCGGCCGGCCGGGCAGGGCGGCGACCTGGGTCTTGAGTTCGGCGATGATGTCCGCCGCGATCTTGTTGCCGTCAATCAGTTCCATGGTGCGGGAAGAGGGTAAGGTGGAGCGCGTTGACCCCAACGCGCTGGTCGAAGACGCAAAACGCGCTGGAGTCAGCGCGTTCCGCCCAAAGGTTTATTTTTTCAGCGCCATGGACTCGGCGGCGATCACGAGGTCCTTGCCATCAACCGTGTTGCGTACCGTGCCGGTGACGGTGATCTCGCGGTCGAGGAAGTTCTCGATCTTGTCCGTGAGGAGCAGTCGCCGGGTGTCGACGTAGGCGAAGCGGCGGCCGCCGCTGTCGGTCACCTGGTAGTCGTAGGGCGGATTGGGATTCAGGATGGGGCGGCGGGCCAGGACGAGCGTGCCGGCGAAGAGGCGCGGCGTGTCGGCATTGTTCGACGCGACCGGCACGGGACGACCGAGGGTGGTCACGGGGCCGGTCGGCGCCGGGGCGGGGGTGAAGACGGGCGCCGGCTTGGTGTCGGCGGCAATGTTGGCGGCTTCGCCGACGGCGATGAAGCCCTGCAGCTTCTTCTCGAGGCGGACCTGGCACCAGTCGCCGGAGGTCGACTTGGCCAGGCCGATGACCTCGGACTTGTCGCCCGCGGCGGCCACGGCGAGGAGCTGGGAGTCCTTGCGGGGCTCGGCATAGATGCTGCCGCCCTCGCGGACCTCAAGGCCCTTGGTGATGTCGCGGCTTTGCGCGTAGGCCTCGAAGGGGCCGCTGACCTCGACGCGGCGCCAGCCGGCCGGGGCCTCGCCGACGACGGTGATGGTGCTGCCGGCCTTGAGGCGGGTGAGCACGGGCGACTTCGGGTCGGTCTGCACGAAGACGGCGGTATCGGTCTTGACCGTTTCGGCGGCGAGCGAGGCGGCGCAGGCGAGGGCGAGGAGGATGAGCTTAGTTTTCATCGGAGGTGGAGGGGGTCATTTCGCGGTAATGCGCGGGAGGGACGACGAAGAGGGATGAGATTTCCTTGGTAGAAAGTTGTTTCACCCCGCGCAAAGGAATTCCTTTCAGGCGGAGAGCGCCGATCTGGTAGCGGCGCAGGCGGCGGACCTCGAAACCGAGGGCGGTGAACAGCTGGCGGATCTCGCGCTTCTTGCCGTGGTGCATGTGGACGTCGAGCTCGGGCGAACTGCGGTCGGCCTTGGGGTTGACCAGGCTGGCCTTCTCGACCTTGAGGTGCTCGCCCTCGATGACCACGCCGCGCAGCAGCTGGCGGAGGCGGCCGGCGGGGAAGGGTTCCTCGAGCGACACATAGTAGCGTTTCACGACCAGGTTCGACGGGTGCATGAGCTTGTGCGCGAGGTCGCCGTCGGACGTGAGGATGACGAGGCCCTCGCTGTCCTTGTCGAGGCGGCCGGCGCAGAAGAGCCGGAGCTTGGCCCATTCGCGCGGCAGCAGGTCGAAGATGGTGTGGTCGGCGTGCGGGTCGCTGTTGCTGCACACCACCCCACGCGGCTTGTGCATGACGAGGGCCAGCTTGGGCTGGGCGTGGGACTTCAGGGACTTGCCGCGCACGGTGACCTTGTCGGTGCCCGGCTCCACCTTCTGCCCGAGCACGGCCTTTTCGCCGTTCACATAGACCTCGCCCGCGACGATCAGCGCCTCGGCCGCGCGGCGCGAGCAGATGCCGGCCTCGGCGATGAGTTTTTGGATGCGGACGGGTTCCATGTGAAACGGATGAATGGCCGGCGCCCGAGGGCGGCGCAACGAGATTCCCATGACGCAAACGGAGCTTGCCAAGCTGCGGGCCGGGCGGCCTAAAACAGCCCCTCCATGAGCGATGCCGTGCCCGCCAGCACCTACCACAAAGACCACCCGTTTCCCGCGCGATTGGTCGAGAACCGGCTGCTGAACAAGCCCGGTTCCCACAAGGAGACGCGGCACATGGCCGTGGACATCGCCGGCAGCGGGCTGACCTACAAGGTGGGCGATTCGCTGGGCGTCTTCCCCGCGAACCGGCCGGACGAAGTAGACGAGATCTTGGCGCGGCTCAGCGCCACCGGCAACGAGCCGGTGTCGCCCGTCATGCTGAAGCTGGCGGCACCGATCCCGTTGCGTGAGGCCTTGACCGGCCGGCTGGCGCTGGCCAAGCCGACGCGGAAGATCGTCGAGACTCTCGCGGCCAAGGCGACCGCCGAGGCCGACAAGACCCGGCTCGCGGCGTTGCTGGTCCCCGAGGCCAAGGACCAGCTCGCGGGCTGGCTCGAGGAGCGGGAGTTCGTCGATTTGCTGGCCGAGTTCCCCAGCGCGAAGCTGACCCCGCAGGAACTGGTGGATCATATGCGCAAGCTGATGCCACGGCTCTACTCGATTGCGTCGTCGCCGAAACTTTTCCCAACGGAGGTGCACCTGACCGTCGCGGTGGTGCGCTACGAGACCAACCACCGCTCGCGCGTGGGCGTGGCGACGACGTTCCTCGCCGACCGGGCGGAATTGAAGGCGGCGCCCGTGCCGGTGTTCGTTTCCGATTCGCATTTCGGCGTGCCGGCCGACGGCGCGAAGGACATCATCATGGTGGGGCCGGGCACGGGCATCGCGCCGTTCCGGGCCTTCCTCCAGGAGCGCGTCGCGACCAAGGCCACCGGCCGGAACTGGCTCTTCTTCGGCGACCAGCATCGCGCGACGGACTATCTCTACGAGGAGGAATGGAAGGCCTGGCACGCGTCGGGCGCGCTGGCCCGCGTGGACCTCGCGTTTTCGCGCGATCAGATTCTCAAGGTCTACGTGCAGGACCGCATGCGTGAGAACGCGGCGGAACTGTGGGCGTGGCTCAAGGCCGGCGCGCATTTCTACGTGTGCGGCGACGCCAAGCGCATGGCGAAGGACGTCGACGTGGCCCTGCACGACGTGATCGCCCAGCAGGGCGGCCTCGATGCCGCGGCGGCCGCGGACTACGTGAAGCAGATGAAGAAGGACAAGCGCTACCAGCGCGACGTGTATTGACAAACACCCGGGGTGTGGCGACCTATGGCGCTCACCCTATGAGTCTGACCTTCAACAATCGTGTGGCCCTTGTCACCGGCGCCGGCCGGGGCATCGGCAAAGCCATCGCGGAACTGCTGGCCAAGGGCGGCGTCACCGTGATCTGCGTGAGCAAGTCCGCCGACAGTTGCGGCGCGACCGCCGCGGCCATCATCGCCGGCGGCGGCAAGGCCAAGGCCCTGGCCGTGGATGTGGCGGATGGCGCCGCGGTCGCCAAGGCCAGCGCCGACCTGCTCGCCGAGTTCGGCCAGATCGACATCCTCGTCAACAACGCCGGCATCACCAAGGACGGCCTGCTGTTCCGCATGTCCGAAGAGGACTGGAATTCCGTCATCACCACCAATCTAACCAGCTGCTATCACTGGACCAAGCATATCGGCCGCTCGATGACGCAGAAGCGCTGGGGCCGCATCGTGAACATCACCTCGGTGGTGGGCCTCATGGGCAACGCCGGCCAGGCCAACTATTGTGCCGCCAAGGCCGGCCTGATCGGCTTTACCAAGGCCATCGCCAAGGAGTTCGCCGCGCGCGGTGTGACCTCCAACGCCGTCGCCCCCGGCTTCATCAAGACGGACATGACCGCCGCGCTGCCGCCCGAGGCCGCCGAGAAGATCACCTCAGTCATCCCGCTCAAACGCCTCGGCGAGGCGGCGGACATTGCCCACATGACCGCGTTTCTCTGTTCGGAGGAAGCGGGTTACATCACCGGTCAAGTTTTTACCGTTGACGGCGGCATGGTCATGTGACCTCTTTCACCAACGTTTTAGACCCATTTCCAAACTCATGGCTGACCAGAAAACCATCGACCAGCGCGTCAAAGAAATCATCGTTAACCAACTGAATGTTAATGAGGAGCAAATCACACCGCAGGCGTCGTTTCTCGACGACCTTGGCGCCGACTCGCTCGACACCGTCGAGCTGATCATGGCTTTCGAGGAGGAGTTCAAGGACGAGATCAAGGGCGAGATCCCTGAGTCCGATGCCGAGAAGCTTCAGACGGTTGGCGATGTCACCGCCTACATCCAAAACAAGGCCGGTAAGAAATAATTTTGGCCATTTGACCGAAGCGTTCTACCGTCTGGCCCTGTGCTGGTCTGGTAGGGCGCTTTTTTATTTCCCCCCTCGATTTTAACGATGGAAAATTCCGCATCTCACAAACGCGTCGTCGTCACCGGCATGGGCGTGATCGCCTCCCTGGGCCACAACGTGAACGATTTCTGGGCCAACATTGTCGCCGGCAAATGCGGCATCGACAAGGTGACGCTCTTTGATGCCAAGGACTACAGCTGCCAGATCGGCGCCGAGGTGCGGGGCTGGGATCCGGCGCAGCACATGGACCCCAAGGAGGTCCGCCGCAACGACCGCTACACACATTTCGGCTTCTGCGCGGCGAAGCAGGCCATCGCCGACGCCAAGCTCGACATGACCAAGGAGGACGCCGACCGCGTCGGGGTCATCATCGGCTCCGGCATCGGCGGCATGTGGACCATTGAGAACCAGCACAAGGTGCTCATGGAACGCGGCCCCCGGAAGGTGTCGCCCTTCATGATTCCCGCCCTCATCAGCAACATGTGCGGCGGGCTTGTCGCCATCGAGCTCGGGGCGCGTGGTCCGAATTTCGGCGTGGTCAGCGCCTGCTCGACCGCCACCCACGCCATCGGCGAGTCGCTCCGCATGATCCGCCGCGGCGACGCCGACGTGATGGTCTGCGGCGGCGCCGAGGCCGCGATCACCCCGCTGGCCTACGCCGGCTTCTGCTCGATGAAGGCGATGAGCACCAACAACGACAACCCGCAGAAATCCAGCCGGCCCTTCGACCTGAACCGCGACGGCTTCATCATGGGCGAGGGTTCGGCCATCATCGTGATCGAGAGCCTCGAGCACGCCCTGGCCCGCGGCGCCCACATTTACTGCGAGCTGGCCGGCTATGCCGCCACCTGCGATGCTTACCACATCACCTCGCCGGATCCGGACGGCAAGGGCCTGTCGCAGTCGATGATCAAATCGTTGCACGACGCCAACATCGAGCCGCACCAGGTTGACTACATCAACGCGCACGGCACCTCGACGCCCTACAACGACAAGTTCGAGACCATCGCCATCAAGAAGGTTTTTGGCGACCACGCGCGGAAGGTGAACATCAGTTCCACCAAGTCCATGACCGGCCACCTCCTCGGCGCGGCGGGCAGCATCGAGGCGGTCATCAGCATCAAGGCCATCGAGACGGGCATCGTGCCGCCGACGATCAATTACGAGACCCCGGACCCGGACTGCGACCTCGACTACACGCCGAACGTGAAGCGCGCGGCGAAGATCGACACGGTGCTGACGGACAACCTCGGCTTCGGCGGCCACAACGCCGCGCTGGTCTTCCGCCGGCATTAAGACCACGGCGAGGTCGCCGTGGCTCCAGGTGGAGCGCGGGCGACCCCGCCCGCGAATCATCGCCCATGTTGCGGCCAACCGTAATACTCGTCACGGGCTGCCTGCTGTTGGTTGCGTGCAGCCGAAAGGAAACGGCCGCGCCCGATCCGGCCACGCGCGCGGCCGTGTGGGCGGCCATCCAGCCACTGGCGGAACGTTACCGGATGGATCCGGCGTTCATCTACGCCTTGGTGGCGGCGGAATCCAATTTTGACCCCGCGGCCCGCAATGGCGAGGCGCGGGGGCTCATGCAAATCAAGCCGGGGACCTGGCGCACCGTCAGCCGCGAGTCCTATGAGCCCGGCGTCTGGTCCTGGCGGCAGAATCTCGCCACGGGCGTGGATTATCTCGCCTGGTGTCGGAGCGACCTGCACCGGCGGCAGAAATTTTCCTACCCGCTGCTGCTGGCGTCGTTTCACTACGGGATCGATTACGTGGAAGCGCGGGACTTCAGCCTGGGGCGCCTCGATCCGCCCGACAACGCGATCTATCGGGAATTATGGCGCGGCAACCTCACGCCGGTGCCGCCGCCGAAATAGCATTGCGACGACCCGGTGGTCGCGACTGCATCGCCGCGTGAACCAGTGGCCTGCCAGTGTCTGGTTGCTCTTTGCAACGCGCGTGGTGCGGATGTTCGCCTACGGCATCCTCGGTGTGATCCTGGTGCTTTACCTCGCCGCCGCCGGGCTGGGGGAAGCACGCATCGGCCTGCTGCTGGCGATGACCTTCCTCGGCGATGCGGCGATTTCCCTGTGGCTGAGCACGCATGCCGACCGTTGGGGTCGCCGGCGGGTGCTGGTCGCCGGCGCAGTCCTGATGGCCTTGGGCGGAGCGGGCATGGCGCTCACGGGCGACTTCGCGCTGCTCGTGCTGGGTGCAACGATTGGCGTCATCAGCCCGACGGGCGGCGAAGTCGGTCCGTTCCTTGCGGTGGAACAGGCCTGCCTGGCGCAGCTGACCGACGCGCGCGACCGGACGAAGGTCTTTGCCTGGTATAACGTCGTGGGTTACGGCGCGACGGCCCTCGGCGCACTGGGCTGCGGGTTCGCGGCCGAGGCGATGCAGCGCACCGGCTGGACGCCGCTCGCGAGCTATCGGGTGTTGCTCGCGGCCTACGGGGCACTCGGTCTGGTCATCGGCGGCCTGAGCTGGCGGCTGGGGCCGGGCGTGGAAGCGGCCGCGGCGCCGGCGGGAACAAAACGATTCCTGGGATTGGGCGAATCGCGCGGCACGGTGTTCCGGCTCAGCGCGCTCTTCGCCCTCGATTCGTTTGGCGGCGGTTTCATCGTGCAAAACTTTCTCGCCTACTGGTTCCATCGGCGTTTCGGCGTGTCCGAGGCGGTGCTGGGCGGGATCTTTTTTGGCGCGAACATAATGTCCGGCCTTTCCGCCCTGGCGGCCGTGCCGCTGGCCCGCCGCATCGGTCTGGTGAACACCATGGTGTGGACGCACCTGCCTTCCAATGTGCTGCTGATGGCCGTGCCGCTGATGCCCTCCTTCGGCTGGGCGGTGGGGGTGCTGCTCGCCCGGCACATGATCTCGCAGATGGATGTGCCGACCCGGCAGTCCTACGTGAATGCAGTGGTGCCCGCGGCGGAGCGGTCCGCCGCCAACGGCGTGACCGGCACGGCGCGGCAACTCGGGACCGCCCTGGCCCCGCTTTGCGCCGGCCCGCTCATGGCCACGGCGGCGCTCACCAGCGTGCCCTTCTTCGTCGCCGACGGACTCAAGATCATCTACGACCTCGCCCTTTGGCGGAACTTCCGGGCCGTCAAACCCCCGGAAGAAGGTTGATTCTGGCCTGGTTGGGGCGGGCCGGGAAATTTGCCAAATTCCCCGTTGACGCGTCCTTCCGGCGCCCTTTTAACTCGGCCCCTTTCGGTAATGGCAAGTTAGCTCAGTTGGTAGAGCAGAGGACTGAAAAAACGAAAAGGCGTTTTCCGCTGATTTTGGCCTGAATCCGCCAGCATGTTAATTCACTCTTGCAGAGGGAGAATACAAAAAATCGCGGTCATCGCGTGCTATCTGCAAAAGTCGGATTTTCGATAATCGGGTGACAACTAAGGGTGACAACTAATTTAGGTGGAGAACTCGAACCCAACATTGTTGCTCTACCTGTTTGTTAAAAGCAAAGTGTTGTCAGCTGTTGTCACCCAAGAACAAAATTTCGGCAAAAGAAAACGCTTTCGTAAGCAATCGTATGGTTCAACGCTTCGCGTGTTTGAATCAGGAGGTTTTATGGGCGATTGGGACTGATATGCCAGCCGACTTCGTCCCGCCTCCGGTGTGGGTGAGAGAATTGCTGATGCGCTTCCTGTTCAACGGGGAGAAATTTAAGGCAGCACAGGATAGAGGAGCAGGAGAGCCATCCTCGCTAATCGTTAGGTTTCCAACTTGGGCGCGATACTCGTCCAAACGCCTCTCGGCCAGCTTCCGATCCTTCGTTTTGAGGGAACGACGAAATTGCTTGTCACCACGTTTTACCAACGCGTAATACCCGCCAGTATTCTCCAATCGATAGAGGTTCTCAGCCACCCGATGAAACACCACTTTACGAGCACTCTTGGCACCCTGACCGGTGGCATTTTCCATGCTCAAAATGCTATGGTGACAACTGACGGTTACAAATCAAATATCGAAGAGAATAATGAGCTTCGTAACTCGTTGCTCGCTAGTCTAATGGCAAGTTAGCTCAGTTGGTAGAGCAGAGGACTGAAAATCCTTGTGTCCTCGGTTCGATTCCGAGACTTGCCACCACTTTAAGACCCCACTTCTCAGTGAGATGTGGGGTCTTTGCTTTTGTGCATGTTTGGCCGTCCGAACCCGGTTTTGACTCGTCGCGGGACGGTGGCGTAGGTTCAGGCCATGATCGAGGCGACCGAACCCGTCGATTGGCGCGAGTTGCAGGAAGCGGTGGCGTGCATCTTGCGCGATGCAGGTTACGAGGCCACGGTGGATTGCCCCGTGCCGCTGGCCCGCGGGCGCAAGCGCATCGATGTGTGCGGCTTCGACCGCGATTCCTCCCCTCGTTCGCAGCTGTTCGTGGAGTGCAAGCTATGGCGGCGGCGCGTTACGCAAACGGAAGTGCACGCCTTCCGCACCGTGGTGGCCGATGCCGGCGCCAACGAGGGCCTGATCGTGAGCGCCCAAGGCTTCCAGTCCGGCGCGCGGGAGGCCGCGGCCTACACCAACGTGCGGCTCGTCACTTGGCCCGAATTCCAACATCTCTACGCCGTGCGCTGGATGGATTACCTGGTGAGACCGGCCCTGTCGGGTGCCTTCGAGATGGTGCGGCGGTGGATCAACGTCTACTCCGCCGACGAAGACCGCCGCCTGGCCCGCCTTCCCGAGGCGGGGCTGCAAGCATTCTGGGACTGGACCCGCCGGGTCCGGCCGCTGGTGGAACTGGCCGGGGATTTCGCGATGCCCCCGGGACATTTTTTTCCCGGCGAGCCGCGGATCCGAGGCAAGATGCCGGTCCTGCCTTTGGCAGATCACGGCCCGGCGCCCGAACTCGCGAGCCTGCCCGACTCATTGCTGCATATCGCTGCCGCGCGTCCTTTCTTCACCGCTTTGTTGGTGGAGAGGGATCGGGCCGAGGCCGACCTTGCGCAGATCCTCGGGGTCGATCCCGGTTCCGGCCCTGAGTTCGGCGACGACTAGGCGTAGTAAATCTTCATTTTGGACTACCGGATGTCGGCCAGTGTGGCTGCGGTGCCTTTAAGCAAAGCCCGGCTGATGACGATGCGCTGGACCTCCGACGAGCCTTCGCCGATCTCGCTGAGGCGCGCGTCGCGCCAGTAGCGTTCGACCGGGATGTCGCGGGTGTAACCGTAGCCGCCGTGGATTTGCAGGGCGCGGCTGCAGATGCGCGAGGCGGCCTCGGACGCGTAGAGCTTGGCGACGGACGATTCGATGGTGTGCCGCTCGCCGCGCGAGGCGAGGGCGGTGGCCTGCAGCACGAGGGCCTCGGCGGCGCGCAACTCCACCTCGCAGTCGGCGAGCATGAACTGCAGCGCCTGGAAGTCGGCGAGCCGCTTGCCGAACTGGCGGCGGTTGAGGGCGTGCTTGAGGGCGGCATCCAGCGCGGCGCGGGCGAGCCCGAGCGAGACGGCGGCCACGCCGATGCGGCCCTTGTCGAGGCAGGCAAGGGCGGTGGCCTGGCCGGTGCCGCGCGGGCCGACCAGCTCGGCCTTGGCCTTGACCAGCTTGAACTCGGCGGTGTCGCTGGCGCGGAGCCCACAGGTTGGCACCTTGCGCACCGGGATGATTTCGGCGCGCTCCACCAGGAAGGCGCTGATTTCCTTGCGGCCCTCGGCGGTCTGCCCGCTGACGGCCATCACGATGACGATATCTGAAGAGCGGCCGAGCGTGATGTAGCGTTTGAAGCCGTTGAGCTCCCATTTGCCGGGGCTGACCTCGGTGGCCGTGGTCTGCACGCCGCCGCTGTCGCTGCCGGCTTCCGGTTCGGTGAGGGCCCAGGCGGCGAGCCAGGTGCCCTTGAGCAGTTTGGTCAGGACGCGTTTGTGTTGGGCCGGGTTGCCGGCGGCAAGCAGGTGGCCGGAGCCGAGCGCGTTGTGCGCGGCGAGATCGATGGCGAATGCCGCCTGGTGCTTGGCGAGCTCGCGGATGGCGAGGGCATAGGCCGCATAGCCGAAGCCCTGGCCGCCGCGCGCACGCGGCGCGGTCATGCCCAGCAGGCCGAGCTTGCCCGCCTTCATGAAGACGGCGCGGGGCAGTTCTTCCGACTTCTCCCACGCGTCGGCGTGCGGCGCGATCTCGGTCGCGGCAAAGTGCGCGACCTTCTTGAGAAAGGCGATTTCAGCGGGCGAGAGTTGGGCGAGCCAGGGAGCGGCAATCGATGCAGGAGTCATGGGGATGGGGGGCTGAGGTGCACACAAAGCCGATTCGCCCGGTGGGACGAGGGTTTCCCGGCCGGCCGGCCTACAATCACCCTTATGGCGTAGCCATCGGGTCGATTGCAGTTTGCCCGCCATCCGGTTTAGCGTGAGGGTGGTTACCACAACCCCGCCCGAACCGTGCCGTCCCCGAAAACCCTGCTCGACTATTACCACGAATTTGCCCGGCAGGAAGCCGGGCTGCGCGAAGGCGGCGGCGCGGACGGCCAGGCCCGCCAGCACAAGCTCGGGCGCCTGTTCGTGCGCGAGCGGCTCGCCGCACTGGCGGACGACAAGGGCGCGGCTTTCCTGGAGCTCGGACTCTGGGCCGCCCACGGCATGTATAAGGAGTGGGGCAACTTTCCCGGGGCCGGCGTGGTCACGGGCATCGCCGACATCGGCGGCCGCTCCTGCATGGTCGTGGCCAACGATGCCACGGTCAAGGCGGGCGCCTTTGTCCCGATGACGTGCAAGAAGGTGCTGCGCGCGCAGCGCATCGCCTTCGAGTGCAACCTGCCGCTCGTCTACCTCGTGGACTCGGCTGGTGTGTTCCTGCCGATGCAGGACGAGATTTTTCCCGACGAGGACGACTTCGGTCGGATTTTCCGCAACAACGCCGTCATTTCCGCCGCCGGCATCCCGCAATACGCGGCGATCATGGGCAACTGCGTCGCCGGCGGCGCCTACCTGCCGGTGCTGTGCGACAAGATCCTGATGACCGAGGGCAGCGGCCTCTACCTGGCCGGGCCGCAGCTGGTGAAGGCCGCGATCGGCCAGGAGACCGACCAGGAGACGCTGGGGGGCGCCGCCATGCACGCCGAGCTATCCGGCACGGTCGACTTCAAGGAGAAGAGCGACGAGGCCTGCCTGAAGCGCCTGCGCAGCCTGGTCGCGTTGCTGCCGGCTGAGACGCCCGCGGCGCTGCCACCGCCGGCCGAGCCCGAGTTTCCCGCGACCAAGATGCTCGATATTGTCTCCCTCGACGGCCGCCGGGAATACGATGTGCGCGATTTGCTGCGCTGTCTGGTCGATGCCGGCACGATGGACGAATACAAGGCCGACTACGGCAAGACGCTCGTCACCACCTTTGCGCGGCTGGGTGGGCGGCCGATCGGCATTGTGGCCAACCAGCGGATGCGCGTGCAGTCGAAGGCGAGCGGGCTGCAGATGCCCGGCGTCATCTACGCCGACTCCGCCGACAAGGCCGCGCGCTTCATCATGGACTGCAACCAGACGCGGCTGCCGCTGCTGTTCCTGCAGGATGTGTCGGGTTTCATGGTCGGCAAGGACGCCGAGCAGAGCGGCATCATCCGTTCCGGCGCCAAGATGGTCAGCGCCCTCAGCAATTCGACCGTGCCGAAGATCACCGTCATCACGGGCGGTTCCTACGGGGCCGGCAACTACGCGATGTGCGGCAAGGCCTTTGATCCGCGCTTCATCTTCGCCTGGCCGAACGCCAAGTATGCCGTGATGGGCGCCGCGCAGGCGAGCGACGTGGTCTACAACATCCTCGCCAAGGCGGCCAAGGACCGGCCCAAGGAGGAACTCGACCGCTTGCGCCAGCAGGTGAAGGAAAACTATGTCGAGCAGGCCGATATCCGCTACGCCGCGGCGCGCGGCTGGGTCGATGCCGTCATCCAGCCGCACGAAACGCGGGCGACGCTGCTGCGGACGTTTGCGCTGGCGACGCGGCCGGCCGCCAAGGCGTCGTTCCACACCGGCGTGCTGCAGGTCTGAGCCATGTCCCGCCCGCTCAAGATCGCCAATGCGTCCGGTTTCTGGGGCGACCAGCCCGATGCCGCGGTGCGCCTTGTGGCGCAGCAGCCGGACCTCGATTTCATCACGCTCGATTATCTCGCGGAGGTATCGCTTTCCATCATGGCGATCACGCGCGCCAAGGATCCCGCGGCGAGTTATGCCCGGGACTTCATCGAGGTCGTGCAGTCACTGGTAAAATTCTGGCAGGGCGGCGGCCGGACCCGGATCGTCACCAATGCCGGTGGACTCGACCCGCGGGCTTGCGGCGCGGCCGTGCGCGCCGAGCTGGCCAAGGCGGGACTGGCGCAACTGAAGGTCGCCGTGGTTTCCGGCGACGACGTGCTGGCCTTGGTCCGCGCCGGCGGGCCGGACTTTCGCAACCTCGAGACCGGCGCGGAACCGGCCACCGTGGCGGACCGATTGGTCACGGCCAACGCCTACCTCGGCGCCGAGGGCATCACCGCGGCGTTGCTGGCCGGCGCGCATATCGTCATCACCGGCCGGGTGGCCGATCCCTCGCTGACCGTGGGACCGTGCTGTGCGCACTTTGGTTGGGCGGCGACCGATCATGACCGCCTCGCCGGCGCGACCGTGGCCGGTCATTTGCTGGAGTGCGGCGCGCAGGCCTGCGGGGGATTTTCCACCGACTGGCTCGATCTGCCCGGCTCGCACGACATCGGGTTTCCCGTGGCCGAAATTTCGGGCGACGGCTCATGCGTGCTGACCAAACCCGCGGGCACAGGCGGTGCGGTGACGGTGCAGACCGTCAAGGAGCAGCTGCTCTATGAGATCGGCGATCCCGGCAATTATCTTTCACCCGACGTGATCGTTTCGTTCCTGACTTTACGCGTGGAGCAAGCCGGGCCGGACCGCGTGCGCATTTCGGGCGCGACCGGTCGTCCGCCTCCGGCCACTTACAAGGTCAGCACCACCTACCGGCATGGTTACAAGGCCCACGGGATGCTCACGGTGTTCGGTGACCAAGCTGTCGCCAAGGCGCGGCGGGCGGGCGAGGGGGTCCTGCGCCGATTGAAGGAGGCCGGGTGTGTCTACCGCGAAACACTGGTCGAATGCCTCGGCACGGGAGCCAGCGTTGGTGGCATCGTCAGACGGGTGCCGGAGGGCGATTTGATCGAAACCGTGCTGCGCATCAGTGTGGCCGCCGACACGCAGGAGCCGGTGAAGCGCTTCACCCGCGAGATCGCGCCGCTCGTCACCTGCGGGCCGCAGGGCGTCACGGGTTACGCCTCGGGCCGCCCGAAAGTCCTGCCGGTTTTCGGCTACTGGCCATGCCTGATTGCGCGCACGGCCGTGAAGTCCACCTGGCAGATGCTATGAAGACCCTTCGCACCATCGCCTATGCGCGCAGCGGCGACAAAGGTTCCTCGGCCAACATCGCCGTCTTCGGCCGCACGCCGGCGGATTATGCCTGGCTGCAGCGGCATCTGACCGCGGCGCAGGTCGAGGCGTGGTTCACGCCGCTCGGCACCGGCACGGTCGTCCGCTACGACGTGCCCAACCTCGAGGCGCTCAACTTCGTCCTGCCCGGGGTGCTCGTCGGCGGCGGCAGTTGCTCGTTGCGCATCGACGCCCAGGGCAAGACGCTCGGGCAGGCCCTGCTGGCGATGCCCCTGGGCCTGCTGCCGGAATCTTCCTCTTCAACCGACTGACCCCATGGCTGCCTCCCTTGTGCTTGCGGAAAGTGCCGGTCCCGGCATCACGCTTCTGACGCTGAACCACGCCGAGAAACGCAATGCGCTCTCCATCGAGCTGGTGCAGGCGCTCCTGGCGGCTCTGACCGCCGTGGAAAAGGATCCGGCGCAACGCGTGCTGGTCCTCACCGGGGCCGGCCCGGTGTTTTGCGCCGGCCTGGATCTGGCCGAGGCGGCCGACCCGGCCCGGGCGCACCAGTCGGCCGAGTTGATCGGCCAGGTGCTGCGCCGGTTGAGCGAGAGCCGCCTGGTGACCATCGCGGTGGTGCGCGGCGCCGCCGTCGCCGGTGGCGCGGGCCTGATGTCAGCGTGTGATTTTGCGTTCGCCGAGGAAACGGCCCGGATCGGCTATCCCGAGACCCGGCGCGGCCTGGTGGCGGCCTTGGTGATGACTTTCCTGCGCCGCCAGCTGCGCGAGCGCGATGCCCGGCGGATCCTGCTGACGGGCGAGCTGTTCTCCGCGCACCACGCCGAGGTGATCGGCTTGGTCAACGAGGCGCTCAGGGGTGAGCAGCTGATGCCGGCGGCCCTGCACATCGCGGCGGAAGTGATGCAAGGCGGCCCCGAGGCGGTGGGGCGCACGAAGCAGTTGCTTGCCCAACTTTGGCCCGCCTCCCTCCCGGCGGACCTCGAGCGGGCGATGGCGACCCACCTCGAAACCCGCCAGTCGGCCGAGATCCAGGAAGGTCTGGCCGCGTTCCGTGAAAAGCGTCCGCCCAAGTGGGTGCCCGGCAAGTGATTTAACCGGGCGATCGGGGATACTTTTCCTTGGAATAAGCCGCGGACCGGCAGACTCTTATCGGCGCATGGCCAGTGAGATTTTCAACCAGTTGGTGGACGCGCACTACACGCCGCTGTTCCGCTTTGCCCTCAGCCTGACGAGGAACTCGTCAGACGCGGGCGACCTTACCCAGCAGACCTTCTTCATCTGGGCCAAGCAAGGACATGCGCTGCGCGAGGCCGGCAAGGCCAAGTCGTGGCTCTTCACCACGCTCTATCGCGAGTTTCTCCGCAGCCGGCGCCGCGCCGAGCGCGTCACGGCGCTCGAGGACCTGGGCCCCGTCGAATCCGACCCGCCGGCGCCGGAAGTGGATATCGTCACCGGGATGGATGCCGGTCTCGTGGTCGAAGCCCTGCAGGAGGTGGACGAGGTCTACCGCGCCCCCCTGACCCTTTTCTACATGCAGGATTTCTCCTACAAGGAGATTGCCGAGATGCTCGCGGTGCCGATCGGCACCGTCATGTCCCGCCTGTCGCGCGGGAAGGCCCAGCTCCGCACGACCCTGGCCCGCAAGGAATCCGCCGGGCGCGGCAAGGTCGTGCCCTTCAACACTCCGTCTGCGAGGAAACTCTCATGAACAACGCCGAGGCAAAATTTATCCTGCAGGGCTACCGGCCCAATGGGGCCGATGCCAGCGATGCGACCTTTCAGACTGCGCTGGGACAGGTCCAGCGCGACCCGGCGCTGCACGAGTGGTTCGCC
The DNA here is from genome assembly GCF_900104925.1 of Opitutus sp. GAS368. Taxonomy (NCBI): domain Bacteria; kingdom Pseudomonadati; phylum Verrucomicrobiota; class Opitutia; order Opitutales; family Opitutaceae; genus Opitutus; species Opitutus sp. GAS368. Next base: position 3,025,157 of record NZ_LT629735.1, read on the forward strand.
CGCCAGCAGGCCTTCGATGGGGCCGTCAGCGCGAAACTCAACGAGGTGCCGGTCCCCGCAGGCCTGCGGGAGGCGATCCTCGCCGGCGGCCGCGTGACCGAAGCCGGCCCGACCCAGACCCGCTGGTGGCGTTCGCCCGCCATGCTGGCCGCCGCCGCTGCCATTGCCGTGATTTTCAGCGCCGCGCTCGCCCTCTGGCCCAAGCAGGTGTTGGCGGACACCGCGCTGGCCAGCTACGTGATGACGGATGCGGCGCACGGTGAACTTCATGGCGGGCACGGCACAGGTTCGTTGCAGGCCATGCTGGCTGATCCCACGACCCGGCTGGGTCGCGGCCTGCCGGTCAGCTTTGAAGCCCTGCGCAAGGGCGGCTGCCGCACCGTGAGCTATGAGGGCCACGATGTCCTCGAGGTGTGCTTTAACCGCGAGGGTGTGTGGTTCCATTGCTACATCGGCCAGCGCGCCGATTTTCCCGCGGTGGCGGCGGCCCCGGCCTTTCTGGACCGCGACGGCATGAGCGTCGCGGCCTGGGCCGACGAGGCGCATGTCTATCTGGTGGCGGGCAAGGCGGGCCGCGCGGCCCTGCAGCGGTTGCTGTAAGGCGCGGCGGTTTTGCCGTGCCAAGCAAGCCACGGCCTGTAGCATCCCCCGCCAATGAAGCCCGTCCCGTCCACTGCGGAACACGCGCGTCTGGCCGAGGACGCCGACCGCGGGAAGAACTGGAAGCGCTGGGGCCCGTATCTGGCCGAGCGGCAGTGGGGGACGGTGCGGGAGGATTACTCCGCGGACGGCGAGGCGTGGAAGTATTTCACCTTTGAGCAGGCCGAGAGCCGCGCCTACCGCTGGGGCGAGGACGGCCTGCTGGGCATCACGGACCGCGAATGCCGGCTGTGCTTCGCACTGGCGCTGTGGAATGGACGCGACCCGCGCCTGAAGGAGCGGCTGTTCGGCCTGACGGGTCCGGAAGGCAACCACGGCGAGGACGTGAAGGAGGCGTATTTCTACACGGCCAGCACGCCGACGCACAGCCACATGCGGGCGGTGTATCACTACCCGCAGGCCGAGTTCCCCTACGCGCGCCTGCGCGAGGAGAACGCCCGCCGCGGCCGGAACGTGCCCGAGTTCGAGCTGGAGGACACGGGGGTGTTTGCCGAGAACCGCTACTTCGAGGTGACGGTCGAATACGCCAAGGGCGGACCGAACGACATCCTGATCGAGATTTCCGCGAAGAACTGCGGGCCCGACCGCGCGCCGCTGCACCTCCTGCCGACGCTGTGGTTCCGCAATTCCTGGTCGTGGGGCTGCAAGCACGACGGCTGCGAACTCAAGCCGCGGATGCAGCAGCTGGCGCCGGGTCATGTGCAGACGCACCATGAATCGCTGGGGCGGTTCTTCTGGGAAATCGAGTCGGCGCCCGGCCGGCCCGACCCGCTGCTCTTCACCGACAACGAGACCAATGCGACCAGGCTCTTCGAAGCGGAGAATGCCGGGCCGTTCGTCAAGGACGCCTTCCACGACTACGTGGTGCGCGGTCAAACCGGCGCGGTGAACGCCAAGCGCGTCGGCACCAAGGTCGCGGCGCACCGGGTGCTCGACCTGGCCCCGGGCGAAACGGCGGTCATGCGCCTGCGGTTGAGCGCCGAGGCCGAGGCGCCCGGCCGGCCGTTTGGCGAGGGGTTTGCCCAGGTCTTCGCCGCCCGCCGGGCGGAGGCGGAAGAATTCTATGCCAGCGTCCTGCCGGCGGGCGTGAGCGCGGAGGAGCGCAACGTGGCGCGGCAGGCCTTCGCCGGATTGCTCTGGTCGAAGCAGTTCTATCACTTCGTGGTGGCGGACTGGCTCGAGGGTGACGCGAAGCAGCCGCCCCCGCCGGCGGCGCGGCGCCAGGGCCGCAACAGCGACTGGCCGCACCTGTTCAACCGTGACATCATCTCGATGCCGGACAAGTGGGAGTATCCGTGGTTCGCGGCGTGGGACCTGGCGTTCCACATGATCCCGTTTGCGCGGATCGATCCGCATTTCGCCAAGGAGCAGCTGAACCTGTTCCTGCGCGAATGGTATATGCACCCGAACGGCCAGATCCCGGCCTACGAGTGGAATTTCTCCGATGTGAACCCGCCGGTGCACGCGTGGGCCTGCTGGCGCGTCTACAAGATGACCGGGCCGCGCGGCGGACGCGACCGGTTGTTCCTGGCGCGGGTGTTCCAGAAACTCGTCGTCAATTTCACCTGGTGGGTGAACCGCAAGGATCCGGGCGGGCGGCACCTGTTCTCGGGCGGTTTCCTGGGGCTCGACAACATCGGCGTGTTCGACCGCTCGAAGCCGCTGCCGACCGGCGGGCAGCTCGAGCAGGCGGACGGCACGGCGTGGATGGCGTTTTATTGCAGCACGATGCTTGCGATGGCGCTCGAGCTGGCCGAGGAGGATCCGGCCTACGAGGACATCGCCTCGAAATTCTTCGAGCACTTTGTGGCGATCGCCGATGCGATGAACAACCTTGGCGGCGCCGGCCTGTGGCACGAGGAGGACGGGTTTTATTACGACCAGCTCTTGATTGACGGAAAAACCTTCCCGCTGCGGTTGCGGTCGGCCGTGGGCATCATCCCGCTGTTCGCGGTGGAGTTCATCGACGAGGCGCGGCTGGACCGTCTGCCGGGCTTTGCCAAACGGACCCGGTGGTTTCTGAAAAACCGCAAGGACCTGTCGGCGCACATTTCCTATCTTACCCAGGGCAAATCGGGCACCGGGCTGCGGCTGCTGGCGATACCGTCGAAGGAGCGGCTCCAGCGCATGCTGCGTTACGTTTTCGACGAAAAGGAATTTCTCTCGCCCTACGGCGTGCGGTCGTTGTCCCGGATTTACCAGGAACAGCCGTTTGTGCTGCAGGCCGGCGGTCAGGAATACCGCGTGGATTACGTGCCCGGCGAGTCGGACTCCGGTTTGTTCGGGGGTAACTCGAACTGGCGCGGGCCGGTGTGGTTTCCGACCAACTTCCTTCTAATCGAGGCCCTCGAGCGCTATCACCACTTCTACGGGGACAGTCTTACCGTTGAGTTTCCGACCGGAAGTGGCCGGCAGGTGACCCTCCAGGTAGCAGCCCAGGAACTGTCCAAGCGACTTGTAAAACTCTTCCTACCAGGTGCAGCGGGCGAGAGGGCTTGCCATGGGGCGGGAGGGTCAAAGACCGAAGCGGATCGGCTGCAGGGCATGGTCCTTTTCCATGAGTATTTCCATGGCGAGACCGGGCAGGGTCTCGGGGCCAGTCACCAGACTGGATGGACGGCATTGGTTGCGCGGCTCATCGAAGGCATTTCCTAAAAAAACGGGTAGTTTTGAGCAAAAATTTTTGGGCAAGAACGGCGCGTAAAAATCTGCCGCTCCAATGGGTTAAGAAATCAGCTGGTAAAACTAGGGACAGTGCGTCCCATGTGAAATAGTTGGGATAAAAACATGCTTGAGGGTGTCGTGAAGTTGGCCTTTTTCCCGGCCACTTAGGCTATGAAAAGACACCTCCTCAAGTTCGTCCTGTTGGTCAGCACCCTCGGCTTTACAACCATCGCCGGGGCGTCTGATCGTTGGGAAACCTTGCGCGCCATCAATTGGGTGGAGAACCCGACCAACCAGACCCACGTGGGCCGGTTTGGTGAGCTGGGGCCGTATCAGTTTCGCCCGGCCACCTGGCGCATGCATACCGACAAACCTTTCCGTCAGGCCATTGACCGCACGGTGGCCGATGAGGTCGCGGTGAAGCACTACGAGTGGATCAAGCGCACTTTTGAGCAGGCCGGCATCGAGCCGAACGCGTTCAATATCGCCATGGCTTGGAATTGCGGCGTGGACGCCGTGCTTTCCGGCCGGGCGCCCAGCGTCAGCTACAACTACGCCGAGCGCGTGAGCAACCTCGTCCAGACCCTCAAGGAACGCGTCCAGCCCGCCGTGGCGGAGGAATCGCGCTCCACCGAACGCCGGGAGCAATTGATCATCGAGGAACGTAGTGACGAGCAGGTGCGCTTTCGTATCCTGCAGGATACCCCGCGCTTCGTGCTCGCCGCGACCGAATAACCGGTCGGACGACGCAGTCACCCGTTATTCCAGGAACGACGACTGCTTGGGCTGATTGGCGGTCTTGCGGGCCGCCTCTTCCTCCGGAGTGGCGTTCAGGTGCCGCGGCGGCCGGATCATGCGCGAAGCGACCGCCGCCTCGCGGTCCGTCACGATGCGATCGCAAATCTTCTCAATCTGGAGGTGGAGCCAGTTCGTCGTGGCGCTGTTCTCGGTGTAGTCGGCGGGGCCGTAGTGATCGATGCGCCCCGTGTGGCGCAGGCGGTCGTTTTGCTCGAACTCGGCGCGCACGGCGGGATTGTAGACCGCGTAGGTCTTGCCGCCGCCCTTCTTGACCACGGAGAAGCTGGGCACGTCGCTCGGGCCGTCGGCGATGTAGATCATGTTCTGCAGCGGAATCCGGCGGTCCTCCGGCGTGACCTTGGCGTTGACGTCGATGGCCGGGTTCCGGTTGGTGCCCTTGTTGATCTCGAAGATGGCGCGGGTCTTCGTCGTGTTGTCGATCATGACGCCGATCTGGGCGATCTCATTGGCGGCTTCGAGGGGGAATTCGTTCTGCTTGAGGAAGCCGGGTTGCAGCGGGTTCTCGATGAACTCGCAGGCCCAGGTCGCGTCGATGTAAGGGGCGAGGGCGCTGCCGCGGATCATCTCCGCCAGGCCCGTGCTGACGACATAGTGCTCGAGCTGGATCTCGTGCTTGACGTATTCCGGCTTGGCCCGGGCCCACGCCCGGGAGGATTCGAAGAACTTCGGCAGGCCGGGGTAGAACTTGATCTCGGCGCCGCACTCCCGGAGCACCTTGTTGCCGAGGCCCGGCATCTTGCCGGCCAGCACGTAGGTCAGCAGGTGGTTGAGGTAGCTGATCTCCGGAGCGATGCTGTAGCCGCGCTTCCGATAGTTCTCCGCCAGGGCGTTCGTCTCGGCCCAGAACGTCGGCTCGTCGATGCCGTAGCGCCGGAACAGCGGCGCCTGCATGTAGTCGGGAATCAATGTCTTGTCAAAATCCCAGACGCAGGCGATGATGTTCTGTGTGAAGAGTGTGGAAGCCATCGCGGATAAATTCTACTAGACGGCAGCTGCTGCCGTTGGTTTGGCCCTTGATAAAGCCGCGTGCCGCGGCTGAAGCAATTCACAATTTCCCGCCCGCTCTCCCGCATGGACCTTTTGCCCGACATCACCCTCTTTCAACGCCGCCTCGACGAGCTCGACGCGCAGATGGCGGCGCCGTCCTTCTACGCCAACCCGCGCAAGGCGACGGAGGTTTCCCGGGAACAGCAGTCGCTCCGCCGGCTCGTGGAAACCCATGCCGACTATGAACGGGCCGGGCGGGAACTGGCCGAGCATGCCGCCATCCTGAAGGACCCGGCGGCCGACGCCGAGCTGCGGGCGCTGGCCCAGCAGGAGTTGCCTGAATTGCAGGCCCGGCGCGACCGGTTGCACCAGGCGGTGTTGCTGGCCATGATCCCGCCCGAGCCGTCGGATTCCCGCAACACGGTGTTCGAAATCCGCGCCGGCACGGGGGGCGACGAAGCCAGCCTGTTTGCCGCCGAGCTCTATCGGGCCTATGTCCGGTATGCCGAGGGGCGCGGCTGGAAAATCCAACCGATGAGCTCCAGTTCGTCCGACCGGGGCGGGTTGAAGGAGGTCATCTTCCTCATCACCGGCTCGGAAGTCTACAAGCAGCTGAAATACGAAAGCGGCGTGCACCGGGTGCAGCGCATTCCCGTGACCGAGGCCAACGGCCGCATCCACACCTCCACGATCACGGTCGCCGTGCTGCCCGAGGCCGAGGAGGTCGACGTGCAGATCGATCCGCAGGACCTCGACATCAGCGTCATGCGGGCCAGCGGCCCGGGCGGGCAGGGGGTCAACACGACCGACTCCGCGGTGCGCATCGTGCACAAGCCGAGCGGGCTGATGGTCTATTGCGCCGACGACCGCTCCCAGATCAAGAACAAGGCCCGGGCCATGGCCGTGCTGCGTTCCCGCCTGCTCAAGCTCAAGGAGGATGAGGAGCAGGCCAAATACGCCGCCCAGCGCCGCGGCCAGATCGGCACCGGCGGACGCAGCGAGCGCATCCGCACCTACAATTTTCCCCAGAACCGCATGACCGACCACCGCATCGGCCTGACGCTTTACAGCCTGCCCGCCATCATGGAGGGCCAGCTCGACCCGATCATCGCGGCGCTGCAGCGGGCGGATTTTGAGGAGAAGCTGGCGGCCCTGACCGGGGGGCCGGTCCCGGTGCGCGCCCGGACCTCCGACGACGACTGAGATGCTCAGCGTGCTCGAAATCATCAAGCGGACGACCGGCTTCTTCGAGCAGCGCGGGGTGGAGTCACCGCGCCTGAACGCGGAGCTGCTCATCGGGCACGCGCTGGGCCTGAAGCGCATGCAGCTCTACCTGCAATTCGAACGGCCGCTGACCGAGACCGAGTTGGAAAAGATCCGGCCGCTGGTGAAGCGCCGTGGCGGCCGCGAGCCGCTGCAATACATCATGGGGGAGGCGGAATTTTCCGGCTTGAAACTGAAAGTGGACCGACGGGCGCTCATTCCGCGGCCCGAAACGGAGCGGCTGATCGAGCTGGTGACGCAGCGGGTGACGACCCCGCCGGCAAGGGTGCTTGACCTCGGCACCGGCAGCGGGGCCATTGCACTGGCCCTGGCGAAAGCCTGGCCCGAGGCCGTCGTGACCGCCGTGGACAGGAGCGCGGAAGCCCTGGCGTTGGCGCGCGAGAACGCCGAGGTCGTCGGCTTCGCGGGGCGGGTGACGTTCCTGGTTTCCGACTGGTTTTCCGGCGTGCCGGCGGGAGAGAGCTTCCAGCTGATCGTGGCGAACCCGCCTTACCTTTCCGATGCGGAGACGGCGGCGGCCCAGCCGGAAGTGAAGGATTTCGAGCCGCACCTGGCCCTTTCCGCCGGGGTCAACGGCGCGGCGGATCTGGAGAAGATCATCCGGGCGGCGCGCCCCTACCTGGCGGCCGGCGGGCTGCTGGCGTGCGAGACGGGCATTGCGCAGCATCAACACCTGCTGGCCCTGGCGACGGCCCAGCGGTATGTCCGGGCGGAATCGCTGCGCGACCTCACCGGCCGCGAGCGCTACTTATTAGCCTTTGTGTAAGGCGGTGATCGGGGCCCGGCCGTCGGCCCAGTATTGCGGGTCCTTGTTCAGCCGCAGGGCGTCGGTGACCACGCGCAGGGCTTCGCGGAGATGCACGTCCAGCTTGGCCTGGGTGTCCTCATCGAGCGCATCGGTGTCGCCGTCGTCGCCTCCCGGAGCGGGCTTCTCCTTGGGCGTGGCGACCGCGGTCTTCAGCACGGAATCGAGTTTGATTTCCCGGCTGGCGTAATTGTTTTTGGCGAGCCGGTCGCGTTCGGCATCCATCGTCTTCTTGAAATCGTCGTCCGCCTGCTTGAGGGCCTGGCGCTGGCTGAGGTTGAGCGAGATGTTCTTCTGCTCGAGGCGTTCCTTGGACCAGTCGATATTCTTCTTCCAGTAGGCGAATTCCTCGAGCGATTGCTGCCGTTCGTGGCTGGCTTCCAGCAGGGGCTGGACGAAGGCCTTGGCGAGGGCATGGCCCTCGAAGGGCGTCGACTTGATCTCGTCCCACATGAGCGCATGCGGCAGGTCGGCCTCGCCGATCGGGAGGAAATCATCGATCGAGGGGAGGGTGATATCGGGGATCACACCCTTCTTCTGGGTGGAGGAGCCGTTGGGCAGGTAGAACTTCTGGTAGGTGAGCTTGGCTGCGCCGGTGTTGGTGATGTTCTGGCTGAGACGGGGCAGGAAGTTCTTCATCTCCAGCACGGCTTGGACGGTGCCCTTGCCGTGGGTGGAGCTGTCGCCGATGATGACGGCGCGGCCGTAGTTTTGCAGCGCACCCGCGAAAATCTCGGAGGCCGAGGCGCTGAAACGGGAGGTCAGGACGGCAAGCGGGCCGTCGTAGGTGACCGACGCGTTGGTATCGCTGTCCACCTGGAGGCGCCCCATGGAGTCGCGCACCTGCACGACCGGGCCCTGCTCGATGAAGAGGCCGGTCAGGTCCACGGCCTCGGAGAGCAGGCCGCCGCCGTTGCGCCGCAGGTCGACGACGAGGGCCTTGATGCCCTGCGCCTTCAGCTTGCCGATGAGCTCGGCGACGTCCTGCGTCGCGGCGTTCTTGTTGGCCGCCGTGTCGGCGGTGTCTTCCGAGGGGCCGTAGAAGGAGTTGAGCGAGATCACGCCGACCGGCACCGTCTGGTTGTTCTCGCCGGGCAGATCGTAGATGGCGGCGGTGGCGCGCGCCTCGTCCAGCTTGATCACGTCGCGGACGATGTGGACCTCCTTGGTCTTGGTCGCGTCGACGGCGTCATGCGGCAGGACGGTCAGCGTGACCTTGGTGCCCTTGGCTCCGCGGATCATGTCGACGATCCGGCGCAGCTTCATGCCGATGACCTCGATGGCCTCGCCGCCCTGCTGCCGCACGGCGACGATCTTGTCGTTGGTGCGGATCTGGCCGCTGAGGTCGGCGGGGCTGCCGGCCTTGACCTCCTTCACCACGCAGTTCCCGTCGTCCTCGATGCTCAGCACGGCACCGATGCCGATGAGCGAGAGTTTCATCTGGATGCTGAAGTCCTGCAGCGTGTCGGAGGAAAGATAGGAGGAATGCGGGTCATACATCCGGGTAAAGGCGGAGAGAAACAGCTCCTGGATGTCGAGCGGCTCGATGTCGCCGACGTTTTTGAGCATGCGCTCGTAGCGCTTGTGGATGCTGGCCTTGGCCTCCTCCTGGGTCTTCTTGCCCAGCACGTCCTGGAGGATTTCGAATTTGATGCGGCGGCGCCACAGTTCGTCCGCCTCGGCCGCATTGGCCGGAAACTCGCTCTTGCTGCGGTCGGGGGCGTAAACCTCCTGGGTGGTGAAATCGTAGTTCTTTTTCAGCTCCTCAAAGATCCAGGCGGTGCGCGCCTTCACGCGCTCCTCGTAGGTCTGGAAGATGGTGAACGCGGTGTCGATGTTGCCGAGGTAGGCGAGGTCCGTCTCGATGCGCGGGCCGAATTGGGTGCGGAAGTTTTTTTCGTCCTCGGCGGTGAAGAACAGGCGCTGGGGATCGAGTCCCTCCTTCATGTAGTCGGTGATCAGGTCCGGGTAATCCTTCGCCGTGACGGCGTCCTTGTTGTAATGGTAGACCTCGAGCAACTGCACCAGGGTGCGTGTCTCCAGGCGCATTACGGGCGTCGTCTTGAATTCGCGATCCGGCACCGCGCGGGCGGCGGTGAGGAGGAGCAGGGCGAGGGCGAGAAACTTGGCGGCGGAACGGGAAGGTAGATTCACAGCGGGGGGATGAGCAAATGGGTAGCGATTAGAGGACTTTAAACGAGATTTGTTTCCGCAAAAACGGCAAACCGCTTTTCCGGCTATTTCAGGCGGCCGGATTTCGCGTCCGGCCGCGGTCGGGTCCTGGGCCGGACTGTCATTAATGACGGCTCAACAAGTCCTTCGCCTCGTCGAGCACGCGTTTTTCCTGGTCGGTCAGGGCCCCGAAACCCTGGCTGTTGATCTTGTCCAGGATCCGGTCCACTTCCGCCCGAAGGTTGGGGGAGGGAATGCGGGGCGAACTGCCGGCGGAGGACGCCCGCCATTTCGGCCAGCGCCGCAGCCAGGCGGGCAGTTGCAGTCCCCCGGCCCGGTCCAAACCATGGCTGGCGTGCAGGTAGCGGAAGTAGATCCAGCCGGCCAGCATGCCGCCCAGGTGCGCCGACGGCGTCATGCCGAGGGGCAGCAAGGTTCCGGGAATCTCATACAGGAGCAGCCCGAGCGCATTCGCGGCAATCAGGACGTAGACGATGTGCCGGATGTTGAATTGAACCGGGAAGAGGAAAAAACTCATCTCCATCTGCGGGTGCACACACGCCAGCACGACCAGCAGCCCGAACACCGCGCTGCCCGCCCCGATATGCCCGGTGCCATGGGTCCAGTTGACCGCCGTCCAGACGAGTCCGCCGAGCAGCACCATGCCCGCATACAACCAGAGAAAGCGCTTCGCGCCCAGCAGCGGCTCGAGCTCGCGGCCGGCAAAAATCAGCCCCGACACCGTGAACAGGATGTGCCAGGGGCTGCTCGTGCTGTGCAGGAAACTGTGGGTCAGCAGCGCCCACAGGTGCCACTCCCGCACGCCTTCCACGGTGAGCGACAGTTCTTGGACCAGGATCGCGGCCCCGCCCAGTTTTGGAGACAGGACCACGAGTTCCAGGACGAACATCGCCACGATGGCGCAGATCAGCCAGACATAGGCGGGGGTGGTTCCTCCCCTTGAATATTCACTGCGCATATAAGAGCGGTCTGACAGCATCGCTGCGCAACTTATCTCGCTTGTCCGCAAAGACAAGCCCCGGTGTCTGCGGCAACGACTCACACCGCGACATATGGCCGTGCGACTTCTTGACAGCCGGGGGAATTCCCCTTCAGTCAGCCTTCGAAATGGCCAACAAAGCTGAAAAATGGAAGGACAACGCCGGCGGCAAATTCTATGTCGATCAGCAGTGCATTGACTGCGATCTTTGCCGCGAGACCGCGCCGGCGTTTTTCAAGCGCCATGAAGAAGGCGGCTATTCCTTCGTCCATACCCAGCCCGCCACCGAAGAAGATGTGCAGCTTTGCATGGAGGCGCTGGAAGGCTGCCCCGTCGAGGCCATCGGCAACGACGGCGAGGAATAAGCCGCCCGCCCGCACCCCTCAGCCGCTCCCGGGCGGCTTTATTTGGCCGATCTTGGTTAAGCACAACAATCATTCCTTTTAACCCAATGTTCCAATCCCATCGTTCCCCGTCCCGCCTCGTGTGTGTTCTTGCTGGCCTGGCCTGGCTGTCGTCCCCGGCCCGCGCCGATGAGCCGGCGTATGAATTGCCGAATTTTGCGACCTATTCGGTGCAGGTGGCCAACCAGACGCCCGAGGCGACCTTTGCCATGCCGGTCTCCGGTTTGCGTTTCGAACCGCGGGTGGATGTGCAGGCCCGCAACCTGGCCGAGGCGCAGGCGGACGTGACCATTCGCGGCGGCGTGTTCGAGAACACCGGCTTCAAGGTCGGCGCCCTGTCGCTCTATGATCCGCAGACCGGCCACTACTTCGCGGAGATTCCCATCGCACCGGCCATGTTGATTTCGCCCAAGGTTCTCACCGGGGCGGACAATGCGCTCGGCGGTTTCAACGCCGGGGTGGGCACCGTGGCTTACGGCTGGCGGCCCATCGAACAGCGCGGCGAGGCGTCCATCGCCTTTGGTGACTATGGCACCAACCGCCAGAGTCTTTATCAGGGCTATGTCTCCTCGGTTGGCGGCCGTCTGACCCTGGGCGCGGACGTGGAACTGTCGCGCTCCGAGTCTGACGGCTCGGTGCCGTTCGGCGACCACAACTTCAAGCGTGGCGCCGCCCGCGTCCAGTTGCGCGGGGCCAACAGCCAGACCGATCTCTTTGCGGGCACGCAGAGCAAGTTCTTCGGCTGGCCGGATCTCTACACGCCCTTCGGCGTCGATGAAACCGAGGACCTGCACACGCAGCTTTACGTCATCAACCACCGGCAGTGGACCTCGCCGGACAATTATTGGGAAGTCGGCGCCTACTCGCGGCGCAACTACGACGACTATGAGTTCAACCGTTTTATACCGGGCGAGTTCAATCCCTACCAACACACCACCTACGTGCAGTCGGCCGCCGTCGACGGCCACGCCACCTTCGACGCCTTCGCGCTTTCCTACAGCGCCCAGGCCATGCGCGACAGCCTGGAGTCCACCGCGCTGGTCTTCGGCCGTTTCCACACCCGCAGCTACCTCAAGCTCTCCGCCGTGCCGGAAGTCCGCCTCCCGACGCCGGCCGGCGAACTCAAACTCGCGGCCGGCGCCACCTATGATGAGACCAACCGTGACGGCTCGGCCGTTTCCCCGGTCGTCACCGCCGGGCTGACCCAACCGGACGGCACGCGGTTTTACGCCCAATACGCGGAGAGCACTCAGGTGCCGACCTACACCGCCCTCAATTCCAGTCCCACCGGCGGCCTGTTCCGGGGCAATCCCAACCTCGGTCGCGAGACCAGCCGCAATCTCGAGGGCGGCGTGGAATTCAAGTCCGGCGGCTGGGCCGTCGGGAGCGCGGTGTTCTATCGCCGCGACGACCACCTCGTTGACTGGACCTTCACCCGCGCGAGCACGGCCGCCCGCACGGCCAGCGCCGTCAACACCGGCACGTTCGGCGTGCAGGTCGTCGCCACGCACAAGACCGCCCGCTGCGACCTCGTGCTGGGCTACACCTACCTCGACAAGACCGCCGATTACGGCGGCGCGCTTGTTGACGCCAGCTTCTACGCGCTCAACTTTGCCCGCCAACGCCTGACCGCGGCGGTAACCGCGCGGCTGGGGCACGGCTTCGAGGTGCGCATGGACAACGAATTTCGCGTGCAGGAGAAGAACCTGTTGCGGACGACCGGGGGCAACAACGCCGTGCGGTCATCGCTGGGGCTCTACTACCTGCCGTCCGCGATCCGCGGCCTCGAACTCTCGGCGCTGGTCGAGAACCTGTGGGACGCCGCTTTCCAGGAGGTGCCGGCGGTGCCGGCCGCCCGGCGCCAATACTCCGTGGGCGCCGCCTACCGTTGGTAGGACCGGCCCAATTCGTTTGACAGGTCTCCGCCCGGCGCGGTCATTACGCGCCTGATGATGGACAATCCCTTTCTCAACCGGTCTTTTGAGATTCCCTGGACGCAACTCACCGCGGATCGCGTGGGACCGGCGATCGAGGCCGTGCTCACGGACGCCGAGGCCGCCCTCGCGCGGATCGCCGCCGGGCCCGTCGCCCAGGCGGACTATGCGAACAGCTTTGTCGCGCTGGAGCACGCCACGGAGCCGCTGAACGAGTCCTGGGCGAAGGTCACCCATCTCATGTCGGTGGCCGATTCCGCGCCGTTGCGCGAGGCGCACAACGCCATGCTGCCGAAAGTCTCGGCCTTCTTCGCCAAGATCCCGCTCAATGCCGGGGTCTGGTTGCGGTTGAAATCCGCCGCCGCGCATCCCTCGGTGATCGCGCTGCAGGGGGAGCACCGGCGCTTCGTCGACGAGACCATGGCGGACTTCCGTCAGCAGGGCGCCGATCTGCCCGCCGACCAGAAGGCCCGGCTCGAGGCGGTGCAGAGCGAACTCGCCCAGCTGACGCAGAAATATTCCGAGAACGTCCTTGATGCGACCAATGCCTGGGAACTGCTGGTCACCGACCCGGTCCGGCTCGCCGGCCTGCCGGCGTCCGCCCGCGAAGCCGCCCGGCAGAGTGCGTTGAAGAAGGGACAGGGCACCGCGGCCGCGCCCCTCTGGCGCTTCACTTTGCACGCCCCGTCGCAGGAACCGGTCATGCTTTACGCCGAGGATGCGGAGTTGCGCCGGCAGGTCTGGTCGGCGTCGGCCGCCGTCGGCCGTCAGGCGCCGCACGACAACCGCGAACTCATCAAGCGCATCCTCACCCTGCGCCAGGAGAAGGCCGCGCTGCTCGGCCAGCCGCACTTCGCCGACCTGGTCTTGCAGCGCCGCATGGCGAAGAGCGGCGCGGCGGCGCTTGGCTTCATCGAGGATCTGCACCGACGTGTGACCACGGCCTTTGCGCGCGAATGTCGCGAGCTTGAGGCGTTCAAGGCGGATCAGGCCAAGGCCCCGGCCGCCGCGCTCGCGCCGTGGGAGACCGGTTTCTGGGCCGAGCGGCTGCGCCGGACGCGCTACGATTTCGACGAGGAGCAGCTGCGCCCGTATTTCCCCATGCCGGGTGTGCTCGCGGGCATGTTCGGGATCGCCGGCCGCGTGTTCGGCGTTCGGGTGAGCGAGCGCCCCGCCGGGGCGGTCGAGACCTGGCATCCCGAGGTGAAGTTCTACGACGTGCACGATCGCGCCGGCCGGCACATCGGCTCCTTCTACGCCGACTGGCATCCGCGCGAGTCCAAGCGCGGCGGCGCCTGGATGAACTCCTTGATCACGGGCGGCCCCGGCGCCGACGGCACGCGGGCCCCGCATCTCGGGCTGATGTGCGGCAACATGACGCCGCCGCTCGACGGCAAGCCGGCGTTGCTCACCCACCGCGAGGTCGAGACGGTCTTCCACGAGTTCGGCCACCTGCTGCACCACCTGTTCGGCGAGGTGGAGATCAAGTCGCTCAACGGCACCAACGTCGCGTGGGATTTCGTCGAGCTGCCCTCGCAGATCATGGAGAACTGGTGCTGGGAGCGGGCCAGCCTCGACCTTTTCGCCCGCCACCACGAGACCGGCGCGACCATTCCTGACGCGCTCTATGAGCGGATGATCGCGGCGAAGAATTTCCGCAGTGCCAGCGCCACCATGCGCCAGCTGGCGTTCGCCCGGCTGGACCTCGAGCTGCACCTCAACGCCGCCGGCTACGCGGAGGGCGACGTATCATCCAGGCTGCAGGCCCTGCTCCGTGATTACCTCATGCCCACCGAGCCGCCTTCACCGACCATCGAGAACCGCTTCACCCACATCTTCGCCGATCCCACGGGCTACGCCGCCGGCTACTATTCCTACAAGTGGGCGGAGGTGCTCGATGCCGACGCCTTCACGCGCTTCAAGCGCGAAGGCATCTTCAACGCGGAGGTCGGCGCCGAGTTTGTGGCCAAGGTCCTCAGCCGGGGCAACTCGGCCGATCCGATGCAGCTCTTCACCAGCTTCATGGGCCGCCCGCCCGACCTGTCGGCCCTGCTGCTCCGGGCGGGTTTGGCGTGAGGCCGTGCAGTTGCCTTGGACTGGAGCTGCAGCGACCTCGCTGCAGTCTCTCGCGGGCGGGGTCGCCCGCGCTCCAGAATCCAAGCGGCTTGGTGGAGGGCCCGGCTCCCGCCGGGCCGCGGCTCGCGCTATTTACCAGTAGGGGCGTCGCTTGCCGACGCCCCTACACACCAGTCATCCTGAACGATGCCCGAGGCGGTCGTTATACTGGATTCTTCGCTGCGCTCAGAATGACAGATCGATGGTGGACAGGGGGCGGCTTATAACGCTTCGGGGCTTTTCCAGCCGGACATTTTCCGCTGGTAAAACGGTCCCGGCTGGCAACCTTCTGCACCGTCAACGTCCAACCCATTTCCACCATGCTCATCTGGTTCATCCTCATCATCGTCCCGCTCCTGTTCGGCCTCTATGCGCAGTATCGCGTGCACAGCGCCTACGGCAAAAACATCCAGATCCCGTCGCGGGGTCACATCACCGGCCGTGAGGCCGCCGCCGCCGTCATGGAGGGCGCGGGCATCCACGACGTCGAGATCGTGCGCGTGGAGGGGCAGCTGTCCGATCACTACGATCCCACGAACAAGCGGCTCGCACTGTCCGAGCAGAACTACGACGGCACGAGCCTCGCGGCGCTGGGGGTTTCCGCGCACGAGGCCGGCCACGCCATCCAGGACAAGGAAGGCTACGCCATGATGAATTTCCGCCAGGTGCTGGTGCCGGCCGCGCAGTTCGCCCAGCCCATCGCCTGGGGCATCCTGAGCTTCGGCATCCTCTTGGCCTCTCTCCTAGGCGCGAAGGCCCTCGGCATCATCATGCTCCAGATCGGCGTCGTGGCGCTCACCGTCATCGCGCTCTTCCAGCTGGTCACCCTGCCGGTCGAGTTCGACGCCAGCCGCCGGGCCAAGGTGCAGCTCGTCAACCTCGGCATCCTCGGTCGCGATGAGATGGAGGGCGTCAACGAGACCCTTGATGCCGCCGCGCTGACCTATGTCGCCGCGTTCGTCGCGACCCTCGGCAACCTGCTTTACCTGCTGCTCATGCTCAGCGGGGGCGGCCGCAGCCGGGATTAATTTGTCTGTCCGGTTCCGTTTGACCACGGATTACACGGATAAACACGGATCAAGACAGATTGGAATTGGAGGGCTGGTCTCCCGACCAGCCACGGACAACGCCTTCTGGGTATAAGGTTCAGCCTGAGGGTCGCCCGATGCTGGCAAGAAGGCAGCAAGGGAGGAAGTGACGGGAAGGTATAGGGATGGTGTAAGGATGCCGTAAGGATCTAAGGAGGAGTTAAGGAGGAATAAAGGAGGGAACCCGAAGCTTCCCTATGGGACCCTGTCATTATGGCATCGGCATGAAGGCGGAGTTCGGCCCGGCCTCCGGCTGGCCGGCGCACGCCGCGGCTTGCTCGCCCCCGCCAGACGGTGATCCCGCGCCCATGGCAGGGGGAAACAGCCTCTTATTTATATGATTGACCCCAATCATATAAATTTCATACGGTCCTGCCATGCGCGTGCCCCAGCACATCGTCGACCTCCGCCGCGAGGAACTCCGCAGCCTGATCCGGCGCGACGGGTTCCTGCCGGTGAACGAGATCTGCCGGCGGCTGGGGGTCTCCGAGGCCACGGCCCGGCGCGACCTGGTGGCGGTCGAGGCCAACGGCCACATCACCCGCACCTACGGGGGCGCCCTGGCGGACTATAACAGCGCCTTTGCCTCGCACGACGAGCGTTCCGGCCGCGCCCGGCCGGCCAAGGCGCGCATCGCCGGGCGGGCGGTGGCGCAGATGCCGCGCACCGGCACCATCTTTCTCGACGCCGGCACGACCATCCAGGCGACGGCCCGCGCGCTGACCCAGCGCAAGGACCTGTCCGGCCTCGTGGTCGTGACCAACAGCCTCGCGGCCGCTTCCGTCCTCGGCGGGACCGCCGGGGTGGAGCTGCATGTCGTGGGCGGCGAGTTTCTCAGCCGCCAGGCGGCCCTCATGGGCCCGCGCGCCATCAAGGCGCTGGGCGACTGGTCCTTCGACGCGGCCTTCCTCGGCGGCGAGGGCATGGACGCCGCGGGCATCAGCAACTCGCACGCGAGCGTCGCCGCTTTCCAGCAATCCGTCCTGCGCCGCGCCCAACAGGTTTACTTCTGCCTCGACGCGTCCAAGCTCGGGCGCGCCACCCCGCACCGCGTCGCCGACTGGTCCCGGCCTTCCGCCTTGATTTCCGACGCCCCGCCCAAGCGCCTCGCGGCGCACGGCATCGTGCTGCCCCCGTCCAAACTTCTCCGCGCCTGAGCATGATTGTCATTCTGAACGAAGTGAAGTTCCGAGCGCAGCGACATCCTCATCCATGCATTCGTTCGCGGTATCACGTTCGTTGCCATGGATCCTTCGCTGCACTCAGGATGACAATGCCTTTGAGGAGCGCCCGCACTAATCAATGAGCACGACCACCACAGCCGGCATCATCTCCCGGATGCTCGAC
Source organism: Opitutus sp. GAS368 (assembly GCF_900104925.1). Taxonomy (NCBI): domain Bacteria; kingdom Pseudomonadati; phylum Verrucomicrobiota; class Opitutia; order Opitutales; family Opitutaceae; genus Opitutus; species Opitutus sp. GAS368. The sequence continues at coordinate 3,042,436 of NZ_LT629735.1, forward strand.
CTCTCGCACCAGCTTGGTCGCGAGGACCGCCAGCTGGCCATCCTGGGTGAGGGCAACACCTCCGCCCGGCTCGCGCCTGACACCTTCGTCGTCAAGGCCAGCGGCTCGAACCTCGGCACGCTCAACGAGGCCGGCACCGCCGTGTGCCGCTTCGACCGGCTGCTGCCGCTGCTCGACCGCAAGGCGATGACCGATGCGGCGATCGACGAGGCGCTCTTTGCCGCCCGCGTGGATGCGAATTCCCGGAAGCCCTCGGTCGAGGCGATGTTCCATGCGTGGCTGCTGACCCTGCCGGGCGTGAACTTCGTCGGCCACACGCATCCCGTGGCGGTGAACAAGATTCTCTGCACCAAACACGCGCGGGCCTTCGCCACCAAGCGCGGCTGTCCCGACGAGATCGTGTGCTGTGGCGCCGAGTTCGTGCTGGTGCCCTACATCGACCCCGGCCTGAAGCTGGCGCAGGGCATCCGCCGCGCCGTCGTCGCCTACATCAAGCGCCTCTCGCGTCCGCCGCGTGTCATCCTCCTCGAGAACCACGGCCTGATCGCCCTCGGCGCCACGCCCGAGGCTGTGCTCGCGGCGACCCTGATGGCCAACAAGGCCGCCGAGATCTTCGCCGGCGCCGTGACGCTCGGTTCGCCGCGTTTCCTTTCCGCCGCCGTCGCCGCCCGCATCGCCGGCCGGCCGGACGAGCACTACCGCCAGCAGGCGCTCGGCCTCTGATTTTTCTTTATCCGAACCATCTCAAACCAGGACCTAAATTCATTGACCACGGATTACACAGATATTCACGGATGAAAAACGACCCAAACCTTTCACAGGAGATCGCAGAGGAAACAGAGATTTCACCCTCCTGCCTTTTCTCTGCGTGCTCCTGTAGAATTCGCCTTGGTCTTTATCCGCGTTCATCCGCGTAATCCGCGGGAAATGCCTTTCTCCATGAATACCTACAGATTCGTCAACTTCGGCTGGGACGACGCCAAGGCCGCGTCGCTCGATCCGGTTGGCCGCCTCATCTACCGCTCGAACCTGCTCGGCAGTGACCAGCGCATCACCAACACCGGCGGCGGCAACACGTCGTCGAAGATCACCGAGAAGGACCCGCTCAACGGCCTCCCGACCGAGGTGCTCTGGGTCAAGGGCTCCGGCGGCGACCTCCGCACCAGCACACGCGAGAACTTCTCGTCGCTCTACCAGCTGAAGCTGCTCGACCTCCAGCAGCTCTACGCCGCCCGCACCGACAAGGGCCTCAAGGCCCCGGCCGAGGACGACATGGTGGGCATGTATAACCATACCACCTTCAACCTGAACCCGCGCCCGTCGTCGATCGACACCCCGCTGCATTCCTTCCTGCCGGGCAAGCACGTCGACCACATGCACCCGAACGCGATCATCGCGATCGCCGCCTCGCAGAACTGCGAGAAGCTCACCCAGGAGATCTTCGGCGGCGAGATGGCCTACGTGCCTTGGATGCGCCCGGGCTTCGAACTCGGCCTCGCCATGCAGGAGATCGCGAAGAAGCACCCGAAAACGCAGGCCATCATGATGGGCCAGCACGGCTTCATCTCCTGGGACAGCGACGACAAGGCCTGCTACACGCTCACGCTGAACTTCATCGAGAAGGCCGCGGCCTACATCGACGCGAAATACCAGGCCAAGGGCGGCGACGCCACGGCCTTCGGCGGCGCGAAATACCAGACGCTCGACGCCGCGAAGCGCAGCGAGGTCTTCGCCGCGATCCTGCCCTGGCTGCGCGGCCAGGTCTCCCAGCAGAAGCGTTTCATCGGCACGGTGCAGGACGACGAGAAGATCCTGCGCTTCGTCAACTCGAAGGACGCCGCCCGCCTCGCCGAGCTCGGCACGAGCTGCCCCGACCATTTCCTCCGGACAAAAATCAAACCCCTATACGTCCCATGGGACCCATCCGTCTCATCCATTGCGGACCTGAAGAAACTCCTCGCCGACGGCATCGCCAAATACCGGGATGACTACCGCGCCTACTATGATCGCTGCAAACATGCCAACTCGCCGGCCATGCGCGACCCGAACCCGACCGTCGTGCTCATCCCGGGCGTCGGCCTGGTCGCGTGGGGCAAGGACAAGTCCGAGAGCCGCGTCACCGCCGAGTTCTACAACTGCGCCGTCGAGGTCATGCGCGGCGCCGAGGCGATCGACCAATACATCGCCCTGCCGCAGCAGGAAGCGTTCGACATCGAGTATTGGCTCCTCGAGGAGGCCAAGCTCAAGCGCATGCCCGCCGAAAAGGAACTCGCCCGCCAGGTCATCATCGTCATCGGCGCCGGCTCCGGCATCGGCAGGGAGACCGCCCACCGTCTCGTCAGGGAGGGCGCGCACATCGTCTGCGTCGACCTCAACGAGGGCGCGGCCCAGGCCACCGCCAAGGAAATCGAGGCCAAATACGGTGTCGGCATCGGCGTCGCCGGCACCGGCCTCTCGAATTGCGGCCCGGCGCTCGGCCTCGCCGCCAACATCACCGACCGCGCCAGCATCCGGAAGATGCTCGACCAGGTTGCGCTGGCCTACGGCGGCTTCGACTCGATCTGCGTGACCGCCGGCATCTTCGTGCCGAGCGACACCTCCGGCCACATCCCCGACGACAAGTGGGCCGTCACCTTCGCCATCAACGTCACGGGCAGCTACCTCGTCGGCGACGAGGCGTTCAAGACGTGGAAGGAGCAGGGCCTCAAGGGCCAGCTCGTCCTCACGACCAGCGCCAACGCGGCGGTCGCGAAGAAAGGCTCCGTCGCCTACGATGTTTCCAAGGCCGCCGGCAACCACCTCGTGCGCGAGCTCGCCATCGAGCTGTCGCCGCTGGTCCGCGTCAACGGCGTGGCCCCGGCCACCGTCGTGCAGGGCAGTGCGATGTTCCCGCGCGACCGCGTCATCGGCTCGCTCGCGAAATACAACATTCCCTACCAGGACGACGAGGCCACCGAGTCGCTGGTCGGCAAGCTGGCGCAATTCTACGCCGACCGCACGCTGACCAAGGCGCCCATCACGCCGGCGGACCAGGCCGAGGCCTACTTCCTCCTGGTGAGCCAGCGCCTCAGCAAGACGACCGGCCAGGTCGTCACGGTCGACGGCGGCCTGCACGAAGCCTTCCTGCGCTGAGGTTCACCACTAATCCACACTAATGCTTCACTAATCCCTGAGATTTTGACCACGGATAACACGGATTATCACGGATGGATTTCAGACAATACAGGTTCAGTTTCTTCATTAGTGCCCAATTAGTGTGCATTAGTGGTGACCAAAGCTCCTGCCTTTATCCGTGTTAATCCGTGCAATCCGTGGTTAAAAAACAACATGGCTTCTAAAACCATCCACTGTGCCGCCGTGGACCTCGGCGCGACCAGCGGTCGCGTCATCGTCGGCACGTGGGCGAAGAACCGCCTCACGCTGACGGAGGTGCACCGCTTTCCGAACGGGTTCCGTTCGGTCGGCGGCCACGATTACTGGGACATCCCCGGCCTGTGGACCGAGATCGCCACCGGCCTGCGCCTCGCGAAAAAGCGCTTCCCGCAGCTCGCCTCCGTCGGCGTGGACACCTGGGGCGTGGACCACGTGCTCGTCAACGACGCGGGCCGCATGGTGTTTCCCACGCACGCCTACCGCGACGCCCGCACGCAGCCCGGCCTGACGCGCCTCGCCAACACCCGCGCGGCGCTGGAGCGCATCTACGCCGCGACCGGCATCCCCAACGTCTTCTACAACTCCAGCCTGCAGCTGGAGGAGACCGTCGCGCACAATCCGGCCGTGGCCGACCTGGCTACGCGCTGCCTCTTCCTGCCGGACTACTTCAACTTCCTGCTCTCGGGTCGCATGGAGAACGAGATCTCCTTTGCCAGCACCTCGCAGCTCCTTGCCGTGCACGGTCGGGACTGGTCGCGCGCCACGCTCGACCATTTTCATATTCCCGCGACGTGGTTCACGCCGCCGATCCTCGCCAACACCGTGCTCGGCCCGATTCTGCCCGAGGTAGGGCGAGTCCTCCGGACGAGCCGTGAATCCGCGAAATCCGGTGCAAAGCGCGGCTCGTCGGGACGACGCGCCCTACCTGACATCAAGGTTGTCGCCGTGCCCGGCCACGACACCGCCTGCGCCTACGACGCCATGCCGGCCAATCCGACGGGCGGCGACCTCTACATCAGCTCCGGCACCTGGTCGCTCGTCGGCTTCGAGAGCGACACGCCGCTGCTCGGTCACGAGGCGCTCACCGCGCGCATCTCCAACGAGCGCACCGGCGACGGCCGCTACCGCCCGCTGACGAACGTCATCGGCCTGTGGCTGCTGGAGCAGACGCTCAAGGATTTCACGGCCCGGCCGAAGAACGACGCGGAGTGGGTGAAGCTCATTAATGCTAGCTCTAAGCTTACAGCTTTAAGCTTTAAGCTGGATTGCACCGACCCCGCCTTCGTGAACCCGTCTTCCATGCGGGCCGCGATCGACGCGCAGCTGAAGCGCCGGAAACTGCCGCGGCCAAAGAACCTCGCCGGCTATGTCCGCCTGATCTGCGACTCGCTGGGGCAGGGGCATGCCGACGCCCTCCGCGCCTTCGAGAAACTCGCCGGCCGGAAGTTCCAGCGCATCCTCATCGTGGGCGGTGGCTCGAAGAACCGTCTGCTTTGCCAGGCGACAGCCGATGCCAGCGGGCTGCCGGTCCACGCCTTCACCCTCGAGGGCACCGCGGTCGGCAACATCGCCTCCCAGCTTGTCGCGCTGCGCGCCGTGCGTAACCTGAAGTCCTTCCGCGAGCACTTCGCCAAGCAAATCAAAGCCACCGTTTATCAACCTGGTTGAAATGCATTTTCTTACACCAAGAGCGCGAAGAGAGCGGAGCGATGCTCAATCAAGCGTATCCCACTTGGCTAACTTTGCTTCCTTTGTGTAAAACTGCCTTGGTGCATTTCCAAGAAACTTTCCCCATGAAATCTTCCGCCGCCTACAAACTCGCCCGCTCGGCCTACGCCGGCTACGGCGTCGACACCGAGGCCGCCATCCGCCACGCGCTCCGCGTGCCCGTCTCGCTGCATTGCTGGCAGGCGGACGATGTTCGCGGCCTCGAGACGCCCAAGGACGGCGTCGCCGGCGGCGGCATCATGTCGACCGGCGGCTATCCCGGCCGCGCCCGCAACGGCGACGAGATGCGCGCCGACCTCGACCTCGTCTTGAAACTGCTCCCCGGCAAGCAGCGCCTCAACCTCCACGCGTTTTACGCCGAGACCGGGGCCAAGGCCGTCGACCGCGACGACCTGCGGCCCGAGCACTTCGCCCGCTGGCTCGGCTGGGCCAAGTCCCGCCGCATCGGCCTCGACTTCAACCCGACTTACTTCGCCCACGAGAAGGCGAACTCCGGCTTCACGCTCTCCAGCGCCGATCCGGGCATCCGCCGCTTCTGGATCAACCACGGCAAGGCCTGCCGGCACATCGCGCAGCATTTTGCCAAGGAGCTGGGCAAGCCGGTCGTGCACAACCACTGGGTGCCGGACGGCGCCAAGGACGCGCCGGCCGACCGCTGGGCGCCGCGCGAGCGGCTCAAGGAGTCCTACGACGCCATCTTCGCCGACAAGACCGTGAACCGGAAGCTCTGCGTCGACGCCGTCGAGGGCAAGTTGTTTGGTCTCGGTTCCGAGGACTACGTCGTCGGCTCGCAGGAATTCTACTCGAGCTACGCCCAGAGCCGCGACCTGGTGCTCTGCCTCGACCTCGGCCACTACCACCCGACCGAGTCGGTGGCGGACAAGGTCTCGGCGCTGATGCAGTTCCATAAACGCCTGCTGCTGCACACCAGCCGGCCGGTCCGCTGGGACAGCGACCACGTCGTCATCCTCGACGACGCCGTGCGCAACCTCTTCCTCGAGATCGCCCGCGGCGACGCGTGGGACCGGGTGTTCGTGGCCCTCGATTTTTTCGACGCCTCCATCAACCGCATCGCCGCCTACGTCATCGGCGCCCGGGCTACGCGCCAGGCCATCCTCTGCGGCCTGCTCGACCCGACGGCGAAGATCCAGGCGGCCGAGACCGCCGGCCGCGGCCACGAACGCCTGGCGCTCATGGAACAGGCCCGCGCATTGCCCTGGGGGGCAGTGTGGGACGAGCTCTGCGAGCGCGACGGCGTGCCGCCGGCGGCGAAGTGGCTCGCCGACGTGGCCCGCTACGAAAAAACGGTCCTCTCCAAACGCGGCTGACCAAACAGTTGCACAGGAGGAAACAGAGAGAACTGAGAAACCGAACTATGATTTCACACCAAGAACGCGAAGTTAGCAAAGGGTGCGATCTCTTCTTCGCTACCTTTGCTGCCTTGGTGTAATAATCAGGTTTGGGTCTCTCCTCTGTTAACTCCGTTACCTCCTGTAAGAATCATTCATGAACACCTGCATCGAGAATCCCGACGTCGTCCTGATTGGCAGCGGCGTGATGTCGGCCAACCTCGGCGCCCTGCTCAAGCGCCTCGACCCGGCGCTGCGCATCCAGGTGTTCGAGGCGGCGGACGAACTGGCCTTCGAGAGCTCGAACGGCTGGAACAACGCCGGCACCGGCCACGCCGGCATCTGCGAATTGAGCTACACGCCGAAGCGCGAGGCCGACGGCACGGTCAAGGTCCAGAAGGTCATCGATATCTTCCAGGAGTTCGAGCAGTCGCTCCAGTTCTGGGCGCACGCCGTGGCGAGCGGCATGATCGACAACCCCAAGGAGTTCATCAACCCGGTCCAGCACATCAGTTTTGTGCAGGGCGCGGACGAGGTGGATTACCTCAAGGCCCGCTACGCCGGCATGTCGAAGCACCACTTCTTCGCCGCGATGGAGTTCGCCACCGACCGCGCGAAAATCGGCGCGTGGGCGCCGCTGCTTACCGAGGGCCGCGATCCGGCCGTGCCGATCGCCGCCACCAAGATGGACGGCGGCACGGACGTGAATTTCGGCAACGTCTCCCGCAAGCTCCTCGCCTGGCTCGGTTCGCAGGAAGGCTGTTCCGTGCTGGCTAGCACGAAGGTCGTCGGCCTCCGCCGCGCGGAGGGCGGTGTAGGGCGGGGTCACCGCACCCCGCCTTCCCTCGAAAAGCAGGCGGGATACGGTGATCCCGCCCTACAAAAGACCCAAAGCGCCAGCTGGCACGTCACCACCCGCAATTCGAAAACCGGCGAAGAGCGCACCGTTACCACGAAGTTCGTCTTCGTCGGCGCCGGCGGCGGCAGCATCCTGCTCCTGCAGATGGCCGGCCTGCCCGAGGCGAAGGGCCTCGGCGGTTTCCCCATCGGCGGCCACTGGCTGGTGTGCGACAAGCCCGAGATCGTCGCCCGGCACCAGGCCAAGGTTTACGGTCAGAACCTGCCCGAGGCGCCCACCATGGCCGTGCCGCACCTCGACACCCGCATCCTCGACGGCAAGAAGACGCTCCTCTTCGGCCCGTTCGCCGCGTGGACGACGCGCTTCCTGCACCGGACCGGCAGTTGGACGGACCTGCCGCGCTCCGTGAAGCCGCACAATCTGGCGACGCTGCTCAAGATCGCCGCCACCAATTTTCCCCTCGTGAAGTATCTGCTGCAGCAAGGCACGCAGAGCATGGCCGACCGCATGAAGGTGATGCACATCTTCTACCCCAACGCGAAGGCCGAGGACTGGAAGCTGGTGGACGGCGGCATCCGGGTGCAGGCCATCAAGAAAACCGACGGCGAAGCCGGCATCGTCCACTTCGGCACGGAGGTCCTCACCAGCGCCGACAAATCCATGTCCGCCCTCCTCGGCGCCAGCCCCGGTGCCTCGGTCTCCGTGGATATCGTCCTCAAAGTGATCAAGGAGAGCTTCCCGCATTTGATCACCAGCCCCCGCATGGCCGAGATCGTTCCGACCTATGGAACCGACTATCGTGCTCCGGAGAACGCCGCGGTCTTTGCCAAACTAGCACTCGAGGCACGGCGGCGTCTGCAGTTGGTTTGAAGGTCAACGACGAAGCGCGGGTAGCGCGGAGATGGTCGCAACGAAGGTGCGGCCCCGGATCCCGCAGCCGCGGGAGTAGGGGTGAGTTGAGTGGGCGCCCTTAGGGCGACGAAGCTCACAACTGGCTTTGCATGCACGCCGGCACCTGAAGCTGATTTGAGGGGCAGGGGCGGTTGCCCCAACCGCCCGGGCCGTTGAGGGCAACGACCCCTACCAGGTGGAGGGCCCAGCTCCCGCTGGGCCATGTCTTGCGGATCGAATGTGGGAGGGGCTTTATGCCCCGACAGACCAGGCCCAACACGTTGCATCTCCCGATCTATTTTTTGGCCACAAAAAGGCACAAAAGGGCGCAAAAAAGGTAGGGCGCGGATTCCGCTCCGCGCCGTGTCTCTGGGTCGCTTCCCTTTCGTGTCTCTTCGTGACTTTTTGTGGCACCCTCATCGGGTGACTCAGTCAGCCGGTTGACGTTTTTGACTGTCTGGCCATATCTGCGTGCATGCCATTGCTGACGATTGTTCCGCCGATGCCTGGCGCCGAGCGCCGCTTCAAGCCCTTTGTCGATTTTGTGCGCGCCGCCGGGTGGGAGACCGAGTTCGTCCGACTAGAATGGCCCGGCCGGGTGCCGCCCTTCGGCTCGACCGAGCTCTTTCCCCAGGTCGACGCCCAGACGGTAGGCAAGGTTGTGATGGGCTTTTCCCTTGGCGGGCTCTACTCGCACCTTGGCGCTTTGCGCGCCCGGCACCTGATCCTTGGTTCGATCTCGCCCTTCTTCCTCGAGGATGACGAGGAGCCGCAGCGCTGGATGGTCTCCTACCGCGCCGGCAACGCGGACACCCCCGCGGACATCCTGGTGGGCGGCAAGGAAGACGAGCAGATGCACCGCCGCGCCACGGCTCTGCGCGACTTCTACCGCCAGCACACCTACACCGTCGTCCCCGACGCCGAGCACGAGCTCTGGCACCCGAACTATCTGCAAGCGATCAAAACGGCCCTAGACCGCCTCAAGCCCCAGGCAGCTTAGTCAGGTAGTGGGGGCGCGCCGTCTGAACGACTCCTTTCAACGCTGGCTTTTCAGGCCCGACGGCGCCTGAAGTTGATCTGAGGCTTTTCAACGCAAAGGCGCAAAGACGCCAGGGAACTGCAAATGGGTCAGGTCGCGGATGTTGATATCACGACCCGCAACCTGACCCTGCTATGGGGAGGCCGGATCCCGCGTATCAATGCCGACTGAGCGCAGGAATCGGAGCAGCAAGTCAATCCTCGTTCCTAACAGAAGCGATTTGCTGCTGTAATATTGCGCGACAATTCCGGCAAGTTTTAGCCGTTCGCCGTCTACTTGCCAGATTGGACCCCCGCTCATGCATTCCGGCCATAATTCACGTGGAGGTTCGCCCGCATTGCGCAGAGTATGTTGAAACCTTAGACCCACGAATTTCTGAGTATCATAGCCAAATCTCCATAAGATTTTATCCGTAAAAAACGGAAAGGCAATCAGAGCGCTAACCGCATGTGGGCTCTGTTCGTTTTCAGCTCTTGGAAAGCCCTCAACAGCACCAATCTTTCCGGAAAAAGACTCTCCGTCAGTTGTGAACGAGGCCGGGCACACGACTAGGAAGCTCCAGCCAGCCAGCATCAGCCGGTCGCGGAGCTGAGTGGTTAATACCATGTAACCAAGATCCGGCCGGGATTCGTTTTGAGCACCTTCCAAAGACTCGGAGGAGATCGTGAATGATTGGTTCAATGCCCAATAATTAGTTCCGCCGATTGGCACACACAGGGTGTTGCTGGCTTTCAAAGCAAGAACGTGAGCCGCGGTTACAAGCAATTCGACATTACGGGCTCTGAGAAGAATGCCCGATCCGATCAGGTCTACGCCGCCATCCGGTTTCGTGGCAAAAATGGGTAGCACAACTTTCGGCCTTTCCTCCATAGCGTTTATTACCTTCGAGTGAGCGGAAATCACCCGGGCTGCAAGACAGCAAAAGGGAGCTGCAAGGGGGGCAGGCCACAGATGTGGAGCGAGCCAAAGAGGCCGTGGTTTGGGGATCCGAGCGTTGGTCAAGCAAAGTGGCTGCAAAAGAGTCATGTCGCGGATGTGATATCACAATCCGCGAGCTGTCCCACTTTACTCATTCTAAGCAGGGTTATCTCCTCGTGGCGGTCGCCGCGGCCAAGGGCGAGAAGCCGCCCTTGTCGTTCACGTGCACGGTGCGGGCGAGCAGGATGCTGAGCAGCCCGGCGGCGACGGCGTAGAAGCTGACAGGGTCAGGGTTTGGGGCTAGGGGTGAGCTGACGTTCTCGGTCTGGTCTTCAGGAATCAATTGTGGGCGAAAAACGAACTCGTGTCCGGCGGGGTGGGTGTTGTTCGTTGAGATACGGAACCACTAATCTGGAGGCTAAACCATGCGACCACTGCGGTATTCACTCAATGTCACCTTGGACGGGTGTTATGATCACCGGGCCGGAATCCCGGATGAGGAGACCCATCGACACGCGACGGAAAGCCTCGCTGCGGCCGACGCCCTCCTGTTTGGGCGCGTGACTTACCAGCTGATGGAGTCGGCCTGGCGGGAGCCGGGGCGGACGGGCGTGCTGGCCGACTGGATGGCGCCTTGGACGATGCCGTTTGCCCGGACCGTCCACGCGGCGAGGAAGTTCGTCGTGTCGGGCACCTTGGCCCAGGTGGACTGGAACGCGGAACTCCTGCGTGGGGATCTCGGGCTGGCCGTCCAAAAGCTGAAGCAACAGCCGGGCAGGGGATTGTTCGTGGGCGGCGTGAAACTGGCCCAGGCCCTGACCGAACTGGGCCTCATCGATGAATACGAGTTCATCGTGCACCCCCGCCTGGCGGGACACGGCCCGACGTTGTTCGCGGGGCTTTCAAAGCATGTCGACCTGAAGCTGGTGAGCCGGCTGGAGTTCAAGTCGGGGGCGGTGGCGTTGCGATACGAACCGAAAAGGTAACCACCCGGACCGAGCGTTAACGCAAAGGCGCAGAGTCGAAAAAAGACGGAGATTAGGATCAATGCCGAAGGCTCTTTGGCCACGAAGAGTCACCAATTAGTGACCAGTTAGTGAAGATTAGGGAGTGTCTTCAAACCTTCAAAAGAACCACTAATGAGATTTCACCAAGGGTGAAATCCACAGAAACCGCTCCGGCTGATCGCCTGCGCGGTGGGTTTCAGGGGCCCGCTAATCGCGGGCGGAAAGGGCGGCGATCAGCCGCCCCCTGAACCTGGCGGCGGAGGCGATCAGCCGGAGCGGTGAAAGTAGATTCCGCCGTTGGCGGAATCCTTTTAGTGGTCCCCTTCCGGGCTTTGAAACCACTCCCTAGTGGTGAAGAGAATGGTTTCTTGGCGTCTTTGCGCCTTTGCGTTAAAAATATCTGACGGATTGCGAAAGGCGGTTCGATAGCAACGATGGTCACATGAGTCGCATGCCCCGGGCGGTCGCCGCCCTGTTGATCCTGAACATCGTGCTCTTTGCCGCGGGTGTCCTGCTGCCGAACGGTCGCGAACAGTTGGTCGATACCGGCGCGCTCTGGTATCCGGCCAACGATCACTTCGGCTGGTGGCAGCTGGTGACGCACATGTTCCTGCATGGGAGCCTGAGCCATATTTTCTTCAACATGTTCGCGCTCGTTTCCTTCGGCAGCATCCTGGAGCGGGAGTGGGGCGCGGGGCGCTTCCTGCTTTTCTACTTCCTCTGCGGCGTGGGGGCCGGGCTGGTCCAGACGGGGATCAGCTGGCAGGAGTTTCACGGCCTGCACGCCCGCCTGGTCGCGGCGGGACTGACGCCGTCCGCCATCAGTGATCTGTTGGTGCACGGAGGCGGCCAGCTGCCCCGGGATCCGGCGGTCAAGGCGGTGCTCGTCGAGCTCTACCAGATCTACGCCACGCCCATGCTCGGCGCCTCCGGGGCGATTTACGGACTGCTGGTGGCCTTTGGATTTCTCCATCCCAACGCCAAGCTGGCGATGATGTTCGTGCCGGTCCCGGTCGCGGCGAAGTTCTTCATTCCCGGTCTGCTGCTGCTCGATCTGTTCTCCGGCGTCACCGGGTTTTCCCTCTTCGGCGCCGGCATCGCCCATTTCGCCCATCTCGGCGGCGCTTTAATTGGCTTCCTGCTGATGTTGCTCTGGCGCCACCGCCACGCGCCGGACGAGCCCGATCCGATGACCGAAAGTAAAGGGTAAGCATAGGGTTCACCTCTTACCTAATGAGGATTACCTATTGAAGTTAGATCGATCAGCTAGCGGGTAGGGCGAGTCGTCCCGACGAGCCGCTCCGTGCCACGGCTCATCCGGAGGATTCGCCCTACCTGGCCTCGCGTCTCATCTTTAGGTAATGCTCAATAATGGTAGAAAACCAAACAGACCAGGGCGCCGATAGTGATGCCGGCTTGGCGTTTGACCTCGCGCAGGGAATGCCCAGTCTGCGGTCACTCCGGGGCCACGGGGTGCGGCAGTTCAACTCAACCCACATCCGTCATGGCAAACCTAGGCCCCCAGCAGTTCGAGATTCCGGTCAGCGATCAGCTTTTCCAAACCTTGAATCCGGCCGATCCCATCATCGGCATCGCCCCCGACGTCCACGTGCCCGTCACCATCCCTTGGAACGCCAACGGAACCGACCTGGCCAAGGACAAGGACAACAACGACAAGCCGGTCGTCTTCGGCAAAGCGAAATGGGCCGGAGCCGGGCCCGAGCCGCACGACATCTACGAGGAGCAGATCGGCGGACAACGGGTGAAGGTCGGCACGGTGACGTGGTCGGTCGACACGGAGGTCTATCAGGACTGGCTCCCGCAGGGTAACATGAAGCGGCTGCGGGTCACCCCGTGCGCGATCCTGAACCGGACCACGGTCCTGCACGGCACGACCGAGACCACCGAGGTCGCCAGGAATCCCCAGCCCTGCTTCGGCCAATGGGTCCCGGTGTAGGGAGTGTCTTCAAACCCAACAAATACTCGTTTCCTGTCATTCTGAACGAAGTGAAGTTCCGAGCGAAGCGACATCCTCATCCATGCTTTCGCTCGCGATATGGTTTTCGCTGCCGTGGATCCTTCGCTTCGCTCAGGATGACAAACCGGGTTTGAAAACACTCCCTAACCGTTGAGCGCGCGGCCGGCGCCTGGCCGCGTTGGATTTTCCGAAGTCGCCAAGATATTGGCGCAGTGGCCGCATTCTCCCTTTGCGACCTTGCGTCTGGCAGGGCACGGGCCGACGTTGTTCGCAGGGCTGTCGAAGCCGGTCGACTTGAAGCTGGTGAGCCGGCTGGAGTTCAAGTCGGGGGCGGTGGCGATGCGGTATGAATCCAGGAGATAGCAGGGAGCGGGAAGCACCTGGAATCGTCCGGCGTTCAATTTTCAACGTTCATTGGCTTCAAACCGGTGAACAACGAACAATGCACAGTTCTCGCTATTCGAACTTCTTCCGGAAGGCGTCGAAATCGGCGCGGAGCTTCCCCAGGTCGGCGCGGAGGGATTTGTTGTCTTCCTCGAGCTGCTGCATCCGCTGCGTGTCGGACGACAGGTGCCTGACGACCGGCGCCGACTCGACCGGCTTTGATTCCACGGTTCCGGATAGGAGCTCGACGTAGCGGGCTTCCTTGGTGCCGGGTTGCTTGAGCTGCAAGGCAACGAGCGGAGCAGGGCGGTCGGCCAGCCGGCCCAGGGTGGCCACGACATCCGCCGGATCGGCAAACGCGTGCATCCGCTCCGTGCGGCCGCGCAGTTCGCCGGGGGTCTGCGGTCCGCGCAGGAGCAGCACGCACAGCAACGCGATCTCCGGCCCGGTCAGCTCCAGCGTCTCCGTCGCCTTGTGCCTGAACTTAAACACCTTGTTTTCCCCTCCGGAAATCACCACCGCCAGTTTCCGGTCCCGCAATTTATCCAACGCCCGGTTCACCTCCGGCTCGCCCAGCGACATGACGGGGTCGCGGTTGTTGCTCTGGTTGCACGCGTTCACCAGCGCATTCAGCGACAGCGGATAATAGGCCGGCGTCGTAAGCTCCTTCTCGATCAGCGAGCCGAGCACGCGGGCGTCAATGGCGTCCAGTTTGGGCAAGTCCATGCGCTCCATTGAATCACGCGATTCATTTAACGCAAAGGCGCAAAGCCGCCAAGGTGGTGGTGCGGATCCACCCTTTGCGGCACCACGCCTTTGTGTTTATCGTTTCTTTCACCGTTACGGAATGTCTGTTTTGGGGTCTTCCAATCGTTGGAGCGGTGACGGTCCAAACTCAAAACCACAGGAGAAATCGTATGCAATTCATGGTGTTCATGATCCCAGCAGTGTATCAGCCGAAAAACGGAAAACAGCAGCCGGGGCCCGATTTTAAGCCGGATCCGAAGATGATGACGGAGATGGGCAGGTTCAACGACGAGTTGCGGAAAGCGGGCGCGCTGCTTTCGCTGGACGGACTGCTGCCGCTGTCGACCGGCGCGCGCCTGGCGTTTGCGAAGCGGAAGGCCACCGTGACGGATGGCCCGGCGGTCGATTCCAAGGAAGTGGTCGGCGGCTATTGGTTGATAGAAGCCAAGTCCAAGCAGCAGGTCGTCGATTGGTGGCAGCGCTGCCCGGCGCAGGATGGCGATGTGATCGAGATCCGGCAGGTCGCCGGGATGGCGGATTTCCCCGCGGACGTGCAGAAGGCGCTGCGCGAGAGCGGAACAGCGGGCAGGGGGCAGAGAGCGCGGAGCAAGGAGCAGGATTAAGTCGGGGCCCCGAGATTGCCCGTTGTCCGTTGAGATACGGAACCCCAAACCGGAGGACAAATCATGAGAAAGTGAGGTTACCCCGATTTGACGGACACGGGTTGGGTCACCATAGCAGGGGGTGTCTTCCAACCTCCTAAAGGACCACTAATGAGATTTCACCAATGCTGAAATCCACGGAGACCGCTCCGGCTGATCGCCTGCGCGGTGGGTTTCGGGGGGCCCGCTAATCGCGGGCAGAGAGGGCGGCGATCAGCCGCCCCCTGAACCTGTCGGCGGAGGCGATCAGCCGGAGCAGTGAAAGTAGATTCCGCCGTTGGCGGAATCCTTTTAGTGGTCCCCCTTCCGAGCTTAGAAAACACTCCCTAACACTACTCCGTTAGGTTCCGACACACCCCGTCGCTACGCGCCACCCCTCTCCAGAGGGGATTATCGCCGGCGTTGATTTGGGTCCCCTCTGGAGAGGGGTGCCCGGCAGGGCGGGGTGTGTCGCTCGGGGTATTCTATACCTGACGGAGTAGTGCTAATGCTCGCTAATTGGGCACTAATCAGGAGACGAGGTTTGTAGGGTTCGGAAAACCATCCGTGATAATCCGTGCAATCGTGGTCAAACCCTCCGGGATTGGGAGGCCTTCGTGGACATTAGTGGTGACCAGAACCAACCCGTCCGGAGGCCGGGTTCCACCTTCGCAGCTTTCGCGCCTTCGCGTGAGGCTCTCTCCGCCTATGGCTTCGCTTCCTCGTGCAGTTTCAGGATCTTCTCGATCAGCTTAGCCTGCGGGGTGTTGTGCTTCTGGCAAATCTCGTCGGCGCCGGCCTTCGCGGCCTGCTCCATCAGCTCCAGGTTGCCGCCGGAGGTGAAGACCAGGATCGGAATGTGCTGCGTGTGCGGCGCGGCCCGCACGGCCTCGATCAGGTCCACCCCGTTGTAGCCCGGCATCATGAGGTCGGTGACAATGACGTCGATCGACTGCTCCGCCAGGATGCCGGAGGCCTCCTCGGGCGAGCTCGCGATATGCAGCGGGATGCCCGCCATCGCCATGCTCCCGGTGAAGACCTTGCGGGTCGTCGGGTCGTCTTCGATGATCAGGACAGTGGGCTTGGATTTCATACGGATAGGAAGACAGCCCGCAGGATGCGGGGCTCAGGGCATTTTGCAGCTCAAAACTCCGAGCCGGAGAATTTACCGCGGATACCGCGGATTGACACGGATAAAGCCAAGACAGGATCACCACTCATTCACACCAAGCACCCACTAATGGGTGATCCATGAGTGAAGAATAGGGAGTGTTTTCAAACCCAACAAATATCCGTTTCCTGTCATTCTGAACGAAGTGAAGTTCCGAGCGCAGCGACATCCTCATCCATGCGTTCGCTCGCGATAGCACAATCAATTTCCCTGTTATCTGCGTCGTTGACCTGACGGGGTAAGTTCGCAAGTTGGGCCTCCACTCAGGAGAGGTGGCAGAGTGGTCTATCGCGGCGGTCTTGAAAACCGCTGAACCGCAAGGTTCCGGGGGTTCGAATCCCTCCCTCTCCGCCAATAACTGCAGGTTATTGGCTGGCGATGCGAAGCAGCGCCTCAATCGCGCAGCGATTGCGAAGGAGGGATATGGGCAAAGCCGCAGGCTTTGGGGCGAAGCCCTGAGCGAAGCGAATCAATCCCTCCCTCTCCGCCATGCTTCGCTCAGTAAAGCGAAAGCGAAGCAATGTCCTAATTTATCATTGTAGGGCGGGATCACCGCATCCCGCCTTCTGCGCCTTGAGGTCAAGTCGCTCGACCCTAAGGCGGGATACGGTGATCCCGCCCTACAACAGAATGCCGCGCCCGATGTCGGGCACCAGCCGTCGCCAAGCCTATGGCTGGCAGGTAAAGCCCGACCTATACCAAACTGATCCATTACCTGATTTTCCCGATCGCCCGCCGCAATATCGTTGTCGTTCATCCGACCGGCTGACGCAATGACCGCATGGTTTTGAACGGATTCAAGCGCTTGCTTGGGGATGCGAGTTGGGCGGAGGGCAGGAAGTCCTCCGCCTGGCTGGTGGGCCTGACCACCTTTGGCATCCTCGTGCTGGAGCTGGCGCTGATCCGGTGGACCTCCGGGCAGGTGCGGGTTTTTGCGTATGTGAACAACATCGTGCTCATCGCGGCGTTTCTCGGCATGGGCCTGGGCGTGGCCTTGGGCAAACGGTATCCCGGGCTGGTGCATGGCGTGCTGCCGGCGCTGTTGCTGGTGGCGCTGCCCGTGGCGTCGGCGGAATCGCTGGGGCTCGTGCACCTGACCTTTCCCGACCAGAGCATCACCCTGTGGGGGGCCGAGACGGTGCAGGCGGACATGGCGACGTTTGTCCGCAACCTGGCGATATTCCTCACGCTGCTCTCCGGGGTGGGAACGATTTTCGTCTGTGCCGGTGCGCCGCTGGGGTATCTGTTCGGGCGTCTGCCCGTGCTGCGGGCCTACAGCGCGGACCTGGCCGGTTCGCTCACGGGCGTGCTGGTTTTCACGGCGCTCTCCTGGGTGGAGGCCGGTCCCGTGCTTTGGCTGGCCTTGGGCGTGCTGCCCTTCCTCTGGCTCGTGCGCCGCTGGTGGGCGGTGCCGGTGGCTGCGGTCATCGTCGGGCTCGGCTGGTATTCGGGGCAGGGCGCCATCTTTTCCCCTTACAACCGGATTGTCCTGATCACCGATCCGCTCTTCCTGCGGCTGGAGGTCAACCGGGATTTCCACCAATACCTGCATGATGTGTCGGACGCCCGCTTGGTCGACGCGCGGCTCACGGCCGACGATCGCAGCCGGCTGCGGAATGTCCGGCAACTCTACGACCTGCCCTTCATCCTGAATCCGCAGAAGGGCACGGCCCTGGTGGTGGGCGCGGGCACGGGCAACGATGTGCAGGCGGCCTTGCGGAACGGCTACCAGAACGTGACCAGCGTGGATATCGACGCCGAGATCATCGCGATCGGTCGGCGGCTGCATCCCGAACAGCCGTATAGTCACCCGGGGGTGAGCACGGTGGTGGACGATGCCCGGTCGTTTTTCGGCAAGCACGACGAGTCCTATTACGACGTGGTGTGCTATGGGTTGCTCGACTCCCACGCGATGGCGTCGGCAATGTCGACGCTGCGGCTGGACAACTACGTCTACACCGAGGAGGGCATCCGGGCGGCGTGGCGGCATGTGGCGCCGGGCGGCCACCTGTCCTTGTCGATGGCCTGCAATTCCGGGCAGTGGTTCTTCGACCGCCTCTACTGGACCATCACCAAGGCCACGGGCCGGAAGCCCATCCCGGTCTACAATTCCATGCACGGGGGCACGGTGACTTTCCTCGTGCCGACCGACGGGGCGCAACTTTCCCTGCCGGAACTGGCCAAGCACGTCGTGACCCTCCCGAGCAAGACCATGGCGCAAACGCCCACGCTGTCCGATGACTGGCCCTTTCTCTATCTGCGGCCCGGGGTTTTCCCGTGGGGTTACCTGACCGTGCTGGCGTTTATCCTCGGCGTCGCGGTGCTGACGGTGCGCCCGGTGTTCGGATTGGGGCGCGAAGGGAACGCCTTTGATTGGGTTCTCTTCCTGATGGGCGCGGCCTTCCTGCTGATCGAGACCCGCGGCGTCACGAGCCTTTCGTTGCTGTTCGGCTCCACCTGGGTGGTGAACTCCGCCGTCTTTGGCGGCATCCTGGTGATGGTGCTGCTCGCCAATCTCGCCGTCGAGCGCTGGCAGTGGCGCAATCCCTCGCCGTGGTTCGTGGCGCTGTTTGCCGCCGTGGCGCTGCTGTGGTGGTTTCCCCTCGACTGGCTCAACACGCTGCCGCTGCTCGTCCGCGGCGTGCTGGGCGGCCTGCTCACCGGCCTGCCGGTCGGGCTGGCCGGTGTGATCGTGCCGATGCTGCTGTCGCGCTCGGCGCAACCGGCGGCGGCGCTCGGCTCCAACCTGCTGGGCGCGGTGCTGGGCGGCTGCCTGGAATATTACTCGATGGTCGGCGGCCTCCGCTCGGCGGCGCTGATGGCGCTCGTGCTTTACCTGGCGGCCTTCCTTCTGCTGCGGCGGAGCGCCGGCGGTGCGAAGGCCTAGGGCGTGGTGGCCAAAACTGTAGGAGGGGCTTTACGCCCCGATGGGATGATTCTTCGCCGGCAGAATCGGGGCATAAAGCCCCTCCTACAGCCGGAAGGCGGGATGCGGCGATCCCGCCCTACAACAAAACGTTCAGCGGTTGCTCATGAGCTTGTCCGGGGCGTCCTTGTCGGTCGACTTGGGCAGCAGCTCCGCCTTGCCGCGTTCCTCCTGGCTCAGCTTGGCGAGGTCGGCCGGATGGGTGACGACGTGCGGCGTGAGGAAGATCAGGAGCTCGCTCTTGGAGTTGCCGGTGACCGTGTGCTTGAAGAGATTGCCGACGAGCGGGAGGTCGCCGAGGAGCGGCACCTTGTTGACCGTGTCGTTCTTCTGGTTGGAGATGAGGCCGCCGATGATGACGGTCTGGTCGCTCGGGGTGATCACCACGGTGTCGGCCGAGGTCTTGTTGATGATGGGGGAGTTCACGCCGTTCGAGATCGGCACGGTCTGCGAGCTCAGGGACGAGGTTTGCGGCGACACGATCATCTCCACGTTGCCGTCGGCGGTGATGAACGGGGTCACGGTCAGGATGATGCCGATGTCCTGGTAGGTGACGGTGTTGGTGATCGCGTTGGTGACGGAGCTGATCTGCGAGTTGGTGATGATCGGGATGGACTGGCCGACCATGACCGAGGCCTGCTGGCCGCTGCGGGTGAGGATCGAGGGGCGGGAGAGGATCTGGGTCTTGTTGTTGGTGGCGAGCAGGTGGATCGTCGCGTTGAGCTTGCTGTTCGCGATGCTGTAGAAGCCGCCGTAGGTCGTGGCCAGGGCCTGCGCCGCGGCGACGCCGAAGTTCGTGGTGGCCTTGCCGGTGGTGGGCGACGAGTTCAGCGAAACCGGCGCGGTGTAGGTCGCCTCGGCCCCGAGATCGAGGTCCTTGGCGTGGTCCACCTGCAGGAAGATGACGTCGATCTGCACCTGCGGCTTGGGCTGGTCGAGATCGGCGAGGATGGCCTTGATGCTCTCGTTGGTCACGTCGTCGGTGACGACGATGATGCGCCGCGTGTCGATGTCGCTCGTGATCATGGCGTCGCCCATCATGGTGGAATTAGTGTATTGGCGGGTGGACTGCGCGGAGGTGCCGCCGCTGCCCTGGCCGCCGCCGACGAAGCCGCCGGGGTTGATGCTGACAGGCCGGTTCTGGACGCCGACCTGCGCGAGGCCCGGGGCGGCGCCGAGCAGGAGCAGGGCGAGGGGGAGGAGACTCCGGCGGAGGAATCTGAAAGTGGATGGGTTCATGGGAGTGATCGTTGAGGTTGGGCGGGGCTCAGCGGTTGCGGTTTCCGTTGCCATTGCCGATCGTGAGAGAGGGGGTCGTGGCCGTGGTCTGGCTGTTGTTGTTGGCGCGGGTGCCCAGCGGGTCGGCCTGCGTCGAGGTCGAGCTGCGGTTGTTCGTGCTCTGGAAAAGATTCTTCAGGATGGCCTCGGTCTGCTTCACGTCGGCGTTGGCCATCGTGTAGACGAAGACCTTCTGCTTGCGGCCCGAGGTGGTGTCGAGCTGGGCGACCATCTCGGCGATGGCCGGCATCTGGGTCTTCGAGGCCGTGACGACGACCGAAAAGGTGCGCGGGTCCGCGATGGCGACCACCGGGGTGGGCCGGCCGCCGCCGGTCGCGCCGTTGCGGTTCCCATTGCCGCCGTTGTTGCCCCCGCCACCCTGGCCGGGACCGCCACCGCCGCCGCCAAAAAACCGCGCGAGGCCGCCACCGCCGAAGGGCAGGCCATTCACGATGCCGTTGTTGGCCGGCGTCATGCCTGTGGTGGTGGCGAAGAGGTTGGTCAGCAGCTGGGCCATCTCCACCGGGTCGGCGTTGCGCAGCGGGAAGACGCGCACGGTGGAGGCGCTGTCGGCCGAGCCGTCCAGGGCGGCGACGATCTCGACGATGTGGTGGACGTTGATCTGGGTGTCGGTGACGACGAGTGAGTTGCTGTCCGCGTTGGCCGTCACGGTGGCGGAGCCCGGCAGCAGGGTGCCGAGGTCGCGCGCCGCCGCCGCGGCGTCGATGTGGCGCAACGGGATGATCTGCATGACCATCTCCGCGGTCTGCGGGATCTCCGCGGGGTCGTTGCCGGTGTGGATGGGCAGGTTCTGCTTCCGGGCGTCCTCCTTGGAGGAGACGATCAGGTTGCGGCCCTGCACGCGGGCGGTGTAGCCGTTCTTGTTGAGCGCCAGGTTGAGCAGCTGCAGCGCCTCGTCCTTCGAGACGGCCTGCGAGCTCCACATGTCCACCGTGCCGCGCACGGGGGTCTCGAGCACGATGATGTAGCCGGCGGCGTCGCTCATGTAGTTGAGCACCGTTTCCAGCGGGGCGCCGCGGAAATTGAAGCGCAGGCCCGCGGGCTCGGGCGCGCCAGCCTGCGCCAAGGCTGCGGCTGGTTCGTTCCGCGGCTGCGCCGCGGGCGAAGCGGGCGTGGTATCCTGCGCGAACGCGGCCACGCGCAGTGCGGCGAGGCCGAGGCAGGGAAGAAGGTGGGAGGTTTTCATGGTTTTAATTGCTGCTGTCGTTTTTCCATCAGCCGCTTGAGAGTTTCGGAGGCGTCGGCCGCAACGACCGGAGAAGCGGAAGCGGGCTGGTCGGCGGGGCGGGACGCCTCGGGTGCGGGCGCCACGGCGACCACCGGCGTGGTGACGGTCCAGTCGCCGCCGGGCGGACGCTGCAGAGCCTGCCCGATGGCCAGCGTGAGCTTCTGCCCGTCGCGGGTCAGATCCACGCTGTCCTTGGCAATCCGTGTCACGGTGTATTGCGCGATCAGCTCCCCTTCATGCAGGGCCTTCTGGTAGGTCGGGCTGGAGCCGGCGAAGAAGGCGAAGAGGCCCTTCTCATAGTGCATGGTGCCGACCAGCGCGATGGTGTCGTTTTGCGGGCCGGGTGTGTCGGTTCCCGCGACGGTCCGGCCGACCCGGTTCGGGTTGAAGATATTCCGTTCCTCGATGATCCGGAAGGCGGCGAGACCGGTGACGGGCCCGGTGCTCGTGGCCCGGACCGCGGGGGCGGGAACGGGAGCAGGCGCGGCCACCGCCGGCTTGGCGGGGGCGTCGTCGGCCCGGCCGCCGGCCAAGACGGCGAGAATCGCGAGGAGCACGGTGATGTAGCGACGGGCGTTCATTGGCGGCCCTCCGCGGGGCTCAGGCGCAGGCCGGTCACGACCAGGGTGAGCCCGAGTTTCTGCCCGTTGTCGTCGCGGGCGGTCAGGGCGACCGATTCGACGCGGAGCGCGAGCGGCGATCCTTCCAGTTCATGCAGGAAACGGGTCAGCGCCGGCAGCGTGCCGCTGGCGTCCACGCGGCACTCGAGCAGCGAATAGCGCGAGGTGGCGCCGCGTTTCCACAGCGGCTTGATCGAGCCGAGCTCGATGTTGCCGGTGCGGCCCCAGCGGTCGAAGGCCGTGATGAGATCCTGCTCGGCCTGCGCCGCGTCCTTCGGCAGGGCGCCGGCCTGCATTTCCGCCCAGGCCCGTTGCGTATGCGCGGCCCGGTCGATCACGGCGTGGCCGTTGGCGACGGTCTGACGGAGCTGCACGGTCTCGGTTGCATGGGTCTGCCACATCCGGCCGAGGGGCGTGAAGACGATGCGGTCCAGCGCCAGGAGGAGCAGACCGCCGGCGGCGACGAGCATCAGGAGGCGTTGGCGGTTGACGGGTTTTGCGCTCATGGGCCGGTCGGGTTGCTCCAGTGGAAGGAGACGGTGAATTGCAGGGGGGCCTTGCCCCGGATCTGCTCGACCTTGAGGTCGCGGATTTCCCGGGTTTTCCGCAGCTGGTCGAGGGTGCGCAGCAGGGCGGGATTGTCCCGGGCCGTGCCGCTGATGCTGACGTCGGTCGCGCCGTGGACCTCGAACGACTTCGCGGTCACGCTGCCGTTGTCGGGGAAACTCTCGGTGACGCGCCGCAGGATGCTGAGGGTGTGGAAGGAGGTGTCATACCACGGGCGGTATTCGCGGATGAGCGACTGCACCGCCTCGAGCCCGGTCACCTGCTGCTGCATCGCACCCCATTCGGACTGGAGGGACCAGCGGCGGTATTCCTGCCAGCCGAACGCGCCGATCGCGAGCACCGCGGCGGCGGCCACCGCGAATCCGGCGACGGCCAGCCGCTTCGAGTCGTAGCGCGCCAGCCAGGCGGTCCAGCGGCTCGGGCGCGGCGGCAGGAATTCGAGGGCGGGGGCACCGGCCTCCAGCCAGCGCTGCGCCATGTGATCCGCCATCAGGCCGCCGAGCGGCTGGTCGCCGGCGCCGGGCTGCCCCGCGGCCAGGCCGGCCGCGCGGGCCCAGGCGGCCACGCGGTCGGCCAACGGGCGCTGGCCCGCCGTGCCGCCGCTGAATTCCAGGCGTTTCACGCCGGCGCGCAACGCGGCCGGGACCTGCTCCCAAGTGATGCGCAGCTCGCGGATCAAGCCCGCGGCGGCCGCGTCGCCCGGCGCAACTTCGCAGGTACGGAGCGCGGCGATGCCGCCGCCCGCGGCCACCAGCAGCGTCGCCTGGCCCGGCTCGAGGGCGACGGTGATGCGGCCCTCGCCGGGCGGCACCACGTCGGGCAGCGCCGCCAGCCCCGGCGTGAAGCTCACGGGCTTGAGTCCGGCCGCGAGGAGCACGGCGGTCAGCCGGTCGATCGGCTCCGTGCGCACGGCGATCAGGGTGGCGTAGGTCACGCCGCCGGCGTGGCACAGCGAGTGGACGAGCCGCACCTGCGAAGGATCGCAGGGCAGGCCCTTCTCGGCCTCGAGCTGCAGATAACTGGCGAGGTCCTCGGGCGAAAGGGCGGGGAGCTGCGTCTGCCGGCTGATGATCCAGGGCGCGGGGATCGCGACCACGCAGTGCCGCTCGCGCAGGCCGGCGGCGGCCAGGTGCTGCTTGATTTCCCGGCCGGCCTCCTCGACCGGCGCCGACCAGGGATCGAGCGACAGGGCGGCCGTGAAGGACCGGGCGGGCGCGACGGCGCCCTTGGCCCGCGTCACCTGCGCAGCGCTCAGGCGGCCGCCGGTGAGGTCAAGGCCGAGCACGGAGTTCAGGCGCTGGGAAGTGAGCCATTTCATGAGTTGGTGCCCGAAGGCTGGGTGGCGGAGTAGGTCTGCCGGACGCTGGCGCCGAGGGCCCAGCCGGCGGAGCTGAGGTCCTGCCGGTTGACGATGCGCGGGGTGCCGCGGCTGAGGTCGAACACGACGCGCTCGCGGCAATAGCCGCGCCCGTTGCCGCCCACGGCGGCGACATCGGCGGAAAACTGGTAGGACTGGTCGGTGATGTAGGGTCCGGCGCGGCGGAAGGCGGGGTCGCCGATGACCCCGCTGAGCCAGACGAAGGTGGTGAGCGTCTCCGGATGGGCCGTGCGGTAGGCCACAATCTGGGCGGCGGTGGCGGCGTCGATGCCGGGGATGCAGGCGAGCACCGTGGCGCTGGCGGTGTTGACGTTGACGAGGCCGGGCGAGGAGGCGCCGGCGGTGGCGGTCAGGTCCGTGTGAATCTTGGCGAACTCGGCGTCGCTCATGTCGCTGGCGATGAAAAACGCCGCCACACTGTCAAAATTGCTGTTGCCGATGCGATTCAGGATGGCGGTGGAGCGGTCGGCGCTGAGCCGGCGCTGCAGGAGCGGCCCGAGTTGGGTGCGCGTCTGCGGCGTGGCGATGTTGACGCGGCGCGTGCCGTCGGGGCG
The DNA here is from genome assembly GCF_900104925.1 of Opitutus sp. GAS368. NCBI lineage: Bacteria > Pseudomonadati > Verrucomicrobiota > Opitutia > Opitutales > Opitutaceae > Opitutus > Opitutus sp. GAS368. The sequence continues at coordinate 3,066,873 of NZ_LT629735.1, forward strand.
CGTGTTGGGCTGGGCGCTGTAGACGGTGACATACTCGAGCAGGCCGGGTTGCAGCTGACCGTCTTGGTTGTCGTGCGGCGGCGACTGGTCCCCGTCGTCCTCGTTCGCGTCGAGCGCGCCGTTGCGGTTGGTGTCCTCGCCGAACAGGAGGTCGAGCGTGGCGCCGTAGACCAGGCGGAGCTCGTCCACGGTTTCGAAGGGCGCGCCCTTGTTGAGGCGGGGCGGCGTGAGGCTCGCGTAGGTGTTGCCGGAGGTGTCGGCGGTGCCGGCCGGGCTGCGCCAGGTGACGATGGCCGCGGCCAGGTCGGGCGTCATGTTGGGCAGCTTTTCCAGCATGGCGCGGGTCGCGGTATTGAGGTTCAGCTTCGAGGCTTCGTCCACGAGGCCGAAAACGGGCTCGGTGGAGGGCGCGAGGTTGGGGTCGCGGCCGATGAACCAGAAGTGCGCGTCGCCCACGGCGAGGTTCTCGGCCTGATAGGGGAAGCCCGCGGTGGCGGAAGTCGCGGGGGGCACCGTGCCGTCGCTCATGTAGGTGGTCAGGACGTGGGCGGCGTAGCGCTCCGCGCCGGCGACGGCCTGTCGCGCGGCGATTTCCATGGCGCGGTTGTCCGCGGCCCGGAGCTCGGAGCTCATGGAGTTGGCGAAGTAGAGCGTGAGCGCCACGAGGCCGAGGCAGATCCAGAGCACGATGATCAGGATCGAACCGTGCGGATGCCGGGAGGATGACGGGTGCGACCTCATGTGCCGGTTTCTCCGGAAGCGGCGGCGGCCTGACTGGCGTTGGTGGTCACGAGGACCGGCACCAAAAGCTCGATGGGGGCGGGCGCGGGTTGCTGCGGATCCGCGCGGGCCAGGGTGACCTGAAACCGGATCGCGGTGGGCATCGTGGAGGTGACCGTCGAATCCCAGCTGTCGGTCCAGGCGGTGCCGTCGTAGTAATCCATCGTGACGTCCGCCACCCCGGTGAGGAGCGTCTGCACGTCCGTGGTCGCCGTCTGGACGGGCAGGAGGTTGCGCGTCACGACGCGCAGCAGGTTCCGGCGGTTGGTGCCGTCGTTGGCCGGGGCGAGGTAGTATTCCACCATCTGAACCTCGGAAAACGGATTCCAGCCGTCGATCGTGCCGGAGTTGGTGAAGAGGCTGGCGCCCACCTGGTCCCCGTAGGTGCCGCCCGACAGCGAGCTGGCCAGCGTGGTCTGGAGCGGACCCGCGAGGCCGTTGCCCGGCAGCATCACGCCGCCGAGGTCGCGCCGGACGATGCCGAGTGCGCGGTCCAGTTCCAGGCCCGACGCGATGCTAGCCTCGGTCGTGTTGCTGAGGCGCAGCGCGCCGAAGAACGTGCCGTTGATGACCAGCAGCACGATCGCGCCCACCAGCGTGGCGAGCAGGATCTCGATCAGCGTGAAGCCGGCGGCGGGGGAGCGCGGCGACGAGGAACGGCGGAAGGTCATGGGCTGGCGGTGCCGGTGGCGAGCGCGGCCGCCGGGTCGAAGAGGGTGCTGAGGCTCACCGAGTAATCATTGCCCTGCACCGTGAAGGTGACCTGCACGGTGACCTGGGTCATGGCATCCGACGGCCACGTCACCGACTGCATGGTCCACGCATAGGTCGTGTCGCCCTCGGTGATGCTGCCGCCGGTCGCGCCCTGATTCCACCCGCCGGTGATCGCGAGGTCGTTGAGCACGCGCTCGCCGACGCGCATCGCGGCGGCCTTGCGCTGGCCCAGGACACCGGCGCGGCTGGCGACGCTCATGCCGTGCAGGGCGACCGGGACGACGATCGCCATGAAGAGCAGCGCCGCCAGCACCTCGGCCAGCGTGAATCCACCTCCGCCGGGCCTACGGCGGACAGGCGCACGGCTATGGCTGGGTGGGCGCATAAGGCAGGATTTCGTAAGCGAGCCGGTTGGCGGCGGGCGCGATTTGCAGCGCGGTCTCCGTCCCCTGGCGCAGGACAAAACGCGGCACGCTGGCGTAGTCGAAATAACCGTCGGGCGTGAAGCGGATCACGGGCCGGCCCTCCGGCAGGCCGAGGAGCTCGTCGCCCAGTTCCGAGACGGGCGGCGCGTCGCCGGTGGGCACCTCGAGGGTGAGGCTGGATTCGAGCGAGAAGGTCGAGGCGCGGTCGTCGTGTGCGGTGAAGCCGGGCTGGATGTTCTGGCCGTAGGTGCCGGTGGCGGGATCGAGCCACAGGACGACGGGCACGCCCTCGGCCACCGCGCGGCTTTGCGCGTAGTGGGTCAGGGCGAGCAGGCGGCGGCCTTCCTCATTGAGCGCGCGGCCGCGGAAAAACGAGATCATCCGCGGCGCGGCCAGGGCGGTGACGATCGCCAGGAGGGCCAGCACCAGCAGGAGCTCGATGAGGGTGAACGCACCCTCGCCGGGTCGGCGGGGGTTATTTTGCCGTGTAGCTGGCATTGACGATGTCGTCGGCCGTGCCGACCTGGCCGTCGGGGCCGGCGGAGCGGATGTCGTAACCGTTGGGGTTCACCTTGCCGGGATACTCATAGATGTAGGGATGGCCCCACGGGTCGACGGGGATGTCGCTCTTCAGGTAGGGCCCGCGCCAGTTGGTGACGTCAGAGGGCCGCACGACGAGCTGCGTGAGGCCGTCCTGGCCGCGCGGGTAGCTGCCGGTGTCGACCTCGAAGGAGTCCAGCGCGGTGCCGAAGGCGGCGATCTGGGTCTGCGCCGCGGTGACGCGGGCCTCCTCGGTGCGGCCGCTGAACTTGGGCAGCACGAGGGCGGCGAGGATGCCGAGGATGACGAGGACCGTCAGGAGCTCGACGAGGGTGAAGCCGCGGGAGGAGCGCAGCCGGGCGCGGCGGGAGGCGGGGGCGAGGTTCATGGGAGAAATCATTTGATGTGATCCTGCAGGGAGAAAATGGGATAGACCATGCCGATGAAGATCGTGCCGATGAAGGCCGCGATCAGGAACAGCATCAGCGGCTCGAGGAAGGCGACGACGGTCTTGAGCTGCCGGTCGAGGTCGGACTCGGTGACCGTGGCGAGGCGCAGCAGCTCCTGGTCGAGGCGCCCGCTCTCCTCGGCGACGGTGATCATCTCGATGACCGCGCCGGGGAACAGCACGCGGTTCGGCGCGAGGCTCCGGCCGAGCGGCTTGCCCTCCTTGACGCGGTCGATCGACGTGGAGACGGCGTCGACGAGGATCTGGTTGCCGATGGAGCGGCGGGCGACATTGAGGGCATTGATCACCGGGACGCCGGCGCCGAGCAGCGTGCCGAGCATGCGGCAGAAGCGGGCCATGGCGAATTTCGCGAGCAGCGGGCCGATCCGGGGCACGCGGAGGACGAAGCCCTCCCACGCCCGGCGGCCGGCCGGCGAGGTGAACCAGGTGCGCAGGGAAAAGATGACAACGGCCGCCGCCGCGCCGAGGAACAGCCCGTAGCTGCGGACCGCGTCGCTCGCGGCGATGATCATCTGCGTGAGCAGCGGCAGGGTGGCGTTGAAGCCCTTGAAGATGAGCTGGAATCGCGGGATGAAGAAGACCAGCAGGAAGACGAGCACCCCGAGCGAGAGCACCAGCAGGATGGCCGGGTAGAGCAGGGCGGTCAGCACCTTGCCCTTGAGGTCCTTTTCCCGCGCCTGGAAATCGGCGATCTGCGCGAGCACCACGTCGAGGAAGCCGCCGGTCTCGCCCGCCTCGACCATGGCCACGTAGACCTTGGGGAAAATCTGCGGCGAGCGCGCCATCGCGGCGGACAGCGGCAGGCCGTCGACCACCAGGTCGTGGATCTCCTTCCACTTGGCCTTCGCCGCCGGCTCGGTGGCCTCGCGGTGGAGGATCACCAGCGCGCGGCTGAAAGGCACGCCGGCCGCGAGCAGGCTGGAGAGAAGGCGAGTGAAATTTTCCAGCGTGCGGGCCGAGATGCGGCCGGAGCTTCCCGCCGAGGACAGCCGCCAGAACGGAACCGTGGTCGCAGCCGTCGCGGGCGTGCCGTTGGCGGCGGGAGCGTGCGCGCCGTTGCCGTTGGCGGTTTCCGTCAGGCGGATGGGCCGGAAGCCGAGCCCCTCGACCTGCCGCATCGCCTCGGCGCGGTTGCTGGCGTCGAGAAGTCCCTCGGTCAGGACCCCGTCGGGCTGCAGGGCTTTGTAGGAGAACCGGGACATGGGCGGGAGCCTCAGGTGGTGGCGCCGGGCTTCGGGCCGGGCGCGGGCGTCTCGGGCATGGTCGTGGCGCCGAGGACCTCCTCGATGGTGGTGACGCCCTCCCGCACCAGGCGGGCGCCGTCCTCGCCGAGCGTCGTCATGCCGGCGCGGGCGGCGGCGGCGCGGATGAGGTCGGTCGAGGCCTGCTGCAGGATCAGCTGGCGGATTTCCGAGTCGATATCCATCCACTCGAAGATGGCGCGGCGGCCGTGATAGCCGGTCTGGCGGCAGGCGGGGCAGCCGACCGCGTGGTAGAGGACCGTCTCCTGCGGGAGGGCGAGCCGGGTCCGGAAGGCGCGCGTCTCGGGTCGCGTGTCGGCCGTCTTGCACTGGGGGCACAGCAGGCGCACCAGGCGCTGGGCGAGGACCGCCTCGAGCGAGGAGGCCACCAGGTAGGGCTCGATGCCCATGTCCACCAGGCGCGTGACGGCGCCGGCCGCATCGTTGGTGTGCAGCGTCGAGAAAACCAGGTGGCCGGTGAGCGAGGCCTGCACCGCGATCTGCGCCGTCTCCTGGTCGCGGATTTCGCCGATGAGGATGACGTCGGGGTCGTGGCGCAGGATCGAGCGCAGGCCGCGGGCGAAGGTCAGGCCGGATTTTTCCGACACCTGGATCTGGTTGACGCCCTTGAGCTGGTATTCGATCGGGTCCTCGATGGTGATGATCTTGCGCTCGGAATCGTTGATCTCGTGCAGCGCGGTGTAGAGGGTCGAGGTCTTGCCGCTGCCGGTCGGGCCGGTGACGAGCACGATGCCGTGCGGCAGCTGGAGCACGCGGCGGAGGCAGGCGAACTCGCGGGCGTTCATGCCCAGCTCCTTCGCCCCGAGCAGGGTCTGGTTCTGGCGGAGGAGGCGCATCACCACCGCCTCGCCGTGGAGCATCGGGATCACGGAGACGCGGATGTCCACCTCGGCGCCGTCGATGCGGACCTTGATGCGGCCGTCCTGCGGCAGGCGCTTCTCGGCGATGTTGAGGTGGCTGAGAATCTTCACGCGGGCGCCGATCGCCGGCTGGAAGCGCTTCACCTGCGCCGGCACGGGAATCTCCTGGAGCACGCCGTCGATGCGGTAGCGGATGCGCAGTTCGTCCTCGAAGGGCTCGAGGTGGATGTCCGAGGCGCGCAGGTCGATCGCGTCCTTCAGGACCTGGTTGACGAAGCGGATGATCGACGCGTCCTCGGCCGCCTCGTCGAGGTTCGTGTCGTCGGTACCGCCGCTGTCGTCCACGACCTGCAGGCCGCTGGCCTCGTCGAGGGTGTCGATGGTGTCGGCGCCGACGCCGAGGCGTTCCTTCAGTTCACGGCGGATGGTCGCGGCCGGGGCCAGCACCGGGCGCAAGCGCAGCCCCGTGAGATTCTTCAGGCCGTCGAGGCCGTGCGTGTCGAAGAGGCGGCTCGTGGCGATCTCGATCCGGCCGGCCGTGCGCCGCAGCGGCAGGAGTTCATCGCGCAACAACAACCGCGCGGGGAAAAGGGCGAGCACCTGCTTGTCCGGCTCGAGTTCGTCGAGGGCCGTGTAGTCCAGGCCGTATTCCTGCGCCAGCCAGCGCAGCGTGTCCTCCTCCGTCAGGCTGGCCGCGGCGGGCTGCCGGGCGAGAAAGGCGCGGGCGTCGGTCGGCGTGAGCTGCCGGTCCGCAATCATCCGGGTCAGCAAGGGCGGCAGGATCCCGTCGTCGAGAGCGGTGGACATGGGCGGAATCGGCGGGCGCTCAGTTCAACAGGCCCGCCATGACCAGCACCGCTTCCTGGCGGACGCTCAACACGGCGCGCAGCTCCTCGCGGGCCTGGTCCAGCCTGGTCTCGTTCTGTTTGCGGGCATCGCGCAGCCGGGCGAGGCGGGCCTTGATTTCCGTGTCGGGAAGCTTGTCGGAGATCGCGGTCCGCAGCGCATCCTGCTCCGGGTCGACCTGGCCGCCGAAGCGGCCCGCCAGGCGGCCGCCCGCCAGGCCGGAGATGAGCTGGTTGCGGCGCATCTCGAAAACCTTCGTGACCCGCTCCGAGATGAGAGCCCATTCGGCGTCGTCCGGAACGTCCAGCTGCGTGCGCAAGGCGGCCAGCATGCGCGCCTGCATTTCGGCCGGGTTGAAATTGGCGCGACGGTTGTTGCCGTTGTTGTTCGGCTCTCCCGGCGTGCCACCCGCGTCAACCGGCGCCGGCACCATGACCGGGGCGGCCGGCGGGGTTTCGGTCGCGGTTTGCGCCGGCAAAGCGGTGGCGATAAAGGTGGCCGTGACACCCAGCACAAGCTGGCGGGCAAATCGGGAAGAGACGGGGAGGGAAGCGAGGTTTTTCATGGGCTATACCAGTTGGCTATCATCCGGCAGGGGAGAGGCTTGTTAGGGTGGCCGGGTGGGGACCTACGACAAGACGGCGCAGGTGCGGCTTAGTTTCATCCGATGGGAGCAAGGTTGGAGGTATTACCGACCAAGGCCGACCCCGCTACAGGCGGCACGGCGCCAATCGTCCGGCCGGTGGTCGGGGCCGGGGCGAGCCCGGGCGAAAGAATTTCGGCTCGCCGCCGGCGGGTTTGTTTTCTAGCTCTTGAGGCCAGAAATCGTGCGTGGGGCCACAGGCGCACCGGAGATTGCAGCCATGGCCATCAACACCGATTCCGTCGCGGAGATGCAGGGTCTCTACGGCCCGTTCACGCTCACCGAAAAGGTGGTGCAGAAGATCTGGCTGCGCGGGGATTTCGACCGGACGCGGCTGGTGCTGGCCGACGGGCGGCCGCTGGAGATCCGCGCGTTCGGCGCCTGGAATCTGCTCGGCGGGCCGGATTTTCGCGGCGCGCAGCTGGTGATCGGGGGCGAGAGCATCATAGGTGACATCGAGGTGCACTTCCACGTGGCGGACTGGCGGGCGCACCAACACGAGACGGACCGGGCTTACAACCATGTCGCCTTGCACGTGGTGCTGTTCCCGCCCAGGGCGGACGAGCGGCCGGCGGTGCGCGGCGACGGCCGGGAGATCCCGACGCTCGTGCTGTTGCCGCTGTTGCATCGCGACCTGGAGGAATATGCGTCGGACGAGGCGCTGGAGGTCATCACGGCGCGGGATGCGTGGGAGAAATTCGCCGGGCTGGCCGCCACGCCGCCGGAAAAACTGCCCGGTTTGCTCCGCGAGAAGGCGGCCGATCGCTGGCGGCAGAAGGTGCGCTTCGCCAAACTGCGCATCGAGCGGGTGGGGTGGACGGCGGCGGCGCATTGCACCGCGCTCGAGATTCTCGGTTACCGTCACAACCGCGCGGCGATGCTGACCGTGGCGACGAAATATCCGCTGGAGGCGTGGGCCGGCGGCGTCGAGATTGCGCAGGTCTATGCAGGGAGCGGGACGCGGTGGCAGACGCAGGGCGTGCGGCCGGCGAACCATCCGCGGGCGCGGTTGCGGCAGTATCAGGCCTGGGTTGCGGCGCATCCGGATTGGCCGGGGCGCTTGCGGGAGATGGCGAAGACTCTGCCGAACGCTGCCTGGAGCTGCGGCGACCCCGCCGCGGATGGTGCCCGGCTCGCGGCGGGGTCGCCGCGACTCCAGGAATTCGGTGGCCCGACGCCGACCAGGCTGGCACGCCAGTCCCTGGGCCTGGCGAAACGGCGCGAGGCATTTGCCCGCGACCTCATGGGCGGGGCCGTCGGCGGCACGCGATTGGACAACCTGGTATGCGACGGTTTCCTGCCGTTGGCCGCCGCCGAGGCCGGAAATGATCCCGGAATCGTGTGGTTTCACTGGTTTCTCGGGGATGTGCCCGGCCAAATGCGCTCGGCTCTTCAAAAACTGGGCGTGGCGGGCCGTGGCGCCTCCCCGCTTTGCCATGGTTGGGGGCAGGGATTATTGGGGTGGATTTTGGAGCATGAAGCACGCGCAAGTCGCTGACGCAGAGAAATCTGGCCGGGGGCTTGACAAGCGTTAAGGCGCTTTCATACCTTCCACCCCCTATAACTAGTTCACTTTCTAAAAGGTGGGCCCTCGGGTCCGCCTTTTTTTTCCTCATTAATCCAAACACACCATGAGCAGCGAAATCCTGTCCGTCCTCGAATACATGGAGAAGGAGAAGGGCATTCCCCGTGCCGATATGATCTCCACCATCGTCAACGCGATCAAGACCGCGGCGTTGAAAGGCGTGAACTCGGGCCAGGAGCTCAAGATCGAGATCAACCCGAAGAACGGCCAGCTGAACGCCTGGTCCCAGCTCAAGGTGGTCGACTCCGTGTCCGACCCGAAGCTGCAGATCCACGTCGAGAAGGCCCAGGTCTTCAAGCCGGGCGCCGTCATCGGCGACACCATCGACAAGGAGATCGACCCGTCCTACCTCGGCCGCATCGCCGCGCAGACGGCCCGCCAGGCCATCATGCAGCGCCTCCGCGCCTTTGAGAAGGAGCGCATCTACGACGACTTCAAGGACTCCGTGGGCGACATCGTCAGCGGCACCGTCCGCCGCCGCGAGCGCAACGACCTCTTCATCGACCTCGGCAAGGCCGAGGCCGTCATGCCGGGCAAGGAGCAGGTCCCGGGCGAGGAATACGCCCCGGGCGAGCGCATCCGCTGCATCCTGCTGGAGATCGAGAACAGCAGCCGCGGCCCCGAGATCATCCTCAGCCGCGCCAGCCCCAAGTTTGTCCGCCGCCTTTTCGAGCTCGAGGTCACCGAGATCGCCGACGGCACCGTCAAGATCGAGGCCTTCGCCCGCGAGCCGGGCTACCGCACCAAGATCGCCGTCACCAGCACCGACCCGAAGGTCGACCCGGTCGGCGCGTGCGTCGGCGCCCGCGGCGCCCGCGTGAAGAGCATCGTGCGCGAGCTCGGCGGCGAGAAGATCGACATCATTCCCTACCACGCCGACACGAAGGAAATGCTCATCGAGGCCCTCAAGCCGGCCGTGCCGCGCGAGATCGTCCTCGACGAGAAAAACAAGCGCATGCTCGTCCGCGTGGTGAACGACGACCTCGCGGTCGCCATCGGCCGCAAGGGCCAGAACGCCCGCCTGACCTCCCGCCTCGTGGGCTGGCGCCTCGACATCGAGGAGTTCAAGGTCGTCACCGCCGACCCGCGCGCGCAGGCCATCGGCCTGTTCGTCAACACCTACGGCTTCGACAAGGCCGTCGCCGAGCGCCTGGTCGCCAACGGCATCAATTCACCCGCCGCCTTCGAGGGCGTCGAGGCCGCCGACCTGGTCGGCTTCGGTTTCACCGAGGAGGAGGCCGCCGGCCTCATCGCCAAGGTTTCCGGTTCCTGAGTCGCCACGCCAAATATTTCCTGACCCGCCCGCACCACTGAATGAGCGCCCGCATCCACGAGATCGCCAAGCAATACAACGTTGAGCCCAAGGACATGCTGTCCTGGCTCAAGGAGCAGGGCTATGTCGCGGCGGACACGAAGTCGGTGTCGAGCACCGTCAGCAAGATCTACTACGACGAGATCGAGAAGAAATACGGCAAGCCGGCCGCCGCGCCGGCCGTCGCCGTGGCGGCGCCCGCCCCGGCCGAGGTGCCCGCGCTCAAGCTGCCCGCCGGGGTTTTTGTGAAGTCGGCCGCGGATATCGTGCGCGAGAAGGAAGAGGTGGCCAAGGCCGCCGCGGCCGCGCGCGCCGCCGCCAATCCCGCGGCCCCGGTCGCCGCGCCCAAGCCGCCGCCGGCGCCCACGATGAAGGCGCCGCCGCTCCCGCCGATGGCTGCGGCGCGCCCCGCCGCCCCCGCGCCGCTGCCGCCCCGTCCCGCTGCTGCTCCGGCGCCGGCACCCCGCCCCGCCCCGGTCGCGCCGCCGCCGATGAACAAGGCCCCCGTTCTCCCGCCGCCGGTGCCGTCTTTCGCCCGTCCGCCGCTGGCGCCGTCGCCGCAGATTGCCAAGAACCCGCCGCTGACGCCCGTTGTGCCCACCGCGGCCGCGAGCACCATCAGCGTCACCGAGGAGGGCGGCGTCAAAATCATCCATCTCAAGCCGCCGATCATCGTCCGCGAGTTCGCCGTGGCGCTCGGCCTCAAGCCCTTCAAGCTGATCTCCGAGCTCATGGAGATGAGCATCTTCGCGTCGATGAACCAGTCCATTGACGAGGCCGTCGCGACCAAGGTCGCCGAGAAGCACGGCTTCCTGCTCGACATCAAGCACCGCGGCGAGGCCGCGGCGCCCGTCGTCACGCCGGAGAAGGCCAAGATCAACAAGGAGGAGAAGGCGCGCGAGGAGGACATCAAGAACCTCGCCCCGCGTCCCCCGGTGGTCGTCATCCTCGGCCACGTCGACCACGGCAAGACCTCCCTGCTCGACGCCATCCGCAAGGCCAATGTCGCCGCCGGCGAGGCGGGCGGCATCACGCAGCACATCGGCGCCTACCAGGTCGAGCACAACGGCCGCAAGATCACCTTCCTCGACACGCCCGGCCACGCCGCCTTCACCAAGATGCGCGCGCGCGGCGCCTCCGTTACCGACATCGCCGTGCTCGTGGTCGCGGCGGACGACGGCTTCATGCCGCAGACCGACGAGGCCCTGCAGCACGCCAAGGACGCCAAGGTCGCCCTCATGGTCGCCGTCAACAAGATGGACGTGAAGGGCGCGAACCTGGACCGCGTGAAGCAGCAGATGCAGGAGCGCCAGATCGCGCCCGAGGACTGGGGCGGGGAGACCGTCACCGTGCCCGTGGCCGCCATCAAGGGCCAGGGCATCAGCGAACTGCTCGACATGATTCTGCTCCAGGCCGACGTGCTGGAACTCAAGGCCAACGCCAAGACCGAGGCCAGCGGCGTCGTCATCGAGTCCCAGGTCGACGTGGGTCGCGGCCCGCTCGCCACCGTCATCGTGCAGCGCGGCACCCTCCGCGTGGGCGACGCCCTCGTGTGCGGCCCGCACTACGCGAAGGTCCGCGCCATGTTCGACGACCAGGGCAACACCATCAAGGAAGCCCCGCCGGCCATGCCCGTGCGCGTCATCGGCTGGTCGGGCTCGCCCGATTCCGGCGCCAAGTTTTTCACCGCCAAGAACGCCCGCGAGGCCGAGCGCCTCGCCGAGGAGGCGGAGGACCTGCTCAAGAAGTCCACCGTCACCGATGACGCGGTGCCGAAGGATATCTCCATCGACGCCCTGTTCGCCAACATTGCGGCCACCACGGCCAAGGTCCTGCGCGTCGTGCTCAAGTCCGACGTCTTCGGCTCGCTCGAGGCCGTCCAGAACGTGCTCGAGGGCATCAAGAGCGCGAAGGTCTCCCTCAACATCGTCGCGGCGGATGTCGGCGTCATCAGCAAGAACGACGTCCTCATGGCCAGCACCGGCAAGGCCGTCATCATCGGTTTCAACACGAAGCAGGAGAACGGCGTCACGGCCCTGGCCAAGCACCACGGCGTGACGATCGAGAGCTTCGAGATCATCTACGAGCTCGGCGACCGCGTGAAGGAACTGATGGCCGACCTGCTCGATCCCGACCTCAAGGAAAACAAGCTCGGCGGCGCCGAGGTGCGCCAGGTCTTCCCCGTCGCCAAGGGTTTCGTCGCGGGCTGCCTCGTCACCGAGGGCAAGATCAACCGCGGCATCACCGCCCGCGTCCGCCGCGGCAAGGAATCCGTCTTCGAGGGCAAGATCGGCACGCTGCGTCGCTTCAAGGACGACGCCAACGAGGTGCGCGCCGGCCTCGAGTGCGGCATCCGCCTCGACGGCTACGACGGCTACCAGCCCGGCGACAGGATCGAGTGCTACGAGGTCCAGAAGGTCCGGGCCTCGCTCTGAGCGCCAGCGGCGCGTTCCAGGCTCTAAGCGACAGGCTTTAAGCTTCCAAAACAACCGGCAAATGACGCATCCTTTAAAGCGGCTTTCAGCTTAAAGCTCACCGCTTCCCGCTTTCAATGAGCAGCAACCGCCTTCTCCGCGTCAACGAGCTCCTGCAGCGCGAAGTCAGCGCCCATTTGCGGAAGAAGCACGCCGCCGAGACGGTGGGCATCACCATCACCGGCGTCGAGATCACCGGCGACCTGCGCGAGGCCAAGGTGTTTTATTCCGTGCTCGGCGAGGAGGCCGAGGCGGCCAAGGCCGGCAAATGGCTCGTCCGCCACCGCGACGAGATCCGCGAGATGCTGGCGAAGAACGTCATCATCCGCCACGTGCCGCTGCTGGCCTTTGTGCACGACAACCACGCCCCGCGCACCCTGCGCGTGGAGACCCTGCTGGGGGAAATCGACCGCGAGACCAAGTCGACGTGAAGCTGTTTTACCCGCAGTTCGCCGCCCAGTTCATCGACCTGCTCAAGGAGCTGAAGGGCAAACGCGTGGTGGTCATCGGCCACCAGCGCCCCGACGGCGACTGCATCGGCTCGCAGGTGGCCCTCTGCCGCGTGCTCCGGGCCCACGGGATCGACGCGATCGGCGTCAACCCCGACAAGGTGCCGCGCCGCATCCGCTTCCTGCTCGGGGACACGCCGTTTTTCCAGCGCGACGAGGTCAAGCACGACGGCCGCGTGCCGCTCTACACCGATTGCGCCGACCACGGCCGGGCGGGGGACCGCATGAAGGAGCTCTACCCGGAGCCGTTCGCCTGCTTCGACCACCACCTCTCCAACGACGGTTTCGGCCGGCATAACTTCGTCGACACCGCCTCCGCCGCCACGGCCGAGGTGCTGACCGGCCTCTTCCTCGACGCGGGCCTGCCCATCGACAAGACGACGGCCCAGGCGCTCTACACCGGCATCATGACCGACACCGGGCAGTTCCGCTTTGCCTCCACCTCGGTGCGCGTCTTCCACCTGGCCGCCGAGCTCGTGGCCCGCGGCGCCGAGCCCGCGCTGGCCGGCCAGGAGCTCTACGAGCGCGAGTCCTTCGGCAAGCTGAAGCTCCTGCAATATTACATCGGTTCGCTGAAACTTGAATGCGGCGGCCGGGTCTGCATCGGCGTGCTCCGCAACGGCATTTTCGAGGAGATCGGCGCGTCGGTCGAGGATACCGAGGGCCTGGTCGACTACGCGCGTTCCATCGAGGGCGTGGAGATCGGCGTGCTCATCGAGGAGCGCCCCGGGATCATCAAGGCCAGCCTGCGGGCCAAGCACGACGGCCTGCGCATGGATACCCTCGCGGCCCGGTTTCAGGGCGGCGGGCACGCGAGCGCCGCGGGCCTGAACTGCCCGGACACGCTCGGGGCGTTCTACCCCAAGCTGATCGCCGCGATCACCACGCGCCTGGCCGAGGTCGACGCCAAGTTGTAGGAGCTTGCTGGCAAGCGACCTCAGGATTTTCACCGACGAACCCATGTTGAATCGCTTGCCAGCAAGCTCCTACATTCCAATCGCCCCATGAGCCTCCAGCAGGCCAAGGAAATGGAGGGCGTGTTGCTCGTGGACAAGCCCAGGGGCCTGACGTCGCACGACGTGGTCTACCGGCTGCGGCGCAAGCTGCAGATGAAGAAGATCGGCCATGCGGGCACGCTCGACCCGATGGCGACCGGCGTGCTGGTGATGCTCATCGGCAAGGCGACCCGCATTTCCCAATACCTGATGAGCGTGGACAAGATCTACGAGGGCGAGGCCACGCTGGGCGTCGTCACGGACTCGCAGGACGCCGAGGGCGAGATCATGGAGACGCGCCCGGTGCCGGAGCTGACCGAGGCGCAGGTGCTCGAGGCGATGAAGACCTTCCTCGGCGACCAATACCAGACGCCCCCGATGCACTCGGCCATCAAGATCGGCGGCGTGAAGCTCTACCACCTGGCGCGGAAGGGCGAGGAAGTGGAGCGCGAGCCGCGGTTCATCCGCGTGGCGGCGTTCGACCTGCTGTCGTTCGCACGGCCGAAACTGACCTTTGACCTGCACTGCACCAAGGGCACGTATGTGCGCACCATCGCGCACGACCTCGGGCAGAAACTCGGTTGCGGCGCCCACCTGTCGGCGCTGCGCCGCACGGGCAGCGGCCAGTTCAAGATCGCCCAGTGCCTGCCGCTGGACGAGATCGAGAAACTGAGCCTGCCGGAAATCGAAAGGCGCCTGATCCCCGTCTACGAGGCGGCGCCCCGCGTGGCGCTGTGAGCGCGTTGCTCCAGTTCGACGGTCTCGAGCGCGCGACGCTGCCGGCGCAGCCGCTGCACCTGGCCATCGGCATGTTTGACGGCGTGCACCTCGGGCACCAGTCCGTGATCGAGTCCGCCATCCACTCGGCCCGCCGCAGCGGCGGCCTGGCCGGGGTGCTGACGTTCTGGCCGCACCCAAGCGTGCTCTTCCGGCCCGACCAACCCGTGCCGCAGCTGATGTCACCGGCGATGAAACGCCGGGTGCTCGGCGGACTGGGGATCGATTTCCTCGTCGAGCAGGGCTTCACCCGGGAGTTTGCGGGGATCGATGCCCGCGAGTTCGTGGCCTTCCTCCGGCGCTGTCTGCCGCAGCTGGCGGCGGTGTATGTCGGTGAGAACTGGCGCTTCGGGCGCGACCGGGCCGGTGACGTCACCGTGCTGGTCGAGGAGGCGCGCAAGGCCGGCCTCGCGGTCTTCAGCGCGCCCCGGCTCAACCACAACGGTGCGCCGATCAGCAGCTCGCGCATCCGGGAGCTGCTGGCGGCCGGGGCCGTCGCCGAGGCCAACGCCCTGCTGGGCTATTCCTATTTCGCGGAGGGCGTGGTGGAGCGGGGCAAGCAGCTCGGCCGCACCATCGGGTTTCCGACCCTCAACGTGGCCTGGGAACCCGAACTCAGGCCGGCCTACGGGGTGTATGTCGTGGAGGTTTTGACCGGGCAGAAGAAGCCCCTGAAGGGCGTGGCCAACTACGGCCTGCGGCCGACGGTGGAGCAGACCACCCGGCCGTTGCTGGAAGTCCACCTGCTGGAGACTTCGTCGCTCACTTATGGCGACAAACTGACCGTCAACTGGCTTCATTTCCTCCGGCCGGAGAGCAAGTTCGGCAGCATGGAGGAACTGCGGCGGCAGATCGAAAAAGACCGCCAGAGTGCCCTGAAATTCTTCCAGAAATGAGCCGCCGGATCATTTCCAAAGCACGCTTGACAGCCTGCGAACGATTCGGCCTCTTAACCGTTTTCCGGGGTGGTAGCTCAGTTGGTTAGAGCGTCTGCCTGTCACGCAGAAGGTCGCGAGTTCGAGTCTCGTCCATCCCGCCAGTTTAAGCCCCGCAGCCCAAGTGGTTGCAGGGCTTCCTTTTTTTCACCGGAGACTGCCGCCGGAAGCCTGGGTGGACATGGTGTAGGCATCTCACGGAACGAAACCTTCACAACGCAGGCACCATGGTCTGACAGTCGCTATCGGCAAACTCCGGAAGCTACTTGTGGGGAGGCAGCAACAACAAGGACGATAGTGACGAACAGGCAGACCGACACTGTGGTTGCTCCGGCTTGGTCGGAGTGTAGGAGCCTGCTTGCAGGCGATCTTGTTTACGGTCCGTCGATGAGCCCCCGGAATCGCCTGCAAGCAGGCTCCTACAAGGAACGGAATGGATGGGGATGGGCCCGATGAGTTGGCGGCTGTCTTTATCAAAGGCCCCGGAGCTTGCTCCGGGGATCTTCACTGTTTGGAGCCCCGATGGCGTTCGCGCCGGCGGCGGGTCCGGTCGCCGGAAATGTCATCTTTTGACGCCGGGGAAGAGAGCATCAGTCGATCTTGGCCAGCTCTTCGCGGACGACTTCGGGTGGCAACGGGAGCAGGGGGCTGCGGCGGGTGATGAGTTCCTGTCCCTGCCGGCTCAGGACGACGTGAAGAAATTCCCTGACCTTGGCCTCGACCGGCTTCCCGGGCGCACGGTTGATGTAGAGGTAGAGGTAACGGCTTAGCGGGTAGGAGCGATCCAGCACGGTGTCCCGCGCCAGTTTTACCGCGGGCCGGCCCGCACCGGGTGAGATCGCCAGCATCCGGGTGTGCGGTTGGGTGTTGGCCGCGCCGGCATAGCACAGGCCGTAGCGATCGCCGCCGACGGCGCCAACCATGCCGCTGAGCGCCCGCACGACCACGACGCCGGAACGGTCCGTCGCCCGGGTGGAGATTCCCGAACGAAACTCGCGCGAGTGCATGGTGGCTTCCTGGAGGAACGTTGCAATGCCGTTGGGCAGGTTGAGGCCGTAAAGGGCGATGGGTTTGTCGGCCCACTCGCCGGTCAGGCCGAGCTGGCCCCAAGTGGTGATTTTGCCCCCCTGGGCCCAGATCTCCTCCAGCTGCGCGAGGGTGATCGCCTGCAGGGGATTGTCCTCGTTGACGTAGATCGCGAGCGCCGGCGAATACCCCACGCGGTCGTAGGCACCACCGCAGACGAGAATCTGGGTGGGCTCGTAGCCGAATTTCTTCACGAACGCCTCCCGCTCGCCGGGAAAGAGCGCCCGTGACGCGGGTCCGACGTGGCTCTGTCCGCTGATCAGGCCGGTGACCACGGTCGTGTTGGCGCGGGCCTCCATGGTGGTGGCGTCCTCGGTCTCGGGATGCGCCGCGCGAAATAATTCTATCCACCCGAGGGTGATGGTATCCATGGTGGGCGAACCCATCGCATGGAATTCGCCGGCCAGTTTGCCGCCGGGGACATATTCCGGGTAGGTGGAGCCGGCCCGGGCCGGACCGGCCGTGCCGGCCAACGCGGCGGTGAGCAGCAGATTTGCGATGCAGGAATGAATGAGGTGATGTTTCATGGAGATGGGTCGGCCGGGCGCGCGGTTGGTGCGAAGCCGGCTAGTTCAATTTGGCGAGCTCGGCGGCGACTTCGCCGGCATCGAGGGGCAGGAAACCGGCTTCCTGGGCGATAAAGGCTTGCTGGCCTTCCTTCGAAAGCACCATCCGCAGGTATTCCCGGACGAAAGGATCCAGGGGCTGACCCGGCGCGCGGTTCACGTAGATGTAAATGTCGCGCGTGTAGGGATATTTCCGCGTGCGCACATCCTCCGGCGAGGCGCTGGAATAGTAGCCGTCCTCGCGGTCCGCGATGGCGACGATCTTCACTTCGGGCAGGTTCTTGCCCTGGATACCGTCAAAGCTCGCGAAACCAATGGCCGAGGTTTCCTCGCTCACCCGTCGATACACTTCCGCCGTGTTCAGCGCTTCCTCGTAGTTCGCGGCGAGCGGCCGGTCGTCGAAGTGAGTCTGCTTCATGAAAATTGCGACACCCTGGATGTTGCCGTTGGTCGGGCTCGGCCCGATCGGATGAATCCGGTGACGCGCCCAATCCCCCGTGGCGCCAACCTGGCCCCAAAACGTGATGTCGCCCCGGCCTCCGCCGGTGGAAAAAATCCGCGCCACCTGCCCGGTGGTGAGTTTGTCGACCGGATTGCGGCGGTTGACGAAGATTGCGATGGGATTGGCCTTGCTGACCGCCGCGAAGGCGCCGTGCGCCACCTTGAGGGCGATGGGCTCGTAGCCGAACGTCATCCGGAACGCGCCGATCTCAGCGACCCAGAAGGCCCGCACGGTCGGTCCGAACGCCGACACTCCGGTGTAAAGCCCGCCGATGGCGGTGGCGGCGCTTTTCAACTCCATCGTGAATTTCACCCCGGGGTGGGACTGCGTGAAAAGGGCGTTGAGATTCTTGAACGCGACGTCCATGCCCTGCGCCCCGATGATCCGGATCGAGCCATCCGGCAGCAGATAGCCGGCGTTCTTGGCCTGATCATAGGGGTGCGGCTGGTAGGCCGGCAATGCCGGGTCGACCGGCAACGGCACCGCCGCGAGCGTCACGACGGCCAGCAAGGCGGTCAGGGCGTATGGGGCGACGGGCGAGCGACGGAGGTTCATGGGGAAGGCGGTCTGCCCAGCTTGGCGAGTTCCTCGCGCACAACGGAGGCGGGCAGCGGCAGAAACCCGCTGCGCTCCGCCACCAGATCCTGGCCCTGGGAGCTGAGCACAATCCGCAGGAATTCCTTCACGTTGGGTTCAAGAGCTGCTCCCGGGGCGCGATTGAGGTAAAGGTAGGTGAAGCGGACCAGCGGGTAGCGCAGGCTCGCGATGTTTTTCGGCGTGGGGCTGGCGGCCGGGATGCCGGCGGCCGGCGCCAAGGCGAGCATCTTGACCCCGGCCCGATTGTAGCCGGGGGCGGCATAACCGAGGGCGAACCGGTCCTGCGCAATTCCGGCGAGAATGTCGACGAAGGCCTGCACGCCGCCGTTGGCCGCGCGTTGCGCGCTGCGGGACAATCCGTCGGTCGCCGGCCGCAGGATCATGGTCGGGCGGAAATCACGCCCGTGCATGCCGGCGGCCTGGAAAAAAGTCGCGGTGCCGTTCGGCAGCCGCAGGCCCCACAGAGCGATCGGCCGGCCCACCCATTCACCCGTCAGGCCCAGCTGGTCCCAGGTGGTGATCTTGCCATCGCGCGCAAAAATTTCCTCGAGTTGCGCCAGGGTGAGCTCCTTGAGCGGGTTGTCCCGGTGGACAAAGATCACGATGGGAGGGGAAAGGCCAAAGTCGGCGTAGGTGCCGAGGGTCACGCGGATCGCCGTGGGGGGATAGCCGAATTTTTTGGTGAAGGCGGCCACCTCCTGGGCCGAGGCCTCGCGCGATAGCGGTCCGAGCTGGCTGGCCCCGCTCAGCAGGCCCGGGAACACCGTATTGGCCCCGCGCGCCTCCTGCGTCGCCTCCACCTGCGGATGCGCTCGCCGGAAAACCTCGAGCCACGCGAGCGTGAGGGTGTCCATCACATCCGTGCCCATGAGGTGCAGTTCTCCCGCCAGCGCGCCCTCGGGCGCATAGGCGGGCAAGCTTCCGGCCCACGCGGCAGAGCCGGCGAATGCGAAGGCCAGCAGCAGGAAAAAACGGGGAAGGTGCGGCATAGTGCCTTCAGCCGGGCGGTCGGGAGAAGAGCGCGGCTAGGTTGGGAATCTGCTTGGCCAGGTCGTTCCGGATGGCAACTCCCGCCAGGTAGGTTTTCACTTCGTCCTCGGCGGCGGGATACCTGAAGGCGAGGGCCAGGGCACCGATGCGGTTGCCGCTGGCGTCCTTGAGCGGCAAAAGCAGTCCGCATCGGGTCGGATTCTTCAGGTGTGGCACCAGGATGGTGCGTCCACCCACGCCCACCGAAAGGTCGCCCTCGTCATCGGGAGCGCCGATGCGATCGAGGGTGGAGGCGACGATGCCCGGGGCGGCCGCTCCAGGTGCCAGCGCATGAATGCCGGCCATGACCAGCCCGGGATGATCGGCCACGAGGCTGTTGATCAGCCGCTGGGCGTAGATCTTGTTCTCGGCAGCCTTGCCCCAGGCGGGGCCGTCGGCCCGCAGGAAAGCAGGTAGCAGCGCCAGAATGGCCAAGGCGGGGGCAAAACGCGGGAAGGATAGCCGGTTCATGATCTGAGGTGGCTGGGGGCGGGAAAGGCCGGGGGAATTATTCCAGCTTGGCGCGCTCCGCGGCGGCGAGCGCCGCGGGCAGCGGCAGAAAGAGGCCCTCCGCCTCGACGGCGCGCTGGCCTTCCAAGCTGAGGATGTAACGCAGAAATTCCTCGACCCGGGGGTCGAGCCGCTGGCCCGGGACGCGGTTGACGTAGAGGTAGACGAAGCGCGTGAGCGGATATTGCGCGGAGGCGGTTTCCTCGAACGTCCCGGTGTAGTAGGGACCCTGCGCGGTCCGCGCGATGGCGATGCTTTTTGTGGCGGAGTTCTCGTAAAGCAGGCTCACATAGCCGATCGCGCCCGGATCAGCGGCGATGTCGGCGAGAATGCGCACGGAGGCCTTGACCGGCTGGCCGGCTTTTTCGCCCTTGAGGCGGCTGGTGAAATCCGTGTCCCCGCAAACGTAGTGCCGGATGAAATTCGCGGTGCCGTCGGGCATGGCGATCCCGACGGGATGAACCTCGCGGCCGGCCCACTCCCCGGTCAGACCGAGCTGTCCCCAGGTCGTGACCGGCTCGCGGCCGGGCGCGGTGCCATAGATTGCGGCCAGCTGGTCGAGGGTCAGCCGCGTGATGGGATTGTCGCGATGGACAAAAAAGACGCTGATGCCCGTGCGATCCGGCGCCCGCCACCCACCGAGCGCCACCCGGACCGCCAGCGGCGCATAGCCGTGCTTCCCCCTGAAGGCTTCAACTTCGGAGGGAAACATCTCCCGGGAGAACGTGGCAAGGTCCGAGCGGCCCTCGGTGAGTGGGGTCGCCCCCGTCAACGAGCCCCTGGCCTCGAGGAGGAAATCGGCCTGCGGATGGAACCGGCGGAAACCCGCGATCCAAAGGTTCATAAGGTCGGCCATGGTGTCCGTGCCCATCACGACCAGTTTTTCCGTCACGCCGTGCGCCGGCACATAGGCCGGCAGGCCGGGATCGGCCCGGGCATGGAGCGTTTCGCGGAACTCGGCGCGCGATCCGCCCTGCACGGTGCGGTTGGGATCAACCGGGGCGGACGGCGGGGACTCCGCCGCGCCGGTCCGGCCGGTCAGGCCGACCAGCCCGGCCAGGACAATGGTGGAGGGCAGCCGCATGGTTCAGAATTTGACCGCCGTGGAAACGAAGATGAGACGGCCGATCAGACCATAGGTCGAGGGGTCGACGGAAGAGTCGGTAAATGCCTGCGGGGCGCTCGGCGGCATGCGATCAAAGACATTGTTCACGCCCAGCGTGAGCTTCGTGTTGCGGGGAATCCAGCGGTGCGTCGATTTCCCGGCGAAGGTGTAGCCGAACTGGAGGTCCCACGAGGCGTAGGAGGCCACGGGGGTCGCCTTGATCGTCGTGCTGTTCGCATAAGTATCCCCGCCCACGCCGATGTCCGTGACGCCCGGCACGAAGGTATTGCCGACCATCACGCGCCACGGGCCGCGATTCCAGTCAACGACCGAGTAGAGGCGGTAGCGCGGGATGGTGCCCTGCTGGCCGGTGCCGCCGTTGGTCGCGTAGCCCACGTATTCGTAGTAGGGCTGCTCGGGCAGCGCCTTGAACCGGTAGCTTTGGAAGATGGTCGCGGCGGAGTTGAAGTCGAACTTGCCGAGGTTTTCAGTGTGCAATTCGTAGTCCACGTTCACGTCGAACGCGCGCACCTTGGCGCCGCTGAGGTTGATGAAATTGCTCGTGAGATAGATGCTGGAGGCGCTGCCGCCGTTCCGCAGGAGATCACTGAGCTGGTGGACCTGGGTGATCGCGACCGCCCCGGGCCGGCCGGGGAAGTTGTTGAGGGCGACATTGCCGAGGTAGGGCGAAGCCGCGCCCAGCCGGTCGGTGGTGCTCAGGGTCACGCCCGCGCCCGGCCCGCCCACGACGCCCTTTTGATCCGCGCTGATGTAATCCACGGTCAAGGTGAGGTTCTTGATTCCCTTCGGCGAGAACACGAGGCCCGCGGCCTGCGTCACGGCGGTCGAGGGCTTCAAGTCGGGATTGTTGGTCGTGAGGTTGTTGGCCTGGCCGGGAAAACCGAGGGCGGTCGGCACGGTGGCGGCGGTCGTCAGCGTCTGGTTGGACGGACCGAACAGAAAATAGAGGCCGGGAGCGGTGAACGACTTGGCATAGGTGTAGCGCAGGGTCAGGGACTCATCCACCGGCTGCCAGCGCACGCTGTATTTCGGCACGCTGGAATTTCCGACGTCACTGTATTTTTCCATGCGGTAGGCCAGGGAGAGGTCGAGGACCCGGGCCCCGCGGAAATTCCACGCCGGACTGGTGACGGGAATGCGCACCTCCGCGAAACCGGAGTCAATGCGCCGGCTCTGGTCGAAGGGATCGAACGTCCCGGCGCCCGTCCAGCGCGCCGCGGTGGGTCCGCTGACATAGGAGTTCTCGTCGGGCTGGCCGAACACCTCTTCCTTGCGGGTGGAACCGCCCACCGCGAGGCCCACTTCACCCGCGGGCAGGTTGAAGGGGGTGCCGACCAGTTTCAGGTCGGTCGAGTCCAGCTTGCTGCCCACGGCGATCACCGCGGTGCCAAGCAGGTTGGCCAGTGACGCGGGATTGACCGCCGCCGCGCGGGCGAACGGGTCCAGTGCCGGCTGGAAGACGAAGCTCCCGGTCGCTTCCGAGAAACCCGCGATCACCCGGCTGTAGGCGCCACCGGCGACCGCGTTGCCCGCGGCATCGAAGCCGCCGGCGAGGGCGCGGGTGAGGTTGGGCGTGTAGTAGACGTTCTTTTGGCGCTGGCTGATGCGATTGTCGTTGTAGGTGTAGGCGGCCTCCCAGTTCCACCTGGGGCCCAGCTCGCCGCGCAAGCCGCCGGAGGCCCAGTTCGATTTGCTGTTCTCCGTGTATTGGATCGGGGCGGGCAGGTAGGAGAAACCGATGCGGGGGAAGGCGACCGTGAGGGGATTGAAGGGTGCGCGGGCCGGCTCGGTGAACGTGGTCGTCTGCGCGGGCAGCTGGTAGGAGCTGTCGGTCTTGCCCAGGATGGCCGAGCCGAAGGCGACGAGTTTTTTGCCGAACAGGTCGGCGGACGCGTTGACGAGCGCGGTTTTCTGTTCCTGGCCGAGCAGCAGGGTGGTGTAGAGCGCGGAGTCGAAGGTGGCCGCGATCGTGGCGAAATCCGACGGCACATAGGTGCCGTTGGCGACGAGCGCGTTCAAGCTGGTCGCCGTCGCGTTGCTGCCGGTGGGATTGGTCTGGCTGGGTGAGTTGAGGGTGGGGTTGAGGAAGTGCGTCGGGAAGACCGTGCCCGAGCCGATCGCGCCGGCGATGGTGGCATTGCGGCCGGTGATCGACTGGCTGAAGGGGCGGTCCTTCTGGAACAACGGGGTGTTCTTCGTCCAGTTGCCGGAGACCGTGACGCTCACGCCCTTCTGGCCGGCCCCGGCGACCACGTAGGCGGAGCGTTCCGTGTAATTGCCGTTGCCGGTGGCCCAGGCCATGCGCCCGCCCGCCTCGGCGCCCTGGTAGTCGGATTTCAGGATGAAATTCACCACGCCGCCCACCGCATCGGAGCCGTAGATGGCGGAAGCCCCGTCGGTGAGGATTTCCACGCGCTCCACGGCGGCGACCGGGATCTGGTTGACGTCCACGAAATTCCTCCCGCGGATGCCGTTGGCGCCGTTGGTGGCGACCCGGCGGCCGTTGATCAACACCAGCGTATCGAGGTTGCGCAGCGCGATCTGCGAACCGCCCAGGGTGATCTGGTTGACGTTGTTCGCGTTGGCGGCGCCGATATTGCTCCGGCCGGTGATCGAGGGCAGCCGCTTGCGGAGCAGTTCCAGCATGTTGGCGTTCACGCCGGCCTGGTCGATCTGCTTGCTGCCGAGGATGGTGACGGGCGAGGACGTCGCATTCGCCGCGGTCGGGATGTTGGAACCGGTGACGGTAAACTTGGCCAGCTCGGTGACCTCCTCCTTATTCGGGCGGGCGCTCGGGGCCGTGGTCTGCGCCGCCCTTTGGTCTTTTGGGTCGGGAGCCTTTTTGACGGCCAGCAGGCCGCCCTTTGACTGGGTCGCCATCAGATCCGTGCCGGCGAGCATCAGCTCAAGCGCTTCCTGCGGCAGCAGCTCGCCCTTCACCGCGTTGGTCCGCGTGCCGCGCACGGCGTCGACGGCATAGACAATTTCGCGGCCGGATTGCTCGGCAAAGGCCTTCAGCGTGACCGCCGCATCAGCCGCGGGCAGGTCGAAGGCGCGCTTGACGGGCTCGGCGGCCCGGGCGGGGAGAAAAGACAGGGAGGCAAGGCAAAGGAAAGCGAAGGTCTTTCCGAAGGCGCGCTTGGGTGAGGCGTGAGGTGACATGGGGTAAGGGTGGGGCCGCCGCGACATGCAGTCGGCCGCTGTCCCCTTTGAGACGCGCGAACCGGCCGGGCCCAGTGACAACAATCTGTTCAGCGCCGCCGGCGCAGGATGATTTCGGAGCCCCGGTGCTCAGCCGTGACGTCGAAATTCTCCTCCAGCACCTCGACAAAATTCTCGATGCTGTCGTAGCGGATGCGGCCGCTGATCCGCAGGCCTTCGAGGTCGGTGCCGCGGACCTGGAGATGCACGGCGCGCGGGCCGTCCTGCCCGGCGGCCGAGCGGTTGAACCGTTCCACGACCTCCGCGAGCGGCATGGCGTCGAAGACCAGCCGGCTGCTTTGCCAGGAGAGGGCACGGGCGATCTGGGGCTCGCTCAGATTCTCGACGACGAGTTCCGGCGGTGTCGACGGGGTGGGAGCGGTGGGCACCGCGGTCCGTTGCCCGGCGACGAGAATCACGCCCGGGCCGAGCGCCGCCGGGGTTGCGGCGTCCCGGTGCGCTTCGCCGGAAACCGCGAGCGGCCGGCTGGCGGAGGTGACGCCCACCTTGCCCTCGGTCACAAGGACATCCACGGCGGTGGCGCCGAGCCGGACGTCGAAGGCGGTGCCGACGGCGCGGACGGAGATATTGTTCGCCTCGACGATGAACGGCCGGAGCGGATTCTTCGCCACCTCAAAGTGAGCCTCGCCGCGCACCAGGCGGACGCGGCGCTCCGTGGCCGTGAAATGCTCGGCCACTTCGCTCCCGGAATTCAGCTCGACCCGGGAGCCGTCGGGCAGGCGCAGGAAATGCGGGGCGGCGGCGACCAGCGGCGCGGGGGCCACAGTCGACGAGGGAGCCTGCCACCAGAAGAGGGCGGTCAGGGCGACGGCCGCCGCCGCCGCAACAGCCAGCGCCACCGGGGCGAAACCCCGGCGACGAACCAGCAGGTCCGGATCGACGGCCCCGTCCGGCGGGCGCGGATAAAAGGCCAGCCGGTCGAAAGTCTGGTAGGCGTCGTCGACCTCGGCCAGCATGGCCACGTGCCGCGGATCGGCGGCGCACCACTCGGCCAAGGCGGCCTGTTCATCCGGGCTCAACGGCCGCGCCGCCCGGAGCGCCAGCCATTCGGCCGCCTGCCGCTGGATGGATTGGGCGGTTGCGATCCCGGAGGAGGGTGTCGGCGTGGGGTGGACGGGTTTCATCATTTCCGGTTCACGCCATGGCGGCGCAGGTATTCCGTGCAGCTTTCCATGCCCCGCACCACATGGGTGCGGACCGTGTTTTCGGAGATGCCCAGTTTTTCGGCAACCTGCTTTTCGGTGAGGCCATAGATCTTGGTTAAAGTGATGACTTGGCGGCAACGGGTGGGCAGTCCCCGCAGCGCATCGGCCAGGAATTCGAGTTCCTGGCGGGCGCTGACGGTTGCCGGCACATCCGATCCTTCATCTAAGACGTGCAACTGCCCGGTTTCCGCGACAGCATCCGTGCGGGAAGCCACCCGGTGGCGCACTTCGTCGATGGCGGCGTTGCGGGCGATGGCAAACAGCACGGCCTTGGGTGATCTGGGCATTGCGGTGCCGGGTTGGCTCTGGCGCCGCCAGAGGCGCAGGAAGGCAATCTGGGCGATGTCCTCCACATCCGGCAGCCGGGGAAACCGCGACCGCAGCCAGGATTTCAGCGCCGGGGCATGGGGGTGCACCTCGGCCACGAACCAACGCCCCTGATCGGTGCTGGGGGTCGGCTCGGAGGCGGGCAACAACGGGTTCACTCCGGGGAAGGGGTTGGGCTTGGTGGGGCGGATCTCGGACGATGCTGGGGCAACTGAATGCGGCGCTGCCAGGGGAGGGGAGGCAACAACCTGCGCTATGACGGAGGGAACAATAACCACCTTCGCTTAACGCTGCCTGAATCGGAGCTGAATTTTGAGAAAGGAACCGATGCGGCCGCGTTTCATGGCATACAGGATCCGGAACGAGATCCTTTGACGGCGCATAGCTACCGATGAGGGTGGCGCGGAGGATAACGACGGTGGACCGAGTCACCTGGCAGCGGCCATTTGGTTGGTGTAGGGTCGGCGCTAGTCGCCGGACCGCGCTGACTCCCAATCCGGTCCGCCGACAAGCGGCGACCCTACATTTATCGTGCTGCTTTGGCCAGGACCGCCTGCCAGAGCGCGGTTTCGCCAGGCATGCCGTGGGCCGTGAGCTTGGCGGTGATTTGCGCCAGGCTGGGCTCCTCGACGAGGTGCTTTGGGTCATCGGGAAACTCCGGCCGGACCGCACGGGCGAGCGCCCAGCAGGCCCAGGTGCGCCAGCGGCGCTGTTCGCGGCGAGGCTCGTTCATCCGGTCGGCGAGGTGTTGGAAATGCACGCGCGGGTTGCCGATGAAGACATCCGGCGGCGTGTGGCGCAGGAACCACGCCATGGCCTCGTAGGGCAGGGGCCAGTCGCGCAGCTCCGTCTCGTGGCCGCGCACATCGGACAGCAGCGCCCGGTCGAGCTTCAGGATGGCGCGCGCCGCCAGGCCGCGCTGCCAGAGGTATTGGGCGTAGGTCAGGGCCGTCAGGTAGAACTCCGCATCGCGTTCGTCGCCGTGGGCGGTGAGCGCGCCGGCGTCCATCGCCGCGGGAGCCGGCGGCAGGTGGGGACAGGGGGGGAAAGGTGCGGAAGAGGACAGAGGACGGAAGACAGAGGACAGAGGACGGAAGGGACAAGTTTAACTTGGCGGCGGGCCCGGGCTTCCCGCATAACGGGGGCCTGCCCACAGAAGACTCAGCTTCCGTCAACGAAGTGCGCGGCTGGAAATACGCGCTGCTCTGGCTGCTGGCCGTCCTGCTGCGGCTCTGGAACCGGACGCTGCGCTTCGAGGCCGACGCGGAAACGGTGGCGCGGCTGAGCAAGTGCGACGTGCCGATCGCCTTCGTGCTCTGGCACAACCGGCTCTTTATTTCACCAGAGATTTTCCGCCGTTACCGCACCCGGCGCCCCCTGTATGGCCTGGTGAGCGCGAGCAAGGACGGCGCGTGGCTGGCGGCGTTCTACCGGCTGATCGGCATTGTGCCCGTGCGCGGCTCGAGCAGCAATTTCGGCCGCGAGGCGGGCAAGGCTTTGATCGAGGTCATGCGCGCCGGGCACGACATCGGGATCACGCCCGACGGCCCGCGCGGGCCGATCTATGAGGTCGAGCCGGGCGTGCTGGTCGTGACGCGGCGCAACAACGCCCCGATTGTGCTGCTCGGCGCCGAGTTTGGCCCGGCCAAGCGGCTGCGCAGCTGGGACCGGTTCTACATTCCATGGCCGTTCACGCGGATCAAGCTGCGGTGCACCGTGCTGCCGGCGAAAAACGCCGACGGCACGAAGGTTGGCGCCGCCGAGGTGCAGGCGGCGCTGCGGGCGATCAACCCGGACCCGCCTTCGCCCAGCTCCGGCGCGGCAAGCCCGCCTGCCGTGTAAGACGGAAAACGGTTCTTAACCACTAGGGAGTGTTATCAAACCCAACAAATACCCGGTTTCTGTCATTCTGAACGAAGTGAAGAATCCATGCGTTCGCTCGCGATATGGCCTTCGTTGCCGTGGATCCTTCGCTTCGCTCAGGATGACAAACCGGGTTTGAAAACACTCCCTAATGGGCACTAACCGGAGCACTAATCAGGATTTGTGACCCATTAGTGTGGATTAGGGTGTGTCTTCAAACCTCCGCAAAGGACCACTAATATCAATCGCCTCAAGCTACTACACTCTACACCAAGGTCGCCAAGACCGCGAAGCAGATCCTGCGAAGGGAAATATCTCTGCGTTCTTTGCGGCCTTCGTGTAAAAGCTTTGGGTGTTTGGTATAATGGGATTTCACCAATGATGAAATCCACAGAAACCGCTCCGGCTGATCGCCTGCGCGGTGGGTTTCGGGGGGCCGCTAATCGCGGGCAGAGAGGGCGGCGATCAGCCGCCCCCTGAACCTGGCGGCGGAGGCGATCAGCCGGAGCAGTGAAATTAGATTCCGCCGTTGGCGGAATCTTTTTAGTGGTCCCCCTTCCGAGCTTTGAAAACACTCCCTGGTGGTGACCCGTCTGGGTTCGGTTCAGAACGACGGCGTGATCGTGACGCTCTGGCCGGGGGCCGCGACGAAGTCCTCGCCGCTGCTCCAGGAGAGGTCGTTCACCAGCACCTTGAAGGTGACCGGGGCCTTGGCGTTCTTGACGCTGGCGGTCCAGAGGCCGGCGCCGGTGCAATCCATGGCGACGCCGCGGTCCCAGCTCAGGCCCGGGCCCTCGCCGCGGAGGAAGAGGTGGTTGCCGAAGCCGATGTCAATTTGCGCGGAGATAAAGGTCGCAGGCGGTTCGCCGGTCTTCTTTTTGGCGGGCGCGGCCTTCTTGGCGAGGATGGCCTTGATGGTCTTTGCCGTGGCCTGGGTGCGCGCGGGCGCGGCCTTCGCCGGAGAAATCTTCTTGGTGGTCTTTTTCATGTTGGTATTCTGTTTCAAGATTAAGGAGGTGGGTCAATTTCTCCCCGCCTCGGTCACCCGCAACAGCAATTTCGGCGCCAATTGGGTGACAGGGTTAAGTCACGCTGGGCAAGGGGGTAAGCCAGCACGGTTTTGGCCCGGAGTGGCGGCGGGATGGGACTCATACCTGCAGTGGGCAGCCAAGGCCTGCCTTCGCCCAAGCTCCCGCCATCGCCCGTTGGGCCATGGCGGACAAGTCGGAGGGCAATTCTCTTTCCGCTCCGGAAAGAAAATTGGTGGACCACAAGTCCGCTCAGCACGAACGAATGGGTGTTAAACGCCAAACGAATGGCTTTTCTAAATCAGATTGCCCACACCAGTGCAGTGGGGCACACAATCAACGGGGCCAACGCACGCTGACGATTCGGCGGACTTACACTGACGTACTATGCCCCCCGCCAAAATCCTTGCAACTCTCGCCCTCGGGCTTGTGGCAGAGGTTTGTTCAGCGCAAAATGCTCCTGCCGCCGACCCGACGCAGTTTGCGGCGGCAAGGCAACAACTGGAAAAGACCCAGGCCCAGGCCGTGGCCAATGCCGAGAAACTTGATAAAGCGGTTGAAGTCATGGTCCCTGAGATTCAAGCGGCCGTGGCGGCGAATGCGCCCATCAGCTCATATGACGTTTTCTTGGAAAAGCTCAGTGCCCTCAGCTCAGGGAGCACCAACTACAGGGGCTACAGCCAGCCAGGCAGGGTCGAAAGCCTTCGGGGTTTTCTCATGCGTTGGCAGGATTACCTCCACGCGATGAGCAAAGACGACCTGGACGCCGCGGCACAAACCCTGCACCAGATGATCCAAGACGCGGTGGGTTTCCCGGTGATTCCGCGCAGCAGGCTCATTGAAATCCAAGATCAGATCGCCAGCAAGATGGCGGAAAACGACCATGCTTTGCTGGATCCATTTCTAAAGCGACTGGCCGCCACTTTTGATTCCGCCCGCGGGGCCGCAGACTTCGACGGGCTGCTGACCGACGTGGCAATCGCGGAAGCCGCGGAAACCAAAGCCCACCCCTCGCGCGCCAACAATGGCCCCGTTCGAACCCTCCAGGAAATCCGCATGTTCGTGAGCCGATGGCGGCAGTATTTCATCTTTCGCGACGAGGGCAGGCCGCGAGATGCGCAGGACGTGATTATCAGCCTGACCAATAATAACAATAATTACGGAAGCGGAGAGATCAGTGCCCAATATGGCGCAAAAATCCGGGAAATAATGAAAATGCCCAAAGCCAATGCCGCCAACTCGGTGCCATTGAAGGTGGGGGATCTCACGCTCGGGAATCTGGATGCCTTCGCGGCTGCGATCAAGACACACGAAGGTCAATTTGGCATGAACGAATACCCGCGTTTGGCCTTTGCCGTCGAAAGACTCATCTCAGCCCGCGATAGCCTGGTGCGGATTCCGTCCCGCCTGGATGCCTTCAATTGCCTCTACTACAAAACCCCCGATATCCTGCTCAACAATACGGGTGATTTCTCCGCCGCTTTGGATAGCATCCGGCAAACCCTGCTTCTTCGGGGCATAATCCGCTATCTCAACACGCAAATTGTGCCCCTCGACAAGGAGACCCCAAATGCGTTTCTACAGCGGGTCTTCCAAGAGGAATATGCGGCAAAGCACTATGGCAATGCTTACGTCACCCTCAAACTGGGTGAAATCCTCAATGAAAGGCCCCCCGCGGACGAACGAGAGCCGTTTGTTATCGTGCTTCATGGTCTCGTGGATGGCATCCAGCAAGAGGCGGCGAAACGATATATTCCGGCGGCAAAATCCTACCTCCGGGTAATTCCGTTGCAAGAACCGTGGATCGGTTTGCCGATCGATGAAATTGCTTCCAGGCTGGATAAAATCAAAGCCGACCATCCCGCGGAATATATCGCGGCATTCGGGAAGCCCGGTCAGATAAGGATAAGCTGGCCGGCCTCGCGCAAAGTGTCGCCCGGCAAGTTTGTCTCGACCCTGCCCAAACGCAAAGATCATGAACTGCCGGATGACTGGCAAATGTTCTACTTCGGGCATCTTGGAGTCAGCCCAGACGATGATCCTGACGGCGATAATATAACCAACGAAGATGAATATCTGAACGACACCGATCCCACCGATTTCTTCAACGGTGCGATTCCCACGCTCACGGTTCTGGCCGGCACCAACTCCCCGACCGGGGTGTATCTCGTAAGAGTCACGCGACCAAACGGTGAACCTTGGCCCGGCGCCCCGGTTAATTTTGAAATTCCCCCTTCGGTCGGTCAACTGGCCGAAAGCGCTGATGGCACCCCTTTCTCCGATCACCTTAGCGTCCGCGCCGACGAATACGGCTTGGCCAGGATATTCATACTGCCCCCTGAGCCGCCCACCCCGAAGTCCAGCGCGGTCACCCCACCACCGGCACAGAATTTCCCCGTTTCGGTATCGGTGCCTGCACGCAATAGGCCACCGGTGACCAAACCGAACTTGACTGCGGCGGCCGGTGGCTCAGCGAGCAAGGGACTTCCCGGCGCGTGGCAGATGCAATACTTCGGTCACCTCGGGGTTGACCCGGACGGAGACCCCGACGAAGACGGGCTGACCAACCAACAGGAATACGAGCAAGGCACGGACCCAACCGATTATTACAACGGGGAAACACCGGTCATTACGCCTCTGACTGGAACAGACCCCGAGACAGGAGAGTATGCAGTGAGAATCACCCGTCCGAACGGGGTGCCATATGTCCATGCGCCTGTCAGTTTCGACGTTCCGGCTGACGCCGCAGCAATTGCCGCCAACCCCGAGACCACCATCACCGACCAGCATGTTAGTCTCCGGACTGACGCAAATGGGATAGCCCGGGTGTATATCCGGCCGCCCGAACACCATTGACTTAACGTCAAGCGAGCAACGAAAAGCATCCGTTCGCATCCCAAAGTGGTGGAGCACAAGTTCGTTTATCGCGAACCGAGGAGCGCTAAGCTTTTCTGCGAACAAAGAAATCAGGTGTTAAACAACACCTCCGAGCGGATGCTGAACAAGGCTGGCCGGTAAGCTTAGTCCCTCGACTGATCCCGTGCCCCTCAATGCGGTCATCTTGCGGAAAGAGCTTAGCCATAAGCGGTCTAGGATTGCCTAACCATACTCCCATCCCAACTTTGGGCTCAGGCGAACCCGAGGGCTACGGCGGAGCCGCATTGCTATGCAAAGTGAGCCGATTCCCCTCTTGGTTTTGATTGGCCTACTCGTTGCAGTCGCCCAAGCAGCCGTACCAACTATCGTTTTGTACCCTTTACCGTCATGACAAAGCTAGGTAGTGTATCAGTTTGGTTTTAGGGGGTTGAGGCTCTCCTTCCATGAACGGACTCAGTATCACCACCAAAGTCAGCCTGCTGGGCGGAGTATGCGCAGCCATAGTTTTCATTGGCTCATTGAACCTTTTGTCTTGGGTGGCCGCCAACACGGCGGCGGACGATCAGTCCTACCGTGCAGCCCTCCAGCAAATAGAACTGGCGAGGATCATGCAGCTGGATTTCAAGAAACAGGTTCAGGAGTGGAAGGATGTCTTGCTGCGAGGCCATGACGCCGCCGATTTCGAAAAATACCACCGGCAATTCCTGAACCAGGAAAATCGGGTGCAAACGGATGGGAAAATGCTGGCCGCGGTGCTCGTTCAGCCGGCCGATCGTGGCGTCGTCGATAAGTTCCTGAGGATGCACGAAGACTTGGGCCGGAAGTATCGCGAGGCATTGGAGATTTTTGTCAAAAGCGGCCGGATGGATTACAAATCAGCCGACGCCAGAGTCCGGGGCATGGATCGCGAGCCAACCGACCTGATCGACGCCGTCGTTCGCATCATCAAAAGACAGCAAGTTGACTACTTCACGTTCCACCAGGCGGACCGGTACCAGGAGCACCAGATCGTAACGCTGGAGATTGCCGCAATCAGCCTGGGGCTCATTGTGTTCGGCGTTTGGAGCAGCCAGCGGATGCTCAAGCCCGTTTTAAGCCTCACCGCCGTGATGTCCCGCGTCTCAAATGAGCGCGACTATTCGTTGCGGGCGGCGCAAGGCGGCGGCGACGAGCTGGGAAAACTGGCGGAGGTGTTCAATGAGATGCTGACCACAATTCAGCGTCAAAACACGGCCTTGGAACAAGGACGCATCGAGCGCGAGCGACGAATGGAAGAGCTGCGGATCGCGAAGGAGGCCGCCGAAGCCGCGACCAAGACCAAAAGCGAGTTTTTGGCCAACATGAGCCACGAGATCCGGACGCCGATGAACGGCGTCATCGGCATGACCGGCCTGCTCCTCGACACCGAACTTGATCCGCAGCAGCGCGAATACGCCGAGACGATCCGCACCAGCGCGGACACCCTGCTCACCGTCATCAACGACATCCTCGACTTCTCCAAGATCGAGGCCGGCAAACTCCACTTCGAGGAGCTGGATTTCGACCTGATCGAGACGGTCGAGGGCACGCTCGACATGCTGGCCGAACGGGCGCAGCGCAAGAACATCGAGCTGGTCAGCGCCATTCCTCCCGATGTCCATGCCCGGCTGCGGGGCGATCCCGGCCGGGTGCGCCAGATATTGGTCAACCTCATCGGCAACGCCATCAAGTTCACCGAGCAGGGCGAGGTCGTGGTCCGGGTCTCCGAGGAGCGTGCAACCGAGACGGACGCCACGGTGCGCTTCAGCGTTATCGACACGGGCATCGGCATCGCTTCCGAAGTACAGGCCAAACTCTTCCAGGCCTTCACCCAGGCCGATAGTTCCACCACGCGTCGCTATGGTGGCACCGGCCTCGGCCTCGCGATTTCCAAGCAGCTCGTCGCGATGATGCACGGTGAGATCGGCGTGCAGAGTGAACTGGGCAAAGGGACCACCTTCTGGTTCACCGCCACCTTCCCCAAGCAGATCGGGCCGCCCAGGTCCGAGGCCGAACTCAGCCGCGATTTGTTCAATCTCCGGGTGCTGGTGGTGGATGACAACGCCACCAACCGCCAGATCCTGCGCCACCAGATTTTCGCCTGGAAGATGCAGAAAGGCAGCGCCGCCGGCGGGCACGAGGCCCTGCAGATTCTGCGGGCGGCTGCCGCCAGCGGCAGCCCCTACGACGTGGCGCTCCTCGACATGCAGATGCCCGAGATGGACGGTCTGACCCTGGCCCGCGCCATCAAGGCCGACCCCGCCATTGCCGCAACACGGCTGATTATCCTGACCTCGCTCGGCCATTTCATGAGTTCGGCCGAGCTTAAAGAGGTCGGGATCGACGCCTATCTCGTCAAGCCCGTCAAACAGTCGCGTTTGTTCGACTGCCTGATCTCCGCCGTCGGCCAAGCGGATGCCGTGGCCATCTTTGCCAAGGCGACGCCTTCGTCCAACGTTCCCTCCACCCCGGCTTCCGGGCCGCAGACCAAGGTGCGCATCTTGTTGGCCGAAGACAACGTCGTGAACCAGAAGGTGGCGCTGGCCCAACTGAAAAAACTAGGCTACACGGCCGATGCCGTGGCCAACGGCCGCGAAGTGGTGCAGGCGCTGGAAGATGTGCCCTATGATTTGGTCTTCATGGATTGCCAGATGCCGGAGATGGACGGTTACGAGGCCACGCAAACGATCCGACGGCGGGAGAGCGACTCCATCGCTTCCGGTTGCCCGAAGCCGCGGGTCCACATCATCGCCATGACCGCCAATGCCATGCAGGGCGACCGGGAGAAATGCCTCGCCGTCGGCATGGACGACTACGTCAGCAAACCCGTGCGGGAAATCGATCTCCGCGGAGCCCTCAACCGCTGGGCCTCGACCAAGCGGCTGGCTTCCTCCTGAAGGAAGAGCACACCGGTCACACAAAAGCGGACAACAACTCACAAGCGCTTTTTACTGAACGCACGGCCCGACGGAGATTTGAGATATTTCTCGAAGGCGGCGGCTTGGCTTCGATCACGGAATGCAACGGCGGTCTTGACGCGCCAGGGCCGGAATTTCGCGGTGTGGGGAACCCCGCCTTCATTGTGCTTCGCCAGGCGGGCCGCCAGATCTTCCGTGAGGCCAACATAAAAACCGCCCCCAAGGGTCAGGGACTCCAGAATGTAGACGTAGGCGAATTCTTTCATGGCATTCGGCCCGTCGTTGTGTCCTTTGGCCCGCCTACGCCCTGCGGGCTTCGGCGCGGCAGCCTTCGCCTAAGGTATCGTGAGTTTGTCCTCTTGATACTGATTGGCTTGCCGAGCCGTAGCTCGCGCAAGCGAGCGAAGGCTGGTGGAGCAGATCGGGATCAAACCGACGACCTCGTCGTTGCGAACGACGCGCTCTATCAACTGAGCTACTGCCCCGAAAGTGGAACGGGTTAATTGAAGGACGCCCCCGCCGGAGTAAACCAAAATTTTCACCCCGCCCCGCGGCAGGTAAAAGGGCGGCAATCCCCGGTCGCGGCCTCACTTTCCCGGCAGTTTCACGTCAAACTTGATCGCGGCCAGCTGCTCGGGCGCCTTGCCGATCTTGCGGAGGAACGGCAGCCAGCGCGGATCGGAATGCAGGCTGGCGAGCTGGGGCTCGACCATGATGATGGAGAGGCCCGTGTCCCGGTAGGTCACCGCTTTCTCCAGCCACTCAAAGGCCCGGTCGGTTTCCCCGCGGTAGGCCAGGATGCCGGCGACATTGAAGGCCGACCCCTTTTCCCATTTGGCAATGAAGGCGGCGAGCACGGCGTCAGATTCCGCCTTCCGCCCCAGTGCGTGATAGACCAGGGGCAGTCCGTTGTCCCGCCAGCCTTCCGCGGGTTCCCGCTGCATCTCGGCCAGCGCGGCCTGCGGGTCATGCTTGGCCAGCAACGCCAGGCCGATGATGTAGTGCGCCACGACCCGTCCGGGGCTGATGGCCAGCGAGGCGCGGCAGGCGGCAATGGCATCGTCCGGGCGTCCCGCATAGAGGTAGGTGATGCCCAGATTGAGCTGGGCGAAGGGACTCAGCGGGTCGCGGGCGATGTTGTATTCGCGGAGCGCGACGGCCTGGTCCAGCCGCCCGAGGTTTTGGACCAGGGTGGCCGCGGAGAGCATCAGGCCGGCGTTGGCGGGCTCCAGCGCGAGGGCGTGTTCCAGATAGCGGGCCGCGGCGGCCACGTCTCCGTCGTAGTTCATCGCGATATTGGCGAGGGCCGGGTAGGTCCACACGTAGTCCGGGTCGATCGCCAGTGACTTGTTGGCCGCCTCGCGCGCGAGGCGGAAATCATCGTCGACCGTGCGGACACTGCCGGTGCCGTCGGCCCCCTCATTGGCGTAGGCGACGGCCAGGCGGGTCCAAGCCGCGGCATAGTTCGGGTCAATGGCGAGCGCCTGCTGCATCAGCGAGATCATCTGTTGCGATCGGTCGGCCTTGGCCTGGCGGGCAATCTCGCTGGTGCGCAGGAAAAGCTCGTAGGCCCGGGGATCGGTTTTCCGCGTCTTGGCCGGCGCGCCCAGCAGGGCGAGCTTCAGCTGCGTCACCACGGCAGTCGCGATCTCGTCCTGCACGGCGAAGATGTCGGTCAGGTCCCGGTCGTAGGTCTCCGACCACAGGTGCGTGTCAGTGCGGGCGTCGATCAACTGCGCGGTGATGCGCAGCTTGTTGCCGGACTTGCGCACCGAGCCCTCGAGGACGTGGGCGACATGGAGGCGCCGGGCGATCTCCGGGATATCCACGTTCCGGCCCTTGAAGGAGAAGGCGGAACTGCGCGAAGTCACGAGCAGGGTCGGAGTCTTGGCCAGCAGGTCCAGCAGTTCCTCCGTCAGGCCGTCGGACATGTATTCCTGGTCATGGCCTGACGACATGTCCACGAATGGCAGCACCGCGATGGACTTGTCGCTCGTGGCCGCCGGCGTCGGGGCGGGTGGGGGCGCCACCGTCGGCGAAGCGACGGAAACGGCGGGGCGGTTCAGCCAGAAATAGCCGCCCACGACGAAGGCGGCGGCAATGGCACCCAGCACGACTGTCCGGCGCGGAAACGCGGATTTTCCGGCGGCCGCGGCGGCGGGCCGGGGCGCGCGGGCGGCGGGTTTGGCTGCGGCCGCGTCAGCGGAGCGAGCGGGCTGCAACAGCCGCTGGACCTGCCCGACGAACGCCGGGGTGGTCTGGCCGTCCGGGAGACGTGTGCAATGGGCCCGGAGGAACTGCTCGGGCACGTCGGCGGCGGACTCGGGGGTGTCATCCACGAGCACCGGCACGAGGAAGGACCGGCTCTCGGACATGTCGTGCGTGCGGTCCACCGCCATTTTCCATTCCCGGCGGAAATAGCCTTCCGCGCGTGCCTGGGTCTGGGCGGAGATGATCGGAATGAACAGGGCGCATTCCCGGATCTGGCGGCGGATCTTCTGGTCCCAGAGGTCGCCGCCGCGCAGTTCGCTCTGGTCGAACCAGACCTCGATCCCGGCCGCGCGCAGCGCCTCGGCGATCTGCCGGGCGGCGTCGGTATCTTCGCGGGCATAGCTCAGGAAAACCGCCTTGGGCAATGGCTCGGGCATGATCGGGTGTGTGCGCCAAGCTCCGGGGCCGGCGCGTATTTTATTGGGGAAGCGCTTGGCGCACGCGAGCGCATTTTGTTCCGGCCGGCCATGCAGGGTCCGGCTGAACCGGCGGACGGTTTGCCCACGTGGCGCCCGAGCAGCCGGAGGCGGGCGAAGTATGGCCGTGCCACCCGGCCTGTCAGCCATCTTGTCCGCCATAGGCCAGGCGACGGCGGAAGCCTTGGCGACGGCTGAAGCTCCGCAGGAGCGAAGGGTGGCGTCCCCAGCGTGACTCGAACACGCGACCGTCGGTTTAGAAAACCGATGCTCTATCCAGCTGAGCTATGAGGACAAATCCGGCCAGCTAGATGAAGGCTCTTTTGCCCGATTGCAGCATTTTTTCAGGCCGGCTCCCCCCGGCTTTTCCGCCAGCCGGCGGCCAGGGCGAGGGCGGCGAGCGCCCCGGCCGTGTCGATCAGCACGTCCCACGCCGAGGCCGTGCGGCCCGGCACGAAGCTCTGGTGGAACTCATCGGTCGCGGCGTAGGCGGCGGCGATCACCAGCGCCAGGACAAACGGCCTGGCTCCGCGTCCGCCAATGGCCTGGCGCAGGAGCAGGGCGAGGATGGCGTATTCGGTGAGGTGGCCGGCCTTGCGGATCAGGAAATGGAGGTGCGCGATCGTGTCGGGGGCGGCATAGGGGAGCAGCCAGTGCAGGAACGGCCCGATGAAGCGCGCGGTGTTTTCGCTGGCCCCGAGGCTGGTGGACATCGAGAAAATGAAGCCCATCCACAGGACGACGGGCAGCCAGCGAAGGCTAGGGCGCAGCATGGCTAAGGCTGCCGGGTAGAACAGGGGCAGGTCAACCCCTTGAGGACAGGGTGTCAGTGTCAGCTAAGCCACGGATTGCACGGATAGGCACGGATAAACACCCCCAAGGCTGATTTTCACAGGAGGGAACCGAGACAAGGCAGGAGGTATGAAAACACACCTTTGTTCTCTCTGTGGTCTCCTGTGAAAGTGGATTGAGCTGGATTCAAAGGCCTGAATCCGTAGCCAAAATCCCCGGATTATTTAGCCAAGGAAAGGGCTTGCCTAGGGCCGGAGCATCAGCCTTCTTGCACCTTCCGATGAATCATCGGGCTGTAGCGTAGCCTGGTAGCGCGCTTGCATGGGGTGCAAGAGGTCGTGAGTTCGAATCTCACCAGCCCGACCATTTTCCCCAAAACGCACTGAGGTGACTTAGTGCGTTTTTTTGTGACTACTGACGACGTATCAGATCACTTATGAAATTTTGCAAGAACGACTGACGATGACTAGAAAAGTAACGAGGTGACCGAAAACGAACCCTGTTTGTGTGCGATCTGTGTGCATTTTTAACGACCTTTGGACCGGCTGGATTTTGCCTCTCCCCAGACGGCATCACTGATCGACTTAGCACGCTGCTTTTCGTCATGCATGGCCGAATGATCAAAACTTGTCTGTGAGACTTGAGCATGTACTAGGGCAGGGGGAGGAGAGTCATGGGCAACAATCTGAGGTGGGTTTGGAGTCTTTTGCCGGCCGATCATAAAATAAAGGGCAGCACCTATTGGTCCGCCAAGTAACGTTACGAGAACCCACACGATGCGGTCTTTGTCATGGCGATGTGTGAGGCAGTGAATCAACGCGAAGAGCCAGAAGCCTAACATGCCGATTCCGAAAATAACAGAGGCTAGCATCATCATGATGCCCCCAGCCATAATGCCGCTTAGCTGATCCGTAGAATTCATCCTTTTAGCAGATATTTAGTCACGGAAATCTTTTTGTTTCCGCTTTTCGGAGTTATCTCCCAGTTGCCGTTGTCCTGAGAAATATGGACATGCCAATAAGCTTTTTCTTCGGTGACTGTTTGATTGAACGTCGCTAACCAGGTTGAAAATTCGCTGAATGGAATCTTTAGGATGTCTCGCTCGGAACCACATCCAAATGTAACCCAAGCGGTCTTATATGTTTCTAATTGGGATTTTTGAGAAGGGTGGAAAGCAAACCAATAGCCTGTTTGGGCACCCGATCCGAATTCTCGTGATATAGCCACGTATACACCCATGGAGCCATCAGGTGTCGCATGTAATGCCGGTGATTGCTTTACCAACGTCTCTTTGAAGTGCTTTTGGAGCCGGTCTACGCAAGCGGCCCGGAAATTGACGGGCGTGAATTTCTTGCCCTTCTTTTTGTCTTCTTGTGGTTCAGCCTCTGGGATTTCTTCATCAGGTTTCGCGTCTTTAGTGGCCGTGAACACCAGGTCTATGATCCCATCTACGCGGGTGAATTCCTGCGGGGTTAATATTTCGCGAATGCGATGCAGGGTTTGCTGATTCTCTGTCTCTTCCTTGATTCGGAGCAGTCGGAGAAGAGCCTCCACACTGATAATTCTAATGTCCCAGGCATAGCGCGAGCCGCGGACCTGTGCCTCAAGGCCGCCAGTATCTTCACGCCCAACTACGTAGAGAATAGACGATTTATCCTCTGATAAGCGGGTTTCTTTAATGAGCTCTTTCCGGTAGTCAGCTGCAGTATCAAGGGAGAGCCGATATGCATCGGTGGTTTTTACCTCAACGAGGATGGTAACTCCGTTTTCAGTATGCCACAGTCCGTCAAATCCAATTTCCCCAGCGGTTCCACGATAACGGCCATTCTCGATCTTGAATCCAAGTCGCTTGCCTATCTGATTTACGATGTCTTGTAGGGCCAGCCCGCTATCCTGGAATGGGGACTCTAGGCATTGCATGGCATATGCACTGAGCTCATTGGAGCTCACATGGGCTAAGTATTCGCGGAATTCCTCAGAGGTGTGATTGCCGTCTTTAAGTTTTCCATCGCCAGCAAATACGAGCACTTGGTTTATAACCTTTCCACGGAGCTGGTCCGGTGTTTTTTTCCAAATTTCAACTAAAGGCATAAAGTGGAGTGTGAATCTCATTAGCCCGCTTGTAGTCATGCGGACAAATGTGAGGATATTAACGGTTAGAAAGTGCTCGGTTGCCCTAATTAATGGTGCTGTTTTGAAAGTGCGACTGAGCGTGATGAGGCTGTATGTTTGTAATCTGAAAAGAACACAGGACGTGCGCTTTCTGTGTGCAGAGGATCATTTGTGTCCAGCAGGAGCTGTTAGTTGGGATGTGCTATTTCCCAAAGGTGAGGCCTTGCTTGGCGCTACCGTTCCTAGGTTCATTAACAGACTCGCTAGTGCGGCAAAAACCAACCCAAATTGAATTCCTACCAATCGGCGATGCGTCTTGGTTTGTTTAATCGCTTTGTCCCAACGGGCGAAGGGATTCTCCTGAAGCTTCGTCTCAATATCTTTATGGTATTTGGTGTATCCCGGCAGATGTCGATGAATCGCCCATTCGACCTCCTCAACATCCACATTCCATTCTACTTTTGTGCCCGCTTCAGCGGCTTCGATGGCTATTTTTTTTACTTCCTCCAGAACTTTCTTCATCGGACCTTCGATATCATCGGCGAATTCAGAGTCTTTCGAGATGTGAACCTTGATTGCCGACCAAAAGGAATTTGCGATGAATCCGCAAAGACCCGAGATCAACAACGCGCCGAGAGATATCTGAATCTCGCTAACAGTATATAGTTCCATTAAGTCCCTCAGGTGGGATGCCAGTAGTGCTAGTGTGCCCCCGGTCACCAATAGCATCCAATCCGATTCTCGCTGCGTGTCGCTCGATTGTTTTATTAGGATCTTGTAACCACAAATGCGAAGCCGGGTTTTAATATCGGCGCGAAGGACGTTTATCTTTTTTTGGAACTCGTTCGGCTCTTTGTTGGGTAAATCAATCATATACTAAAGCTCACTTTTTCCCTCCAAGTTTGAATCCTGTGCCATCAGGCGCTTTTACCTGAATTGAAGTCAGTTGAGGAAACATTTCCGCTATCGTTTGAGGATGTGAGGCACCAGAGTCACTTGCTGGCGTGTGTGAAAATAAATTCCTGGATAGCTCGTGCAGTAATTCAGTAGGAAGCTGCTTGTTGTTGTCTTGTGCGTCACGCACTGCCTCTAGAAGCCAGCCAGCTCTACCTATATCGACTAAAAGATTTCTGTTCCGGAAGTCCTCCTCCGCGTGCAGCCGAGCCCAGACGCTCATCCAACGAATGTAGTAAACGCAGAATGTGGTAAACGCTATTAAAGGAATAATAGATTTCAGCGAGAGAAGGGTCCACTCCCACCATGGCACTGAAGCGATATCCTTTGCGCCACTCAGGAGACTGTAGCTCTGGTAACCATAAATTCCTGCGAGGGCTGCCGTAACCAGTAGAGCTACGATATAGATGAAATGAATGGCCGTGCGCTTGGCGCTGGTGCCCGAGGTGACGCTCCAACCATCAAGCCATTTGCCGATTTGAGTGATTTGTTTTTGCTGTTCTTGCCTTGCCACGTATCGAGCCTCTTTCGTTTCAAACGACTTCACCTTTTCATCTAGCGCGTTTTCTTTTTCGGCTAAGCTAGCCCTCTTTGCTTCGAAGTCAGAGGACAGAATTTTCTCCTTTGAATCGTATTTCGAGTGAAGCTCGTTTTCGAGCCGTGTCCTGTCCTGAAGTATTTGGTTAGTAAATCTTCCGTACAGTTCTTCGAGCCTCGCTAGTCCTTGGTCGCGTTTTTCGACAAAAAAGCCGAGCTCTGTTGATAGGTCAGTCGGAAGTGGACGATTAAATCCTGCGTTGCCAAATTCGCCACCCACAAAGCCACTAATTTTGATGTAGCGGGCATGATCATTTCCGAACTGGCCCTGCTGGACATTAATCAGGTCAAAGGGCTGCGCTGCACTTCGGGAGATGCTGCACAGCTCGGATCCATCAGCCCAAAGTGATATGTGGTTTCCGCTGTAGCCTGAGCTGCTGGCAACTAAGGCCGCGACAGCATTC
Source organism: Opitutus sp. GAS368 (assembly GCF_900104925.1). Taxonomy (NCBI): domain Bacteria; kingdom Pseudomonadati; phylum Verrucomicrobiota; class Opitutia; order Opitutales; family Opitutaceae; genus Opitutus; species Opitutus sp. GAS368. The sequence continues at coordinate 3,108,419 of NZ_LT629735.1, forward strand.
GTGCTCCATGGGTCTTGTGTGCCGCTCCGTGCAGTTTGCACGAATACTTGACCCTGCTCGCCATTGAATGTCACACGCCAGTCATTTGAAGTAGAGGCATCTCCGACCTTACGGAGCTTTTCAAGGAGGAGTGAGTCAGGGTATTTGGGTATGGGATACTGCATATACTAGAGTTTTTTCCGAATTAACTAAACTCAAGATGCGCGCTGGCCCACACACACCACTAAGGAAGGGAGCTTGGCCAGCGAATCGCTCAGGGCAAGCTGCGAAGCATCGGTGTATATTTTCATCGTAAGCTTTGGGTCACTGTGCCGCATGAGGTGAACAGCGTCAGTAAGAGGCACATGATTTACCGCAAGGAGAGTCCCGAAGGTGTTGCGGAGGGCATGAAAATCCAACCTTCGCCCGCTCTCATCAATGAAGATGATGCCCGCCCGGGACAGGTCTTTGCGGAGCGTCTTCACGCGTGGCACCTGCCCGTTGAACACAAATTGAAATGGCGACGCATCGGCCGGACGAATTGACCGCAAGGCCTCGACGACTTCGGGACGCAGGGGCAGCCGCGCATCCTTCTTGTTTTTGGTGATGGATGCGGGAGCCAGGACGAAAGGTTGTGGTGCGTCCAGGTGGAGGTCGCCCCATTTGAGGTTGTTGAGCTCTTTTCGCCTCAATCCTGTGTAGATGGCGGCCAGATAGACGACGGCTCGGGAGTGGGGGGCATGGCTGAGAAGATTTGCCACCTCAGTTTGGCTGAGTGCTCGCCTAAATTGAGCCTGGCCCCTCGTGTCGGTGCGCTTGACGTATTTCAGGGGATTGGCGGTGAGCATCCGTTGGCCTTCCAGCCAGTCAAAGAAGGTCGTGGCACACGCGAGCAGATCGTTGGTGGTCTTGCCCGTCAGCCCGCATTGGTTGCGCCATTGGCAAAATGAACGGGCAGTAACGTCCTGCAGTTTGAGCCACCGGCACCGCGCAAAGAGCTTCCGCAGAATCTTGCGGTATTTCTTAACGGTAGTGATAGCGCGGCCCCGGGATTCAACGTCCTGCAGGTATTCGCTCAGGAGGTCGAGTAGGGGCCGTTCTGCTGCTTCCCTGACCGGCTTAGGAGCAAGGACGCCATTGTGCTCTTTCTCCCGTTCCTCGGCCAGCTGAGACAGCTTGAACAGCGCCAATCGCTTGTCGGGTGTGTTGAGGGCAACGGTGCTGACCGAGGTTTCCCACGGCATCTTCAAGCGACCAGACCATGAGGCTGCTTCCGTGAGCTCCCCATCAATCCGGCGACGTTGCTTGAAGACGTGACAAATCATGATGCCGTATCTGGACCGAGCAGGCGTTTAAGGTATTCCTCAAGGGCAGTAAGAGGGACGCGACGAGCCCGCCCAATCCGCACAGCGAGCGGGAAGCGCCCTGCCGCCATTTCGCGCTCCAAGGTGCGCCGGCAGACCGATAAACGGCGTGCGGTCTCGTCCAAGGTCAGGAGGGCCGGTTGATCTTCGGGCGTCGGCGTTTTCATTTCTTCGCCTCCTCATCCAGTTCGGCCCGCTTGTCCTCGTTGGCGACGACATCCTCCACCCGCGAAAAATGCTCTGGCGGGGGCAGGGAAGCCTCCATGGCGCGATACACCTGCATATGGGTGACCGTGACGCCCAGCTGCACGCTGAGCCACGCGGCGATTTCGCGGAGCGACATGCCTTTCTCCCGCTTGAGGGTCCACATGACTTGGAGGTAATCGCTCAGGGTTACGCCACGGGGTAGAGCGTTAGCCTTGGCGAGCAACTGAGCGGGGGTAGGGATGGATTGCTTTCGTTTCATGTGTTACCAAGTGTTCTATCTGTTACGCCCTGTCAAGTCTGGTCGCACCAAAAACAGCAAAAGCAGTTTACGACGCTCCCGGGCGAGCCTCTGCGCTTCCAGCCGGTTGGCATAGTATGCCTCTAGCCTTTCCTGTGATAATTCGCCTGCTAGGTCTCTAGCGCGTTTCTTATTCCGGAGATAGATCAGCGGGGCGTCGCATTGCCACCGTAGCGAGGCTCCGATGCGTAGCGGCTCAGGGAAAAGACCACGCTTCACGGCGCGTTCAATCGTGCGGGTGGATAGTCCAAGTCCCAATGCCACCTGCTCGAGGGTGAGCAGCGGGGGATGTATCGGGGCCGTCTTGGGTGTCTGTCGCTTGTGACTCATTGCGACATTGGGCCACAGATTATATGATATGGCCCGAATACCAAGGGGCCGGCGGTCGCGGCGCTGCGCGCCGCATCCCGTCCGGCCCGGTGCCATGAGTTGCTGATAGCTCGCGCGCCCGAGACCCGAACAGCCGAACCGCTTTGAGGGGCGGCGTTGCCGGCTAACCCGTTCGCGGCTAGGCCGGCACAGCGGACGCCAAGACGCGGGCGAGGGTCTGTCCTCTCCGGCGTGCTACGGACGCCTATGGCGTCCTTTCTGGGGGTGGATTCCACCCCCAGCCCCCCGCGTTTGTGTGCGCGTTGTGTGCGATCTGTGTGTTCAACCGATGGTGACATTTGCTTTTCATTGTTATGTCACCTCTTTGCTGAACGGGCTGGGGACGTTCGAATCTCACCAGCCCGACCATTTTCCCCTGACGGCAGGAGAGGACTTATGCCGTCAGTATGCGACTTAGAGCGCAGTCCTCAGTAGCTTGCAAGATTAGGTTGCTGTGCACTGGCGCGACACGTTGCGGCCACCTACGACCCGAAAAGACCCGGGCGTGGACACGTTTTTGGACACATGTTCTGCGCAGCAAGACTGTTAGGGGAATGATTCTCCGATCGTATATGTGCCGGGCGCGTAAACCTTATCACCGCCTAAATGCTCAACTAATTTCTTAGCGTCGCTACGTATTCTTTCATCTTGGAACGCGCACAGGTCATAAATTTTCCGAAGGTTTTTTGTTTTCCACAAAATTATCTTTGCCCTGAACCCAACATCGCCTCCCAGGTTCACGATCATCTCCACTTTCTGGTGGTCTTGTATGTCCTTCGCGTTACGAAGCAGATTCGCGGCTTGTGCGGGTGAATAGTGGGCGAAGGCAGTCCTTCTTCCCTCGAGAAGATCTGCATGAGTGTTTGCGTGCTCAGAGTCGTCTGGAAATTTTTCGTATTTCTTGCCGATGGACCCCAGCCCGTAGTTTGTTTCGTCAAAGATTCGGCAGTAAGCGACTGCTATACCTGAGAAGGCCATATAGTAGACAGGCCCATGCGGCCCGTGCGCGTCTATATTCTTAAGAGCCGCAGTCGTCTGCATAATGTCGTTAAGCGTGGTCCCTGCGATGATGAGACGCTTAAGACTTCGCACCTGTTTTTCCTGCCGTGACTCCATGAAGTGACTGATAAACGAAGTTCGACGAAAATGCGGCGTTTTACTCGAAAATTGCCGTTTTTTGTGAGGCGAATGGAGTCGAAATGGCTCTGCCCGCGCGTCTTTTACACCTTTCCTTTTGTCATGACAAAATCACCTTGCTGAGCCTATCGGGTCTGCATTGGTTGAGCCTCCCTCGTAGCTCAAAAAGTTTCCTAGCAGGGAGTGCCCTCGCTGGGATTCGGACCCAGAACCTCCAGTTTAGCGGACCGGTGCTCTATCCATTGAGCTACGAGGGCAAATTTTTTGGTTAGAAAGTTGTGGCTCAAAAAGGCCATAAGTAGGGGACGGACAAGCAGTAATTTCTCCCAACTATTTTACGTGGGACTGGGTGGCTCATTTTTTACGACGGCATGTCTTAAATCGTTGATGTCGCGGATTTTTACGTGCCGTTCTTGCCCAAAAATTTCTGAGATAAAACTAAGATTTTCCGTCTGAGTTGAGGTTTTTCAGCCGTGTTGTTCGAGATTCCTTTTTTGCTGCCACGGCAAGCAAGCGATGGCCTGCGCAAGCGGTAGCTGTTGTGCGTCCGTGTAGATCTTCATCGTTAGCTTGATGTCGCTGTGACGCATGAGCTCTTGCACTACTCGCGGAGCGGCTCCTGAGAGTGTCAGATTTGTGCCGTAGGTCATTCGCAAAGAATGAAGGTCAACGCGGCGGCTTTGTTCGTCGAGGAACGGCACGCTGGCACAGACCAAGTCACGACGAAGTGTTGTGATCCTCGGCAGATGTTGCGTGAACACTGGCGCAAAAGGAGCGGCATCCACTGGACGAAATTCCCGCAACGCTGCAGCAAGTTCAGGGTGCAAGGGTAGGACGGCTGACTTTCGATTTTTTGTCGTGCTGGCCCTGACTCGAATGAATTGCGACGCGCCGTCCAGTTCCAGATCAGCCCAACGCAGGAGTTTCATTTCGTTTCTACGTAGGCCTGTGAAAACAGCCGTCAGGTAAACAATCCGCCGGTGCGGAGGTGCGACCTCAAGTAGTCGCCTTAGCTCATCAGTGGACAATGCGCGCCGGTATTGTTGACCACGGCCCCGGGTGTCGATGCGTTGGACGTGCTTAAGGGGACTTTCCACAGTGTAGCGCTGGTGCTCCAGCCAGTGCAGAAAAGTTGCCATCGCCGCCAACAGGTCGTTGAGCGTTTTTGCACTGAGTTCGCTACGTGCCCGCCATTCACAGAATGACCTGGTGGTGACATCAGCCAGGAGACACCAGTGGCAACGTTCGAAAAGCTTTCGCAGGATGACCCTGTATTTGACTACCGTAGTCCCGGCCCGGCCTTTGGCCTGCAAGTCCTCGAGGTAGGCCGTTAGCAGTTCAGCGAGCGACCGTTTGGCAGCCTCCCGCGTGCATTGAGGGGGAAGCATACCCATCGCCTCCATTTCTCGTTCCTTGGCGATTTCCCAGAGCTTGGACTGGGCAACGCGTTTGTCGGTGGTGCCGAGAGACACACGGGAAAGCCGGGGGTCACTGTCCAGTTGCAGCTTCCCCCAGTAGAGCCGCCCTCGTTTGAATACGTGGCAGATCATGACGCACCCCGTAGGCCGATGATTTTCGCCAAGTAGGCTAGAACATCAGATTCAGGGACGCGGGTTGACCGGCCAATTTTGACTGGTCGTGGGAATTGACCGGCAGCGATCAATCGTTCGAGCGTGCGACGGCAAATGGTCAGGCGTTGCGCGGCTTGCCTGAGCGTGAGGAGGTGAGGAACCTCCGAGGGAGTTTCAGTGGACATGGCTTTTTCATTCCTGGAAACGGCCAGCCGAGGACGTGCCGCGGAAGTGCAGCAAGAATCAGCCAACCAGTTTCCGCCATGTCCGGCTAAAAATATATTTGAGGGGCGACACTGCTTAGTCCGGACATTTCGGGCAGGCGCTGACCTCCTAGAGTATTTTGGCGGTGAGGTCGGGAATTGTCCGCACGTGTCGCTTGCCGTCAATCCTCGACTGTTCGAAGCCGGAAGCCAACGGGGCGAATTTGAGGGCGTTGTTCCATAGTATACAAGGTTAGCGGTCGCGCTGCGCGCTACTGGCCGCCTCCGGCGGCCAATAGTGCGGATTGGCGGCGTTGTCCCATAGTAGACAAGGCAGCGGCTCCGTAGGACGCGACAATTCGCGACAGCGGACACGGAGGGGGGATTCCCTCCAATTTTTGAATTGGCCCGGCCAAGGCAGCTAAAACAGGCCGGGACGGTCACCCCCGTGCAGGGTAGCGGGGAAGGTGCCGCAGCCGGGGCAACGATCCTCGCGAGGCAGTTTTGGACACGTTTATGGACACGATTCTGGACACAGTGCATTTTGGGACTCTCCTAATCGGATGAGTCCTCTCCGTTTATGGAACGGCGTTGGTAAGTTCGAATCTCACCAGCCCGACCATTTTCCAGCGGTCACTCGCAGAGTGATGTTGGGCTTAAGTATACGGGGTTAGGGACGTTGCAAGAAATTGCGGTTGCGACACGGTGCGCCAGCCCGCGACAGGAAATGTCCCCTTGCGGGCGCAAAGTGGGAGCGTTTTTGGGAGCACTAGGAATGATGACATAAAAGTAATCACGGGGCGGTTGATGGGGTAGACACTGGCTTCTGGTTGCTCTCTTTTTCGCCCTTCGCTTGTCGCTCAATTATATCGAGAAAATCCAGCACCGCTTTTAAGCGGCCGCGCTGCTCGGCATGAGAGTTATTCTCCAAATCAAAGCTTGGATTATCGATCCATGCCTCCCTAGTGCCGGCCGCAGAGTGAAAGACAAAATAATATGTCACACCGTCGAAGGGTCGTATCATAATCGACTCTTCACCATTCTTCTTTGCTGGCTGCGTCATCGAAGTTTTGCGCAGAAAATCTGCGTCTGCCTGTGTAAAGGTAAGCTTTGTTAAAAGGGCGCGAAGCGAATCGGCGGCTGAACCCACGAGAAAGGTCGAGTGCTTTTCTTTCATTCGGTCGGTATATTCGACTAATAATCCCTTATCAGTTTCCGTGACTCGCCATTCCGGATTTGCACGCCTCGATAGCGCAAATTCGCCTCTGGCAGAAAAAATCTCTTTCGCGCAGCCTTGTCCACCGGCTACAGCACACACCAAAAAGCTAACTAGAAATGCCTTCATTGGTTAATGTTTAAGGTATGAGAATCTCATGCACTGCCAACGACAATCTGCGACAGTTTCATCCGGTGGCAGCCGTAGGCTTGTTCCACGGCAGCTTGGTGACAGCGGCAGCCACGGGGCCTTGGAGTTGAGCGGCGTCCATGTAGAGTTTCATCGTCAGCTTGAGGTCACTGTGCCGCATGAATTCCATGACGACGCGGGGATGCGCCCCGGAAAGGCACAAGAGAACACCGGCGGTCTTGCGCAGGCAATGCAGGTCAGCACGCCGCCCCATTGCATCCAAGAACGGGATGCCAGCGCGGGCGAGGTCACGGCGAAAAGTAGAACCGCGCGGGATGGACGCGAACACTGGAGCGAACAGCGGTGTGCCCTCCGGATGTAGCGCTCTGAGTTCGGCCGCGAGCCGCAAGCTGATCGGTTGCAGCATGGTCTTACGATTCTTCGCAATGGACATGGGGATGCGGACGCACGGCCCGCCCCCCCACGCCCCTTCCCCCGCCCCCGCCGGGGGCAGGGAACCCCCCGCCAAAAAGACGCCGGCGAGCTGTAGCTTTTTCGCTTCGAGCGGGCGCAAAGCGGTTTCGAGTATCAAAAGGTAAACGGTGCTGCGTGGATGCGGTGCGGTAGTGAGAAGGCGGCCGACCTCGTCTGCAGTGAGTGCCCGTCGGTATTTACCCACTGGCTGCATGTTGGCCCACACGCACCTGAACGTGTGGAAGTTTGGCCAATGAATCACTCAGGGCAAGCTGTGAAGCGTCGGTATAAATCTTCATTGTGAGCTTTGGGTCGCTGTGACGCATGAGATGAACGGCATCGGTCAAATGCACATGGTTTCACTGCCAACGATAATCTAGAGCGCATTCACGCGGTAGCAGCGACCGGCTTGTTCCAAGGCAACTTAGTCACAGCAGCGGCGACGGGCCTTGGAGTTGCGCAGCGTCCAGGTAGAGCTTCATCGTCAGCTTTAGGTCACTGTGCCGCGTGAACTCCGTGACGACACGAGGATGCGCCCCGGACAGATACAGAAGGACGCCAGCGATCTTGCGGAGCGCGTGCAGGTCGGGCGCGACGCCCTGCGCATCTAGCGACATAGAAATAGTGCGAACCACTTCGTTGCGTGTCGTTCGCGTCCTTACCTCGGGAAACCACTTGCTTGTTAAGGGCTTGATCTTAGCATGGGGATAGCACTTCGGGCCAGAGTGTTACCTTTCGCATGTGCGCCTCAGCTGAGACGCTGGGTTCTTACCGCCACTTCCTGACGTTTACCGGAGTGGCCAGGGTAACTGCAGGTTTTATCGGGCGCATGCGGACTTTTGCGGTCTTAGTGATGGCTTCATCGACGGGCGAACCCGCCCCGCCGGGCCTCCGCCTTACCCCATGAGCTCCTTGCCTCCCATCGACCGGCCGCTGCGCATCTTCCACCTTGAGGACAATGCGACGGATCGCGCACTCATCCACGCCCGGCTGCGGCAGGGCGGCCTCGCGTGCGAGGTGCGGACTGCGGTGACGCGGGGAGAATTCGAAATCGCACTGACGGAGGCGGCCTATGACCTGATCATCTCGGACTTTACCTTGCCCTCGTATGACGGCGCCACCGCCCTCGCGCTGGCGCAGCGCGTCCGGCCGGGGGTGCCGTTTTTGTTCGTTTCGGGCACCATCGGCGAGGACCGCGCGGTGGAGAGCCTGAAGAGCGGCGCGACGGACTACGTGCTGAAAAACAACCTGGAGCGGCTCGTTCCGGCGGTGCGCCGGGCCCTGCGCGAGGCCGCCGAGCGGGCCGCACGCCATCAGGCGGAGGAGTCGTTGCGCACCGCCGAGGCGCGCCTCCGCGAAATGGCCGAGACCATCCGCGACGTTTTCTGGGTCACTACGCCCGATGGGAGCCAGCTGCTGTACGTGAGCGCGGCCTACGCCCAGGTTTGGGGCCGGCCCGTGGCGGAGGCCTACGCCCGGCCGGCCAGCTGGCTGGAGGCCGTGCACCCGGAAGATCAGCCGAAGGTGCGGGTCGCGCTGCAGCAACTCGCCCAGGGCACCGAATACCGGATCGAATACCGGGTGGTGCGACCAGACGGAACGGAACGCCAGGTCGAGGATCGCAGGTATCCCGTTCTCAATCCGGCGGGGAAAATGGAACGCGCCGTCGGCGTGGCGACCGACATTACGGAGCGCCGGCAACTGGAGGAACAATTGCGGCAGGCGCAGAAGATGGAGGCCATCGGCCAGCTGGCCGGCGGCATCGCGCATGACTTCAACAACATGCTGACGGTCATCAACGGCCGCGCGCGGCTGCTGATGGACACGGGGGAACTCCCGCCGAAGGTCACGGATTCGTTGCGCGAGATCTATGTGGCCGGCGGCCGGGCGGCCGGTCTCACGCGCCAGCTGCTGGTCTTCAGCCGCAAGCATTTCATGCACAGCACCGCGCTGGACCTGAACGAACTCATCGAGGCGGTCGTCCAGATGTTGCGGCGCATGATCGGCGAGGACATCGAACTCGAGGTCCAGGCCGCGCGCCCGCTGCCGCCCATCCTGGCCGATGCCAGTATGCTGGAACAGGTGTTGATGAACCTGGCGGTCAACGCCCGCGACGCGATGCCGCGTGGCGGCCGGCTGACCATCACCACCGAGTGCCGGGAGATCAGCGAGACCGCCCCCCTCGCCAATCCGGAGGCCGTCCCGGGGTCACACGTCTGCCTGCGCGTGGGCGACACCGGTTGCGGCATGAGCCCGGAAACCCTGGCGCGGATCTTCGAGCCGTTTTTCACGACGAAGGACGTGGGGAAGGGGACCGGCCTCGGGCTCTCCACGGTCTTCGGCATCGTCAAGTATCACCACGGCTGGGTCGAGGTAAGCAGCGAGGTCGGCGCCGGCACGGAATTCCGCATCTACCTGCCGGTGACAACGGCGGATTTCGCGCTGAACCTGCCGGCCACCGATCCGGTCAGCGTGACCGGCGGCCAGGAGACCATCCTGCTGGTTGAGGACGAGGTGCCCGTGCGGGAACTCGCGAAGCTCATCCTGCAGGAATACGGCTACCGGGTGCTGACGGCCGGCTCGGGGCTGCAGGCGCTCGACGTCTGGAAATGGCACGCCGACCGGATCGCGCTGCTGCTGACCGACCTGGTGATGCCGGACGACATGTCCGGCCTCGAACTGGCCGAGAAGCTGCGGACGGAAAAACCGGGCCTGAAGATCGTCTACACCAGCGGCTACAATTCGGACACCAGCCGGCCGGGTTTTGCCGCCCTGGCGGGCACCAATTTCCTGCATAAGCCCTATCAACCCGCCGCCTTGGCGCAGATCGTCCGCGCCACCCTCGACCAGGACCGGGCGCCAGCCGTGGCCTGAGTTGGAAACCCGCCAACTCTTACCTTCCCCGGTCATCGCATGAACCTCACTCTTTCATCTACTGCGCGCCAGAGAGTGGCCCCGGGGTCTGTCCTGCTGGCGCTGTCCCTGACTTTGACTTCGCTCCCGGCGGCCGACCCGGCACCCAGCCAGTCGCTCGCGGACCTCAGTATCGAGGAGCTGATGAACGAGTCGGTCACCTCCGTTTCCAAAAAGGAGCAAAGGCTCGGCGATGTGGCCGCAGCCGTGACGGTGCTGACGAACGAAGACATTCGCCGGGCCGGGGTCACTTCGCTGCCGGATGCGCTGCGGCTGGTCCCGGGGATGGACGTGGGCACGGTCAATTCCAGTGAATTCGCGGTCTCCGCGCGCGGTTTCAACTTGGCTTACGCCAACAAGCTGCTCGTGCTGGTAGACGGACGCGCGGTTTACTCGCCGCTGTTTGCGGGCGTCTACTGGGATCTGCAGCAGCCGATGCTCGAGGACGTGGATCGCATCGAGGTTATCCGCGGCCCGGGCGCCACCGTCTGGGGCGCCAACGCGGTCAACGGAGTCGTCAACGTCGTCAGCCGCAGCGCACGAGAGACGCAGGGCACGCTGACCTATGCTGGCGGGGGGGACGTGCACGAGGCCCTGGGCGGGGTGCGCTACGGCGGGCAAATCGGCGCGAACACCTACTACCGCGTCTTCGCAACCTTCCAATCGAACGCCGACTACCCGCTCGCCGATGGCCAACCGGCCCATGACCACTGGCAAGGGCGGACCGCGGGCTTTCGCCTCGACCATTATCCCGATCCGGACACGCACCTGACCTGGCAGGCGGACGCGACCGGGGCCGACTTCGATTCCGGCTACAACGTGAACACGCTGGGGCGCTGGACCCGGCAGTTGACGCGGACCTCGAGCGTCGAGGTGCAGGCGTATTACGATCGCACCTACCGCAATGATCCGACGCAGGTGCGACTGCTGACGCACACCTTTGACGTCACGTTGCAGCACACGTTCAATCTGACGGGGCGCAACGCCGTGATCTGGGGACTCGGCTACCGCTATGTGATCAACGATATGGCGCAAACCACCCCACAGATCGCGGTGCTCGACGGTGATCTCCACGCCCAGCTTTTCAGCGCGTTTGTGCAGGACGAGTTCAAACTCGTGCCCGGCCGGCTGACGTTCACCGCGGGCGCCAAACTCGAGCACAACGACACCACCGGTTTCGAATTTCAGCCCAGCGTCCGGCTGGTTTTCAATCCGACCGGGCGCCAGACCGTCTGGGCCGCGGTGTCGCGTGCCCTGCGGACACCGGATGAAGTGGAGGGGCGGAACGTCGTTGCGATCGCCGTCGGTCCTCCCCTGGTCGGGCCGGACGGAGGGCTTTATCTCCCGTCGTTGGTGAGCAATGCCGCGCTCAAGGCGGAAGTGCTGTTTGCCTATGAATTGGGCTATCGCATCCAGCCGACCAAGCGCGTCAGCGTGGAACTGGCGGCCTTCTCGAATCACTACGACCATCTGGTCACCTATGCGACGGTAGAACGCTTCGTGCCGGGCACGCCGTTTGGCCTCGCCGCGATCCCTTGGGCCAATTTGTATCGGATCGAATCCTACGGAGGTGAGGCGACCCTCACGGTGTCGCCGGCCGATTCGTGGCGGTTGACGGCCGGCTACGCCTTTGACCAAGAGTCGGCGCACGGGCCGGCCGCCGTCCTTCAGGGCCTGAGCTCCGGTCCGCCCCGACATCAGGCGAGCCTGCGCTCGGCCCATGACCTCACGCCGCGGACCAACCTCGATGTCCAGCTGCGCTACGTCAGCGGCCTCGCGACCACCCCCGCGTATTTCACCGCCGACCTCCGTTTGGCTTATCGCCCGACGAATCACATCGAACTTTCGCTGGTCGGGCAAAACCTGCTGGACGAGCAGCACCCGGAGCAGCCTCCGGTGATCTTCACCGAGGTCTCGGAAATCCCCCGCGGTTTCTATGGGAAAATCCTGTGGCGGTTCTGAGCCAGGAGTGCAATTCACATGCGCAACGGCACAGAGATCATGGGGAAATTCCGGAAACGGCGGGCCGGGCTTTGGGCCTTCCGCCGGCCGCGGCACGGGTTGGTCGCCCTGCTCGGTCTGCTCGTGCTCGCCCGGCCGGCGTTCTGTGAGGACAAGCCTTCTGTTTCCAGGGCCTATCAGATCAAGGCGGCCTACTTGTATAACTTCACGAAGTTCGTGGAGTGGCCGCCGCAGCGTTTCCCGGACCTTTCCGATCCCATTGTGATCGGGGTGCTGGGATGGAACGGGAACCCTTTTGGCGATGAATTGAGCAATCTCGTCCGGGGCCGGAAAGTCGGCGGGCGGCTGGTGGTCGTCAAGAATGTCGAAACGCCCGCGGAAGCCGGCGCGGTGCACGTTTTGTTTGTCAGCACCGGACTGGAGCAACGTTGGGCCAAAGAGGTGCAATCAGCCCGCAGCGCGGGGGTGCTGACCGTGGGTGAATCCGAGCCATTCTTCGCGGCCGGCGGCATCATCACCTTTGTGCTCAAGGAGGACAAGGTGCTCTTTGAGATCAACCTGGACGCCAGCGAAAAGGCGGGGCTCAAACTCAGTGCCCAGCTGCTCAAGCTGGCCGTCGCGGTGCACCGCAAATCCTAGGAGAACCGGCATGCTTCGCGACGTTTCAATCAAACGCAAGCTGGCCCTGCTGGCCACGCTGACCAGCGGCGCCGCCCTCCTGCTGGCCGGCGGAGGCTTTCTGATCTACGATCAGACGGCCCATCGGCGGGACATGGTGCACGACCTGTCGACCCTCGCCGAGATGACGGGCTTCAACAGCGCCTCCGCGCTCTCGTTCAACGACGCCACCTCGGCCCAGGAAACGCTCCGGGGGCTCAGCAAGCAGCCCCACATCGTGGCCGCAGGCCTTTATGATCGGAGCGGAACCGTTTTCGCCAGCTACCAGCGCGGCCAGCCGCCGGTGGAATTCGCGCCCGCGCCGGGCGGTTCCGCGGCCCGGTTTGCCAACGACCGCCTCGAACTCTTCCTCCCGATCATCTTTGATGGCGAAACCATCGGCACCATCTACCTGCAGTCCGATCTGGACGGCCTGCACGAGCGCCTGCGCCGCTATGCGCTCATCGTCACGGGCGTCGGGCTGCTGGCCATTCTGCTGGCCTATGTGATCGGAGCCCGCTTGCGCCGGGTCATTTCCGATCCGGTGGCGCGGCTTTCGGCCGCGACTGAACGGGTCGTCGCGGAAAAGGACTATTCGATCCGCGCCGAACGCACCGGCAACGACGAATTGGGCCGGCTCACGGACGCTTTCAACGGGATGCTCGGGCAGATCCAGGCGCGCGACGACGAATTGCGGGCGACGCACGAACAGCTGGAAAAACGCGTGGCGGAACGCACGGCCGAACTGACCGAGGCCAGCGGCCTGCTGGAAGCGATGCTACAAAACAGCCCGGATCTCATTTATTTCAAGGATGTCGGGTCGCGTTTCGTGCGCTTCAGCCAGGCTGTGTTGCAGCGGTTCCAGCTGGACGACCCCGCCTTGCTCCGCGGCAAGACCGACGTCGACTTCTACGGCTCTGATCGCGCCCGCGAGGCGTTCGCCGATGAGCAGGCGATCATCCGCACCGGACAGCCCATCGTGGGCAAACTCGAGCATGAGACTTATCCGGACGGACATACGACCTGGGGGCTGACGACCAAGATGCCCTGGCACAACGGTGCGGGCCAGATCGTGGGCATCTTCGGCATCACCAAGGACGTGACGACGCTGAAGGAGGCCGAAACCAAGCTGGCCCATGAACGGAACCAGCTCCGGGCCCTGCTCGATTCCAGCCCCGATTCGATCTATTTCAAGGACCGGGACTCGCGCTTTGTCCTCATCAGCCGCTCCAAGGCGCGGAAGATGCTTGATCGCGTCCCCGGATTGCGGGAACGGCTGCTCGGACCCGACGCCGCGCCGGACGCCCCGGTCGATCCGGCAAAGTTCATCGGCCTGTCGGACGCCGACACCTACACCGACGAGCACACCGCGCACGCCCTCGCGGACGAGCAGGAAATCATGCGCACCGGCCAGCCCCTGGTCAACAAGACCGAAAGACAGGTTTTCAAGGACGGCACGGTCGGCTGGTCGAGCACCAACAAGATGCCATGGCGCGGCCCGGACGGGCAGATCATCGGCACCTTCGGTCTTTCCAAGGATATCACCACGCTCAAGCTGGCCGAGGAACAGCTGGAGCAGGCGCACCGGCAGCTGTTGGACACCTCGCGCCAGGCGGGCATGGCGGAGGTGGCGACGAGTGTGTTGCACAACGTCGGCAACGTGCTCAACAGCGTCAACGTCTCCGCCACGCTGGTGGCCGACACGGCGCGACACTCCAAGGCGGGCAACGTCGGCAAGCTCGGCGCGCTCCTTACCGAGCACCAAGCGGACCTCGCCGCCTTCCTGACCGCCGACCCGCGCGGGAAGATGGTGCAACCCTATCTCGCCACCCTGGCCGAGGAGCTGGCGCGCGAGCAGAAGTCAATGGTCACGGAACTCGACCACCTCCGCAAGAACGTGGACCACATCAAGGATATCGTGGCGATGCAGCAGAGCTACGCCAAGACCTCCGGGGTGATCGAGGCCATCTCCATTCCGGACCTGGTGGAGGACGCGCTCCGGATGAACGCCGGTTCGCTCGCCCGGCACGATGTGAACATCGCCCGCGACTATCAGGCGCGCCCCGTGGTGGCCCTCGACAAACACAAGGTATTGCAGATCCTCGTGAACCTGATCCGTAACGCCAAGTATGCCTGCGACGAGTCAGGCCGCACCGACAAATGCCTGACGCTGCGCATCACCACCGAGGATAACCACGTCGCCATCGCCGTGAGCGACAACGGGGTGGGCATCCCCGCGGAGAATCTCACGCGGATCTTCAACCACGGCTTCACCACCCGGGCCACGGGCCACGGTTTCGGTCTGCACAGTGGCGCCCTCGCCGCCAAGGAGATGGGCGGTGCGCTCACCGCCCACAGCGCCGGGCGCGGCCACGGCGCCACCTTCATCCTCACCCTGCCTTTCAAACCGGAGACCCCCGACCATGGAAAACCCGCTCGCTGAGAAAAACCTCCGCATCCTCGTCATCGACGACAACCGCTCGATCCACGAGGATTTCCGGAAAATCCTGGTGGGCGAGGATCCCACCGGCGCCACCGCCAGCATGGAGTCGGCGCTGTTCGGCGCGCCCACGGAGGCGCGCCGCGCCATCCGCTTCGAGGTGGAATCGGCCTATCAGGGTCAGGAAGGCCTCGAAATGGCCCGGCGCGCGCTGGCCGAAGGCCGGCCCTACGCCATGGCGTTCATGGACGTGCGGATGCCCCCCGGCTGGGACGGCATCGAGACGACCGCGCGCATCTGGGAGGTGGACCCGGAGATGGAGATCGTCATCTGCACCGCCTATTCGGACTATTCCTGGGACCAGATGACCGGCCGCCTCGGGCACCCCGACCGGCTCGTCATCCTCAAAAAACCCTTCGACAACGTCGAAGCACTCCAGATGGCCACGGCGCTCACCGAGAAATGGAACCTCGGCCGTCAGGCCCGCACGCAGATGGCCAACCTGGAGCAGCTGGTCGACGCCCGCACGCGCGAGCTGCGGGTCGCCAAGGAGGCGGCGGAGGTCGCGAGCAAGGCCAAGAGTGAATTCCTGGCCAACATGAGCCACGAGATCCGCACGCCCATGAACGGGGTGATCGGCATGACCGGCCTGCTCCTCGACACCGGGCTCGACGTCCTCCAGCGCGAATACGCCGAGACGATCCGCACCAGCGCCGAAGCCCTCCTCACCGTCATCAACGACGTCCTGGATTTCTCCAAGATCGAGGCGGGCAAGCTCAGCTTCGAGACCCTCGACTTCGACCTGTTGGAGACGGTCGAGAGCGCGGTGGACATGCTGGCGGAGCGCGCGCAGGCCAAAGGCATCGAACTCGTCGTGAACTTTGCGCCGGGCACGCCGCCCTGGCTGCGGGGCGACCCCGGCCGGCTCCGGCAGATTCTCACCAACCTCATCGGCAACGCCATCAAGTTCACCGAAAAGGGCGAGGTGGTGGTCCGCGTCGCCCCGGAGTCCGACCGCGATGGCCACGCCGTCGTGCGCTTTGACGTCCGCGACACCGGCGTGGGGGTCACGCGCGAGGCGCAGACGCGCCTTTTCCAGGCCTTCACCCAGGCCGACAGTTCGACGACGCGCCGCTACGGCGGCACCGGCCTCGGACTCGCCATCTCGCGCCGGCTGGTCGAGATGATGGCGGGCACAATCGGCGTCGACAGCGAGCCCGGGCGGGGCTCCGACTTCTGGTTCACCGCCTGCTTCCAAAAACTCGATCTCGGCGACATCCCGACCCGACCCGAGCCCGACGGCTGGTCCGAACTGCGGGTGCTCGTGGTGGACGACAACGCCACCAGCCGGCAGATCCTCCGCCACCAGATCTTCGCCTGGAAACTGCAGAAGGGCAGTGCAGCCAGCGGGCATGAGGCCCTGACGATCCTCCGCGAGGCCGCCACCGCCGGCCGTCCCTACAGCGTGGCGCTCCTCGATGTCCAGATGCCGGAGATGGACGGGCTCGCGCTCGCCCGGGCCATCAAGGCCGAGCCCGCCATCGCGGGCACCCGGCTGATCGCCCTCACGCCCAAGGGCTCGATCCTCAGTGCCGCGGAGATGAAGGCGGCCCAGATCGATGCCTTCCTCCCCAAGCCCATCAAGCAGTCCCGTCTGCTCGACTGCCTCGTCAGCGTCATCGGCAAGGCCCTCACGACGAACTTGCTGGCAAAGACCGGCGCCGCGCCGGTGCCGGTGATCTCGCCCCGCCTCCGCGCCCGCCTCGGGGAGATCCGCCTGCTGCTGGCCGAGGACAACACCGTCAACCAAAAGGTCGCGCTTGGCCAGTTGAAGAAGTTCGGGTGCGCGGCCGAGGCCGTGGCCAACGGCCAGGAGGTGCTCGAGGCCCTGCAGCGTTATCCCTATCCGCTCGTCTTCATGGACATTCAGATGCCCGAGATGGACGGCTACGAGGCCACCCGGGCCATCCGCCAGCGCGAACGCGACACCACCGGGCAACCCTGTCCGTGGACACCACCGCTGTACATCGTCGCCCTGACCGCCAACGCCATGCAGGGCGACCGCGAGAAATGCCTCGCCGTCGGCATGAACGACTACATCAGCAAGCCCGTCCGCGCGACGGACATGCTCGAGGCCTTGGAACGCTGGGTGAACCTGACGGACGCACCCTCCGCCCGCCCATGAAGATCCGTTCCGGCATTCCGCCGCGCCCCCTGCCATGAAAATCCTGGCCGCCGAAGATGATCCGGTATTGCGCGTCATCCTCACCCGGACGCTCGGCAAACTGGGCCACGAAGTGGTCGAGGCCGCGGACGGACAGGCCGCGTGGAATTGCCTGCTGACGGCCCCCATGCGCATCGTCGTCAGCGACTGGATGATGCCCAAGGTGAGCGGCCTGGAGTTATGCCGGCGCATCCGCGCCCGCGAGTCACCCGACTATGTCTATTTCATCCTTCTGACGGTGCAGGACGCCACCGAAGAGAACAAACGCCAGGCCGCCGACGCCGGGGTGGACGACTTTCTCGTCAAGCCGCTCAACCCGACCGATCTTTGGCTGCGCCTGCGCGTCGCCGAGCGCATCATTCACTCCACCACGCGCATCCGCCAGCTCGAGGGCCTGCTCCCCATCTGCTCTTATTGCCGGAAAGTCCGCAACGACCGCGATTACTGGCAGCAGATCGAGGGCTACATCCGCGAGCATACCGGCACCAAGCTCAGCCACTCCATCTGCCCCGATTGCTACGAACGCGTCGTGATCCCGCAGTTGAAGTCGGCCGGCCTCCCGCCCGCCCCTTATACGCCGCCGAGGCCTGAGTCGCGCTTATGAGAATATCATTTCACGCCACGACCACAGGCCACCGTCAGTTCGGCCTGCATGGGGTGTTCAGTCCGGACTGGCTCGGCGGGGACAGGGGACAAGAACTCGTCGGGAAACGTCCAGTGGGGCAAAGACCCAGGGGGTCCGGAAAGTGATGGCACTTGCGCCTGGGCCCGGCCGGACAAGAATTCCCCCCGGGCCCCGTCAGCCAGTCAGTCCATTTTTGTATGATAAACCGCGCTCATCCCCTCCGGGTCTTGCTGGTTGATGACGAAACCTACATGCAGGTTTTCGTCGGACGTGTGCTGGCCTCGTCCATCAATTGCACCGTGACGACGGCCCGTGACGGCCAGGCCGCCATTGACCAGTGCGAAAAGAGCGACCCGCAGCTGATCATCCTCGACATCAACATGCCGCGGGTGGACGGAGTGCAGGCCCTGGGTCGGATCCGGGCGCTCAAGCCCGACGTTCCCATTGTGATGCTGACCTCGATTTCGGAGGAGGCGGTGGTCGAGGAGTGCGTGACCAAGGGCGCCTCGGCTTTCATCCGCAAGGACGTCCGGGCCGACCTGCTTCAGACCGAGTTGCAGGAGATGCTGCAGCAGTTTTTCTCCGACGAAAAGGCCGCCCCATGAGCACACCCGAAACGCCCAGGACCAAGTTGCCTTCCCTGGCGGATTACCTCGTGCGCCACGACCTGCCGGCTCTGCTCGAGGAGGCGAAGCTGGACTACAACCAGGCGTCTTCCGGCACGCCCCGCCTGCTGAACCAGAAGGACATCGCCGCCCGCTTCCGCAAGCCCGCCGTGCCGGCCAAGCCCAACGCCCCATGAGCAATGTCGACACCTTCCTCGAGTCCCTGCGCCGGCTGACCCCGGCGCAAGCGAAAGTGATCGACGCGCGCGCGGATCTCTTCAAGGCCGATCCGATGCGGCTGCTCAAGGACCTGATGGAGCGGTCGGTGCTGCCCAAGGCGCGCCTCAGCCAGCTGTGGGCCGACACCCTGGGTGTGGCCTACGTCAACCCGACCTCCGTGGCCATCCCGACTGACGGCTACGAGCAGCTGCCCGTGGACATCGCGCGGCGGGTGGGGGCGGTCGTGCTCAGTTCGCTCGGCGACACCGTTACGGTCGCCATGGGTGACCCGACAAATGCCCGGCAGGTCGAGTCGCTGGGCAAAATCCTTGGCAAGAATATCAGCGCCGTTTTTGCCCATCCCGACGAGATCGCCACGGTCGTCGACATGTATCTCGGGGCCGAGGGCAACATCGCCGCCAACCTCCAGAGCGTCTGCGACCAGCTGCCGGGCATGATCGGCGCGAGAGAGATCAAGACGGCGGCCGACGTGGCCGACCTCGTCGAGTCGAAGGCCGTGATCGAGCTGCTCAACAGCATCATCCTGACCGCCTACCGCCGCCGGGCCTCCGACATCCACTTCGAGACCCGGTCCGAAGACAGCCGGGTGCGGATGCGCATCGACGGCGACATGCAGACGATCATGGATCTGCCCCGCACGGTGCACGTGACCCTGGTCGTGCGCATCAAGGTGCTCTGCCAGCTTGACCTTTCGCAAAGCCGCATGCCGCAGGACGGGGCGTTCGAGCTCAACTTCGGCACGCTCAACACCGCGTTCCGCGTCTCGACCCTGCCCAGCCTCTACGGGGAGAAGGCGGTCTTGCGCGTCCTCGGTTCGCCGCTCGACCAATCCATGCTGAGGCTGGACAACCTCGGTTTCCCGCGCTCCACGCTGGAGGCGATCAAGCGCGTCATCTCGCGCCCCAACGGCATCCTTATCGTCTGCGGCCCCACCGGCAGCGGCAAGACCACGACGCTCTACGGCTGCATCAACGAGGTCAACCGGCCCGACCTCAATATCACGACGATCGAGGATCCGGTCGAATACCGGCTGCCCGACATCACCCAGCACCAGGTCAACACGGGCATCGGGCTGACCTTTTCCAAAGTGCTCCGCAGCATCATGCGCCAGGATCCCGATGTCATCCTCATCGGCGAGATCCGCGACCTCGAGACGGCGCTCATCGCCACCGAGGCGGCGCTGACCGGGCATTTCGTGCTCACGACTTTGCACACGAACAACGCGCTGCAGGCCGTCACCCGCCTGGTGGAGATCGGCGTCGATCCTTACCTCGTGGCGCCAACGACGATGGGCGTGCTCTCGCAGCGACTGGTCCGTCGCATCTGTTCGTCGTGCAAGGAGTCCTACCAGCCGACGGGCGAAGAGCTGGCGCCCTTCTTCTCCGGTTACGAGGGCGTGCCGGTCACGCTCTATCGCGGCCGCGGCTGTCCGAAATGCTTTGGCTCGGGCTTCAGCGGGCGCGTGGGCATCTACGAATTTGTCGAGGTCTCCGAGAAAATGCGTGAACTCATCACGGAAAAGCAGAGCGTGGCGCTGCTGATTGAAGAGGCCAAGCGGGTGGGGCACCGCTCGTTGCGGCATGACGGCCTGAAGAAAGCGCTCATCGGCTGGACCACGCTGGAGGAGGTGGAACGCAGCACACTGCCCGACGTGGGGTTCCAGCCGGTGGGAGACTGAAACCGACCGGCCATGCGCGCCCCGCGGCAGAGCTTGCTGACAATGGAGCCGGAGCCAAGGGGGCGTCCGGCGCGCGGCATGGTGCTGGTGGAACTGGGACTTTTCCTGCTCGTGGTGGGGCTGGCCTTCACCTTGCTTTCCGTCGGGCTCGGCCGGATCCGGCACGAGGCCCGGCTCGAACAGCTCGCCTCGGACCTGCAGGCCTTCGCGCAAGCCTTTGAGCAGGCCCGGGCGGAAAACGGCCGGTGGCCGGCGACGGCGGATGAGGTGGCCTCGCGGTTGCAGGGCAGTTCGTGGGGGCGCGGCTCGCCCTTTGGCGGCGCGTATGGCTGGGTGCCGCCCGGCCCCGCCGGCCGGTCGGGAATGATCACCCTGACCGCTTTCGCGCCGGGTTTCCCGCTGGGGCTTACTCGCGCCGACCTGCTCGCCCTCGACCGCCGGATCGACGACGGCGACCTGGCGACCGGCCGCTTCCGCACCGGCTTCAACGGCTGGCCGGTCTACCTGGTCGGGGAAAAACCGTGAACGCCGATGTATAATGTCACCCTCGTCAACCTGAGTGCCAACGCCCGCTCGGTCGCCGGGCAGACCCATATCGAACTGCGCGACGTGAAGTCGGACGCACTTCAGGAGCTGTTGCGGAATTTCTGTGAGATCGACCAGATCGAGAACGCCGCCGGGGATGCGGAGATACGGATTCACGTTCGGCACGAAAAATACCTGCTCCGCACCGAGCAGAAGAAGCTGATCCTTTACGATGTGCACCAGCGCGAGCTTCCGGGGCAGATGCTCAGCGTGGAGCAGGCCATTCAGGAGCTCGACGGCACCGCGGCGGCCACCCGCCGCGAGTCCATCCTGCAAGCCCGCGCGGAAGCCGGCCCCGGGGCGATTCCCGGCCCCCTCCTGCCTATCACGCCGGCCCCGCCAGCGGCCAGCAAACCGAGGGTGATCGGGCTGTTGGCCATGGCCATCGTGCTGCTGGCCGCCATTGTCTGGCTGGCCGCACCGTTCGGGTCGGACGATTCGCCCCCGGGTTTCGCCCCGATCGTGCCGGAGGAACTCGATTCGGTGCAGACCGCACTCCTCGGGGTCTATATGACGGGAAGCGAGCCCGGTCAGCACGGGATTGTGGTGACGGACCCCGGTGAGCTGAAGCTGTTCGAGCTGGGTGCCGAGGAGGCTCCGCGCGTCGTCTACGCGGGCTACCGTCTGGGCCGGATCAGCCCGAAACTCTGCCTGGTCACCGACCAGCCGGGTGGGGTTATCGAAGTCACGGCCGACGGTAACCTGCATTACTGCGGCGAGGTCTATCAACGCATCCCATGACCCCATGAAATCGGCGATGACCCGCAGAACCCATGCCTTCACCCTCGTGGAGGTGGCGCTGGCGGTGATTGTGCTCGCCATGGCCCTGACCACCTCGATCACCGCCATGCAGCGGGCGTTCCTGCAGTTCGATACGGCGCGCAATCTGGAGGTGGCCGCCAACATCCTGCAGTGCGAGATGGAGAAGGAGCGCCTCATGAGCTGGACCGCGATCAACAACGCGAGCTACCTGCCGGTGATCGATGCGGGTTTTGCGCGCAATCCGGCGATCGCGGGCCGCTTCACTCTCTCGCGGACGCTCACCACGCTGGCCAGCCACTCCGGGCAGGTGGTGCAGATCACCCTTGCGGTCCGCTGGCGCAGCTACGACGGACGCACCATCGCGCGCAGCTACACGACCTATTACACCCAGGGGGGACTTTATGCCTATTGCTACGGCTCCTAGCCGGTCGGTCCGGGCGGTGCGCGGCTTCACCCTCGTCGAGGTGATGGTCGGGGCGTTCCTGAGCGGCATGATCCTGACCGGGGTGCTGGTCACCAATCTCCAGCTGATGCGCAGCGGCCTGCGCACCACCCAATATGCGGAGATGAGCACGCAAACCCGCCGCGGTCTCGAGCAGCTGGGCATCGACCTCAAGAGCGCGAACGCCATCAAGTGGAACAGCGCCACCGACCTCACACTCACCCTTCCCACCAGTGGCGGCTCGACCCGGCAGGTGACCTACGCCTGGACGAGCGCCACGCAGAGCCTCTTCTCCGTGCCCGGCACCGACAGCACCGTCACCGTGGGGCGGATCTACCTCGTGAACGGCATCCCCGCGCTGTCCAACGGCTCCGCCGGGTGCACCTTCGCCCGTTACGATCGTGATGGCAACGTGGCGACCACCGACCTCGCGACCAAGCGCGTCCAGGTCAGCCTGAACGCCGCCCGTTCGGCGAAAACGATGGCGACCGCCACGGACACGGCGGTGTCGGCCAGCTTCATCCTCCGGAACAAGCCGACCTCCTGATGCCCGCCCTCCCGCCAACCTCTCGTTTATCGCGCGGCCGGTCCGGCCAGCGCGGCAGCCTGTTGATCGTGGCGATGCTCCTCGCGACGGCGATCGCCCTGGTGCTGGGCAGCTACCTCGCGCTGGCGCGCACCTCGCTCAAGGTCGCGCATCGCACGTTTTTCGCCCAGGACGCGAGCAACCTGGCGGACGCGGGGCTGGAGGAGGCGATCTATGCGTTCAATCTCATGGCTTCCGGCACCGCACCCGCCACCGCCTGGTCGGCCTGGACGCTTTCCGGCACCACTGCCACGCGCACCCTCGCGCCGTTCAACCGCGACCAGAACGCCGTCGGGATCGTCAAGATTTGCGTCCAGGGCTACGACGGCAGCGTCGCCGCACCCGTGGTTTACACCCAGGCCGTGATCACGCCGTTCGACGGCAACGCCCCGGTGGTCAAGACTGTGCAGCTGAAGATCAAAAAGAATGTCGCGCCGAACGGCGTGGTGGCGCTGAACGGCCTGGCGCTGAACGGCATATCCACCGTCGACAGTTTCAACTCGAATCCCACGAACAGCGCCACCGGCCCCTGGTTGGCGTATGTCTCTACCATTGCGACTGCGAACGCGTCGGTCGTCGCGCTGGCCGGCAGCCTCACCTTTTCCAGTGTGACGGTTGCCGGCAACCTGTATCTCGGTTCCGGCGTCACGCCTCCCGCGTCCGGCACTTATACGGGCACGCTGACGACGAACTACAGTGCATCCTTCCTGCTGCCGGCCTATCCCACGGCCGCCAGCGTGAGCCAGAGCTACAATGTCGGCTCCACGATCCCCGCGATCCTGCCGGTCATCGGCCACCTGCCGGCGTCCGACGGTCGCTACTATTATTTCTGCAGCAATGCCACCATCGGCACCACCGCCATCGCGGCCGGCAAGAACGTCACGATCGTCGGCACCGGCACCAGCATGGGACCGGGCCTGACGATTCCGAGCGGCAGCTCCTGCTATGTCTACATGGACGGCGCGCTGACTCTCCCCAGCGGCAGCAGCTTCAACAATTCCGCCTGGGCGGGGGCGCTGCAAATTTTCTCCAGCACCACCGGCACTTGCACCTGCGCCATCGGCAACAAGGGCCAGATGCTCGCCTGCCTTTATGCGCCCAAGGCCAGCCTGGTCGCGAGCGGCGGCGGCAGTGGCGGCATGCTGGTGGGTCGGTACGTGGCCAACACGATCACCGTGTCCGGCAAGCTGGACTTCCACTTCGACCAGGCCCTGCAGCCCTCCGGCTCCGGCACTTTGTACAATGTCACCCAGTGGCTGGAGTTCCAGAGCGCGGCTGATCGCGCCACAGTGTCAGGATTGACGGGCAATTACCTGCGTTAGACTGGGCGAAAGTCCCGTGCGGTTCAGCGCTGCTAAACTCCGCCGGGTCGGTGGGACAAGCCGCACTCGGCCCGCCACCCACGGCAATATCGCCGACTGAAGCCAACGGCCGAGAATACATCGGCCCGCGCGATCCGGCTGAAATCGAGTTCGGCTGCACAGATGACCTGGCGGAGGGGCATGTGATCTTCGTGCGCGGCAACGGCGTGGCTTCGACCTGGACTACGCGCAAAAGTTCTTCGGAGTCTGCCAGCGGCTGCACCGCGCCGAGGACTTCGAGGGCACCGGCATCGGGCTCGCCAACGTCCGGGGAATCAGCACCCGGCACGACGGCCGGACCCGGGCCGAGGGCGGGCCCGGCCGGGGCGCCACCTTCCATTTCACCCTCCCGTCAACCAGGTAACTCCCTTGAAATCACTCAAGCGCAGCCTCCTCGTCGAAGAGAACCAGCAGGACGCCGACCTGACGCTCGCCGCCCTCGCGAGCCCAACTTGACCAACGAGGGCGTGGTGACGCGTCGGCCACGGCCAAAGGCAACGGCAACCCCGGACGGTAATGTTCTAATTCCACCTCGCTGATGCCGTCCGTCACGGCAACCAGGAAGCTCTGGATACCTCAGCGGTTAAGTATTCACTGATAGGCTCGCTTGCTTTTTCCTTCAATCGCGTGCGCTCGCTCGGCGATCTCCTGCACGGGAAAATCCAGTTCGGACATCGTCTCCAGCGGACTCGACAGGAAGGGAGTGTAGAGGGCAACGAGCAGGCTGTCCTTCAGGAGCGCGTTCTTCTTCCCGATCACGGTCAGCCCCAGATTTTCCCAATCAAGATGGTGCTTGGTGAGGTAACAATAGGCATGCCAGATGGTGAACCGGTATTCTTCAGCCCACGGAGCATCGGGATAGCGTGAATAAACCAGCTCCCGGACGCCGTCCGCTGAAACCGGGGAAAGCGCGAGGATCGCTTTGAAATCCGCAAGCCACATCCGGGGCGTGGGAGTCTTGAACGGCGTTGCCATTGAACGACGGCAGCTTGGGCGCTTAGCCCCCGGGTGCAAGCTGGGGCACAAACCGCCCGCGGTGTTCCAGTTCGGCGGCGCGTTTCAACTGCAACAGCGACTCAGCAGGGCCGGTCTTCAATCCACGGCTGAGAAGGACGCGCATGAGCCGGCCCCGCCAGCCGCCCGGGAAACCAAAATTGCAATGGTAGTTGACGCGACATCGCCCGTCCTTGAGCGGAATGCAGTCCAGGGCCTCGTGAACCGTGAGGCCAAGTGAGAGCCTCACGTCCATCTCAAGCTTGTAATTTGCTTCGTCGATGAGGGTGTATTCAAAGGAGCCACCGAGATGCAGCCAGCGCGGGCCCGACTCACCGAGCATGCGCTGGCCCTTGGCTGCCGGCCCCGGCGGTTCGACACTGATGACGCGAAGGTCAAAGAAACTGCCCCAGCCGGCGATGTTGGTGAGCAACTGCCATACGACGCCGACCGGGGCCTCGACGATCTCAGTGGGACAAGCCAGGTAATTCGTCGTCATCGGGAGCGGGTTCAGTTGGTCGGTCGTGCAGCACGCTGACCCACGGATTGGCCGGGGCAAGCGGCGAAGCAGCGGGGTGGCAGATAGCCGGGCCCGGCCGGGGTGCTGGCGGCTTCCTTCCGGGTCCCTTCGTCTTAATGAATTCTTAGCGGGAATTGCCCCAGGCTTAGCTAACCGGCGCGACGGAGAATCCGGTATAACGGTGGGCAATCACCCAGCCGATGGACACCATGATCCAGGAATCAGCCACCCCGATGCCGCTTCACGGGGCCGCCCCAACAGCCGCTCTGCCGCTGGCGGATGTTACCTGCTGCCGCGCGGTGCCCGAGGTTTGCGGCAGCGTGGAACCTTCGGCCGAGCCGCAACTCCGGCCCGACCAGGTTCTGGACGGCCGGTTCTTGATCCGCGCCGCGATCAATCGCAATGGCATGGCGACCATTTACCGGGCCGAAGACCTGTCGAACCAGGGACGGGAGGTGGCGATCAAGGTGCCCTTGCTGGGCGTGGAGAGCAGTCCCGGCGGTTTCGCCCATTTCCGCCATGAAGAGGAAATCGGCCTCAGGCTGGCGCATCCCTTCCTGCTGCGGTTTCACCCAGTGGCGGGCAAGGGGGGCCGGCCGTATCTCGTGACGGAATACCTCCGCGGCTGCACCCTCGACCGTCTCGCGCCGGCCGCACGTCCGCTGGCCGAGGCGGATGCGCTGAAAATCACCGGCCTCATCTGCGAGGGCGTGGGCCACATGCATGAGCGCGGCGTCATCCATCGCGACCTCAAGCCGTCGAACATCATGATCTGCCGCGACCAGACGCTGCGCGTGATGGATTTCGGCCTGGCTTCCGCCCCGATGCGCCGGCGCAGCGTTTTTGCCCGGCTGACGGGAATCTTCGGCACGCCCGAGTACATGGCGCCGGAACAGGTGGAGAATGGCCCGATTGACGAACGCACCGACGTTTACGGCTTGGGCGTGATCCTCTACGAATTACTGACGGGATCGGTTCCGTTTCAGGACGGGGATCCCTGGGAGTCAGCCTACAAGCGGACCGCGGGTGATCCCATCGCGCCGCGAAAGCTGAACCCCGGGCTCTCTCCGCAGGCCGAGGAGATTGTCCTGCATGCCCTCCAGCGCAGGCCCCGCGACCGATATCCCGGCATGGCGGCGTTTGCGGCCGACCTGCGCGCGCCCGCCGGCGTCAGGATGACCGGCCATGCCGGGCGCCTGCAGCCACCCCGCAAGAAAATCAGCCTGCAGACGACCCCGGTGATCGCGGGGCTGCTGCTCGGCTTCGGCGCCATCGCTTTCTTTATCCTCCTGTTCTTCGTCCTGCGTTACTGGCCGTCGGCCAGATAGCCGGAAGCCTGGGCCCGGCCACGAGGTCCGCGGCCAGTGCAGGCGGCCGCGATGCCTTAGCACGGAGGATGAGGGTAAAGCGGTAAGAGTGAGGGCTGGAGCCTTTGCCGCTTGGGCGCCGGGCCGGTTCACGGCCTTACCCCCGTGTTTCGCCCGCTCAACCCCCGTTATAACCCCGTGGATCAATAGAGCATCCTTACACCATCTCTACAGGTGCCTTCGGGGAGGCTTCTTGCCAGGTTCGGGCTGGCGGGTCGAAGGAATTCAGGCCTGCCGGCACCGCGCCGGTCACTGGGGCGAGACCGCCATGCCCCTTTCGATCCCGCTGCCGGAGACCAGGGTGCAGATCGACACCTTCTCCTTCACCGACTCGACGCGGATCTGCGCCTTTTCGGTGAAGCTGGTGTCCAGCACCTCGCCGGTGCCCGGATCACGCAGCACCTCGGACGAGCCAACCTTGAAGACCTGCCCGATGGTCACGCCTTCGCGTTCGCCGCGATTGAAGTAGACCTGGGTGCCCTTGACGAGGATGACGTTGCCGGTCCACGGCAGGCTGTCGAGCTGCGCCATGCAGAATTCCACGGCCTGGTCGATGGCGGCCTCGACGGCCTTGCCGGCGTTGGTCTTCTTGAAGCTGTTGATGTCGCCGTTGAAGTTTCCCCGGTTCAGGCCGACGCTCAACCCGCCGGACTTGATCTGGCCGACGACCTTTTTCGAGGCCTTCACCTGGCCCGTGGTGGAGTCCACGATGTAGACCACGGCGTTGATCTCCGCCGTCTTGCTGCCGCCGCCGACATGCACGCCGGCGAAGCCGATGCCGCCGCCGCCGCCCTCGGTGCCGTCCGTGAAGTTGGTGATCTCGCCTTTGACCAGCAGCTGCGCCGGCGTCATGTTGCCCGTGACCGGCGCCTTGTCGCCGCCGGCCGCGCGGCCGCTGGCCGCGAAATCCTGCTCGGCCATCGCGGCACTGCGCATGTCCGACTCGGCGATCACGATGAACCGGCCGGTGTTTTGCAGCGAGTCCGTCAGCACGGCGCCGAAGGTGTCGGCGAGGGCGAACTGCCCGCCGTAATTCGAGCGGTTTTGAAACTTGGTGACCGTGATCGTGTAGCGCAGACCACCCTTGGCGGGGGCGGCGGGCGCCTTGTCGTCAGCGCGGACAAGTTGCAGGCAGAGGAGGGCGGCAAACGAGGCGAAAACGGCACGGGTTTTCATGAGTCAACCGGGGCTGAGGGGGTGTGTGAGGGCGGGGCGAACCGACGGGGAATGCCTATCAGCGGCCGGAAGCCGGGCAACAGAAAACTGGCCGTTCCGGGCACCCGGGGCACCGGTTATTTTTTCCGCGACGGCGGACGGAGTTTGCTTCACGCTGCGGGCCGAGAATGACCCCCGCCGAGGCCAAGAAACGGATCGCCGACCTGCGCAAGCAGGTGACCCACCATGCCGAGCTTTATTACCGGCAGGCCAAGCCGGAAATCTCCGACCACGATTACGACCAGCTGGAGCGTGAGCTGGCCGACCTGGAGAAGCAGTTCCCCCAGTTTGCCAGCGCCGAGTCGCCCACCCAGAAGGTCGGTGACGACCGGCTGCAGGGCTTCCAAGAGGTCGCGCACCGGCAGAAGATGCTCAGCCTCGACAACACCTATAATGAGGAGGAGCTGCGCGCCTTTCACACCCGGCTCACCAAACTCGTCGAGACCGACGACCTGCGCTACACCGTCGAACCCAAGATCGACGGCCTCGCGGTGAGCCTGACCTACGAGGCGGGCAAACTTGTCCGCGCCGTCACGCGCGGCAAGGGCGACAAGGGTGACGATATCACCGCCAACGTGCTCACGATCGCCATGCTGCCGCGCCAGCTCAAGGGCACCGCGCCGCGCGTCGTCGAGATTCGCGGCGAGATCTACATGACGCAGGCCGAGTTCGAGCGACTCAACGCCGAGCGCGTCGCGGCCGGCGAGGAACTCTACGCCAACCCGCGCAACACCGCCGCCGGCACGATCAAACAGCTCGACACGGCCGAGGTCGCGCGCCGCAAGCTGTCGATCGTCCTCTACAGCCTCGGCTATTGTGAGCCGGAGGTCGTGGCGTCGCAGACGGCGCTGCAGAAGCAAATCCGCGCCTGGGGCCTGCCCGCCGTCGAGAAATACTGGACCGTGCGCGGCATCGACGAGGCGTGGGCGGCGATCGGCGAACTCGACCGGATCCGCCGCACGTTCGCCTACGGCACCGACGGAGCGGTCGTGAAGCTGGACGACGTCGCGCAACAGCGACTGGCGGGATCGACCGACAAGTCCCCGCGTTGGGCCATCGCCTACAAATACAAGCCCGACACCGCGCGCACGCGCCTCAAGGCCATCACCATCCAGGTGGGCAAGACGGGCATCCTCAGCCCGGTGGCCGAGCTGGAGCCGGTGCACCTTTCGCTCAGCACCATCGCCCGGGCGACCCTGCACAACGAGGACGAGATCCGGCGCAAGGACATCCGCGTCGGCGACCTTGTCGAGATCGAGCGCGCGGGCGAGGTGATCCCGGCGGTGCTGCGCTCGTTCCCGGAGGAGCGGCCGGCCGGGGCGAAGGAGTTCAACCTGTTCGAAGCCGTTGGCGGCAAATGCCCGGTCTGTGGCGGCAAGATCGCCCGGGTCGAGGTCGACACCGAGAGCGGCGTCGGTGCGGCGTGGAAGTGCCAGAACTACGACTGCCAGGCGCAGCGCGCCGGCCGGCTCGGGTTTTTCTGCAGCCGCCGGGCGCTGGCGATCGACGGCCTCGGCGAGACCGTCGCCGCGAAGCTCGTCGAGCTGGGGCTGGTGAAGGATCCACCCGACCTCTACGACGTGTCCTTGGAGACGCTCGCGACGCTCAATCTTGGCACCGCCGAGGAGCCGCGGGTGTTCGGCGAGAAGAACGCGGCGAAGCTCGTCGCCGCGCGCGAGGCGGCGCGCACCTTGCCGCTCGAGAAGTGGCTCTATGCGCTGAGCGTGCCCGACGTGGGCGAGAGCACCGCGCGCGAGCTCGGCAAGCGGCACCGCAACTTCGTCGAGCTGGCCGATTCAAAGCTGCTGCAGGCCGTGTTGCGCAAGGCTGCGCTCGAGGAGGAGAAGGAACTCCAGAGCCCGAACTCCAAGAAGAACCCGGCCAAGGACGAGGCCGAGAAGGAACGCCGCAAGGCTCGCCGGGTTGAAATCGACGGCGAGATCGCCGCACTCAATGACGGCATCCTCGCCGGCGTGCCGTCGGACATCGGCCCGGCCGTGGCGGCGAGCACGCTGGAGTTTTTCGCGAGCGAGCACGGACAGCGACTGCGGGCGAAGCTGGACAAGCTCGGCATCGACCCGCAGGGCACGGTGCTGACGGCGGGCAAGTTCACGGGGAAGACCTTCGTGCTGACCGGCACCCTGCCGACCCTGAAACGCGAGGAGGCCGAGCAAAAGATCCTCGCGGCCGGGGGCAAGACCAGCGGCAGCGTCAGCAAGAAGACCAGCTATGTGCTCGCCGGCGCCGAGGCCGGCTCGAAGCTCGACAAGGCCAGGGAGCTCGGCGTGCCGGTGATCGACGAGGCCGAGTTCCTGCGCCTGCTGCAGGGGTAACCACAGGGAGTGTCTTCAAACCTCCGAAAGAACCACTAATGAGATTTCACCAAGGGTGAAATCCACGGAAACCGCTCCGGCTGATCGCCTGCGCGGTGGGTTTCGGGGGCCCGCTAATCGCGGGCAGAAAGGGCGGCGATCAGCCGCCCCCTGAACCTGGCGGCGGAGGCGATCAGCCGGAGCAGTGAAAGTAGATTCCGCCGTTGGCGGAATCCTTTTAGTGGTCCCCCCTTCCGAGCTTTGAAAACACTCCCTAATCAATTTCGCCAACACGGTCTTTTTGACCACGGATTGCACGGATTAACACGGATCGGGATTGAACAGGAGGAAACGGAGGGAACAGAGAAAGCATAACTCAGGAGCGGCAAGGTCATGATTGATGACCTTCTGGTCTCTGATTGCCTCAGTTGTCTCTGTTATCTCCTGTGAACTGATTGTTTGGATTTATCCGTGCCCATCCGTGTAATCCGTGGCTAAACAGTCCGTAATCACGGCGTGATCGTGGGCTTGAGCTTGGGCATGCCGTGGTCCACGGACAGCGGCCCGGCGCCGCTGATGGCAAACGTGACCAGCAGGAAAAGCACGAGAGCGGAGAACTCAAGGCCCTGGCCACCGCTCATCAGCCCCTCGTTGCGATGGATGAACACCGCGCCCGCCAAGATGGGAACCTGCACCCAGGCGGCGATGCGCGTCAGCAGGCCGACGGTGAGCATCAAGCCGCCCACAAGGTGGGCCAGCGAGATATAGTGGAGCACTCCCACCGTCACCAGCCAGGGGAAATCCATCCGCTTGATCAGATCCAGGATGAACTCGGCGCGGGTGTTGGTGATGATGAAGACGCCGCGGATGAAAAGGCCGAGGCCGAGATAAATGCGGACGCAATCGAGCCAGACCTTGGGATGGGCTTCCGCCCAGTCGATGAACTGACGCAGCTTTTCCATGGGTTAAGACTCCTGGGGTAGGCCGGCGGGCAGCATGTCCGCCGGGTGGCTGCAGGATACGGCCGCGGGGAGGCGGGTCAATGGCGCTTGTGGCTGTAGCGGCGGTCTGTGACCGCCGGACGGCGCTCATAGAGCGCCGCTACAGGGATGGCGAAGGTAGGGGCCGTTGCCCCCAACGGCCCTTGGCGGACAACGGAGAAGGGCGGGTGGGGCAACCGCCCCTACCACAAGGCACGGCCCGCAGAGACGCGGGCCCTCCAGAAGGCGAAAGTCGGGATCACCGGTTCCTCCCTATGGTTTCATCAATGGAGGCGGGACTATCAGTCCCTCGAGTTTCCGGTCGCGATGGTGATACCCCACGGGACTGATAGTCCCGCCTCCATCGACGTCATCAGAACCCCTGTTTCTGGAGCTGGAGCTGCAGCTCGCGCTGGAAGGCCTGCACGTCCGCCGGGCCGGGCTGGTAGCCCTTCTGCGGGGTCTCGAGCATAAGGCGGCCCTGCTGGTCCAGCGCCCACTTGCCGCTGACGCCGTCACTGAAAGTCACGCTGCCGCTGACCATGAAGCCCGGGCGGACGATGCGGTCCAGATCCACGGCCAGGCTGCCAGCGCCGGCGGGTTCGGCCGGGAAGTCCTCGGGGGGCAGATCGTCCTCCTCGACGGCGCCGGGTGCCAGGCCGACCTTCTCCTTGAGCTGGTCGATCAGGCCCTTCTTCTCGGGTGCCTTGGGTGGCGCACCCTTGCTCACGTCGGAGGTGTCCACCTTGGGCGCCGGGTCCTTGAGCTCGAGATTCAGGTCGTCGACCAGGAAGCGGACGTCGCGGTAGGTCATCGAGACCTTGAACTGCTCGGCGAGCTTCTTCTGGACGGCGGAGAGGTTGTCACCGGCGGCGACCCAGCCGGCGACGGTCTGCTTTTGTTCGGGAGTCAGAGTCATGAAAGGAATTTTTTAACCACGAATGGACACGAAGGAACACGAATAGAAGGCAAGATACCGGAAACGACAAGTCCGGGGTGGAGGGCGGGCCTTGGCCTGTAGCGGCGGTCTACGACCGCCGTCCGGCGCTCATAGAGCGTCGCTACAGCGAGTCCGCGCTCACTTCGCCAGCTGCGTCTTGAGGAAATCCACGCTGCCGCGGACGGAATTGTCCTGGTCCATCATGTTCTCGACGGTCTTGACGGCGTGGATGACGGTGCCGTGGTCGCGGCCGCCGAAGGCCTCGCCGATCTCCTGGAGGGAGTGGCGGGTGAGCTGGCGGCAGAGATACATGGCGATCTGGCGGGGAAAGGCGATGGCGTTGGGCCGGCGCTTGCTCGTCATGTCCGAGTGGCGGATCTGGTAGTGGTCGGCGACGCGCTTCTGGATGCCCTCGATGTTGAGGCGGTTCTGGGCCTCCTCCATCAGCACGTCCTTCAGGAGGTGTTCGGCGGTGGCGAGGTCGAGGACCTTGCCGGTGAGGGCGGCGTAGCTGGAAATCTTGATGAGGGCGCCCTCGAGCCGGCGGATGTTCTTCGAGATGTGCTGCGCCATGAACTCGATCACGGGCATCGGCAGCTCGATCTTGAGGGTGGCGGCCTTGGTCTTGAGGATGGCGACGCGGGTCTCGAAGTCGGGCGACTGGATGTCGGCGGACAGGCCCCACTGGAAGCGGGAGACGAGGCGGGCCTCGAGCGTGGCGATCTCGGTCACCGGGCGGTCGCTGGAGATGATGATCTGCTTCTGGGACTCGAAGAGGTCGTTGAAGGTGTGGAAGAACTCCTCCTGGATGCGCTCCTTGCCCGCGAGAAACTGCACATCGTCGACCAGCAGGACGTCCACGCTGCGGTAGCGCTGGCGGAACTTGGTCAGGGCGTTCTCCTGGATGGCGTGGATATACTCGTTGGTGAACTTCTCGGTGGAGAGGTAGGCGACCTTGGCCTCCGGGTTGCGCTGGAGGATGCTGTGCCCGATGGCGTGCATCAGGTGGGTCTTGCCCAGGCCGGTGGCGCCGTGGAGGAAGAGGGGGTTGTAGGCCTGCGCGGGCGCCTGGGCGACCGCGAGGGCGGCGGCGTGGGCGAGCTGGTTGTTCTGGCCGACGACGAAGTTCTCGAAGGTATTGCGCGGGTTGAGCGAGCTGGCGGCGGCCATGCGCTCGTCGTAGCGGAGCGGGGTGCGTTTGGCGGCGGCGCGACCCTTGGGCTCGGTGGCCGGCATGCGGGCGGAGGCGGCGCCGTCCGTCATCTTCTTCAGGCTGACGTGGACCATGCGGCCGGCGCTCAGGCGCAGGCGCTGCGAGATCAGGTCGAGGTAGTTGTCGTGAATCCAGATCGCGGCAAAATCATTCGGCACGCCGAGGACCAGCGAGTCCTCCGTCGTCTCCACGCAGCGGATGGGTTCGAACCACATCGAGAACACGTCCTCGGGGAACAGGCCCTTGAGGTCGCATTTGACGGTTTCCCAGAGGCTGGTCTGGAGGACGGGGTGGGGCATGACAGGCGGGGAGAAGACAGGTTTATTAACACCTCAGCAACTGCATTTGCGAAAACTCCGTTTTTGCCTGTCGTGTGCCTGCTGCTCGGGAGGGAAAAGGGGAGGTCGGGCCGTCATTTGTCGCCAGCGCGTGGGCCGGAGGCAAAGTGACTATTGGCCAGTGTCTAAGGAAGCCCTGGTCGAGTCGGTGCACGAAGTGCGCTAGGGAGTTGGCAAGGAACCGTCGCTGAGAAGGACGTTTAAAAATTACTTTGCGAGTAACGTGAATCAAAAAATGCGTTTCAAGGGCAACTTTCCGACATCTTGTTCACATCAGGCAGGCGGATAACTTTTCCCATTTTGGTGTTGCGAAAAAACGCCCGGGCCTCGTTCGCATTTTTCCCTCGGAGCGGGGTCTTTTCGGGCGCGGCGGCGGGCCGCTTGCTTAACCAATCGGATTGAGACTGAAGGTTTCACCGTGAACGGCACGCGAAAAATAAATGCGAGGCGGAGCGGGCGAGTTCGCCGAATATGTCGGGCCGGTGCTTGTCGCCGGGCCGGTTTTCGAGCGCGGAACGGTCCGCCGGCGAGCGGCGACCCTACAGGAATCACGCGCTCGCCAGCTGACCTGTCAGCTGAAGCTTTCTGCGAAGGCAATCAGCCAGCCGGGCCCTCCTTCGCCAAGGCTTCCGCCGTCGTCGGGCCTATGCGGACAAGATGGAGGGCAGCTTTCGCCTCCGTTACACGGGCGAAAGCTGATGCGGCTCGGGATCGGCCCATTTGCCGTGCTCGCGGATCAGCGCAATCAGCCGGGCGTCGGCCTCCACCTGCGGGATGTTGTATTGGACGCAGTTTTTGCCGACGTAGAGGTTGATCTTGCCCGGGGCGCCGCCGACGTAGCCGAAATCGGCGTCGGCCATCTCGCCCGGGCCGTTGACGATGCAGCCCATGATGGCGATTTTCACGCCCTTGAGGTGGCCGGTCTGGGCCCGGATGCGCTGGGTGGTCGTCTGCAGGTCAAAAAGGGTGCGGCCGCAGCTGGGGCAGGCGACGAATTCGGTCTTGGAGATGCGCGCGCCGGCGCCCTGCAGGACGTTGTAGGCTAGTTTCGTGGCCCGGGCGGGGTCGGCCTCGGTCTCGATGCTCACCAGATCGCCGATACCGTCGCACAACAGGCTGCCGGTCAGGAAACTGGCCTCGAGGAGCTTGGAAAGGAAGCTGTTGTCGCCGCGGACGGCCATGGCGGACGTGTTGCGGATCCAGACCGGAGCCTTGGAGCCGGCGGCCTTGAGGTGCTCCAGCAGGCGGCGGTAGGCCCCGATGCCGTGGGCGGCGATGGCTTGCGGGCGCAGGGTCGATAGGGTGAAGAGCAGGCTGGCGTCGCCCAGCTTGCGCAAGGCGTCCTCGTAGGGCCCGAAGTTCTCCGGGTCGATCTCGACGGCCAGAAAATGACCGTGCCGGCGGACGAGTTCGGCAAAGGCGATGAGACGGGCGGTTTCGCGGGCCTCGAAGCGGCGGACCAGGAGGAGCTTCGGGTTGAGAGTTGAGAATTGAGACTCGAGAGCTTCTGGCGTGAGCGAGGAAGCGAGTTCGAGCGCGAGGAAGTCGACCGGGAGCGGAATCGCCTGCAAGCAGGCTCCTACAGCCTGAAGGTCGGCGACGGAATTGACCGGCACCAGCAGGCCCTCGGCGGGCGTGTCGATGAGCCTCGGGGCGGCGAGGGCCTTCGCCGCGTCGGCCAGGCCGGCGAGCGTGCTGCGGACGATCACGCGGGGCGGTTGCTCCGGGCCGACCGCGCATTTGTCGGAAAACCTGAGAACGGCGGTCTCGCGTTTGCTGAAATGGTAGGGATCGATCGTGTCGGCCAGCGGGAGGCTGATTTCCTCGGGCCGGGGCGCCGTCCACAGGCTCATGGCCTTGTCGGCGATGGCGCGGGCCACGGGGATCTCGTAGACGGAGTCCTCGGTCAGCGACACGCGGATGGTATCACCCAGGCCGTCGAGCAACAGGCTGCCGATGCCGATGGCGCTCTTGATGCGGCCGTCCTCGCCGTCGCCGGCCTCGGTGACGCCGAGGTGCAGCGGGTAGTGCATGTCCTCCTGCGCCATCCGCTCGACGAGCAGCCGGTAGGCCTGGATCATGACCTTCGGGTTGCTGGCCTTCATCGAGAGGATGATGGCGTGGTAGTCGTGGCTGCGGGCGATGCGGAGGAACTCGAGGGCGCTCTCGACCATGCCGAGCGGCGTGTCGCCGTAGCGGTTCATGATGCGGTCGGAGAGGGAGCCGTGGTTGGTGCCGATGCGCATGGCCCGGCCGAGTTCCTTGCTGCGCTTAACCAGCGGGGAGAACGACTCGTGCAGGCGCTCCAGCTCGCGGTCGTAGTCGGCGTCGGTGTATTCCTTGACGGCGAACTTCTTCTTGTCGGCGTAGTTGCCCGGGTTGACACGGACCTTCTCGACATGCTCGACGGCCTCCATGGCGGCGGAGGGCAGGAAATGGATGTCGGCGACCAGCGGGATGTGGCCGAAGCCCGCGGCGGAGAACTGGGCGCGGATGTCCTTGAGGCATTTGGCGGCGGCGACGTTGGGCGCGGTGATGCGGACGATCTCGCAGCCGACCTCGGCCAGGGCGATGGACTGCTTGACCGTGGCCGCGACGTCCTGCGTGTCGCTGGTTGTCATCGACTGGATGCGCAGGGGATGCGAACCGCCGACGCCGACGCCCCCGACCATCACCTCGACGGTGCGGCGGCGGAGCGTGTGGTAGCGGGACGCGCAGTAGGACATGGGCCTAAGGGAAGTAACAAGTAACAAGGGGCAAGTGGCAAGAACCGGAAAGGGCCGGCCTGATACTTGTTACTTGAGGCTTGTCACTTGCCGGCGGGTGCCGGTTCGGCGGCCTTCTTCTCCTGCACGGCGGCGGCCTCCTTGGTCTGGGCGTCAGCCCGGTAATCGTTCACGAGTCGCCGGATGTCGCCGAACACCGTCACGTAGAGCATCATCACCAGCAGCAGGACCATGAAGACGCTCTGGGTCGTCAGGATGAAATTCATCGGCAGCGGACGGCCGCGCAGCTTGGCGACGGTCGCGAGCAGGATGTGTCCGCCGTCGAGCACTGGGATGGGCAGCAGGTTGAAGAACGCCAGGCTGATGTTGATCATCACGGTGAACCACAGGACGAAGTTCGCCGGATGGTCGGACTTGAGCGCGTCCCAGAAGCCGCGCCCGATCCCGATGAAGCCGCTGAGGTTCTGCAGGCCGATGTCGCCCTGGGGGTGCAGCAGCGCGCCAAAGGTCTGCAGCGTGTTCGTCAGGATCATCTTCACCTGGGCCAGCGGCGTCTGGTGAAGCAGCTGCCAGTTGGTGGTGAACTCCACGCCGCGGAAAAGCTGCGTGCTCTCGGCGCCCGGCGAAACGAACGGCAGGCGGGCCTCCGTCG
This sequence comes from Opitutus sp. GAS368, assembly GCF_900104925.1. NCBI lineage: Bacteria > Pseudomonadati > Verrucomicrobiota > Opitutia > Opitutales > Opitutaceae > Opitutus > Opitutus sp. GAS368. Next base: position 3,145,702 of record NZ_LT629735.1, read on the forward strand.
TCCCGCGCCGGACGGTCAGCACCTGCGCCGTGCCCTTGGTGGAGGAGAGCGCCGCGCTCAGCGAAGGCAGGCCCCAGACGGGCTTGCCGTCGACGGCGGTGAGCTGATCCCCGGGCAGCAGGCCGAGGTGGGCGCCGGGGGTGTTCGGCTGCACGTTCTTGATCAGCACGGCATACGCCGCGTCAATGCCGACCTTGCGGAAGTTCTCCTCGCCGGTGCGGATCGGGTTGATGGTGAAATCCCTGGTCACGCCGTTGCGCTCGATGGTGAAAACCGAGATCCGCTCGCCCGTGGCATCGGTGCGGGTGCCGAACACGATGCCGTTCAGCACATCCAGCCAGCTGTGCACCGCCGTGCCGTCGATCGCCAGGATGTTGTCCCCTTCGCGCAGGTCGGCCTTGGCCGCCGGGCTGGGGACGATGGTCTTGTCGGGCAGCGCCATCTTTTCGATGACGTAGCCGATGCGCGTGGAAGTGACATTCTCCGGCTCGGGGCGCCCGACGGACCAGAGGACGGTCGCCAGCCCGAAGGCGAAGATGACATTGAAGACGGCGCCCGCCACCAGCACCAGGACCTTGGTCGTGTAGCTGATGGGTGGCAGGTTCGCGACCTCCACCTCCGACTCGCCCTCGAGGGCCGGCATGTCGGCCAGTTGGGGCAGGGCCACGTAGCCCCCGAGCGGAATCCACGAGAGACGGTATTCGACGCCATCCTTGGCCGTCCGTTTCCAGATGGCCGGTCCGAAGCCGATGGAGAAGCGGGTGACCTTCAGGCCGCGGCGCCGGGCCACGAGGAAATGGCCGAGTTCGTGAACGAAGATCGAACCGCCGAAGAAGACGATGATCAGGAAGATCGCCCAAAGGTTGCTGAACAGGGATGTGAGGAAATCGAAGGACATCAGGAGGGAAAGGATTGGGCGACGCGCCGGGCCTCGGCATCGACGGCCAGGACCTGATCGAGCGTGGTGGGGTCGATCAGCTTTACCGTGGCCAGAGTGTGGTCAATAATCCGCGGAATCGCAAGAAAGGGGACCCGGTTCTGCAGGAAGGCCGCGACTGCCACCTCGTTAGCCGCGTTAAAAACCGCGGGAGCGGTGCCGCCGGCGGCCATGGATTCGCGGGCCAGCCGCAGGCAGGGGTAGCGGGTCTCGTCCACCGGCCGGAAATCGAGGGCGAAGGCCTGGTCGAGCGGCAGCGCCGTGTCGGTGCCGGTCGGGGCGCGCTCCGGGTAGAGGAGGGCGTGCTGGATGGGGAAGGTCATCGAGGGCGGGCAGAGCTGCGCGAGCATCGAGCCGTCGGTGAACTCAACCAGGGCGTGCACGATGCTCTGGGCGTGCAGCACGGCGTGGCACTGGTCCGCGCGCAGGCCGAACAGGCACTGGGCCTCGATCAGCTCGAGGCCCTTGTTGGCCAGCGTGGCCGAGTCGACGGTGATCTTCGGGCCCATGGCCCAGTTCGGGTGCTTCAGGGCGTCGGCCGGCGTCACCGCCGTCAGTTTCTCGAGCGGCCAGTCGCGGAAGGCGCCGCCCGAGGCGGTGAGCACCAGCCGGCGGACGTCGGCGGCGCGGTGCCCCTCGAGGCATTGAAAGACGGCATTGTGCTCGCTGTCGACGGGGAGCAGCCGGCTGCCGCTGGCCCGGGCCGCCGCCATCACGAACTTACCGGCGAGGACGAGGATTTCCTTCGAGGCGAGAGCGATGGTCTTTTTCGCCGCGATGGCGGCGAGCGTCGGCGCAAGCGCGGCGGTGCCGACGATGGCGACGAGCACGACATCCGCCTCGGGCAGGGTGGCGAGCTGGTTGAGTCCTTCCGCGCCGCCATGAAAAACCGTGCCGGCAGGAAAGGCGCCGCTGCCGCGCGCGGCGGCAAGGGCGGCCGGGTCGGCAAGACCGACATGGCGCACGCCGAACTGCCGGGCGATCTCGGCGAGCCGGGCGTGTTTGCCGTGCGCGGCGAGGCCGACGAGTTCGAGCCGGTCACGCTGTGCGGCGATGACCCGCAGCGTGCTCTCGCCAATCGAGCCGGTGGCACCGAGGAGGACGACGCGTTTGCGGGAAGGGATAGTCACTGTAGGAGGGGCTTTATGCCCCGATTGATGACGATGGGATAAACGAATCGCGGCATAAAGCCGCTCCTACAGTTTTGCTGATGCAGGCCATCAGTTCACGAACAGGAAGATGAAATAGGCGACCGGGGCGGTGAGCAGCAGGCTGTCCGTCAGGTCGAACGCCCCGCCGATGCCCGGGATCAGGTGCCCCGTGTCCTTGGTGTCGGCGCGGCGCTTGATGGCGGACTCGATGAGGTCGGAAATGATGGCAATGACGGCCAGGGGAACGGCGATGGCCGCGGCGATCGGGGGCGTCAGGCTCTCGGGCAGGCGGGCGGAGGCAAAGAAGGCGATGGCGGCGCCGACCCCCGCGGCGACCAGCACGCCGCCGACGGCGCCCTCCCAGGTTTTCTTGGGGCTGATCTCGGGCGCCAGCTTGTGCCGGCCGAGGGCGAGGCCGGTGAGCAGCGCGCCCACGTCGCAGAACTTGGAAACGGCGACCACCCAGAGGCAGAGGGCGAGGTTCTCGCCGCTGTCGGCGTCGCGCATGAGAATCCGGACGAGGAAGTGCAGCAGGTAGGGGATGTAGAGGAGCCCGCCGACCGTGGCGGCGATGGTCTCGACGCGGCTGGCTGTGTTGCGTTCGCCCAGCACGCGAATGCAGGAGACCACCAGGGCCAGCACCAGCAGGCCGGTGGCCAGGTTGGCGGCCAGATCGAGCACCTCGGGTTCCTCGGTGAAGTAGGCGAGGTAGTAGGGCCCGGCGACCATCAGGAGGGCGAACCCCAGGCCCATCCAGCGGAAGGGCCGGGCGCCCATCTTGGCGGTCAGGCCGTAGAATTCGTGGAGCGTCAGCGCGGCGAGCAACGCCAGCAGCGCCACCGCGGCATGGGCGCCGCCGAAATACAGGCTGCCGAGGATCACGACCCAGAGGATGACGGTGCTGAGAATGCGGGAAAGCACGGGGCGAGTAGGCGCGGCGGGATTATTTGGCGCCAGTCTTAATTTGCTCCGTGGTCAGACCGTAGCGACGCTCGCGGCGGCCGTATTCGTCGACGGCGGCTTGCAGGTCGGCCTGCCCGAAGTCCGGCCAGAGCACCGGCGTGAAGACCATCTCGGCGTAGGCGCACTGCAGGAGCAGGAAATTGCTGACGCGTTGCTCGCCGGACGTGCGGATGAGCAGGTCGGGGTCGGGGAGTCCGCCGGTGTAGAGGTAGCGGCTGAAGCGTTCCCACGAGGCGTCGGTGGCCTTTTCCCGGCCGGCCTGCACGGCCTCCGCGTAGGCCCGCGCGGCGTCGGCGACCTCGTTACGCGAGCCGTAGTTGAGCGCGAGGACGAGGTTCCAGTCGGTGAAGTGCTTCGTGGCGTCCTTGACGCGGTCGAGCTCGCGCTGGACGTTGGCCGGGAGCGCGTCGGTCCGGCCGATGGTGTGGAGGCGGACCTTTTCCTTGATGAGGTTGTTGAGCTCGCGCTTGAGGAAGTAGTCGAGCAGGCCCATCAGGCCCGAGACCTCGTCGGTGGGGCGCTTCCAGTTCTCGACCGAGAAGGCGTAGAGCGTGATGTAGCGGATGCCGATCTCGCGGGCGGCGTCGACGACGGTGCGGACGGTCTCGACGCCCCGGCGGTGGCCCTCGAGGCGGGGCAGCCCGCGCGCTTTCGCCCAGCGACCGTTGCCGTCCATGATGATGGCGACGTGCTGCGGGATTTTCGCGGGACCGGGAGACGACATGCGAGGCGGCGATTTAGGTCGCCGGCAGCGGGTTTGACAAGCCGCCTTCGCAACAATTGCTACGGCGCGCCAAGGAGGGTAAAGGGCACGGCTTGCTTTCCGCCCGCGGGATTGCAGATTTCCCCCATGGCAAGCCAACCCCTGACCCCGGCCGAGATCACCGCGGCGCTGCCGGCCCTGCCCGGCTGGAAGTTTGAGCGCGACGCGCTGGCCAAGGAATTCAAGTTCGGCAGCTTCAAGGAGGCGCTGTCGTTCATGGTGCGCGTGGGCTTCGAGGCTGAGATGATGGACCACCATCCCGACTGGACCAATGTCTACAACCGCGTCGCCATCCGGCTGAACACGCACGACGCCGGCGGCAAAGTCACCGCCAAGGACATCGCGCTGGCGAACAAGATTCAGGCGCTTTCCTGGACGGGCTGAACTGGAACACCCGCACCAAGGAACGCGGGCCGGATCAAGGCCGGGCCGGTGGCGCGACAGGGATCTCGACCTCGCCTTGCTCCATGACGAACCGGAACGGGCGTGGCGTGTAGCCGGTGAGAACTCCGACCACGTTGACGATCGCGCCCGGGAGCGGAGGAGTGGACATGGCCGCCTTGAGGTCGATATGCAGGTCGGCCTGGCCGGCCTGCTGGTTGTCGTCGGTCAGCGCCACATCGAGCGAGTTGGCACGGGAGGCGATGACCTTCACCGCGGAGAACTGCAGACGCTTTCCGCCCTGCTGCCGCGACTGGATGTAGGCCCAGACCTTGTCGGCGGCGGCCCGGTTGGCGGGCGAGTCATCGCGGAAGCCGAGGATGTATTCGTCGTCGGAGAAGGACAGCGTGGCGGGGTCGTTGGTCTCGACCGCCTGCACCGCGATTTCGGCCGGCGTGGGCGCCGGTTTCACGGCGAAATCCGCCGGCAGGCCCGGCTCCCGGACGGCCGCGGCGAGCAGTTGCTCCCAGCCCTCCTCGCTGCCGTGGTAGCGCCGGTATTTGGCCAAGCCATAGACGGAAATGCTCTTTTCGGCGGCGTTCCCGGCCGCGTGCGCGAGGCTCGCGGCGCGGGCGATGTGCCAGAAGCCGGCCGGCTGCAGCGGCTTGCTTTCCAGTTCGGCGATACTGAACTGATAGACGTCCTGCAGGTTGGTGGGATCGGTATCCACCGCCACCCGGTAGTGGTCCACGGCCGCGAGATAGTCGCGGGACTGCAACGCGACGAATCCCGCGGCGCCCTGAAAAATGGCCGTCATTTGCCGGCGCAGATTTTCATAGTCACTGTCCGTGATCCCCTCCGGTCTGCTCCAGCCCGCCAGCGCGGCCAGCCCCTGCTTGGCATGGTCGCCGACGGCGGCCAATGCCGGCTTATCCCCGCTGGTGGCTCGCATCCGCTCGAGATAGGTGACGATCGTCAGCGCCCGCACATTGGTGGGATTCTCGTCCAACAGGCGGCGCGCGGTCTGTTCGGTGCCCGCGACATCGCCGGTCTGTTGGTGGGCGGCCATGGCCTGTTCGAAGGCATCGAGCCGCATCACGCTGCCGGGGTAGTTCACCACGAAGGCCTCCATGGCGGCGGCTTTCGCCGCCGGGGCCGCGGTGTTCAGCGCGGTCATGTAGGCGTTATATTCCGCGGGGTCCTTGATGACTTTCTGCTGCGCAGCGGCCGACGGGCCGGCGGCGAGGCCCAGGCAAACGAGGAGAAGGAGAGGAAGTCGCTTCATGATGACTTGGTGAGGCCAGCCTGATCGGCAATGACCCGCAAGGGAACCGCAAACATGCCACAAGGCCTAAAACACCCGCACGAAGGAACGCGGGCCGGCGTCGATCGCGGTGATGGCGCCGCCGACCGGATGACGGGCGACCAGGCTGCCGCCGGCATCGAACTCACCCAGCGTGCGGCCGTCCGCCAGCGGGACGAAGTAATGCCGCGCATCGGAATCGTAGCCCAGCGAGACGGGCGACACGTCGCCCTGCAGCGGAACCGAGCCGAGTTCGCGCCCGTCAAAGGCAAAGGACCGCACGGTACCGCCGGTCAGCAGCAGCAACCGCCCCTGCCGCTGGTCGCAGGCCAGGCCGGTGATTGTTTCGGCCAGGCCGGCGAATTCCAGGTGCCGGACGAAGGCACCTGACTCGGCCAGCTCGACGACCGAGCGCCCGTCGGGATGCACGGCGAACAGGTGTCGGTCGCTCGAACGGACGGCCAGGTCGGCGGAGGCGAGCGTCTGCAGCGGCGGAGGCAGCGGCAGCTCGCGAAGGACTTTCCCGGAAGGCCGCTCAATGACGCGGATGACCTGCGCCGGGGCAATGCGGACAAAAAGATGGTCGGTGTTGTAGTCGTAGGCCAGGCCCAGGACCCGCTCGCCAGGCGCAACGATCCCGGTCAGGGCCGCGCGCGGCGGGCCCAGGTCATGCACGGCGGGGCTCGCGTCCGTGGTGAAGTAAACATGGTTCGGCCCGCGCGTGGCGCAGCCGCCGGCCGCCAGAATGAGCCAGCCGCCGAACGTGACGATAAACGCGCGCACGGCGGGGCGTCAGGAAACGAGGACCTTCTCGATCCGGCGGTCGGGCACGAGCCACAGCACGGCGACGCAGGAATAGAGCGCGATGGAAATCCACGGCCACCAGCACGCAAGCGGTATGCCCAGCGCGTAGATGGCGAGCGAGATCCAGCCTTTGGTGTCAGGACCGATGGCCTTGGCCAGGGCGGAGTCGGCTTCGTGGCAGGCGAGCAGACAGCGCACGAGGAGGGTGTAGGCGACGGCCGCCATGATCAGCACGCCGCCGTAAAGCGCGACGGTGAGCGGGGCAAAATGGTTCTCGCCCATCCAGCCGGTCACGAACGGAAACAGCGACAGCCAGAACAGCAGGTGCAGGTTGGCCCAGAGGACGCCGCCCTTCACGTGCTTGACGGCCTGGAAAAGGTGATGGTGGTTGTTCCAGTAGATGCCCACGTAGACGAAGCTCAGGACGTAGCAGAGAAACACCGGCAGCAGCGGCTGCAGGGAGCTGAGATCGGTGCCACGGGGCACCTTCATCTCCAGGACCATGATGGTGATGATGATGGCGATCACCCCGTCGCTGAACGCCTCGAGCCGGCCTTTGTGCATGGGCCATAACAAAGGCCGCCGGTCACCGGTGGGCAATCCGGATATCAGTCCCCCGGGACGGGAATCCGTTTGCGCCGGCCGGGCGTATTCGTAGCCTGAAACCATGAGTGATTTTGCTCCCGCCGCCGAAGTCGCCGCCACGCGCGAGTCCCTGGAACGCCTCAAGGCCAACATGCGCCTTACCATCAAGGGCAAGGACGAGGTCATCGAGCAGTCCCTGGTCTGCCTGCTGGCCGGCGGCCACCTGCTGATCGAGGACCTGCCCGGCGTCGGCAAGACCACGCTGGCCTACTCGCTGGCCCGGTCGATGGACTGCGCGTTCTCCCGCATCCAGTTCACCAGCGACCTGCTGCCGACCGATGTCACCGGCGTGTCCATCTACGACGAGATGATGAAGGAGTTCATTTTCAAGTCCGGCCCGGTGTTCGCGAACATCGTGCTGGCGGACGAGATCAACCGCGCCACGCCGAAGACCCAGTCCGCGCTGCTCGAGGTCATGGACCGGAGCAAGGTGACGGTGGACGGCGAGGCCCACGCCGTCGGCTCGCCCTTCATGGTCGTGGCCACGCAGAATCCGGTGGACTACGAGGGCACGTTTCCGCTGCCCGAGAGTCAGATGGACCGCTTCCTGATGCGGCTCGCGATGGGTTATCCGCTGCCCGGCGACGAGCTGGAGATCCTGCGCTCGCCGAAGCTCGGCTACGACGCCATCGCGCTCAACCCGGTCGTCACCCGCTCGGACGTGCTCAAGATGCAGGCGCTGGCGGGCAAGGTCTTTGTCGAGGACAGCGTGCTGGACTACATCCTGAAGATCATCACGGCCACGCGCACCGAGGCGGAGTTCAAGGCCGGCGTCAGCGTGCGCGGCGGGCTGTCGCTCCGCATCGCCGCGCAGGCGCGCGCGCTGGTGCACGGCCGGGACTTTGTCATCCCCGACGACGTCCAGGAATCGGCCGGCCCGGTGCTGGCCCACCGCCTGTCGCTGGCCCGGCAGACCTCCGACGCCCTCGAGGAGCGCCGCACGGTGCTCGCGGCCCTGAAGCGGATCATCGGCGCCATTGCGGTGCCGGAATGAAAGTTCCAAACGCCAAACCGCCAAAGGCCAAACAGGTTAAAAGGGTCAAAGCTGTGACAGTGAATCTTTTTGAGATTTGGCGTCTGGCATTTGGAATTTGTCGAGGCGAGCGATGAACCCCGCGTCTACGGCCATCACGTCCCCGGGCCTCGATTGGCAGGGCCCCGGCGCGCCGGACCGCCCCCGCGCGTTCGAGTGGCGCACGCTGCTCTGGGCGCTGGTGTTCCCGCCCAAGCGGCACCGCATCTCGCTGACCGTGCCCGGCCTGTTCCTGATGGTGCTGGCCGTCGGCATCGGCACGGCCGCCTACAACACGGCGAGCAACATCCTCTTCATCACGCTCTCGCTGCTGCTCGCCTGCCTGCTGCTCAGCGGCCTGTTGTCGTGGTTCAACTTCATGGGCATCTGCTGGCGTCTCCGGCCCCAGGGCCCGTGGCGCGCCGGCCACGAGACGCTTGTCACCGTCGAGGTCGAGAACCGCAAGGCCTGGCTGCCGACCTACAGCCTGTGGTTCGAGCTGGCCACGCAACCCCGCCACATGCCTGCGCCGGAAAAACCGGAGAAGGAAATGAAGATGCGCGAGTTCCTGGCGGCGGCGGAAAAATACATCACCCGCGGCCGGATCTTCCTGCGCGAGCGCCTCGAGCCCCGCGGCGCCGCCAGCGTCGACTGGGGCGTGAAGCCCACCCGGCGTGGCGAGGCTGTCGTCGAGCTCGGGGCGGTGGGCTCGCTGTTTCCCTTCGGCTTTTTGCGCAAGAACATCGGCACCGCGCTGAAGCACACCGTCCTCGTCTGGCCGGCCCAGGTCGAATACCAGTGGACCGGCGCCGTGGCTGCGCACGCCGGCTCGTCGGGCCGGCGCACGGCGCGGGCCGGCACGGGCGACGACCTGCTCGCGCTCCGCAAATACGAAATGGGCGACTCGCACCGGCTCATCCACTGGAAGGCGAGCGCGCGGCTGGGCCAGCTGATGATCCGGCAGTTCGCCGCCGAGAGCCACGACGGCTACAGCCTGCGCCTTGACACCCCCGCGGCGGTCTGGACGCGACCCGAACAGTTCGAGCTGCTCTGCAGCTTCGCCGGCACGCTGGCCGAGGATCTGTATGCCGCCGGGCGCCTGCGCGGCATCAGCGTGAACGGCGGGCCGCTGATCGAAACCCGGCGCATCCGCGACCTCGAGGCCCTGCTCGACGAGCTGGCCCGGCTGCAGCCGGTGCACGAGGGTAGGGCAAATCCTCCGGATGAGCCGCGGCTCGTCCGGGACGACTCGACCTACCATTCCCGCGCCGGGGTCGGCGCGGCTCCAGCAACCAAGAATCTCATCACCTTTGCGCCCGAAGGAGCGCGGGGAGTCACCGCCTATGTCGACGGCCGTCAAACCGCGTCAGCTTAACCTCGACGAGTTGCGGCGCCTGAAATGGCTGCTGGGCGGCGCCATGGCGCTGGTGTCACTGTGGACGGTCTTTTTCCTCGATGTCGAGGCGCTCAGCCTGGTGAGCGTGGCGGGCGCCGCCATGCTGGCGGCGCTGGTCTGGCCGCAGCTGCCCGGCCGGGTGCCGCCCCTGGTCTGGAAGCTGGCGGTGCCAGCCATCATCGTGGCCATGGCGGCGGATTTTTATTTCAGCCCCGACACGCTGCCCGTGCTCATCCGGCTGGCCATCCTGCTTGTGCTCTACCGCACCGTCTCCTACCGGCGGAAGCGCGAGGACCTGCAGCTCATCGTGCTCGGCATGTTCCTCGTGGTGGTGGCGGGCGTGCTCACGGTGTCGCTCGGTTTCGCCTTCCTGCTGCTGCTGTTCACGGCGTGCGCGTTGGGGTTTCTCTTTGTCATCAACCTGATCGACGCCTCGGAAACCGGCGGCCCGCGCACGCCCGAGGCCGAGACGGCGTGGACGCGCCTGGGCTGGGCCCGGTTTTTCACCCGGCTGCGCGCCGTCGCGGACTGGCGGCTGCTGACCTTCGCCGCGGTGCTCTTCGCCGCAGTCGTGGCGATGTCCGGGCTGCTCTTCCTCATCATCCCGCGCTTCGAGCTGGCGACGGGCTTCTTCCTCGACCGCTACATCACGCGCAAGAGCCGCACCGGCTTCACGGACACGGTCAAGTTCGGCGACGTGAGCGAACTCATCCGCGACGAGAGCGTGGCCATGCGGGTGGACCTGACGGACACCACCGGGCTGCGCGAGGCACCCTACTGGCGACTGGTCGTGCTCGACGAATACACGCCGGAGGGCTTCCGGATCTCGGCCGGGCTCAAGGGCGAGCTGATCCGCGGCCAGCGGGTGACCCAGCAGCTCCGGGGCCGGCAGATGGGCCGGGAGATCGTCTCGGTCGGCGGCGTGTGGACCTTCTACATCGAGCCGGGCGTCAGCCGGTTCCTGCCGCTGCCCGGCAGCTTCGGCGCGCTCCGGATGCGCGACGTGTCGCCGCTGCAGGCCAGCGCGGGCCACCGCGTCGTGGCCTTGCGAACCGAGCCGATGACGATGACAGCGTTCCAGCTCGACGCGGTGGAACTGACCCCGGTGCTCGGCGATGCGCGGTTTCCGCAGCTGCTGAAGGCGGCGCAGGAAAACCCGCCGCCGGCTTCCGACCAGTTCCGCTATGACCCGCGGGTGAACCTGCGCGGTCCGGCGGGCGTGGCCAACGAGGCGGTGCTCCGGCGGGTCGTGGGGGAGATCACCGGCGGCGCGGCGCTGTCCGCGGCGGAATTCACCGCGCGGGCCATCGCCTGGCTGCAGGCCCGGCACGCCTACGCGCTGGCGGCGAAAATGCCGAAAGGCCCCGGCGACGACATCGTGCGCTGGCTTGATTCCAACGAGCCCGGCTTCTGCGAATACTTCGCGGCGAGCCTGACGGTGCTGGCGCGCGCGGCGGGCCACCCGGCGCGCGTCGTGGCCGGTTTCCACGGCGGCGTGCTGAACGGCTTCGAGAATTACTACATGGTGCGGAACTCCGACGCCCACGCCTGGGCCGAGGTCTACGACGGCAAGGCCGCGTGGGTGCGCGCCGACCCGACCCCCGGCGCGGTGGCCACGGCGGCGCAGACGGCGGCGCAGGCGGCCCGGCAGGAACAGGACAGCAGCTGGTCGGCGCGCGTCGACAGCCTGCGCGTGCTCTGGTATCGGCGTATCGTCAATTTCGACTCGCGCGCCCAGGTGCAGATGCTCGACCAGGTGAAGACCTTCACGACGGACTCGGGCACCGCGCTCCGGGCGCGTTTCGATGAGTTTTCCAAGCAGCTCAAGACCTGGCTGCTTCAGCCGTGGGACGCGGCGCGATTTGGACGCACCGTCGGGCTCGTGCTTGGGGCGGGTGCCCTCGGCTGGGGGTTGTGGCGGCTGGGCCGGTGGCTGTGGGAGCGCTGGCAGCTCTGGCGCCGGCCGCAGTCTTTCGACCCGGTCCGGCTGGCGGCGGGGCGGCAGCTCGCCCGCCTGCGCGAGCTGTCCGGAGAACAGGTGACGGAGGACGGAGGACAGAGAGCAAAGGACGGAGGAACGCTGATTACCGCAGTGGTGGCGGACTTGCGGCGGCTGCGCTACGGCCGGCGCGAGACGTGGCCCGAGCCGCACGGTGTCTTCAAGCGGGCCCGGCAGGCGCGGCGCGCGGTGCGCCGGCGTTGATCTTGGGGTAGGGCGCGGAAACACACCCTACCCCTGCGGGGCACCCCTCTTGATAGAGGGGATTCAAAGTATCTTAGCCACGCGGAACGGAGTCCGCGCCCTACCTTACCGCCTCAAAGCGGGCGGCAATCACTCGACCTTGAAATTCACCGGCGCCTGCGCCGGCGGGCGGTCGCGTTTTTCCTTCCAGGTTTCCAAAATGGCCTTCACCACCGGTGCGGCGTAGGTGCCGCCGTGGTAGCTGACGTCCGGTTCGGTGCCCTCCATCACCACCGCGACGGCGATCTGGGGATTTTCAATGGGCGCAAAGGCGACCATCCAGGCCAGGTCGATGCGGCCCTTTTGCGCCGTGCCGGTCTTGGCCCCGCCACTCAGGCCCTCGACCTTGGCCAGCCGGGCGGTGCCGACCTGGTAGCATTGTGCGAGGCCTTGCAGGATGATGTTGTAATCGGAAGGGGACAGGCCGATGGCCTCGGTGTGCTGGGCCGGGCGCTGTGGATCGTGGAGCAGCGTGGGCTTGGTCTCGGTCTCGCCGCGGGCGAAGGAGGCGACCATGCAGGCGACCTGCAGCGGATTCACCAGTGTGTCGCCCTGACCGATCACCGTGTTGGCCGTGTCGCCCGGCGTCCACCGCGCGTGCATGTTTTCCTTTTTCCAGGCGGGGCTCGCGACGTGCGGACTGGAGAACTCATACGGCAGCTCGATGCCCGTCTTGTGGTCGAAGCCGAAGCGGTGCGCCTCGGCGGCCAGCAGCTCCGGCCCCATCTCAAGGCCGTAGGTGTAGAAGAAGACATTGCAGGAACGCGTGATGGCCCGCACGATGTCGACGTTGTCGCCATGGATCTCGTCGCAGGCAAACCGCCGGTTGCCGATCATGAGATAACCGGGGCACTTGACCCGGGAGGTGCCCGGGTCGACCGCGCCGGAGCGCAGGGCGGCGGTGGCGCTGATGATCTTGAAGGTCGAGCCCGGGGGATATTGGCCCTGGATGGCGCGGTTGAACCAGCCCCCGGATTCCTGGATTTCCTTGAAGGTGGCGGAGGACAGCCGGGGCACGAAATCGTTGAGGTCGAAGTCGGGCTTGGAGGCGAGCACGAGCACCTCGCCGGTGCGGATGTCGAGGGCGACCGCCGCGCCCGTGCGACCCTCCATGGCCTGCTCGGCGGCCTGCTGGAGCTCGATGTCGAGGCTGGTGACAAGATTCTTCCCCTGCACCGGCAGGCGCTTCTCGATGGGCAGGTCCACCTTGTAGCCGGCCGGGTCGACCAGGTAAATCGAGCCACCGGTCTCGCCCTGCAGCTCCGTGTCGAAGGTCTTCTCCAGGCCGGACTGGCCGGTGGAACCCTTCATCTTGAAAGTCATGAGATCCTCCCCGGGGAAATCCTCGACCTCCGGGTCATTGTCGGTGCTGGTGTAGCCTAGGGCATGCGCGGCCGCATTGTGATAGGGGTAGTAGCGGTGGCTGGTGGCAAAGACCTGCAGGGGCGACTTGACCGGCAGGCGCTCGATTAGCCGGGCGTATTCCTCGGGGGCCAGGTCATCGAGGAGCAGATAAGGCAGCAGCAGCGTCTGGTTGACGTGGCGGTTGAGGTCGTCCGTGCGGACCGTCTCGTGGCGGTTGAGGATGAAGTTGATCTTGTCGAGGTAGTGCTGCGCGACGCTCGCGCGGGCGATGCGGGCCAGCTGGTCGCCGTCGGGACGCTCGGCCGCGGGCAGCTTGGCGTAGTTGGCCTTCACGACCTTGAACTCGTTGCGGAACTCCGCGCGCAGGTCGGCCAGGTTGAGCACGACGGAGAAGCGGGCGCGGTTGTCGACCAGCACGTTGCCGTCGCGGTCGAGGATGCGGCCGCGCGGGCCGGGCACGACGACCCGCCGCTGGTTCTGCAGCCGCTCGCGCTCGCTGTATTTAAGGGTGCGGAAGAGCTGCTGGAACGCCATGCCGCCGACCAGCACGAGCATCAGGCCGGCCACGATCCCGTGGAACAGCAGCAGGCGCGGATTGCGGGCGCGGTGGGATTCGATCGTGCGGCTCATTATCGTGAAAATCTCAAACGCCGGTGGCCAAAGGCCAAATCGGAATCAAGCAAAGGGAAGGGGAAACAAGGATTCCGCAACCACGCATGTTTGGTGTCTGGGATTTGGCGTTTGGAGTTTGCGGGCGCTAGATCTGTACCCGTCTTCCGGTTTCGGGGTGGATCGCCACCAGCGCCATCGCGCGGTCCTGCAGCGCGAGGAACCACGGGGTGATGAGCAGCAGGAAAAGCTGCGAGGCGAGCAGGTCGACGAAGACCCGCAGCCAGGCCGCGCCCGGCCGTGGGTTGCCGCCGACCAGGAGGAAGGAGAGCGCGATGACGAGGAACAGGTTGGCGAACAACGCCACGACGATGCCGAATACCGCGCCCTCGCGCGGGAAGCGCTGGCGGCCATAGAGCAGGGTGGCGTGGACGAGGCCGAGCAGCAGCATGCTCGTGCCGAAGGGAACGGGCTCCACCGCGTCGATCATCAGTCCCGTCAGCAGGATGGCGATGAGGCCGTGCTTCCGGTCCAGCCGGAGCGACGAATAGACGACAAACAGCCCTCCGACGTAAAGGTGCACCGCCGAGCTGGTGAGGTGGCTGTTGGCCAGCCCGACCAGCCACCACAACAGCAGGTTGGCCCCGACGACGATCAGCCAGCGCGGGTCGTATTTACGCATGGGGAGAATAACTGTAGCGGCGCTCTATGACCGCCGCTACAGGATAAGCGTGGCAGGACGTCATCACAGGTCCTCCGGGTTGAGCGGCACGAGCACGGTGACCTCGGTCAGGGACCCGAGGCGCTCGTCGAGCGCCACCTCGCCGATCTTAAAGAGGCCGTCCGCGCTAGGCTCCAGGCTGGTGACGTCGCCGATGACCAGGCCCGGGGGAAAGACGCCGCCGAGGCCCGAGGTCACCAGGCGGCGGGGGGCGGTCGGGCTGGCCGTGATGTCCAGCGGCACGAACTCCAGGGTGCCGCGCGGGGAGCTGAAGGATTTGTTGAGGCCGCCCTGGTAGCTGATGGGGCGGTTGTCGCCCGACACGGTGGCGGCGACCCGGAAGGACTGGCTGGTGATCAGATCCACGACCGCGGTGTAGCGGTGCACCTCGATCACCCGGCCGACGACGCCGCCGGCGAAGACGACCGGCGCGCCGACGGGGATGCCGTAGTTCTCGCCCTTGCGGATGATCAGGCGGGACCACCAGCCGGATTCATCGCGCCGGGCCACGCGGGCGGGCTCGAAGCGGAAGCTCGGCATCGAGGGCAGCTTGAGCAGGTTCTCAAGCCGGAGGATCTCGGCGTCGAGCTCCTTGTTCTGCTGCACGCTGTATTCATACTGGGCGATGAGCCCGGAGAGGTCCTTGCCGGCCTTGAGCAGCTCGTCCTTCGAGTGCAGCCGGTTCGACCAGAAGGTCTGCAGGTCCTGCACGTAGGAGTCGGCGACGATGAGCGGCGCCTGGATGGCGAAGAAGGTGGCGCGCGTGACCGTCTTCAGCACGAGCGGCAGCAGCAGCCAGACCAGCAGGATCACGCCCAGCGTGAAAAAGGGACGGGCCTGGTCGAAGCGTTTCGGGAGCACGGCGTTTAGGTAGGCGGGAACAGCGGACTGTGACAAGCCTGCGCCGGCGGATAGGGAGGTGGAACCCGGCCTCCGGACGGGTTGATGTGGCGTGCGCCCTGAAAACCCGCCCGGAGGTCGGGTTCCACCTTAAAAGTCCGCGGCGATGCGGTGGAGCTCGTCGATGTTGGTCAGGAACACGCCGGTGCCGTTGGCCACGGCGGAGAGCGGGTCGTCGGACACGGTGACCGGCAGGCCGGTCTTCTCGGAGAGCAATTTGTCGATGCCGCGGATGAGGGAGCCGCCGCCGGCCATCACGAAGCCGCGGTCGACCAGGTCGGCGGAAAGCTCGGGCGGGCAGCGTTCGAGGGCGGCGCGGACGGCCTCGACGATGGCGCCGACGGTGTCGGCCATGGCCTCGCGGATTTCCTGGGAGGTGATGTGGATCGTCTTGGGCAGGCCGGCGACGGAGTCGCGGCCCTTGACCTCCATGGCCAGCTCGGTCTCGAGCGGGTAGGCGGAGCCGATGGTGACCTTGATCTCTTCCGCCGTACGCTCGCCGATCAGCAGGTTGTAGGCGCGCTTCATGTAGTTGATGATGGCGAGGTCGAACTCGTCGCCGGCGACGCGGATGGACTTGGAAAACACGATGCCGGAGAGCGAGATGATCGCGATCTCCGTGGTGCCGCCGCCGATGTCGACGATCATGTTGGCGGCGGGCTCGTCGACCGGCAGGCCGACGCCGAGCGCCGCGGCCATGGGCTCGAGGATGGTGATGACCTCGCGGGCGCCGGCGTGGGTGGCGGACTCCTTGACGGCGCGCTTCTCGACCTCGGTGATGCCGGAGGGGATGGCGACGACGACGCGGGGCGACACGACCTTGGAATTGTTGTGCACCTTCTTGATGAAGTAGCGGAGCATCGCCTCGGTGATGTCGAAGTCGGCGATCACGCCGTCCTTCATCGGGCGGATGGCCGTGATGTTGCCCGGGGTGCGGCCGAGCATCTTCTTGGCGTCGTCCCCGACCGCGAGGACCTTGCGCGAGGCGGTGTGGACTGCCACGACGCTGGGCTCGCGGAGGACGATGCCCTTGTCCTTGACGTAGACGAGGGTGTTGGCCGTGCCCAAGTCGATGCCGATGTCGTTGGAGAAAAGTCCCAGCAGTTGGTTGAACATTGTGGCGGTGGCGGGGGGTTGGGGAATACAAGCGGGCCGCCGCGGAAATTGTCAAAAGCAAACTCGTTGAACCAGCGACCTTTCGGCGAGCCGCTTGGTGCGCCGGCGGGCCGGAGGGCGCGGCAAAAAGACCGCGGCCTGGCTCTCCGGCTGGCCGCCTGTTTCGCTCGGGGTGACTTCAGGGTGGACTGACCAGCCACCCGGAGCTATTGGATGCGTGCGCTCCGGCGGCATTCCATGCCCGACGTTCCCCGTGAATGTCCCACCTCCAGACAATTCCACCGAATCGATCATCCTGAAGATGGCACTCGGCATGTCCGGCCTGGTGGTCGGCGCGACACTCGTGCTCATGTCCGGCTGCGCGACGATCGCCACCAGTGACAATCAGCCGGTGGCCTTCAACTCGGATCCCCCGGGGGCGGAGGTCTCGATCAACGGAGTTCCGCAAGGCATCACGCCCATGACCATCATGCTGGATCGACGGGCGGGAGACCAGATGGTTCAGATCCACAAGGATGGCTACCAGGATCAGCAGTTCAAACTGCAGAAGCACGTCGCGGGCATGACTTACGGCAACATCCTCATGGGAGGCATTGTCGGCGTGGCCGTCGATGCCGCCTCTGGGAAAGCCCGGAAGTTTCAGGACGCGGTGCAGGTGAAGCTGGTTCCTCTCGGCGAAGCGGGGGCCTTGATTGTGGAGGGCAATGCCCCGGCGGAGCAGAAAAAAGCGACGGCCAAGCAGAAAAAAGCCGCCGCCATCAGAATGAAAACCGCCGGCGGCCGGGAGCAGGCCATGACCGGCGGAAGAGGAGACACTTCGACCGTTCAGGAGCTGGGGAAACCCGATACGCCCGCCCGCCCGCCGACCGGCTTCTATGCGGCCGACCAGCTGGATTTCGACATTCTGGACGGCGTGACGATCGATTCGCGGCGTGGCAGCATCACGCTCTTTGGCCATCGGACCGGAAGCGGGAATCTGCGGGCCGTTCCCTATCTCGACTTTCTCGCCGCCGCGGTCGAATGCAACAATCCTACCTTCAGCCTCGAGTGGACACCGGATTCGAGACGGTCGATCGACCAGGCGTTCAACATGGCCGACCAGGACCTGACCGATCGGCTCGCCGGCACCTTTGATCGCAGTGGCCGTTTGACCGCGCGTGGGGAGTGGTGGTATCGATTGTTTGGCGTCAACGTCCGCGCGGGGATGGACAAGATGAGCCTGTGGATGGCGGTATTTCCGGTCGCGGGTTATCCCGATGCCGGGCGGGTAATGCGGGCGGTCGATGAGGTTGAACGCACGGCGGGCACGCCGGCAGAAAAGGTGAAGGTGCGGCACGATGACATGTCCGTCCCGCAGATTCCCCTCGAGCATCTCATCTCCATCGCCACCGGATTGGCGGTGCGGATGGACGAGGGGGATAACCTCCAGACCATGGCACAGTATTTTAACGGGGGCGAAGTGTCGGCCGAGACGTGGAACCAGGCGCGCGAAACGGTGTGGTCGTGGATCTTTCAGGGCATCGCCGTCGCCTACAGGCTGGACCGGTATCGTTACGTCAACCATTACCAGTCGCTGGAGCGTTCGGGAGTCGATTACGGGATGGCTGCCGAGAAGACGCTGAACCTGTCCCAGGACGACACGGTCGAGGTGCAGAGGAACGCTTTCCACGCCCTGGTCAGCAGCCGGACCTTCATCCACGTCCCACCCGACATCATGCGGGAAGTCCTCGGGGTGAGCCCGGTCGTGGTGCCGGTGTATGACGGGCTGCCCGCGAATTCGCTCCTGGGGAAGGTGGCGTTTGACGCGGATGTCTTCGGAAAAAACCTGATGGACATGCCGGAGATAAAGCCGGACGTGCCCGGTTACCGCACCTACTTCGAATGGCGCCAGACGGTCGACCGGGCGCCGGCGACGGAGGGGCACACCTGGCTCGGGCCCGATGGCTTCGAGCTGGTCGAATCGGCTGATGGCGGGACGGTCCGGTTCGGGAAAACGCCGGTCCGGATATACATGGAGCGCTACGATCGCGGCGCGGGGATGTCCGGCCGGCAGAGCGTGGAGGATCCGCTGCTCCGGCAGTATGCCGATGAGCTGACCGCACTCTATGAGCCGCTGGCCGCCAAATTCCCCGTCCTCCTCGATCTGCGAGAGAGCATGAAGGTCATGGCGGTTGCCGAATGGCTGAAGCAGAAGGGAATCAGGCTGTCGTTCCCGGCGGAGGGACGCGGGAACTGGAGCCCGCCGGCCCGCTATCCCGGGGTGATCCACATGGAGATGGCGATCAAGCAGGCTTCCATCGGCGAAGTGATCAGCGCCTCGGGTGGAATCGACTACCGCGTCGGCCAGCACCTGCGACTCATCCAGCAGCGGCTCGACGAGCAGCCGGGACCGCCGCCGGCTAACGGGGTGACGCTGGGTTATGATCCCGCTTCCGGCAGCGTGTCCTTGGTGCGCCCGCCCAAGCTTGAAGACAACCAGTCCAAAGTGGCCAGCGAAACCCCGGCTGCGGCATCGCGTCCGGAATTCACCGATGTCACTCGTGATGGCAGTTCCAGTAAGACGAGAACCGCGCCGGCCGCAGCAGCCCCCGCGCCGCCCACCCCCGAGGAGGAGGCACTCCGTCTGTGGAAAGCCCACGACTTGGCGGGTGCCGAGCTGCGCTACCGCCGGCTGATCGATGCGGCCGGCGGGGACGTGCGGCGGGCCGCCCACTTCCGCGTCTTGCTGGCGGAAATCCTCCACGAAGAGGGGAACGACGAAGCAGCCATCAAGCAGTTGCACGAGGCGGTCCGCCTGGCTCCAGATCTGCCGGACTATCCGTTGCTTTTGGGCCAGTCGCTCGCCCAGAGTGGCGATGTGGCCGGAGCCAAGAAGGCGGTGATCAAAGCACTCTCGCTCGATCCGGACAACCAGGCCGCGGCAGACCTGCTCCGCAAGCTCCAGGACCAAACCTCCGGGACCGCCGTCACGTCCGCGCCTTCGACCCCCGCTGGTGCCGCTCCACAGCCAGTGAGCGACGGGACTCGGGTGCCCCTGACACCTTTTCCCCAAGCCCTGGCTGCGGCCTCGGATGGTACGCTCGAGAGGCTCAAGGCCGGATCCGGACTGCCGGATATCCATGTGACGCCCGTAAAACTGAGCGGTGGTTCCACCCAGCCGGCACGCGCGACGGTCATCCGACAGGAGATAACCGATTTGCAAAAGAAAATGGATGACAGCGTTGCACGCGAGCAGGAGAAGCAGAAGGAGGCCGACCAATTGCAGGCGGCGATGGCTGCCGCGAAGGACGACGAGTTGAAGCGCAGCGAATTGGAAGCGAAAGCGGCGCAGCTCAAGGTTGAGCGCTTGCAGGCCGAGCGGGAGGCGACCCAACTCAAGGAGGAGATCGAGAAACGCAAGAAACTGCTGATCGACACCGAGGTCGAGGAGTCACCGCCGGCGCAGGACCAACCGAAGCCTCCGCCTGCCGAGACGCCGAAATCACCATGAACACGAACGTCATTCTCATGAAGCCAACCTCACGGTGGAATCCGGCGTGGCGGACCGTCTGCCTGCTTTTCGCTCTGTGGCTTTCTCCGGCCACGGTTTCCGCCGAGGCGATTCCAGCCTTGCTGGCGGTGCCGGCCGGCCTGAACCCGAAGGTCCAATCCCGGCTGGTCCGGGAACGCGCATCGCTGGAGCAGGAACGCCAAGTCTTCCTGGAGGATGCCCGGCGCTTCAATACCCGGCCGGCCGAGGCCCAGACCGACGCCGAATTCGCCGCCTTGGGGCAGCGCCGGGCCACACACATCAGCCGGACGGTCGCGTTCAATCGGGAGGTGGTTGCGGCCTCGGCGGAGAGCAAAGCCTCCGCCGGTCAGGAAGCGGCAATCTGCCGGCTGGGCGAGATGCGCGGAGAGGTGCATGTCATCGCGCCGGATGGCCACGAAATCGCCCCCGCCACCGCTGCCGGCATGCCACTCATGCTCAATTCCCAAATCCGGACCGGCGCAGACGGTCACGTCACGCTCAAGTTTCCCGACGCGTCGTCCGTGACGCTCGGACCGCGCACCACCTTCTATCTGGACGTGGATACCAACACCACGTCGAAGGGGATCATCGCGCGCATCAGGCAGGGGATCATGAAATTTATCCGGCCGTATCAGCCCGGTCACGCCGAATCGCTCCGGATCGGGGTGCCGACCGCCATTTGCGCTGTGCGTGGCACCGAACTTGAGGCAAATGTGGAACCCGATGGGACGGGATATGTGAAACTCTTCACCGGTAAACTGGACATTACCGGGACCAAGACGGGTGCGACTTTCCCGCTGGAGGCCGGCCAGATGGTGACTCTGAATGCGGATGGAACGATCGGACGACCGGTGCCGCTGAAACAATAGATCGCTCGCAAGCGGCTGCGGGCTTGACCGAGGGTGACCTTGGCCGAGTTAATAGCCGCGAGATGCACGGGATTGATTTCATCAAGGATCTGGCGGTCGTCATGCTCGTGGCCGGCCTGGTGGGCTGGGCCTGCCACCGGATCGGGCTGTCCGTCGTTGTCGGCTTCCTGGCCGCGGGCATCGTCATCGGCCCCCACACGCCGCCCTTCTCGCTGGTCACGAACATCACGAGCATCGAGACGCTCGCGCAGGTGGGCCTGATCTTCCTCATGTTCTCCATCGGCATGGGCCTGAGCCTCCGCAAGCTCCGGCGCCTGGGCCTTTCGCTCGTGCTGGCCACCTTCACGGGCGCCCTGGTGATGTATATCCTGACGCGGGCGCTGGGCGGCGCGCTGGGCCTCAACCCGGTGGAGACGACCTTCCTGGCGGCGATGCTCATGGTGTCCAGCTCGGCCATCATCAACAAGGTCCTGCACGAGGCCGGCGCGACCCACGAGAAGTCCGGCCAGCTGGCGATGGGCGTCTCGGTTCTCGAGGACATGGTCGCGATCGTGATGCTGACCGTCCTGAGCTCGGTGGCCTCGCTGGGCGGCGCCAAGGCGTCGGTCGGCGGCACGCTGGGCCTGCTCGGGGCCTTCATCGTGCTGGCGGGCATCGGCGGCATGCTGCTGGTGCCCTGGCTGCTCAAGAAGATGAGCCTGACGGCCGGCGAGGAGCTGCCGACCATCGTGGTGGCGGGGCTGCTCTTCGTGCTGGCCTTCCTGGCGGACAAGGCGGGCTTCTCGCTCGCGCTCGGGGCCTTCATGCTCGGGGCCATCGTGGCGGAGACGCCGCACAAGACGCAGATCGGCCGCGCCTTCGAGGGCATGCGCGACGTGTTCAGCGCGGTGTTCTTCGTGTCCATCGGGATGCTGATCGACCTGCCGGCGGTGGCCGACTCCTGGCTGCTCATCATCGGCGTGGGCGCCTTCGTGCTGGTGGCCCGGCCGGTGGCCGTGACCACCGGCATGCTGCTGATCGGCGGCTCGACGCGGGAGTCGCTGCGGGTCGGCCTGTCGGTCACGCCGCTCGGTGAGTTTTCCTTCATCATCGCCCAGATGGGCGTGGCGGCGGGGGCGATCCCGGCAAAATACCAGGCGCTGGCCGTCGGCGTGTCGCTCATCACCACGCTGTTCGGGCCGCTGCTGACGAAGCGCTCCGAGGCCATCAGCGGCTGGGTGGCCGCGCGCCAGCCGCTGTGGCTGGCGGACTGGGAGGGCTATTACCACCGCTGGCTGGAGAAGATGCAGCAGCGCGAGCGCAAGAACCTGCTCTGGCAGATGAGCAAGAAGCGCTTCATCCAGATCGGCGTCGAGGCCCTGCTGGTCACCGGCCTGCTGGTGTTCTCCGAGCAGGTGTTCGGGCTGGTGCGCGACTACCTGCCGGTGGACCACAGCTTCCCCCGCGGCGCCGAGATCCTGTTCTGGAGCGTGCTGGGTCTGCTGGCGCTCGCGCCGCTGATCGCCATCTGGCGCAACCTTTCCGCGCTCGCGCTGCTTTACGCCCAGGTCAGCACGCAGGGTCACCCCCAGGCCGCCCGGCTCGCCCCGGTGGTCGAGGCGGGCCTGAAAGGCGCCGCGGCCCTGCTGCTGCTACTCTGGCTCAGCGCCATCCTGCCGGTCAGCGGCGTGTCGCGCTGGCTGCCGGTGCTGGCCGTGGCAATCCTGCTCACCGGTTTCTTCGTCCTGCGGCGCCGGTTGATCTACTGGCACAGCGTGCTGGAGGTGGAGCTCACGGTGATGTTGAACCAGGGCGACCAGAAGTTCACGGGCACCACGGCGCCATGGATGGCGGCGCACAGCGAGTGGAACCTGACGCTCGGCGACTGCGTGCTGCCCGACCTGGCGGACGTCCGCGGCCGGACGCTGAGCGACCTGGCGTTGCGCACGAAATTCGGCTGCACGGTGGCCGGTGTGGAGCGGTCCGGCGTGATGGTGGGCAACCCGACCGGCGACATGATCCTTTACCCGCGCGACAAGGTGCTGCTGCTCGGCGATCCGCAACAGGTGGCGGCCGGCAAGGAGTTTCTCCAGCAGGCCTCGGGCACACCCATTGTGTCCAATTTCGACGAGGTGCGCATGGAGGCGATCGAGCTGCCGCCCGACTGCGGGCTGCACGGCCAGAGCCTGGCCGAGGTTGCGCTGAGCCGCGTCTACGGCCTGCAGGTCGCCGGCATCCGCCGCGCCGGGTTGCGCATTCCCAATCCGCGCGGCGAGGAGAGGCTCTTCACCGGTGACG
Organism: Opitutus sp. GAS368; assembly: GCF_900104925.1. Lineage (NCBI taxonomy): Bacteria > Pseudomonadati > Verrucomicrobiota > Opitutia > Opitutales > Opitutaceae > Opitutus > Opitutus sp. GAS368. The sequence goes on from NZ_LT629735.1 coordinate 3,168,667, forward strand.
AGCTCCTCGTGCTTGGCAGCCCGGACCAGATCTCGACCTTCAAGGCCAGCCTCCGCAACGAGGGAGGGGCGCGACCCTACCCGCAGCAGGCGTGAGGCAGGAATGCAGGGTCGTCGTTAGCCGGCGGACCACGTTTTTCCTTGTAGGGTCGGCGCTTGTCGCCGGACCGGGCGCGGGAACGGTCCGCCGCCGCGCGGCGACCCTACGGTAAATCCGTCTCCGGTGGTGATCCTTCGCGCGACTTGATCGCTCAAGCCCAGCCAGGCTGCAGGCACGGCCTGCTTTCCTTGTAGTCCGGTCAGGAAGCGAAATACTGATGGTTGTGGGCATCATAGCCACCAAGACCACGGGGTTGCCAATGGACACAGCCCGGCGCGGTAGGGGTTCATGAAGATGTAGAAACCATAGTCATCGATGGCTTCGACGCTTCGAAGCTGGTGCTCGAATCCGTCGTGCTGCCAACGCCAGGTTGCCTGACCCAGATTGCGGGCCAGGGCTTTGAATTTGCCCATTACCTGCCCGACATGCAGGCCATCCCCGAGAGCGAAGAGAAAGTGAACGTGATCGGGCATGATGGTTGCGGCCAGCAGTTCGATGTCACCCGACGAGTGGAGGGATTCAAGGGAGTTGGCTACCGTTCGTCCGGTTTCCTCCGTAGTCAGAATGGCCGCCCGCTCTTTCGTGCAAACGGTGATGAAGTAGTAGGCTCCATGAGCGGTCTTACGGCCGAAGCGCAGACGGGAGGTTTCGCGTTTGGGTGGGGTCGCCATGCGAACACAGCAAGGTGGTCGCGGTCCGCCGACAAGCGGCGACCCTACAGGAAATAACGTAAAAAAAGCGCGCCGGGTGAGGCGCGCTGGGTGCTGACCGGACGAAGCCGGCTCAGTTGTTGCCGGGCTTCGCCGCGTCGTCGGGCTTCTTGGCGGCGGGCTTTTCGCCGTCTTCTTCTTCCTTGGCGGCCTTCTTGAATTCCTTGACGGACTGGCCGAGGCCCTTGGCGAGCGCGGGCAGCTTGGCGCCGCCGAAGAGCAGCAGGATGATGACCAGGATGATCATCAGTTCCGGGCCGCCGAGACCGAAGACCGCGAGGAGGGGGAGAGGGAGGGACATGGTGTTCGAGGGTTAGGCCCGGGGGGTGGGCAAGTAAAGGCGGAAAGCGACTCAGTCCTGCGGGAACAGGGCCTTGCCGAGGGGGCCGCCTTGCTTGATGAACTGCGGCGGGATCAGGGGCGGCTTCTTCAGCAGGTTCTGCGGATTGTCGATTTGTTCCGCGTCAAAGAAGCCGTGGAGCTGGCGGATGCGCGTCGGGTGACGCATCTTGCGGAGCGCCTTGGCCTCGATCTGGCGGATGCGCTCACGGGTGACCTTGAACTGCTTGCCAACCTCCTCGAGCGTGCGGCTGTAGCCGTCGACCAGGCCGAAGCGCAGCGTGAGCACGCGGCGCTCGCGCTCGGTGAGGGAGTCGAGCACGTCCATGATCTTTTCGCGGAGGAGCGAGAAGGCGGTCATGTCGTAGGGATTGTCCGCGGACTTGTCCTCGATGAAGTCGCCGAAGCTGGTGTCGTCGCCGTCGCCGACGGGCGACTGGAGCGAGATGGGCTGCTGCGCCATCTTCATGATCTGCTGCACGCGCTCGACGGGCAGGTTCATCTCCTCGGCGACCTCCTCCGGCGTCGGCTCGTGGCCGAATTCCTGGAGGAGCTGCTTCTGGACCTGCATCACCTTGTTCAGCGTCTCGATCATGTGGACCGGGATGCGGATGGTGCGGGCCTGGTCGGCGATGGAGCGGGTGATGGCCTGGCGGATCCACCACGTGGCGTAGGTGGAGAACTTGTAGCCGCGGCGGTATTCGAATTTCTCGACGGCCTTCATCAGGCCCATGTTGCCCTCCTGGATGAGGTCGAGGAAGGAGAGGCCGCGGTTGGTGTATTTCTTGGCGATGGAGATCACGAGGCGCAGGTTGGCCTCGACCATCTCGGTCTTGGCCTTGTGGGCCTCGCGGATGAAGCCGCGCGCGGTCTTCAGCGTGTCCATCATCGCCTGCGGGGTGATGCGCATCTCGAGCTCGAGGTGCTTGAGCCGGGTGTTGACGGAGCGCACGTCGATGGCGGTGTCCTTCTTGGACTTCGGGTGCTTGGCGCGGTGAAGGTCGTGGAAGGCCTTTTCGACCTCGTGGATCTTCGGGCGCAGCTCGAGGAGGAAGTCCTCGTAGACCTTCAGCTTGAAGTAGTATTTGACGTAGGCGGCGCGGAGGACGTTGTCGCGCTTCTTGAAGCGAATGAGGGCGTTCTTGCGGGCCTTGTCGTCGCGGGCCTTCTGGGCGTCGGCCCAGGCCTCGGTGGCGATGGCATCGTTGTCGCGGGTCGTCTTGACGAGCTTGTCGAGGTTCTTGAAGTAGGCCTCGCGGCTTTCGATCTTCTTGTCGATGACGAGGCGGTCGAAGCGCTCGGTGCGGAGGATGAGCTTCTCGCCGAGGTCGGCGAGGTGCTTGCCGACGGGCCCGAGGGCGAAGAGGGCGGCGAGGGCGTTGATCTCGGCGGTCTCGATGCGCTTGGAGATCTCGACTTCCTGTTCGCGGGTGAGCAGCGGGACCTGGCCCATCTGCTTGAGATACATGCGGACCGGGTCGTCGAGGATGTCGTTGTTCGACGTGCGCGACTCCTCCTCCTCGGCCTCCTCCTGGCGCTGCTTGTAGTTGTCGACCTCGTCGGGATCGAGGATGTCGATCTCGAGGTTCTGCAGGATGGAAATGACGTTCTCGATGTCCTCGGGGTTGTCGACGGACTCGGGCAGGGCCTCGTTGATGTCGGCGTAGGTGAGGTAGCCCTGCTCCTTGGAAAGGCGGATCAGGTAGCGGATCTTCTCGTTCAGGTCGCCGGACAGGTTCTCGAGCGCCTTCTCCTTGAATTCCTTGGCGGCGTTGGCGGCGTCGGCCAGCGGCGCGCTGTGCTTGGTGGGCTCGGGGTGCTTGCCGGCGCCGTTGGCCGGGGCGGGATGCGGGTGCGCGGCGGCCTTGGCCGCCGGTTCATGCTGCGCCTTGGCCGGCTCGTTGTGGTGCGATTTCGTGTGACCGTGGTCCTTCAGGGACTTTTTGGAGGCGACGGCGTGCTTGGATTTGCTCGGCATAACGTAAGTAAGGTATCCCGTGGAGAGTTACGGTCAAACAGTGCGGAAATTAGGGCGGATCACGAACCCAGGGAAAGCTTCGGCGGATTGCGGAGCTGTTGGGTGATTTCGGCGCGCTGTTTCAAGAGGGAAAGTAAGTCAGATTCAACATCCGTGCCTTTGGAGGCTATTTCAAGTTCTATTTGCCTCAGCCGGGGCTCGAGAAAACGCCGCTGCAACGAACGCAATCCCTCGTTGGCGATCTTGGCCAGATCGTCGTCCGCGGCGACCTCGAAAAGCAGGGAGGCGACCAGGGCCTTTTCCTCCTCTGTCTCAAGGAGTTGGTCGAGGTTTTCCCGCCCGGCCCAGCCGTTGTGGGCGGCTTCGGCGAGGATGCGGTCCAGCAGGCTGCCGGCGGCATGCGAAACGTCGATCCACTCGTGCGGCAACTGGCCGGCGAGCGCGTGCAAGAGCGATTCGTGGTGGAGGCAAAGGAACAGCAGGTGTGCCTCGGTGGCCTTGCCGTGTGCGTCCGCGGCGGGCTTCGCGGCCGGTGCGGGCGCAGCGTTGGGATGGGCGAAACGCCCGCCGCTCTGCCGCGCCTGGAAGGCCCGCAGGTCGCGCTCCAGCGCGCCGGGCGCCACGCGCAGGAACCCGGCGATCTCGCTGAGAAACGACGTGCGCGTCACGTCCGAGTCCGTCTGCACGATGATCTCGAACAGCGCCGTGGCGGCGCGGGACTTCTGCTCGGCCGATGCCGCGGCGGGATTCGGCAGGAGCGAGCGGCACGCGAAATCCATCGCGGACAGCGAGCCGCGCTTCACCTTGTCGTAGGCGGCCAGGCCCTTATCGAGGAACAGCAGGTCCGGATCGAGCTTCTCCGCGCCGGCGAGCATGAGGAAGCGCACCTCGAGCCCGGCCTTGAGCGCCATCGGGAGGAAGCGCAGCGCGGCCTTCTGTCCGGCGCTGTCGCTGTCGAAGAAGCACTCGACCTGCGGGTGGTAGCGGCGCAACAGCGCCAGCTGGCCCTCGGTGATCGACGTGCCCTGCGGCGCGATGGCGGTCTTGAGGCCGACGCTCCAGCAACGCAGCGCGTCGAGCTGGCCCTCGACGAGGACGAACGGATGGCCTTCGCCGGCGTGCGAGCGGGCGCGGTCCAGGTTGAAGAGCAGGTTGCTCTTCGAGAAGATCGGGGTCTCGGGCGAGTTGACGTATTTCGCCTCGCGCGCGGGGTCGTCGGCCGGCGTCAGCTCGAGCTGGCGCGCCGTGAACGCCACCACGCGGCCCTGGTGGTCACGGATCGGAATCATCAGCCGGCCGCGGAAGCGCGGGCGCAGCGCACCGAGCGTGAGGACGGCGCCGTCGCGGGTGAAGAACAGCCCGCACTGGCGCAAAGCGTCCTCGGAGAACTTCCGCTTGAGCAGCGCGGCGGCCAGGCCGGAGTCCTCCGGCGGCGCGAAGCCGATCTTGAAGTCCTCGGCCAGCTCGGGCGTGAACTTCCGGTTCTTCACCCAGTAGTCGCGGATGAATTCGCCGTGCGGTGTCGCCGCGAGGAAGGCCTGGCGGTAATAGTCGGCCGCGAGGTCGTGGATCTCGAAGATCTCCTGGCGCAGCGAACGCGTCTCCTTCGACGGTCCGCCGGAGCCCTCCTCGTATTCGAGCGTCACGCCGAAGCGCTGGGCGATGGCCTCGACGGCCTCGGTGAACTGCAGGCCTTCGGTCTCCTGCACGAAGCTGATGACATCGCCCGATTTCCCGCAACCGAAGCATTTGTAGAATCCCTTGTCGGCCGCGACGTTGAACGACGGGGTCTTCTCGGAATGGAAGGGGCACAGGCCCTTGAACCGCCCGCCGCCCGCCTTCTTGAGGGCCACGACCCGCACCACGACGTCGTGGATGTTCACCCGGTTCTTCAGGTCGCGCAGGCTGGTGGCTTTGATGACGGGCACGGTGCATTAGCTGTAGCGGCGGTCTGTGACCGCCGCCGAGCACAAAATGGGCGGTGTCTTGCTGTAGCGGCGCTCTATGAGCGCCGTCTCGATCCCGGCGGTCGCAGACCGCCGCTACAGGGTTTGCCTGCGGAAATTCTCTCCCAGATTAAACTTTTAACCGAAGTTGGGGTCTGTCACGGTTCGCGCCCGGTCCATCCGGTCCACCGCGCGCCCATCCACATGCGTTCCCTCCTGTCGAAAACCGCCCTGATTCTTGCCCTCGTGTCCCTGTCCGGTGCCGCGGCCCGCGCCGCCGAGCCGGCTGCGCCGACCGCCCCCGTCTGGGAGCACAAGCTCTCTGATTTCAGCGACGCAGACTACCGCTACGCCGTCGAGCAGGTCCTGCAGGACTACGAGACCACCACCGGCCGCCACCTCGTGCCCGGCGCGAAAAAGAAGGTCGGTCTCAAGATCTACGCCGACTCCGGCCCCGGCCTGGCCACGCCGTTCGGCCTGGTGCGCGCCATCATCGCCTCGCTGGAAAAGCGCGGCTTTGAAAGGCAGAACATCTTCCTCGTCGGCCTGAACCCGCTCCGCCTCCGCCTCACCGGCTACCTGCCGTCGTTCGCAACCGGCATCCTGCCGTTCCCGGGCCATCCGGTCTACGTGCTCGAGTCGGGCAAGTTCTACGATCCGGCCTGGTTCTACGACAGCCCGCTGCCCTCGCGCTTCGACCCGATCTCGAACGACCAGGCCGTGAAGAACGCCGCCGGCGGCAAGTCCATCACCACCACCGAGGAGGACCGCAAGAGCTTCCTCGCCACGCCGTTGTTCCTCGACGCCGACTTCTGGATCAACCTGCCGGTCTACACCGACCATCCGGTGCTCGGCATCAACGGCGCGCTGGTCAACGCCACGCTCTGGAACGCCTCGAACACCTTCCGCTTCTTCAAGAGCCCGGCCACCGCGCCCGCCGCTGTCGCCGAGATGGCCGCCATCCCCGAGCTGCGCGAGAGCTGGGCGCTCAACATCGCCAGCCTGCAGCTCTACCAGTTCATCGGTGGCCCGTATTTCAACTCCCTCTACACCGCCTCCGAGCCGCGCCTGCTCATGACCACCGACCCGGTGCTGCTCGACTCGATCATGCTCGAGCGCATCAACGCCGTGCGGAAACGCAACGGCTTCGATCCCGTGACGGAGGACGACGCCCGCATGCTCGACTTCGCCCAGCAGCTCGGCGTCGGCTCGACCGACACGGCGCACGTCACCTGGCGCAAGATCAACGACGGGAAGTGAAGGGTTTTCCAATGTAGGGTCGGCGCTTGCCGCCGGACCTCGGTCCGCCGACTAGCGGCGACCCTACAGGTTAATTCAACGCCACGCGCAGGGCCCGGGCCTCGGCGGCGAGCTCGCGCGCCGCGGCCAGCACGTCGGCATCGGTCGATGAGGCGGTCTCCACTGGCGCGACATGAACCGCGGCCAGCGCCGCGCGCTGCATTTCCTCCGGATCGCCGAGGCCGCTGTCGCGGAAGCGCCGCAGCCGCTCCTGGATCAGGTCGCGGATCTCATGGGCATTGTCCACGCCGTGGAAATAGCCGATGTGCAGCGAGTCTTCGTGCCGTTGCCGGCCGGGGGCCACGTCGCCGCCGCCGGCGGACTGGACCTTCAGGTCGGCCAGGCCGAGCACGCGCTGCAGCGGGCCCTGCGAGACCTCGACCTGTTGGAGGTTGGCAAAGCTCATGGTGATCTCCTGCACGCGGGCGACGCCAGTGCGGATGCGCAGGCTGCGATCGGTGACCATATACCACCGCATCTCGAAATCGAGCCGGCGGATGGCGTAGGTGAGGGGCAGTTGCAGCAGGTAGAGGGTGAGACCGAGGATCTTCAGCGCCCAGAGGATGGGAAACGCCCAGGGCGGCAGCATGATCGCGAGCTCGACGAAGACCTGGAGGAATCCGTCCCAGCCGCCGACGCGTACGCGCCGCCGGACCGGCTTCTTCGCGGCATTCGGGGCCGCCGGGGCCGCGGGCTTGAGTCCGGTTTGCTGCGTGGCCTTGAGGGCCGTGAGGGCCTGGTCCGCCTGCTCGACCAAGGTGGCCGGGTGACCGGCCACCGCCCGGGCCGTGGCGGCGCGGCGGGCCTTCTCGATGCGCGCGGTTTCCTCGACGCTGACAAACACGAAGGCCCAGAACACGATGCCGGCGAAGGCGAGCACCTGGGTGACGCTCCACGCGAACAGGCGGAGCCGGTAGAAATTCTTCCCGGCGCGGAAGACGCGGAGCGAGGCCGGGTCGCCCTGCGGGGCGTGCGGCTCGGGCGGGACCTTGAGCCAGCGCAGGACGAAGGTGCTGTAGCGATTATACATCAGAGGGGAATTTGACCACGGATGACACGGATTAACACGGATGGGAACAGGAGGAAACGGAGGGAACAGAGGTGGGATAATTCAGAAGCCAGAAAGCCGGGAGCCAGGTTCATGGTTTCCTGGTTTCTAAATACCTCGGTTATCTCTGTTACCTCCTGTGAAAATGATTTGTTGGGCTTGGGATTTATCCGTGTCCATCCGTGGTTAAAAATCAGGAGCGCCTGGACAGCGCTTCGCGGACGGCGCGGAGCTCGGCGGCGGTCTCGCGCAACGCGGCGGCGAGTTCGCCCTGGCCACCGGTGGGGGCGAACGGAACGGCGCCCAGCGCTGCGGTCACCGGGGCGAGGTGGTGGGCGTGGTCCTTCACGCCGCGCATGCGGGAGTAAAGGAAGTCGCGCAGCGCCTCGAATTCCTTGATGCCCTCGATGGTCATCTCGGCGGAGGAGTTGCCGGAAGCGGTCTGAACGAGGATGCGGGCGAGGCCGAGCCAGCGCTCGACGACATTGGAGCGCAGGTGGATGTCCTGGATACGCGCGTAGTTCACGATGATCTCGCGGCGGAAGAGGATGCCCCAGCTCATCGAGATGCCGTCGTCGGTGAATTTGTAGCGCATCGTGCTGTAGCGGAACCACAGGTAGGGCGCGATGATCGGGAACAGCGGCGGGATGAGGAGGGAGCTGAGCAGGTAATAGGTCCACAGCGCCTTCTCGGGGCGCTCGAGGGACTGGATGTGCCGGTCGGCGGCGGGGTCGGTCATGCGCGGAGAAAAGCCGGTCGGGCCGGACGGCGCAAGCGCGTCGCAGTTGCACGAACGGGGTTAATTTCCACCCATCCAGCCAAAGCCAAACAAAAGGCGCGCCGTGATGGGCGCGCCTAAAAGAGGAATGCGTGATTTTCTTACTTCGCCGTGACCGTGACGGCGACGGAGCTTTCGCCGGCGCTGCTGGTGAAGAACAGCGAGCCGTTGCCGGGCTTGCCGCCTTGCACGGGCACGGTGACGCTGGTGCTGTTGGCCGGGACCATCACCTCGGGCATGATCACGCTCTCGGGCACGTCGGTGCGGACGTCGATCAGCATGCCGCCGGCGGGCGCCGGGCTCGGGATGGTGAAGGTCAGCGCCTGCGACTCGCCCTGGCGGAGGACCAGCGCGGCGGGCGAAACCTGGAAGCTGATGGCGTCGACGCGGAACGTGCCGACGTCGAGGTTGCCGGTGACGGAATTCATGACGGACAGCTTGTAGGTCTTGCCGGCGGCCACGGCGGGGACGAAGAAGCTGAGCGAACTAGGCGACTCGAAGACGGTGCGGGTGGGCGTGGAGTCAAAGTAGACCAGGTCGGCGGTGGTGAAACCGGCGCCGAGGACGCTGACGCGCGAGCCGACCGGGGCGCGGGTGGCCTCGGAGCGGATGACGTAGCGGCCGGCGATGTTCATCGTCTGCAGCTCCGAATACATTTCCGTGGGCACGCCACCGGCGTTCTCCTTGGAGGTGAATTCGCAGATGAAGTAGTAGGTGGCGGACGCCCGGCCGGCGGGGATCTGGTATTCAAACTCCCAGATGTCGGTGCCGACGGAGCTCTTGGTCATCTTGTAGGCCTGGCCGTCGATGATGATGCGCGGGGCGATGCTGGCCGGGTCGATCTGGCCGTTCGTGGGCCGGAAGCTCGCCGTGATGGTGTAGATCTGCGACGGGTTGGCGGGGACTTTGTCCGGCGTCAGGTTGGTGATGGTGAGATTGCAGCCGGTAAGGACCAGCAGCGTCGCCATGGCGGCCAGGGCCGACAAAATTCTGCTCGCGTGAAGGAAGGGAGTCTTGTGCATTTGGGTAAATTGACCGCCGGGGCCGCGTAGGCCGTTGGCTGATCGTAAATTGACTCATTTCATAATGGTCCAGTTCCCCTCAGGGCAAGAAAAAGCTCAGACGCCGCCGCCCTCGCCGCTCGGCGTCTATCTGCACGTGCCCTTCTGCGCGTCGACGTGCGACTTCTGCGCGTTCTACCAAACCGTGCCGAAGGGTGACGCGGTGCGGCGTTATGTCGATGCCGTGGAAGCGGAAGCGGCGCTCGTTCCCTGGGACTCGCGGCGTGCGGCCACGGCGTTCTGGGGCGGCGGCACACCCGGCCTGCTCAAGCCCGCGGAACTCGAGCAGCTCGGCCGCATCATGCTGCTCTACGCCGGGCAGCCGGCGGAGTGGACCGTCGAGCTCGCCCCGGCCACCGTGACGGCGGACCGCCTCGCGGTGCTCAGGCAGCTCGGCGTGACGCGCGTTTCGATGGGCGTGCAGAGTTTCAACGCCGGCCTGCTCGACGCCCTCGGCCGGCAGCACACGCCCGAGCAGGTCTACCGGGCCTATGAGCTGATCCGCGCCCAGGGCTTCGCCAGCGTGAACCTGGACCTGATGTTCGCGCTGCCCGGCCAGAGCGAGGAGCAATGGCGCGCCGACCTCACCGAGGCGCTGCGGCTCGCGCCCGACCACCTCTCGACTTACTGCCTGACCTTCGAGGAGGACACGGCGCTGTGGATCAAGCTCTCCCAGGGCAAGGTGAAGCTGGATGCGGACAAGGAGGCGGCGTTCTACGTGAAGACCTGGGAGTTTCTCGAGTCGTCCGGCTACGCCCAGTATGAGGTGTCGAACTTCGCGCGCAAAGGCCACGCGTGCGTCCACAACCTCAACACCTGGAACATGCACGAATGGGTGGGCCTCGGCCCGTCGGGGGCGTCGCAGCACGCCGGCTGGCGCGCCGCCAACCCGTCCGACCTGACCCAATGGCACGCCGACCTCGCCGCCGGCCGCCGCGCCACCACGGACCGGGTGGCCCTGACCAACGACCTGCTGGCGGCCGACTCGGTGATCTTCGGGTTGCGGATGAACGAGGGCGTGTCGCTGCCGCGGCTGCGCCGGCGCTTCCCGACGCCCGGCTGGAACGGGTTGGAGGAACTGTTGCCCAAGTTTCTGTTCGGCGGGTTGCTCGTGGCGACCGTCGAGGGTCGCATCAGCCTGACCCCGCGCGGGCGCCTGCTGGCCGATGCGATCGGTGCGGATATCCTTGAGGCTTTCGAATCTGCTGCGAAGGTGGGGGTCAAATGATCCGCCCCTGCCTGCTTCTTGCCCTGCTGGCCGCCCTGTTGACGTCGGGCTGCCAGACGAAGCCGCCTTCGGCGATGGACCAGCCGATGGTCGCGCGTTTTTTCCTGGAGGTCCGGCCGGGCACGCCCGGCACGGCGGTGCAGCTGCCGGTCAGCCGGGTCGTCCTGAACGTCAACCCCAAGCCGGTGCTCGTGGAATACGACATCGCCGATGTGAATTTTGCCAAGGTGGACCTGGGCTGGTGCCTTTACTTCCAGTTCACCGCCGCCGCCGCGCGCGATCTCTACCGGCTGAGCGCGTCCAACCTGGGCGGGCGGCTGGTGCTGATGCTCAACAATGCCCCGGTCGGGGCCCGCCGCCTCGACCAGCCGATCGCGGACGGGAACCTGCTGATCTTCGTCGAGGTGCCGAACGAGGAGCTGCCGCCCATCGCGGAGCGCCTCAAGCGCACGGCGGCGGCGATCGCCAAGAAAAACCGGTGATTTTCGCCGCACGCCATTGGGATGTTGATGACAAGCGGCCAGAACCAAGGCGGGGTTAGCCACAAAGAGGCACAAAAAATGTGTGTGGCGACGGTGGAGGTTTGCGTCGCGCCGATAGGCGCACGGAAGGCTTTCGCCGACAGGCAGAATTCTTTTTGCGCCTTTTTGCGGCCAAAATGGATCGGCCTGGTTGCCTTGGGTTTGGTGACAGCGAACTTCGCCTCGGCCCAGCGCATCGAGTTCAGCTGGCCGACACCCAACAAGGCGTGGGAACAGGGTCGCGATTATGAGGCCTGGGTGCAGCCGACCGTCTCGGGCGAGCCCGAGTCCGGCCTCTTCGGCTGCGTGCGCCGCGGCGGCGGACAGTTCCACGAGGGGCTCGACATCCGCGCGACCAGCCGCGACCGGCACGGCGAGCCCACGGATCCGATCACGGCCGCGATGGACGGCGTGGTGCGCTACGTGAACGCCTCGCCCGGCAACAGCAATTACGGGCGCTACATCGTCCTCGAGCACCCGGACCTCACCCCGGCGGTCTACACCCTCTACGCGCACTTGGCCAAGGTGGAACCCGGCCTCCGGCCGGGTTTGGTTGTGACGCGCGGGCAGGTCATCGCCACCATGGGCCGCAGCGAGGGCAGCACGGCCATCCCGAAGGAGCGGGCCCACCTGCACTTTGAGATCGGGCTGGTGATGACGCACGATTTCGCCTCGTGGTATGGCACGAAGAAATTCGGCAGCGCCAACGAGCACGGCCTCTACAACGGCATGAACCTGATGGGCTTTGACCCGAACGACTTCCTCCGCGAGTGGCGGCGGCGGCGCGTCGACAATTTCCAGGAGTATCTCGACAAGCTGCGCTCCGTGGTGCGCGTGCGGGTGGCGACCAGCCGCACGCCGGATTTCATCACGCGCTATCCCTCGCTGCTGCGGAAGCCGCTGCCGCTGGGCCTCGTGGCCGGCTGGGAGGTGGAGTGCAACTCCACCGGCCTGCCGTTTGCGTGGACGCCGCTCACGGCGGCGGAGCTCGCGGGCCAGCGGGACGGCACGGCGCGGATTGTGTCGGTGGACGCGGCGTTGCTGCGTGCGACCCGGTGCAGGTCACTCGCCAAAGCCACGAGTGGCGGCGGCTACACGCCCGGCACCGACCTCAGCACGATGTTGCAGCAGGTGTTCGGGCTGCGGTGAGTTCTGGTTTGTGCAGGGTCGCCGCTCGCCGGCGGACCGGTCCGGCGCCAAGCACCGACCCTACAGGAATCAGCTCTGCGGTTTCAGTTTCCGGAGCAGCTTGCGGAATTCCGGGTCGGCCTTGAGGATTTCCAAGTCAGGATCCTGCTGCATCCAGTCGAGGTCGTCGTAGCCGAGCGACACGGCCTTGCGGAGCGAACGGAGGGCGTCGGGGCGCTTTTTGCAGAGGGCGAGGGAGCAGGCCAGGTTGTAGTGGGCCGTGGCGTTGTCCGGCTCGAGGCGCACCAGCTTGCGGTCCATCTTCAGGCCGTCCGCGATGCGGCCGACCTTGGTGTAGAGGCCGCCGAGCAGGCCGACGACGTCCACGTAGTCCGGGCAGCGGCGGTGCACCGCCTCGAAAAACTCGATTTCAAACTGGGGATCCGGTTTGGGTTTGATGGACATGACTTTTAGGAAATCCCTACGGCCCAACGACCAAACGCCAAAGAAAAGCAAACGGCAAAATCCAAGGTTCGAATTTGGCCTTGGGGGCTTTGTTTGGCGTTTGGGCTTTGGAGTTTGGTCATTTCTTCAAACGGTTCGGGCAGCGGCCGGACTGGCGGAAGGCGATGCACTGCGCGCTGACCTGCAGGCGTTGCGAGACGGGCTTGAGGCCGAGCTTGAGCGAGACGGTGCTGCCATACCATTCCATGAACGGAGCGCTGATTTCGAAGATCTTGTCACAGTCCACGCAGACCACCTGCGCGACCTGGGTGTTCCCGTTGCCGGCGGGCAGGTAGTATTTCTCGCCGGAGCCGATATCCACCTCCCGCAGGATGTGGCTCCCGGTCATCAGGGGCAGGGTGCGGTAGACGGTAGCGCGCGACACGGAGTCGTCGATCTTCCGGGCGCAGTCGAGCAGCTGCTCGGCGGTGAAGTGCTCTTTCTGGCCGAACGCGGCGTTGAAGATCGCCAGGCGCTGGTCGGTCACGCGCAGGCCCTTGTCGGCGAGGTAGGCTTGGAATTTTTCGCGGGCGGCTTCGACACTCACTGACGGGAATGTCGTCGCGGGCGGCTCCGCCTGTCAAAAGGAAAGTGGGGGGAGAGTTTTTGACCACCAATGGGTTTCGCCAACGGCGAAACCTACACTCACCCCTTCGCCTGATCGGCTCCGGGGTTTGATTTGGTGTCGGCTAATCGCCGACAGGGAGATCGCCAGCGATCAGCAGGCGCCAAAACCAACTTTGGCGACGATTAGTCGCCAAGCACATGTAAGGTTTCGCCGTTGGCGAAACCCATTAGTGGTTAACAAGGTTTGGCTGAAAACACGTTGCTTCGCCCCCTTGTCCGGCCTCACTTGGGGCGATGATCGTGGGCGTCCAGCCGCTGGCGGGTTTCGACAAGCTCCTGCACTACACCGTGCCGGAGACCTTGCGCGCCGCCGTGCGCGTGGGGTCGCTGGTGCGCGTGCCCATCATGAACCGCTCGCACCTGGCCCTCGTGCTGGAGAAGGACACGATTCCCGACGTGCCGCCGGCCAAGCTTAAGGCCCTGAGCGGCATCCTGCACGAATTCCCGGCGCTGACGCCCGACCTGCTTGAGCTGGCGCGCTGGATGCACAGCTACTATGCGGCGCGGATGGAGAGTGTGCTGGAGGCCATGATCCCCGCGGCGGTGCGCGACGGCTCGCGGCTCAAGTCCGAGAAATACCTCGAGGTGGTCCGCCTGCTGGCGCCGGACGAGCACGCGGCCCTGGCCAGGAAGGCCCCCAAGCAGGCGAAGCTCTACGATTTCCTGAGGCAGCAGTTTCAGCCGCAGAAGAAATCGCTCGTGCTGGCCCGGCTCGGGTCGACCGCCGCGGTCGTCAACGCCCTGGTCCAGCACGGCCTCATCCGCGAGGAGGAGCGCCACGTCGAGCGCGTGGCCTACGCCGACAACTGGACGGGCGGCGAGATCGTCACCGGCCTGCCGCCGAAGCTCAACGACGAGCAGGCCGCCGTGGTGTTCTCCGTCGCCGAGAGCCTGGAGAAGAGGAAATTTGCCGTGCACCTGCTGCATGGCGTGACCGGCTCGGGCAAGACCGAGGTCTACCTCCGCGCGGTCGAGCAGGTGCTCGCGGCCGGCGGCAGCGCCATCTATCTCGTGCCCGAGGTCGCGCTGACGCCGCAGACGGTGGCGCGGCTGCGCGGGCGCTTCGAGTCGGCCGGACACAAGACGGTGGTCTGGCACAGCCACCTCGGCGAGGGCGAGCGGTTGGACGGCTGGACGGCCTTGGCGTCGGGTCAGGCCAGGGTGGTCGTCGGCGCGCGGTCGGCGGTGTTCGCGCCGGTAAAGGATTTGCGGCTCATCGTCGTGGATGAGGAGCACGAGCCGGCCTACAAGCAGGACGAGACGCCGCGCTACCACGGGCGCGACGTGGCCGTCTACCGGGCCAAGCTCGCGCATGCGGTCTGCCTGCTCGGCTCGGCGACGCCCTCGCTCGAGTCGTTCGCCAACGTGAAGGGCGGCAAATACCGGCTCAACACGCTGACGAAACGCGTGGACGACAAAAAGATGCCGGACATCCAGATCGTGGACATGCGCATCGAGGTGATGCGATCACGCGGCATGGTGACCTTGTCGCGGCTGCTGGTGGACCACATGCACCAGCGTTTCGCCCGAAAGGAGCAGATCATCCTTTTCATCAACCGCCGCGGTTACTCGTCGAGCATGCAGTGCCGGAAGTGCGGCCACGTGGAGGAATGCCCGCATTGCAGCGTGGCGATGACCTACCACCGGGCCGACGAAACCCTGAAGTGCCACCTGTGCGGCCACCAGCGAGGCGCGCCCGTGGCGTGCCCGGCGTGCGCGGCGCCCGACATCCGCTGGCGCGGCCTTGGCACGCAGCGCGTCGAGGAGGCGGTGCGGCGCGTGCTGCCGCGCGCCCGGCTGGAGCGCATGGACACCGACACGATGTCCAAGAAGCACCGGTTCCGGCAGATCCTCGGCGACTTCCGGGCCGGCAAGATCGACATTCTGATCGGCACGCAGATGATCGGCAAGGGGCTGGACTTTCCCAACGTCACGCTCGTCGGCCTCGTGGACGCCGACCTGTCCATGCACGTGCCGGACTTCCGGGCCAACGAGCGCACGTTCCAGCTGCTCGTGCAGGTGGCCGGCCGCGCCGGGCGCGGCGACCGGGCGGGGGAGGTGGTCGTGCAGACATTCACGCCGAAGGCCGACGCCATCCAGTTCGCCAAGCGGGCGGACTTCGACGGTTTCGCCGAGGCGGAGCTGGCCGTGCGCAAGAAGTTCGCCTATCCGCCCTACCGGCACCTCGTCCACCACCTCTTCCGCGGGCCGAACCCGGAGAAGATCCGGTTCTTTGCCGACCACTGGGTGAAACAAGTCGAGAAAACCCTGGGCGACGCCGTCGAGATCCGCGGGCCGGTGCCTTCGCCCATCGAGAAGGTGAAGGACGAGTATCGCTTCCAGGTCTGGTATTTCTGCGCCGGGGCCACGAAGGTCGTGCCAGAGCTGGTGAAACTGCAAACGACGGTCAACTGGCCCGACGACGTCACCCAGGTGCTCGACGTTGACCCAATGAACCTGTTCTGAGTTCGGTCGCGCTGCTCGCTTTAGGGGGCGGTCAGGGTGAACGGGGCCGAGAGCGCGGCGTTGGAATCGCCGCCGACAAAGACGTCGAAGGCCCCAGGCTCGGGACCGAACGTCATGTCGGCCCGGCAGAACGCAAGGTCGGCGGGGGCGAGCCGGAAGCTGACTTCGCGGGATTCGCCGGCGGCGAGCGCGATCTTCTCGAATCCCTTCAGTTCACGGACCGGCCGCGTGACTGAGCCCACGCGGTCGCGCACGTAGAGTTGCACGACCTCCTCGCCGGCGCGCGCCCCGGCATTGCGGACGCGGGCGGTGACGATGAGCGCGGGGCCGCCGGGCTGGAGCACGGGCGCACTCAACCTGAGCGAGTCGTAGGCGAAGGTGGTGTAGCTCAGCCCAAAGCCGAAGCGGAAGCGCGGCGTGTTGGGGGTGTCGATGTAGTGGGAAAAATACTTGCCCTCCGGGTCCGTGGGCGTGGGCCGGCCGGAATTCTTGTGGGCATAGAACAGCGGGATCTGGCCGACGGAGCGCGGCCACGTCACGGGCAACTTGCCGGAGGGATTATAGGCGCCGGTGAGGACATCGGCCAGCCCGGGACCACCCATCGAGCCGGGGTGCCAGCCGACGAGGATGGCGTCGACCAGCGGGTCGACGGCCTCGAGGAGGAGCGGTCGCCCGGCCATCAGAAGGAGGACGACGGGTTTGCCGGTCGCGTGCAGTTCGCGCAACAGCGCCAGCTGCGGTCCGGAGAGGTCGAGCGAGGCGCGGCTGGTGCTTTCGCCGCTCTGGTTCGCGGTTTCGCCAAGCGCAGCAACGATGACATCGGCGCCGGCCGCGGCCTGGCGCGCGGCGGCAAAGCCGGAGGTGTCATCGCCCGTGGTCAGACAGCCTTGGGCGTAACGGAGCCGGGCACCCGGGAAAGCTTCGGCCAGCGCGGCGCGGAGGGTCACGACCTCGCTTCTCTCGCCGAGGCCGCTCCAGCAGCCGAGCTGGTCCCCGGCACTGTCCGCCAGCGGGCCGACAACGGCCACGGTGATCCCGCCGGCCTTGAGCGGCAGCACGCCGTTGTTTTTCAGGAGCACCGCGGAGCGGCGGGCAAGGTCCCGGGCGGCTTCGCGGTGGGCAGGGGCGAACAGCAGCGCTTTCTCCTGCGCCTCGTCGCAGTTGCGGTAGGGGTCCTCGAAAAGGCCGAGGCGGAACTTCGCGGCCAGCACCGCGCCGACGGCGGCGTCCAGCCGGGCCACCGGCACGGCGCCGCTGCGGACCAGTTCCGCCAGGTGCTTTTCGTAGCCCTGGGCCTCCATGTCGACATCGAGGCCGGCGAGGAAGGACTGGCGCGCGGCGTCGCGCAGGTCGGCGACGTTGCCGTGTTCGAGCATTTCGCTGATGCCCTGCCAGTCGGAGATGACGAAGCCGCGGAAGCCCCACTCGCCGCGGAGCACGCGGTCGAGCAGGAAGGCGTTGGCCGTGCAGGGGGTGCCGTCGAGGTCGTTGAAGCCCGCCATGAAGGTTGCGACGCCGGCGTCCACCGCGGCGCGGAAGGGCGGGAAATAAACGTCGCGCAGGACGCGCTCGGTCACGTCGGTGGTGAAGTAGTCGCGGCCCGCCTGGACGGCGCCGTAGGCGGCGAAGTGCTTGGCGCAGGCGAGAATGGTGCCGGGCGCGCCAAGCCGGTCGGTCTGGAAGCCGCGGACGCGCGCGCGCGCGATGGTGGAGCCGAGGAAAGGATCCTCACCGGCGCTCTCGGCGATGCGGCCCCAGCGCGGATCGCGGGCGATGTCGACCATCGGGGCGAAGGTCCAGTGTATCCCGGTCGCGGACGCCTCGATGGCGGCGATGCGCTCGGCCTGCTCGATGGCGCCGAGATCCCACGAGGCCGCCGTGCCGAGCGGAATGGGGAAGATCGTCCGGCAGCCATGGACCACATCGAGGGCGAAGAGCATCGGGATGTGCAGCCGGGACGATTCGACGGCGAGCTTCTGCCACTCGCGCGTCTTGGCCGCGCCATGGACATTCAGCATGCTGCCGGCGCCGCCGGCCTTGATCAGCGGGACGAGCTCGGCCTGCGAGCCCGGGCCGGTCAGAGTGTCGCGGCCGGAATACTGGACCAGCTGGCCGACCTTTTCCTCCAGGGTCATCCGGGAGAGGAGGTCGCGAACGCGGTCCTCGACGGGCAAGGTGGTGGGAGCGGTGGCGGGGCGGGCGATCGGTAGGAGAACCAACATGCTGAGGGAGGGGAGAAGCAGGCGGAGATGCATGGCGGGAGCAGGGAAACTCAGGGTGTGAGGGTGAGCGTGACCGGCTGGCCGTCGCGCCCGGTGGCCTCGATGGTGCCGGAATCGGTGACAAGCTGGACCACCACGGGGCGCGACGGCCGCGGGCGGAAGCCCTCGGTGTGATCGACTGTGACCGTAACGGTCCGGCCCTCGCGAACGGCGCGGTAGGTCGTGAGAAGAAAATCACCCTTTTGGTAGCCGTAACCGTCGCCCGCATCCTCGTAGAGGCGGCCGGCGGCGCGGCCCTGGCCGTCGAGCGAGACCAGCAAGGTCAGCGGGTCAAGGGAGGTTTCGGCCGTGCTCTGGATCACGCGGCCCAGCGGCACGATGGCGCCTTCCCGGATGCGAAGGTCGGGGTGGTATTTGTCCTTGGTGGAATTTTCCCCGACGAGGGAGACGGTGCGCCAGTTCCCGTGCGGCAAGGCGGGCTGGGCGGCCCACTTCGGCACGACGAGCAGATCGTCGCCGACGAGAAAGACCCGGTCCTCGGCGCGCAGGGCGGGGTCCTTCGGGTCGGCAAAGAATACCGGGCGCATGACCGGCTGGCCGGTGCGTGAGCTCTCCTCGAAGAGCGTGTAGTAATAAGGCAGGAGGCGGTAGCGGCGCTGCAGGGCGGTGCGGGCGACCGCCTCGACCTCGGGTCCGAAAGCCCAGGGTTCCTTGGGCGGCGTGGACTTCTCGGCGTGGGCGCGGCAAAACGGGAAGAACGCACCGACCGCGACCCAATTGCCCCAGAGTTCGGGCTCGGCCGTGCCGGTGAAGCCACCGAGATCGGGTCCGTTGAACGGCTGGCCGGAGAGCCCGAGGTTCAGCGTCATCGGGATCGCCATGCGGAAATGCTCCCACGTCGACATGTTGTCACCGGTCCAGGTCGCCGCGTAGCGCTGGCCGCCGAGGAAGTTGGCGCGCGTGAGCACGAAGGGGCGCTTGCCGGGGTTGGCGGCCATGATGCCCTCGCGCGAGGCGCACGCCATCAGCATGCCGTAGACATTGTGGTAGCGGGCGTGCGTGCCGGGGGCGATGTCGCCGCCGCCGCGGTGCCAGTTGTGCGGCGGCATCGTGCCGCCGGGGACGTTGAAGACGGCGGGCTCGTTCATGTCGTTCCAGACTCCGTCCACGCCCGCTGCCATGAAATTCTTGTAGAGGCCGGCCCACCAGGCGCGCGTCTCGGGGCGGGTGAAATCGGGGAAACGGCACTCGCCGGGCCAGACGTCGCCGGCGTAGGGCGCGTCAAAGGCGCCGTGGACCCACACGTCGGCGGCCGTGCCGGAGGTGTAGGTGGCGTCGGCCGGATCGGCCTTCACGCCGGGATCGATCATCCAGACGCTTTTGAAGCCGTGCTCGTGCAGGTAGGCGTTGAGGCCGCGCGGATCGGGAAACTCCTTCGGGCTGAACGTAAACACGCGGAAGCCGTCCATGTAGTCGATGTCCATCCAGAGGACGTCGCAGGGAATCTGCCGCGCGCGGAAGCTGTCGGCGATCTCCCGCACGCGCGCGGCGGGCTGGTAGGACCAGCGGCACTGCTGGTAGCCGAGGGCCCAGAGCGGCGGCAGGGGCATGTGGCCGGTGAGGCGGGCGAGTTCGCCCAGGACCGCCTGCGGGGAATCGCGGTCGATGACGAGGATGGGGAATGAGGGGCCGTCGCTGGAGAACTCGATGGAGCCGTTGAGGCTGAGCTCGGTGCCCCAGGTCGTGTCGGCGAGCACGCCAAAGGCCGAGCCGTCGGCGCGGACGGCGAGCACCCATGGGTGGGACTGGTAGAGTCTCAGGCCGGCGTTTTTCTCGTAGCGAAAGTTGTCGGTGTTCCAAAGCGTGACGGTCCGCCCGTTGCGCTGGAGCGGGCCGGTGACCTCGCCCGTGCCGTAAAGGCTGGTGCCGGTCTCGATGGCGATGGTGGCGCGGGTGCGGTTTTCGCTGAAGCTGAACTGCGGCGTCACGCGCCAGCCCGCCGGTAAGGCGCCGCCCGGCCGCGCCGGTTCCAGCAGCGCGAAGGAGTGCGGCACGCGCGCGGGCGGCAGGTCGGCCGGCAGGAAGAACGCGAGGCCGTCGCCGAGCGTCGCGGCGGTGCCGGTGGCGCGCGGGGCAAAGGTCTCCGCGCAGAGCGGAACGGCGAGGATCGCCAGGAGGGCCAGGGCAGACCGGGGGAGCAGATTACTGATCTTCATGAAAGGGTTTACTTGTCGGGTTGGAAACCGATGGCGCGGAGGGCGGGGGCGATCTCAGGGTTGGCCATGAAATTCCGCCAGACCAGGCCGGTGCGGTAATTCTCGATCATCACGACGATCGGCGCCTGGTTCAAGGCCATGTAGTCGGGGTCGAAGCGGTTCTGGGTCTCGTTGAAGCCGTCATAGAACCCGCCGGGACCCCAGATTTTCGGGCCGAGGTCGCGGTAGAAGTGGCGCAGTGCGGCCATCGACTCGTCGGGCGTGTAGGGCATCGAGGCGAGCGAGGCCATGACGTTGATGGTGCCGTTGTCGTCGCGCGGCAGGGCCCGGCCGCCGCCGCTGTTCACGCCGGCCGAACGGCCCCAGCAATCGGCGCCGTAGCCGGCGTATTTCCGGGGATTGTCGATGGCGTAGGCCTGCTGGATGAGCGCGATGGCGCGGTTGTTCTTGAAGTAGTTCGTGTAGCGGTCGCGGAGGCCGCGCGGGTCGAAGCCCATGAAGGAGAAATGCGTGAAGAACAGGTCGGCGCCGTTGCCCTCGCCGACCTCGAGCTTGATGCCGTAGTAGCTGTGCTCGTTGGTGAAATGGTCGCCCTCGGTCGTGCGGCTCCAGCCCTGGCGGTAGCGCACATGGCGGTCGGACTGCCCGGCCCAGCCGGTGTGCCACATGCTGGCGGGCACGGGATGCGTGGGCGAGGCGATGGCGAGAAGATAGATGATCATCGTCTCGTTCCAGCCGATGAGCGGGTGGTTGATATGGAAGCCGTAGTCGGGCGACCAATGCCAGTAGAGCACGTCGCTGTCGGGTTGCTGGCGATACCAGTCCCACTCGACCTCGCGCCAGAGCCGGGTGGCGGTGTCGCGGATCTCGCGCTCGGCCGGCGTGTCGCGATCGAAATACTGGCGGGCGGCGAGCAGGCCCTGGATCATGAAGGCTGTCTCGACCAGATCGCCGCCGTTGTCGTATTTGCCGAAAACAGGCATGACCTTGCCGGTGCGGCCGTCGAGGAAGTGCGCCCAGGCCCCGTGGAAGCGGTCGGCCTTGGCGAGGAAGCGCACGATCTGCAGCATGCGGCCGGCGCCCTGCTCGCGGGTGATGAACTGGCGGTCCGTGGCCACGAGGAGGGCCATGACACCGAAGCCGTTGCCACCCACGGCCATCATGTTCGGATCGCCGGGCGTGATTTCCGGGGCCAGGCCGGCGTTGGGATGGCCGGCCTCCCAATAATAACGGAAGCAGCCCTCCTGCACCATCGTGAGGAGCTCGTCGTCGCTGAACTTGCGGGTGGTCGCCCCCGCGGCGTCCGAAAGCGCCGATTCGCTGCCCGCCACGTTGATGGCGCTGACCTTGTAGTAAGCCGGCACCCCGGGCTTGCCGGTGAAGTCCTCGTAGCGCGTCCAGCTGCCGCGCTGGGTGCCGACGGCGGTGAAGTTCTTCCCGTCCCATGAGCGGTAGATGCGGTAGGCGAGCAGGTCGTCCGCGTTGCTGGCCCGCCAGGAAAGGTCGCAATGCTGCTCATAGCCCTTGGCCGCAAGGCCGGCTGGCGCGGCGGGCGTCGTCGTGCCGGCCGCGGCACCATCGATGATCATGAGATCATCCAGGTAGAGGGTGTGCGGCACGCCGTCATCGAGTCCTTGCGTGAACGTGACGCTGACCGCGTCGCGCAACCGGAACACACGGTCGCTGGTGTCATGAAAAATCGGATCGGTCCGGCCGAGGGGCAGTTTGACGCGGACCCACTGTCCGGCCGGAATGCGGGCACCGTCCCGCACGAGCGTGAGCGAATCCGACCCCAGGCCGGTGCGATCCTGCAGGAAAATCCGCGGCGAGTTGGCCTCGGTGATCTCGGTGTCGGCGTAGCACCAGAACGCGAGGGTGTCGCCCTGCAGCTCGAATTTGCGCCATTCATGCCACGGTGGCCGGAGGATGACGCTCCAGTCGCCGCCCGGGGCGGACTTCCATTTGAGGCGAAGCGCATTGGGCGGGCTGACGCAATGGTCGCTCGTGGCGGGGATGCGGTGGTTGACTTCCTCGAGCGTGCTCGGGGCGACGACGTAGGTCTCGCTGTGTGCGTAGGGGCCGTCTGTTGCGGCGTTATCGAAGAGCACGTGCTGGTCATAGAACGCCGCCTGCACGGTCAGAGCGCCAAGCAGGGCGAGCACGCCGAGGATCGCGCGGCGGAACCGGCGGAGGCCGTCCGGATCGAGGGGGAGGGGCGGATGCGGGAGAGTATTTTTAAGCAGGGAGGTATTCATGGTGAAGTGGCGAAGCATTGTTCCACGTTGGTGTGGGAGGCTTCCGGCGCCGCGTGCGCGTCACGCCGCGCTCGCGGGGGTGGCGGCTGCCGCCGTCTGACGGGCCTTCAGCAGGCCCTTGATCTCGTAGGCGCGGGCCTCGGTGAGCGGATACTTGAACACCAGCCACACGCTGAAGAGGCAGAGCGCCGGCGGCAGGCCGATCTCCCAGGCGCGCAGCCAGAACAGGGTCGCGTCGCTTTGCGTGTGGGCGCCCTCGGCGAAGCCGGTGAGGCGCTGCAGGTAGCCGCTGAGGACGGTGGCGATCGAGACGGCGACCTTCCACCACCAGTTGTAGACGGCGAAGTAGATGCCCTCGCGGCGGATGCCGGTGGCGAGCTCATCCTCGTCGCAGATGTCGGCGATCATGGCGTTCACGAGGGAGAAGCCGATCACCATGCCGAGCGAGAGGCAGACGGTCGGGATCATCGTCAGGTAGGGCAGCGCCGGGTTGTAGCAGATGATCTTCGAGAGGTTGCCGCCGATGATGAGCGCGAGGGCGAAGATCACCGTGAAGCGCTTGCCGTAGCGTTTCGAGAGCCACGCCATCGGGAAGGCGCCGAGAAGGCCGGTGACGGCCCAGAGCGTGCCGTTGTAGGCCATGAGGGAGGACGCCGCGCTGGTGTTGCCGCCGTAGAGGTAGAAGATCGTGATGTAGTTGTTGAAGCCCATCACGAGCTGGAAGGCGACGATCAGCAGCACGAACGCCGACACCAGGCGCACAAAGGTGCCGTTGCGGTAGGTGGTCTTGAAGCTCTCGACGATCGGCACGCGGGCCTGGGCGCGGGCCTGGTGGAGCTTGCCCTCCTTGCAGACCAGCGCGCACCACATCGCCGCGCCGGTCAGGATCACGGCCATGCCGAGGCAGATCCACTTGATGCCGTTGACGGTGTCGCCGCCGAAGAACGGGCGGTTGGCCAGGTAGTAGACCCACGGCAGGGTGAGAGCGCCGATGTTGCCGATGAAACTGGCGTAGGCGAAGAGGTTGGTCTTCTCGTGGTAGTCCGAGGTCATCTCCATGCCGAGCGCGCCTTGGGGGATCGCGTAGACCGGGACAACGGTGTAGAAGAACAGCGACGTGACAACGAAGTAGCCGAACATCCACTCCTTGCTCCAGTCGCGCGGCACCATCCACAGCATTGCGAACGCGATGCCGATCAGCAGGCCGCCCGCGATGAGGAACGGGATGCGCCGGCCGAAGCGCGAGCGGGAGTTGTCGGACATGTTGCCGATGAACGGATCGATGACGGCGTCCCACAGCCGGGGGAACGCCGAGGCCCAGCCGATCCAGATCGCGCTCACGCCGAGGCCGACGATGTAGACGAGATTCGTGAGCTGCATGACGGAGTTCACCGCCACGATGGTGACGACCGCCCCCATGCCGTAGGCGATCTTCTGCGACACCGGAATGCGGTCTTCCGGGGCCGTGACGTGGTTTTGGTGGGGCATCGTGAGGGGTCTGGAGGGAGGTTGGGCCCTTTGGCCGCGGACGGAAAGCGTGGAAGCAGCGGGAGGACGACGCGGGATCAGAGCTCGATCTCCACGCGATTGCCTTCCGCGGCCAGCAACGGGGCGAGGACGGCGCCGGCCACGCGGAGGCCGCCGGGGCGGTAAGGATTGGGCTCGCGGCTCACACCGGTGAGCAGCGTGCCGTTGACGCAGATGGCGCGCGGCGCGCTGGTTCCCTGTCGGACGGAAAACACCAGCTGCACCGGCCGGCCCAGCAGGTGGGTGTCGGCCGTGAGGCCGTCGAGGCTGCGCGGCAGCACGGGGTCGAAGATGACGTCGCCGAAGGATTCGCGCAGGCCGAGCAGGCAGGCGCGGACCTTGTGCAGGTAGAGCCCGGGGCCGCTCGAGTAGAGCCGCCAGCCGGCCCGGACAGGCACGCGCCCGGCGCGGAGCTCAGGCCAGCGGGCGGATGCCTCGGGACGGTTCGCGAAGTCCGCGTCGGAACTGGAGAAATAGACGTTGCCCTGGCGGGCGACGGCGCCGGGCACGACGCGGGCCAGCCCGACGGGATTGACGACCTGCAGGGCCTGCCAGAGCCGCTCGGCGTCGCCGAGCCGGGCCATGGCCTCGGCGTAGCGAAGGTGGGCGTGGACGTATTGGAGGCCGACCTCGCGCCCGACGTTGGCGGCGGTGTCGGCGCGCTTGAACAGCCGCTCGAGGCCGCCTTGGTAGGTGGCGGGCTCGCTCATGAGGCGCACACCGTCGGTGAAGCGCAGCTCCGATTCGATGAGCCGCGCGTGGTGGCGCGCCTCGTCGGGCGTGAAGAGTTCCGCGAGGATGGAGCGGGTCATGGGCAGCAGCCGGTAGCGGATGCCGGTGACCCGGTCCGACGGGTGGAGCAGGGGGCGGAACCGGCCGTCGGCCTCGTGGACGAGGAAGCCGGCGACGGTGCCGCCGGGCATCGCATGGGCGAGGAAATCGGCGCGCATGCGGCCCAGCAGAGTATCGAGACGCGCGGCGCGCGCGGTTTCGCCCGCACAACGGCTGACCTCCGCGAGCTGGCGGAACGCGTGGAAGGCGAGGCCCACCGTCCAGGCGCTGACCATGCGCGTCCGCATGGCGGGATCGGCCGGCTGCAGGGTGTCGTCCCAGTCGCCGTCGCCGTAGTTGACGAGGGCGGTGCCGGGCACGAAGCGCGCCTCGCAATGGGCGATCACGCGGTCACAGTGGGCCCAAAGGGTGTCGGCAGGGCCGGTGGCGGTGAAAGTGGCGGGATCGGTATAACCGAGTTCTGTCCGGAGGAAGGCGAGGTCGTTGCTCGCCTCAAGGTAGTCGCAGAGCGCCTTGACCGGCCAGAAGCATACGTCGCCGTGGCTGTGGGCCTGCTGGATGAACCGGAAGGGCGGGAACATGAACCACTGCGGCCAGCAGCCGGCAACGGCGGGCTCCTTGGGGTGGTGCGCGTATTGCTGCTCGAAGACCGCGGTGAGGATGCGGCGGACGGTGGCAAACTCACCGGCGGCGAGAAGCCATTCGACCGAGCCCTGGCAGACATCGCGGACGCCCCAGGCGGCGCCGCCGTATTGCTCCAAGCCGTGCGGGGCGGAAAAGTGGATGGCGGCGTTGTGGGTGAACCACGGAAGAATCTCGTCGAGCCGGGCGACGCCAGCGTCGGCGGAGCCGTGCAACCGCAGCGGGGCGGCGGGCGGGCGGGCGGGCGGGCGGGCGGCGTCGTATTCGCCGCGGACACGGGCCACGGCGCCGGGCAGGGCGGTGCCGCCGTCGGTGGTGCCCAGCAGGCAGAACGCGCAGCGGTCCACGGGCTTGGTTTGAAATGCGGCGTAGGGGCCCTGCCGGGCGACGCCGTCGACGTGGATGAGTTCATCGCCGCCGTGGGCGGCCAGCGAATCGGCGGAGGCGGCGGCGAGCGCGAAGCAGGTGCCCGGCAGGTGCCGGGCGGTGAAACTCGAGGCGGCCGGCCGGGCGAAGATGCAGCCGTCGTCATGCACCTCGATCTCGCCCGCGGATTCGAACTCGTTCGCCCCGAGCGCGAGCTGGTGGGTGACCAGGAACTCGGCGGGCGGGCCGGAAAGCACCTGCAACTCGAGAAACGAGGCCGGTTCGCGGCCGGAACACCAGGCGCGCGCGACAATGACGCGGTCATCGAGCCGGTAGATCCAGCGGACGGCGCCGGTTTCCATCGCGAAGGCGGAGGGAACGCCCAACTGCTGCCAGGCTCCACCCCGACGCAGAAAGACGCGCTGGCCGGAAGCGCGGGCGACGTTGAGGTGATTGCGCACGACGCTCAACAGGCGGGCAAGGCTCGGGTTGCCGAGGTAGGCCTGGGCGGCGAAAATGCCGGCAGCATAGCAGGTGAAACCAAACTGGCGGTCGTCGACCCAGGCGGCCTCGCCGCTGCGCAGGATGTGGCCGTGCGGCCGTGCGACGGAGGCCTCCTTGTCGCGGGAGACGACGTGAGTTCCCTCGCTGTGGAAAAAGGAGAGCAGCCGGCCGGCGCTGTCGGTCTCCTCGTGCCGGCGGGAGCCGGGGAACCACGCTGACCAGTCGGCGGCGGTGGGCCGGGTGCCATGCACCCAGGGTGCGGCGGTAAAGATGCTGCTGCCGCCGGCCGGCGGCGCGACGGGAGCGTCGGCGCCGAGCCAGGTGACGGGCAGCAGGTCGTGAAGGAGGGAGACATCGGCGGCGGAGGAGGCGGCCGGGTGGTCCTCAAGGTAGGCGGCCACGAACACGATCTCGGTCGTGGCGCCGGGCGCGAGGGTGACGGACCGGCTCTGGAGACCGGCGAGGGCGAACTCGTATTGCAGGCGCTGCGAAGGCAGGGTGTGATGGCGGACGGCGGCGGGCTCGCCGGTGAGGCGGTGGTCGGCGCCGAAAAACTGCCAGCCGTCGGTGCAATAGGCGGCGGCGGCGGGCGCGCAGGCGGTGGCAAGCCAGGGATGACGGCCACCGGCCATCGGCTGGTTCTGGCGGGCGAGAATGACGTGACCAAGACGGGCGTCGGTCACGGGCAGGAGGTCGAGATATTGGGAGACGTAGGCCTCATTGTTGCGCACGGCCGCTTCGTCGGCGAGACCGAGGTCCTGCGCGTGCAGCAAGTCGACATGTTGTGGAACGGGGCCGGTATTCTTGAGCCGGATGCGCCAGGCCCAGCCGGATTTGGCGGGATGAAGCCCGAAGGACGTGGTGCAGCCGAGCGTGCTCCCCGCGGGTGAGTGGCGCCAGGTGGCAATGCGACCGTCAGTGGAAAAGCCGGGGCCAGGACCGGCGAGCGGGGCCCAGCCCGCGGGGTGGCCGTTCGCATCGGTCCAGCGTACGAGCAGGCGGAAGAGGCCGTCCTCGGCCGGCCCGGGCAGCAGCTGATTGAGCAGCGTCTCGCGGTGCCGCAGGGCGTGGAGGACGCCGGTGGGCAGCAGCCGGGCGCGCAGGCCGGAGGCGGCGGCGAGTTCCACGATGGCGAAATCAGCGGCGGTGCGCAGGCGTTGGATCGTGGCGATGACTGGACGGCTGTCCATGGTGGTGAAGTGGCGCGGCCCGCGCTGGAGGAGAAAGGCCGACGGTGGCCAGGCGCAAGATCCTAGCCGGGAAAACGCGACGGAGGGAGGCCGGCGGGTTCGGACCGCCGGCCTCCGGATTAACCGGTTCGTTTAGAACGAGAGAGTCACCGAGGCGGTGATTTTTCTCGGGGCGACCATATTATAGTCCATCGGCTGGGACTGGCTCGAGCCGTAGCCCGCGTAGTTCAGGAAGACGAGGGTGTCTTTCCCGAACAGGTTGTCCACGTTGACCTGGAACTTGGCGTGGATCTTGGAATCCATGGCATTGAAGACCGTGGAATACCGGGCGAGCACCGAATAGGTGGTGTAGCTGGGTGACAGCGTGCGCTGTCCGTTGACCGAGTCCCAGGGATTGCCGTATTGCTGCCCCAAGGAAGTCACACCCGCGCCGAGTTCGAGCCCCTTCAGGCTGTTTTCCGTGAAGGAGTAGGTCCCGAACGCGTTGAAGATGTACTTCACCAGGTGGCCGGTGGTGACCGGCACGGCCACCGCCGCGATCCGGCCTTGGGCATTGGTCAGGTCCGAAGCCAGTTTCGTGCTGGCGGGGGAGGAGCCGCCGGCGGCAGCCTGCCAGATCGACAGGTTCTGCGCGAAGTAGGCGGCCGCGTTCGGACCGTCATTCGTCTTCTCGCCCTTCGGGGCGGAATAGTGCAACTGCAGCCGGAAGTTCTTCGTCGGGTTTGCCGTCACCTCGAATTCGAAGCCGGTGTATTTCACATCGTAGGTGTCCGCATACGACATGTTGGCGTGGTAGGTGCCTGCGCCGCCCGTTACATTGCCGGCCGGCCCGATGGCGGTGGTGGTGCCGCCCGCCGCGAAGTAGTCGTTCCAGATGCCTTGGAAATCGGGGCTGTCGCCGCCAATGATGTCGTGCGAGGTGTCGTTATACCAATTCGCCGAGGCATAGTATTTGCCGTCCTTGGTGGAAACGCGCAGGCCGATATTCTTGCCCTTGCCGAACGACGGGCCAAACACCTTGCCGAAAAGGCTGGGGGCCAGGCCACCGGCCGCCGGCTGGTAGTTTTCGGACAGGTTGCCGACCACGCCGAGCCACTCGGTGACATAGCCCACGAACCCGGCGGAGTAGGTGTTGCCCGAGCCGCTGGAGATCGTCGGCGTGTTGCTGGTGCCGCGCAGGCCGACCTTCCAGTTGTCGTAGGAGTCGTGCCGCAGGCCGAGGGAGATGTTCAGGCGGTCGTCCCAGAGGCGCGTCTGCGAGAATCCGCCGAAGTATTTGATGGTCTGCTTCGAGTTGAAGTCATACCAGTTGAACGGGAGCGGAACGTAGGCGATGTTCTGGCCGTTGACGGCGGTCGGGACATTGAGCGCGGCCTGGGGGTTGTCCCAATAGACGCGGCCCCACAGCATGGTCTGGGTCCAGTTGTTCGGGTCGTAGTTGTTCAGAACCTGCGCCTGATACTGGCGCGCATTGTATTCCGTCTCCTGCTGGCCAGCCGACACACTGAAGAGCTGCTTGATCGGGATATTCCTCACCGTGGTGTCGAAGTGATAAGAATACTGGCCGCGGACCTCTTTCACGGAGTGATCCTGGGTCTGGGCATCGAGGAAGAAATCCGAGAACAGTTTGCCGTAATTCGGATTCGTCTGGCCGTTCGGCAGCTGCTTGTTGAGGTCGTAGGCCACGCCATAGCCGTTGCCACCGCCGGCGCCCTCGAAGTTCTTCGCCTTGGCGTCGTCAACATAGCGATAGCCGGAGATCGCAAACTCGCTGTTGTCGTTGATCTGGTGCTCGAAGCTCAGGGTCATGTTCAGGTTTTCGGGCTTGAGGAGTCCGTCGGCCGGACTCACGGCGAAACTCTTGCTGGGCAGCGCCATGATGTTCGTGCCGGCCGGATTGGCCAGGTAGTAGGTGAAGGGCGTGGGCCGCAGGTAGGCGCCCCAGTTGACGTCACCCGTTCCCATGGAACGCGTGCCTCCGCCCCAGTTGAACAGGCCGACGCTCGGGGTCCAGACTTGGTAGTTTTGCGGACCGCCCCAGGCACCCATCGTCGTGACGCCGGGAGCGCCGGGCGTGTTGATCGGATTGGACCCGGAGTTGGCGATGGCCGCGCCCCACGTGGCGGCACTGGTGTTCTTGTCCCACAACGAGGTGCCGTCCTGGATGGTTTGGGCGAATACGGTCTTTTCCTCCTTCCAGCCTTCGATCTCGAACCGCACCTGCGTGTGGTCGGAGAACTTCCAGGTGGCGGCCAGGTCGACGGCCTTCTTCTTGTGGTTGTCGCCGTCCTTCCAGCCTTTTTCATTGGCGACCAGGGCGTTGAGCCGTAGCGCGAGATGCTTGTCGAAGCCGACCTCGTTGGCGTCAAACGTGGCCCGATAGCCGCCATAGTTGCTGGTGGTGAAGACCGCATCATAGAAGTCCTTATCGAACCGCGCCTGCTTGGTGTAGGTGGCCATGCTGCCGCCGATGTCACCGATGCCGAACAGGATCGAGTTGGGGCCGCTGTCGAACTCGATGCGGTCGACATTGTAGGTGTCCTGCACCATGAACGTCGGGAAGTAGTTCTTGGTGGGCGGATTGCCGCCTTGCACATGGCTGTCGCCACGGATGCTGATCGACCAGAAGTTGAACACTTCGCCGCCCGACGCGCCGGAGATGCCGTTGCGGAAATCCGTCGGAATGGCGTTCAGGGACCACTTCAGGGCGTCCTGCACGTTGGTGAGGGACAGATCGTTGATGAACTCCCGTGTGATCGACGACATGGCTGCCGGTGTTATCCGGATGGGCGAGTTCTGCCGGCCGCCGGACAGGGAATCGACGGCGATGTAGCCGTTGTCCTTCTCGGTGTTGACGGTGAACGTCTCCAGCACGAGCGGTTTTTCGTTGTCAGCGGCCGCCGGGGGAGGCGAAGCCGTCTGGGCCATTAGCGAGGCTGTGGTGGCCAGCGCCAACGCGATTAGCTTTGGTGTGTATGTTTTCATGTTTGCTCGAATTTAGGAGCGGTTTTTTGGGGTTGGGCTAACAGGGAAAAACGGAAGGGCGGGGATTGTAGGATCAAATGAGGCGGACCCGGCCGAGCTGGTAGACGCCGGCGCGCAAGGGATGGTAGGACCAGTTGAGCTTGAGCGTGGGCTCCCACTCCTTGGTGCCTTCGGAAATGGCCGCCGGGGTCAGACCGAATTCGAGGCCGGTTTTGGGCATAAGGCCGAGGCTCGCCCAAGGAATGACGGCCTCGATGGTGTAGCCATGGGCCGTCGGGGTGATGCTCGCCTCGTTGGGCGCATGGTGATACAGTTCCTGCGCGCCGATGCCGACCCGGTAAGTGAACTGGTAATCGCCAGGGCCGGTCCACACGAGACCGTCGCCCGCGGAGTCGATGAAAAGCTCGACGATGCGGTTGCGGCCCACCGGCACCTCATAACCGGCCGGGGCATCGGTAACGTCGGCGTGGAAATGCAGGGCGGCGGCGTCCCAGGTGACGGCAAAGCGGAATTCGAGCGGCGCATCGCCCGGCCGGACGTCGGCGTCGGAGTCCTTGAACCCGAGACCCGCCACCGTCTGCCAGTCCCATAGGTCGCGGGGCAAAGCCTGTTCCACGGCCCGGGCGAAGCGTGGCGGCGGGGGCGGCGGGGTCCCGGCGAGCTCGCGCTGGGCGATGAGGGAGGTATTGGGACCGAACGCGGCCTCGCCAAACTCGGCGATGGCCGCGCGACCGGTCCGCACGAGCGGATCCTGCTGGAAGGCCTGCCGGATGGCGTCATGGACGAGCAGATTGGCGGCGGTGATGAGGCAGGCGGCGGCGGCTTCCGGCGTGGCAGGAGATGGGGCGGGCGTCGCAAAGGTCTCGCGCGGGAATTGGTCGAGCTGCAGCACCGCGAGCAGCGGGCTGGCGGGGACTTTCTCCGCGGTGAGGCTGGCGTAAGCGAGCTGGGAGGCGGAGGCGCCGGACAGGATCGCCCGTTCGTCGAGCCACAGGCCGGGCAGCAAGGCCCCGGCGGCGTCGGCCGGCGCAAGGACCTGGACGTTTCCGAGCGTCAGCGTCGCGCGGTCCAAGCTGCGCCAGTCCGCGGCCGGGCGGGTGCCCGCGGCGATTTCGAGGAAAACTGCGAGCCGGGACGCGGCTGCGAGCTCGGGCCCGGGGGCGGGCAGGGACTTCCAGTCGATGCGATCCAGTTGACGCGTCGCCTCGGGGGCGAGGGCGGGGATCGCCTGACGGAGGGTGATGAGCGCCGCGGCATATTGCGCGGTTTCCACCGTCCCGACCGGGACCGGGCCGGCGGCGAGCCGGGTGCCGGCGTCCGCGAGCATCTCGTTGGCGTTGACCAGGCCCAGCAACTGGGCGGAGAGCAGGGCGGTGAGCTGCAGCCCGGCCGCGGCCGGCTGCGCCTGGAGGGAGTGCCAGGCGGCGGTGGCCCGGGCGAGCAGCCCGGCCTCCTGCTCCGGGTCCAGCGTGCGCGCCGTGGAAAGGAATCCGGCCTTGGCGAGGGAAAGCTTCGCCTCCGGCGATTGCATGAAGAGACGCCAGACGAGCCCCGTGCGGAGGTTCTCGGCCTGCAGCACCGAGATGCCGAGGTCGATGCCCAGCACGTCGGCATTCACCCAGCCGGTCTGGGGATTGAAGGCGTCGACGAAGCCATAGTGTTTCCACAGCCGGTCGCCGTAGACGGTGCGGAGGTGGTGGAGCACGGCGAGGGTTTCGCGGGGGGCAAAGGGCAGGGAGCCCGCCGTGGCGCAGGGCACGATCGTGCCATCGAGCGCGTTGTAGCGCAGGGTCCGCGGCGGACCGCCCCAGGCCTTGTAGCCGGTGGCGGAATCGGAGGCGGTCAGGCCCCAGAGATTTTCGCCCCAGGCGGGGAATTCGGGCCGGAGATCAAGGCTGAACTGGCGCTGCGCGAGGGTGGCCAGCCGGGTGTTCTGGAAAAAATCGACGAAGGCGTCGCGACGGCCGCGCAGGTCCATGAAGGCCTGGGGAAACTGGTTCACGAAAAGCGGCGGTTCCTGCAGGTAGACGTAATCGCCGTAGCGCCCGACGGGACTGCGGCGCCAGGTCTGCCAGTAGCCGGCCTCCAGCGGCCGCGGGGAAGAGCCGAGGGCGAGCAGGCTCATCAGCACATGCTCGGAATACTGGTTCCAGCGGTAGCGGGAAAACCCCGTTTCATCATGCCAGGCCAGCGAGACCAGCGGCCCGCCGTTGCGGAACCACGGCCAGTCGACGTCGTCCAGCAGGCGGTTGACCAGCGCCGTGACCGCGGGATCGGCGAAATATTCGCGGGCCACGATCGCCCCGGCGTAGAGCAGGGCGGAATCGATGGAGGAAACTTCGCAATTCCAGGCGCGGGCCCCGGTGTCCATTTCCATGAAATGGTAGAAGAAGCCGTGCTGGCGGGGTGCCCGGGCGGCGAGGAAGTCCAGCATGGTCCGGACGTGTTCCAAGGCCTCGCCGCGGGAAACCCAGCCGCGTTCCACGGCGATCGGCCAGGCTGCGAGAGAAAACCCCGAGGCGGCGATACTGGCCTTGCCCTCGCTGGGGGAACCGTCGGCGCGGGCGCGGTCCCGGACCAAGCCGGTGCGGGGATGCGATTGCTCGACGAAGAACCGGAAGCCCGCGCGCTCGATATCGTCGAGCAGCCGGTCATCGGCCGGGCTCAGCGCCACCGTCGATGACGCCGCGGGCCCTGCGCCCGTTGCGGTCGCGCCTTGCAAGAACAAGGCAATGCACGCGGCGCCCAGCGGGGATACCGCGAAAGAGCGGAGGGGCATGCCTAAGAGCATTGCGGTCCGGTGCAAAGGGGTAGTGGTGTGTCTTGGCCGGGACGAAAAGCCCCGACCGGGGGTGATGTCAGGTTGAATGACAACGTTTGCATCGCAAGCTAAAAAAATGCGGCAACGCTTCGACGACCGGCCACAGTGCCCGGATTACCCTGGATCCAATCCCTCTCTCAAATACCTGCAATCCAGCCTATCTGGGGCATCGAACCCATCCGGCCTTAGGTGATTACCCACGGCCGGTAATAAAATGAAATCGTTTGCAGGTGAGCCAGGGCAAGCCGCAGGCCGGTGCTCATTTGGGCGGGTTCATCCACCGGCGCCTATTTGCGGTCGGTCGGTCGGAGGGGCCGGGTTGAGTCGCGGATCATCATGGGCGCAGGCATGTCGTCGGATACCATCCGGCGCAAACGTCCTGGATCATTGGCCGCCTCGACAATCAGACCCACGGCGCGCTCGGCCAGGTCGGCCAGGGGTTGGCGGATGGTGGTGAGGGCCGGCTGGCAGGCCGTGGCCCAGATGCCGTCGTCAAAACCGACAATCGAGATATCATCCGGGCATCGCACGCCGGCCAGGTGGGCGGCATGCACCGCCCCGAAGGCGATCTCGTCATTGGCGCAGCAGATGGCGGTCGGCCGTTCGGGGCCCTCCAGGAACCGGGCAATGCCGGTGCGGCCGGTCTCGGCGCTGAAAGACCCGCTGTAGATCCATTCCGGCCGGGGCATGGCTCCCGCCGTCTGCAGCATCTCGAGGTAACCCTGCTTGCGCTCGTGCGCATCGCGCGAGCCTTCGGGACCGAGCAGCAGGCCGATGCGCCGGTGACCCAGTTGCAGGAGCAGGCTGGCCACGGAGCGGGCGCCGGCGAGGTTGTCCACGCCCACGACCGGCACGCCCAGGTCGCGCACGCTGGTGTTTTCGGGCAGGGTGGACTTGGTCAGCACGAAAGGGCGGCGGAAGCCCCGGAGCTGTTCCAGCTCCATTTTGCTGAGCGGTTCGGCCAGGTAGATGATCCCGGAGGAATCGAGGCTCAGGTGCTGCATGGCCTCCCGGAAATTGGCGCTTTCGTTGCGGCGCATGGTGGAGATTTGCACGCCCCAGCCCCGGGCGGCGGCGGCGTGCAGGGTGCCCGCCATGAACCGGCCGTAGTATTCCGAAAAGAAAATATTCTCATCCAGCGGCACGACCAGCGTCAGGGTGGCGTTGGCCCCCTTGCGCAGGATGCGCGCGCCGGGATTGGGGGAGAAATGCTGCTTTTCCGCCAGGTCCATGATCTGTTTCCGGCGGTCGGGGCGGACCAGGTGCGCGGTTTCCGGCCGCAGGGCGCGGGAGACCGTGGAGGGCGAGACACCCAGGCTGGCGGCAATCTGCACGATGCCTGTCTTGTCGAGGCGCGGTGCGCGATAGCGGGGCATGACAACGTATGCTGGAACGAATTTCCCTCACGGCAAGCAAACGTGTGCAGGCCGCGTCCGGGCTTCCGGCGCCTTGGAGGGCGGAACCCGTCGCGGGCATTCCGCACGGGGGTGGAAATTCAGTGTTTATTAGTGCGCATTAGTGTCCATTAGTGGGCGGGGAAATGCGGATTTACTTCATGGGCATATGCGGGACGGCGATGGGCAACGCCGCGTTGCTCGCGCGCGCCGCCGGCCACGAGGTGCTCGGCGCCGACAGCGGCGTCTACCCGCCCATGAGCACCGTGCTGGCCGCGGCGGGCATCACACTCCACGAGGGCTACGATCCCGTGCGGCTGGAAAAGCTGGCCCCCGAGCTGGTCGTCGTCGGCAACGCCATGTCGCGCGGCAACGCCGAGGTCGAGTGGCTGCTCGACACCCGCGCCATCCCCTTTGTCTCGCTCCCGGCTTTTCTCTACGATGCCGTCCTGTCGGTCCGCCGCAACATCGTCATCGCCGGCACGCACGGCAAGACGACCACCACCGCGCTGACGGCCTTCCTGCTGCGCGCGAACGGCCGTGACCCCGGCTTCCTGATTGGCGGCGTGCCGCTCGACCCGCCGGTGGGCAACCACCTCGGCACGGCGGGCGACCCGTTCGTCATCGAGGGCGACGAATACGACAGCGCCTTCTTCGACAAGCGCAGCAAGTTCATCCACTACGCGCCGCACATCGCCGTGCTGAACAACCTCGAGTTCGACCACGCCGACATCTTCCGCGACCTGCCGGACGTGCAGCGGACGTTCCTGCACCTGACCCGCATCGTGCCGCGCAACGGCTGGGTCGTGCTCAACGGCGACGATGCCAACCTCAAGGCCCTCGGCCCGCTGGCGTGGACGCGCGTGGTGCGCGTCGGCCTCGAAGAGGGCAACGACCTCCGCATCGCCGGCTTTCGCGAGTCGGCCGAGGGCGTCTCTTTCCGGCTGATCTGGCAGGGCAAACCCTGGGCCGAGGTGAAGTGGACCCTGTCCGGCATCTTCAACGCCCGCAACGCCGCCATGGCCGCGCTCGCGGCCGGTCTGGCGCTTTTCCCCGACGACCCGACCAAGCTCAAGCTCGACGCCCTGGCGAAATTCCGCGGGGTGAAACGCCGTCAGGAGCTCCTGGTCGATACGCCCAGGCTGAAGGTGGTCGAGGATTTCGGCCACCACCCGACGGCGCTGGCCGAGACGTTGCAGTCGTTCCGCGCGCGGTTCCCGGGCCACATCATCCACGCGGCCTTCGAGCCGCGCAGCAACACGTCGCGCACGAAGGTCCTGCAGGCGGCTTTCCTGCGGGCGCTGGCGCTGGGCGACGAGATTTATATCGGCGCCATCGCGCGGCCGGAGAAACTGAAGCCGGAGGAGCGGTTCGACGTGGAGGCGGTCATCCAGCACCTGGCGACGCAGGGCGTGGACGCCTACACGGCGCCGACCCACGCCGCGCTGCTCGACATCCTGCAGGGCAAGGTCGCGGAGGAGACGGAGCGGCCCCAGGTCGTCGTCTTCTTCACCAACGGTTCGTTCGACGGGATTATCGGGAAGTTCGTGAAAGGCGTCACAGGGTAAGGAGGGTAGGGCGAGTCCTCCGGACGAGCCGCGACCACCTCTATTCGGGCGGAAAGATGGCTCATCCAAAGGATTTGCCCTACCCAATATAGCTGCGTGCCGAATTTGCCGCAGCGTCAGCGACTCTATCATGCGATCTCCCCTTGGGTGGCAGACACCTCACTTTATTTCGTGACCTTTTGCACGATACCTCGCGGAAAGAACCAACTTTGTGTGCCAGAAGTCGGGGAAAGGTTGCTGGCGTCGGCTGCCCACTATCATGTGGCGACTCGGTGGTGGATCAGGTTGTTTTTGCTGATGCCCGATCATGTGCATGCCTTGATGGCAGTGTCCAAAGGCGATTCATTGCCAGAGGCCGTGCGTATGTGGAAGGGATATCAAACCAAGAAGTTCGGTATCGAGTGGCAGGCGGGTTTTTTTGACCATCGTCTCCGTTCTGCTGAATCGGAGCAGGAAAAGGCGGATTATATTCGGATGAATCCCGTGCGAGCCGGATTGGTGCTGAAGCCGGAGGATTGGCCGTATTTTTGGCCCAAAGGGTAGGGCGAGTCGTCTCGACGAGCCGCGGCTCATCCGGAGGATTCGCCCTACCAATTCAAACGGTTCGTCCGGAGGGCTCGTCCTGCCTACTGCGCCTGCTTGGCGACCTTGAAGGCCGCGGGCTTTTCGCCCTTCGGCAGGGCGAGCAAATCGTAGTCCTGATAACCGGTGATCTTCACCTCGACGAATTCACCGACGGGCAGCTCGCGCGGCACGTAGACGCGGCCGTCGATGTCCGGCGCGTCGGCCTCGCCGCGGGCGACGCCGGGCTCCTCGACCAGAACCTTGAGCGTCTTGCCGACATAGGACTTGGACACTTCGGCGGCGATTTGCCGCTGCAGGCCCATCAGCGTGTGCCAGCGGGCTTCCTTCACCTTGGGGAGAATCTGGTCGGGCATCTTGGCGCCGCGCGTGCCTTCCTCCTGGGAGTAGCGAAACACGCCGAGGCGCTCGAATTTCGTCTGCTTGATGAAGGTGCAGAGCTCGGCGATATCGGCCTCGGTCTCGCCGGGGAAGCCGACGATAAAGGTGGTGCGGATGGCGATGCCCGGGATGCCGGCGCGGATGCGCTTGAGCAGGTCGCGGATGTAGTCACCGCTGGTCTCGCGCTGCATGCGCCCGAGCATGTGGTCGCTGATGTGCTGCAGCGGGATGTCGATATAGCGGGCGACCTTCGGGCACTCGGCGATGGTCTTGATCAGCTCGTCGCTCCAATGGGCCGGGTGCGTGTAGAGCAGGCGGATCCAGAAGTCGCCCTCGATGGCGTTGAGCTCGCGAAGGAGGGTGGTGAGCGCGGTCCCGCGCGAGGAATCGACCGGCGTGCGGGGATTCGGGCGCTGCTCCCAGGTGTCCATGCCGAAAAAGGTCGTGTCCTGCGAGATGAGGTTGAGTTCCTTGACGCCCTCCCTAACCAGCTGGCGCGCCTCGGCGACGACGCTGGCGACGGTGCGGCTGCGGTGGCGGCCGCGGATCTGCGGGATGATGCAGAAGGTGCACGGGTGGTTGCAGCCTTCCGCGATCTTCATGTAGGCAAAATGCTTCGGCGTGAGCCGGAAGCGCGGTGTGTCGAAGTCCGGGATGTAGGTGGACTTGCCCTCGATGAAATTGGCCGGCGCCTCGTCCTGGCCGCGCTCCTTGGCGTAGATGCCCTCGATGATCGGCGCGACCTTCGTGATCTGGTCGAGGCCGATGAAGGCGTCGACCTCGTCGTGCAGCGACGACGAGAGGTCCTTCGAGAACCGCTGCGACATGCAGCCGGCGACGATGAGCTTCTGTTCCTTGCGGCGCTTGGTCATCCCGCGGCTCTGGTGGACCTCGAGGATGTGGCCGATCGATTCCTCCTTGGACGAGTCGATGAACGAGCAGGTGTTGACGATGACGACGTCGGCCTTCTCGGCGTCGGGGATCACGGCCATGCCGGCCTGATGCAGGTGGCCGACCATGATCTCGCTATCCACGAGATTCTTCGCGCAACCGAGGGAGATGAGACTGACCTTGATCATGGATCGAAATGTAGGAGCCTGCTTGCAGGCGATGGGATGTTACGCGAGACGGTAAAGAATCGCCTGCAAGCAGGCTCCTACAAGGAAAGGCTGAATAAAAAACGGCGGTCATAGACCGCCGCTACAGATCAGAGGCGGGAGAAAGCTTACTTCTTGGCCTTGGCGATCTTGGCCTTCAGGGCGGCATTGCGACGCTTGTGGTAAGCGAGGCGGCGTTTCTTTTTGATGTGCTTGTTGGTTTGTTGACCCATGGTGAGATGAATTGAGGGGAACTTGTCCTGAAAGCCCGGGCCGGAGTCAAGCGGTGGATTGAAACGTAGGGCCGGTGCTAGTCGCCGGGCCGTTTGGCAAGAGGGGTCCGCCGGCAAGCGGCGACCCTACAAGGGCCTCCAGCACCATTCAATACCGCGCCAAACCCGGGTCGATTTGCTCGGCCCAGGCGTCGATGCCGCCCGCGACGTTGGTGACCTGCGCGAAGCCGTTGGCCCGCAGGAACTGGGTGACCCGCAGGCTGCGGCCGCCATGATGGCAAATCACCAGGATGGGCTGGTCGCGGGGCAGGGAGGAAACGTTTTCCGGGATCTGCCGCATCGGGATGTGCCGGCTGCCGGTCACGGCGCAGATCTGGACCTCAAACGGCTCGCGGACGTCGAGAAGCAGAGCTCCGTCGCCCAGCTTTTGGGCGGCAGTGGCGACGTCGGTTTCGAGCGGGATGTCCATGGCGGGCCGCGGAACATGGTGCCGAAGGAGCGAAAAGCAACACGGCATGTTTTGGCAGAGTGGGAGCGGGTTTAGCCCGCGACAGGTCGGGGCATAAAGCCCCTCCCACCACCAACCCGTCCGGAGGCCGGGTTCCACCTCAATATGCCGTTGACCCCGACAGGGTCGGGGATGTCGTTAGCGGCATGTCCGAACGTTTTGTCGTGATCATGGCCGGCGGCCGCGGAGAGCGGTTCTGGCCCCAAAGCCGCGAAGCCACCCCCAAGCACCTGCTGCCCATCGTCGGCGACAAGCCGATGCTGGCCCAGACCGTGGACCGGGTCGCCGGCATCGTGCCGCCCGCGAACATCTTCGTCATCACCACGCAGGCCCAGCTGGCGGGCTGTCGCGCCGCCTGCACCGGCCTGCCCGCGGCCAATATCGTCGCCGAGCCCATGGGCCGCGACACCGCCGCCGCGACCGGCCTGGCGATGCTGCTGGTCAAGCAGCGCAACCCCGCGGCGGCGTTCGCCATGCTGCCGGCGGACCATGTCATCCACGACACCGCCGAATACGCGAAGCTGCTCAACGTCGCGTTTGAGTCCGCCGAGTGCGCCGACGTGCTCGTGACTCTCGGCATCAAGCCGGCCACGCCCGAGACTGGTTTCGGCTACATCCAGCAGGCAGGCCCGTGGAAAAAAGTCGGCGGCCGCGACGTGATGGCCGTAAAGCGCTTCGTGGAGAAGCCGAATCTGGAGACGGCCAGGGGTTACCTCGCCTCGGGCGAATACTTCTGGAATGCCGGTATGTTCGTCTGGCGCGTGCCGGTCGTTGAGGCGGCCTTCAAGGCGCATGCGGCGGAACTCTACGCCGGGCTGGCGCAGCTCGAGGCCGCGGCCAAGACGGCCGGGGGCTGGACCAGGGCGCTGTCGGAAATCTATCCGACGCTGAAGAAAATCTCCGTGGACTATGCGCTGATGGAGAAGTCGACCAACGTGGTCGTGGTGCCGGCGACGTTTGATTGGGATGACGTCGGCGCGTGGCCGGCGATCGCCAAGCATTTCACGCCGGACGCCGCCGGCAACGTCCTGCGCGGACTGGCGATGGTCGAGGGCGGCGCCAACAACATCGTCGTCTCGACCGACGGCCACCTGACCGGCGTGGTGGGTGTCAGCGACCTCGTCGTGGTGCACACCGCCGAGGCCACGCTCGTGTGCCCCAAGGACAAGGCGCAGGAGATCAAGGCGCTGCTCGAGCGCCTGAAGTCGGATCCGGCGAAGAAGAAGTTCCTCTGACCAGCAGAGTCCGAAAACCACGAATGGGCACGAATGAACACGAATTGAGGACCGATTCGAACCGGAGCACCTTGGTTGTCATTCGTGCCTATGGGTGTCCATTCGTGGTTGTTCCGTCTTGTTCCGCCTGACCATGCGCTGCCTGGGCATCGATTACGGCACGAAGCGCGTCGGCCTGGCCCACGGGGACGACATCGGGGTCGCCACGCCGCTGCCCGCCCTGACCGACGCCGACGAGGCCGCCCGCTGGACCAAGCTCGGCGAGGTGATCAAGCAGCGCCGCATCACCGACCTCGTGCTCGGCTATCCTTACAACATGGACGGCTCCGTCGGTTTCAAGGCGAAGGAAGTCGACGCGTTCGCGGCGAAACTGAAGACGGCTTTCGGGCTCCCCGTGCACCTGGTGGACGAGACGCTCACGAGCGACGCGGCGGAATCTTCCATCGCGAAGAAGGACCGGCGCGGCGTGCGCGACTCGGGGCTGATCGACTCGCGCGCCGCGTGCCTGATCCTGCAGGACTATCTCGATCAAAAGTTCCCACCGACTTTAACGGGCCAAGATACATAACCACGGAATACACCGAACACACGGAAAGGAGAGGCCCATGACTACGAAATTGATCCATGCTGATGAGACGCATGCCCTGCTCGGAGCATGCTTTGAGGTATACAAAGAGAAAGGATGCGGCTTTCTGGAGGCAGTCTTCCAGGAATGTTTGGAGTTCGAATTCACGGATCGCGGAATCCCGTTCAAGGCTCAGGCACCATTGCAGATACATTACAAGGGACGCCCACTGAGGCAGAGTTATCAGCCTGATTTCCTGTGCTTCGATAAGGTGATTCTTGAGATCAAGGCGGTATCAAAGTTGGCGGATGAACACCGGGCCCAGGTTCACAATTACCTCAGGGCGACAGGCTGCCGGGTCGGGTTGCTGGTGAATTTTGGCCATTTCCCGTTGGTTGAACACGAACGGATTGTGCTCTGAGCTTTCCGTGTATTCCGTCTGTTCCGTGGTTAAAAATCATAAACCCTCCCGCTGGAAATGCGTCTGCGCCTACGACGGCGGGCCGTTCAACGGCTGGCAGAGCCAGGAGGGCGGCAACACGATCCAAGACCTGATCGAGAAGCAGCTGAAGAAGATCTTCGGCCGACAGATCCGCATCGAGGGCAGCGGCCGCACCGACTCGGGCGTCCAT
Organism: Opitutus sp. GAS368; assembly: GCF_900104925.1. Taxonomy (NCBI): domain Bacteria; kingdom Pseudomonadati; phylum Verrucomicrobiota; class Opitutia; order Opitutales; family Opitutaceae; genus Opitutus; species Opitutus sp. GAS368. Next base: position 3,210,114 of record NZ_LT629735.1, read on the forward strand.
GCCCATGCCCAGGTGTTTCATTTCGACGCGGCGTGGAGGCACGGCGCCGGCAAGCTGCGGCTGGCGCTGCAGACCGGCCTGCCGCGCAGCATCCAGCTGAAAACCCTGCGCGCGGTCTCGGCGAAATTTCACGCCCGCTTCAACGCCAAGGGGAAGATCTACCGCTATCACCTCCACCTTGGCGCGGCGGACCCGTTCGAGACGGCCTATTGCTGGTCGCTCAACCGCGAGCTCGACTGGCCGGCGGTGCAGGCCGCGGCCAAGGTGCTACGCGGGAAGCACGACTTCTGGGCCTTCTCCGGCGAGAACGACCGGACCTACGAGACGACCGTCCGCGACCTGCGCCGGCTGGATGTGAACCGCAAGGGCCCGCGCATCACCTTCACGTTCGAGGCCGACGGCTTCATCTACAAGATGGCGCGCAGCCTGACCGGCGCGCTCGTCAATGTCGGCCTCGGCAAGCTCACGCCGTCGGACCTGGCGGGCCTGATCAAGAGCCGGCGGCGCATCCCGACGGTGGTGACGGCGCCGCCGCAGGGCCTGTTTTTAGTCAAAGTGATTTACTGATCCGGAATATTAAACACAGAGCGCGCAGAGATCGCGGAGGGAATTCTACTTACTTGGAGGGTGCCAACAGCGCCTGTGTGCCCTTTTCCCAATTCAGACCCCAATCGCGAATCGATTTGAGCACCGGGCCCAAGGCGCGGCCCTTGGCCGTCAGTTGATACGCCGGGTGCTTTGAGCCGTCCGCCGCTCCGGTCAGTTCCACAATCCCGTGATTTTGAAGGCGCTCCAGGCGTTCGCTGAGGATGTTCGTGGGGATGCCCTCCGGCGAGGCCATGAATTCCTTGAAGCGCTGCCGGCCGAGCGCAAGGTCACGGATCACCAGCAACGACCACCGGTCGCCGAAAAGATCGAGGCTGCACGCCACCGGGCACGGTGAACGGCGCGCATTTTGGGCGGAAGCTCGCGGCTTGGGCATGGAAAACAGTATGCAGCTGCGAAAAAGGCTTGCAAGTCGCAAGTAAGCTTACTTGCGTAATGCAAGTATGAGCTCTCCACCGCTTTTTCCCCCGCCGTCTTCCGGTTCCGCCCCGGGCCGGTCGTCGGCAAAGCCGGTTCTGCAACTAACATGAAAAACTCAAGATCATCCGGTAAGCGTTGGTTCACGATTGCAGCCGCAGTCGTTTTTATCGCTGGCACTGTCGCGTCGTCGTCCGGTCAGCCGCTGGCTCCTCCTCCCGCCACCAGGGTCATGGTCAGCCTCACGATAAAAACCGGCGTCCCCCGGGAGGAGCTGATGCAAGCCATGCCCGACGAAATCCGGGCGACGGTGAAGCTCTACCTCGAGGGCAAGATCGACCAGTGGTATTCTCGCACCGATGGGCAAGGCGTCGTCTTTCTCGTTAACGGCAAAGATGCCGACGAGGCGAGGACGCTCATGGGCGACCTGCCTTTGGCCAGAAGGGGCCTCGCCGAATTCACCTACACCCCGCTCAGTCCGTTGGCGCCCCTAAAGCTCCTTCTTCAAACCCCCGCCGCCGGACCCCGGAATACGCCTTGAGTGACCAAAAGATAATCCATGACAAACAATGAACAGACTGCAGTGGTCTTCGAAAACGTTTCCAAGACCTACCGAATGGGTGAGATCCAGGTCCCGGCCCTGAAGGGCGTAAACTTGGCGATCCGCGAGAGGCGTTTCTCGATGGTGCTTGGGCCCTCGGGCAGCGGAAAGACGACGCTCCTGAACCTCATCGGTTGCCTGGACCAGGCGACCGCGGGCGTCGTCACCGTCTGCGGGCAGAATATCAGCGAGCTCTCGGACGGCGCGATCTCCAAGTTCCGCGCGCAGCACATCGGTTTCATCTTTCAAAACTTCAATTTGATCCCGGTTTTATCCGCCTACGAGAACATCGAATACCCGCTGGTCCTGCTTGGGGTCGCCGCTTTGGAGCGAAAAGCGCGCACCGGGCAGATCCTGGAATCCGTCGGCCTGAGCCACGTTGCCGAGCACCGCCCAAATCAGCTCAGCGGCGGCCAAAAACAGCGCGTAGCGATCGCCCGCGCGCTGGTGAAGGGTCCCAGTCTCGTTCTCGCGGACGAGCCCACCGCCAACCTGGATTCGAAAACCGGCGCGGCGATCATCGAGCTTATGCACAATGTCCAAGAGCAGTATGGGGCGACCTTTGTCTTCTCCACCCATGACCCGCAGTTGATCTCACATGCCCAGGACTCGTTTGTGATTCGCGACGGCGAATTGATCGAGCACCGGGTGAGCGAAGGCCATCCTCAACCAGTGGAGGCGAAATGAACACCATCAAGATTGCTTCCAGGAGCATCCTGCGAAATGTCCGGCGCAGCCTCATGACCGTGCTCGCCATCTCGGTGGGCGCAAGTTCGATGGTCGTCTTCGGCGAATTCGTTTTCCGGGTCTTTGCACAACTTGAGACCCGCGGGGTGATCTCGGGCGGCCACATTGCGGTCTACCGCAGCGGCTACTTCGACTACGGAACGGGCAATCCCGCGGCTTACGGGATCCGTGACTACCAATCGCTCCTCGACTTGATCGCCAACGACCCGGTGTTGAAGCCCAAGATCAATGTTGCGACTCCTACCATCAATCTCTTTGGGATCGCCGCCAACTTCGAATCGGAAGCGTCCAAGACGTTTTTCGGCCGCGGCGTGGTGGCGGCCGACTACAACCAGATGCAGCAATGGGATGAGCACGACCTGAAGGATTTCGTCGTCGATTCGAACATCAACCTGGAGGATTCGGCCCACGGAAATGTCGGGGTGGGTCTCGCCAGAATCCTGAAGCTCACAAAGGCGCTGAAACTCGATTCCGGCCCGCCGCCATTGGGCACGGAGGAGCAAGCGCGCAGCGGGCACACGGATGCAAAGCGGGACTTCGCCAGCCTGGAGGAGCGCGGGAAGGACGGCTCAAGTGCCAGCGGGAGCCCGACCGCGGCGCGGCTCGACCTGCTGGCGGCAACGTCCGCCGGCGCTCCGAACGTGGTGAACTTCTTTGTCGACAAGGCCATCTCGCAGGGAATGAAGGAGGTGGACGATTCGTTCGTGCTCATGAACTTCGAGCTGTCCCAGCAGCTTCTTTTTGGCCGCGGGGAAAAGCAGGCGGTGGGCATCGTATTGCAGCTTCACCATACGCGCGACATACCGGCCGTCCGCGCGCGACTGAATCAGCTCTTCAAGGAGAAGAAGCTGGATCTGGAGGTCAGGGACCTCAAAGAGCTCCAGCCGTTCTACAAACAGGCCGTCGGTATGTTTTCGGCGATCTTCATGTTTGTGGCGGTCATCATGATTGTGATCGTGCTCTTTACCGTCGTGAACACGATGAGCATGAGTGTCATGGAGCGGACCCAGGAGATCGGGACCCTGCGGGCTCTCGGCCTCGGCAGAACGGGAGTGCTGGCGCAATTCGTCCTGGAGGGTGCACTGCTGGGACTCATCGGCACGATTGTCGGACTGCTGATCGGGTTCGCGATCAGCCAAATCGTCAACCGCGCCGGCCTGACCTGGCAGCCTCCGGGATCGGCCTTTCCGGTGCCGCTCAAGCTCATGACCAATGGAGCCATAACCCTGTTCCTGGGCGTCGGGCTCGGGCTGTCCGCGATCGCGACCCTGGCGGCCTTGATCCCGGCGCGGAATGCGGCGCGCATGAAAGTCGTGGATGCCTTGGGACACGTATGAACATGAAAACGAGATCCATTCTTGGCGCCGTGATGTGCTCCCTCTTGTTCCGGGGAATTGCCTTCGCGCAACCCGAACCCACCGCGCAGGAGATCATCACTCGGGCCGATGAGGTAAGAAACCCGAAGGAGCCGTTCCAGGTGACGATTCAACTTGCCGAATACATCAACGGGACCGCCCGGAACGATGTCACTCTGACGCTCTTCTCAAAGCGGGCCGGAGCCGCGGAACGGTTTCGCAACCTCGTGCGTTATGCTGAGCCCGCGCGGGACCGAGGAAAGAGTGTCCTGATGGACGGCACGGTCATGTGGTTCTACGACCCGGCCTCGAAGACGAGCGTCCGCATTTCGCCCGAGCAGCGACTCGTGGGTCAGGCCTCCCAGGGCGATGTCATGACCGTGAACCTGGCAAGGGATTACTCGGCCAGGTTGATCGGGTCGGCGGAGGGCGAGGCCATCCCGGACGCCGACAAAGTCGTGCGGAACTGCTGGCATCTCGAGCTATCCCCGAAAGACAGCGACGCGATCTATGCCAAGGCTGAGTATTGGGTCGAAAAGGATTCGTTTCACCCGGTCAAGGGGAGGTTTTATTCCGACAGCGGACGGCTGCTGAAGATCACCTACTACCATCGCTACGAGAAGCATCTGGGAGCAGAACGGCCGGCGGAAACGATCATCATCGATGCCGTAAATTCCAAGCTCGTTACGACAATGGGTTTTCAGGGTTATCGCGGAATGGAGATTCCGGACAGTTGGTATCAACGCGAATACCTGCCGCGGCTGAAATTGGAGTGATGCGAACCCTTGTCGCAGCGTGTGCGTGTGTTGCGTTCTGCCCAGGCCTTGGGGCGCGCGCAAGCGGCGCGGACGATCCGGGTTCGGACTTGGACGCGATCCCCACGAGTGTCTTCAACGCCAAACCGCCGACGGCACCCGCGTTGCAGGCCACCCGCACTGAGAGCCGGGTTTTTCTGGAAAGCGCGCTGACGACCTGGAGGAATCGAAGCAATCTCCTGGTGCCGGCGCCAAACGTCCAACCCGGCTATCAGGAACGGCTGAGCCTGGATGCGTCGTATCAATGGAAGGCAACCGACGCGCTCCGGTTCAGCCTGAGCGACCGACTCAACGCCTTCGCCGGCGATGCGATCTCGTGGCCAAGTTCCGGCAGTCTGCGCAATGACCTGCGCGAGGCATTCGCCTCCGACGAAGTCGCTTCGCAGACATACGTGGAGGTCGGGAGGATCAATCTGAAGAACGGACCCGCCCTGGGATATAATCCGACCGATTTCTTCAAGGCGCGCGCACAAGTAAATCTTGCGTCGATTGATCCCTCGGCGTCGAAACAAGACCGGCTCGGTGTTTTGATGATATATGGCCAAAAGCTTTTGGCCGGTGGAGCCTTTACCGTGGCTTTCGCCCCCGGGGTGCGGCACGTGACGCGGCAGCTCACCGGCGCTCCCGCCCCCTTCGATCCCCTGTTCGGGCAAACCAATTCCTCTCCGCGCTACCTGGCATCGTTGAGCTGTGATCTCGCGGGCTTGAACCCGCAGGTCCTCCTGTTTCACGACAGCGTCGGCACCCATCTCGGCGCCAGTTTGAGCCGTGTCATGAGCAACAATGTGGTGATGTATGCCGAATGGTCCGGGTGCGAGGAGGGCACCCTGAGCCGTCGTGCCATCGCATTTGGAGAGGCGACCGGGAGCATTCCGTCCGGCTCCCCGGTTATTCCGCAGTTGTCCACCTCGGAGGGGTTTCAAAATGACGCGGCGGTCGGAGTATCCTGGACCAATAGTTCCAGGATGACACTTAACGTGGAGTTTCACTATCATCAGTCTGGTTTCACGCGCCGCGAATTCGACCAGTGGATCACCTTGGGTCGGTCGCATACACAGCTGGCCGCCGAGCTGTGGTTTGTCCGCGTATATGCTGCGGATCAGGCGGAACCGCTGATGCAACAACAGATCTTCGCGCGATTGGATTGGCAGGATGCGTTCTTGAAATACCTGGATCTCGGGGTGGTCGGTTTCATCAATCCATTCGATCGCTCAACGCTGGCGCAGCTCTCGGTGCAATATGATCTGTCGAAGCACTGGACGCTGGGGTTTTATGAAACCGCCGCCTTCGGTTCGTCAAATCAAGAGAAAGGCAGCATTCCTTGGGCGAAGAATTCGGCCTTTCAAATCATTCGATACTTTTGACGGGGGGGATTGCGTGGGCGGCACTCAAATCACGGGGCGACCGGATTCCCGCCGGTTGCCGTTGCTTCGGGCCGCGTGATCAGTGCTGTCTTGACGAGGTGAAACGGGCCAAGGGAGGAACCGCCGGCACTTCCGGGATGAATCCGGTGCGGTTGCAGCAGTCGCAATAGACCAGCAGGCCGGACTTCCCGTCATAAAGCATTCCCGCGCCCTCGCACCAGGGGCACGGGGTTTTCCCGGCGGGCGGTTCGCTGGCGCCGAACAGGATCGCCTTGTAGCGGCGCCAGAGCGCCGCCAGGCCGTTCTTTGGCTCGTGTAACACTCCGCTCGGCATGGCTGTAGGGGGTTGGGTTTCGGGTTTGGCCGCGGGCGGGCTATTCAAGGGAGAAGCTGTCGCGGAAGCTGTTCAGTGCGGCGGCTAGTTCCCCGCGACTAAGGGTGTCGCTGGGCCGGAACTGGACCGTGCCCGGATTCAGGAACACGGCCGTGAGGAAACCCTTGTTCAACGCGATCTGGGCGTAGCCGCGCTGGTCAGCCGGGATGTCGGCCAGGTCGGCGACGACGAAGCTGTTGCCGTTGGCATCGGTCGCGGTCACGGCGGTGCCGGCGAGCGCCCGGGCCTGCGCATCCTGGCCGAGAGCGCGGACGAGCGCGACGGCAAGTTCGAGGCGGGTGATGGTGTTGTTCGGCAGGAATGAGCCGTTCACGGGTGCGAGCAGGCCGTCCACGCGGTAGTCGAAATGCCGCAGCGTGGCGCCTTGTGCGGTGATTGCCGCCGCAAGCGGCTGCAGCGAGCCCGTTGCGTCGGGGAACGTCGCGCCGTTGACGGCCTGGCGGAGCGGCGTGTTGATCGTCATGGCATCGGCGAAATCGGCGCGCGTCACGGTCCACCACGGGCGGAAAGTGTTGTCGCCGAAAGTGTCGAGATAGCGGTGCTTCAGCGCATGGATGATTTCGCTCTCGTAAGGAGTGCCGGCGATGTCGGATACGGGCGGGAGGTTGAAGGTCGTGCGGTCGATGAAGGTGTTGACCTGATCGGGCAGCGCGAGCGCCACCGGCGAAGTGGCTTGTGGGACGGCGGCGAGGCCGCGGGCGCCGCGCACCTCGACCACCCAGTCGCCCGGGGGCGGGCTGACCACGCGCACGTAGCGGCGCGGCGTGTCGGTGACGAAGAGCACGCTGCCGGCGTTGGAGTAGGTGTGGCCGTCCGGACTGTAGAGCCGCAGGATCAGGATGTTGCCGAAGAGCGTGAGGTCGGTGTTGCCGTATTGGATGGCGACCTCGAGCAGGTCCGTGCCGGAGGAGATGGTGAAGTGGCGGGCGTTGGAGCTGTCGGGTCCGGGCGTGGCTGTCGGGCTGTAGGCGATGGTGAAGGTCTCGGTGGGCGCCTTGGTCGTGGTGACCTGGGCATTGTAGCTGGTGCGGGCAAGCGAGGCATAGGGTTTGGACAGGTTAAAGGCGTTGTCGACGGCAGCCCAGGCGTTGACGTAGCCCGCGCCGACTTCCCACTCGGCATAACCCGGCATGGCCGTGGCGGTGTCGACCAGGATCTGCTTCACTTGGTCGGGGGTGAGCAGCGGGTTGGCGTTTAGCATCAGGGCGACCACGCCCGCGATGTGCGGCGTGGCCATCGAGGTGCCGGAGATCTGGGTGTAGAAGGGCAGGTAGGCCGGGGGAATCTCGGTGTCGCTGGTCAGGCCGTTGGCGACGACGTTGCTCGAGGAGCGAGTGGAAACGATGGCGGCGGTGAACTTGCCGGCATCGGTCGCGAACTCACGCCCGGTGCCGGGCGCGGTGACCGTGGGCGCGTTGAAGTCGTCGTTCGGATCGGAGTTCGCCAGACGCTGATCCTTTGGCACGCCGCGCGACGAGAAGCTCGCAAGCCCGCCCTCCTTGGTGCCGGCGGCGACGCCGATGACCCATGGCGCCTTGGCGTAGGGGTTCATCGTGTCGGGCGCGGGGCCGTTGTTGCCGGCAGCGAAGACGACGGTGATGTTGCGGTCGTGCGCGGTCTTGGTGGCTATGTTGATGGGGTCGGCCGGGTCGAACGCGCCCGTGCCGCCCCAGGAGTTGGAGATGACGCGGATGTGGTAGCGCGGCTGGTTGGCGAGCGACCACTCGAAGCCACCCAGCGCCGCAAGGATGAACTCCACGGCGCCGGAGCCGCAGCCGATGAGCCTGGCCCCCGGGGCGACGCCGCGGTAGAGCCCGCCGGAGCGAACCCCCGAGCCGCCGACGATACCGGCGCAGTGCGTGCCGTGGCCGATGTGGGTGTCGGTGTTGGGCACATTCTCGACGAAAACCAGCGGCGTGAAGCCATAGAGCGAGGGCGCAAGGCCCAGCGCCGAGGAGGTGGCCTGGTCCGCGACAATCTGGACGTTCTGGACGACATGGTCGCCGAACATCAGGTCGGCGTGCGTGGCGTCGATGCCGCTGTCGTTTATGACCACCGAGAAATCTCCGCTGCCGAAGACCGGTGTGCCGCCGTTGGCGAGGGTGAGGGCGGGGTCGGACTGGAGCTGGTCCACGCCGGTGAGCACCCGCGCCTCATGCATGTAGTAGTTCAGCGGGTCGTTGGCCCAGATCGAGCGGACCGCGGGGTTGCCGGCCAGGGCGTTGACCTGCGCGACGGTGGCGTTGACGGCGACCATGCCGAGGGTGGGAAGGGTCTGGCCGGTGGTGAGGCCGGCGGCGCGCAGGGCATCGAGATGCGTGGTGGTGAGACCGCCATCAACATTGTTGAAGGCAACGATGACGGTGCCAACGGAGTCGGTGGGCAGCAGGGCAGAGGTTTTGGCCCCCAAGGAAGGCCCCAGGGTGGCGGCGGAGGCGGTGAGGGACAGGCACAGGCCGGCGCACCAGAAAGCGCAGACGAGTGCCAAGGATAATTTTGAGAGTTTCATGGGATGGGGGCTTTTCCCAAGCAGACCATATTCGGCCGGGGTCAGGCATGGGGTGGGAACCCCGAAACGCCCCGGCTGCCACCTCCCGGGGCCTGCGGCCAGTGGAAGAACAGATTCAAGCGGCGCGCCGGCAATTTCTTTCGCGGAGCCGGGTGCGGCGCGCGGCCAGCACCGATTTCATGCATTTTTCATGGGAACCGGTTTGTAGGCGGAACGCCGACAAGTGGCTGTGCGCGGCACCGACAGGATAATCAGCCCGGCGCCGATTATGGGGGGCGCGGGAAAAATCTAGGATGGCGGGGTTATGAAATCACTCATTCGCACGCTCCTCGCCGCCACGGTCCTCGGGTTCCTCGCCCAGGCCGCGCGTGCCGTTGAAGCCACTTGGAACTACGCGGTGCAAGTCAGCGCCGCTGTGCAGGCGTCTCCTGCCAAAATCACGCTCACCTGGCCGCAGGACACGACCGCGACGCCGACGAGCTACACCGTCTACCGCAAGGCGCCCGGCGCCACCTCTTGGGGTTCGGGCACCGTGCTCGCGGGCACCGTCCTGACCTATGCCGACACCAGCGTCGCCGTGGGCACCGTCTACGAATACCAGATCGTCAAGAACGCCGGCACGTATTCCGGCTATGGCTACATCCAGGCCGGCATCAACGTGCCGCTGGTCGAGAACCGCGGGAAAGTCGTCCTCATCGTCGACAACACCTACGCGGCCAATCTCGCGGCCGAGCTTACGCGCCTCCAGCAGGACCTCGCCGGCGACGGCTGGACCGTGCTGCGCCACGACGTCAGCCGCACCGCCACCGTCCCGAGCGTGAAGGCGCTCATCCAGGCCGACTACACCGCCGACCCGGCGAACGTGAAGGCGGTCTTCCTCTTCGGCCACGTGCCCGTGCCGTATTCCGGCCAGCTCAACCCCGACGGCCACCCCGACCACGTCGGCGCCTGGCCCGCGGACGTCTATTACGGCAACATGAGCGGCACCTGGACCGACTCCACCGTCAACTTCACGCAGACGGTCAACACCGATCCCGTCGACGCCGCCCGCCTGACCAATCTCCCGGGCGACGGCAAGTTCGACCAGACGACGATCCCCGGCACCGTCGAGCTCCAGGTCGGCCGTGTCGATCTCGCCAACATGCCCGGCCGCACCACCTGGGGCGGCCCGGCCACCTTCCTCAGCGAGCAGGAACTGCTCCGCCAGTATCTGGGCAAGGACCACAACTACCGCGCCGGTCTCATGCCCGTGCAGCGCCGCGCCATCGTCGGTGACTATTTCGGCATCCGCAGCGGCGAGGCGTTCTCGTCCAGCGCCTACGGCGCCGCGACGGCGTTCTTCGGCGCGAACAACATCACCAACCTCAACACCCAGTACAACGACCAGCAGGGCGTCTGGGTGCCCGCGCTCGCGGCCGGCAACTACCTCTTCGCCTACGGTTGCGGCGCCGGCAGCTATCTGACCATCGCCGGCCTGGGCAACTTCGACGTCAATCACAACACCAACACGGTCGAGGTCGTCACCAACAACGTCCACGGCGTGTTCAACCTCGTCTTCGGCAGCTGGCACGGCGACTGGGACCACGAGGACGACGTCATGCGTTCGCTCCTCTGCACCACGACCAACGGCCTGACGGCGGCGTGGTCGGGCCGCCCGCACTGGTTCATGCATCCCATGGGCCTCGGCGAGACCGTCGGCTACACCGCACGGCTGACGCAGAACAACACCGGACTCTACCAGAACCAGATCAACAGCTCGGCCAACCTGATCCACGTCGCGCTCATGGGCGATCCCACGCTGCGCCTGCACGTCGTCGCCCCCCCGGGCACGCTCTCCGGCACGCTCGCCGGTTCCAGCGCCGCGCTGGCCTGGACCCCCTCGCCCGACACCGTGCTCGGCTATCACGTCTACCGCGCGACCTCGGCCACCGGCCCGTTCACGCGCCTGACCAGCTCGCCCGTCACGGGCACGACATTCACGGATCCGTCCGCCCCCTCGGGTGCGACCTACATGGTCCGCGCCGTGAAACTCGAGACCTCCTCGAGCGGCACCTATAACAACGCCTCGCAGGGCGTCTTCTGGACCGTCGGCGGCGCGTCCGTCCCGGTTTCTGATACGACCCCCCCCACCGTCTCGCTGGCCGCGCCGCTCGCCGGCGCCACGGTCTCGGGCACCGCGGTTGCGGTCTCGGCCAACGCCGCCGACAACGTCGGCGTCGTCGGTGTGCAGTTCAAGCTCGACGGCAACAACCTCGGTTCCGAGGTCCTCGCCGCCCCGTTCAGCGTCACGTGGAATTCCACGCTGGCCGCCAACGGCCCGCACACGCTGAGCGCCGTCGCCCGCGACCTCGCCGGCAACACCGCCACCGCGACCACCGTGAACGTGAACGTCAGCAACACCGGCACCAGCACGACCTTCGTCTGGGTCGATGACGCCCTCCCGGCCGGCGCCTCCGGTTCCGGCACGGGTGGCGACACCTGGACCTGGGTCAGCAGCAACCCCACGCCGTTCTCCGGCACGAAGGCCCACCAGACCAACATCGCCTCCGGCCTGCACGAGCACTCGTTCAACTGGGCGAGCGCCACCATGCCGGTCGCGACCGGGGACAAGCTGTTCGCCTACATCTACCTCGATCCCGCCAACCTGCCGTCCGAAATCATGATCAGCTGGCAGGGCAACAACTGGGAGCACCGCGCCTACTGGGGCTCGAACCTCATCACTTACGGCACGAACAACACCGCCAGCCGCTTCTACGTGGGCGCGCTGCCCGCCGCCGGCCAGTGGGTGCGCCTCGAAGTCCCGGCCAGCTCGGTCGGCCTCGAGGGCCAGACCATCACCGGCATGAGCTTCTCGCTCTACAACGGTCGCGCCACCTGGGATTACATCGGCAAGGTCTCGGGCTCCGGCTCCACGCCGCCCGTCACCGACACCACCCCCCCGACCGTCTCGGTCTCCGCGCCCGCCAACGGTGCGACGGTCTCCGGTGGCAGCGTCGTCGTCACGGCCAACGCCTCCGATAATGTCGGTGTCGCCGGGGTGCAGTTCAAGCTCGACGGCGCCAACCTCGGCGCCGAGGTCACCGCCGCGCCCTACAGCTTCTCGTGGGATTCCACGCTGTCTGCCAACGGCGTGCACACGCTGAGCGCCGTCGCGCGCGACGCGGCCGGCAACACGGCCACGGCGACCAACGTCACGGTCACCGTCAGCAACGTCGTGATCGACACGACCCCGCCTACCGTCTCGATCACCGCGCCGGCCAACGGCGCCACCGTCACCGGCGGCAGCGTCATGGTCACAGCGAACGCGTCCGACAATGTCGGTGTCGCCGGGGTGCAGTTCAAGCTCGACGGCGCCAACCTCGGTGCCGAGCAAACGGTGGTCCCCTACAGCTTCTCGTGGGATTCCACGCTGTCGCTGAACGGCTCGCACACGCTGAGCGCGGTCGCGCGCGACGCGGCCGGCAACACCGCCACGGCGACCACCGTAACCGTCCTGGTCAGCAACGCCGTCACGCCGCCGCCGGCCTCGACCGCCGACGTCGTGTGGGTGGACGACGCGTTGCCCGCCGGTGCGTGGGGCAGCAGCACCGGCGGCGATGCGTGGACCTGGGTGACCAGCAACCCCGCGCCATACTCCGGCTCGGTGGCCCACCAGAGCAACCTCGCCTCCGGCATCCACGAACACTCGTTCAACGGTGCGACCGCCACGCTCGCCATCAACACCGGCGACGTGCTCTTCACCTACGTCTACCTCGATCCGGCCAATCTGCCGACCGAGCTCATGCTGAGCTTCAACGGCAACAGCTGGGAGCACCGCGCGTATTGGGGCGCCAACACGATCCTCTACGGCACCGATGGCACCGCCAGCCGCTATCGTGTCGGTAACCTGCCCGCGGCCGGCCAGTGGGTCCGTCTCGAGGTCCCCGCCAGCGTCCTCGGTCTGGAGGGTCAGACCCTCACCGGCATGAGCTTCTCGCTCGTCGGCGGCCGCGCCACCTGGGACAAGACCGGCAAGGGCGCCCCCGCGCCCGTGTCGCCCACCGTCACCGTGTCGCCGGCCACCGCCTCCGCCACCATCGGCGGCAGCAACGCCGTGCTGACGTTCGCACGCACCGGCGCGACCACCGCCGCGCTCACCGTCAACTATGTGCTCGGCGGCACCGCCGTGAAGTGGAACGACTACCGCACCACCAACGGCGACATGCCCGTCGCCGTCACCATCCCGGCCGGCGCGGCGTCGGCGACCTGCACCATCGTGGCGGTCGCCAACTCGACCAACGCCAACCCCGAGACCGCGAGCTTCACGCTCGCGGCCGACCCGACCTACACGGTCGGTTCCGCCAGCAGCGCGACGCTCACGCTTCTGGCTTCCGCGGCGACGCCGACACCCACGCCCACACCGACACCGACGCCGACACCGACGCCGACGCCCACGCCTACTCCGTCCGGCTCGTATAATGTGGCCACCATCCCGGCGTCGAATCCGACCGACTACCTCGCGCTGGAGCAGCCGCTCGTCGGCGACAACGCGCTGCGCATCGCTTCGCCCTCCGTGCTCGAGCTGCAACGCATCAACACCAAGTTGTCCACCGCGACCACGGTCGACTGCTGGGACTTCGTCAGCAGCACCAGCACGCTCACCGCGCCGGCCGCGGGCAAGTTCACCGTCACCGTCAACGGCTCGCCGGTTACGGTGACGGGCGTCGGCTTCAAGCGTCGTCCGCTCTACGCGCCGCTCGCGACCTACATGCTGCGGATCGAGAGCGATCTCTACCTCACGCTCGCCACCCCGGTGCCCAGCGGCGCCCAGGTGGTCGTGACCAATCCCGACGCCTCCCTGTGGCCGGCCACGATGACGTTCGCCGCGACGGCGCACCCGCTGCGCTACAGCCCGGCGATCCATGTCAACCAGGAGGGCTACATGCCCGCCTACGCGAAGAAGGCCGAAGTCGGCTACTACCTCGGCAGCCTCGGCGAGATGGCCATCCCGGCCTCCGCCGGCTTCCAGGTGGTCGATGCGTCCTCGGGCGCGGTCGTGTTCACGGGCTCGCTGGTCGCGCACCCCGACACCGGCTGGACTTACTCGCCGACCCCGTATCAACAGGTTTACGAAGCCGACTTCAGCGCGTTCACCACGCCCGGCCGCTACTACCTGACCGTGCCCGGCCTGGGCGCCTCGGTGCCGTTCAAGATCAATGAGGGCATCGCCATGGCCTGGGCCCGCGCCTACGCGCTCGGCCTCTACCACCAGCGCTGCGGCACGACGAACGCCATGCCGTTCACGCGCTTCGTCCACGATGCCTGCCACACCGGGCCGGCCAGCGTGCCTTCACCTGCGGCGAACTTCCCGTTCACCTGGACGACGGTCGCGAGCTATGCGAACAACATTAACACGAACAACCCGACGCAGATCGCGCCCGCGCTCACCAGCGAGTCCGCGCAGCTCTACCCGTTCGTGAACCAGGGGACGCTCGACGTCTCCGGCGGCCACCATGACGCCGGCGACTACAGCAAATACACGATCAACAGCGCCTCGCTCATCCACGAGCTGATGTTCGCCGTCGATTCGATCCCCGGCATCTCCGACCTCGACAACCTCGGCACGCCCGAGAGCGGCGACGGCATCAGCGACGTCATGCAGGAGGCGAAGTGGGAGGCCGACTTCCTCGCCAAGATGCAGGACGCCGACGGCGGCTTCTACTTCCTGGTCTACCCGATGAACCGGGAATACGAGAGCAACGTGCTCCCCGACAAGGGCGACCCGCAGGTGGTCTGGCCGAAGAACACCGCCGCCTCGGCCGCCGCCACCGCGGCGCTCGCCGAGATCGCCTCCTCGCCGAAGTTCAAGGCCGCCTATCCGACCGCCGCCGCGAACTACCTCGCCAAGGCGAAGCTCGGCTGGACGTTCCTCACCAACGCCATCGCCAAATACGGCAAGGCCGGCGCCTACCAGAAGATCACGCACTACGGCGACGACTTCACGCACGACGACGAACTCGCCTGGGCGGCCACCGCGATGTTTGTCGCGACGGGGGACCAGACGATCCATGCCACGCTCAAGTCCTGGTATGATCCGGCCAATCCCGCCACCTGGCGCTGGGGCTGGTGGCACTGCTACATGAGCTGGGGCAACGCCGTCCGCTCCTACGCCTTCGCGGCCACCAGCGGCCGCCTCCCGGCAAGCGCGCTCGACGCCACCTTCCTGGCCAAGTGCCAGGCGGAAATCCTGGCGGCCGGCGACGACGGTGTCACCTGGGCGCAGCAAAGCGCCTACGGCACCAGCTTCCCGACCGACACGAAGCACGTGAACAGCGCGGGCTGGTATTTCTCCGGCACGCAGGCGTTCGACATGGCCGTGGCGAACCAGGTCACCGCCAAGCCCGCGTATCTGGACGCGATCCTCCGCAACCTCAACTACGAGGCCGGCACCAATCCGATCAACCAGTCCTACGTCACCGGCCTCGGCCTGAAGCGCCAGCACGAGATCGTGCACCAATACGCGCAGAACGACCGCCGCGATCTGCCGCCCTCGGGCATTCCGCTGGGCAACATCCAGACCGGCCCGGTCTACACCGCGACCTACGGCACCACGCTGGCGTCGCTCGTGTTCCCGGCCGATTCCGCCGGCACCGCGCCCTATCCGTTCTACGACCGCTGGAGCGACACGTTCAACGTCACGACCGAGTTCGTGCACCTCGACACCGCGCGCAGCCTGATCGCCTACGCCTCCGTCGGCGCGCAGACCTCGCTCAAGACCCAGGCGTGGAAGCCGGTCGCCGCGACCATCACCGGCCTGACGGCCACGCTCCTCGCCGGCACGCCGGTCACCGCGACGCTCACGCCTCCGGCGGGCATCGACCTCACGGGCGCGACCATCGTGTGGGAAGCAGCCAGCCAACCGGCCCACTACGGCACGTCCTTCACCTTCACTCCCTCGGCCTATGGCCAGCAGTGGGTGGAGGCGGAGGCCACCCTGGCCGACGGTCGTCGCGTGTTCGCAGTCCAGAACTTCTTTACGGACAACGGACTGTCCAACGTCACGGTCGTCGCCACCAGCGCCACGATGAGCATCTCGAATCCGTCCATCACCGCCGCGTTCACGTTCACCCGCAGCGGGAGCACGAGCCAGGCGCTCACCGTGAACTACTCGCTCACCGGCTCCGCCGTTAAATGGAACGACTACCGCACACCGGCGGGCGACATGCCGGTCTCCATCACAATTCCCGCCGGCGCGACCTCGGCCACCCTGACCATTGTCGCCGTGGCCAACACAACCGGCGCGAACCCAGAGACCGTGGTGGTGACCGTAACGCCCGACACGACCTACAACGCCGGGTCGCCGGCCTTCGCCACCGCCACGATCACAAACTGACGGCGTTTTAATCAGGTTCCACCGAGGCGTCGATCGCGCCTCCGTCCCGGGGCGGTGTCACGAAAGTGACACCGCCCTTTTTTTTGCTTCTGGCCGCCCGGGGCCCGGTATTCACCTTCGACGACAACGGTTGGCCAAGGGGGCGGCGGGTTTTCTCCCGCCCGGGCCGGATGGACTTGGGCAAGGCCCGGCGGGAATTTCAGGCGGACACCCAGCCGCTCCGCCGGCACGGTTGACAGGCTGAAGGGTCGGTGAGCGGTGCGGCGAACCCGCCACCTCAGATGCAAACCAAGCTGCAGCCGACCGCCGTGTTGGTTGGAACCGCACGGCGAAACCAACGCAATGTGCGAAGACGTGGTGCGCCGCGGCATGCTCCATGAAATTTTCGAGGCCAGTGCCGATGCGAGCCCCGACGCCGTCGTGGTGATTTGCGGCCGCGAGGAAACCACCTACGGCGAACCGGAGGCGCAGGCCAACCGGATGGCGCGCCATCTGCGCCGGTGCGGCGTGCGACGCGGGGCGCGCGTGGGCCTGCTGCTGCCGCGGTCAGCAGGGGCTTACGCGGCGCTGCTCGGGATCCTCAAGGCCGGCGCGGCCTATGTGCACACGACGGGCTTTCTCGAGTGGGACCTGGTCGAGATCGACGACGACGTGGCGCTCAACGAGGACTGCATCTTGCAAACCCACCTCTTCGAGGACCGCGTCCTGAAAGCCGCTCGGCTGCGGATCGGGGATGGTTGTGAACTGGGCGCCTGCTCCGTCGTGCTCTACGACTCGGAAATGGAGGATGGGTCGCGGCTGGATGCGCTTTCACTGCTCATGAAGGGCGAGCGGCTCCCGTCCGGCACCGCGTGGGTGGGCAGCCCGGCGTCCCGCCATCAGGCCCGGGACAACGGATCGGGCCTGGGCAGGGAAAGTCCCATCGCTGGAGTTGGCGGGCCGCTCCTACAGGGAGATGCTCGCAAGGTGGGGTAAACACCCACTGCCGGCCCGCCGCGCCTGCGGCTAGCATGCGGCGCCTGTTAGCTAGAGTAGAGAGTAGAGAATAGAGAAGAACATGTGTGTAGGAACGGCGCCGGCACGAGCCGGCGCCGTTTCATTCCCAACCGGGACAATCCCGGTCCCGGGCCGGCCCGACGACCCGGATCAGTCCAACAACCCAACAGGAGCATGAACATGACCATGAAGCACCCGATCCGCGCGGCCGTGATTTCCGCCGTGCTGCTCACCGCCACGGCGTCCGGCATGGCGCAACTCGGCCTGGCCGTCACGGCCGGCGCCCGCCAGCCGGTCTCATCCTCGCTGATCGTGGCCTCCGCCACCGAGGCCATCCGCACCTGCGCCTATGAGGCACGCAACCAGATGGTCTTCGACCTCGAGGCGAGGCTCAAGGCCACGAACGAGGCCATGGGCGGCCTGTCCGGCGGGGTCCGGTCCCTGCCGCAGGCGCAGCAGGAGCATTTCGAGAGCACGATCCAGGAGATGAAAAGCCAGGAGCGCGCGTTGCGGCTCGGCATGCAGGCGGCCGGGCAGGCGACCGAGAAAACGTGGCCGCAGGTGCGGGCGGCGCTGGCCTTCAGCTATATCGATTACATCAGCGTGGTGACGCGGGCGGAGGGCATAGTCACCGGGCGGGACGGCTGAGCCGCCCGCCCCCCGCTACAGCGCTACAGCAGTTTAAGTTTAAATACCAATCGCCTCAAGCTACTACACTCTACACCAAGGTCGCCAAGACCGCGAAGCAGATCCTGCGTTGGGAAATATCTCTGCGTTCTTTGCGGCCTTCGTGTAAAAGCTTTGGGTGTTTGGTATAAGTAATAGCATGGCCGCAAAAAAAAGCAGGGCGGAGCGGCCCGCTCCGCCCTGCGTGGGTCAACCCGGTCTCGGCGCACCAGCCTTCGCCAAGGCTACGGCCGGCGGGCCGGGCCGGCGACGAGGGCGCAGCCTCGGCGGTGCGCCCTGCCACAGGAACTGCGATGGCTGCACTTCAGCTTGATCCGCTCTAGGCGGGCCCGAGCGCCGGCTTGGACTCGATGAGCCCCTTCGCGATGGCGTAGCGGGTGAGGCCGGCGATGTCGTGGATGTTCAGCCGGTTCATCACCTGCTGGCGGTGCTTCTCGACCGTCTTGATGCTGATGCACAGCTCGGCGGCGATCTGCTTGTTCGTCTTGCCCTCGGCGATGAGCTGCAGGACCTCGCACTCGCGCGAAGTGAGCGATTCGCCGGCTTTGCGGATCGGCTGGCCGCTCATGAAGGCCTGGCGGTAATGGTCGAGCATGCGCCGGGAGATGGCCGGGCTGAAGTAGGCGTTGCCCTGCTTCGCCTCCCGGATGGCCTTGAGCAGGTCGGTGGCGGCGGTCTGCTTGAGCAGGTAACCGATGGCCCCGGCGTCGGTCAGCTGCTCGACATATTCGTCGTCGCTGTAGGAGGAGAGCATGATGACCCGGGTGGAGGGCACCTCGCGGGTGATCTGGCGCGTGGCCTCCAGGCCGTTGAGCAGCGGCATGGCGATGTCCATGACGACGACATCGGGCAGGAATTTCTGGACCAGCTGCACGGCCTGCCGGCCGTTGTCCGCCTCGCCGACGACCTCCATGTCGGGTTCGGCGGCCAGCAGGGCGCGCAGGCCCTGACGCAAGACGGTGTGATCATCGGCGAGCAATACGGTGGTTTTTTGCATGGGAGTGGCTGGGTTGAAGGTTGACCGGGTCACCGGGATTGGACCGGCGCGAAGGGGATTATGATCCGGAGGGCGGTGCCCTGGCCGGGGGTGGATTCCACGGCAAACTCGCCATTGACGAGCCGCACGCGCTCGGCGATCCCGAGCAGGCCCAGCCGGTTGGTGGCGGCGTCGGGGGCGAACCCCCGGCCGTCGTCCCGGACCTCCAGCTGCACCCGTTGCGGCAGCTCGGTGAGGGTCACCGTCACCTGCCGGGCCTGGGCGTGCTTGGCGGTGTTGTTCAGGCCCTCCTGCACCACGCGGTAGACCAAGGTCTTGCGCTCCGCATCCAGCCGCGCGACGCCTTCGGCCCCTTCCGCGGCAAGGCGGACGGCGATGCCGGTGCGCTCGGTGAAGCTCTTAAGGTAGGATCGCAGGGCAGGCAGCAGGCCAAGGTCATCGAGCATGGCCGGGCGCAGCTCGCGGGAAAACCGGTGCACGGTCTCCATGGTCTGCTCGAGGAGCTGTCGCGTGTCGGCGATGCGCTGGGTGACTTCCGGCGGGGCCTCGGCCAGCGACTTTTGCATGACCGCCAGGTTGACGTTGATGGCGGTGAGCGCTTGCCCGACCTCATCGTGCAGGTCGCGGCTGATGCGTGTGCGCTCCTGCTCCTGGACTTCGAGGATGCGGTCGGAGAGCCGCCGGAGGTTCTCCTGCATCTGGTAGGCCTGGTGGAAGAGCTCCCGGTAATGCTCCTCGCTGTGCAGGACCGCCTCCTCGGTGCGCTTGCGCTCCGTGATGTCGCGCCCGGTGGCGACGATGAGATGCTGGCTGGGCAGGGTGGTGGCGTTCCACAGGGTCCACTTGATGGAGCCGTCCTTGCAGGGGCAGCGCATCTCGAAGGCGGTGATATCCTGCCCCTGCTGCAGGCGGATCAGCTCCTGCATGACCCCGGCGCGGTCGTCGGGGTGCACGAATTCCAGGTAGGGGCGGCTGAGCAATTCCTCGGTGGCGAAGCCGAGAGTCCGCTCCCAGGCCGGGTTCACGCGCTTGAGGTAGCCGTCGTAGCCGGCGAGGCAGTGCATGTCGAGCGAGCGGTTGAAGAACCGGTCGAGCTGCTCCTCGGCGTGCTTGCGCTCGGTGATATCGCGGCCGATGCCGAAGAATCCGATGATGACGCCATCCTTGCGCTGCGGGGCGATGGTGAATTCCCCCATAGCGTAGTCGCCCCCGGCCTTGCGCATGCGATACTCGCGCCGCCGGGGTTCGGCGGTTCCTTGCATGATCGCATGAAATCGCTCCAAGGCCACCGGCCGGTCCTCCGGGTGCAACAGCGGGGCAAAGGGCTGGCCGAGCCAGTCGGCGCGGGGCCAGCCGGTGAGCGCCTCGAACGCCGGATTGAGCGCTGCGATGCGGCCGTCGGTCGTCAGCATGAAGATGACATCGTTGGCCGACTCGATGAGGACGCGATACCGGTCCTGCGATGCCCGCAGCTCGGTGGCGGCCCGCTGCTGCTCGGTCATGTCCCGCGTGAGGACGATGGCGTGGGGCCGGCCATCGTCGCTGCGGTAGGGGTAGAGGCTGACCTCGAAGTCGCGCAGCCCGGTGCGCGGAAACTCGAAGCGCCCCTGGTAGTGGACCTCCTCGCCCGCGAGGCATTTTTCCAGCTGGGGCCGGAGATGGGTCCGGTAGACTTCCGCGCCCCAGAGTTCGGCCACCGTGTGTCCGATGATCCGCTCGCGGGGCCGACCGTGGGCCTGGCAGTAGGCGTCGTTGACCGCCAGGTAGGCATGGTCGGAATCAATCAGCGTGAAATAGTCGGTCGGGAGGTTCACGATCGTCTCGAAGCGTTGCCGCAGTTCGACCAGGTGGGCATACTCGTCGGGGACGGGCGGGGCTCCGACGTTATCCGGGGGCGCGAGCTTGGTGACACTAGGCGGCATGGTTCGTTTCATTGATCCGGGCGACCAGGACGAGGGCGTCGTCGGTGCCCTTGTAGTATTTTTGCAGGATATGGTCGGCGATCCGCTGCGGCGGGCCCTTGACCGGCACGTCGTGCTCGTAGTCCGGGCGGATGCCGTCGCTGACCATGATCAGCACGTCGCCCGGGTTGACCGGAATGACGTTGGCGTAAAGCACGGGCAGCTGGGAGCCCACCGTGCCGCCGCGCAGCAGGGCGCTCTCGGGCGTGGTGAAGCCGGCCTCCACCCGGAAAAGCCGGGCCTCCACGTTGCCGACGCCGCACCACGTGATGGTGCGATCGTCGAGGTCGAGGGCGACCAGGGTCATCACCACCCCGCGCGTCAGGGCGAGGGCGGCGTGGCAGCGCTTGGTGAGGGCGTGGACGGAGTCGCCCGGTTGCTGAAGGAGGGCATCCACCGCAATGGCCGCCGCCCGCCCGGCCTCGGGCCCGTGGCCGATCCCGTCGACCACGGCCAGCAGCACGCCGCGCCCGTGCGGCTGCACCAGGTGCCGGTCGCCGGAGACGGTCTGCCCGGGCGTGGCTTTCTGCGCCACCGCCCAGTCAACCGGGTGGGTTAAGCTTGTTGGTTTCATTCTTGAGCCATTTGCGCATGACCACCTTCGTGCCTTCGCCGACCTTGGACGTGATCTCAAAGTCATCCATGAGCCACTTCGCGCCCGGCAGGCCGACCCCGAGGCCGCGGCGGGTGGAGTAGCCGTATTGCATGGCGACGCCGATGTCGGGGATGCCCGGGCCCTGGTCCTGGGCGATGACCTGCAGGCCGCGGTGGTTGCCATGCTGCACCTGGGAAAACAGGACTTCGCCGCGTTTGGCGTGATCGAGGATGTTGCGCGCTATCTCGGAGATGGCCGCGGCCACGAGGGTGACCTCCGCGCCCGAGAAGCCCAGGCTCAGCGCCAGCTCGCGCCCCTGCTGGCGGGCGGTGACGATGTCGATCGTCGACCGCACCTCCACCCGGGCTTCATTATTTGGCGGGTTTGGCATGTTGCTTGGCCTTCTCATTCAGGAACGCCAGCCCCTCCTCGAGGTCGAGGGCCGTGCCAACCCCCTCGAGGGTCAGGCCCAGCTGCACCATGGCAAAAGCAACTTCGGGCTGGATGCCCACGATCACCGTCTCGGCGCCGCGCAGCTGCAGCATGTGCGCCATGGCGCGCAACGTGCGCGTGGCGAACGAGTCGATCACGTCGAGCACGGTCACGTCGATGATGACGCCGCGCGCGCGGTATTGGCCGACGCGGTCGGCGAGGTCGTCGCGCAGCTGCAGCATGTCGGCGTCGGAGAGCACCGACTGGATGCTGGCGATCAGGTAGCTGCCCTGTTTGAGAATCGGGACTTGCATGGCCCGAGCGGGTTACTTGTCGTCTTCGATTTCCCCGGCGACGGCGTCGACGGTCTTGACCTTGTAGCCGAGCATCTTCTCGGCGAGCTCGATGCCGCCCTGCAGATCGCCGACGGCGTTCATCTTGCTCAGGTCCACGCCGATGGTCACGAGGGTCTGCGCGATTTCGGAGGAAAGGCCGGTGATGATGACGCCGGCGCCCATGAGACGGGAGGCTTCCACCGTTTGCACCAAGTGGTTGGCCACGGTGGAGTCGATCGTCGGCACGCCGGTGATGTCGACGACGACGACCTTGGCGCGGTTGTTGCGGATGCCGCGGAGCAGCTGCTCGGTGAGCTGCCGGGCGCGCTGGGAGTCGATGACGCCGACCATCGGGAGAATGAGCAGCCGCTCGCGCACCTGGAGCACGGGGGTGGAGAGCTCGCGGATGGCCTCCTGTTGCTGGCGGATGATGCGCACGTTCTCCTGCACGAAGGAGACGGCCACGGTGTTCGCGATGCGGTTGGCGGCCGGTTCGTAGGCGTCCAGCACGCGGTTGAGCAGGTCGAAGTCGTGCTGGTATTTCTTGAACAGTGAGCGGGCGAGCACGTCGCGCAGCAGCAGCACGATGCCGATGACCTCGTCCGTCTCGACGCCGCGGGGGATGATGCGCTCGGACAGGTTGCGGGCGTAGGCCTGGAGGGCGTCGACACTGCCGGTTTCCAGCACCTCGACGTAGTTGTCATACACGGAGGTGACCTCGGAGAAGATTTCCTCCTTGCTCATCGCCGAGAGCAGCTTGGCGTCGAGAATGTTGCGGGCCCAGACCTCGCGCAGCTGGGTGCGGTTTTCGCGCAGGTGCGAGACGAGTTCGCGCAGCAGGGGGTCGCTGTAGTTGACGGTCGGCTGCAGCTTGACCTGCGGCACGGTGCTGGTGTCGGCGGGGGCGGCAGGCATGTGCTTGGTTATTTCAGCACGGCGCTGCGACTTGGGCCGGTTGGCGAGGGGGTCCGGGTTGCCCTTCATGTGGGTGGTTCCTGTTAGTCCTGGTTGAGGAGCTTATGAGATTTGCCTGAGCAGACCCGCTCCGACTTGGGCCGGCCGAGCCTATAAAGCCAGAGTAGTCGGTGTTTGCCCAGTAGGTGGATACCCCATCCGGGGCGGGCAAAAGACCCAGAGTCCGGCCCCGGGCCGGCCCCTCTTGGCCCGGGCGTAAAAAGGCATCCGGTATCGGCTCAAGGAGAAGTCGGGACATACTCCATCGCGGCATTCCCCCAAGTGGGCTTAAGTGGGCTAAATGAGAAAACATCGCTTCCAATACCGCTTCCGACCCCGGGGGCTTTGCGGTCTGTTTTTGTCCGGGTTTGTCTTGCTGGTGTCGGGGCTGATGGGCCCGCCTACGGGCCTCCGGCTGGGGGCACAATCCGTCTCACCCGGCCAGTTGCTGCTGGCGCCGCCCGGTGCGGGGGATCATGCGCTGCGCATCCTGACCCCCAATGTGCTCGAACTGGAACTGGACCAGGTCAAGGCCCCCGATCCCGCGACGCTGGCGCTGTGGAATTTCGCCGGCCCCGGGTCGCAGATGGTGGCGTTGGGCCTGCCCCAACTCGCCGTGACCGTGAATGGCAGCCCGGTCGCCGTGCAGGCGCTGGGCTTCAAGCGCCGGGTGGCCTATGCGCCGCTGGTCCGGCGGGACCTGCGGGTGGCCAGCTACCTGTATGTGCAGATCGCGGGCGGCATCGCGGACAACCAGAGCGTGGCGGTGAGCAATCCGGACGGCCAGCTCTGGTCGCCGACGATCACCTTCACGGCCCCGGCGGATCCGCTCCGGTTCAATCCGGCCATCCATGTGAACGAGGAAGGCTATCTGCCCTCGTTCCCGAAGCGGGTGATGGTCGGCTATTACCTCGGCAGCCTCGGCGAAATGCCGGTCCCGACGGGCGGCGGGTTCTCCGTGGTGGACGCGAACAGCGGGCAGGGCGTCTTCTCCGGCACGCTCCGGCAGCGTTCCGACGTGGGCTATCTTTACAGCCCGGTGCCCTACCAGGTGGTCTATGAGGCGGATTTCAGCGCGTTCACCACGCCCGGCACCTACCGGCTGGTCGTGCCCGGCATGGGGGCTTCGCTGCCGTTCCGCCTCGACGACGGCATTGCCATGAATTTCGCGCGGGCGTATGCCCTCGGCCTCTACCACCAGCGCTGCGGGACGGACAATTCGCTGCCGTTCACGCGCTTCACGCACGCCGCGTGCCACACGGCGCCCGCCAGCGTGCCTTCGCCCGCGGCGAATTTCCCCTTCACCTGGACTACGGTCGCCTCCTACGCCAACACGATCAACACGAACAACCCGGCCCAGGTCGCGCCGCGCCTCACCGGCGAATCCGCGCAGCTGTATCCGTTCGTCAACCAGGGGGCGATCGACGTCTCCGGGGGCCACCATGACGCCGGCGACTACAGCAAATACACGACCAACAGCGCCGCGCTGATCCATATCCTGGTCTTCGCGGTGGATTCGCTCCCGGGCGTCGCCGCCCTCGACAACCTCGGCCTGCCCGAGAGCGGCGACGGCGTGCCCGATCTCCTGCAGGAAGCCAAATGGGAGGCGGATTTCCTGGCCAAGATGCAGGATGCCGACGGCGGCTTCTACTTCCTCGTCTACCCGAAGAACCGCGAATACGAGAGCGACGTGCTGCCCGACCAGGGCGACTCGCAGGTGGTCTGGCCGAAGAACACCGCGGCCACCGCCGCCGCCGTGGCCGCGCTGGCGCAGGCCGCCTCCTCGCCCCGGCTCAAACAGGCCTACCCGGCCGCCGCCGCGAACTACCTCGCGAAGGCGAAGCTCGGCTGGCAGTTCCTCGCCAGCGCCATTGCCAAATACGGCAAGGCCGGCGCCTACCAGAAGATCACGCACTACGGCGACCTCTTCACCCACGACGACGAACTGGCCTGGGCCGCGACGGAGATGTTCCTCGCCACCGGCGACGAAACCTATCACCAGACGCTGAAGTCGTGGTTCGATCCCGCCGACCCCGCCACCTGGCGCTGGGGCTGGCAGCACATGAGCGAAAGCTATGGCAACGCGATCCGCAGCTACGCCTTCGCCGTGCGCAGCGGCCGGCTGACCGCCGACCGGCTGGACGCCACGTTCCTGCAGAAATGCCAGCAGCAGATCGAGAGCGCCGGTCGCGACGCGCTCAAATGGTCGGGCCAGAGCGCCTACGGCACCAGCTTCCCCGAGGAGACCAAGCATGTGCTGGGCGGCGGCTGGTATTTCTCGCTCGACCAGGCCTTCGATCTCATCGTGGCGGACCAGCTCGATTATCCCTCCGGCAGCGATCCGCGGCCCCAGTTCATCGACGCGTTCCTGGCCAACCTGAACTACGAGGGCGGCACCAATCCCGTTAACATCTCCTATGTCACCGGCCTCGGGCTCAAGCGGCAGCGCGAGATCGTGCACCAATATGCACAGAACGACCGGCGCGTGCTGCCGCCCTCCGGCCTGCCGCTGGGCAACATCCAGACCGGCCTGCCGTATCTGAGTCTTTACGGGTCGGAACTGGGCGCGCTTTCCTTTCCGACCGACGGCGGGTCCGTGGCGCCGTATCCCTATTACGACCGCTGGTCGGACACCTACAATGTCTCGACGGAATTCGTCGTCGTGAACCAGGCCCGGGCGCTCGCCGGCCTGGCCTTCCTGGCGGCGCAGACCTCGCTGAGCAGCCAGGCCTGGCGTTCCGCCACGGCCCAGATCTCCGGGCTGCCGGCCAGCACGCCGGTCGGCTCGTCGGTCACCGCCCAATTCCAAGCCCCGGCCGGTTTCGATCCGTCCGCGGCCAAGGTGGTCTGGGAGGCGCAGGACCAGCAGCCGGCCTCGGGCAATTCCTTCACCTTCACGCCGGTCTCCAATGGCAGCCAGTGGGTGGAGGCCGAGGCCTCCTGGCCGGATGGCCGGCGCGTCTTCGTCGCGCAAAATTTCAACGCGGCCAACGGCCTGCCCAACATCACCGTCACCGCCCCGGTGACGCTGGCCACCGTGGCCGATTCCGGCCAGGGAACCTTTGTGTTTCGCCGCACGGGCGATGTTTCCGCCGCGCTGACCGTGAACTTTGACCTGCTCGGCACCGCGACCAAGTGGAACGACTACCGCCGGCCCCAGGGCGATATGCCCGTCAACGTGACCTTCCCCGCGGGCGCCGACACGGTCTCCCTGGTGATCGTGCCCGTGGCGGCGAGCCTGGCCGGCCAGACCAAGGTCGTGACACTCGCACTGAAGTCGACCTCCGCTTACAACGCCAATACACCCGCTTCGGCCAGCATCACGCTCGTGGGCGAGG
Source organism: Opitutus sp. GAS368 (assembly GCF_900104925.1). NCBI lineage: Bacteria > Pseudomonadati > Verrucomicrobiota > Opitutia > Opitutales > Opitutaceae > Opitutus > Opitutus sp. GAS368. Next base: position 3,236,589 of record NZ_LT629735.1, read on the forward strand.
GCAGTTCGGCTCCACCGCCGACAACCAGCCCGCCGCCGCCGACAACGAATCCGCCGCCGACAACGAATCCGCCCCCGACGACCAATCCTCCTCCTCCGACCACTCCACCACCGCCCACGGATAATCCGCCGCCGACAACCAGCCCGCCGCCGCCGCAGACCACACCACCGCCGACGACCACACCGCCGCCGACGATGAATCCGCCGCCCGTGTCCAATCCTACTCCGGCCGCTCCGGCCGGCGGCGGGGGTGCCATCGAGAACTGGTTTGTCGCCGCCTTGCTCGGCCTGTGGCTGTTGCGCCTGCGATGCCGCGGGCGGGCGTGACCGGGGGCAGGGCAAAAAAAGTGCGAATCCGCGCCGGGGTTGGAACGCTACTTCGCGCCCGTTTCGTGTCCGGCAACCGGGGTAACGGGTGGGTGTGAGGGACAGGCTTTGTGGGTCTTTACCCACTGGGGAGCAAGGGCTCAGGAGTGTAACCTGATTGTCACTCGCTCAGCCGCGAACTTCTCCGTGATGAAACTGCTCTTCGTGCATGACCGCCTCGGTGCGCAAGCCGGCGCCGAATCCAACCTCCGGCACACCGCCGCCGAATTGCAGCGGCGGGGGCACATGGTGGCACTGGCGCATGGCCCTGGCACGGGGCAGGGCGAGGCGGATTGGCGGCTGCTTTTTGCGGAGCGCTACGATCTGAGCGCGGGTGATCCGGTCGGGACCATCGGGACCGCCCTGGAAATGTTCCGCCCCGACCTGGTCTACCTGCACAATCCTCCCGGCCTGGCGGTGGTCGAGGCGCTCGCGGAGGTGGCGCTGCCGGTGGTGCGCATGGTGCACGATCACCAGCTTTTCTGTCTGCGCGGCTGCAAATACCCCGCGTGGAGCCGGCGGCCCTGCGCCCGGGCGCTGTCACCGTTCTGCGTGTTTCCCTGCGGCGGCTTCGTGCGCCGGGCCGCCTCGGGCGACCGGTCGCTCGAATGGGCCAGCTACGCCGCGAAAAAACGCGAGCTGGAACTGCACCGCGAATTTTACCGGCTGGTCGTGGCCAGCGAGTACATGCGCGCCGAGCTGCGGCGCAACGGCTTCGCCCCGGAACAGATCGAGATCCATGCTCCGGTGCCGCCGCCGGCGGTGGCGGCCGCCCCGCTGCCCGTCTTCGGCCCGCGCAACCTGATCGTCTATGCCGGCCAGATCGCGCGGGGCAAGGGCGTCGACGTCCTGCTCGAGTCCCTGGCCATGGTGCGCTGGCCGTTCGAGTGCGTCATCCTCGGTGACGGCCATCACCGGGCGCATTGCGAGGAGCTGAGCCGGCGGCTGGGGCTCGCGGACCGCGTCCGTTTCCTCGGCTACGTGCCGCAGGCGGAACTCGCGCACTACTACCGCGAGGCGACGCTGGCCCTGGTCAGCTCGGTGTGGCCGGAACCCTTCGGGGCGGCCGGCCTCGAAGCCATGCGCTGCGGGCTGCCGGTGGTCGCCTTCGATGTGGGCGGCATCAGCGAATGGCTGCTCGACGGGGTCAACGGCCTGCTCGTGCCGTGGATGAACCGGACGGGCTTCGCCCTCGGGGTCGAGATGCTGCTCGCGGACAAGGCGCTGGCGCGGCGGCTCGGCGCGCGCGGGCGCGTGCTGGCGGGGGAAAGGTTTGATTTCGACCGTTACGTCAGCGGCCTCGAGGCGCTTTTCGCCCGGGCGACCGCGCCGGACAGCGAGGTGCTGGCATGAACGGATTCCACAAGTCCAAGCTCGTGGCGATCGCCGGCGGCAGCGGCGCGGGCAAGAGCTGGCTGGCCGGCCAGCTGCACAATCTGCTCGGGGAAAAGGCCGGGCGCCTCTCCCTGGACAGCTTCTACCGCGACTGGTCGCACCTGCCGCCGTCGCGGCGGGATCGGGTGAATTTCGACGACCCGCAGGCGATCGAGTGGCCGCTGGTTGAGCGCGCCTTGCAAAACTGCAAGGCCGGCCGGGCGCTCAACGTGCCGCGCTATGATTTCAGCACCCATTGCCGCACGAACGGCCTGGAAGCCAAGCACCCGCGCCCGGTGATGCTCGTCGAGGGTCTGTGGCTGCTGCGGCGCCCCGCGGTCCGCCGCGCGTTCGACCTGAAGATCTTCATCGACTGCCCGGAGAAGCTCCGCCTGCAGCGCCGGCTGGCGCGCGACAAGGCGGAGCGCGGCCGCAGCGCGCCGGGCGTCCGCCGGCAGTTCAAGGCCACGGTGGCGCCGATGCACCGGCGCCACGTCGCCCCGCAGGCGCGCTGGGCGGACGTGGTGCTGCACCAGCCCTACAGCGACGCGGATATCCGCCAGCTGCACGAGTCGCTCTGGCTGCTTCTGCACAGCGGTTCGCTGCTCCCCGCGTGGATGCGGGAGACTTTTCGCGCGGAACTGACCGCGCTGCTCAAAACCAAGGAGAAACCAGCATGATCCCGACCAACCCAAACCTCATGATGATCGAACGCCGCTGCCTCGCCGCCGCCAGCCCCTGGGGCCGCGCGGTCCTGGCCCTGCATGTCGCCCTCGAGCGCCGGTTGTGGCGCGTGCTTATGGCCGGCGACGAACTCGGCAAGCGGGCCTTCGACGCCGCCGCCAGTTGCGCGGCGCTCGTCCTGATCAGCCCGCTGTGGGCCCTGATCGCCCTGTTGATCAAGCTGGAGGATGGCGGCCCCGTCATCTTCGCCCAGACGCGCGTCGGCAAGCACGGCCGCGAGTTCAAGATGTATAAGTTCCGCTCGATGCGGCCCGACGCCGAGCAACGCCTGCGCGAGCTGCTGGCCAAGAACCAGCACCGGGACGGCGTGACCTTCAAGATCAAGGACGATCCCCGCATCACCCGCGTCGGCCGCTGGCTGCGGAAGTTCTCCTTCGACGAGCTGCCGCAGTTCTACAACGTGCTGATCGGCGACATGTCCATCGTCGGCCCGCGCCCGCCGGTGCCCCGCGAGGTGGCGCTCTACTCGCTGGCCGACCGCCGCCGGCTGGCGATCAAGCCCGGCATCACGTGCATCTGGCAGATTTCCGGCCGGGCCCAGATCGACTTCCACGGCCAGGTCGAGCTGGACGTCCGCTACATCGAAACGCGCACTTTCTGGAGCGACCTGCGCATCATCCTCAAGACCGTGCCCGCGGTCCTCTCGGGCACCGGGGCCTATTGACCCATGAAAGCCCTGCTCATTTGTCCCGCCGCCCGGTCCGGCCTGGCCGCGCTGACCGCCGACACTTCCCCGGCCATCCTGCCGCTCCTCGGCGAAACCCCGCTGGCCTACTGGCTGGTCCACCTCGCCGGCCTCGGGGCCAGGGAGGTGACCGTGCTCGCGCCGGACCGGCCGGATGACATCCGGGCGGTGGTGGACGGCGGCACCCGCTGGGGCCTGCGCGCGACGGTGGTGCCGGTGCCGGCCGAACTCACCGTGGCCGAGGCCCGCGCCCGGTATCAGGGCGGCGACCCGGCCGAGTGGCTGCCCGCGCCCGACGATGTGGTGTTGCTCGACCACCTGCCCGGACTGCCCCGGGCCGGGTTGTTCAGCAGCTATGCGGCGTGGTTTTCCGCCGCCCAGGCCTGGATGTTCCGCGCGCTGACCCCCGACCGGGTGGGGGCGCACGAGATCCGCCCGGGCGTCCGGGTCGGCCTGCACAGCCGCATTCCCGATGACGCGGTGCTGATCCCCCCATGCTGGATTGGTGAGAAGGTTTTCCTCGGCGCCGGCGTGACCATCGGCCCGATGACCGTCGTGGAGGACCGTGTCGTGGTCGAGGCCGGCGCGGAGATCACGCGCAGCATCGTCGGCCCCGAGACCCTGGTCGGCAAGCTGACCGAGCTCACCGACTCGATCGCGTGGGGCGACTGCCTGATCAACTGGCGGAACGGTTCGAGCGTGCGCGTGACCGACGATTTCCTGCTGAGCCCGCTGCGCGAGCGGAACACCCCGCCGGTGGCCGCGGGCGCCGCGCCGTGGCGTCTGCCCCGCCTGTGGCGGCCGTTCCCGGCGGCCCTGTCCCCCGCGGGTCTCTTTCGGAAAATGACCAATGCTACCGATGAAAATTGAAATCACCGAAGATATCGTGCGGGTGACCGACCTGCCGGAGCTGGGCGAACGGCAGGCCGCCGCCTTCCAGGCCGAGGTCTCCGCCGCGCTACCCGCCTGCCCGGGCCTCATCGAGGTCGACCTCGGGCAGACCACCCACGTGGATTATGGCGGGCTGGCGGCGCTCGTCGTGACGCTTGACCAGGCCCAGCAGCGCAACCGCGAGGCGACGCTGCGCGTGGTGGATCCGTCGCCCCCGGTCCGGCAGTTGCTCGAGCTGACCCGGCTGCACCGGATCTTTGCCGTCGTGGAGCGCGTCCCCGCCGGACCGTCATGAAAAGCATCCTGCCCCTCTTCGTCTTCATCGACGCATGCGGCTGGGAGATCATCCGCGACGATCCGTTCGGGCGCGACTTCGCCCCCGCACGGCACCGGCTGCGCTCGGTGTTCGGCTACAGCTCGGCGTGCATCCCCTCGATCCTGTCGGGCCGCTGGCCGGTCGAGCACCGCAACTGGTGCTACTTTGTCCACGACCCGGCGCGCTCGCCGTTCCGGATGCTGCGGCCGCTGCGCTGGCTGCCGCGCTTCGTCACCGGCCGCCGCATCTTCCGGCGCTGGCTCTCGAAGTTCCTCCGCGGGCCGCTGAAGTTCCGCGGCTACTTCGACCTCTACAACATCGCGTTCCGCCACATCCCGCTCTTCGACTTCACGGAGAAGAAGAACCCGCTCCAGCCCGGCGGGATGAACCGCGGACCGAACATCTTCGATTTCCTCGCGGAGCGCGGCATCCCGTATCACGTGAGTGACCCGGCCCGGAACGAGCAGGCGAATCTCGACGCGCTCCGCGCGGACATCGCGGCGGAGCGCATCGACTTCGCCTTCCTCTACTGGCCCGATCTCGACGGGCTGCTGCACCGCGTGGGCAACCGCTCGCCCGCCGTCCCGGCGAAGCTCCGGGAATACGAGCAGCGGTTGCACCATCTGATGGCGACGGCGCGGGAGCACTACGACGAGGTGCGGCTGTATGTATTCAGCGACCACGGCATGGCCAACTGCGACGAGCTGCTCGACCTGCGGGCCCGGCTCGGGTTGCTGACGGCCCGCATGCCCCGGGACTATGCGGTCGTCTACGATTCCACCATGGCGCGCTTCTGGTTCTTCAACGCCCGGGCCCGCACCGAGGTCACCGCCTGCCTCCGGCAGGTGCCGCAGGGCCGCATCCTGTCCGACGAGGAACTGGCCGGACTCGGAACGCTGTTCCCCGACCGCTATTTCGGCGAATTGATCTTTCTCGTGCGGGAGGGGGTGCTCATCGTGCCCAGCGACATGGGCGAGCGTCCGATCCGCGCGATGCATGGCTATCACCCCGACGCGCCGCACAGCTACGCCGCGCTGCTGACCAACGTGCCCGATCTGCCCGTGGGGATCTCCGACATCCCGCACATCCATCGCCTCATGACGCACGATGCCTTGGGGGCCCACGCGGCCAACCGGGCGCCGGTCCGGCAGGCGGAGACGGTGCCGGCGGCCTGAGGCCGGCCTCAGTGCCAGGGCACCGCGCCGGCGGCCACGTCGGCGAAGCTGACCACGCGGTTCTCCGGATCGGCTGCCAGCAGCGCGGCTGTGCGGTGGAGCAGGTCGATGAATTCCTCGTCGGGCCGGCCCTCGGGAAAATATTCCCACCAGTGCGTCACCAGCACGGTGAGCGGCCGCGCGGCGATGGCGCGCCGGATTTCGTCGAGCAGGTGATCGCGCGGCCGGAAGCGCGAGAGCAGGCAGCCGGGGTGGGAGAGCAGCAGCGTCCGGGGTGTGCGCCAGTGGGCCTGCCGCCGCAGCTTCTTGAGGGCGTAGGCCGGCCACCACTCGGGCGGCAGGTTGAGCCATTCGAACCAGCCGGTGGAAATCACGGGGAAGAAGCGGGCCGCCGCGCGCAGGCCTTGCGGCGAGAACCGGTCGTAGGGGGCGACGAAGGCGGGCGACCGCGGGAAGCCCGCCTCCGCGAGCAGGTGCGCGCCCTTGGCCAGCCGCCGGTCGAGGTCAAAAAAGTCATGACTGCCGAACTCGTAGAGCGAATGGTTGTAGCCGTGCTGGACGATGTGGTAGCCCGGGTTGCGGTGCAGGTAGGCCACCAGGTCCCGGTTGCGGCCGATCGCTGCGTGCGAGCCGGAGCCCCCGGTGTGCCCGTGCAGGAACCCCTCCGGCTTGCCGTCGGCCCGCTGGGCGTCGGTGCGGACATTGGGGATCGTGGCCAGGTTGACGGGCAGGCCGCGGTCCAGGAAAGGACGGTAGAGCCGCTCGAGGCAGTCGACCGGGGTCAGGGCGTTCGTGTCGTCGTCACGCAGGATGATGTAGCGCATTTTTCTTCTCGATCAGATCGTAATAGAGCGCCTGCATGCGTCCGGCCAGGACGGTGGTATCGTATTCGCGCTCGACCAGGCGGGCGCCCGCGGCCGCCTGGCGCGCCGCCAGCTCCGGCTCGAGCAGCACGCGGTTCAGGGCGGTGTGGAACGACAGCGCGTCACCGAGCTTGAACAGCCAGCCGTTCTCGCCGTGGTCGATCAGCGCGCTGGCGCCGGACGTGCGGCTGGCGATCACGGGGGTGCCCGCGGCCCAGGCCTCGAGGAGAACCAACCCGAAGGTCTCGGAAAGGGACGGCAGCAACACCACGCGCGCGGTCTGCATGAGCCCGATCAGCCGCGGGTCGCCGGGCGGCAGCCCGCCGGTAAACAGTACGCGGGGCGCGAGCCCGAGTGTCGCCACCTCGCGCTTGAGGGTGGCGCCGTAGACGGGATCGGTGCAGGCGCCGGCGAACACCAGCAGCGCGTCGGGGTGGCGCTGGAAAATCTGCGGCGCGCGTTCCACCAGCCAGAACTGGTTTTTCACCGCGTCGATCCGCCCCACGCACAGCAGGACCTTGCGGCCGGCGATCGCGGGGAAGGCCGCCAGCGCCGCCGCGCGATGGTCGGTGCGGTGGTGGGCCAGGTGGACGCCGTGCGGGTGCACGATGATGCGCTTGTCGGGATGTTGCTGACTCATCAGCTCCGCCTCGCGTGGGTTGCAGGTCAGGATGGCGTCGGCATCCGCGAGCACATGGCGCGCGCGCCACCACCAGCCGAAGAGCCGGCCCCACTCGAGCCCGCCGCGGACCGGGGCGGAAAGCTCCTGTCGCACCTTCGGGGGCAGGTCGAGCACGCCGCCATGGATCGTGACCACGCCGGGCACGCGCCGGCGCCGGGCGGCCGCGAGGGCGATGCCACCCAGCCGGCCGAGCGTGTGGGTGTGCACGATATCCAGGCTGGGTTCCCGGGCGAGCAGTCGCGGCAGCTCGAAGGACAGCAGGTTGCCGCCGACCGCGAGCATCTGGCGCCGGGCCGCCGCCCGTAATCCCCAGACCGGCACGCACGCGCGGAAACGTTTCACCGTGCAACCGGCCGCGGCCAGCGGGTCGCGGGCATCCGTCGCGCCGCCCGGACCGTCAGCCGGGCAGAACACGACCGACTCCACCCCGTGCCGGCCGAGGCCTTCCGTGAGCCGCTGCAGGGCGGTCTCGGTGCCGCCCCATTCGGCGGGCTGGTATTTGCGCATGATATGGGCGACGCGCATGATCGTTAGAAGGCGGATTTCATTTCCGGCGGGCGGATTGGTTCGATGGCAGCCAGGGTGAGAAATTTCCTTTCAGGCCTCGACGGGTTCGGCGAGCGGCGGCTCGGCCGCCCATTCCTCCACGAGCACCGGTTCTCCCGATCCGGCGGCCTCGCCGGTGCGCCGCGTGTGGTGCAGGCTGGCGAGCACGCCGAGCAGCGCGTGGAAAGTGAGAAAAATCTGCGTCTGGCGGAAAATCCACTCGGTCTGGCTCTGCATGAACACGCCGAGCACGCCGAAGAAGAGCCCGACACCCAGCCGGTGCAGTCCCGCGGGCCACCGGGGTCGCAGGAAGCTGTAGCCCAGCCGGAGCCAGCGGAACCAGAGCAGGGAAAAGAGGGCCAGCCCGGCCCAGCCGAGTTCGCCCGCGGTGAGGGCGCCGAGGTTGTGCGCCGGCGCCGCATAGCGATACATGGGCAGCAGGTCGTTGGGCGGGGCGAACGTGATGTCGTCATAGGTCTCGTAACGCATGTCGAGTTCGGCGCCGTATTTCCGGCTCACCCAGTAGGACCAGTTGTTCAGTCCGACGCCGAACGGCTGGTCCTCCAGGATCACCCCCGCCTGCCGCAGGTAATAGCCGCGGCCCTCGGACTTGTCGTCGAGGTATTCCTCCTCGAGGGTGGCCGAGCCGTAGCGGGCCGCCAGCAGATCCCAGGATTTCCAGACCACCAGGCTCACGCCCAGGCCGATGAGCGCGGCGGCGGCGATCTTCTGGAATGTGATGCGCCACGTCATGCACCAGGCCACCGCGCCGCCCGCGGCCAGCGCGAAGGCCGGGATGCCCGCGCGCGAGAGCGTCAGCATCACGGTGATGGCGGCCGTGCCGACGCCCAGCCAGCAGCACCGGCGGACCCAGGCGGGCAGCGTCGAGGCGCCGGCCGCGGCGAGCACCGGACCGACCAGGCACAGATACATGGAGAGGCTGTTGGGATGGTCGAGCGTGCCCGTCACGCGGTAGATGCCCTCCAGGTAGCGCTGCCGGAGCGAGCTGGCGCCCTCGAGCAGCACGGCGCAGCCGAGGGCCAGCACCAGGATGGAGAGCTCGCGCTCGCGCCGGACGAAAAACGCCGCGGCGAAGAAAAACATGAGTCCCCGGAGAAGTTTGGACAGTTCGTAGGCGCCGAAAATCTTCGGACTGGCGAACAGCACCGAGCCGGCGGCATACAGCACGAACAGCAGCATGGGGGCGAGGCCCGCCGGCCAATACCACCGCGGGCGTTCGTGCCGGGGCAGCAGCAGCGTGCTCAGCAGGAGGCTGAGCCCGAGGATGTCGACGAAGGTGACCTCGAAACCGCGCGTCGTGCCCCGATACCAGTAGGCGCCATAGAAGTTGATGCTCAGTTTCTCGCTCAGCACGGCCCCCGCCATCATCACGAAGAGCGCCAGCTCCCGCAGGCGTTGCGACAGCAGCAGCGCGCCGGTGGTCGCGCCGGTGGCCGCGAACAGGATCGCGACTCCGATAAAATCCTTGGTCTCAAACGTGATCGGCAGCTGGTTCATGGGGGCCGGCGTGTTTCAACCGGGCAGGACGGGCCGGACCAGGCCCACGGGGCCGTCGGGGCGGCCCGGCGGCTGGCGCTTGTCGGGCCAGTAGCGCAACCGGCCGCGCCGCAGGGCGCGGGCTGCCAGCCAACAGGCCGCCAGTGTGACCCCGAAGCCGATGAGCGTGGCGGGCAGGTGCCGCAGCCGTTTGGCGACCGGCAGCCGGGCCAGTCGGCGGAAACGGAAACTCAGGATGCCCGGAAAAAGCCGCCAGAACCAGCGGGTCCGCCGGAGGTGTTCCGCGACGAGGCGCCGCAGCCAGGCCGGATCCTCTTCGTCGAGCCGCTGCACGGTCCGGTTCAGGTCGGCCCGGGCCGCCGCGGGAAGCGCGGGCAGGTAGCGGTCGATCAGCAGATGCACGAAGGTCTGGCCGATCATCTGCCGCTTCTGGTTGCGAAGGATGGCGCCGATGGAAACGTAGGCCTCGAAGATATGGGAGGCGTGCCGCGCACGCACCACCCGCGCCGGTTGGGGTTCCTTGGTCAGGGAATCGGTGCAGACCAGGCTCTTGATCAGGCCGTCTTCGCAGGCCGGGAGTTCGCGCGGCAGGCGGACGCGCCGGGCCGTGGCCGCCCGGATGCAGTAGAGCTGGCCGGTGAGCTGCGCCGCTGAGCCCTGGGTCAGGCGCGAGGTGGCGAGAGAGATCCGCTCGCGCAGGGAGGGATCTTTTTTAAGCGCGAGATCCTTCACCGGCTCGCCGGCCGAGATCTGCGCGAAGGAGTCTTCCTCGAGGGCGCGGCAGAGATTCCACAGGGTGGTCACGTGGCCGAACCGGATGTCGGCGTCCATCAGGATGAGATAGCGTGCGTCGGCGGCCGACACGCGGTGCACAAAAAGATTCCAGGCGTTGATCTTGCCGGCTTCGGGCACGGTGAGCACACGCGCGGTGAACACGTGGCGGTGGGGGTGCCCGGCACCGTGGTGGGCGAGGATCCGGCCGGCCACCTCCACAGTCGCATCGGTGCAGTCGTTGGCGACGCACCAGATTTCCGCCGCCAGGCCGCGCTGCTCCAGCTCGGCGAACAGGGACTGGCGGAAAAGCGATTCGAGGGCGGGCCCGATGGCTTTTTCTTCGTTGCGCGCGATCATCCCGAGGGAAACCCAGGCGGCGCTGGCGGATGCGATGACTTTCATGGGCAAAAGGCGCGCCCAGGTCCCCGGGGTCCAACGGCGCAAACCCATGCTATTACAGAAGCGCCGGAGGCAGGATGGGGTGCCCGACCCGAAACGATGGAGGCCCTTACCCCATAGGCGGATTCCCGGCCGGCCATATTATAGGTGCACTATGGACGAGCCACTGGTCAGCATCATTATCCGTTCTTTCAACGAGGGTTGGGCACTGCGCCAGACCCTGCCTGCGCTACAGGCGCAGGACTACCACAACTGGGAACTGATCGTCATCGATTCCGGCTCGACGGACGACTCGATCGAGTTGATCCGGAAAGCCCAGCCGCGCCACTTCATCCAGATCGAGCCGGCGGATTATCACGCGCCACGGGTGATGAACCACGGCATGCGGCTCGCGCGTTCGAACTTCGTGATCTTCCTCAACGCCGATGCCACGCCGCAGGACTCGCAGTGGCTGCGGCCGCTGGTGCGCGTGCTGCTCAACCCCAATGTCGCGGCCGTGTTCGGCCGCCAGGTGCCGCGCCCGGGCTGTCAGGCGGTGTTCGCCCGCGACTACGAAACCTGCTTCGGGTCGCAGCACACGACCGGCCGGCGGAATTGCTTCTTCAGCATGGTGAGCAGTGGCATCCGCAAGGACATCTGGGCGCGGCGCGGCTTCAATGAGGCCCTGCGGTATTCCGAGGATGCCGAATACACCCGGTGGTGCCGCGCGCACTGCTACCATGTCATCTACGAGCCCGCGTCGTGCGTGATGCATTCGCACAATTACACGCCGGCGCAGGCCGCCCGGCGCAGCTTCGGCGAGGGTCGGGCGGAGGCGGCGATGTGGGGCGGCAATCCGCAGTTGTATAACTTCCTGCGCACCGTGCTGCTGGGCTGGGCCAATGATGTGCGCCGCGATTTGGCGTTCTGCCTGCGCCACCGCCGGCTGCGGGAGTGGCCGCGCGCCCTTCATATCCGCTGGTGCCAGCGGCGGGCGCGTCTGGCGGGTTTCCGTGACGGTTGGCAAGAGTATCGCGCGAGCCAGGTTTCCGGCGTCAGGCCGCCCCTCTGGGCCCGGGGCGAATTCGGAAATCTCAGCCCGCAATCCTGAACCGCCCGGCCCCATGATCCTGACGCAAACCAACCTGCATCTCCCCGCGACGGCCCGCCCTTCCTCCGCTTCGCCGATCCCCGGCGGCCCACGCCAGTTCACGCTGGACGGCGACGAGGCGCTGGAGCACCGCCTGGCCAAGCTCTGCCAGCAGGTCCGCACCTCCGTGCTGATCGGCATCGTTCCGCGGCGGAAACTGGAGGGCATCGTGCTGGCCGGCGGCTACGGGCGCGGGGAGGGCGGCGTGCTGCGCACCCCGCGGGGCGACCAGCCCTACAACGACTTGGAATTCTATGTCTTTGTGCGCGGCAGCACCTTCATCAACGAGCGGCGCTACGGCGGCGCCCTCCACCTGCTGGCCCAGCGGCTCGCTGCGCTGGCCGGCGTGGAAGTCGAGTTCAAGATTGCCTCGCTCGCCCGGCTCCGGCGCAGCCCGGTGTCGATGTTTTCCTACGACCTCGTGACGGGCCACCGCTGGGTGTATGGCCACGAGGAACTGCTCGCGGGTTGCGGCCACCACCGGCGGGCCGCGGACATTCCCCTGCACGAGGCCACCCGGTTGCTGATGAACCGGTGCAGCGGCCTGCTCTTCTCGCTCGAACGGCTCCGCCGCCCGGAGTTCACCCCCGACGATGCGGATTTCGTCGGCCGCAACCTGGCCAAGGCCCGGCTGGCCCTCGGCGATGTGGTGCTGGCCGCCACCGGCCGCTATCACTGGAGCTGCCGCGAACGGGAGAAGCGCCTCGTGGACCTCAGCTGGTCGGTCTGGGCGAGCTGGCCGTGGTTTCCCGCCGTGCTGGACCAGTATCGGCGGGGCGTCGCCTTCAAGCTGCACCCGGAGCGCACGGCCGGCCCGACCGCGGAACTGCAGGCGGAGCTGGATGCGATCTCGGTGCTGGCCTGCCGGCTCTGGGTCTGGCTGGAAGGCCGCCAGCTCCAGCGGCGTTTCGCCTCCCCCGGGGAATACGCCTCCTGCGACGCGGACAAATGTCCCGAGACCCCGCGGTGGCGGAACCTGCTGGTGAACCTGCTGCATTTCGGGCCGATGGTGCTGTGGGGTCCGGGCCGCACCACCCGCTATCCGCGCGAACGGCTGCTGCAGGCGCTGCCCCTGTTGCTGTGGGAGCCGGCCGCGCTGATCGACCTCAATTTCCACCACCACCTGCGCCATTACCTCGCCACCACGGCCTCCGATTTTCCCGGGTTCGTGGCGGCCTATGCCCGCCTGTGGGAGCGCTTCCGCTGAAAACCTCCCGCCATGAGAGCCGCACGGATAATCCTCGGTCTGCTCCTGACCGGCGCGACCGCTGGTGCCCAACTGCGGCCGGGACTGCTGGAATCGCTGGTGCAGGATTCGCCCTTCCAGCCGGGTCAGGGCGGCGGGCTGCCGGCGGACGGCGGGTCGGCGCAATTTGAATTCCGCGGCGTCGTGGCCGAGACCGGCGGCTACCTCTTCAGTGTCTACGATCCCGGCCGGCGCGAGGCCGGGTGGGTCAAGCTCGACGAGCCCGGCCGGCCGTTTGTCGCCCGCCGCTACGATCCGGCCAAGGACACGCTGGTCATCGAGCACAACGGCCAGGCGCTGACGCTCAATCTCAAGCGCGCCGCGGTGCAGCCCCTGACCCCGGCCCCGCCCATGCCGGTCTCGCCGCCGCCGTTGCCGACGGCGGCGGGCGCCGCGCCGCCCTCGACGAACGCCACCAACGCGCAGGAGGCCCAGCGCCTCCAAAACATCGCCGATGAAATCCGCCGCCGTCGCGCCCTCCGCCAGCTGCCGCCCGCGGACAAGCCGGCCGGCAAACCCTGACATGAAAACGCCCGCCGCCCGTGCTCCCTTGCCGCGCCGTAGCCTTGGCGAAGGCGGGTTCACGCTCCTTGAGATCCTCGTCGTGCTGGCCATCATCGGCCTGCTCGTCGGGCTGGTGGTGTCCAACACCGACAAGATCTTCGGCCAGAGCCAGGTGGCGGTCGCGCGGATCTTCGTCCGCGACACGCTCAAGACCCCGCTCACCCGCTACCGGATGGACATGGGCGATTATCCTTCGACCGCCGAGGGGCTGCAGGCGCTGGTCACGCCACCGTCCGCCCGGACCGAGGCCTGGCATGGACCCTACCTGGACGCCCCCGGCGGCCGACTGCCGACCGACCCGTGGGGCGAGCCCTACCAATACCGCTACCCCGGCATCAAGAACCCGGGTGGTTGCGACATCTTTTCGAAGGGCCCGGACAAGGTCGCCGACACGGAGGACGACATCGGCAACTGGTGAGGCCACCCACGCCATGTCTAAAATCCATTCCATCCATGCCCGCCGGTCCCGCGCTCCCGTGCCGCGCCGCAGCCTTGGCGAAGGCGGGTTCACGCTGGTGGAAGTGATTCTCGTGCTGGCCCTGCTCGTCCTGATCATCGCGGTGCTGCTGCCCGCCGCGGGCTCGCTGCTGCGCGGCGCGCGCGGCGAGACGGCGGAGGAGACCGCCCTCGCGGTCCTGCAGGACGCGCGCCGGCAGGCCGTGCTTTCCGGCCGGGAGGTGGCCTTGCGCTACGCGCCGGCGGAACACGCGCTCGTCTGGACCGACGGGGTGCAGGACGGCCGCCGGGTCTTCGAGGACGGGAACGTGACGGTGGAGTTCCTGCGGCCGGGCGGAGGGGCCATCCTGCTCGGCGGCCAGCTCGTCGAGGCCGATCCGGTCGACGAGATGAAATTCTACGCGGATGGCAGCTGCGAACTGATCCGCCTGCAATTGCGCCCGGCCGACGCCGCCCCGCGCGTCATCCCCATCGATCCCTGGACCTGCGCCCCGGTGCTCGCGCCGCCCGCGTAAATATCCCCGGAGCACCTGGCCAAACCAATCCGCCAACCCACCATGTCCGCCGTTTCTTCTCTTATTTGTAGGAGCCTGCTTGCAGGCGATTCGGCATCCGATCCGTTGGCGGGCATTCCGAATCGCCTGCAAGCAGGCTCCTACATCCCCGGCCGCCGCGCCGCCTTCACCCTGGTGGAGGTGCTCGTGAGCCTCGCCATCTTCGCCATGGCGGCGGTCGTGCTGGGCGCGACCTACGTCAACATCCTCACCAACTACCAGGCCGCGATGACCCGGCCCGCGCAACAGGCCGAACTCGCGTTGCTGCGCCCGGCCCTGCTGGCCGAGCCGGACCGGGCGCGCGCGGAGAAAGGCGCCGAACAGCCGCTGCCGGGCAACCGCACCGCCCGCTGGCAATCCCGGATCGAGGAGACCGCCATCGCCGACCTGTTCGCGGTGACCTTCGAGTGGGAGATCGACGAGCCGGGCCGGCGACCGGTGACCGGGCAGGAGGAGTTTATGCTGCTCCGGCCGACCTGGTCGGACCCGGCGGGGCGCGAAAAGCTGCGCGAGGCTTCCCGGCAGCGCCTGGCCAAACGGGAGTTCTGACGTGCAAGCGCAGCCATATCTCTATTTCAAGCGGCGGCGGGGTTTCACGCTGGTGGAAGTCCTCCTGGCTTTCACGCTGCTCACGGCCCTGCTGCTCGCGCTGAACGTGTTCGTGCTCTCGATGGGCGAGATCTGGGGCCGGAACCGTGAGAAGCGCCTGTTCGAGCAGCATGTGCGTGCGGTCAGCCGTTACGTGGAGGACCTGCTGCGCCGCGCGGTGCAGCCTCCGGCGGAGAGCGCCGCCATGGACGCCACGGAGATCCGCCTGCCCGCCGGCGCCAACGAGGCCCTGCTGACCTTCGAGCTGCCCGCCGGCGACCGCCGTCTCGTCTGGCCGGACCACCCGCTGCCGGACGTGCGTTGTGCATTCGCCGCCCGTCCGGGGCTGGGCCTCGTGCTCTACTGGCAGTCACGCCTCGAGCTGAAGTTTGCCGACGATCCGCCGCGGGTGACGGTGTTGTCGCCCTTCGTGACCGGCTTGGACTACGATTACTTCAACGCCAACTACCGCGCCTGGCAGAGCCAGCCGGTGCTCCAGCGCGACCCCGCGGGCCGCTGGCTGACCCCGGACCGCCTGCGGCTGCACTTCCGCCACGGCGAATACTCCGCCGAGACCGCGGTGAACGTGCCGCGGGTCACGGAAGGCCTGCCGCCCTTCTGATACTGCTTGGACATGGGCATGATTTCCCCAGCGACACCCCTTTCGGCACCCCTCTCCAGAGGGGAACTGCGCCAGCGGAGGATTGGATCCCCTCTGAAGAGGGGTGGCGCGATAGCGCCGGGGTGTGTTGGCCACCCGCTCCGCCGCCCGCGCGGTGCCGTGATCGTGATGGTGCTCATCACCATCCTGGTCGCCTCCCTGCTGCTCGCCCGCTTCATGGAGCGCACCACGACGGAGCTGTTGGTGGAGGCGCGCGCCGCGCAGGCCGTGCGCCTGCGGGGCGACGCCTACTCGGCGCTGGAGGTCACGCTGGCCGTGCTGGCCGATTACCGCGCGGCCGACGGCGGCCTCTGGGCGCCCGCCCAGGGCTGGGGTGACCCGTTCGCCTGGGCCCGCTACGAGCCCCGCGCGGGCGTGACCGTCGCCGTCGCGTTCGAGGATGAGAGCGGCAAGCCCTCGCTGCCGCGCCTCGATACGCCGGGCCTGCAAAACCTCGGCGAGCTGCTGGGCCTGGCGCCGGATGACGCCGCCCGGCTGGCCGATGCGCTGTTGACCTGGACGCAACCGGACCACGTGCCCGCGACGCTCGGGAGCGACCTGCGGAGCTACGAGCGCGCGGATCCACCGCACCATCCGCCGCAACGCGCCCTGCGCTCGTTCGACGAACTGGCCGCGATTGCGGTGGCCCGGGACTTCTTCTACGACAAGGCCGGTCATCCCACCGAACTGCGGGCGCAGTTCGCGCAGAGCGTGTCGCTCTACGATTATCCTGCGGCGAACCTGAACGCCGGGCAGCCGCTGGCCCTGGCCTTTGCCGGCCTCGATGAGACCCAGAGCCGCCGGCTCACCGACTACCTCGGCGGCAGGACCCGTCCCCGCGGCACCCCGCCGTTTTTCCGCTCGGCGGCCGAGACCGCGGCGATCCTCGGCGCCGGCGCACCGGGCCTTGGCACCGAGGTGCGGTGCCTGCGCATCCGGGTGCGGGTCCGCGAGGGCGCGGCCGTCTTCGGCCTCACCGCCGTGGTGTCGCCCCCCGGGGGGGCGGTGATCGCGGCGGAACCGTCCCCGGACAACGCGGCCAAGGAGAAACCCGCCGCCCCCGGGCCGGCGAAAAGCCTGGCCTATCCGTTCACGATCCTCGACCTGCAGGAAACCATGGAGCCGCTGGCGGCACCGGGAGGCGCGGCATGAGTTCTCCGGACGCCACGCTGACGATGGCGGAGCCGGGCGTGGAGGCGCGCGTGCTGCTCGTGCCCGCCGACCGCTTCTTCGTGCAGGCCGTGCCGCTGGAGCCGGGGGCCGATGCCGACGCGCAGGCCGCGCTGGTGCTGGAGGAACTCGCGCCGTTTCCGCTGGCCCAGCTCTACCACGGCCACCTGGTGGCGTCCGACCGCAGCCAGGCGCTGGTGTTCGCCGCCTACCGCCGCCGGTTTTCCGCGGCCGAGACGGCCGCCTGGGCCGCCGCCGATCTCGTGTTGCCGGCATTCGTGGCGCTGCTGGGCACATCGGGCGACGGCGCGGGGCTGGTGCTGCACGCCGCGGGTCCGGCCCTGATGGGCGTGGCGTGGGACGGAAAATCCCCGCTGCCCTCGCAGGTGCTGGCGCAGGCCGGCGCGGAGCCGCCCACCGCGGGGCAGCGCGCGACGTTCGCGGCCGAACTGCAGGCCGGCAGCAGCCTGCCCCCGGTTCCGGTGCGGGAGCTCGACGGGCCGGTCGCCGTGGTGCGCGACACGGACGGCTGGGTGGTGTTCACCATCGACGGCGTCGAGACGGCGCGGCTCTCGCCGACGGTCCTGGCCGCCGCGGATGTGCGCGACAAGGAATTCCTCGAGGAACAGCGCCGCGTGGGCCGGCGCGACCTGTGGCTGTGGCGCGGCGTGCTCGCGGCGGCGGCGGCGGCGGCGCTCGCCGCCGCGCTGGACCTCGGCGCGCTGGCCCTGAACGGGTGGGCCGGCGGGATCCGGCGCGCCGTGGCGGCGGCGGCGCCGCAGGTGCAGCGCATCGAGACGGCCCAGAGGCTGGCCGCCCGGATCGAGGACCTCTCGCGTCGCCAGTTCCGGCCGCTGGAGATGCTGGCCCTGGTCAGCGAGCGCCGGCCGCGCTCGATCCAGTTTTTGCGCACCACCACCCAGGGGCTCTACACGCTGGAGATCGAGGCGCAGACCCCCAATGCCGCCGACGTCGGCGGCTACGAGGTGACGCTGCGGGGCCTGAACACCCTGGAGCGGGTGGAAACGCGCGACCTGCGCACGCGCGATGGCCTCACCAGTTTCGTGCTGGCGGTGACGTTCAAACCCGCCGCCTTGCAGGCGGAAGGAGGCCCGCCATGAAAAACTGGTTCCTGTCCCGCACGCTGCGGGAAAAACTCCTGCTGCTCTTTTTCACCGCGGCCGCGGCGGTCGGGTGGCTCGCGGCCGCGACCGGCCGGCTGGTGCAGGGCGGGCAGGGCTGGCACAGCGTGGCGGTCGAGCAGGAGAACCAGCGCCTGTGGCTCGGGCACCGCGCGGCCATCGAGGAGCGCGCCGCGCAGGCGGTGAAGAACATCGATCCGGGCCGCACGCTGGACGCGTCGCATCTGATCGGCGAGGTGTCGGCCCTGGCCGGCGCGGCCGGGCTGTCGGTCGGCATCGACCCCCCGCGCACGCAGCGCACGGACCGGTTTGCCTACCACACCGTGCAGGTGACCTTCCGCCGGGCCGCGCTCGGTGCGCTGGTGAATTTCTACGCGGCGCTGGGCAAGCGCGCGCCCTATCTCGCGCTCGAGCAATGCACGCTCGCGGCCGACCGGACCAACCCGGCGCAGCTCAACGCGACGTTCAGCATTTTCTCCGTCGAGGTGGATGCTTCCGTCCATGGCCCGGACCGCGGTGGCAGAGAATGACCGTCCGGTGGTGCCGTGGGCGACCCTGGCGCTGGCGGCGGCGGCCGGGCTCGCCTTCGCCGTTCCCCGGGTGGGGGCGGCCTGCCTGTATGAGCGCGGCCCGATCCTGCAGGGGGAGGTCTGGCGCGCGTGGACCGGCCACCTGGCGCACTTTGGCCCCGGTCACCTGGGCTGGAACCTCGCGGTGTTGCTGCCGGCCGGTTGCTGGCTGGAGCGCCTCCATCCGGTCCGGGTGCGCTGGCTTTATCTGGTGTGTCCGCTGGTCATCTCCGCGACCTTGCTCGTTTTCGACCGCTCGCTGGACCGCTATGCCGGCCTCTCCGGGCTGGCGACGGGGACGCTCGTGCTGCTCGCCGGCCGGCAACTCCTGGTGGGGGCGGGCGAGCCGGCGTGGATCTGGTTGGGCGTGTTCGCCTTGCTCGGCGTCAAGGTCGCCTGGGAAACCGCCACCGGGGAACCGTTGCTGGCCGACGGACACAGTTTCCGGGCGGTGCCGCTGGCCCACCTGAGCGGCGCCGTTTGCGGGCTGCTCTTCGGCGCGGGACTGCGGCGGGAATTTCCCCGGCGCCGTTGAAGCGACGGCGTGGCGTTTGGGTGAAAATTGCAAATAAAGATCCCCGGGGCATTGATCGAACCACCCGCGGGCGGGGTCGCCCGCTCTCCAGTTATTCGTTCTGGAGCCACGGCGACCTCGCCGTGGAATCTCAAGACCAAGCCGGAGCAAGCTCCGGGGGATTGAACCCAAAGGGAATAAACGGGGTCAGGCTCGGCCAGCCCGGGTTTAGTATGTTGCGATCGACGCAGAAGTTCAGAGGGAGGCCTAGCTTACGATGAGCACCTCGGGATGCCTCCTGGCAATATCCAGCAAACGGAGCGCAGCTCCGGTCGGTTTTCTCCTGCCCCGTTCCCAACTGGCTGCCGTTATCGACGGGATGTTCATCATCGCGGCAAACACGGGTTGGCTGACATTGAGTTTTTTACGGATCGCGCGGACCTGGGCGGGAGACAATGGCTTCACCCGTGCCGGCATGGCGACGGTCTTGGTGCGCAGGGTGACCTTGTTCTTACCCGAAAGGTGATTGGCCAGCGTTTCCACGCTACCAACCAAGTCCTCGGCGTTAAATTCAATGGCTTTGGTTTTCATGTCTGAATTCTCGTTTGATGGTTTCGACTGCGGTGCGAAGGCGACGTTCTTGATCTGGTGTCAGGTTTTCCGACTTGGCCTTGGTGTAGATATAAAAGAAGATGACAACGCGCTGCTGGGGAAGGTTGAGATAGATGACCCGGGCGCCACCTGACCGGCCGCGACCTTCAAGCGCCATGCGCACCTTGCGCAGGCCGTGAAGCCGGGGAATCAAGTCGCCCTTTTCCGGGTTCTTTAGCAGGTCATTTTGAAGTTGGCGGTAGTGTTGGTCATCGGTGATCTGCGTTACGAGGCTGGTAAACAGCGGCAGTTCGATGAAGGTTAGTTTCATTCTCCCTTACAGAGTAAGGGTATCTATTCTGGTAAGTCAAAATGAAAGGTGACCTGAAATGAGAGGGCGAGGAGCCTCTCGGGTCAGAGCGATTCGTCGGGGTCAGGCCGGGACCCGGTTTCGCCCCGCTTCCAAGGTCCGCTGGCAAGCCGCCGGCGCCAAGCCTGTGGCGCCCAAGGCGGCGACCATACATTTTCGAATTAGGACACGACCCACCACCGGCAAGCGTCAAAACTTGAAGCTGGCGCTGACCTGGAAGACGGCGGAGACGATCGCGTAGGCGAGGAAGGCGACGAAACTGAAGGCGAAGATCAGCACCGCGGTGGAGACGACCCGCGTGAAATTCTGCAGCCAGCCGGTGAGGTCCTCCCGGTAATCGGCGGCGATGTCCCGCAGGCTGGGCGCGAGGCTGCCGGTCTGCTCGCCGACCGCCAGCCGGTCGAGCATCAGCGGCGGGAACACGGCGGTGCGGGCGAGCGAGCGCGACAGGCCTTCGCCCTCGAGCACCCGGTCGGTGGCGGCGCGCAGCAGCTGGCGCAGCGCGGTGTTGCCGACGGTGCGCTCGGCCAGGCGCAGGGCCTCGGCGGTGGTGATGCCGTTCTCGAGCAGGATCGCCAGCGTGTGGCTGAAATTCAGGATCGTCACGCGCACGGCGAGCGCGCCGGTGAGCGGCGTCCGGAGCAGCCAGGCATCGGTCGCGGCGCGGCCCGCGGGGGTGCGGCGCCACTGCCACCAGCCCAGCGCGGCCAGGACCGCCACCGCCGCCACGAAAATCCCGTAGTGTAGCACGAAATTCGACAGCGCCACGAGCAGCTGCGTCGAGGGCGGCAGCCGGCCGCCGAGCGAGGCGAGCAGGGCCTCCAGGCGCGGCAGCAGGAAGAAGAGGAAGAAAAGGATGACGCCGAGGGCCAGCACGCAGATGAACAGGGGGTAGGCGAGCGCGGTGAGCAGCGTCCGCTGCAGCGTGCGCTGCTCGGTGAAATGCTGGATGAGCCGCTGCAGCACCTCGCGCAGGCTGCCGGTAGCCTCGCCGGCGGCGACCAGGTTGACGGTTTGGCTGTCGAAGACCGACGGGAAATCCTCCAGCGCCCGCGAGAGGGTGTAGCCCTCGCTCAGGCGTTCCCACAGGGCGGTGGCGAGGCGGCGCAGACGCGGCTCGTTCAGGCGGGCGGCCAGCAGGCGCACAGCCTCGCCGGCCGACAGGCCGCTGGCGACGAGGCGCGCAAGCGCCTCGAGGAAGGGCAGACGTTCGCGGCGGGTCCAGCGGACGGGGCCGCGGGTGGTGCGCAAGCCCGCGACGGTCGCCGGCAGGGCGGCGGAGTTGGGCTCCTCGCTGATCCCGACGGGCTTCAGGCCGCGCGCGCTGAGCGCGCGCAGCGCATCGCGGCGGCTCGGGGCCTCGAGCACCCCCTGCCGGGTCTGGCCGCCGGAATCGTGCGCGGTGTAGGTGAAGTGAGCCATCAGGAACAGAGGACGGAGGACGGAAGACGGGGGGCAGAGGACGGACTTCCCGGCACACCCCGCCTTGCCGGGCACCCCTCTTCATAGAGGGGATTTTCGCCGGCGTGGGCCGGGATGTAGGAGCCTGCTTGCAGGCTCCTACAGGTGAGAGGGGAATCGGGACGCATCATGGGCTCACGTATCGCTGATGGTGATCACGCGCAGAAGTTCGTCGAGGGTCGTGAGCCCGGCGCGGACCTGGTCCCAGCCCGACTGTTGCAGCGTGCGGATGCCGTGCTCCCGCGCCTTGCGCGCGAGGGTGTGGGTGGATTCGCGTTGCACGATGAAGTCGTGCAGTTGCTTCGGGGGCAGGATTTCAAAGAGGCCGACCCGCCCGCGGAAACCCGTGCCGCGACAGCGCTGGCAGCCCACGGGCACCGCCAGCTCGCGCACGGCGGCCGCCAGGCCGGGATCGAGCCCGAGGGCGGCGAGCGTGTTGAGCAGCGAGGCGGGGTCGACCGGCGAGCGGGTCGCGCAGTCCGGGCAGAGCCGGCGGACGAGGCGCTGGGCGATGACGAGTTCGACGGCGGAGGCGACCAGGAAGGGCTCGATGCCCATGTCGACGAGCCGCGTGATGGCGCCGGGCGCGTCGTTGGTGTGCAGGGTCGAGAAGACGAGGTGGCCGGTGAGCGAGGCGCGGATGGCGATGTCGGCCGTTTCGCGGTCGCGGATTTCACCGACCATGATGACGTCGGGGTCCTGCCGCAACACGTGGCGCAGCGCGCCGGCGAAGCTGAGCCCGATGTCGGGCCGGACCTGCATCTGGTTGGCGCCGGGCACCTCGTATTCGATCGGATCCTCGATCGTGACGATGCGCAGCTCGGGCGAGTTGATCTGGCGGAGGAAGGCGTTCAGCGAGGTGGACTTGCCGGAGCCGGTCGGACCGGTGACGAGCACGAGGCCGTGCGGGAAGTCGAGCACGCGGCCGATCTGCGCCTGTTCGGCGGGCGACAGGCCGAGACGGTCCATGGTGTAGGCCTCCCGCCGCTGGTTGAGGAGGCGGAGGCTGACGCTCTCGGCGTAGATGGTGGGGATGGTGGAGACGCGGATGTCGAGCGCGGTGTTGCCGGCCTTGAAGTTGATGCGGCCGTCCTGCGGCAGGCGCTTTTCCGAGATGTTGAGTCGCGCCATGATCTTGAGGCGCGAGATGACGGCATCCTGGTAGCGCAGCAGGTTGTCGGGCACGGGCACGGGCACGAGCAGGCCGTCCACGCGGTAGCGGATGCGCAGCTGGCCCTCCTGCGGTTCGAAGTGGATGTCGGTGGCGCCGTCGGTGATGGCCTGCGCGATGATGTCGGTGACGAAGCGCACGACGGCGGCGTCCGCGTCGGCGTCGAGGTCCGCCGCCGCCACCGCGACCTCCGGGGTGTCGTCGTCCTCCAGGCTGCCGGCGCCGACCCCGTAGTTCTCGACGATGAGCTGGCGTACCCGGGCGGAATCGGCGAGGTGCCAGCGGACGCGGCGCGGCGTGAAGGTGGCGATCCAGCGGGCCATGTGGGCCTCGGGCGGCCAGCTGGTGGCGAGGGGAAGTTCGTCGGCATGGGTGTCGTCCGGCAGGGCCAGGGGGATGACCTGGAAATCATGGGCGAGGCGCGCCGGCAGCAGCGGCAGCGCGGTGCGGGCGACGACGGGCTCGGCGGCGACGGCCAGCCCGGTGGCGCCGGCGAGGGCGGCGAGGGCGGCGGCCTCGTCCACCGCGAGGGCCGCGGCGAGGGCGGCGAGACGCTGGCCGCGCGGGGTCTCGGCCAGCTGCTGGCGCTGGGCCTCGGTGAGGCGCAGCGCGAGGCCGACGGGCAGGAGGTCTGGGGCGGGCGCGACCATGGCCGGGGAGACCGCCTCAGCCCTTGGATTTGCCGGCGGGCGGGCGGTAGTTGGGATCGAGGGCGGAGCGGATATCATCGCGCTGGGGGCCGGCGTCGATGCGCCGCATCGCCTCGGCGTTATCGGCGGCGGTGTTGGCGAGGACGACCGGCCGGAGGAAGAAGACGAGCTCGGTGCGGGTGTTGTCCCGCCTGCGGGTGCCGAGCAGGTCGCCGATGATCGGCACCGGGCCGAGGCGGTTGGTGTTTTTCGTCAGCGAATTGCGCTGCAGGCCGCCGAGCACGATGATCTCGCCGCTCTTCACGCTGACGAAGGACTCGGTCTTGCGCCGGCCGATGATGGGCTGCTCGTTGCCGTCGAGCGTGATGCTGCCCGTCACGTCGTTGACCTCCTGCTTGATCTCGAGCTGCACCGAGCCGTCGTCGCCGATCAGGGGCGTGACCTCGAGGTCGATGCCGATGTCCTTTTCCGTGACGGTGCTGGTGTAACCGGTGCCGACGGTGCCGCCGGTCGTCACGCCGGTGTTGAGGTAGCTGGAGATGACGGGGCGCTGCTCGCCGACGAAGATGGTGGCCTTCTTGTTGTGGGTGGTGACGATGTTGGGCATCGAGAGGATGTTGGCGGTGGTCTTCCGCGGCGTGGTGCCGAGGCTGATGATGCCGGCGAGCGAGCCGGTGCCCGCGAGCTGCGCGAAGCCGGTGGGGGTGCCGCTGGCGCTCGTGCCGCCAACCGTGGTGCCGGAACCGCTGCCCGAGAGGCCGACGAGGCGGTTGGCGTAGACCTGGAGCCCGAGGGCGTCGATGCCGCTGGTCTGGCTGTCGCCGAGCGTGACCTCGGCGACAACGACCTCGATGCGCACCTGGGCGAGCAGCACGTCGATCTTGTCCACCAGTTCGCGGATGAGCCGGATGTCGTCCACGGTGCCGGAGACGACGAGGGAGTTGCTGCGCTCCTCGGGCAGGATGGTGAGGAGGTTGCTGAACTCGTGCGTGGCATCGAGGGTGAGGCCGGCCGGAAGGGCCGCGGCCGGCGGGGCGGGGACGTTGGGCGCGGGGGCCGCCCCGGTGGCGGGGCGCACGGGCTCGGTGCCGGCGGTGCGCGCGGCGGTGTTCTGGCCGGAGACCAGCAGGCTGAGCAGCGTGGCCACGTCCTTGGCGGCGGCGTGCTTGAGGAAGATGACGTCGTTGCGGGTGTTGGGGTCGGCCTTGACGTCGAAGCGCGAAATGAGCTGGTCGAAGAAGTCGATCTGCCGCGGGTCCGAAATGAGGACGATCTGGTTGGTGCGGTCGTCGGCCTGGTAGCTGGTGGAGGCGCCCAGCTGCATCTGGAGCGGGCCGGCGAGGACGGTGCGGAGCTTGTTCACGACGTCACTGGCCTTGGCCGACTGCAGGGTGTAGAATTTCGGGGTGTTGTTGCGCAGGATGGGCTGGTCGAGGCGGGAGAGGAGGAGTTCGATGCGCTGCAGGTTGCTGATGGAATCGGTGACGAGCGCGGCGTTGGCCTTCTCGAACAGGACCGGCGCGGCGCCGAGGTTGGGGTTGAGCAGGGCGGCGATCTGCGGCAGGAACTCCGAGACCCGCAGGAACTGGAGTTCAAAGAGCTTGCTGGCCACGCGGCCGCTCGGCGGCAGGCCGAGCACGGGGCCGTCGATGAACTCGGGGGCCTCGGCCCGCGCGAGATTGAGCGAGGTGATCTTGAGGAAGCGGCCGCCGAGGGGCGTCACGGCCACGCCGTTCATGTTCAGCAGGGTCTCGAGGGCGAGGATCGCCTCCTCCTTGGATGCGGCCCGGTCCAGGGTGAGGGTGTAGGTGTTGGCCGGCAGCGCCTGCGGGCGGAGGATGGTCCGGCCGGTCCAGCGTTCGAGCAGTTCCAGGACCTGGTCGATGCTGTCGTCGCGCAGCTTGATCAGGCCGACGGTGTCACCGGCCGGGGCCGGCGGCGTGGTCGGCAGCGGGGCCGGCGTTTGCGCGGCCAGCCGGGCGGCGGCAGTCAGCCCGAGCAGGGCGGCGGCAAGGACGAAACTGCGGGCGCGAAACCCAATGCTGCCGGAGCCCTTTTCCATAGGGACCAAGCTTAGCGGACGGGCCGGTGGCAGCCATGGGGTGAGCACCGTAATTTCGCCCGAAAAAGAACCTCTCCGGGGTTCAGGCGCAATTGGCCACCAGCGGGCGGTCCGCGGTTTCGGCGGGCAGCCGGGTGATCCAGCGACCGCACTTGAGCCGCGGATGGCCGGCGGCGAGCGCGACCGCCGCCGTGTAGCCGGCGGCGGGTTGCAGCCGGATGGTCATCCAGGGCAGGGGCGACCAAGGCCGGCCGGAGGAATCTTCGGGTGATTCGAGCGCCTCGGCCAAGCCCATCCCCCGGGCCTTGGCCAGCGCCTCCTTCTGCGTCCAGAGCTGGAAGAAGATGTCATCGCGGCGGTCCGGCCCCAGGCGGTGCAGCAGCTCAGACTCCGCGGGACGGAAGTGGCGCCGGGCGATCAGGGACATCTCCGGCACCGGCCGGACCTGCTCCAGGTCGACCCCGATCGGCTCGCCCCAGGCGATTGCATACAGCGCGAGGCCGCCGCAGTGGGAGAGGTTGAACTGCAGTTCGCCGGCGGGTTGCGCCAGCCGCGGTTTGCCGCCGGGACCGTAGGCAAAGCGCAGTTCCTCCGGCGGAGTCGCCACGTAGCTGGCGAGGATTTCGCGCAGCTGGCCGCGGGCGGCGACAAAGCGCTGCCGGTCGCGGGGGAAGCGCAGGCGCTGCGCCCGGTGCCGTTCATCGTCGGAGAGCAGGGGTGAGAATGCGCCGGGCGTGCCGGCGGCCTCGTCGAGCGAGGCGCACCAGACATGCACGTCACCGGGGCGGAGATGGGCCGGCCCGGCGAGGGCGGGCCAGAGGATTGGCGGGGTGGGATTCATGGCGGGTGGAAATTCAGCGGCCCGGCGCGGTGGCCAGCACCGGCTGGGCAAAGCGCGGTTCATGCTTCGGCGCGGCGACCAGCTGGCCGTAGTCGAGCTTGAGGACGCGGTCGGCGAGGTGGAAATACCGGTCGTCGTGCGTGATCACGAGGACGGTCTTGCCGCGGTTGCGCAGGTCCGGCAGCAGCTGCCGGTAGAAGATGTCCTTGAAGACCGGGTCCTGGTCGGCGGCCCATTCGTCGAAGACATAGAACGGGCGGTCCTCCAGGTAGGCCGTCAGCAGCGCGAGCCGCTTGCGCTGGCCCTGGGACAGCGCGGTGGTGGAGAGGCGGCCGTTGGCGACCTTGACCTTGTGGCGCAGGTGCAGCTGCGAGAGGTAGTCCTCCGCCTGGGCGTCGAGATCGGGTGTCTTCAGGCCGAGCAGGCTCTCGAAGAGGTAGAAGTCGGCGAACACGGCCGAAAAAAGCTGCCGGTAGTCGTCGCGGTTCGCGTCGGTCACGGGCCGGCCGTCGAGGCGGATCTCGCCCGACTCGGGCGGGTAGAGCCCGGTCACGATCTTCGCGAGGGTGGACTTGCCGCTGCCGTTGCCGCCGACGAGGAACACGAGCTCGCCGGCGTGCAGCGTGAGGTTGAGCGGGCCGAGCACGAAGTTGTCCTCGCCCTGCTCGTGGTGGTAGGCGTGGGCGACGCCCACCAGGTCGAGCCGGCCGAAGGCCGCGACCGCGGGGTGGGCGGCACCGGGCGCCGCCTCGCAGGCCCGCGCGCTGAGGGACATGCCGAGGGACTCGACCTTGCGCAGGGCGATGTCGGCGCGGCTGAACACCGACAGGCTGCTCATGACGCCGGCCAGCGGGCCCATCAGGTAGAGCGTGGTGAGCACGTAGCCCGTCATGGTCTTGATGCTCACCTGCTGGTAGAGGGGCAGCAGGAAGAGGATCAGGCCGATGAGGCAGTAGAAGAGCAGGTGCGCCCAGTTGTGCGCGAGGATGAAGCGGGTCTCCGCCGTCACGCTGTGCCGCTGGAACTCGGCGGTGGTGGACTGGAGCCCGTGGTGCAGGAACGCCCCGCGGCGCTCGCGGTGGAGCTTGAGTTCCTTGATGCCCTCGGTCAGCGCCCGGAAGTGGCCGAAGAGCTTGTCCTCCGCCTCGCGGGCGGACACCAGCGAGCGGAACCCGCTGGTGATGAAGAGCCGGTAGCAGCAGGCGCCGAAGAGGATGAACAGCCCCATCACCAGCAGCAGGTGCCACGAAAGCCAGGCGAGGTAGATCGAGCCGCCGAGCAGGATGGCGAAGTTCACCGACAGGGTGGGGAAGCCGAAGAGCGCGGAGGTGAGGCTGGTGATGTCGTCGGTCAGCGCGGCCATGAGCCGGGCCGCGCCGATCTCCTCGAGCTGGCGCAGCGGCACGGCGAGGATCTTGCGCACCAGGTCCCGCCGGAGGTCGGAGACCGCCTGCTGGGAGAAGCGGATGAGCCAGACCTGCGAGACGAAGCCGGTCACGATCTTGCCGAGGACCAGCGCGCAGAAACCGAGCAGCAGCACCCGGGTGATGTGGTCGGGATCGTTGACGATCCCGTTGATGAGGGCGATGAGCCCGGCGTTGCAGACGCCGCTGAACAGGGCGGTGAGCGCGGTGACGAGCACCATGCCCCGGCATTTCTGGAATAGGAACCTGAGCAGATTCATGGCGAGGAAGGAGGCAAACCGGTTCGGGCCGCGCCCGTTTGCGTCCGGTCGAGGCAGCGGCGCAACCGGGCGCTGAGCGTGCGGACATGCGGCTCCATGAAGATCTTTTCATGCGCCCCCGGCACGTTCACCACCTCGACGCCGCCGCCGGCCAGGCGGCCCCAGCCGAACTGTGGGTCGAACGAACAGAGGAACGGCTGGCCGCGGGTGCGGAAAAGCGTGACGCGGCCGGGATAGGGGCCGGACCGGTGGGACCACAGCGCGCGCAGGTGGACCTTCCACAGCTGGATCTCGATCTCGGGGAACAGCGCGACGTCGATGACCTCGTCGAGGTCGATGTCCTCCTGCGCCGGGAGGGGCGGCCGCCGGCGGAAGCGCCGGGCGAGTTTCCGCCACAGGGTGCGTGATTTCCGCCCGACGAAACGCCGGCGCTCGGCCGGCGGCTGGCCCAGGAAGTCCCGCAGCCAGTAGGTCGTGTTTATCGCGAAACGGAGCAGGAAGACCGGCCGCCACCACGGGATGCTCTGGTAGAACCCGTCGGCGGGGGCGCTGTCGAGCAGGGCCAGCAGGGCGATCTCCTCGCCCCGGGCGTGCAACTGCCGCGCCATCTCGTAGGCGACGTTGCCGCCGAAGCAGTAGCCGCCCAGGTAATAGGGTCCGTGCGGCTGCACGGCGCGGATTTCCTGCACATAGTGCGCGGCCATGTCCTCGAGGCGGGTGAATTCGGTCCCGCCCCGCATCGCGCGGGACTCCAGCGCATAGACCGGCTGGTCGGGCCCGAGGTGTGGCACCAGGTTGGTGTAGGTCCACAGGTTGCCGCCGCCGGCGCCGTGCACGAAGAAAACCGGCGGGCGGGCGCCCTTCGGCTGGAGGGCGACGAGGGACGAGCCGTCGTCGCCCGTCCCGTCCAGGCGCAGCTGGCGGGCGAGCTGCCCGACCGTGGGCGCCTGGAAGAGCGTGGCCAGCGGCATCTTCCGGCCCAATTCCGTCTCGATCTGCGCGAAGAGTCGCACGCCCGCGAGCGAGTGCCCGCCGAGCGCGAAGAAATTGTCGTGGATGCCGACCGGCGACACGCCGAGCACCCGCTCCCAGATCCTGGCCAGCTGCGCCTCGGTGCTGTCCCGGGGCGGGCTGTAGCCGGGGTCGGGGCCGATGCCCTTGCTTTCGGGGGCGGGCAAGGCGGCGTGGTCCACCTTGCCGTTGGCGTTGAGCGGCAGTTCGTCGAGGAAGACGAAGGCGGCCGGCACCATGTAGTCGGGCAGTTTTTGCTGGAGATACGACCGCAACTCCGCGGGCGCCGGAACCGGCGGCAGGGCGGTGACGTAGGCGACGAGGCGTTTTTCGCTGCTGGCTGCGCCGGGACGCGCGACCACGACCGCCTGGCGCACCGCCGGGTGCTGCTCGAGCACGGTATCGATCTCCTCCAGCTCGATGCGGAAGCCCCGGATCTTCACCTGCCGGTCGATCCGGCCGAGGAACTCGATGCTGCCGTCCGGCCGCCAGCGGACCCGGTCGCCCGTCCGGTAGAGGCGGGCCCCCGGCCGCGCACTGAAGGGATGCGGCACGAATTTCTCTTCCGTCAGCTCCGGCTGGGCCAGGTAGCCGGTGGCCAGGCCGTCCCCGCCGGCGTAAAGCTCGCCCGGCACGCCCACCGGCACGGGCTGCCGCGCGGCGTCGAGGATGAAGACCTGGGTGTTGGCGATGGGCCGGCCGATCGGCACGGAGCCGCCCGCCGGGGCCGGGTGGCTGATCCGGTGGCAGCAGGTGAAGGTGGTGTTCTCGGTGGGGCCGTAACCGTTGATCAGCCGCGTGCCGTCCAGTTTCTCCAGCGCGCGGGCCACGTGCGCGGCGGAGAGCACATCGCCGCCCGCCAGCAGCTGGCGCACGCCGCGCAGGTTCTCCAGCTGGTGGTCGACCATCTGGTGGAACAGGCCGGCCGTGAGCCAGAGCGTCGTGACCTGGTTTTCCCGGATGAAATGGCCGAGCTCGGCCAGGGACGGCAGCCCGGCCGGGAAAACCACGAGCCGGCCGCCGTTCAGCAGCGCGCCCCAGATCTCGAGGGTCGAGGCGTCGAAGCCGACGGGCGCGAACTGCAGGAAGGTTTCGTCCGGGCCGAAATGCGCGTAGTCCGCCCCCTGCACCAGCCGGACGACGCCGCGGTGCCGGACGCAGACCCCCTTGGGCCGGCCGGTCGAGCCCGAGGTGTAGCTGACATAAGCGAGCGATTCCGCGGTGGCCACGGGCGCCAGCTCCCCGCTGCTTTCCCGGCCGATGGGCCCGTCGCTCGTGTCGAGGCAGACCACATACGGTGAATGGCGCACCGGGCCGGAGACCAAGGGTTCGACGAACCCGTTCACCGCGGCGCGAAGCTTTTCCTCGGTCAGCAGCACCGGGGCCTGGGTTTCCTGCAGCATGGAGGCCAGGCGCTCCCGCGGGTAGGCGGGATCGAGGGAAACGTAGGCGCAGCCGGCCTTCACGATGCCGAGCAGGGCGGCGATCAGGTCGGCCGAGCGCTCGAGACAGACCGCCACCAGCGATCCCGGGCCGGCGCCGAGCCGGCGCACGTAGCGGGCGATCTGGTTGGCGCGGGCGTCGAGCTGCCGGTAGGTCAGCGCGCGGCCGGCCTGCCGCACGGCGACGGCATCGGGCGTGCGGGCGGCCTGCGCCGCGAAGAGCCCGCCGATGGTGGCGTCGTGCGGATAGTCCGTGCGCGGGCCGCACCAGTCGTCGAGGATCTGGCGTTGCTCCGCGGGGGTCAGCAGGGGCAGCGCGGAGAGCCGGCGCCGCGGGTCGGCGACGATCCCCTCCAGCAGCGTGCGGAAATGCCCGAGCAGGCGGACGATGGTGTCGGGCTCGAACAGGTCGGTGCGGTATTCCATCGCCGCGTGGAGCCCCTGCGGCAGCTCGGTGAGCGAGAGCGTGAGGTCGAACTTGGCGGTGCCGTTGTCGAGGTCGAGCGGCTGGATCCCGAGGCCGGCCGCCTGCGGGAGCGGGGCGGCGGCACTTTGCAGGACGAACATCACCTGGAAGAACGGATTGCGGCCGGGGCTGCGGTCGGGCTGCAGTTCCTCGACGAGCTTCTCGAACGGCAGTTCCTGGTGGGCGAAGGCCCCGAGCGCGGTCTCCCGCGTGCGCGCGAGGAGCTCGCGGAACGTGGGGTCGCCCGCGAGGTCGCCGCGCAGGACCAGGGTGTTCACGAAGAAGCCGACCAGCTTCTCCAGCTCCAGCTGCGGCCGGCCCGCGACACACGACCCGATGGCGATGTCATCCTGCCCGGTGTAACGGTGGAGCAGGGCCTGGAAGGCGGCCAGGAGCGTCATGAACAGCGTGACACCCTCGCGCTGGCTCAGGGCCTTGAGCGCGTGGGTGAGGCCCGGTGACAGCGGCACCGCTTGCATGGCGCCGCGCGTGGTGGGCGTGACCGGCCGCGGCCGGTCCGTGGGCAGGTCAAGCGCCGGCACCGCGGCGACCTGGTCCCGCCAATAGGCCAGCGGTTTCTCCAGCTCCGCGGCCTGGAGGGTCTCGCGTTCCCAGACGGCGTAGTCCGCATACTGGATCGGGAGCCCGGCCAGCGGGGCCGGCCGGCCGGCGGCGAACCCCTCGTAGCGTTCGGCGAATTCGCGAAAGATGATGCCCAGCGACCAGCCGTCGGAGATGATATGGTGCATCGTCAGCAGCAGGGCGTGATCGGCCGGGCCGAGCCGCACGAGCAGGGCGCGGAGCAGCAGGTCGCCCGCGAGGTCGAACGGCCGGGCGGCCTCGGCCCGGAGCACGCGCTGGAGTTCCGTGTCGCGGGCCGGATCTGCGAGCGCCGAGAGATCGACCAGCACCGGCTCCAGCCAGCGTTCAGGGGCGATGACCTGCACCGGGCTGCCCTCGTGCGTGGTGAAATTCGTGCGGAAGGCCTCGTGGCGCCGGATAAGGTCGTTGAGGCTCAGCGTGAGGGCGGACCGGTCGAGTTCGCCGGTGAGGCGCACCGCCTGGTAGATGTTGTAGACGGCCTGGTCGGGATAGAGCTGGCCGAGGAACCACAGGCGTTCCTGGGCGAACGACAGGGGCAGGTGGTCGCGCGGGGTCCGCGGGCGGATGCCCGGCGGCCGTTGCCGCAGGTAGGCGGCCGAGCGCGCGCCCTGCAGGCGCTTCTCCAGGAGCGCGCGCTGGGCGCCGGTGAGTTCCTGTCGCTGGAGCGTGAGTTGTTCGTTGGTCATGGGATCAGTCCGCCGGCGGCAGCGCGGCGTGCGCCACGAGCCGGGCCGCCTCCTCGTCGGAAAGGGTTTGGATTTCCTCGACCAGCGCGGCCTCGACGGCGGCCGCCAGCTGGGCGACGGTGGGGGACTCGAAGGCGCGGCGGAGCGACAGTCCGACATGGAACGCCTGCCGCACGCGCGCGAGCACCTGCGTGACCAGCAGCGAGTGCCCGCCGAGGTCGAAAAAGTTGTCGTGGACGCCCACCTGCTTCAGCCCGAGCACGGTGCACCAGATCCCGGCGAGCACCTCCTCGGTCGTGCTGCGGGGGGCGGCATAGGTGGTTTCCACCTCGGACCGGTCGTGCCCGGGGGCGGGCAGCGCCCGGCGGTCGATCTTGCCGTTGGGTGTATGCGGCAGCCGGTCCAGCCGCACGAAGGCCGAGGGCACCATGTGGTCCGGCAGGGCCGACGCGAGCGCGGCCCGCAGCGCCGGGCCGTCCGGGTTGGCGCCGGGCCGCGGGGTGAGGTAGGCCACCAGCCGCCGGTCGCCCGGCGTGTCCTCCCGCACGATGACGACGCACTCGTGCACGGCCGGATGCCGCGCGAGCACGGCCGTGACCTCGCCCAGCTCGATGCGGTAGCCGCGGATCTTGACCTGGTGGTCGAGGCGGCCGAGATACTCGAGGCTGCCGTCGGGCCGGTGGCGGGCGAGGTCGCCCGTGCGATAGAGCCGCGCGGGGGGCGTGTCGCCGACGGCCAGGGTGGGAAACTTTTCCGCGGTCAGCTCGGGGCGGTTGAGGTAGCCGCGCGCCAGGCCGGCGCCGCCGATCCACAGTTCGCCCGGCGTGCCGGGCGGCACAAGCTGCTGGTGCCGGTCGAGCAGGTAGACCTGCGTGTTGGCGATCGGCCGGCCGATGGTCGCCGGTCCGTCGGGCAGGCGCAGGGCGCAGGTCGAGTAGGTGGTGGTCTCCGTCGGCCCGTAGAGATCGTGGACCTTTTGCACGGCCGGCCGGGCATAGAGCTGGGCGACGAGCGGCGCGGCCAGCGGTTCGCCGGCGAGGTTGACCGTGCGCACGGACGCCGGGAGGTCGCCGGTACGGAGCAGTTCCGTGATGGCGGAGGGCACGGTGTTGACCAGCGTGACCTCGTCGCGGGCCGGCAGCGCGGGCAGCTGCAGGGCGTTGTCGGCGAGGATCACCGTCCCGCCGCAGGTGAGCGGCACGAAGAGCTCGAACACCGACAGGTCGAAGCTCAGCGAGGTGGCGGCGAGCACGCCGCGCAGTTCCCCGGGGGTGAAGGTCCCGTGGGCCCAGTGGACGAAGGCCACCGCGCTGCGGTGCTCGATGGCCACGCCCTTGGGCCGGCCGGTCGAGCCGGAGGTGTAGATGACGTAGGCGAGGTGGCCGGCGCGCGCGTCCGCGACCGGGTCGGTGGTGCGTTCGGGGGCGAATTTTTCCGGCCAGTCGGCGTCGAGCCGGAGCAGGGCGCCCGGCGGGAGGGAGCGCGGCACCGGGAAACGGGGCGCACCCTGCGTGAGGAGCACCTTCGCGCCGGCGTCCTCCAGCATGAACGCGAGGCGTTCGGCGGGATAGGCCGGATCGAGCGGCACATACGCGCCGCCGGCCTTGAGGATGCCGAGCACGCCGGCCACCATGGCGGGGGTGCGGGCGGTGCAGATGCCGACCGGGGTGTCGGGGTTGACGCCGAGCCGCCGCAGGTGGTGCGCCACCTGGTTGGCGCGCTCGTTGAGGTCCCGGTAGGTCCAGCGCTCCTCGCCGTGGACCAGCGCGGTGGCCCCGGGGGTGCGGCGCGCCTGCTCCGCGAACATCTCGTGCAGGCACAGGTCGCGCGGATAGTCGGCGGCGGTGCGGTTCCAGCCGGCGGTCACCGCGCGCAGTTCGGCGGGCAGGAGCAGCGGCCCGCGGTGCACGGCGTGGGGCAGGTTGGCCGCGGCCGAACCGAGCAGGAACTCGTAGCGCTCCAGCAGCCGCGCGATGGTGTCGCGGTCGAAGAGCTCCGTGCTGTAATGGCAGTCGAAGGTGAGCGCGCCGTCGGCCTCCGTGACGTTGAAGTTGAGGTCGAAGTTGACGAAGCTCTTCGGGTTGATCGCGATCTTCGCGTCCAGCTCGCCGAAGCGCAGCACGCCGTGCAGGCGGCCGAGGTTGAAGGTCACGTTCGCCAGGGGCACGCGGTTGGGGTCGCGCGGCAGGTTCAGCTTGCGCAGCAGGCCGCCGAACGGGTGCTGCCAGTGCTCGAACGCGTCCAGCACCCGGTGGCGCGTCGCGGCCAGGAAGTCGCCGCCGGTCTGGCCGTCGTCGAGCCGGCTGCGGATGGGCAGGAGGTTGGCGCAGTGGCCGACGAGGTTCCGCCGGCCGCCGAGAACCTGGGCCGCGGCGGGCACGCCGACCACGAGGTCGTCCTGTCCGCTCAGCCGGTGCAACAGCGTGGTGAAAACGGACAGCAGCACCGTGAAGATCGTGCAGCCGTGCTCCGCCGCCAGTTGCCGCACGCCGGCGGTGATGGCGGGGGGCAGCGCGCGGCCCTGGTGCGCGCCGGCATAGGTGCGGGTGGCGGGGCGCGGCCGGTCGGCGGGCAGGTCCAGCACCGGCACCGGGCCGGCAAACTGGCCGAGCCAGTAGGTCTCGGCGGCGGCGAAGGCCGGCGCCTGCTGGCGCTCCGCCTGGTGGCGGGCGTAGGCGCTGAACCGCGCCGGCGGCGGGAGCTTCGCGGCCTCGCCCCGGCGGAGCGCCGTGTAAAGCTCGCCGAGTTCGTAGACCAGCAGGTGCATCGACCAGCCGTCGCAAATGATGTGGTGCGCCACCAGCACGAGCGCGTGGTGGTCCTCGGCGAGCTGCGCGAGCCGCATCCGCCACAGCGGACCCCGCACGAGATCGAACGGCTCCGGCACGAGATCGTCGATGAAGCGGGCGAGGCGCATCTCCGTGGTCGCGGCGGGGTCCGCGGCGGAAAGGTCCGCGACGGGCAGCTCCGCGCGGCCGTCCGCGGCGATGTGCTGGCCGTCCCCGGCGGCGTCGAACGTGGTGCGCAGCGCCTCGTGCCGGTCGACGAGCTGTTGCACGGCGCAGCGCAGCGCCGGGACGTCGAGCAATCCGTGCAGATGCAGGGTGCACGATTCGTTGTAGGCGGCGGACACCCCGGCGCCCAGCTGGGCGGCGAACCAGATTTCGCTCTGGGCGTCCGTCAACGGCACGGTCGTGGCGGGCTCGGTCGCGGCCAGGGGGAGCGGGGCGTTGCTCTGCCCGGCCGGGGCCGGGTGCAGCTGTTCGAGGTGGGCGGCCAGTTTTTCCAGGGAGGGGAACTGCTCGAGCAGCTGGCGCATGGTGACCTCCACCCCGAACTTGTCCTGTACCGCCAGGCTGACCTGGGTGAGAAAGAGGGAGTCGAACCCGAGTTCATGGAAACTCGCCCGGCCCCGGTCGCCCGCCAGCTCGGTGCCCGAGAGTTCGTGGAAAAGCGCCCGCAGCCGGGCGAGCAGCGTGCTCCCGGCGGTGTCGGCGGCGGCCGGACGCGGGGCCGGAGCCGCGGCTTCCTCCGCGTCGTCGTCCCCGGCCGGCGGCGGGACAAGGTCGTTCGCGGTGGCGGCGGGCGGCTCGATCCAGAAGCGCTGGCGCTCGAAGGGATACGTGGGCAGCGGCACCCGGCGGCGCCGGGCGGGCGCGTGCAGGCCGGACCATTCGGGTGCGACCCCCGCCAGCCAGAGGCGCGCCAGCGCCTGCAGGAATGCCGGAACATCGCCCGGACCCTCGTTCGTGCGCCCCAGCGAGCAGACGATGCCCGGCCCGGCGCCGGCGGCCGGATGCTGCCGGGCGAGGGGGCCGAGCGTCTGGCCCGGGCCGACCTCGAGCAGGACGGGCCGTTGTTCGCGGAACAGTGTGCCGATGCCATCGGCATAGCGCACCGGTTGCCGCAGATGCCCGGCCCAGTAGGCCGGGTCGGTCGCCTCCGCCGCCGTGATCCAGCGACCGGTGACGTTGGAGACATAGGGCAGTTGCGGCGGCGACAGCTTCACCTTCCGCACCTCCGCGAGGAAGGCGTCCCGCACCGGCTCCATCATCTCCGAATGAAAGGCATGCGAGGTCGCGAGCCGCCGGCAGGCGGTTCCGCCCTCGCCGAGCCGCGTCTCCAGCGCGGCGATGGCCCCGATCGGGCCGGAAACGACGCAAAGATTGGGCGCGTTGACCGCGGCGAGCGCCAGCGGCGGACTGATCAATCCCGTCACCCCGGCCTCCGGCAGTCGCACGGCCAGCATCGCCCCGGCCGGCTGCTGCTGTACCAGCCGCGCGCGCGCCGCGACGAGCGCAAGCGCGTCCTCCAGCGTGAACACGCCGGCGAGACACGCCGCGACGTATTCGCCGAGACTGTGGCCGAGCATGGCCGCCGGGCGGATGCCACGGCTCATCCACAACCGCGCCAGCGCATATTCGATGACGAACAGGGCCGGCTGCGTGAACCCAGTCTGCCCGAGCTGCCGCGCGGCCTCGTCGCGCCGTGCCGCCGCGGGATAAAGCACGGCGCGCAGGTCGAGCCCGAGATGGGGTTGCAGGATTTCGCAGCAGCGGTCCACCGTCTCGCGAAAGAGCGGCTCGGCTTCATACAGGCCGCGCGCCATGTCGACATGTTGTGCGCCCTGGCCGGGAAAGAGGAAGACGACGGGAGCCTCCGCCCCGGCGGGTTCGCCGGTGAGCAGGTGCTTGGGGTCGGCTCCGCGCAGGGCGCCGATCGCATCTCCCGCGTCACGGCAGACCAGCGCGCGGCGGTGCGCGAAGGGCTTGCGCCCGGCCTGCAGCGTCCAGGCGACATCGGCGAGGTTGAGGTCGGGGTGGGTTTCGAGATGCTGCGCCAGGTTGGCCGTCGCGGCGTCGAGCGCGGTGGCGGTCCGGGCGGACAGCACGAGCAGCTGCCACGGGCCGGCGGGATCGGAGGGCGGAACGGCCGGCGCTTCCTCGAGCACGACGTGGGCGTTGGTGCCGCCGATGCCGAAGGAGCTGACGCCGGCGCGCCGGGGCGTGCCGTTGGCCGGCCAGTCGCGCAGCCGGTCGTTCACGTAAAAGGGGCCGCCGGCGAAATCGATCTTCGGGTTCGGCCGGCGGTAGTGGAGCACGGGCGGCAGCTGCCGGTGCTCCAGGGCGAGCACGGTCTTGATGAAGCCGGCGATGCCGGCGGCGGTGTCGAGGTGGCCGATGTTGGCCTTGGCGGCGCCGAGCGCGCAGAAGCCGGTCGCACGGGTCTTGGCGAAGGCCTTGGTCAGGCCGGCGACCTCGATGGGATCGCCGAGCGGCGTGCCGGTGCCGTGCGTCTCTATATAAGAGATGGTCTCCGGCTCGACGCCGGCCTGGGCCTGCGCCTGGGCGATGACCTCGGCCTGGCCGTCGATGCTGGGCGCGGTGTAGCCGATCTTGAGGGCGCCGTCGTTGTTGATGGCGCAGCCGCGGATGATCGCGTGGACGGAATCGCCGTCGGCCAGCGCCTCGGAGAGCCGCTTGAGCAGAACCAGCCCGGCGCCGTCGCCCGGCACGGTGCCGGCGGCGTCGGCGTCGAAGGGCCGGCAATGGCCGTCGGGCGAGACGATGCCGCCCTCCTGGTGACGCAGGCCCTTTTTCTGCGGGAAGGAAACGGACACGCCGCCGGCGAGGGCGAGGTCGCAATGGTAGCCGAGCAGGTTCTGGCAGGCGAGGCTGACGGCGACCAGCGAGGTGGAGCAGGCCGTCTGCACGTTGAGGCTCGGGCCGCGCAGGTTGAGCTTGTAGGAGATGCGCGTCGTCAGGAAATCCTTGTCGCTGGCCAGCAGCGCCTGGAACCCGCCCGCGCGGCGGAGCGCCGCGGCTTGTGGCAGCACGTTGGCGAGCAGGTAGGTGTTGAGGCTGGCGCCGGCGAAGACGCCGATGGAGCCGGGGCAGGTGTCGGGATTCACGCCGGCGTTTTCCAGCGCCTCCCACGCGCATTCGAGCAGCAGGCGGTGCTGCGGGTCCATGAGCTCGGCCTCGCGCGGGTTGACGCCGAAGAAGGCGGCGTCGAACCACTCGGGCTGGGCGAGCAACGCGCGCGCGCGCACGACGTGGGGATCGTCCTTGGGCAGCGGGCCGTCGAGCGGGGAGGGCTGCAGCTCGCCGGCCGTGAAGAAGGCGACCGACTCGACCCCGTCACGGAGATTGCGCCAGAATTCGCCGGGATCGCGGGCGCCCGGGAAGCGGCCGGCGAGGCCGATGACGGCGATGTCCTCGTGGTTTTGGTCCGGTTGGCTCATGTCACGTCTGCGGGGCGGCCGCGGGCAGCGGCTTGCGGCGCACGGCGGCCCGCTGCTTTTGGGCGCGTTGGGTCGCCTGCTGGTGCAGTCCGTCCCCGACGGGCTTGGCCGCCTCCAGGCAGCGGGCCAGCGAGCGGATGGTCGGATACTGGAACAGCGCGAGCAGGGGCAGCTCGAGGCCGAGCTGCTCGTGCAGCCGCGCCTGCACCTGCGCCACGCGCAGCGAGTGGCCGCCCAGGTCGAAGAAATTGTCGTCCGCGCCGGGGTTCTTCACGTTGAGCACCTTCGACCAGACCTCGGCGATGGCCTGCTCGACCCCGGGGCGGGGCGCCGCGAACGTCGTCGCCAGGGCGGGCCGCGT
This sequence comes from Opitutus sp. GAS368, assembly GCF_900104925.1. NCBI lineage: Bacteria > Pseudomonadati > Verrucomicrobiota > Opitutia > Opitutales > Opitutaceae > Opitutus > Opitutus sp. GAS368. The sequence continues at coordinate 3,275,157 of NZ_LT629735.1, forward strand.
GGCGTCGGGGGCGGGCAGCGCGCCGCGGTCGATCTTGCCGTTGGGCGTCAGCGGCAGGCGGTCCAGGACCACGTAGGTGGCCGGCACCATGTAGTCGGGGAGGTGCCCGCCGAGGAAGCGCCGCAGCTCCTCGATGGCCGGCGGGGCGGACGCCGTCAGGTAGGCGACGAGCTGCTGGTCGCCGGCGGCATCCGCCCGCGCCACCACCACGCCCTCGCGCACGCCGGGGAAATGCTGCAGCACGCTCTCGATCTCGCCGAGCTCGACGCGGTGGCCGCGCACCTTGGCCTGGTGGTCGAGCCGGCCGAGGAATTCCAGGTCGCCGTTGGCGCGGAAACGCACCAGGTCGCCGGTGCGATACATCCGCGCCCGGTGCTCGTGGCTGAAGGGATCGGGCAGAAATTTTTCCGCGGTCAGCTCGGGCCGGTGCAGGTAGCCGGTCGCGACGGACTCGCCGCCGATGAACAGTTCGCCGGGCACGCCAACCGGCACCGGCTGGAGCTGGCGGTCGAGCACGTAGAGGCGGGTGTTGGCGATCGGCCGGCCGAGCGGGACGGTGGCGCCGATTTTTTCGAGCCGGTGGACCGTGGACCACACCGTCGTCTCGGTGGGGCCATACATGTTGTAAACCCGGCCGGGCAGTTCGTGGTGCAATTGCCCGGCCAGGGACACCGGCAGCGGTTCGCCGCCGACGAGCAGCTGCCGCAGCCGGCGCAACGCGGCGAGCGCCGCCGGCTGGGCGACCAGGGTTTTCGCCAGCGAGGGCGTGCACTGCAGGTGGGTGACGCCATGGTGCACGATCTGCTCGGCGAGGCTGCGCCGCGGGGCGGCGGCGCGGGCCCGCTCCGCGCACAGGTTTTTGAGCCGGTTGAGGTGCTCCAGGCCCGCCAGCACGGTGTCGGTGGCGACGCCAAAGTCGATCAGGCAGGCCAGCTCGTCGATCCCGATGGCCTGCAGGCGCGCGATTTTTTCCACGCAGGACTCGGGCGTGCCGAACAGGCCGTAGCCGGTGAAGTAGCGGTCGAAGGCGGCGTCGATGTGCGCCGCCAGCTCCGCGGGGTCCACCCGGGCGCCCGCGGTGGCGGGCAACTGGTCGGTGAGCGTGCGGACGAGGTCGGCCGACTGCTTGAGATAGGTGCAGAGCGGCTCCCGCACGGTTTCGCGGACCCGGGCGACATCCGGGCCGATGAAGGTGTGCAGCATCAGCGTGACGAGGCCGGTCTCCGGGGCGTGGCCGTGGGTGCGGCGGGCCTCGCGGTAGACGCGGATCTTTTCCTCCAACTCGGCGAAGCTCTGCCCGAGGAGATGGGTGATGACGTTGGCGCCGAGCTCACCCGCCTTGCGGAAGGTTTCCGCATGACCCGAGGCCGTGATCCAGACGGGCAGCTCGGGTTGCAGCGGCCGGGGATGGATGGCGACATCGGCCTCGCCATGGCGGCCGTCCGAGATCCGCACGGATCCGCCGCGCCACAGTTTGCGCACGACGGCGAGATTTTCCTCCAGGACCTCACGCCGGCGGGCGTACTGTTGCGGGGCCAGGGCAAAGTCGCGTTCATGCCAGCCCGAGGCGAAGGCGATGCCAACGCGGCCGTGCGAGAGATTGTCGACCACGGCCCATTCCTCGGCCACGCGGAGCGGGTGATGCAGCGGCAGGACGACGCTGCCCCCGCGCACGCCGACCTTGGTCGTCACGGCCGCGACCGCCGCCCCGGTCACCGCCGGGTTGGGAAAAAGACCGCCGAAGGAGTGGAAGTGGCGCTCCGGCGTCCATACCGCGGAAAAACCGTGGCGGTCGGCGAACTTCGCGCCCTCGATCAGCAGCCGGTATTTGTCGTCCCGGTCCTCGGGCTTGTCCGCCTCGCTGGCAAAGTAGAACAGGCTGAAATCGAATTTCTTCCCGGCGCCCGGCGCCGCTGGCGGCGCCGGGGGGACACCGCCTTCCGCATGGATCACCACCTTGAAGCCGCGGGTCAGCGTCCAGAAAAGCTCCAGGACGGAGATGTCGAACGAGATCGTCGTCACCGCGAGCCAGCAGCCGGGCGGTTGCGCCGCGTCCGCCTCGGGCCCCAGCGCGCGGTTCATGCCGGTAAAGAAATTCACCACGTTCTGGTGCGCGACGACGACGCCCTTCGGCTGGCCGGTCGAACCCGAGGTATAGAGCACATAGGCGGGATCGGAGGGGCGGGCGTCGGGCCCGGCCTGGCCGGCGGGGGCGGCGGCCGGGAGCTCGAGCTCGTCGAGGCAGACGGGCCGGGTCTTTTCCGGCGGCAGCAGGCCGAGGAATTTTTTCTGGGTGAGCACCACGCCGGCGCCCGCATCGCCGATGATGTAGGCCAGCCGCGCCACGGGGAATTTCGGATCGAGGGGCAGGTAGGCGGCGCCGGCCTTGAGGATGCCCAGCAGGCCGACCAGCATCATGACGGAGCGCTCGAGGCAGATGCCCACCAGGGCGCCGGGGCCGATCCCGAGCGTGCGCAGGTGGGCGGCCAGCCGGGCGGCCCGTTCGTCCAGTTCGCGGTAGGTCAGGCAGAGGTCGTCGCCGGTCACGGCGGTGGCGTCCGGCGTGCGCCCCGCCTGCGCCGCAATGAGGCCGTGGACGGTCTGGTCCCGCGGGTAATCCGCGGCGGTGTGGTTCCACTCGGTGAGCAGCTGCCGGCGCTCCGCGTCGGTCAGCAGCGGCAGCCCGCCGATGCGCTGGTCGGGCTGCGCCGCGGCGGCCTGCAGCAGCACGGCCAGGTGCCCCAGCAGGCGCCGGATGGTGGCGGGTTCGAAGAGGTCGGAGTCGTATTCCGCGCGGGCGGTCAGGCCGTGCGCGCTTTCCCCGAGGTAGAGCGTGAGGTCGAACTTCGACGTGCCCGAATCCAGCTCGAGCTGGGCGAGCCGCAGGCCGGGCCAGTTCACCGGCTCGAGCGGCGAGCGCTCGTGCACGAACATCACCTGGAACAGCGGGGCGCGGCTCAGGCTGCGCTCGGGGGAGAGTTTCTCGACGATCTTTTCGAACGGCACCTCCTCGTGCGCCAGGGCGTCGAGCACGGTGGTGCGGACGCGGCCGAGCAGCTCGCGGAAGGTGGGGTTGCCCGCCAGGTCGCCGCGGAGCACGAGCGTATTGATGAACAGGCCCAGCACCGGCTCGGTTTCCTTGCGGTTGCGGCCGGCCACCGGGGTGCCGATGAGCAGGTCGGTCTGCCCGGTGTGGCGGTGCAGCAGCACCTGGAAGGCGGCGAGCAGCGTCATGAACAGCGTGGCGCCCTCGCGGCGGCTGAGCGCCTCGAGGGGCTCGCGCAGCCCGGCGGGCAGGGCGAGGGTCTCGACGTGGCCATGGTAACCCTGCACCGCGGGCCGCGGCCGGTCGGCCGGCAGCTCCAGCGCGGCCGGGCTGCCGGCGAGCTTCTCCTTCCACCACGCGAGCCGGGAGGAAAGGGTCTTGAAGCGTTCGCGCTGCCAGACGGTGAAGTCGCCGTATTGCACGGTCAGCTCCGGCAGCGCCGGCGGTCGGCCGGTGCGCTGCGCGGTGTAGAGGGCGGCGAGCTCGCGGAAGAAGACGGTGAGCGACCAGCCGTCGAAGATGATATGGTGCACCGTCAGCAGGAAGATGTGCTCGTGGTCCGCGAGCTTGAGCAGCTGGATGGAGAAAAGCGGCGGATGCCGCAGGTCGAACGGCCGCCGGGCCTCCGCCTGGGCGATCGCGCAGGCCTGGGCCTCGCGGGCCTCGGCCGGCAGGAGACGCAGATCGGTCACCGGCAGCCTGAAGGGCAGGGCCGGGGCGACGATCTGCACGGGCTGGTCCTGCTGCAGGACGAAGGAGGTCCGCAGCGCCTCGTGCCGGGCGATGAGTTCCTGGAGGGAATGCTCCAGCATCACGGCGTCGAGCGGCCCCGTCATCCGCACGGCGATGGGCACGTTGTAGAGCGCGCGGCCGGGCTGGAACTGCTCGAGAAACCACAGCCGGTGTTGGGCGGAGGAGGCGGGAAAGAAATACGCCCCGGTGGGGACATCGCCGTTGGCGGGAACGGTGGGCAGGGTGGCCATGCTCATTTCCTCGGGGTAAGCGTGGAGCGGGCGGGGCCGCCCGGGGTCGCGCGATAGGGTTGGCGGGGTGCGCGCACCAGGGGCGACGCGGGCCGGGCCACGGGGCCGCGCGCGACGGCCTGCTCGATCGCCTCCGCCAGCGCCGTCACGGTCGGATGTTCAAAGAGGCTGCGCACGGACAGCGTGAGCTGGAAGGCGGCGTTGAGCCGCGAAACGACCTGCGCGGCGCGCAGCGAATGCCCGCCAAGACAGAAGAAATCGTCCTGCGCGCCGATGCCGGCGCGACCGAGCACCTCCGTCCAGATGCGCGCGATGGTTTCCTCGATCTCGCCCTGGGGCGGCGCAAACGGCGGCGCGGAATCGTAGCCCAGGCGGTCGGGCGCGGGCAGGCGGGCCCGGTCAACCTTGCCGTTGGTGGTCAGCGGCCAGCCGGCCACGGCGACAAAGGCCGCCGGCAGCATGTAGGCCGGCAGGCGCGCGCGCAGGAGGGCGGCGAGTTCGCGCGGCGCCGGGGCCGTGTCCCCCGGCGGCGGCATGACGTAGGCGATGAGATGCGTCTGGCCCGCGCCATCCTCGCGCATCGTGACGAGGCTTTCGCGCACCCGCGCATGGGTGTTCAGCAGGCTCTCGATCTCCCCCGGCTCGATCCGGTGGCCGCGGATCTTGATCTGCTGGTCGAGCCGGCCGAGGAACTCGAGGTGGCCGCCCGGCAGCCAGCGGACGAGGTCGCCCGTGCGGTAGAGCCGCGCGCCGGGCTGGAACGGGTGCGGCACGAATTTCTCGCGGGTGAGGTCGGAGCGGCGGTGATAGCCGCGCGCCAGCCCGACGCCACCGACATAAAGCTCGCCGGGCACGCCGACCGGCAGCGGCTGGCGCTGCGGATCGAGCACATAGACCTGCGTGTTGGCGATGGGCGCACCGATGAGCGGAACCGGGGCCTGCGCCGCCTCGGGCGGCACGGGCATCCAGGTGGCGACGACGGTGTTCTCGGTCGGTCCGTAGTGGTTGACGAGCATGCACGGGAGCCGCTCGCCGGGCCAGCGACGCAACCGGTCGCCACCCGTGAGAATGGCGCGCAGGGCGATGTCCGCGGGCCAAGACTCGTCCATGACCGCCTCGGCCATCGGGGTGGGCAGAAAACAGAGGGTGATCTGCCGGTTCGCCAGCCAGGTGACCAGCTGGCCCGGGTCGAGGCGGATCTCCTCCGGCGGGATGTGGATGCTGGCGCCGGACGCGAGGTAGGGCCACATCTCCCAGACGGAGGCGTCGAAGGACGGGCTGGCCAGCAGGGTGGTGCGGTCCGCCGGCGTGATCTGGTAGGTCCGCTGGTGCCAGGCGATCAGGTTGGCCACGCTGCGGTGCTGGATGGCCACGCCCTTGGGCGTGCCGGTGGAGCCGGACGTATAAATGACGTAGGCGAGGTGATCGGGCCCGGGAACCGCGGGGTCGGATCCGGCGCGCTCCGGCTGCGGCGCGGAGGCCAATCCGTCCATGAGTAACACCCGCGCGGCGCCGGCGGAGAAAAGCGGCGCGAGCTTGCGCTGCGTGATGAGCACCGGGGCCTGGGTGTCCTCCAGCATGCCGGCCAGCCGCTCCATCGGGGAATCCGGGTCGAGCGGCACGTAGGCGCCGCCGGCCTTGAGCACGGCGAGAGCCGCCACCACGAGGTCGACCGACCGCGGCAGGCAGAGGCCGACGCACACGTCCGGGCCCACGCCGAGCGGCAGCAACTGGCGGGCGAGCGCGCCGGCCTCGGCGTCCAGATCGCGGTAGGTGAGGTGCCGGCGCTGGTCGACGACCGCCACCGCGGCCGGGGTGCGCGCCGCCTGCGCCTCGAACAAATGGTGCACGCAGAGATCGTCGGCGTAATCGGCCTGGGTGCGGTTCCAGCCGACCAGCACCTGGTGGCGCTCGGCGGTGGTGAGCAGCGGCAGCTGGCCGAGGGGCATCTGCGGGTGTTCGGCGATGCCGCGCAGGAGGGTCTCGAGGTGGCCGAGCATGCGGCCGACCACCTCGGTCTCGAAGCGCCGGGGGTCGTAGAGAATCTTCAGCGAGAGCGTGGCCCCGCCGGCGGCGTCGAGGGCGAGCGGGTAGTTGGGCTGGCTGCGGACGCCGAAGCGCCGCCGGCGCCACGCGCCGCCCAGCGCTTTCAGCGCCGCGTCCCAGCTCGGTTCCTGGTAGTTGACGATGCTTTCGAAGAGCGGCGTGCCGCGCGGCACCTCCGTCCAGCCCTGGATCTCGGCCAGCGGCGTGTTTTCATAGGGCCGGAGGGAGATCCAGTGTTCGCGCAGTTGTTGCAGCCAGGCGACCGCCGGCTGCTCCGGCGGCAGCGCCACCCGCAGCGGCACGGTGTTGATGAGCAGGCCGACGATGGACTCGGCATTCTCGATGGTGGTGTGCCGGCAGGCGCGCACGGCGCCGAACACCACGGTGTCCTCCCCGCTGTAGCGGCCGAGCAGCAGGGCCCACGCGCCTTGCACGAGGGTGTTGAGGGTGAGGCCGTGGTGCTGGGCGAGTTGCTTGAGTTCCGCGGTGCGCCCGGCCGACAGGACGACCTCCTGCGCGCGGTGCACGGCCGTGTCCGGATCGGCCAGGGGGAGGGCGCCGGGCAGGGCCGTGGGGGCGATCATGCCGCGGAGCACCCGGCGCCAGAACAGCTCGGCGTCGCGCCAGTCGTGAACCTGCAGCCAGTCGATATAGTCCCGATAGGCGACGGGTGGAGCCGCGGCCGGTTCGCCTTTCTCCCCATAGGCGGCGAACACCTCGGTGAGCAGCACCACCAAGCCGCGGCCGTCGAGCAGCAGGTGGTGGAAGGAGAAAAGCAGCCGGTGTTCCCGGGGGCCGGTCTGCACGACGGCGAGGCGCCACAGGGGCGGCGTGTCCAGGTTGAAGCCGCGGTGGCGGTCGGCCGCGATCAGCTCCTCCCACTGGCGCTCGACGTCCGCCGCCGCCAGCGCGCGCCAGTCGCGCCAGACGATCTCGGGGGCGCAGTCGGCGTGCACGGCCTGGACCGGCTGGTCCGCGTTTTCCCAGCGGAAGGCGGTGCGCAGGATGGCGTGCCGCTGCGCGGCCCACCGCCACGCGCGCTCGAAGGGCCCCATCTTCAGCGCCTCGGGCAGCGTGATGAGCAGCTGCTCGACATCGACGCCGGGGCGGCGGGCGTAGAGGCTGTGGAACAGCATGCCCTGCTGCATCGGCGATAGCGGATAACTGTCGGTCGGCAGGGCCGTTGGCATGGGTCGTTCGGAATCCACACGACAGCGTAGCGCGGAAGCGGTCGCGGCCAAAGTGGGTGAAGACCTGCCGGTTTCGGATTAATTACCCCAGCGCGGCCTGGTCCGCGGGGCGGATTCCGCCGGCCGGGAAGGGACAGTCCCCATTTTCCGCTGGGGCGTTGTCGCCTACCGTGGTGCGTTGCGACCGGGTGCGGATGAACCGCGCCCCGTCTTTCCCGCCCATGATTTTTCCCGCTCCGACCTTTCACCGCCAAACCGCCGCGCAGCGCCGGCGATTCCGTCCCGCGGCACCCGCCCCGGCGCGCTGGCCGGTCGCCATCCTCGGGGTGCCGTTCGATTCCGTGACCATCGACAGCGCGATCGCGCGGATCGCGGACATGATCGCGTCGCGCCGGCCGGCCTACGTGGTGACGCCCAACGTGGATTTCCTGGTGCAGGCGCGGCGCGACGCCGAGCTGCGCCGCATCCTGTTGGAGGCGCACCTGGTCCTGTGCGACGGCCAGCCGCTGGTCTGGGCCTCGCGCTGGCTGGGCAATCCGCTGCCGGAGCGCGTGGCCGGCGCCGACCTGGTGCCGCGCTTCATCGCCCTCGCGGCGCAGCGCGGCTTCCGGCTGTTCCTGCTCGGCGCGACGCCGGAGGCGAACAGCCGGGCGGTCGCGCGTCTGCAGGAGCGGCACCCGGGACTCGTGGTCGCGGGGCATTATTCCCCGCCGTTCCGGTCGCTCGAGGAGATGGACAACGCGGAGATTGTGCGGCGCATCCAGGCGGCCCGGCCCGACGTGGTGCTGGTGTCCTTCGGCTGCCCGAAGCAGGAGAAGTGGATCGCCCGGAACTACGGGTCACTCGGCGTGCCGGTCTGCATCGGCGTCGGGGCGACGATCGACTTTCTGGCGGGACAGGTGCGGCGCGCCCCGCGCTGGATGCAGCGGTCGGGGCTCGAATGGATTTACCGACTCGCCCAGGAGCCGCGGCGGCTGTTCCGCCGCTATGCCGTGGACCTGCGGATTTTCAGCGAGGCGATTTTCGCGCAGTGGTGGCGCATGCACCGCTGGGGAAAACCGGGGGCGTCCGCCGTCTCGGACGCCATCACCTGGTCCGGGCCGCGCTGGCAGGTCGCGCGGGTCACGGGACATCTCGACCGCCCGGCGATCGAACGCGCCGCCGACGCCTGGCGGGAAATCGGCGACCGGCAGCATGACTGCCTGCTGGATCTCGCCGAGGTGGATTTCATCGACAGCACCGGCGCCGCCCTGCTGGTGGCACGGCAAAAGCAGCAACACCAGGCCGGCCGCCGGCTGGTGCTGTTCCGGCCGAGCGAGCCGGTGCGGCGTTCGCTCGGCCGGATGAACCTGCTGTCATTCCTCGAGCTGGCGGAAAGCACGCCGGTGCGAGACGCCGCATGAACATCGGACTCTCCACCTCGGTTATGCAGCGCGGCCGGAGCGGGGTGGCCCGGTATGTCCTCGCCCTGGTGCGGGCGCTGCTGCCGTCGGCCGGCCGGCACCGGTTCACGCTCTTCATGCTGGAGGAGGACCGCCCGTTGCTCGCCTTTGCGGAGCCGGCGATGGAACTGGTGACCGTGTCCGAGCGGTTCCGTCCGCCGGGCTGCGACATCTTCTGGCACCAGACGGTGCTGCCGCGGCTGGCGGCGCGGCACGCGCTCGACGTGCTGCACGTGCCCAGCTACCGCCGGATGCTGTGGGCGGCGCCCTGCGCGCTGGTGGCGACCATCCACGACCTGGCGCCTTTCCATGTGACGGGCAAATACGACCGGGCGCGCATGTTCTACGGGCGCGTGGTGGCCCGCCGGCTGGCGCGGCGACAGGACCGCATCATCGCTGTGAGCCAGGCGACGGCCCGGGACATCCACCGCCATTTCCAGGTGCCGTGGGAAAAGATCGACGCGATCCCCAACGGGCTCGATCACGACCGGTTCCACCCCGGCAACGCCGCCGTCGCCAAGGCCTGGGCCATGCTGCGCCACGGCGTGGCCCGGCCCTTCTTTCTTTACGTGGCCCGGCTCGAACATCCCGCCAAGAACCATGTGCGGCTGATCGAGGCCTTCAACGGCTTCAAGCGGCAGACCGGCTCGGACTGGCAGCTGGTGCTCGGCGGCGGCGACTGGCACGGGGCGGAGGTCATTCACGCCGCGATCCGCCGTTCGCCGCACGCGGGCGACATCCACTGCCTCGGCTTCGTGCCGGAGGCGGAGCTGCCGCGATGGTATCACGCGGCCGAGGCCCTGGTCTTTCCCTCGCTGTTCGAGGGCTTCGGCCTGCCGCCCCTGGAAGCGATGGCCTGCGGCTGCCCCGTGCTCTGTTCGACGCGCGGTGCGTTGGGCGAGGTGGTGGGGGAGGCGGCCGCGCTGGTGGATCCCGAGGACACGGGGGAATTGCAGCGCCAGCTCACCCGGCTGGCGGTCGACGGGGCCTGGCGGGCCACGCTGCGCGCGGCGGGCCTGACGCAGGCGGGCGGGTTCGACTGGGCGAAGACCGCCGAAGCCACGCTGGAAATTTACGCCCGGGCGGCGTTTGGCGACAAGGCCGGCGGACTGGACCCGGCGAAAGGCGCCGGCGCGTTTGGGCTGTCGGGGCTGTATTCCAGGGTGCGGGCGGGTGGCATCCGGAGAATCCTGCACTGACCGGAAACGGCCGGCTGCCCGGGAACACGGCACGATGATCTGGCGTCCAATTTCCGGCTTAACTGCATTCTTGGGACCGTCGGCACCGGCGCCGCCCGCGTTGGTGTCCGGTCACCGGGTGCAGCCACACCGTCCGCAGGGCCGGCCGCGTCGGCCGGGCCCCCCCTTGGGACGCAACGCAGACAAGAGAAAGGAGAAACCATGAAGACAGAAACTGAGAATCCCGCCCGGGCCCGGCATCCTGCCGTCGGCCGGGGCCCCATCCTGGCCCTCGCCTTCGCCCTGATGTTTGGCGGCGTCACGAGGACAGTCGGCAAGGAGATGGAGTCGGAGCAAGGCGACCGTGCCCGCGAAGGTTTCAACAAGAAGGGCAATGTCCTGATCGCCGACCAGTTCAACAACCGGGTGATCGAGGTCGGTCCCGACGGCGGGATCGTCTGGTCGTTCGGCCTCGGGCCCACGGATTTCACCGAGAAATCCGTCATCGGCTGCAACGATGCTGAACGCGCCGGACGATTCACCCTCATGGCCGGCACCGGCACGCCGGGGGGCGTCATCCCGCAGAGTCCCAAGGGCGCACCGGACAACCGCGTGCTCATCGTCGACGAAGCGGGCAAGGTGATCTGGCAATACGGGCAGTTCGGGCAGACGGGCAACGGGCCCAACCTCCTGAACACCCCGGTCCAATGCACCCTGGTCCCCCGGATGCACGTCCTGATCACGGATCAGGGCAACAACCGGGTGATCGAGGTGAATCCCAGGAAGGAGATCGTGTGGCAGTATCCGGGAACCAACCAGAACGCGGCGGACCAGCTCAACAGCCCGAACTCCGCGGAATTGCTGGAGAACGGACACATCCTGATTGCCGACGAGAACAACCACCGGGCGATCGAGGTTGATCGCCAGGACAAGATCGTGAGCACCTTCACGGCGGGTGGCACGGTGAGCACCGTGGCATTCGCCAGCCGGCTGCCCAACGGTCATACGCTCCTGACCGATTCAGGCAACGCCCGCATCGTCGAGGTCGACCAGAAGGACGCCGTCGTCTGGACCTACTTCACGAACAAGGCTGCGCTCAGTATTCCCGCCCCGCAGCCCACCCGGGCCGTGCGGCTGAAGAACGGCGACACGCTGATCAGCGACCAGTTCAACAACCGGGTGATCCGGGTCGATGCCAAGGGCACCATCGTGGCCAGCTTCGGCCTGCCGCTCGCGGGCGGGACCGGTCCGATCGGGACCAATTCCGGGTATGATCTCACGTCCGCCCAGAAGGGTCTCTATGCACCTTATGACGCCAAGGTGATCGGTGACTACACCGGCCTGACCCGCCCGCGGGATATGGACGAAGATGACGACGACGAGCACGACGACGAGCACGGGAACGACTGAATCCTGAGGCCGGCCTGGCTCCGGTCCGTTGTCTTCCCTATCAGATGCGCCCGGTGCCGCATGCACCGGGCGTATCTTTTTCCAATACCTCCTATCGAGGATTACCTATCGAAGTGGCGGCGAGGTGTGTCGGAACCTGACGGAGTAGTGCCAGGGAGTGGCTTCAAACCTCCGAAAAGGACCGCTAATGAGATTTCACCAAAGGCGAAATCCACGCTCACCGCTCCGACTGATCGTCTCCGCTGGTCGCTTGGGGTCTGCTGATCGCAGACCTTTCAGCCCGCGATTAGCGGGCCCCCGAAACCCACCGCGCAGACGATCAGCCGGAGCTGCACTCCGTAAAGTTCGCCTTTGGCGAAATCCTATTAGGGAGTGTTTTCAAACCCGGTTTGTCATCCTGAGCGAAGCGAAGGATCCACGGCAACGAAGGCCATATCGCGAGCGAACGCATGGATGAGGATGTCGCTGCGCTCGGAACTTCACTTCGTTCAGAATGACAGGAAACGGGTATTTGTTGGGTTTGAAAACACTCCCTGGTGGTGATCTTGGGTGGCGGGTCAGTTCCAATCTGGCGAACAAAGATGAAGCCCGCACTCCGTGCGGGCTTGAACCTGCACGGAGTGCAGGTTCCACCAAGCTGACCCACTACCTGACCCTGCCTTGGCTTGCTCTGGCTGGACTGCCCTCGGGTTCAAGGGCCCGCTAATCGCGGGCAGAAAGGGCGGCGATCAGCCGCCCCCTGAGCCTGACGGCGGAGGCGATCAGCCGGAGCGGTGAAAGTAGATTCCGCCGTTGGCGGAATCCTTTTAGTGGTCCCCCCTTCCGAGCTTTGAAAACACGCCCCAGCAGTCCCGGGGATCGGTCGAGCGCCTGCCTGAACGCGCCGCCGGACGGGGGGTGAAGCGGTCGAGCCTGCCATTTGGGGCGGCTGGGAAATCAGCCGGGGCATCGATGGGTTTGTTCTGGGGTGAACGCTCCAGTCGTTTCCTTGCCCATCCGGCTCTGACGCGCGCGGGTTTCAACTGCCGGCGTTTCCTGAGCCAACCCGATAATTTCCGCCGGCTTCCGGGACTAGAATGTGCGCAGTCGGTCGCAACCGTGGCCGGCGAAGTATCAACCCGAAAACAAAGGATAAGCGTATGAATGCTATATGTGGGCGTCCCGGACGCCTGATTCCCGCCGGTGTGATGACGGCCCTGCTGGGCTGTTGTCTGATCGGCGCACGGGTGGAGGCCGCGTCAACGGCCTCCACCACTTACCAGGGCCAGGCGAGCATCGTGGTGATAACGAACAGCAATTCGCTCCCCGGAGGCTCGCTCTTGCTCTGTGACACGGGACCGCTTCCGAGCACGGGTGGTTCCCTCGAACAGACGGTCTCGAACGTAAATGTCGCCAACGGCGGCCTGGTCATCGCCATGGCCCGGGCTACGACGGTGGGCGATGGGCCCCAGACGTTGTCGGATACCGTCATGACCGGCTTCAGCGTCGAGCTCATGCCGCCGAATGGCGGCATGTCGCTCGTCACGGCCGACTTTGTCGGCAGCACGGCGACCGCCACCTGCGACAAGAACGGCAAGGCGTCGGTTTCCGCCAGCGTCAACATCCAGAACCTGGTCGTCAACGGCCAGGCGGTGACGGTGACCGGCGCCGCCAACCAGGTGGTGCCCTTCCCCGGCGGCCGGATCGTCATCAATGAGCAGGCCAGCGACGTAACCAGCGGCTCGGGCGTGATCACGGTGACGGCCCTGCACGTCATCGAGGATGGCTGTCTGAACGGCCTCTTCGGTTTCGCGCAGGCCGGCATCACCTGCCCGAGCAGCGCGCCGCCCCCGCCCCCTAGCGCCTGCGGCAAGCTTACCGGCGGCGGCTGGATCACCGGCACGCCTTCGGGGGCCAAGGGCACGTTCGGCGTCAGCGGCGGCATCAAGGACGGGGCGTTCTGGGGTCACCTCGAATACATCGACCATGACACCGGCATGAACGTCCACTCCACAGCCGTGACCGGCTTCACCATCGATCCTGCCACGCCGAACTGCGCCACGATCACCTATAACGTGGACATCAACGGCGTCTCGGGCGGCACGGCGACCGTCGTCGCCTGCGACAACGACGACACCGGCCACGGCGAGCAGGGACCGAAGGACAGCTTCAGCATCAGCGTGTCCAACGGTTACTCGGCCGGTGGAAATCTGGGCGGTTCGGATCCGGGCGGCGGCACCATCCAGATGCACAAATGCCCGCCCGGCTGGATGAATTAGCATCCTTGTTGCATCCGTGCGGCCTGGGCCGGGCCCGGAGGAAAGCTGTTTCCCTGCGGGCCCGGCTTCAGGTGCGCCCGGACCACTCTTGTCCTGCAACCCATCACCCCTTGCGATCATGAATCCCCTGACTTTTCCGCTCCGGCTGGCGCTGACCGCCCTGGCCTTGGCTGCCGCCCTGGCCGCGCGCGCCGACCTTGTCACCGATTGGAACGCGCGGGCGCTCGGCGCCATCCGGGCCGGCCGCACGCCGCCGCCGATGGCCGCGCGCAACCTGGCCATCCTCCACGTGGCGATCTTCGACGCCTGCAACGGCATCGGCCAGAACTGCGAACCGTATTATGTGACGACGAAGCCCGCCGGCGTCGCCTCGAAGGAGGCGGCCATCACCACCGCGGCGCGGCGCGTCCTCGTCAATCTCTTCCCCGCGCAACAGGCGGCCTTCGAGGCGGCCGCGGCGGCGGAGCTGTCCGCGCTCGCCGACGGCCCGGCGAAGAACACCGGCACCGCCTGGGGCGAGACGGTGGCCGCTGCCATTCTGCAATGGCGGGCCAACGACGGCGCGAATCTGACCGTGGCCGGTCCGCCGATCACGGGTGCCCCGGGCAGCTGGGTGCCGACGCCGCCGGCGTTCGCCCCGGCGCTGCTGCCCAACTGGCCGCAGGTCCTGCCCTTCGCGATGACGGGCCCGGCGCAGTTCCGTCCGATGCCGCCGCCGGCGCTCGCCACGGCGCAGTGGGTCGCGGATTTCAACCGCACCAAGGACTACGGCCGCAGCGACAGCACCATCCGCACTGCCGACCAGACGGCCATCGCGCGCTTCTGGGCCGACGGCGGCGGCACCGCCACGCCGCCCGGCCACTGGAACATCATCGCCCGGGACGTCGCCCTCCAGCACGGCAACACGCTCGATGAAAACGCCCGGCTGTTCGCCCTGCTGAACATCGCGGAGGCCGACGCCGGCATCGTCGCTTGGGATTGCAAATACGCCTACGATTCCTGGCGCCCCATCACGGCGATCTGGAATGCGGACCAGGACGGCAACCCGGATACGATGCCGGATGCAAGCTGGACGCCGCTGCTGGTCACCCCGCCGTTCCCGGAATACATTTCGGGCCACAGCACGTTCAGCGGCGCGGCCGCGGCCGTGCTGGCGGCTTTCTATGGCTCCGACGACATCGCCTTCACCACCGCGGCCGAGGATCCCCCGGGGCAGACCCGGTCGTTCGCCTCGTTCTCGCAGGCGGCGATGGAGGCCGGCATGAGCCGCATCTACGGCGGCATCCATTTCATGTCGGCCAACCTGAGCGGCCTCGCCTGCGGTGCCGCGACCGGGGGCTATGTCATGGACAACTTCCTCCGGCCCCGGCCGGGCGAATCGCACCGCGGGCATTGAAGCTTCACCCGGCCATGAATACGCCCCGCTTGCTTTTTCTGCGTCACGCCGGCCACGCCCGCCAGTTCGCGGCGCATCTCGGCGCCGGCCTCATCGCCCTCGTGCTCGTGCTCGGCGCCGCGCCGGCCCGAGGGCAGGGCGGCGGCAACCCGGCCGCGGCCGCCTCCTACTGCGGCGACCGGCTGCTGGTGAAGCCGGCGGTCGGGGCGGATCTCGCGCTCCTGCACGGACGGCTTGGGGCCGCGAAGCTGCGCGAGTTTCCGGAGATCGGCGGACTGCAGGTCGTGCAATTGCCGGCCCGCGCCGACGTCCCGGAGCTGGTTGCCGCCTACCAACGGAGCGGGCTGGTGGAATACGCCGAGCCCGACTTCATCGTCCACGCCCTCCTCACGCCGAACGATTTCCGCTACTGGGACGGCTCGCTCTGGAATCTGCACAACACCGGCATCTACGGCGGCACGCCGGGGGCCGACATCCATGCGCCGCAAGGCTGGGATGTGCAGCACACCGCGCCGAACATCATCGTCGCCGATGTCGACACCGGCGTGCGCCTGACGCATGAGGACATTGCGCCCAACCTCTGGACCAACCCCGCGCCGACCATCGGCGATGTCCACGGCATCAACGCCATTACCGGCACCGGCGATCCCAGCGACGATTACGGCCACGGCACGCATGTCGCCGGCATCTTCGGGGCGGTGGGCAACAACGCCGTCGGCGTCGTCGGCGTGGCCTGGCAGGTGCAGATCATGGCGTGCAAGTTCATCGACGCCACGGGCAACGGTTCGATTTCCGACGCCATCACGTGCCTCGATTACGCGCGCGCCCACGGGGCGAAGATCGTCAACGCCAGCTGGGGCGGCTACGGGTTCGCCTCGGCGGCCCTGTTTGACGCGATCGACAGCCTGCGCCACGCCGGAATCCTCCTGGTCGCGGCGTGCGGCAACGACAACAACGACAACGACACCAACCCGCTCTATCCCGCCAGCTACGCGCTCGACAACATCATCGCCGTGGCCGCCACGGACCGCACCGACAACCGGGCGTGGTTCTCCAACTACGGCGCGCGCACGGTGCAGCTCGGCGCACCCGGCTCGCCGGTCTTCTCCTGCTGGAACGGCTCCGATTCAGACTACCGCTACGACGACGGCACCTCGATGGCCGCGCCGCACGTGAGCGGCGCGTGCGCCCTCGTCTGGGCGCATTTCCCGGCCGAGACGTATCTCTCGATCCGCAACCGCGTGCTCGCCAACACCGATCCGCTGCCGTCGCTCGCGGGCAGGACCGTGAGCGGCGGCCGGCTCGATCTCTACCAGGCGCTGACGCATGCGCCGCCGGCCGTCAACCTGCCCACGGTCACCGTGACCGCTCCCGTGGCCGCCGCGTCGGAAAGCGGGCCGACGCCCGGGGTCTTCCGGATCTCGCGCTCTGGTGGCACGGCGAACCCGCTCACGGTTTATTACATGCTCACCGGCACCGCGCAGAACGGCGTCGATTACCGGACACTCCCCGGCGCGGTCACGATTCCGAAAGGCTACGGTTCGGCGACCGTGACGGTGATGCCGGTCGACGCCCAGCCCAACGACGGCGCAAAGACCGTCATCCTCACCCTCGCCGCCAACGCCGCCTACACCGTCGGCCGGGCCGACCGCGCCACCGTGACCATCGCGGACAACACCACCGCGCCGTCCCTGCCGTGAATTTTCGTTCCGCAGTCCAAACCACAAAAACAGAAATACCATGAATCCGTCAAAATCCCGGCTCGCCCGCCTCACCCCATGGTGTGCGCTGGCCAGCCTGCTCGTCGGGGTCGCCGTCCTCGGCACCCGTGCGGTGGCCCAGACCACCGCCACCTCGTTCAGCGGTCAGGCGATCGCGGTCAACCTCAACGACATTCACCAGCCCGTGCCCGGGCCCATCGTCGTCGCCGACACCGGCCCGCTGCCCGGCTCGGGCGGCTCGCTCTCGACCTCCGTCGGCGCGCAGAACTTCTACAACGGCGACCTCACGTTGCAGAGCGCGAGCGCGTCCACCTCCGGCTCGGGCAACACCGCGACTTCCACGTCGTCGGTGCAGAGCCTGTCCATGATGTTCATGGACGCGAATGGTGGCACCGATACGCTCTCCTTCGGTTCCATCAGCGCGAACGCTTCCGCCACGTGCGGGGCATCCGGCGCGACGACGAGCGGCGGTTCGCAGGTCAGCGGGCTCGTCCTCAACGGCCAGGCCGTCGCGGTCACGGGCGAGGTGAACCAGACGATCGCGTTCAGCGGCTTCACCCTGGTGCTCAACGAGCAGATCACCTCGGCCGGTTCCCTCACCGTCAACGCCATCCACATCATGGTGCCCGGCTGCATGGACGGCGTGATCTCCACCGCGCACGCCGACATCGCCTGCAGCAGCTGCCCGGTGTGTGTCGATCCCGCGCTCGGTCTCGGTTCCGCGGCCGGCTGCACGGTGTTGGAGCTGACCAACGCGCAGGTCTCCGTGACCGGCCCCGCCGGCGGCATCTTCGGCGACATGTGCATCGGCCCCAACGGCACGCTCTCGATGTCCGGCGACGAATTCGTGACCGGCACCATCCGGCTCAGCCCCGGCGCCAAGTTCAGCAACAGCAGCCACGGCACGGTGCACGTCCAGTATAACGCCGACCTGAGCGCCGAGATCCACGACGCCTACGCCGCCGCGGCCAACGCCTCCGCGCAGCCGTGCACGCAGACCTTCGCGAAGCTCGACGGCCAGAACGTGACGACCATCACCGGCAACGCCGGCCTCAACGTGATCTGCGTCCAGGACGTCGTCATCGCCGGCAGGCAGATCCACGTCACCGGCCCGGCGGGGGCGAAGTTCATCTTCAACGTCTCCGGGAAATTCGTGCTCACCGGCGGCGGCGCGGGCCCGCAGATCCGTGCGAGCGGCGGCGTGCAGCCGAAGGACATCCTCTACAACATCATGGGCACCGGCCCGGATGTCGCCTTCTCCGGCGGCGGGGGCGGCGTGGACTGCTGCGCGGCCATTGTGGACGGCACCCTGCTGGCGCCCTACCGGAAGATCGCGCTGAGCCCCGGCCTGGTGAACGGCGAGGTGATCTCCGGGATGAACATCAGCATCGTCTCCGGCTCAAGCGTGACCTGCCCGTCATGCCAGTGAAACCTGCGGCCTGAACCCAGGGCGCGCGGCGGACCACGCCGCGCGCCTTCTTTCCCGCCGGAATTCCCGATGCACCGCGCCATCAGCCTGCTTTTGTTCGCGACCTTCGGGGCGGCTTGGCTCCCCGCGGCGGATACTTTGCCGCCCGACACCGTGCTCGCCTTCGATGCGGCGACGAAGGAGGTCACCGTCCCGGCCGGCGAGCCGGCGGCGCATTTCGCGTTTGCCGTCGCCAACATCTCCGACGCCGCGGTCACGATCAACGCCGCGAGCGCCTCGTGCGGCTGCACGGTCGCGCGCCTGCCCGCGCAGCCGTGGGTGCTCGCGCCCGGCGCCCGCGGGGAAATCGCGGTGACGATGAACGTGACCGGCAAGAGCGGCGAGATCACGAAGTTCGTCTATGTCAACACGACCGCCGGGATCAAGACCCTGGCCGTGAAGACCAGGATCATCCCGGCAACCGAGAGCATGCGCGAGGCCGGCCGGCTGATCGCCGCCGCCGACCGGCAGGCGGTTTTCCGGGGCGATTGCGCCCGCTGCCATGCCGAGCCGGCGAAGGGCAGGATGGCGCGCGAGCTCTACGCCGCGGCCTGCGCGATCTGCCACGACTCCGGGCATCGCGCCGACATGGTGCCCGATCTCCACGGCCTGGCGCACGCCACCGGGGCGGAGTTCTGGCGCGAGGCGATCGCCCACGGCCGGCCCGGTTCGCTGATGCCCGCGTTCGCCGTGGCCGAGGGCGGGATACTCACCGACCGGCAGATTGATTCGCTCACCGCCTACCTGACCGCGACGATCCCCCCGGCGGCGACCGCGCCGGTGGCGGCCGCCCATTGATTGATCCCCGGCAAGGAGGTTCGGTGAGGTCTGGCCTGATATTACCAGGGAGTGTTCGCAAACCTGGCTTGTCATCCTGAACGCAGTGAAGAATCCAGGCAGCGAAGGCCATATTGCGGGCGAAATAGAGCTTCGCGCATCAGCCTGAGGCGGTAGGGCGCACCGATCCGGTGTGCCGGGGGAGAGGGGGCGGTTACGCTCGCGCTGGAGCGGCCCTCTCCGCCCGGCCTCATGCCGCGATAGCGACAGTCTATCACGCGAGGCTCGATAAGTAGGGTTCTGCCCCATTCGTTCTGATGCGGCTATCCGCTTTAATCACATGACGGACCGGCGGAGCTGTCCACCCGTTCATGCGCAAAGGCACTCAACTTCACAGGAACGGCCGGTCGATGACTTCCACGCCCCGAATCCAGATCGATTTTCGTGACTTTCAAGGCGTTCGCTATTTTAGCGGACTGGACGGGTTGCGCGGCATCGCCATTCTTTTGGTGGTCCTCTATCATGCGCCCCGGCTCAAGCTGCCGTTGATCGATATACTGCAAGAGAATGGCCGCCATGGGGTGTCGTTATTTTTTGTCCTAAGCGGATTTCTGATCTCAACCCTGCTTCTCCGTGAAGCCAGGGGCAGTGGCGGGATTTCGCTGAGAAAATTCTATGCCCGTCGGGCGGTGCGGCTGCTGCCGCTTTACTATGCGGTGCTGATCTTCCAGGCGGTTCTGATCTATCTTTTCAACCAATATAGCCCGGAGAACCAGGCGTTGTTCAAAGCCAAGCTGCCTTCCTACATCTTCTATTTCAGCAATTGGCTGCCCACCGCCACGCAGGGTCCATTCTTCCATTCATGGTCCCTCGCAGTCGAAGAGCAGTTTTACCTGGGCTTCGGTTTTTTGCTGGTGTGGCTTGGCCCGAGACAGGCCGCCGGTGTGCTTTTTGCGGCGCTGCTGGTAAAATTCATGACCTACCGGGTGGCCGGGAATGTCGATGTGGATTCCGCCATTTGGCGGGTGGTCTTCAGCTATCAGGAGCCGGTCATCTGGGGGGTGCTGCTGGGCTTTGCCTTGGACTGCGAGAGGTCCTTCAATCTGCTGGCACGGCTCACTGATGCCCGCTGGAAAGTGGCCGGTCTCATGATCCTGGCATTCACCTGGATGGCCACTCACCCCATGGAGTCGCAAACCAGTTGGGATGCCGAACTGCTCTTTGCGTTGATGGCGCTATCGGTCGGCGGGCTGGTCGTCCGAAAAAGATCGGCCGTTTTCGACTTCAAACTACTCGCGCACGTCGGTCGGGTCAGTTACGGGATCTATCTGTTTCATATCTATGTCGAAAGCCTTGTCCTGAGGCTTCCCTTTGTCACCACTGCCGCGGTCTGCCTGCTGCTCACCATTGTGCTCGTTGTTGCGCTGGCGTCTCTGAGCCACCGGTATTTCGAACAGCCACTCATCGCGGCCTGCCGGGCCAGGATTTCAGCGCAAAACACGAAGATCACAGCTGGGTCCGGCCACGCAGTTACGTCGAGTGCCTGATGCAAGGGAACAGCCGCAGCTTTTGCCGGGAAGTCATGCCACCGCCCGCGGCAGGTTGCTCATGCGCGCTTCGTCCGCTCGTAATAGGCCACCCTTGTTCTTACCCAACGCTTCAATTCGGACTGCGCCTCAAGGGGGATTCGCTCGCCGGTATGAACGGTAAACCACGTCTCCCCCTGGACCACGACGGCCACCACTTTTTGGTGGTCAACCGGTGGTTCGCGGAACGGGCCGAACAACACCGTGCCGTCCAATAGCGCCCCGTCGGGCGACCAATCGCCGGCCGCCTTTGTCCTCTTCCGAGACAGCCGGGCCGCGCCTTTGCGTTGGCTCGCCTTTCCCGCGCCGGAGGATTTGGGCTTCATGGGCAGGTCCGGGATGTCTCCCGCGAAACGAGCCGGACGAACCGACTAATTCAGAAAGCCGGGCGAAGTCAAAACCCAACGGCAATGGGCCGCTGCCAGGGTTTCGCCCGTTTTACATCTCGTTGGGTCGGATACGCATCATGATCGGATGCCGGGCCGGGTGGAGGCGTGCGCGCCCATATCATCGGGCTCGGCGACACGGATCCGTGGGCGAAGGCCGGCGTGATGATCCGCGCCACGCTCGATCCCGGCGCGCCGAATGTGTTCGCGATGCTTACCGCCGGCAACGCCGCCGGGATGCAATCGCGCCTCACGGCCGGGGGTCCGACGAACCTGATCGCAGGTCCGTGGGTGAATGCGCCGTATTGGACGCGCCTCGTGCGTAGCGGCAGCACGTTCACCGCCTACGTCTCGCCCGACGGCAGCAACTGGACACCGGTCGGAACGCAGACCGTGAACATGGACACAACCGTGTTGGCGGGCGTCGCTGTGACCTCGCACAATCTCCCGACCGCCACGCAGGCGACGATCACATCGCTGACGTTCACACCGAATTGAGCACGGGGCACTGCCCCGGCGACCGGCGGCGCGCACGGCTTTCGTGGAATACGCCACGAAAGGAGATTTGCCCGCGCAGATCGCGCCGCCGCGTTTCACTACGACGAGAACCTCGCCAATATGGGTGGCAGCCCGCGGTTCCAGCCGTCGAAGTGGGTGGAACTGGCCTCGGCGTCCGATCGTACCATTTACGCCACGCAACTCCCCTGACTGAGCGAGCCGCCAGGCCCTCACTGGTCAATCGCCCCGGTTGTCCTATGCCCGGCGCACGGGCTGCCTTCGCTCTGCCTTCGCTCTGCTTTCGCTCTCGTTCGCTCTCGTTCGCTCTCCGTTCGATCATCCTCCTGAGCGCTTCTGGGACCTGGGGTGAAGCCCCGGGGCGCATCGGGAGGTGTTGGTTCATGGTTTCCTCGCACATTGGTTCTACTCTGGTTCCACTCTGGTTCTACATTGGTTCCAACCTAGGGGGTGTAACCCTGCTTGAGACCGGGAGTGCAGCTCCCGCCTCTGCCTTCAATCGGGAGTGTTTTCAAAGCTCGGAAGGGGGGACCACTAAAAGGATTCCGCCAACGGCGGAATCTACTTTCACTGCTCCGGCTGATCGCCGCCCTCTCTGCCCGCGATTAGCGGGCCCCCGAAACCCACCGCGCAGGCGATCAGCCGGAGCGGTTTCTGTGGATTTCATCCTTGGTGAAATCTCATTATACCAATCGCCTCAAGCGACTACACTCTACACCAAGGTCGCCAAGACCGCGAAGCAGATCCTGCGAAGGGAAATATCTCTGCGTTCTTTGCGGCCTTCGTGTAAAAGCTTTGGGTGTTTGGTATTAGTGGTCCTTTTCGGAGGTTTGAAGACACATCTAGAGCTTCACTGGGCCTCACTGGGGCCTGCTTTTCCTCACGCGAAGCCGCGTAGTTCGCGAGGAAAGGCAGAATACCGCTACGCAAGAAGGGTTCTGGATTGGAAGTCTCCCCGGCAATACTTCGCGTGAGACTCTCTTCTGCTTTCAGTTCGTCCTCCCGCAGGGTGTGATACCAATTACGATTTGAGGTGAGATTTTACACCAAGATCGCAAAGAACGCAGAGCAGATTCATGCCCAAACGATTGGGTGCTTTGTGTCCTTGGCGATCTTCGGGTGAAAAATCCGATACCGATTGGTGATTGGTATGACTCCTCGCCATGACCCTTTGCCGATGTTCCCTGGCCAGAGGGGACCCTCCGGTTTGGCGGGTGGCAGGACCCGGCCGGGTGCCGGCGGCTTGCCCCGCGGGTGTTGAGCGGCCCACCCGACGCCGGGGTCTCGAGCCCCCGCCGGAGCAGGCCTTCACCCCCCGGCGGCCCGGGCGGGAAAGTGCTATAAATGGAGCCAACAAAACAACTGTCCCCATGAACTTTCCGGCCATCCTCCTCCTGCGCCGCGCGGATCCCAACACCCCGCTCGCGGCGCATCTTGCCGCGGGGCTGCTCGCCCTGCTGCTGCTGCTCGCCCCGCCGGCCCGCGGTCAGGTCAGCCTTGATCCCGGAGCCCCCGCCGCTTTCCAGCCCGACCGCATCCTCGTCAAGCCCGCGGCCGGGGCCGATCTGTCCGGCCTGCACGCCTCGCTGGGCACCACGGTGCTGCGCGAGTTTCCCGGCATCGGCGGCCTGCAGGTGGTGCAGGTGCCGGCCGGGGCCGGCGTCCCCGCCCTGATTGCCGCCTACCAACTCAGCGCGCTGGTGCAA
Organism: Opitutus sp. GAS368; assembly: GCF_900104925.1. Lineage (NCBI taxonomy): Bacteria > Pseudomonadati > Verrucomicrobiota > Opitutia > Opitutales > Opitutaceae > Opitutus > Opitutus sp. GAS368. The sequence continues at coordinate 3,298,266 of NZ_LT629735.1, forward strand.
TACGCCGAGCCCGACTTCATCGTGCATGCGCTGGATACCACGCCGAACGATTTCCGGTATTGGGACGGCTCGCTCTGGGGTCTGCACAACACCGGCATCTACGGCGGCACGCCCGGCGCCGACATCAGGGCGCCCCAAGGCTGGGACGTGCAGAACTCGGCGGCCAACATCATCGTCGCGGTCACCGACACCGGTGCCTGGCTGAGTCACGAGGACCTGGCCGCCAACCTCTGGACCAATCCCGGTGAGAGCGGCAAGGACGCCCTCGGCCTCGACAAAAGCACGAATGGCATCGACGACGACCACGACGGCTACATCGACGACGTGCACGGCATCAACGCCATCCTCGGCACCGGGCTGCCGCTCGACGACTACGGCCATGGCTCGCACGTGAGCGGCACGATCGGCGGGGTGGGGAACAACTCGGTGGGGATCACGGGCGTGGCCTGGCGCGTCCAGCTGATGGAATGCAAGTTCATCGACGCGCAGGGCAACGGCAGCATTTCCAACGCCATCACCTGCCTCGACTACGCGCGCCAGAAGGGCGCGAAGATCGTCAACGCCAGCTGGGGCGGCTACAACTTCAACTCGTCCGCGCTCTACGACGCCATCAACAGCCTGCGGTCGGCCGGCATCCTGTTCGTCGCCGCCTGCGGCAACGACAACAACGACAACGACGCCCGGCCGCTTTACCCGGCGAGCTTCAATCTCGACAACATCATCGCGGTCGCCGCGACCAACCGCACCGACGCCAAGGCGTGGTTCTCCAACTACGGCGCACACACCGTGCACCTCGGCGCGCCCGGCGAGGACATCTTCTCCTGCTGGAACGGCAGCGACAGCGCCTACCAATACGACAACGGCACCTCCATGGCGGCGCCGCACGTGGCCGGGGCCTGCGCGCTCATCTGGGCGCACAATCCGGGGGCCACCTACCAGCAGGTCAGGAACAGCATCCTCAGCAGCACCGACCCGTTGCCCACCCTGGCGAGCCACACCGTGACCGGGGGCCGGCTCGATCTCTACAAGGCCCTCATGGTTTCGATTCCGTCCGGCACCACCACCGGCACGCCGTCCCCCGCGCCATCGCCGGTTCCGTCCCCCGTGCCCGTGCCGGTGCCTTTGTGAGAAATCCCCGGGGACGGGTTTCCGGCGGCTGCCGGGCGGCGGGCCCGGCAATGTTGGTGCTGCGATCGTGATCCCTTCAGCCGGCGCCCCGCCGCCGGCGGGAATGTAGGGTATCGAACCCGGGAATTTGCAGGCATTGACCCACCCGAACCGGGTGGGCGGTTCTGCTATAAACAGCGGCCCCCGGGTCGCGCGCGGTGTGCGTTCCAGGTGGCAAGCACACTCAAACCAAAGGGACAGAGCCATGAAAGTCACCCTACGCGCGATCGCCACCGGCATGGGACGGATCGCTGATGGATCCGGCATCCGCCTGGTGTTGCTGGGCCTGTTGATCATTGCCGCCGGCGGAACGGTGGCGGCCACTGATGCGACCGCCTTGCCGCCACCGGTGAAATTCCGGACCGATCGCATCCTCGTGAAGCCGAAGATGCAGACGGACCTCACCGGGCTGCACCAGTCGCTCGGCACCAAGGTGCGGCGCGCCTTCGCCAAGATCGGCGGCCTGCAGGTGGTCGACCTGCCCACGGGCGCCGATCCGGACAGCACTTTGCGCGCCCTGCGGCAGAGCGGCCTCGTCGAATATGCGGAGCCGGACTTCATCGTGCGGGCGCTGGACACGATCCCGAACGATTTCCGTTACTGGGACGGCTCGCTGTGGGGCCTGCACAACACCGGCATTTATGGGGGCACGCCGGGCTGCGACATCCACGCCCCGCAGGCCTGGGACATCCAGGATACGGCCGCCAACGTGATCGTCGCCGACGTCGACACCGGCGTGCGCCTGACGCACGAGGACCTCGCACCCAACCTCTGGACCAACCTCGCGCCGACCATCGGCGATGTCCACGGCATCAACGCCATCACCGGCACCGGCGATCCCAGCGACGATTACGGCCACGGCACGCATGTCGCCGGCATCTTCGGGGCGGTGGGCAACAACGCCGTCGGCGTCGTCGGCGTGGCCTGGCAGGTGCAGATCATGGCGTGCAAGTTCATCGACGCCACGGGCAACGGTTCGATTTCCGACGCCATCACGTGCCTCGATTACGCGCGCGCTCACGGGGCGAAGATCGTCAACGCCAGCTGGGGCGGCTACAGCTTCACCTCGTCGGCGTTGCGCGATGCCATCAACAGCCTGCGCGATGCGGACATCATCCTGGTCGCGGCCTGCGGCAACGACAACAACGACAACGATGCCAACTCGCTCTTCCCCGCCAGTTACGAGTTTGACAACATCATCGCCGTGGCCGCCACGGATCGCACCGACGCGAGGGCTTCTTTTTCCAACTTCGGCAGCACCACGGTCCACCTCGGCGCGCCGGGCTCGCCGATCTTCTCCACCTGGAACGGCTCGGACAGCGACTACCGCTACCTCGACGGCACGTCCATGGCCGCCCCGTTCGTGACGGGCGCCTGCGCCCTGATCTGGGCGCGATATCCCACCCTGACGCACCACGAGGTGATCTCCCGGATACTTTCGACCGTCGATCCTTGCCCCGGTCTGGCCGGGGTCACCGTGACGGGCGGCCGGCTGAACCTGGCCGCGGCGCTCGCCCCACAAACGCCTCCGAGTCCGCCGCTCGAGATCACCTGGGTCGATGACGCGCTACCAGATGGCGCGCAACCGGCCACCGAGGGAGGGGATGCCTGGACCTGGACCGCCAATCCCACACCGTATTCCGGTTCCCTGGTGCACCTGTCCGCCTTGGCCGCGGGACAGCACGGGCACTCCTTCACCAAAGCCACGGCCACGCTGCCGGTCTATGACGGCGACACGCTGTTTGCCTACGTTTACCTCGATCCCACCACCCCGCCGCGGGAGATCATGATCTCGTGGAACGATGGTTGCTGGGAGCACCGGGCCTTCTGGGGCGAGGATCTTATTCCCTATGGCGAGTATGGCACCAGCAGCCGGCAGAACATGGGCGCGTTGCCGGCTGCCGGGCAGTGGATCCGGCTGCAGGTGCCGGCCCATATGCTCGGGCTTGAGGGTGCGCAGCTGAAGGGCATGAGTTTCACGCTGGTGGACGGCCAGGCTGCGTGGGACGTCGCCGGCCGCCGGACGGGCCCGCCGATCGGACCTTGATCCAGCCCGGGAGACTGCGCCGACCACGTCCCGCCAGCGCCGGCTCCTTCCCCCGTGCCCGTGTGCCGCTGTCGTGGTGAGGCGGTTCGGGTGGGGCGATCCGAGCCAACAGCTTACGGGGCATGCCGGGACGAGCGCTCCGGGGCCGAGCCGAGGCTTTACGCGGGCGGAGGAGCAACCCAGGCGAGGGTAGGTCCGCCCCGGCGCGATTTCAGCATTGCACCCCATGGCATTCCCACCGGCCGGGTGCCAAGGTGCCGTCTTCGTCTCTGGCTGCAGGCCGGTCGCATGGCTTGCACCGGACAAAAGGAGAATCCCATGAAAAATCCAGAATCCAAAATCCAAGGCGCGGCCCTGAGCCTGATGCTGCGCTGTATTACCGGGCTGATGCTCGTCACGGCATCCGCCCACGCCCAAGGCATGATGACGACGGCGCAAAGCTACAGTGGTCGCGCCACCGTTGTCTCCGCCACGCTCGCCGGGCAGCCGCCGGTGGTGGTGGCCGACACCGGCCCGTTGCCCGGCTCGGGCGGCGCGTTGCAGGCGTCGTTATTGCAGGAAAGCGTGCCCGGCCTCGGCAGCGTCGAGGTCTGCCACGCGGTCACCTACGGGCTCGGTGACACGAGTTACGCCGAGGCGACGGTTGGTCGCACCAACCTCACCGCCGGCGGCACGGTCGTCACCGCCGACGCGCTCTCGGCGTGGGCGATGGCGAACTGCTGCACGGGCGCATCGATCAGCGGCGCGTCGCAGATCGCCAACCTGAACATCAACGGCCAGCCCGTGACCGTCACGGGCCAGCCCAACCAGACGATCCCGCTGCCCGTCGGTCGCATCGTCATCAACGAGCAAATCACCGCGCTCGGCGCCGACTCCGGTGGCATCACCGTCAACGCGCTGCACATCGTGATCGACGGGGTGGCCGACATCGTGGTCAGTTCGGCGCACGCCGACATCTCGTGCGGCGCCGCCACGCCACCGCCGCCGGGCTCGCCGTGCGACTTCATCACCGGTGGCGGCTGGATCACCGGCACGCCCTCGGGCGCGAAAGGCAACTTCGGCGTCGCCGGCGGCACGACCGACAGCGGCGCGTTCTGGGGTCACCTCAACTACATCGACCATGGCAGCGGCATGCACGTGAAAGACACCGCCGTGACCGGCTATCAGATCGATCCCACGGATCCCGACTGCCGGCTCATCGATTATGCGGTCACCATCGACGGCGCTCCCGGCACCGCCCGCGTGCGCGCCTGTGACAAGGGCGAGCCGGGCGTCAACGATGTCTTCGAGATCACCCTGTCCAACGGCTACCACGCCGCGGGCAATCTCGGCGGCGGCAATATCCAGCTGCACAAATGCGACGGCGGCTGAACGGCCGATGTTTTCCGGCCACCACATCCCGGGACCCTGCGTCCCGGGATTTTTATTTCCTGTGGGTGCAATCCCCCGGAGCTTGCCCCAGCTTGATGGGGATGTAGGAGCCTGCTTGCAGGCGATTTGGAACGTTCGCCAACGGACCACGCGATGAATCGCCTGCAAGCAGGCTCCTACAAATAAGAGAAGAAAGGTCGGGTATGATGCATTGGCATTGGTTTGATCAAAATCCCCGGAGCTGGCTCCCGGGATTTTTATTGGATCCATCGAGTCTCGCGTAACAGACCATCGTTGTTGCGCATGAGGCAGGGCGGAGCGGCCTGCTCCGCCGCGACGTAATCGCCCCTCCCGGGCGCACCGGGCCGGTGTGGCCTTAAGTAAGTGGTCGTTCCTACAACGCCTCGTGCCGGGCTCGGGTCCGGATGAAAAGGGGGTTGGGGCGCACACCCCGGCGATTTCGGGTCATCACCCAGTAACGCCCGTCGGCCGGGTCATTATCATCTGGCCATCGTCAATCACCGATTGGCCCGCTCAACCGCGGGCCCGTCGCAACCCGCCGAAAGCCTGATTACTCAGCCATGAAGACGCCATCCTCCGTCATCCGCCTTGTCCGCCGGCCGGCTGGCCGGCTCGCCCTCCTGTTTGCCCTGCCGCTCATGCTGGCTGCGGCGTCACTGTGGCCGCTAACGCCAAGCTTCCGGCTGATCAGCGACCCCGCTCCGAGCGGCCAGCTCACCACCGCCAGCGTTTCGGCCCCGGCGCGCAGTGACCGCATCCTGGTGAAACCTCTGCCGGGCGTCGACTTGACGGCGCTGAACCTGCAGCTCGGCGTCACCGTGCTGCGCACCTTTCCCGGCATCGGCGGCCTGCAGGTGCTGCAGATCCCGGCCGGCTCGCTGGCCGCCGCCGTGATTGCCGCCTACCAGACGAGCGGCCTGGTCGAATACGCGGAGCCCGACTACCTCGTGCACCTCCTGGTCGACCCGAACGATTTCCGCTACTGGGACGGTTCGCTCTGGGCGATGAAGAACACCGGCCAGCTCGGCGGCACGCCGGGCGCCGACATCAAGGCGCCGCAGGGCTGGGATATCCAGCATGACGCCACCAATGTCATCGTCGCGGTGGTCGACACGGGCATCCGTCTCACGCACGAGGATCTCGCCGGGAACCTGTGGACGAACCCGAGCCCAAGCTCGATCAACGACGTGCACGGCATCAACGCCATCACGGGCACCGGCGACCCGACGGATGACAATGGCCACGGCTCGCACGTGTCTGGCACCATCGGCGCCGTCGGCAACAATTCCGTCGGCGTCGTCGGCGTGGCGTGGCGCGTGCAGCTGATGGCCCTCAAGTTCATCGATGCGCAGGGCAACGGTGCGATCTCCGACGCCGTCACCTGCATCGACTACGCGCGCAGCCACCACGCCAACATCATCAACGCCAGCTGGGGCGGAACCGGCTTCCAGTCCTCGGCGCTCCACGACTCGATCGCGGCCGCCCGGGACGCCGGGATCCTCTTCGTCGCCGCGGCGGGAAACTCGCAAAGCGACAACGATGCGACTCCGCTCTATCCCGCGAGTTACAACCAGCAATTGGATAACGTCATCGTCGTCGCCTCGACCAACCGTAACGACGGTCTCTCCTCCTTTTCGGACTACGGGGCCAGGACCGTCGACCTGGGCGCGCCCGGCGAGGACATCTTCTCCTGCTGGAACGGCAGCGACAGCGCCTACCAATACGAAAACGGCACGTCCATGGCGGCGGCCCACGTCTCGGGCGTGGCCGCGGTGGTGCTGGCCCACAATCCGTCCGCGCACTACACCGCCGTCGCGCAGAGCATTTTCTCCGGCACCGACCCGCTGCCCAGCCTGCAGGGCAAGTGCGTCACCGGCGGCCGGCTCAACCTTTACCGGGCGCTCGGCGTGGTGACGCCGCCGCCCACCGTGCCGGCGGCGCCGAGCAATCTGAGTGCGACGGCCACGTCGTCGAGCGCGATCAATCTCACCTGGACGAACAACGCCACCAACGCGCAGGGCAACACGGTCGAGCGTTCGACGGACAATGCGACCTTCACGCAGATCGCTTCGCTGGCGGCGGGCACGACGAGTTACTCCGACACCGGGTTGACCGCGAGCACGACCTACTACTACCGGGTGCGGGCCTTCAACAGCGCGGGCAACTCCGCCTACTCGAACACCGCCAGCGCCGCGACGCAGTCACCGCCGCCGACCATCCCGGCCGCTCCCAGCAATCTCAGTGCGACGGCGACCTCTTCGAGCGCGATCAACCTGACGTGGACGGACAACACCAACAACGAGGACGGCTTCCGCGTCGAACGCTCGACGGACAACACGACCTTTACGCAGGTCGCGTCACTCGCGGCAAACTCCACAAGCTACTCCGATACCGGCCTGGCCGCGAGCACGACCTACTACTATCGCGTGCGGGCCTTCAATAGCGCGGGCAACTCTGGCTACTCGAACACGGCCAGTGCGACCACCCAGGCGCCGCCGCCGACCGTGCCGGCCGCGCCGAGCAACCTCAGTGCGAGCGCGACCTCATCGAGCGCGATCAATCTCACCTGGACGAACAACGCCACCAACGCGCAGGGCAACACGGTCGAGCGCTCGACGGACAATGCGACCTTCACGCAGATCGCTTCGCTGGCGGCGGGCACGACGAGCTATTCCGACACGGGGTTGACCGCCAGCACGACCTACTACTACCGGGTGCGGGCCTTCAACAGCGCGGGCAACTCCGCCTACTCGAACACGGCGAGCGCGACCACACAACCGCCGCCCGCACTGGCGACGGTGACCGTGATGGCCTCGGTGCCGCTGGCAAACGAGGCGGGCACGCCGGGACAGTTCACCATCACCCGGTCGGGCGACACCACGCTGGCGCTGACCGTGTGCTTCACGGCCGGAGGGACCGCCACGCCAGGCACCGATTATCAGTCAATGGGAACCTCGGTCGTCATCCCCGCCGGTGCCTCCTCGGTGGCCGTGCCGGTCGTGCCGATCGACAACCAGGTGGTTGAGGTCGTGCCGCTGACCGTGACGCTGACCATCAACCCCAATCCAAATTACAGCGTCGGCCTGCTCGGATCGGCCACCGTCGCGATTCTGGACAGCGACCTGGTCGCGCTGCCGCATCTCTGATCACCCTTTGCCATTTGCGCGCTGGCCCGATTTGCGGAACCAACCAGAACACTGCCTCGTCCGGTCAAGCGGGCCAGCGCGCTCCGGGGCGAGGCGCCAAGGGGCGGGTTATGGACCGTAGGTATACACCTACTGTGAGACCGGAGGAAGGTGGGATAGGCTGGGTTCCATCATATGGATCCATCCCGACACATTCTCGTGGTTGAAGACATCGTGGAGGACTTCGAGCTGATCAGCCGTGAACTCGACCAGGACGGTCAGCGGTTCACCATCCGGCGTATCGAGTCACCCGAAAGACTGGCCGTGGAGCTCGACCGGCAACCGCCTGACGTGGTGCTGTGCGACCATGGTGGCGCCCAGTGGGACAGTTTCGCCGTGCTGACGCAGGTGCGGGCGCGCAGTGCCGATCTGCCCTTTATCATCGTGACCGGCGACATGCAGCCCGCGGCGGTGAACCGGGCGCTGGCCGGCGGGGCGGACGATCTCGTGCTGAAGCACCAGTTGGGCAAACTGGGACCCGCCATCCGCCGCGCCCTGCGGCTGACCCGGGAAATCCAGCTGCGGCGCAAAGCGGAGGCCGAGCGCGACCGCCTCCGGCGGGAGCTGACCGCGCGATGGACCCGGTCGCAGGCCCCGCGGGTGGTCGTGCGCATCTGCGCCGGCTGCAAGAAAATCCCCGACGAGAGCGGCGAATGGATCCAGCTGGAAGAGTATTTCCACAAGCAGCTGGCGATCGAATTCACGCACGGGCTCTGTCCGGTGTGCGTGCAGCAATACACCGCGGACATGCGCTAGGCGGCCGGTTCTGGGGCCGGGGTGGAGGGCGGTTTCAGGTGTTCACCTACTTAACGTGGGCGGGTCGGAGCCCTATCTTGCCATAGCCCCTGCTGTCATGGTCGCGAGTGCGGCCAGGCCGGCAGCCCCGCATGAAGAAGGAAATCAACGTCCTGATAATCGAAGATGTGCCCGCCGACGTGGTGATCATCAACCACGAGCTGCGGCGGGGCGGGCTTTCCTTCCGTTCCAAGCGCGTGGGCACGAAGGAGGAATTCCTCGAGGAGCTGCGCAGCGGACCGCCCGACCTCATCCTCTCCGACCACGGGCTGCCGCAGTTCGACGGTTTTTCGGCCCTCGCCATCGCCCAAAACCAGTGCCCGGAGGTGCCCTTCCTTTTTGTCACCGGCTCGATGGGCGAGGAAGTCGCCATCGAAAGCCTCAAGAGCGGGGCCACGGATTACGTCCTGAAGAACCGGCTGACCGGCCTGGTGCCCGCCGTGACCCGCGCCCTGCGCCTGGCGGAGGAACGGCGCAAGCGGGTGGAGGCGGAGCATGCGCTCGGCCTGAGTGAGGAGCACTTCCGGAACCTGGTCGAGGGCGTCAGGGATTATGCCATCTTCATGCTGGACACGGCGGGCAACATCACGACCTGGAACACCGGCGCGGAGTGGATCATGGGCTACCCGGCCGCGGAGATCGTCGGGCGTTCGCACGAGTGCATGTTCCTCGCCTCCGACGTGGCCGCCGGTCAGCCGGGCAAGCTGCTGCGCCTGGCGGAAAACAAGGGCCGCAGCGAGCGCGAGGGCTGGCGCCTGCGCAAGGGCGGGGCGCGTTTCTGGGCCAACACGGTGGTGAGCACCCTGCGGAACCCCGAGGGCGGGTTGCGCGGCTTCGCGGTCATCACCCGCGACATCACCACGCACAAGGAAGTCGAGGCGGTGCTGGCCCGGCTGGCGGCCATCGTCCAGGGCTCGGACGACGCCATCATCAGCAAGACCCTCGAGGGCATCATCACCAGCTGGAATCACGGGGCGGAGAAGATTTTCGGCTACACGGCGGAGGAGGCCGTCGGCCGGTCCATCGTGATGCTGCTGCCGCCCGAGCGGAGCGAGGAGGAGCTCTCCACCCTGTCGAAGCTCGCGCGCGGGGAGAAGGTCGAGCATTTCGAGACGGTGCGGGTGACCAAGGACGGGCGGCGGATCGACGTGTCGGAGGGCATATCCCCGATCAAGGACGACACCGGCCGGGTCATCGGCGCCGCCAAGATCGCCCGCGACATCACCCAGCAGAAACTGGCGCAGGAGCAATTGCGGCGGGCCGAGGCCCGGAACACGGCGATCCTGCAGGCGGCCCTGGATGCGGTCATCACCATCGACCGGGAAAGCATCGTGCACGACTGGAACACCGCGGCGGAGCGCATGTTCGGCTACCCGCGGGCGGAGGCCATCGGCCGGAACGTCGATGCGCTCATCATCCCGTCCACGCTGCTGCAGGTTTATCGCGACGGGCTCGCGCAATACCTGATCCTCGGGGCCGGCAGTCTCATCGGCCGGCCGATCGAGCTGACCGCCCGCCGCGCCAACGGGGCGGAACTCGCCATCGAGCTCGGTATCACGCCGATCGCCGCCTCCGAGCCGCCGCTCTACACGGCCATCATCCGGGACATCAGCGCCCGCAAGGAAACCGAGGCCGAGATCCGCCGGTTGAACGTCGAGCTCGAGCAGCGCGTGCGCGCCCGCACCGCCGAGCTCGAGGCCGCGAACCAGGAACTCGAATCGTTCAGCTACTCCGTGTCGCACGACCTGCGGGCCCCGTTGCGCCACATCACCGGCTTCATCGAGATGCTCCAGGCCCGCGCGGCCCCGGCCCTGGACGAGGAGAGCCAGCGCCTGGCCCGGAGCATCGCCGATTCGGCGGCCCGCATGACGCGCCTGATCGACGCCCTGCTCGGGTTCTCCCGGCTGGGCCGCGCCGACCTGCGCAAGATCCGCGTCTCGCTCGCCGCCCTGGTCCGGGGCGCGCAGCGGGAGCTGCGCAGCGAGATGCACGACCGGAAGATCGAGTGGATCAGCGGCCCCCTGCCGGACGTGGACGGGGATCCGGCGCTGCTGCAACAGGTGCTGATCAACCTGCTCGCCAACGCCCTGAAATACACCCGGCCGCGGGAGGTGGCACGCATCGAGGTCGGGGCCAAGGCCGACGCGCGGGAGGTGGTCTGCTTCGTGCGCGACAACGGGGTCGGCTTCGACATGCGGTATGCGGACAAGCTTTTCGGCGTGTTCCAGCGGCTGCACCATCCTTCGGAATTCGAGGGCACGGGCATCGGCCTGGCCAACGTGCGCCTCATCGTCCACCGGCATGGCGGCCGCAGCTGGGCCGAGGGCACGGTGAACGAGGGAGCCACGTTCTTTTTCTCGCTGCCGGTCGCGGCGGCCCCCGTCCCATGAGCCGGCGCAACCTGATCCTGGTCGCCGACGACGACGAAAACGACCTCCGGATGACCCTGGAGGCCCTGGCCCATCGCGGCACCGACCTGGAGGTGCGCACGGTCCACGACGGCGCGGAGGCGCTCGACTACCTTTACGGCCGCGAGGCGTTCAAGGACCGCCCGACCGGCAACCCCGGGATGCTGTTGCTCGACCTGAACATGCCGCGGATCGACGGCTGGGAGGTGCTGCGCCGGATCAAGACCGACGCCGCGCTCCGCACCATCCCCGTGATCGTGTTCACCTCCTCGTCCCGGGACCACGACGTGGACCAGTGCTATGAGCTGGGGGCCAACGCCTACGTGGTGAAGCCGATCGATTTCCGCCAATTCACCGAGGTGGTGCGCGACATCCAGCATTTCTGGACCGAGTGCAACCGTCCGCCGGGTCCGCTTCACGCCGTGGAGACGGCCCCCGGGCCGGTCGGGGCCAGGGCGGGCAACAACGCGTGAGCAAGGAGACGCACATTCTGCTGCTGGAGGACGACATCTCGGATGCCGAGCTGGTGAAATATGCCCTGGGCCAGAGCGGCCTGGCCTACACCATGGAGCGCGTCGAGACCCGGGAGGAGTTCGCGCACCGGCTGACGGGCCTCGCGCCCGACCTGATCCTGTCCGACTACCATCTCCCGTCCTTCGACGGGTTGCTGGCGCTGCAAATGGCGCGCGAAAAACTGCCCGACGTGCCCTTCATCTTCGTCACCGGCACGCTGGGCGAGGAGCGCGCGATCGAGACCCTGAAGCGCGGCGCTTCCGACTATGTGCTCAAGACCCGGCTCTCCCAGCTCGTGCCCGCCGTGCACCGCGCCCTGCGCGAGGCCGGCGAGCGCTCCGAGCGGAAACGCGCGGAGGAAAAGCTGCGCGAGTCGCACGAGCAGCTCCGCGCCCTGTCGGTCTACCTGCAGTATGTCCGCGAGGAGGAGCGCACCCGCATCGCCCGCGAGGTGCATGACGAGCTGGGGCAGGCCCTCACCAGCCTGAAGCTCGACCTCTCCTGGCTGCTCGGCCGCCAGCCCGCCGGCCAACGGCCGCTGCACGACAAGATCAAGGCCATGTCCCGGCACATCGACACGACCATCCACGCCGTGCGCCGGATCGCCACGGAGCTGCGCCCCGGCATCCTCGACGACCTCGGGCTCGTGGCCGCGCTGGAGTGGCAGGCCAACGATTTCCAGGGCCGCACCGGCATCGAATGCGACGTGGCCAGCACGCTGCGCGATGACGAGCCGCTCGACGCCGACCTCAACACCGCATTCTTCCGCATTTTCCAGGAGACGCTCACCAACATCATGCGGCATGCCAACGCGACGAAGGTGGTCGTCCGTTCCAGCGAGGAGCAGGGGAGCGTGCTCCTCACGGTCCAGGACAACGGCCGCGGCATCACCGCCGCGGAGATCCACGACACGCGGTCCATCGGGCTCGTGGGCATGGGTGAGCGCGCCGCGCTGCTCGGCGGCGAGGTCACCTTCCAGGGCGGGCCCGGCAAGGGCACCACGGTCACCGTCAAGATTCCGCGGTCGCATCCGCCACCGCGGAGCATTGTTTCCCATGAAAATCCTGATCGCGGACGACCACGCCGTGGTGCGCCAAGGCTTGAAGCAAATCTTGGCCGATGAGTTCAGCCGCGCGGCGTTTGGCGAAGCCGGCACCGCGCAGGAGGCCATTGCCAAGGTCTGGGAGCAGGAGTGGGATGTCGTGGTGCTCGACATCACGATGCCCGGCCGCAGCGGCCTCGAGGTGCTCGGGGAGATCCGCAAGTCGCGCCCGCGCCTGCCGGTGCTCGTGCTCAGCATGCACCCGGAGGACCAGTTTGCCCTGCGCATGCTCAAGAGCGGCGCCGCCGGCTACATGACCAAGGAGAGCGCGCCCGAAGCGCTGGTGGGCGCGATCAAAAAGGTGCTGGCCGGCGGCCGCTACGTGAGCCCGGCCCTCGCCGAGCAGATGGCCGCCTACCTCGGCACCGACGTGCAGAAGCCCCCGCACGAGCGGCTGTCCGACCGGGAATTCCTGGTCCTGCGCCTCATCGCCTCGGGCAAGACGGTGAGCCAGATCGCGGACCAGCTGGCGCTGAGCGTGAAGACCATCAGCACCTACCGGGCGCGCATCCTGGAGAAGATGCTCATGCAGTCGAACGCCGAACTCACCCATTACGCCATCCAGAACCGGCTGGTGGAATAAGGGCCTGAGAATGGATGGGGTCGCGCCGGCTTGGATTGGAGGTTTTCACCCACTGACCCGGCCGGTGCGGGCAGGCTACCGTGGGACTGGTCGGGTTGATGCCCGCCGCTTTTTATGTCAATGAATGCCAGCGTCGATCCCGACCCAGCCCGTCCGAACTTTCCCCCGCCGCCCGCCCGATGGAACGGCCGGGCGGCCCCGCTGCCCGCGCCCGCCAAGTCCTCCGTCCAGGATTTCTGGCCGCTGATGGTGGCGGTGGCGCAGCACTGGTCCTGGCTGGCCGCCGCCGCGGTGGCCGGGTTGTTGCTCGGGGCGCAGGGCGGCCGGATGCTCTGGTCCACCGGTTACACGGCCGTCGCGCAGATCATCCGTTACGAGACCCCCGACCCGCAGCTTTTCCAGCCCCGCCAGATCGCGACCCCCACGCTCGCCAGCATGATCGATTCGGTCGAGGTGCACGCGCGCGTGGGCGCCCAGTCCAAGCCCCCTCTCTCCGCCGGGGCGGTGGCCGCCGTGTTGCGCATCACGCCGGAACGCAACAGCGACATTCTCAACGTGGCCATCTCCGGCCAGGACCTGCCCGCGGCGGTCGCGCTGGCCAACCGCTACGCGGCGGAGGCGGTGCACTTCACCCAGCAGCTGCAGTCGCAAGAGGCGGGCGATGCCAGCCATTATCTCGAGCAGCAGCTCACCAAGGTGGAAAGCGAGATCACCGCGCTCAACGCCAAGTTCCGCACGTTGCCCCCGGCGGCGCTCAAGGCCGCGGCCCTGCCCCGCCCGACGCTGTTGCTGACCAGGCTCGACGAGGCGCGGGAGCAGCTGGCGGACCTGCTGGCCCGCTATACCGAGGCCCATCCGCTCGTGCAGGAGCAAAAGGCCCGCCTCGCCGCGCTGGAGCAGCAGGTCGCCCAGCTGGCCAACCGGCCGGCGGTCGCGCCCGGCGGCGGCGGCGCGCCGGACCCGACCGCCGCCTCCGGGGCGGCGATGGACGCCGCCATGGCGGGCGGGGACGTCGAGATCATGCGCGAGGTCAGCAAGGCCCTCGAGGGTCAGCGTCTGGTGCTGGCCGGCCGGCTCCGGCTCACGAAAATGCTGCAGGACAATCCGCCGGGTTATTACCGGATCTTCGCCCCGGCCACGCCCGAACATGCGGTGGTCAATCATCCCGCGGCCAAGATCGGCTTCCTTGCCGTCCTGGGCGGTCTGTTCGGCGTGGTGCTCACCGTCGGCGTGGTGCTGGGCATCGAGCTCTTCGACCGCCGGTTGAAAACCGCGGCCGACGTGCGCCGCGTCACCCGCCTGCCTGTGCTGGCCAGCCTCGGACACCTGGGACGCATGCCGGTGGCGGCGCAGATCCAGTGGGGCTTCCGCACTTGGACGGCGCTGCAGAACCGGCTCAGCGAGTCGCCCAACCAGGGCCTCGTCTGCGGTATCACTTCCTCGAGCGCCGGCGAGGGCCGCTCGGTCTGGGTGCGCCTGCTCGCGGAGGCGGCGACGCAGTGCGGCTTCCGGGTGCTCACCATTTCCACGCGTCCGTCGCCCGACGGCAACCTCAAGCAGGCCGAGGCCGCGCCCTCATCCCCGTCCGCGCCGCCCGCGGCCTGGCCGGCGCCGACCGCCCTGGCCGCAAATGTGCTGAGTTCCCCCGCGGAGATCGCCCAGCAGCTGGTCAATCCCGACGGCCCGCCGCATGTGCACATCCCGCTGCCGGGCTGGGTATGGAATCTCGAGCGGCGCAAGGAATGGCTGGCCGCCCTCGGGCACTGGCGGACGCTGGACAACGTCGTCATCCTCGTCGAACTGCCGCCCGCCTCGGCTCCCGAATCGGTGCTGCTGGCGCAGAACCTGCCCAACCTCGTCTGGCTGGTGGACGGCACCATTGCCGGGGCGCCCGAGACCTGTGCGCAGCTCGAGACCCTGCGTCATGCCCGTTGCAACGTCGTCGGGGCCGTCATCAACCGCGAGGCCACGCCCGTGTCCACCGACCGCCTTGCCCGCTGGCTGCCCAACCTGGCGGCGCTGCTGCTGGTGGCGGTCCTGGTCGCACCCACCGGGGCGCGGGCTCAGCCGGCGGCCGAGGCGCCGCCCGCACCACCGGCGGCCCCCGAGTCCCTTTCGGTGGTATCCCCGCGGCAACGGGCTGACTGGCAGAAGCAGCTCACGCTCGGCCCGGGTGACGTGCTGCGCCTCGCCCTCTACAACGAGCCGACCCTGACCCAGCCGGCGGTCACGATCCAGCCGGACGGGCGCATCAGCTTTCTGGAGGCGCGCGATGTGACCGTCGCCGGGCTCACCGTGGACGAGGCCCGCGCCAGGCTCGATACCGAGCTGGCCAACTACCGCCGGGCGCCGCGGACGATGGTCGCGCCGATGGAGTTGCACAGCAAAAAATATTTCATGCTCGGCAAGGTCGCGCAAAAGGGCGTGTTCACGCTCGACCGGCCGATGACCGTCGTCGAGGCGGTGGCGCGGGCCAAGGGCTTCGAGACCGGGCTGGCCGGGCGCAATGTCGTGGATCTGGCCGACCTCTCGCGCAGTTTCCTGGTCCGCGGCGGGCACCGGGCGCCGGTGAACTTCGAGCGACTCTTCACGGCGGGCGATCTGGCGCAGAACATCGCGGTCGAGCCCGGCGATTATTTCTATTTTCCGCCGGCGGATCTGCCGGAGGTCTACCTGCTCGGCGAGTTGCAGTCGCCGGGCCCCGTCACCTACACGGCAAACCTCACGGCGGCCCGCGCCATCGCGGGGCGCGGCGGCCTCACGCCCAAGGCGTGGTGGCGGCAGGTGCTCGTGGTGCGCGGCTCGCTGGACCATCCGCAGACCTTCGTCGTCAACCTGACCGACGTGCTCGCGGCCAAGGCGCCGGACCTGGCGCTGCAGCCGCGCGACATCGTGTTCGTGAGCGCGCGGCCGTGGTTCAAGGCCGAGGAATTGCTCGACGACGTGGCGACCGCCTTCGCCCAGTCCGTGGTGGTCTTCTGGACCACCGACAAGGTCGTGCCCGTGGTGCGATGACAACCGGCCTTCACTCTTATGAAAAAGTGCTTTCAACTGCCTCTCGCCAGCCTGATCGTCCTGCTGTCGGGCGGTTGTGCGGGCCTCGGCCCGTCCGGTGAACGGCCGGCGGCGCTGGCCCCCGGCAATCCGGCCGGTGAAGCCCGGACTCCCGGCGCCGAATTGCTGCGGCCCTCCGAGAAAGTCTTCACGCTCGGGCCGGGCGACCGGCTGGAGATTGAGATCGCCGGCGATCCCGCCTCGCGCACGGCCACGCTGGTCGGCCCCGACGGCAAGATCTATTACCAGGTGCTGCCCGGCATCGATGTGTGGGGCCTGAGCCTCGCCCAGGCCCGGGAGGCGCTGGAGCATGCGCTGGCGGACCTTTACCGCGAGGTGCCGCGGGTGACGATCACGTTGCGTGAGGTGGGCAGCAAGCAGGTGTGGCTGCTCGGCCGGTTGACCGCACCGGGACTATACCCGTTGACGGGGCCCACCACGCTGCTGGAGGCGATTGCGCGCGCCGGCGGGCCGGCGCCCACGCCGGTGTTTGCCACGCTGACCTTGGGCGGCACGGCGACCTTCGCCGGCGGCAGCGATGAGGCGGCGGACCTGCGCAATGCCTTTGTCGTGCGTGGCGGACGGCTTTTGCCGGTGGATTTCTCCCGGCTGCTCCGCCAGGGCGACATGGCGCAGAACATCTATCTCGAGCCCGATGACCTGGTCTACCTGCCGTCGGCGGTTTCGCAGGAGGTGTATGTGCTCGGGGCGGTCAGCCAGCCCAAGGCCGTCAGCTGCACGGAGCGCACGACGCTGCTCGGGGCGATCGCCGGCGCGGGTGGGACGATCAAGGACGCCTACCTTTCACACGTCGCGGTCGTGCGCGGCGGGGTGGGGGCGCCGCAGATCACCGTGCTGGACTACCAGGACATTGTGCACGGCCGGGTGCCGGACGTGCGGCTGGAACCAAATGACATTGTCTACGTGCCGCTCGCACCCTACCGCACCATCACCCGCTACCTCGACCTGATCCTCACGACCTTCGCCCGCACCGTCGGCGTCAACGCCGGGGCCCGCGCCGTGTCGCGCGGCCAGGCCGTGGGCATCAGCGTGCCCGTCGGGCCGTGAGCCGGCGGCGGCGTATCCGCCGCGGCACTGATGTTTGTCCAGCGGAGCATCAAAACCGCCATGGGCAATCCTGGAAGGGATCTGATCCTTCCCGGGCCCTAGCACTCCTCCGTCAGGTATATGATGCCCCGGGCGACACACCCCGCCCTGCCGGGCACCCCTCTCCAGAGGGGACCCAAACCAACGCCGGCGATAATCCCCTCTGGAGCGGGGCCTGTCGGCCATAGGCCCGGCGACGGCTGATGGCGCGGAGCGACGGGGTGGGTCGGAACCTGACGGAGCAGTGCTAGACCGCCCTTGATCAATATGAGACCAGTGCATTCCCTTGATTCAGTGCTCGGCCTACCCCTATAATTCCGCGATGACCCTAAAAAACGCATGTCGGTTGACCCTTTTATTGTCGGCGACGGTTTGCGCATCTGTGGCGCTGGCGGCGGACGAAACAGAAAGGAGCGAAGCAGGTGTCCGGGCCGTTGAGGCCAAGTGGGTGCAGGCGTTTCTGAACGGCGATGAAGCCTACTTGGGCAAACTCCTCGACGACGGCTACGTGTCCGTCAATTTGAATGGCGTGGCCCGTCCGAAGGCCGCGATCATTGCGCTGGCCCAAAAGATTGCGGCAATGCCGAGCCGCCCTGCAGCGACCGCGCCGCATTCGAAAATCACGGTCTTGGGCGACGCGGCCATCGTGGTGGACATGCAACCGGATCAGGTGGCCGTTGATGTGTTCCACTACACCGACGGTGTGTGGCACGCGTGGTATTCGCAGCACACGGCAGTGGCCAAGAAGCCGTAGCGCTTGCGGCTCCCAGACCAACTCTTCGGCTGACTCGATAGGTTTTGAGGCCGGACAGGAAGGAACCGGCCAGGCGATCATGCCGCGACCGATTGCGAGCCTCTTGCCCTTGTCGTCGGCCGGGGGGCTTTGCGTCATACGGAGCTTTTGCATCTTGGGGCCAATTCAGCCAGCTCGGGAATCCGCCGAAGCCATGGCGAGCACGACTATTTCGCGCCCTGGCTCCGACCCGGCCAACCGGGCCATGATTTCATTGCGGTGCGAAAGTTCAGGAAGTGTCGAACAGCCCGACTAAGGAGTGTTTTCAAACCCGGTTTGTCATCCTGAGCGAAGCGAAGGATCCACGGCAGCGAAGGCCATATCGCGAGCGAACGCATGGATGAGGATGTCGCTGCGCTCGGAACTTCACTTCGTTCAGAATGACAGGAAACGAGTATTGGTTGGGTTTGAAAACACTCCCTAACCCAACCGCTCTTGCAACGAACGGGTGACTGGATTGCCGCCGAGATCAAAAGCGGTTTGATCAACCTGACCCACCGGCATGATGCCGAGCAGGGCGTTCGTGACGAAAACCTCGTCCGCTTCGAGCAGGGCGGCCGGGCTGATATCGCACTCGCTGAAGCCCGCCGGCTCCAATATCCGGATCACTCGGGCGCGCATCACTCCCGGCAGGATTCCGCGCGACAAGGGAGGCGTCCAGACCACCCGGTCCCGGACGACAAACACGTTCGTGGTCGCCCCCTCAAGGACGTGCCCCTGGGCATCGACGAACACCGCCTCGTTGTAACCGGCGGCAAGGGCGGCCCGCCTCGCGCGAATGTTACCCAGATAGTTGAGTGACTTCAGCGCCGGTAGCGGTGCGTTTCGCGGTCCGCTCGTGACGGTCATGAGCCGGAAGCCCCTTTCATAGAGTTCCGGCCCGTAGCTGCCCGCCCGGGCCAGAATCAGCTCGGACCAGCCGGAAATGTCACGGAAAACGGCGATCTTCAGGTTGCCGTCCGTCAGCGAATTCGCCGCGATCATCTGGAGGCACTTGGCCTGCAGTCCGTCATGCGCTGAGGGCGGCGGAGCGCCGAGGATAGCGAGGGAAGCGGAGAGACGGGCATGATGATCGGCCAAGAACACCGGGCGGGCGTCCCGCACCCGCACGGTCTCGAAGAGCCCTTCGCCGAACATGAATCCCGGGGCCAGCGGGCTCACCGTGAGCGTCGCGGCTTCCGCGATGCGACCGTCGAACATCGCCCAGCGCAGGTAACCGGCTTCGGGCGTGGTCATGCGTGTCCTCCGCGCAGAGCTGCGCGCATGGCCCGGCCCTTGTCGAGGGTTTCCTGGTATTCGCCGGCCGGATCGGAATCAGAGACGATGGCCCCGCCGACGTGGTAAACCGCGCGGTTCCCGCGGCATTGGATCGTGCGGATGGCAATGTTCAGGTCGCAGGTCCCGTCGAAGCCGAGGTAGCCCAGCGACCCCGTGTAGACGTGCCGGGGGCCCGTCTCGAGTTCGCCGATGATCTGCATCGCACGGATCTTGGGCGCCCCGGTGATGGAACCGCCCGGAAACATGGAACGGACGCAGTCGAAGACGTCGCAATCCCGGCGCAGCCGGCCCGAGATGGTCGCCACCAGATGAAAGACGGTGGGATGCGCCTCCAGGCGGTGCCGTTCCTCGACGCGGATCGAGCCATATTCGCAGACCCGGCCGAGGTCGTTGCGCTCCAGGTCCACGATCATCAGCAGCTCGGCGTGATCCTTCTCGCTGGCCAGCAGTTCGGCCCTCAGGCTCTCATCCTCCGCTGCGGTGCCGCCGCGCGGGCGGGTGCCCTTGATCGGACGGGTCACGGCCCGGCCGTTCCGATCGAGCCGCAGCAACAGCTCCGGCGAACTGCTCAGAATCTGGCCGTCGCCGGTGTTGAGGTAGGCGCCAAACGGAGCGGGGCTGAGCCGCCGCAGGCGTTCGTAGATCGAGTAGGGGTGCTCCGTGATCTGGCACTCGAACCGCTGCGAGAGATTGACCTGATAGATGTCGCCGGCGGCAATATACTCCTTCGCCCGGGCGACGAGCCTGAGGTAGGCCTCGGACTTCAGATCCGGGACCGGTTCGCAACCGGACGGGGCGCGGTTCTCCGGTTCGGGCGCAGGCCGGCCCGGCCTGGTCGCACGGCGCACGGCTTCATGCAGCCGGGCCAGAATCGAATCGGTTCCCGTGGAGTCGACCGGATTGGCGATGGCGAAGGTTTTCCCGGCGACCAGGTCGCAGGCGATGACACCATCGTAGAAGCCCAATTGCGAATCGGGAATTCCGCCGTCATTGTCCGAGGGGCGGCGGACGCCCTCGAGGCCGGCTCCGAACTCATAGCCGAAGAACCCGACGGCTCCGCCGGTGAACGGGATCGCGACATTGCCCGCGGAACGGTAGCGGGCCATGAGGTCGCGCAGATGCGTCAGCGGCTCCGCGTTCACCTCCACCGTGGCGCCTTGCGTTTCGACGGTGACGCGATTTCCCAGGACCCGCCAGGTGAGGAAAGGATCGAACCCGAGGAACGAAAAGGCGCGGTCCGCCGGGGGCCGGGCGCTGTCGAGGAAGAAGAATCCCGGCCGCTCGCAGAGGGCGCGGGCGAGGGTCTCGGGTGGGGGGGCGTTTAGGATTTCCTCTACGATCATCGGAATTGCGGCAACGGGAACCGGCGAGCTTGGGTGCGTCCGGGCAGGGTGAAAGCCAGGGCCGCGCGACCATACCCATCGGTCCCGGTTCGTAAACAGAAGAGTCGCATGGTTTGAAGCCGGCATTTCACGGCAAATTCGGCGACCGGCGTCAGACAGCGCACAACGAAAACCACGGCTGGGCGCAAACTGGTGCGGGCACGCCCAGAACCAATTGTGCGAACGGGAGGGCTGGGAGAACCGACGCTTCTTTCCGGACTCTATAAAACGCTCGCTCAGAATGATTGCCTGGGGCGTTTCTATTCCACTGTGCCACTATGATTTGGGAGGTTCGGCTGTTGCGTCCACATCATCGTCTGGGCTGGGGGGACATGATTTCGCCGGCTCTAGCATCCATCCACAATATCTGCGTAGGGGATGGCAACACCTGCGCAGACGGATTTCGTGATTCTGGCATACTGGCGCCAATCAGACCCAGCCATCTGCAACCATGAATGCCGGAGAATTGTTCCTGATCGGAGCCACCCACCGCACCGCCCCCCTCGGACTGCGGGAACGGCTGTCACTTTCCCTCGAAAACGAGGCGGAACTGGCGGCGGAATTGACGGCCTTGGCGGGGCTCTCGGAATTCGTGATCCTCAACACCTGCAACCGGGTGGAAATCTATGCGGTGGGGGAAAGCGAGTGGCAGGCCCGGAAGGTGGCGGCGGCGTTTTGTGCCCGGCGGGGCTTTGCCCTCGCGGAATTCGAGCGGATCAAGCTGATGCTCACCGGCCGTCCGGTTATCCAGCATTTGCTGGAGGTCGCCAGCGGGCTCGACTCTCAGATGATCGGTGAAAACGAGATTTTTGGGCAGGTGAAAAAAGCCTTCCTGACCGCGCAAGTCCGGGGATCGGCGGGACCGGTCCTCAACCGTATTTTCCAAAAAACCTTTCAGGCCGCCAAGCACGTCCGGACACATACGGGAATCACCGCCGGACTGGTCAGTGTTTCCAACGTCGCGGTCGAGCTCGCGCTGCGAATTTTCGGAAAGTTGGGCGAGGCTCGTGTGCTGTTGCTGGGTGCGGGTGAAATCGGCCTCAAGGCCGGCCGCGCCTTTCGAAGCCGCGGACCGGCTTCGCTGGTAATTGCCAGCCGTCGTCTCGAGCGGGCCCGCGAGGCCGCCGAAGAGCTGGGCGCCTCCGCCGTGTCGCTGGATGAGGCCATGGCCGGTCTCGGGAATTTCGATGTGATCGTGTGTTCCACTTCGGCGCCGGGCGTGATCATTTCCCCGGAGCAGGCGGCCGCCGCGGTGGCAAGTCGCCAGGGCCGGCCGCTGTTCTTCATCGATGTCGCCCTGCCGCGCGACGTTGATGCCGGCGTCGCCGCGCTCAAGAACGTCTTTGTGTATAATCTCGATGACCTCGCAAAGATCGCGGCGGAAAACCGCAGCGCCCGCGAGTCGGAGATTGTCCGGTGCCGGCAGATCCTGGACCAGAAGGCGGCCTCCCTTTGGGCGCAGCTTGATCGCACGCCGGGGATTACGCCTGGCCTGGATCCGGCGGGAGTCAAAGCGACCGGACCGGCGGGATTCCTTCCCGGCGAAGCGATGGCTTGCGTGGCGTGAGGGCTGGTGCGCCAGCGCAGGAGGCTGGCCGGAACCAGGCGGTTAAAGGGCACGTTTATTCCCTTAGAACGAATAACTGGAGAGCGGGCGACCCCGCCCGCGGGTGGTTCGTGAATGCCCCGGGGATCTTTCTCGTAAGCGTGCAGGAAAGGGGAGCGCGCTGGCCTCGACCCGCGTCACCATGGGTCGCACACAAACCAGCGGGTTGGGGTCAACCCATTCCACCCGCCAATTGTCTGGTCCCGGCCTGGGGTGGTGTCAGACTGGTTCGGTTCATATTGTAGGAGCCTGCTGGCAGGCGATTTTGACCTGCAGAGCCAATCCCCACGCCCGAATCGCCTGCAAGCAGGCTCCTACATCCGGGAATTGGTCTCTTGCGATTAGGCCGCGAACTTATCTGACGGGACCCGGGATGAGTTGCAACCGGCCCAGCACAGTGCGGGCCGTCTCGCGCGGATTGGTCAATCCCGCGGCCGTAATCTCGATGCGGTGGGACCCCGTGAGTTCGTGATAGAGATGCAGTGTTTCGGCTTCGACGAGCGCCCCGAACGCGGTGTGGCATCCGGCCCCCAGCGCGGCTTGCAGCGCCCGTTCGAGATTGATTTGCCGGGCAGTTGCCTGGTCCAGCGCGGGGGTGAATTTCCCCACGTCGGCGGCGCGGCATTGCACCGCAATCGCGCCCTGACCGACGGCCGGGGTCATCTCGTTCATTGCCAATGGGCGGAAAACCAGGCCCGGCCAGGTTGCGATCCCCAGACGGGCCAAGCCGGCCGCCGCCAGCACGGTGGCGTCGGCGACGCCGGCGGCTACCTTGCGAAGCCGGGTGTCGACGTTGCCGCGCAGCTCGGTGAAAGTGGCGGCGGGAAAAAGTTCCTGCAGCTGCAGCCGGCGTCGCGGGCTTCCCGTGGCGATCGTGCGGGGATAAGCCACGCCCTCGCGGAGCACAAGAACGTCGCGTGGATCGGCGCGCGGGAGGTAGCCGGCAATGGCCAAGCCGGCCGGCATGTCGCCGGGCAGGTCCTTCGTGCTGTGCACCGCAATGTCGGCGTTTCCAGCCAGCAGGCTCTGTTCGAGTTCCCCGGTGAACAATCCCTTGCCGCCCTTTTTCTCGAGGCTCCATTCCGCCTGCCGGTCGCCGATGGTCACGAATTTTTGCAAGACGCACTCGAGGGCCAGCCGTTCCAGAAAACATCCGGCGACGAGGTGCGCCTGGGCGAGGGCGAGCGGGCTCTGGCGGGTGGCCAGGATACAAGGTTTCATGGCGGGGAAATGTGCCGGTGCGCAGCTCCCGCCAGGCGGTTTCCCGCCGTGATGCAGTTGGCCAGTGAGACGCCATCCCGGCAGGTGCCGCCGATGAAGAGACCCGGGGCGCCCGCCTCGGTGGCGGCACAGGCGTCCTTGAACTGCTGGAAGCCGACGGTGTATTGCGCGATGGCGTGCGGCCAGCGCTGCACCCGGGTGAACACGGGCAGGCCGCGCACGCCCAACAAGGCGGCGAGTTCGGCCTGCACGGTGGCCAGCAGTTCGCGGTCGGTGGTCCGGGTGAGTTCCGGCTGACGGGTGCCGCCCACAAAGGTAGTGAGGGCGACGTGACCGGCTGGCGCGCGTCCGGGAAAGAGCGTGCTGGAGAAGAGCGTGCCGAGGATGCGGCGTTGTTCCACGGCCGGCGTGAGCAGGCCGAAGCCGTCGAGCGGGTGGGTCACGTCCGCGCGACGGTAGCCGAGGAAGACCGAGGCCACGGGCGGCTGGCGGATGGTGCGCAGCGCGGCCAGACTGGCGGCGGGCATGTGCTCGAACCTGAGCCCGGCGAGGATCTGGGGCGGCAGGGCGCAGACCACGGCGGAGAAGGTTTCCTCGCGGAGGAGACCGTCGGCGACAAATCCGACGCGCCAGACGGGACCCGTGCGACCCACGTGGGTGACGGTGCGGTGCAGGCGAAGATCGGCGCCGAGGGCGCGCGCGAGGGCGCGCGGGACTTCCGCCATGCCCTCGGGGAACGAGATCATGCGGCCGCGCGGACCGCCGCTGGCGTTGCGGCGCGCCAGGGCCCCGCGGGCGAGCGAGCCATGTTTCTGTTCGAGGGCATGGAGCTTGGGGAAGGCCTGTCGCACCGAGAGCGCGGCCGGATCACCGGCAAAGACGCCGGCAACGAAGGGATTCACGATATAGTCGAGGAATTCCCGGCCGAGGCGGCGGGTGACGAACTCCGCCACGGATTCCTCCCGGCCGGCCGGGGCGCGGCCGCGGAAGGGTTCGCCGAGGAGGTTGAGCTTCGCGGACCAGGACAGCAGCGGGCTGGTGGCGAAACTGAAGGGCGAGTCGGGCAGCGCCACCGGCCGCCCGGCGCGGACCACGTAGCGTTTTTGGGCCGCGGGCGAGGCCTCGATTTTCCGCGCCCCCAGGCCGAGGTCGTCGAGGAACGCGGTGATCGCCGGCGTGTTCTCGAAGAGCGTGTTGGGGCCGGTCTCGAGCAGCCAGTCACCGTCGCGCACGGAGGCCATGACGCCCCCAGGCGCGGCGCCGGCCTCGAACACGACCACCGGGATGCCGCGGCGCCGGAGATGCCACGCGGCGCTCAGCCCGGTGATGCCGCCGCCGAGGACCGCCACCGGCAGCGGCGCGCGGCCCGGGTGGTTCTGGCGGGAAGATGGCGCAACCGGGGAGGGCTCAAGCGAGGGCATGACACAGCTTAGCAAGGCGCGCGGCGGGGTGCGCCGCGCCCCTTGGCGGGAATCATGCAGAAATTGCGTCGGCGAACCGGGGGCGGGCCACGGCCGGCTCGCTCACGCCCTGCCAGCGGGCCACGCGGCCGGCGAGGAATTCGATATACGGCGACTGGTCGTTCAGGCAGGGAATCAGCTGGAAGCTCTCGCCGCCGGCCGCGAGGAAGGTGGCACGGCCCTCGACGGCGATCTCCTCGAGCGTTTCCAGGCAGTCGGCGACAAAGGCCGGGCAGAGCACGAGCAGGCGTTTCACGCCCGCCGCCGGCAGCCGCCGGAGCTCGTGGTCGGTGAAGGGTTCGCACCAGGGTTCGCCGGCGAGCCGGGACTGGAAGGAGACGGAGTAGCTGCCCGCCACGAGGCCGGCGCGGGCGGCAAAAGCCCGGGTGGTGGCCATCACCTGGGCGCGGTAGCAGGTCGCGTGGGCGGGCGAGGGCACCGTGCAGCAGTGGGCCGTGCACTGGCAGTGGGCGTGCGAGCTGTCGGCCTTGCGCAGGTGCCGCAGGGGGATGCCATGGTAGCTGAAGAGCACGTGGTCGTGCGGCTCCACGAGCCAGGGCCGGCTGGCCGCGTGCAGGGCCTCGATATAGTCGGAATCCGCATAGAACGGCGCCACGCAGTCGATGACCATGCCGGGATCGCGGCGCGCGGCTTCCTCGCGGACGCGCACCACCACGGTTTCCCACGAGGACATCGCATAGTGCGGGTATTGCGGGATGAGCAGCACTTCCTCGATGCCCTCCGTCGCCATCCGGTCGACCACCGAGGCGATCGAAGGCAGGCCATAGCGCATCGCGAGATAGACCGGCAGGTCGGGATCGACCACGGCGGCCAGCTTGCGCTGCACGCTGAGGGAGGTGCGGATGAGCGGGGAGCCTTCGGGCGTCCAGATGGACGCGTAGGCGTGGGCCGATTTTTTCGGTCGGGTCGGCAGGATCACGCCCTCGAGCAGCAGCCAGCGCAACGGGGCCGGCAGGTCGAGCACGCGTTCGTCGCCCAGGAATTCCCGGAGATAACGGCGCACCTCCGGGACCGAGGGCGTTTCCGGCGAGCCCAGGTTGACGAGCAGGACGGCCCGGGCACGGCGGGGGAAATCCAAGCTTGAATCGGACGTTTTCATCCCACCCAGCCTAGCAGAAACAGGAGCGGTGCACGCGGCACCGGTTGCCAGGCACTGTGCAGATCTTGCCCGGCGCGCTCCGCGGATCGGCGGTCGCCGGGCGGGGTGGTCAAGATATGCGCCATGGCGGACAAGATGTGGCGAGCGGCCGCGGCTGCTCTCGCGCATACT
Organism: Opitutus sp. GAS368; assembly: GCF_900104925.1. Classification (NCBI taxonomy): domain Bacteria; kingdom Pseudomonadati; phylum Verrucomicrobiota; class Opitutia; order Opitutales; family Opitutaceae; genus Opitutus; species Opitutus sp. GAS368. Next base: position 3,324,650 of record NZ_LT629735.1, read on the forward strand.
GGCCCCGCGGTTTCAAGCAACGTCCGACCCAAATCTCTCAGCCCATGACCACCCACCAACGACTGCTTCTCCTGACCTTCGCCGGCGCGGCCCTCACCGCCTACGGCGCCGATGCCGGCACCAACTGGACGGAATCCTGCGCCAAGTGCCACGGAGCCGACGGCAAGGGCGACACCAAGATGGGCAGGAAGCTCAGCATTGCCGACCTCACGGACCCGAAGACCCAGGCCAAGTTCACCAACGAGGAGGCGTTCAAGTCCATCAAGTCCGGCCGCACGGACGAGAACGGCAAGACTACCATGAAAGCGGTGGAAGGGCTGACCGACGAGGACATCAACTCGCTCGTCGCCCATGTCCGCACGCTGAAGAAGTAAGCCGCGCCCCCGCCCGCGCATGAACCCCCTGGACCAGCGGCCCGACGACGGCGGGAATGGGGTCCGCACCCGCTATTGGCTCGCCGGCCTCACCGCCGGCTTCCTCGGGCTCGCGGCTTTCTTCCTGGCCACGGCCAAGAGCCAGCCCGTGGCACGCGTGGCCATCCCGCTGGTCGACGTGAAATTCCTCGCCACCACCCCTTGGCGCCAGACCTATGCCGACCTGGTCAGGGCCAAGGAGGATCTCTCGGACTATGACTGCTACGCCTGCCACGAACAGAAGAAGCCGCCGGTGATCCGCTTTGACGCGGCCGGCAAGGTCCTCGTCCCGAAGGAGCACGCGAACATTGTGATGGGCCACGGCTTGCACGACCGGAACAACCTTTGCTACAACTGCCACAACGAGCAGAACCTGACGACATTGCAGGTCCGCGACGGCAACGTGGTGAAGTTCGACAACATCCCGACGCTGTGCGGCAGCTGCCACGGCCCGACGCTGCGCGACTGGGAAGCCGGCGCCCACGGCCGCACCAGCGGCTACTGGGACCGCGAGCTCGGCGAGCCGACTCGCCTCGTCTGCGCCAACTGCCACAACCCCCACGCGCCACGCATCCCCACGCGCGAGCCCGCGCCGCCCCCGCACCTTCTGCACGGCAATCCCGCCACCCCCGAAACGGCCGAGCCCGCCCACTGACATGTCCGCCCCCACGCCCACCCCCGACCGGACTTCCGACGCCGCGATGTCGCGCCGCAGTTTCCTGCGCGGCTGCGCCGCCTTTGGCGGCCTCACCGCCCTGGCCGCGAGCCTGGCGCCACTGCGCGAACTGGGTGAGCTTACCAGCGAGCAATTCCTGCAGAAATACTACAAGGAGATGACGCCGGAGGACATGAAGAAGGCTCTGGCGCGCATCGAGCGCGAGGTGCAACACCAATACGGCATCCGTCCCCACGTGCGCGATCTCAAGCCCATGGACGGCGTCGAGTTCGTCTACTGCCTGAACCTCACGCGCTGCATCGGCTGCCGCAAGTGCGTCCATGCCTGCGTCGCTGAGAACAACCAGTCGCGCAACCCCGAGATCCAATACATCCGCGTCCTCAAGATGCCGCACGGCTCGATGGACGTCGAGAAGGGCGACCACAATTACACCGACGCCTCCGTGCCCGCGAAAGGCTTCTTCTACATGCCAGTGCAGTGCCAGCAGTGCAAGAACCCGCCCTGCGTCAAGGTCTGCCCGGTCAACGCCACGTGGCAGGAGAAGGACGGCATCACCGTCATCGACTACGACTGGTGCATCGGTTGCCGCTACTGCGAGGCCGCCTGCCCGTATTTCGCCCGCCGGTTCAATTTTACCAAGCCCGAGATCCCGCCGGAGCGGCTCAACCCCAACATGGCCTACCTCGGCAACCGCCCGCGCAAGCAGGGCGTGATGGAGAAGTGCCACTTCTGCATCCAGCGCACCCGCGCCGGCAAATATCCCGCCTGCCTCGAGGTCTGCCCGGTCGGCGCGCGCAAGTTCGGCAACATCCTCGATCCGAACAGCGAGGTTTCCTACATCCTCCGCGAGAAGCGCGTGTTCATCCAGCTCAAGGAGGAAATGGGTACCTCGCCGCGGTTCTTCTACTACTTCGACAAATGATCACCGCGGCCCGCAACTACCTCGTGTTCCTCCGGCGCAGCGCCCGCATCGCCTTCGTCGGCGACTGGCGGTATTACGCCTGGATGGGCGCCCTGACCGGCGTCACCCTCCTCGGGGTCAACGCCTACGCCAAGCAGCTGGTCCACGGCCTGGTGGTCACCGGCATGAGCGATGAGGTGTCGTGGGGCGTCTACATCGCCAACTTCACCTTCCTCGTCGGCGTCGCCGCCGCGGCGGTGATGATGGTCATCCCGGTCTACATCTACGACAACGAGGAGCTGCACGACCTGGTCATCTTCGGCGAGCTGCTCGCCGTGGCCGCCATCATCATGTGCCTGCTGTTCGTCACGGTGGACCTGGGCCGGCCCGACCGCTTCTGGCACCTCATTCCCGGCATCGGGCAGATGAACTTCCCGAAGTCCATGCTCAGCTGGGACGTCATCGTGCTCAACGGCTACCTGCTGCTCAACGTCCACATCTGCGGCTACCTGCTCTACTGCCGCTACCAGGACCGGAAGCCGGCGAAGTGGTTCTACATACCCTTTGTGTTCACCGCCATCGTCTGGGCGGTCTCGATCCACACGGTCACGGCCTTCCTCTACGTCGGGCTGGGCGGGCGACCGTTTTGGAACGCCTCGATCGTCGGCCCGCGGTTTCTCGCCTCCGCCTTCACCGCCGGCCCGGCCATCATCATCCTCGCCCTGCAGGTCATCCGCCATGTCACGCACTACCGGATCACCGACAAGGCGCTGCTGACTTTGCGGAGCATCGTGCAGGTATCGATGATCATCAACGTCTTCCTGCTCGTGTGCGAGGTGTTCAAGGAGTTCTACTCCGGCACGACGCACGGTGCCTCGGCGCAATACCTCTTCTTCGGCCTGCACGGCCATCACGCGCTGGTGCCGTGGATCTGGACCGCCATCGCCTTCAACCTCATCGCGATGGTCATTCTCCTGCTGCCGGTCAGCCGCGGCCTGAAATACCTCAACGTCGCCTGCGGGCTCAGCATCGTCGGCATCTGGATCGAGAAGGGCATGGGTCTCGTCATCCCCGGCTTCATCCCCACGCCGCTCGGCGCCATCGTGGATTACAGCCCGTCCGTCAATGAAACCCTCGTCTGCCTCGGGATCTGGGCGTTCGGACTGCTGTGCTACACCATCTTCCTGCGCATGTCGGTGCCGATCCTGCAGGGCCGGCTGTCCAAGGCCAACGAGGGCCTGCCGGAAATCCAGGGCGACGAGCCCGAGGCGCCGCTGCCCGAGCCCGCCACCCGCTGATGTCCATGGCCCAGACGCTCACCGCCGACGACGCCAGGCAGTCCCTCTCCGCCCACGTGGAGGCGAAGGGCATCGAGGTCTTCACCCTCTACGGTCCGCAGATCGGCTGGTCCGCCCTGCAGCGCCTGCTGCAGGACCGCACGCAGGTCCGCTATCCGTGTGAGATCGTTTTCGATGCCGCCGGCCTCCAGCCGGGCGAGTTCGCGCACCCGGAGCCAAAGGGGGCGAACCCCGAGGACGGCTTCACGATGTTCGTGCATCCGCTGTTCATGACTCAGCTCGACCAGGTGCCGGCCCTCGTGCTTTACCAGCTGGTCGCGCTCAACTACGGCGTGTTCGCCTCGTCCGACGACGCCGAGACCTTCGGCGCCGCCGCGCTCGGCCTGACCCGCGACGAATATTACGACCAGCTCTGCGACCTGTCCGACCAGCTGGGCGGCGGCGGGTGCAGCTGTGGCGGCCATTGAGCCGGGCGGCTACGGCCGCGGCGGTTTGCGCATCCGGGTGAAGACGAGGGAGACGAGCACCATCACCGTGCCGAGCGCCAAGAAGGACAGAACACGGTAGACCGGCTCGAAGCGGCTGGTGCCGGCGATCACCATGAACAGCGTGGTCAGCAGCAGCGTGGCGTGGCCCATCCAGCGGAACTTCTGGTTCCGCACGACCAGGTTCATCGCGTAATAAAAGAGGGCGAGCCCGACCCAGGCCAGGCCGGCGTAGCGCACCGGCGCGAGGTGATAGAGCGCGTAGGGAAACACCACGAAGGCCCCGAGCAGATAGGCGTTGCGCATGAGCTCCGTCTTCAGTTCGAGCCGGGCCTTCTGCCAGTTGAGGATCCGGGCGCTCACCAGCGCCACGATGCCGAAGCCGAGACTGATGCCGGTCTCGTGCTCCGTCACGCCGACGTAGCCGAGCACGATCGCCGTGCCGATGAGGAAGTTCGCCACCACGATGAAGCGCGAGCGGAACCAGACGGCCGTCGCCACCACGACCACGCTTTGCAGTGAGAGCCAGACGAAGACCCCGGGCGTTGCGGCCGCCTTGATGATGGCGACACTGAGCGCCAGGTAGCCGGTCATGGCGTAGAGAAAAGTGGCGACCTGGCTCCGCGCCCGCACCCAGAAGAGCACCGCCAGCCCGAGAAACACGGCCGAGGCGGCCACGTGGGCCGCGAGGAAGCCGGCCCCGGACACCGCCAGGGTATGCAGCAGGAACACGCCATAGCCCAGGGCGCAGTTGAGCAGGGCGCAGGATTTCGCGAGGCCGTCCTCCTCGGTGCCGTCGCGCCGCAGGAGCGGGCCGAGCCCGAGCACCAGCATGCACGCGAGCAGGCCGGCCGGGGCGAGCGCCGGCGTCGCGACGAACTGGAATGGCCGGCCGAGCAGGGGATTATTGGCCGCCCAGAGGGCATAGGTGGTGGTGGTGAGCAGCAGCCCGGCAAGCACCAACCCCGGCCAGCGGCCGCGATGGCTGCCGGCGACCGCCAGTCCCGCGAGCAGCACCAATCCGGGCAGGAAAAAGCCGGCGGCGTCCACCGCGAGGCAGGTTGCGTAGCCCGTAGCCAGCGCCAGCCCGGCCAGCCCGGGGGAGCGCCGGTGCCAGGCGAAGACCAGGTTGCCGGCCACGACCAGCGCGAGCACGGCGCGTCCCGCCCCAGAGTCGGTGGTCAGCAGAGGGGCCGCGCCGAAGAAATACAACCGGAGGGTGGCGAAGTAGAGCAGGGCCACCGCGACACCGCGGAGATAGCCGGCCATCCGCGCGAATGACTGCCGCCAGTAGCGGGCCAGCACCAGGAGGCCCGCGGCTCCGGTGGCGCCGATCAGGAACGGCACGCCGGCCGTCAAGCCCGCGTAGGGCAGCGAGACAGTGAAACCGACCGCCAGGGTCAACACCCCGATCCCGACGTTGGCGAACCACTTTTGTCCGACCTCAAACTCGAGCGCATCCTCATTCAAGGCCGGTGCGGCCAGCGGGGCGGCAGCGGGAGTGACCGGTGCGGGGGCGGCCGCCCGGGGCCGGGTGAGCCGGGCCTCGAGTGCGGCGAGCCGGGCCTCGAGTAGCTCAAGGCGCCGGTCCACGGGCAAACTCTGCGGGGGCTCGTTCACGGGGTGGAAGGCGCGCAGCGGGCGCCTTCTCGGCGGGCAGTATCACGCATCGTCGCGCGGGTGACTACCGTCGGTTTGGTGTTAGCGCCGCATATCTTGCTGTCGGCAAAACACGGAGCGGGGAACGCGGCCATAAAACGGCCGCGGGTCGGGGCACCCGCGGCCGGAAGGGAATCGCGCCAGGCTCAGAACGAGCGGTCGAAAGCCACGTAGGCGACCGGTCCGTGATAGTTGGTGAAACCGCCCGTGGTGTCGTTCTGGCTGTCGAAGTAGCCGAGCTTCGCGTTGAGGAGCAGCTTGTCCGTGAGCTTGTGCTTCACGCCGACCGTGTAGGACACGTCGCGCACGGCCACCCCGTAGGGGGTCGTCATGGCCGCCAGGTAGGCGTTGCCGTTGTCGGCGCGATAATAGTTCAGCTGAATCTGCACGTCGGTGTTCTTGTTGAGCACGAAGCCCGTGAGGAAGCTGCCCGTCACGTAGTTGTTGTCGGAGTTGTGCAGCACGCCGTTTGTGTCGAAGGCGTTGACCGTGGGGGTGGCGGGGGTGACGCCGGCACGGGGATAGATCGTGCTGATCACCTGGTAGGTCGCGGTGCCGTTCACCTGGACGTAGACCTGCGCGTTCGGGTTCCAGTCGATGGTCTCGGCGATCATGTAGTTCTTCGCGTCGAGGGAGTCATAGGCCGGGTAGGTGGGCAGGAAGCCCGTGACCTGCATCCTGCCCTTCTGGGAGATGAAGCGGGTCGTGAAAGCGAGCTGGTCGGTCAGCTTGGCCAGCGCCGTGAGTTTGAAGCCCGTGTATTGGGAATCGAGCAGGTAGTAGTCGCCGACGATGGCCGGGAGGGTGCCGTAGCCGACGGTGCTGTCCTTGTGGTCCTTGTGGAACACCTCGCCGCGCAGGGTGAGCCGGGCCGACTGCCGCCAGTTGGCGCCGAGGGTGTAGTTGCCATGGTCCTCGGAGACGGAGTTGACTGCCGGCGTGCCGACCGTCGCGGTCAGGGGATTGTAGGACGAGGTGTTGTTCTCGTCGCCACTCAGGCTGCGCTTGCTGCCGGTGAAGTAGAGGGCGAGGTCCTTGATGCCGGTGTAGCGGAACTCGAGCACGGGCGTGCGGACATTCTGGTGGATCTTGGCCCAGCCGGTGCGCGGGGTGCTGGTGAGCGTGACGGCCGGCGTGCCCGAGGCGGCGACGACATTGTAGCTGGAGACGCCGTGGATGAACTCATCCTGGGCCCGGAAGGCGAGCTTCACGAACAGGGCGGGGATGGGCTTCAGGTCGAGGGCGATGTTGCCCACGTAGTTCTTCACCCGGGTGCCGCCGCTGAGGCCCTGATAGTTGTCGGTAGCGACAGGCACGATGCCGGTGGCGGTCGCGGTCTGGGTGATGAGCGGGCGGCCGCCGCCGATCTCGGTGTGCACGAGCTCGTAGTTGCCGTTGACCTTCAGGGTGACCTTGTCCGTCAGCTCGGTGCTGGTGGCCAGGTTGAAGCCGGTGGTCTTGGTCTTCATCGCGTCATTCTCGGCAATGGCGACCTGGTTGTTCCAGTTGTTTGGTGTCAGCAGGGCCTTGGCGGCGGGCTGGGCGGCGGAAGCGAGGCTCACGATGGAGAAGGGGATGACCTCGCCCGGGAAGCGCGTGACATAGCGGATGTCGTCGTTGTCGGTGCGGTCGGCGAGCAGGGTGAGCTCGATCTCCGTCTTCTTGATCTTGTAGCTGGACGACAGCTCGAGCAGCTCGTGGCGTTCGCTGACCTGCAGGTAGCTCGGGACGATCTTGCGGACCTGGGTGATGGGGTTCGGGGCCACGGTGAAGGGCAGGCCGGTGAAGTCGGTGTCGCCCCAGATGGTGGAATCCTTGCGGCCGTCGCGCAGTTCGTTCGTGTAGCGGAGCTTGAAGGTCGGCGCGTTGGGCAGTGCGAGGTTGGCCTCCACCCAAAACTTGGCGCGGTCGATGTGCAGATCCTCGTTCGGGAGGGTCATGAACTCCTTGTTGGTCGGGAAGAATCCGCCGGCACCGTCATAGAACGTGCGGAAGCGCTTGTAGCCGAAGTCGACGGAGCCGACGTCGGTCTTGGTCAGGTTCACCCGTCCGAGGTAGTCCTCGGCGCCGGTGAGGGCGCGGCCATCGAGGGTGAGGGTGGTCGTCTTAGTGACGTCCTTGGCGAAGTGCAGATCCTCGATGCCGGCGCCGCCGTTGGCGTCCTGCTTCGTGCGGGTCTGGAAGGCGGCCTCGTTGCCGGTGATGGAGGCCGCCTGCCCGCTGATCTTGATGTAGCTCTCAAAATCGGGGAAGGCGTCGGAGGGCAGCTTGTCGGCCGCGCGGACCGTTCCTCCCGCGAGGGCGAGCAGGGCCCCGGCCAGGAGGCCGGCGGGGCGGATGAAGTCGGCAAGGGTGACTTTCATGGCTGGGAATGGGTTGGGTGTGGTCAGTTGCGGAAGTGGAAGCTGGCGTTGGAACCGTGCGGCTGCTCGTGGCAGCCGGCGCTCCAGCAGGTGCCCTGCATGAGGCGCGTATTGTGGTTCTCCGCCGTGTGCCGGATCGCGTTGGCGTTGATCTGGCCGGAGGAGCCGGGGTCGCCCACCTCGAGGTGGCAGCGCAGGCAGAGGTTGGCGTCGCGGGCGACGAGCATCTTGGCGTTGATCGTGCCGTGCGGGTTGTGGCAGGCGACGCAGCCCTCGCGCATGGCGCCGTGCTCGTAGACGAACGGGCCCTTCTGCTCGGTGTGGCACTTGGTGCAGGTGGCGTTCTGGCCCTCCAGGTCGGCGCCGGTGCCGGCGATGGCGTTGCCCTTGTGGACCTCATGGCAGTCGGCGCAGCTCATCTTGCCGTTCAGCACCTGGTGGCTGTTCGGGAGGCTGAACTGGGCGCGCTTGTCGAGGTGGCAGGCGAAGCAGGTCTCCGGCGACCGGCGCGGGTTGATGATGGTGCCCTTGGCGCCGCCGGACTTGTTGTGGATCGAACCGGGGCCGTGGCAGGCTTCGCAGCCCGTATCCCCCACCTTGGGATCGGCGAGGGCGAGGCGCGCGTGGCTGGCGGTGGCGAAGTGCGCGGTGTGGTCGGCGTGGCACTCGGCGCAGGACTTGGAGCCGGCGAACTGGGCGCCGGGCACCGCGGGCGGCGCGAGCACCGCGCGGTTCGCGGAGACGCAGGAGATCAGCAGCAGACCCCAGGCGGCGATGCCGCCGAAGAGCAGCGTGTTTTTGGTCCAGCGGGTGGGGAGATTCATGGGAGGAAAGGCTTGGGCGACTGGGTTACCTGTTATGGCACCCTCCTTATACGGGATTTTCCGGGCGATGACTGCGCATCGCTTGGCCAGGTGTGGGCAGTAATTGGTGCGTTGCCCATCGCGGGGGTGCGCCGGCCGGCGCTACTTCTGGATGGCGCCGTTGTGGCAGTCGGAGCAGGTGAGGTCGGGATCGAGTTCGCCGTCGGGGTGCTTGAATTCCAGGCCGCGCGCATTGAGCTGCTCGAGCATGGCGCCCTTGCCCTGGGCGAGAATCGTGTGGCAGGACGTGCAGTCGCTCGCGGGCACGACCAGGCCGCCGGCGCCCTGGTGCTTGCTGTCGTGGCAGCGGAAACAGCCGGCCCAGTCCTTGTGGCCGAGGTTGTCGGGATACCCGCGCCAATCGGCCTGGCGCTCGGGGAACATCGAGGAGGCAAACAGCCGCTGCACTTCGGCAATGGCGGGCGCGGTGTCCGCGGCCTCGGCATACTTGCCGCGGAGGTAGTCGCCGATCCTGCCCGGGGCCGCGGCGGCGGTGCTGATTTCCTTTTGCAGCATGGCCTTCACGGCCTCGCGCTTGATGTTGGGGAGCTTCCGGCTGAGCGTGCCGGACGCCATCGCCTGCTCTACCGAGGCGTTGGCGCTCGGGAAGTCGTGGGCGGGACGATTGTGGCAGTCGAGGCAGTCCATCCGGCGGATCTTGTCCGCGGGCGGCTCGCCCTTGAAGTCCGCGGCGCGGTAGACGCGCGCCGTGCCGTCCTTCGGGTTGGTCACCCGCATCCAGGGGATCACCTGGCGCTTATCGTCGGTGGCGTAATAGTCGACCTGCGCGTCCGGGCCGGCGTGCCAGTGGATGCCGCCGAGGGCGCCGTCGGCGCGGGGCTCGGTGACGCGCAGAAGCAGGCGGACGGTGTAGGGCGTGTTGGCCTTGTCGGACAGGAAATGTTCGTAGGTGCGGTCGAGGTTGCCGTGGGACTTCTCGGGCCAGTGGCACTTGGCGCAGATATCCTGGGCCGGGCGGATATACTTGAGCGGGGTGGCGATGGGGCGGTTGTAGTTGTCCAGCGTGTAGGCGATGAGTTGGTGGGTGCCGTTGATCTTGGCCTTGATGAACCACTGGGCGCCGGAGCCGATGTGGCATTCCACGCAGTCCACGCGGGCGTGGGCGCTGCGCTGGTAGGCGACAAACTCGGGGTTCATGGCTTGGTGGCATACCTGGCCGCAGAACTGCACCGATTCCGAGTAATGGTAGGTCTGGTAGCTGCCGAAGGCGCTCAGCATGATGAAGCCCACGCCGCCGGCGCCGAAGAGGACCAGGAAGCGGCGCTGGGCCGGGCTGGAAAAATCCAGCCGCCACTTGTCCGGCACCGTGGCCGCGTGCTTGATCGCCCAGCGGCGCTGCGCCCAGGCGCCGAAGAACACCAGCACGAGGCCGGTGCTCAGGAAGCCCGGGGCGACGATGTAAGTGAAGATGCCCAGGTAGGGATTCTTGTCCCCCTGTGTGAAGTCCATCCAGACCAGCAGGGCGAACGAGAACAGCGCGCCGAGCGCCAGCACGCCGCCGATGGCGCTGATCCAGTTGTTGAAATGGGACCGCGGCTTGGGCGCGACCGGAATGGAGGAGATGGGCTCGGACATGGTGGGAAGGGAGTGTGTCAACGTGCTGCGGCTGGTCCGGCCGCCACGTGTGTCGTGTGCCGGGACGGCCGGTGGCGTCAGGCCTTGAACTTGCGGATGTAGGCGACGAGATCCTTGATCTCGTCGGCGGAGAGGTCGGCCTTGTAGGCCTTCATCCTTTCCTTGCCGGCCTTGTCGTTGATGCCCTCGGTGATGGACTTGATCATTTCCTCGTCCTTCATCTCGGCCTGCGCCTTGGCGTCGGTGTAATCCTTCAACTGGAGTTTCTTGCCGGCCTTGGTCTGGCCCTTGCCGTCGTCGCCGTGGCACTTGGTGCAGTTGTTTTCCCAGTTCTCGGTGACGGGGGCGGCATGACCGAGGGCTGTGCCCGCAAGAAAGACCAGGCTGGTGGTGAGGAGGAGACAGCGATTTTTCATGGTGGAATGCGGTGGTTGAAGTGGGCGATGAGTAGAGTTTAGTCGCGGCAACGGTGAAGTCGTTGCTCTAACATGGCGGAATTTCGCCCCGCTGGCTGTGCATGGGTTGCTGAGCTTGGCGCAACATTTGTCCTGCCGGGCCCCAACCGTGCCAAGGGGGTCGGTTCGGTTGCCGCCAAGTCGCAAGGATTGCCCAAATCCCCGCAAGATACGCGGAGCCCTCCCGCCCCGTTTCGGTCATGATGGGGGTCCACGATGAAATGGACTCTCTCTCCACGCACCCGCGCGGCAGCATGGCCCGGCCGCCGCCCCGGTCTCCTGCTTAGCCGCGGGCAATTCAGGTCGCTCTGCGCGCTGGCCCTGCCGCTATGGCTCGCCGCCTGCCGTGATTCCCAGGTGGTGAGCTATCGTATACCGAAGGAACATGACACCCCCGCGCCCGCGCCGGCTGCGCCCGCGGGCATGGCCGGACTGGCGGTCGCCGCCACAGGGACGGGCGGCCTGGAATGGACCGCGCCCTCAGCCTGGCAGGCCAAGCCGCCCTCCACCATGCGCAAGGGGAGCTATGCCGTGGGCGGGGAGGGTGCCGCCGGCGCCGACCTCGCGATCACCGCTTTTCCCGGCGATGTCGGCGGCGACCTGGCCAACGTGAACCGCTGGCGCGGCCAGCTCGGGCTGCCGCCCATCACCGAGGCGGAACTCGCCGCGGCCTTCACGCCCGTCACAGCCAACGGCCTGGCGATGAAGGTCGTGGACCTCACCGGCGGCGCACAACGCATGCTCGGTGCGATCGTGCCGCAGGCGGGCGCCACGTGGTTCTTCAAGCTTACGGGTCCCGAGGCGATTGTCGCGCAGGCCAAATCCGCCTACCTCGAATTTCTCCAGACGGTTCGCGCGGCGCCCGTGGTCGCCCGCGCTTCCGCCACGCCGCCGCCGGCCGCCGGGCCGGCCCCGGATATGGCGAACACGCCCGTGATCAAGGCCGACGGTCCCGGGCTCAAGTGGACGGCGCCGGCCCTCTGGCAGGAGAAGCCTGCCACCGCGATGCGCAAGGCGACTTATCTCGTGCCCGGCGCGAGTGGCGCCAACAGCGAGCTCGCCATCACGGCCTTCCCCGGCGACGTCGGCGGCGAACTGGCCAACGTCAACCGCTGGCGCGGCCAGCTCCAGCTGCCCCCGCTCACGGCCGCCGAACTCCCCGCGACCATCACCCGCATCAGGGTCAACGGCCTGTCGGTCACCCTCGTGGATCTTACGGGCGGCCCGTCCGTCCGTCTCCTCGGCGCGATCGTGCCGGCCAACGGCGCCACGTGGTTCTTCAAGCTCACCGGCCCGGCCGACCTGGTCGCGACGGAGAAGCCCGCCTTCCTCGCCTTCCTGCAAACCCTTTCCGCGCCGTGAAATTCCTCTCCACCCTCGGGCGCGACGCCCGCGACCTGCTCGTCTCGCTCAAGCTCACGGTTGTGCTCATCCTGCTTTCGATCATCCTGATCCTCGTCGCCACGCTCGACCAGGTGAACCTCGGCATCTGGGTGGTGCAGGCGAAATACTTCAACACGTTCATCGTATACTGGCCCGTAAGCAACATGTCGCTCGCCGTCTTTCCCGGCGGCTACACGCTCGGCGGCCTGTTGCTGGCCAACCTGCTGGCGGCGCACGCCTACCGCCTCACCCTCGGCTGGCGCAAGCTCGGCCTCTGGCTGGTGCACGCCGGCCTTGTTCTGCTCCTCGTCGGCCAGCTGCTCACCGGCCTCTGGCAGGACGAATACCAGATGCGCCTGGACCAGGGGGAGACGAAGAACTACTCGGAGAGCTACCGGAACATCGAGCTGGCGGTCACCGACACGACCGATGCGCAGTTCGACGACGTGGTGGTCATCCCCGAGTCGCCGCTCGCCCGGAAGCAGATGGTGCAGCACCCCAAGCTGCCGTTCCGCGTCGTGGTCCGCACCTACCTGCCCAACGCCACGTTGCGCGAGACCACCGGCACCGCGCCCGCGGCGGCGGACGGCGCGGGGGCCACGCAGGGCGTCGGCCCGTCGGTCCTCGTCGCGCCGCAGCCGCTCACCTTCAAGCAGGACGAACGCAACCTGCCGGCGGCCTACGTCGAGCTGGCCGGCCCGGACGGGTCGCTCGGCACCTGGCTGGTGTCGCCGCTGCTCGAGCCGCAGCGCTTCGATTTCGCCGGACGCACGTGGAAGATCGCGCTGCGCTTCGCGCGGCACTACCAGCCCTACACGCTCACGCTGCTGAAGTTCAACCATGACCGCTACGCCGGCACGGACATTCCCAAGAATTTTTCCAGCCGGCTGCGCCTGACCACGCCCGACGGTCGCGAGGACCGCGAGGTGCTGATCTACATGAACAACCCGCTGCGTCACGCCGGACTTACGTTCTACCAGGCCGGTTTCGCCAACAACGACCAGACCACCGTACTTCAGGTCGTGCGCAACCCGAGCTGGCTCATTCCCTATGTTGCCTGCGGCGTGATGACGCTCGGTCTGGCCTGGCAGTTCGGCCTGCATCTCGTTGCTTTCATCGGCCGGCGCCGCCGGCCGGTTGCGGTCACCCCGGCCACGGCGGCCCCGCGTCCGGCGCCGGCGGCTCCCTGGACGGCGGCGCGGATTTTCCCGCTGGCCGTGCTGGCCCTCGCGGTTGCCGCGGTCGGCGTCTCGCTGTTTCCGCCGCCGGTCAAAAGCGACTTCGACCTCGCCGGCTTCGGCCGGTTGCCGACGCTGGTGAACGGCCGCACCAAGCCGCTCGACACCGTGGCCCGCACGACCCTGCTCGTGCTGCAGGGCCGCCAGCGCGTCACCGCGCCCGATGGCAGCCCGGTCAGCCCCGGCGAATGGCTGCTGGACATGCTCTACAAGCCGGACCTTGCCAACGCCTACCCGGTGTTTGAGATCGTCCACCCGGACGTGCTCACGCTCTTCAACCTCACGCCGGAGGACGGCACGGGCAAAAAACGTTTCAGCTTCAACCAGCTCGCCAACGGCATCCCGGAGCTGGACCGGCAGGCGAAGCTCGCCGATGCCGTCGAGTCCGCCGTGCGTTCGCCGTTCCAGCGCGCGGTCATCCAGCTGCGCGACGGGCTCGTCCTCTATGAGAGCCTCCAGGAAAACATCATCGCGCCCGGCGTGGACAGCTACCTCGACCAGCTGGTGCATTTCGACACCCTTGTGCCCGCCGGCCTCGCCGCGGAGCGCGCGAAGGCGGCCGGCCAGTCCTTCGACGCCGCGGCGGCCAAGGCCGTCGGCGACCTGCGCACCACCTTCGCCACCGTCGAGTCCTTCGGCAACCTCCGCCTGATTCCGCCCGCCACCGGCGGCCAGACCAACCTGGCGGGCTGGCTGAACCCGGGCGGCGCGCTGGGCGCGAGCCTGGCGCGCGGCCGGCTCGACGCCGCCACCGCCGCCTACGTCGGACTCGGCCTGGCCTGGCGCAACGGGCAGCCGGCGGCGTTCAACGCGATGGTCCATGACTTTCGCGCCGGGCTCGAGGGCACGATCCCCGGGTTTTTGCGCAAGGGTGACGCCGAGGCGCGCTTCAACGCCGCCCAGCCGTTCTACACGAGCATGACGCTTTATGTCGTGGCCTTCCTGCTGGCCGTATTCTCCTGGCTGAAATGGCCCGAGGCGCTCGGCCGCGCCGCGCTCTGGCTCATCGCCCTCGCGTGGGTGCTGGCCACCGCCGGCATCGCCATGCGCATGTGGCTTGAGGGCCGCCCGCCGGTCACCAACCTCTATTCGTCGGCCCTCTTCATCGGTTGGGGCTCCGTCGCGCTCTGCCTCGTGCTCGAGCTGACCTACCGGAACGCCATCGGCAGCGTCGCGGCCGGGCTGATCGGCTTCGCCACGCTGCTGATCGCCCACCACCTCTCGCTCAGCGGCGACACGCTCGAGATGATGCGCGCCGTCCTCGATTCAAATTTCTGGCTGGCGACGCACGTGGTGACGGTGACGACCGGCTACGCGGCGACCTTCCTGGCCGGCTTCCTGGCGCTCATTTATCTGGCTCGCGGCATCTTCACCAAATCGCTCGACCCGAAGACGGCCGACGCGCTGGCAGGCATGGTCTACGGCGTCGTCTGCTTTGCCACGGTGTTCAGTTTTGTCGGCACCGTGCTCGGTGGCATCTGGGCCGATCAGTCCTGGGGTCGCTTCTGGGGCTGGGATCCGAAGGAGAACGGCGCGCTCATCATTGTCCTCTGGAACTCCCTCATCCTGCACGCCCGCTGGGGCGGCTTGGTGAAGCAGCGCGGGCTGATGGCGCTGGCCGTCTTTGGCAACGTCGTGACGGCCTGGAGCTGGTTTGGCGTCAACATGCTGGGGGTCGGCCTGCACAGCTACGGCTTCATGGACGCCGCCTTCTGGTGGCTGGCGCTGTTCATGGCCAGCCAGCTGGCGGCCATCGGGTTGGCCGGCCTGCCGCGCGAGCGGTGGCGCAGCCCCGCGCCGGTCCGGTAGGCCCGGGCGCCGCAAGATTTGCGCGGTCTTGCGCAACCGAGGCGCAGCCGGGGCGGAGGCCTTCCGGCATACTGGAGGTCCACGCATGATCCTCCCCGCAGACACCCAACTCCCGGCGGGCCGCGCGCTCGACCTTGATCTCATCCGGAAATACTCCATTCCCGGCCCGCGTTACACTTCCTATCCGCCGGCAACCAAGTTCACCACCGCGCTCGCCCCGCTCCGGCTGGAGGAGGCGATCGCCGCGGACAACCGGCCCGGCGCCGGCCCGCTGTCGCTTTATTTCCACCTGCCGTTCTGTGAGAGCCGCTGCTGGTTCTGCGGCTGCAACACCGTCATCACCCGGCGGCGCGGCGCGGCCGCCGAATACCTGGACGACCTCGCGCGCGAGATCCGGCTGACCGCGGGCCAGATCGACCCGGCGCGGTCCGTCACCCAGATCCATCTGGGCGGGGGCACCCCCACCTTTTTCCCGCCGGACGGGCTGCGCCGTCTCGGCGCGCTGATTCGCGAACACTTCAATGTCGCGCCGGACGTCGAGTTCAGCGTCGAGATCGATCCCCGCCGCCTGACCGCGGAACACGTCGCCGCGCTCCACGACATCGGCGCCCGCCGCGCCTCGCTGGGCGTGCAGGACACCAACCCGCGGGTGCAGCTGGCGATCCACCGCATCCAGCCGCAGAGCCAGAATGAGCAGGCCTTCGCCTGGCTGCGCGCGGCCGGTTTCGAGTCCATCAACGTCGACCTCATCTACGGCCTGCCGCTGCAGACGCCGGAGTCGTTCGCGCGGACCGTCGGCGATGTGCTGACGCTTGAGCCCGACCGCCTTTCCGTCTTCAGCTACGCCCACGTGCCGTGGATCAAGCCGGCACAGAAAATCTTCGACGACCGCGCGCAGCTGCCCGGACCCGAGGACAAGCTCGCGATGTCCGCCGTCGCGCACGAGATGCTGACGGGGGCCGGATACATCGACATCGGCCTGGACCATTTTGCCCGGCCGGACGACGAGCTGGCCATCGCGCTGCGCGAAGGCACGCTGCACCGCAATTTCCAGGGCTACAGCACCCAGGGCGGCACCTCGCTCTACGCCTTCGGTATCTCGGCCATCTCTTCGACCCCCGACAGCTACCGGCAGAATTACAAGACGCTGGAAGAGTGGCGCGCGGCCCTTGACGCGGGCCAGCTTCCCATCGAGCGCGGCCTGCGGCTCACCGCCGAGGACGTCCGGCGGCGCACGATCATCATGCGCCTCATGTGCGACCGGCGGCTGGATTACGGGGCGCTCTCCGTGGAACTCGGCCTCGATTTTCCAAAGGTTTATGCCGCGGAGATCGCCTCTCTGGCCGAGCTGGAGGCCGACGGCCTCGTGCGGCGGAGCGCCACCGGGCTGGAGGTCACGCGGCTCGGCGTGCCGCTGCTGCGCGTGATCGCGATGCGGTTCGACCCCACGGTCACCGCCTCGGCCCTGCAGCACTCCCGGACCATCTGACCGCGGGCAAGCCCTGCGCACTCAATCGCAACAAACGCCGAGCCGCCGGATGGCGACGGCGGCATACTCCAGGCGCCCCCAACCCCATGAGCCTCGCGACCCGCTACCTCGGGCTGACCCTGCGCAGTCCCTTCATTGTCGGCGCCTCCCCGCTGTGTGACGACGCCGACACGGCGCGCCGCTTGCAGGATGCCGGCGCGGGCGCGGTTGTGCTGCGCTCGCTGTTCGCGGAACAACTCACGACGCCGGCCCCGTCCAGGGACGAGGAGGGGGAGGACACGCCGTCGTTTCCCGCCTATGCGGATTACCAGCTCTCTCCCGCCCAGTATCTCCGGCACGTGGCGCATTTGAAGCAGCACCTGTCGATCCCGGTCATCGCCTCGCTCAACGGGCACCGCCCGGGGGCTTGGACGGAAATCGCGCCCCGCATCGAGCAGGCCGGGGCCGACGCGATCGAGCTGAATTTCTACCAGGTGATCACCGACCCCGCCGTGGCGGCGGATCAGGTGGAGACGGAGATGCTGGCCACGGTCCGCGAGGTGGTCTCCGCGGTGCGCATTCCGGTGGCGGTGAAACTCTCGCCCTTTCACTCCTCCGTGGCGCAGCTGGTCATCGCCCTCGAGCTGGAGGGTTCGGCCGGGACGGTGCTCTTCAACCGTTTCTACCAGCCGGATGTTGATCCCGTCCTGCTGGAGGTGCGGCCGCAGCTGCACCTGTCCGACCCGGCCGAGCTCCTGCTGCGCCTGCGCTGGCTGGCGATCCTTTCCCCGCAGGTGCGCGGCTCGCTGGCCGCGGGCGGCGGGGTCCATTCGTCGGGCGATGCGGCCAAGGCGTTGCTCACGGGAGCCCACGCGGTGCAACTGGTCTCCGTGTTGCTCCGGCACGGCCCGGGCGTGCTGACCACCCTTTGCCGCGGCCTCTCCGGCTGGATGCGGGAGCACGGCTTCGCGAAGATCGAGGAGTTTCGCGGCCGGCTGAACCTGGCGCGCTGCCACGATCCGGCGGCCTTCGAGCGGGCCAACTACATCCACACCCTCCAGAGCCGGCGGCCCGAGGCCTGATCCGGCCCGCAAGAACTGCACAGCCTATCGCAACCCCTGCCGAGCGGTCCGGCGGCAAAGATGCGATGATAACCGCATGTCCCTGTCACCTCCGCCCGCCCCGACCGGTTTCTCGTGTCCCGTGCCCCTGTCGCACCGGACCGAGATCACCGTCGGCCACGGCGGTGGCGGCCGGCTGACGCAGGAGCTGGTCGACCGGGTGTTCCGGCCCGCGTTCGCCAACCCGGCCCTTGAGGCGCAGCACGACGGGGCGCTGCTGCGCCTGCCCGACGGGAGCCGCCTGGCGTTCACAACGGACGCCCATGTGGTCAGCCCGCTCTTTTTCCCCGGCGGCAACATCGGTACCCTCGCCGTCAATGGCACGGTCAACGACCTGGCGATGTGCGGCGCCCGGCCGCTCTGGCTCAGCGCCGGGTTCATCCTCGAGGAGGGGTTCCCGATCGTGACGCTGCAGCAGGTCGTCGCCGCCATGCGGGAGGCCGCGGCGGCGGCCGGGGTAAGCATCGTCACGGGCGACACCAAGGTGGTGGAGCGCGGGAAGGGCGACGGGCTTTACGTCACGACCTCCGGGGTCGGGGTGATCGAAACGCGGCTGACCGTGGCGCCGGCGAGCATCCGACCGGGCGACGCGGTCATCCTGAGCGGGGACATCGGCCGCCACGGCATGGCGATCATGGCGACGCGTGCTGGGCTGGAATTTGAAAGTGCGATCGAGAGCGACTGCGCGCCGCTGGCGGCGCCGGTGCAGGCGCTGCTCGACGCCGGCCTGGAGATCCACTGCCTGCGCGACCTCACGCGCGGCGGACTGGCGACCTCGCTCGTCGAGCTGGCCGAGTCGGCGAAAGTTGCCATCGCGATCGATGCCGCCCAGGTGCCGGTGTCGGGGCTCGTGCAGGGGGCCTGTGAGATTCTTGGGCTCGATCCGCTCTACGTGGCGAACGAGGGCCGGTTTGTCTGCCTGCTGCCCGCGGCGCAGGCGGGCCGGGCGCTGGAGATTTTGCAGAGGACGGCACCGGGCGGCACGCCGGTCATCATCGGGACGGTGCAGACCGGCCCCGCCGGGCAGGTAACGCAGCGGAGCATCATCGGCTCCGAGCGGATCGTGGACCGCCTCAGCGGCGAGCAATTGCCGCGGATCTGCTAAATCGCCTCGGTGACCGAGACGAGTTGCGGTTGGCGGCTGCGGTAGCGGTGGTAGGCGGCGCAGGCGCCTTCGCTGGAGACCATCGGGGCGCCGAGCGGGCACTCGGGTGTGCAGCGCGTGCCGAACGCGGGGCAGTCGTGCGGTTTCTTGATGCCGCGCATGATTTCGCCGCTGATGCACTCCGTGGCGCCGGTCGTCGCGGCGGTGGTGAGCGGGAAGCGCCGGGCGGCGTCGAACGTCGCGTAGGCCGGCCGCACCGCCAGCCCGCTTTGCGGGATGACGCCGAGGCCGCGCCAGTCGCGGTCGCAGATGGCGAAGACCTGCTCGACGATCCGACGGGCGTGGACGTTACCCTCGGGGCGCACGGCGCGGGCATAGGCGTTCTCGACTGCCGCGCGGCCGCTCTCGAGCTGTTGCACGCAGAGCAGGATGCCTTCGAGGATGTCCACCGGCTCGAAGCCGGTGATGATGATCGGCGCGCCGAACTCGCGGGCGATCGGGCCGTATTCCGCCGTGCCCATGATGGTGCAGACGTGGCCGGCGGCGAGGAAGCCCTGCACGCGGTTGTCGGGCGACCCGAGGATCGCGCGCATCGCCGGCGGCACGAGCACGTGCGAGGTGAGGATGGAGAAATTGGGGACGTGCTCCCGGGCCGCGGTGAGCACCGCCAGGGCGTTGGCCGGGGCGGTCGTCTCGAAGCCGACGGCGAAGAACACCACCTGCTTCGCCGGGTTCTCCTTGGCGAGCGTGACGGCGTCGAGGGGCGAGTAGATGATGCGTACGTCGGCGCCGCGCGCCTTGGCGGTGAGCAGGTCCAGGCCGTTGCCGGGCACGCGCAGCATGTCGCCGAACGAGCAGAGGATCACCCGGTGCCGCCGGGCGAGCTCGACGGCCTGGTCGATCAGGTCGGCGCTCGTCACGCAGACCGGGCAGCCGGGGCCGTGGACGAGCGTGATGTTTTTCGGGAGCAGGTCGTCGAGGCCGAACTTGACGATGGCGTGCGTCTGGCCGCCGCAGATCTCCATGATGGTCCAGGGGCGGGTCGTCGCGCGCGCGATGGCGGCGGCGAGCTTGTGGACGAGGGCGGCGTCGCGGTATTCGTCGACGTATTTCATGGGGCGGCCTCCTGGGTGACGGTGGCACCGGGCGGTATTTCCAGGCCGTCGAGCTCGCCCATCTGCTGGAGGTAGCGGAAGGTCTCCGCGGCCTCCTGGGGATCGACGGTGCTGATGGCGACGCCGACGTGGACGAGCACGTAGTCGCCGACCCTGGCCTCGGGCGTGCAGGTGAGGCTGATGAGTTTGACGACGCCGGCGAAGCTGACCTTCGCGGCGCGGAGCAGGGGATCGTCCCCGACGATTTCGAGGACTTTACCGGGGACGGCGAGGCACATGGGAGTAGGGGGTTGGAATCAGGATTCCACAGGAGGAAACGGAGAAAACAGAGACCGGGTTGATCTCGGTTACCTCCGTTATCTCCTGTGAGGGTGTTTAGTTCGGTAAGGTCACGGAGGTGAGATTCCACAGCACCGCGAGGGCCTGGCCGGCGGCGATGGAGTTGTCGTTGGGGGAAAGCCGCCGGTGCACGAGGACGCGGAAACCCGCGTCGGTGAGGGCGGCGGTCGCCAGCGAATGGAGCAAGGCGTTTTGAAAGCAGCCGCCGGTGAGCACGACGGTGCCGGCGCCGGCCTGCCGGGCCACCTCCACCATCGCCTGGACCAGGCCGCGATGCAGGGCGGCGGCGTCCGCGGCGGCATCGCCGCGCAGGTGCAACAGCTCCGAGACCGCAGGGCGCCAGTCCACCTCAAGCCGGGCGCCCGGCGTGACGGCGCGGGTGATGGGGAAGGGTAGCAGGCGGGAGTCCGCGGCGAAGGGTGTGGCGGCCGCCTCGACCGCGAGCGGCACCTGGCCCTCGAAGCGATTGATTTCGCCGAGGCCGAGCAGCGCGCCGAAGCCGTCGAACAGCCGCCCGGCGCTCGAGCATAGCGGCGAATTCAGCTGCTGTGCCAGCATGGCGCTGAGCACCGCGGCGTCGCGGTCGGAATAGTTGAAGCGCGCCGCCAGGGCGGGGAAGCCGCCCGCCTCCCGGGCGAGGCCCAGTGCGACGCGGCGGGCGTCGCGCACGGCCGCCTCGCTGCCGGCGAGGCGGAAGGGGCGCAGCCGCGCGAATCGCTCGGCGTGGTTCTGCCGGAGCAGAATAAATTCACCGCCCCAGACCGTGCCATCCTCGCCGTAGCCGGTGCCGTCCCAGGCGATGCCCAGCACGCCGTCGGCGGGGTGGTGGTGCTCGAGCAGGCAGGCGAGCACGTGCGCGAGGTGATGCTGCACGGCGACGCACGGCAGGCCGAGCTGCTGCGCGTGCCGGGTCGAGGCATAGGCGGGATGCTTGTCGTGTGCGACGGCGGCGAAATCCGCGCCGTGCAACTGCGCCAGCGTGGCAATGGTGCGGACAAAGACCTCCTGGGTGGCGAGGTTGTCGAGGTCGCCAAGGTGGGGGCTGAGCACGAGGCGGTCGCCCGCAGCCACGCCGACGGTGTTCTTCATCTGGCCGCCGACGCACAGCAGCGGGCCGGGCAGCCGGCCGGGCAGGGGAAACGGGGCGGGCGCGTAGCCGCGGGCGCGGCGCAGCAGGATGGGCTCGTCGCCGGTCGCGAGCCGCACGACCGAGTCGTCCACGGGGTGGGCGATCGGCCGGTCATGCTCGAGGAAGAGGTCGGCGATGCCCGTGAGCCGGCGGCGGGCCTCGGCCTTGTCGGTGCAGATCGGTTCCTCGGACAGATTGGCACTGGTGGCGACCACCGGGAAATCCACCGCGGCGAGCAGGAGCAGGTGCAGCGGCGTGCTCGGCAACAGGGCGCCAACCCAAGGGTTGCCGGGCGCGACGCCGGCGGCCAGCTCGGCGTCGGGCCGTCGCGGCACGAGCACGATGGGCGCCTGGATCGAGGTGAGCAGCGCGGCGGCCGCGGGCGAAACCACCGCGTGGGCGCGCAGCTCGACCAGGCCGCGGAACATGACGGCCAGCGGCTTTTGGTCGCGGTGCTTGCGCTGGCGCAGCGCGGTCACGGCGCCCTCGTTGGTGGCGTCGCACATGAGGTGGTAGCCGCCGAGCCCCTTCACCGCGAGGATGAGGCCCCCCTGCAGCAGCGTGCGCGCCGAACGGAGGGCCGCGTCGCGCTCGGCGAGGACCTGGCCGCCGGCGTCGC
The DNA here is from genome assembly GCF_900104925.1 of Opitutus sp. GAS368. Lineage (NCBI taxonomy): Bacteria > Pseudomonadati > Verrucomicrobiota > Opitutia > Opitutales > Opitutaceae > Opitutus > Opitutus sp. GAS368. The sequence goes on from NZ_LT629735.1 coordinate 3,346,685, forward strand.
ACAGGGTGAGATGGGGGCCGCACTTCGGGCAGGCGTTGGGCTCGGCATGGAAGCGGCGGCTGGCTGGGTCGTCATACTCGCGCTGGCAGGCCTGGCACATCGGGAAGGCGCGCATCGTGGTGTGCGGCCGGTCGTAGGGCAGTCCTTCGATGAGCGAGTAACGCGGCCCGCACTGCGTGCAGTTGATGAACGGATAGCGGTGGCGCCGGTCGGCGGGATCGAGGAGTTCGCGCCGGCAGTCGGCGCACAGGGCCAGGTCGGCCGGGATGGCGGTCGCGATCTCGCCACCGCTCCGGCTCGCGCCGATGGTGAAGCCGGCGCCCGCGGGCGCCGAATCCGGCCGCGGTTCCAGCCGGTCCACACAGTCCACGGTCGCCGCCGGCGGCGCGTCGTGTTGGAGGGCTGCGGCCAGCTCGTCCACGCGGGCGGGATCGCCGGCGGCGCGGATGAGCACGCCCTCGGCATCGTTGATCACCCAGCCGCGCAGCCCGAGGTCCGCGGCGGTGCGGTGCACGAAGGGCCGGTAGCCCACGCCCTGCACCGTGCCGCGCACGCGGAGGAGCACATCGGTGATGGGAGGGGCGGCGACCATGGGCTGTTCAGATTCGGGCCGCGAGGGCGCGCAGGTAGTCATACCACTCGGCCAGGCCCTCGCCGGTGCGGCTGGAGAGCTGGATGATCTTCGCCTGCGGGGCGATGCGGCGGATGTTCTCGACGGCGACATCGCGCTTGAAGCCGAGCACGTCCGCAACATCGACCTTGGTGAGGAGCACGAGGTCGGCGGACTTGAAGATGGGCGGATATTTCAGGGGCTTGTCCTCGCCCTCGGTGGTGGAGAGCAGCACGACGCGCGCCTGCTCGCCGAGGTCGAAGGAAGCGGGGCAGACGAGGTTGCCGACGTTCTCGATGAAGAGGACCTTCACGCCGGCGAGGTCGAGGGACTGGGCCGCGCGGGCGATCATGCCGGCGTCTAGATGGCAGACCGTACCGGTGGTGATCTGGGCGACCGGGGCGTGCGGCCGGCTCAGGCGGCGGCCGTCGTTGTCGGTCTCGAGGTCGCCGACCAGCACGGCGCAGCGGGTCGAGCGGCCGAACTCGTCGAGCGTGCGCTCGAGCAGCGTGGTCTTGCCGGCGCCCGGGGAGGAGACGAGGTTGAGCGCGGCCAGGCCGCGGCCGAGGAAATAGCCGCGGTTGCGCTCGGCGAGGATGTCGTTCTTTTCGAGCAGCGGGAGGTTGACGTCAACCGAGCGGACGGCGACCTCGCCGTTTTCGCTGGCCGCGAGCGCGGCGGCGATCTCGGCGGCCAGCGGACCGGAGAGCGCGCGGGAGGACCCGGTGGCGGCGCCGGTGAGGGCGTTGATGCGGAAGCCCGGGGAAGGTTCCGCGAGGGTGGGAGCGGGGGTGTTCATGGTAGGACGGGGAATTCGAGGCGGGCGATGTCGAGCTCACGGCCGGCGCGGATGTCGCTCGAGAAGGCGCGACACCGGGGGCAGGTGAGGATGAAGCCGCCGGTGGCGCCGAAATCCGTGTCGCACTGCCCGCAGTGCGCGCGGGCGGGCACGCTTTGGATCTCCAGGACGGCGTCGGCGGCGATGGTGCCCGGGGTCAGCGCGTCATAGGCAAAGCGCAGGGCCTCGACATCCACGCCGGACAGCGCGCCGATGCGCAGGACGATCCGGGCCACGCGCGTGGCGCCGTGGGTTCCGGCCTGTTGGCTGATGGCGGCCAGCGCCGACTCCATGATACCGACCTCGTGCATAGGACGAAGGTATGCGCCACGCAACCCGCCGCGTCCAGCGCGCGCCGCCCCATCGCAAAAGACGAGCAGTGTATGCCAAGGGACGCTCATCTGCCGGGGCCTTTTTCCGCTATTCTCGGCCAACCCCGAAACCCGCCTGCCGTCGTCCAACCTTCAACGCGTCACCTCTGGCCCGTCCGCCAGCTTCCCGCTCCCCAACATGCCCACTGAAATCGCCCCGGCCATCCGAGTGGAGACCACGATCTACGAGCAAATCACCGCGCGCGGCGTGTCCCGCCGCGAGTTCCTGCAGTTCTGCGCCTGGATGGGTGCCTGTATCGGCGTCCAAGCCTCCGGCGTCGAGAAAATCGTCAAGGCGCTCGAGACGCGGAAACGGATCCCGGTCATCTGGCTCCATTTTCAGGAGTGCACCTGCTGCAGCGAATCTTTCCTGCGCAGCTCGCACCCGATCGTCGCGGACATCCTCCTCGACAAGATCTCGCTCGATTACACCGAGACGCTGATGGCCGCCTCCGGCCACCAAGCCGAGGCAGCGCTGCAGGACACCATCGCGAAATACAAGGGCGAGTATCTCCTCTGCATCGAGGGCTCCGTGCCGATGGGCGAGGACGGCGTCTATTGCTGCATCGGGGGCAAGACGGCGAAGAGCATTGCCGAGGAGGTCGCGGAGCACGCCAAGGCCGTCATCGCCTGGGGCAACTGCGCCTGCTCCGGCTGCGTGCAGGCCGCCAAGCCCAACCCGACCCAGGCCATGCCGATCAAGCGGATCATCGCCGGCAAGCCCATCATCAACGTCCAGGGCTGCCCGCCCATCGCCGAGGTCATGGCCGGCGTGCTCGTGCACCTGCTGACCTTCGACACCATCCCGCAGCTCGACAATCTCGGCCGCCCGAAGGCCTTCTATTCCCGCCGCGTCCACGACACCTGCTACCGCCGGCCCAACTATGACGCGGGCCTCTTCGTCGAGAGCTTCGACGACGAGAACGCGCGCAAGGGCTACTGCCTCTACAAGGTCGGTTGCAAGGGCCCGACCACCTACAACTCGTGCGGCACGATCCGCTGGAATGGCGGCGTCAGCTTTCCGATCCAGTCCGGCCACCCGTGCATCGGCTGTTCCGAGTCGAATTTCTGGGACAACGGGCCGTTCTATCAACGCCTGCCCAACTTCCCCGGCTTCGGCATCGAGGCGACCGCCGACCAGCTCGGCGCCGTGGCCGCCGGGGCCGCCGTGGTGGGTGCCGCCGCGCACGCCGTCATGACCAACTTCCGCAAGCGCGCCGAGATCGGCGAGCAAGCCGGCGAGAACGCCGAGCAGGCCGAGAAAACCGAACAGCCGCCCCAACCTTAAATCAATCCCCGCCTCATGAGCACGAGCACCCGCATTGTCGTCGACCCTGTCACCCGCATCGAAGGCCACCTCCGCATCGAGGCCGAAATCAAGGATGGCAGGATCATCGACGCCTGGAGCGCCGGCACCATGGTGCGCGGCCTGGAAATCATCCTCAAGGGCCGTGACCCGCGCGACGCCTGGGCGTTCTGCGAGCGCGTCTGCGGCGTGTGCACCACCGTGCACGCGCTCGCGTCCGTGCGCGCCGTCGAGGACGCCATTGACGTCAAGGTCCCGCCCAACGCCGAGCTGATCCGCAACATCATGTTCTGCACGCAATACATGCAGGACCACGTCGTGCATTTCTACCACCTGCACGCCCTCGACTGGGTGGACGTCGTCAGCGCCCTCAAGGCCGACCCGGTCGCCACCTCTGTGCTCGCGCAGGGCGTGTCGAAGTGGCCGAAGAGTTCGCCGGGCTACTTCAAGGACATCCAGACGCGCCTGACGAAGTTCGTCGAGAGCGGCCAGCTTGGCATCTTTGCCAACGGCTACTGGGGCCATCCCGCCTTCAAGCTTCCGCCCGAGGCCAACCTCATGGCCGTCGCCCACTACCTCGAGGCCCTCGAGTGGCAGAAGGAGATCGTCAAGGTCCACACCATCTTCGGCGGGAAAAACCCGCATCCCAATTACCTGGTCGGCGGCATGCCGTGCTCGATCAACATCAACGAGGCCAACGCCATCAACGCGGAGCGCCTTGCCATGGTCGGGGATCTGCTCAAGCAGGGCCAGCAATTCATCGAGCAGGTCTACGTCCCTGATGTCCTGGCCGTCGCGCCCTTCTACCTCGACTGGGCCGGCATCGGCGGCGGGTTGGAGAATTATCTCTGCTACGGCGACCTGCCGACCAACGGCTTCAACGACGTCAGCAGCTACAAGTTCCCGCGCGGCGCCATCCTCGGCCGCGACCTGTCCACCATCCACGCCGTCGACCCGCGCGACGACACCGGCATCCAGGAATTCATCGACCACTCGTGGTATGAATACGACAACGCCGCCGCCGGCCTCCACCCGTGGAAGGGCGAGACCAAGCTGAAATATTCCGGCCCCAAGCCGCCCTACGCCAACCTCGACGTCGACGCCAAATACAGCTGGCTCAAGACGCCGCGCTGGAAAGGGCACGCCATGGAGGTCGGCCCGCTCGCGCGGATGCTCGTCGGCTACGCCGCCGGCACCCCCGAGATCAAGGACGCCGTGACCGAGACCCTCGCGGCTCTCCAAGCCCCCGCCACCGTGCTTTTCTCCACGCTCGGCCGCACCGCGGCCCGCGCGATCGAGTCACGCCTCGCGGCGCGCTGGGGTCTGGAGTTTTACGACCAGCTGCTCGCCAACATCAAGGCGGGTGACACCCGCACCTTCACGCGTGACAAGTGGGAGCCGGCCACCTGGCCGACGACCTGCAAGGGCGTCGGCACCAGCGAGGCGCCGCGCGGCGCGCTGGCGCACTGGATCGTCATCAACGACAGGAAAATCGCCAACTACCAGCTGGTCGTCCCGAGCACCTGGAACGCCTCGCCCCGCGACGCCAAGGGCCAGCGCTCGGCCTACGAGGCCGCGCTCATCGGCACCCCGGTGCACGATCCGCAGCAGCCCCTCGAGATCATCCGCACCATCCACTCGTTCGACCCCTGCCTCGCCTGCGCCGTCCACCTTTACGAGGACAGGAAGGAAATCGCGCGGCACGAGCTGGTGGTCAACTGACCCGGAGGCCCGCCCCATGAACGCCTCCCATGATTACCAACGCGTCTATGTCTGGGAACAGCCGGTGCGCTGGTTCCACTGGATCAACGCCGCCAGCATCACCGCGCTCGGCGTCACCGGCTGGCTGATCGCGCACCCGCCGGGCCTGCTCAATTCCGGCGAGGCCTCGGGCAGTTTTTGGTTTGGCTGGGTGCGCTTCGTGCACTTCGCCGTGGGCTATGTGTTCCTGGCGAATTTCGTCTTCCGGATCTACTGGGCCTTCGCCGGCAACAAATACGCCAGCTGGCGGAATTTTCTGCCGCTGCGGAAGACGCAGATCCGCCAGGTCTGGAACGTGCTCAAGGTCGACATCCTGCAGTCGAGCGACCAGCCCGTGCACACGCTTGGCCACAACTCGGTGGCTTATTTCACGTATGCGGTCACCGGCCTGCTGACGGTCTTCCAGATCGCGTCCGGCTTCGCGCTCTACGCCTCGATGAGCTCGTCGCCCTTCCCGCAGCTGTTCGCCTGGCTCGTGCCGCTCTTCGGCAGCGAGCAGAACCTGCGTCTCTTCCACTTCGCGGCGCTGTGGGCCTTCATCGTCTTCACGGTCATCCATGTCTACCTCGTATTCTACCACGACTACGTCGAGGGCCACGGCGTGCTGTCGTCCATCGTCGGCGGCTGGAAGTTCATGGAGAAGCACAAGATTGCGGACGCGGAAGCCACCGGCCTGTCGGGGCTGCCCGCCCGGCAAAAGGAACCGGTCACACCGCCGGCGAACCCCAAACCCATCCTTTGATCCCATGCCCGCCCTGATCGATTCCACCCTGGTTGGCGAGGCCAACGCCGCCGCCCCGCAGGGCGCCGCGGGCGACCGCGTGCTGGTGCTTGGCGTCGGCAACCTGCTCATGGGCGACGAAGGCGTGGGCATTCACGTCCTGCGCCGGCTCGAACGCGAGCGGCCCATCGCCGGCGTGCGCCTCCTCGACGGCGGCACCGGCGGGGTCAACCTGCTCACGGAGTTCGACGGCGCGGACGACATCATCATGATCGACGCCACCCGTGACGGCCGGCGGGCCGGCACCATCACCTTCCTTCAGCCTGAATTCGTCGGTGACCTTCCGCGTGGGTTGGGAGCCCATGACTTTGGGTTGAAGGATCTCTTTGCCGCGGCCGCCCTGCTGGGCCGGCTGCCCCGGATCCACCTCTACACCATCGCGGTGGCGGAGGTGAAGCCGATGTGCACCGAACTGTCCGCGGCCGTGGCGGCGGTGGTGCCGGCGGTGGTGCGGGCGGTCCATACCCACGCCGCCCGGCTGGCGGCCGCCCGAGCATGATCCCCGAATTTCACGCCCACACACTCGGAGCCCCGCAAATGTCCGTGCTGCTGCTCGGCACCGCGGGGGTCGCCATCCTGCACACGCTGGCCGGACCGGATCATTACCTGCCGTTCATCGTCATGGGCAAGGCCCGCCGCTGGTCGGTGGCGCGCACCACGTTCTGGACGGCCCTCTGCGGCCTCGGGCATGTCGGCAGCTCCGTCGGGCTCGCGCTGCTCGGCGTGACGCTCGGCTACGGCCTGGAGCGAGTGCAGTTCATCGAGGGTTTCCGCGGCAACCTCGCCGCGTGGGCCATGATCGCCTTCGGGCTCGTCTACCTGGTGTGGGGCCTGAAGCGCGCCGCACGGCATCAGCCGCACGTCCACGGGCCCGGCCCCGATCCCGCGCATGCGCCCGGCGAGGCGGAGGGCTTCCGGCTCACCCCGTGGATCCTCTTCACGATTTTCATCTTCGGCCCCTGCGAGACGATGATCCCGCTGGTGATGTATCCCGCCGCCCGCGGCAGCTGGTCCGATGTCTGGACGGTGGTCATCAGCTTCAGCGTGCTGACCATCGGCACGATGCTCGCCGTGGTGCTGCTCGCCCTGCAGGGCATCCGGCTGCTCCCGGAGCTGAGGCTGAGCCGCTACAGCCACGCACTGGCCGGCGGCACGGTCCTGCTCGCGGGCTGCGCGATCCAGTTCCTCGGGCTGTAGGCCCGCTTGTGCATTCCTTGCGGAGTGCTGTGCATTATTTGGCGTGGAGGGCCCGGGCGCTTGCGGCGGACCGGGCCGGGGCCTACGGGATAGGCATGCCCGTTTCCCTCGCTCTCCGCCCGCCGCGCCCGCTGGTCGAGCAGCTCCGCCGGTCGCAGATCTATCGCGACTACGAGAAGGCGTTTCGCGAGACCACGGGCCTGCCGCTGGCGCTGCGCGGTCGCGGGAGTTTCAACCTGCCTCATCACGGCGACCCGAATGAAAATCCCTTCTGCGCCCTGATGGCGGGCACAAACCACACCTGCGCGTCCTGCCTGCAGCTGCAGCAGCGGGTCGAGGAGGCGACGACGGTCGAGCCGCAGACCCTGCAGTGTGCGGCCGGGTTGTCGGACTCGGCCGTGCCGGTGCGCGTTGGCGAGGAGCTCGTCGCTTTCTTGCAAACCGGCCAGGTGCTGCTGCGCAAGCCGACCGCCGCCCAACTACGCAAGCTGACGGGACTGTTGGCGCGGTTCGGCGTCGAGGCGGACCTGCCGCAGTTCGCGGCCGCCTACGGGCGGAGCCGCGTGGTCCCGCCCAAGCAATACCAGTCCATCCTCCAGCTCCTCACCATTTTTGCCCAGCACCTCGGCGCGCTCAGCAACCAGCTCGCGGTGCAGGAGGAGGCGCGCGAGGCGCCCGCGATCGGCCGGGCCCGGGCCTACATCACGGAACACCACGCCGCGGAGATGTCGCTCACGCAGGTCGCCACGGCCGTCAACATGAGCGCCTTTTATTTCTGCAAGAGCTTCCGCAAGGCGACCGGCCTGACGTTCACCGATTACGTGGCCCGCGTGCGGGTGGAGAAGGTCAAGGAGTTGCTGCTCAACCCCAACAAGCGCGTGAGCGAGGCCGCCTACGAGGCCGGGTTCCAGTCGCTCTCGCAGTTCAACCGGGTCTTCCGCCGCGTCGCCGGCGAACCGCCCTCGGCCTATCGTGGGAAGCTCGGCTAGGGGTGGGCCTGGTGCGCGTGGTGCGCGGGCCCGGCCGGCGACGTTTGACGGTGCGCCCGGGGGCGGGACTGGCAGACGGCGCAGAAGGACTCGATCTCCCGGCGGGCGATGTGATCCAATACCTGCTCCAAACAGGCCAGGGCCTCGTCGCGGGCCGCATGGCTCAGTCCCGGCGTCGCGACCTGCACGTCAATCAGGGCCGCGCGCAGCGCCTGCCGGCCGGCGTCCAGATACGCGAGCCAGGGATTCAGGCCGCAGGGGCACTGCGGTGCGTAGGCATGGGGATGGGCGCGCGACGACCAGAGTGCCAGGTCCCGGAAAATCTCCTCCAGGCTCCGGTCCAGCAAGTGCACCAAGGTGTCCGGGTTCGCCAGGGGCGAGGACGGCCGCTCGAGCCGCAACAGGGCTTCCCAGTTGAGGCGGATGTCGCGGCGCTGGGCCGAGAGGGCCTGGAGCATGGCGGTTTCCACTCCGCCAGCTTACGACCAAAGGGCCGGGGCGGCTCACCGTCCCTTGGCATTAGTTGGCTGTCATTTGGTGCGCATGGATTGCGCGGCCGCCTCACGCCGCCGGCCGCAGCAGGCGCAGGTCGCGCTGGAGCTCGGCGCGGAAGTCCGGGTGCGCGATCGAGATCAGGTCCGCCGCGCGCTCGCGCAGCGTCCGGCCATGAAGGTTCACGGCGCCATATTCCGTGACCACCCAGTGCACGTGTCCGCGGGTGGTCACGACCCCGGCGCCGGCCGCCAGCTGAAAGGTGATGCGCGATACACGGCCACCCGCGGCGGTGGCGGGCAGCGCAATGATGGGCTTGCCGCCGGGGGACAGCGCGGCGCCGCGGATGAAATCCATCTGCCCGCCGATCCCGGAATAGATGCGGTGGCCGATCGAGTCGGCGCAGACCTGGCCGGTCAGGTCGATCTGGATGGCCGAGTTGATGGCCACCACCTTCGGGTTGCGGCGGATGACGGCGGTGTCGTTCGTCCAGTCACAGGGGTAGAAGGCCACCTGTGGGTTGTCGTGGACGAAGTCGAACAGCCGTCGCGTGCCGTTGATGAAGCTGGTGACGATGCGGCCGGTGCCGTTGGCCTTGAGGCGGTTGGTGACGGCGCCGGACTCGACGAGGTCCACCACCCGGTCGGAGAACATCTCCGTGTGGATGCCGAGGTCATGCTTGCCTTGCAGGCGGGCCAGCACCGCGTTGGGGATGCCGCCGATGCCCATCTGCAGGGTCGAGCCATCCTCGATCAGCCCGGCGACGAGCTCGCCGATGCGGGCTTCGACCGGCGTTTCCGGTGCGGCCGGGTGCTCGAGCAGCGGCCGGTCGGTGACGGTGAAGGCGGCGATGCGGGCGAGGGGCAGGACGTTGTTCCCGTGGGTGCGCGGCATCTGCGCATTGATCTCGGCGATGATGATCCGCGCGGTACCGGCGGCAGCCATGGCCGCGTCGCACGAGGTCCCGAGCGAACACATGCCGTGGGCATCGGGCGGCGACACCTGGAGCACGGCCACGTCGAGCGGCACCTGGCCGCTCAGGAACAAGGCGGGAATATCGGACAGGAAGATGGGGACGAAATCCGCCCGGTCCTCGGCGACGGCCTGGCGGAGGGCCGCGCCGGTGAAGAGCGACACGGAGCGGAATTCCTTCTCGCGGCCCGGGCCGGCGAAAGGAGCCGGCCCGGCGGTATGGAGGTGGTAGAGCCGCACGTTTTCCAGGTCGCACCGCGCGCAGAGCGCGTCGATCAGCGGCGTGGGCGTGGCGCAGGCGCCGTGGATGAAGACGTTCGTGCCGCTGCGGACGAACGCAGTGGCGTCGGCGGCGGAGACGGCGTGGGCTTTCCAGTCGGCGGCGTGGATGGTCATGAGCGAACGGGGGACGCGGGGGAGGGCAGGACCAGGGTGGCGTTCACGAGGGCGATCCCGGGTTCCGGGACGATGGTGAAGCCGTGGCGGCGAAAGATGCCGAGCATCGCGGCGTTGTGGGTGTTCACCTGGGCCCAGAGGCGCTTCAGTCCGCGGTTCCGGGCCGTGCCGATCAGCTGCTGCAGCAGGGTGGTGCCCAGGCCCTGGTGGCGCTGGTTCTCCCGGACCACGAAGGCCAGCTCGGCCGTGTCGCCCGCGGCATCGAGGCAATAGCGGCCGACCGCGTGGATCGTCCGGCCGTCGCGGGAGAAAATGGCGAGGGCGCAGTCGCGGGTCTGGTCGACGCCGACCAGTTCGTGGGCGCGTTCCGTGGTCATGGTGGCGACCAGGCCGCCATAGCGTTCGTAGATCGTGTCCAAAGTGTGGGAGTGGAAGAACTCCTGCAGGCGGCTTTCATCGCCGGGCGCCAGGGCCCGCAACCGCCGGAGCGCGTCAGCGGTGCCGGGCGAGCGGCGAGTCGGCTGTTTCGCCGGTGATTTCACGGGGCGCGCCCGGGTCAGGCCGCGCATGCCTGGAGCCGGTGGTGGCTCGCCGCCCGGGTGGGGGCGTGCAGCTGCTCGCGGTAAAGGGAGGGGGACTCGCCGACGATGCGGTGGAAAACGCGGTTGAACTGGGAGAGGGACTGGAAGCCGGCCTCGTAGGCGGCCTCGCTCACGCGCTTGTAGGGATTGAGCAGCAGCTGCTTCACGGCCTCGACCCGCTGGCGGGAGAGATACTCGGTGAAGTTGAGGCCCGTGCCTTTCTTGAAGTTCTTGCAGAAGTAGAACGAGCTCATGCCGACCGCCTGCGACACCTGGACGAGGGAGAGGTCCTCGGAGAGGTGCGCGGTGATGTAGGCGCGGGCCCGGGTGATCACCGGCGCCTCGGCGAGCGATTGCTTGACCATGAGCTGGTTGCTCAGGGCCGCGAGCTGCTGGGCGAAAATGGCCAGCAGCCGCAGGATGGCGTCGTATTGCGCGCGCGCGACGACGCGCGATTGCCGGAAGGCGGCGCTGACCTCCTTCCGGTCGAGGGTGGGCTCCAGCGCGGCGGCCTGGCGGGCGGCCTGGCGGGATTCGGCGGCAGTGGGCAGATGGAACAGCACCTGGCCGGTCTGGAGATAGGCGATGATTTTTTCGCCGAGGCGGATCGGCACGGCGGACTCGTTGAGGCCGGCAAAGCACTGGGCCGTGCCCGGCTGAGCGCAAGCGGTTTGCTCGAGGCGCTGCTGCAGGTCGAGGCAGGCGGCGCAGGTCTTGTTGCGGCCGGCCAGCAGGGCGCAGAGGGGGTTGCCCAGCTTGGTGCCCTGCATCGGCGGCTGATAGGAGCCGGCCGCGCGCAGCGCGAGGGGCAGGCCGGTGATCGACTGGAAGGCGCGCTGGTAGTCGCGGAAGATGTCGGAGGCCTGGAGCAAGGCGACGAACTCGGAGGCTTCACGCCGGGCGCTGTCGGTCGGGGGAAGAGGGGAAGTCGTGGTTTCCATGGGCCCGACAATACCAGCCCGCGTGGTTTCGCGTAATTGGAGGCGGGGCGGTTTCGGACTAGGGAAATCCTTTAGGCTGGCCAAGCCGTAGGATTGTCCGGCCTTGCTCATCCCCGCGTGGGGCTGTTAGCCATGGTCCATGCCGTCCAAGCCGCCTGCCGCCCAAAAAAAGGACGACCTGGTCTCCCTCCAGCGGCGGCTCGCGGCCATCATCGAGTCCTCGGACGACGCCATCATCGCCAAGGACCTCTCGGGCCGGGTTACCGATTGGAACCGCTCCGCCGAGCGGATCTTCGGCTACTCCGCGGCGGAAATGATCGGCCAGCCGGTGAAAATCCTCATCTCGCCCGACCGGGAGGACGAGGAGGAGAAAATTCTGCGGCGGATCCGCCGGGGCGAGCGCGTCGAACCCTACGAGACGGTGCGGCGGCACAAGGACGGCCGGCTCATCCATGTTACCCTGACGGTTTCGCCCATCAAGGACGCCCGGGGTCGCGTGGTGGGGGCTTCCAAGATCGCCCGCGACACCACGGAACGGAAACTGGCTGAGCAGAAGCTCCTGACCCTCATCGGCGAGTTGAAGGACGTCCGCGCGGCCTTGGATGAGCATTCGATCGTGGCCATCACCGACGCGGCGGGGCGGATTACCTTCGTCAACGACAAGTTCTGCGCGATCTCGCAATATTCGCGGGCAGAGTTGATCGGGCAGGACCACCGGATCATCAACTCGCGCCACCACCCCAAGGCGTTCTTCCGCGACCTCTGGGGCACGATCGGGCGGGGCCGCGTGTGGCACGGCGAGATCAAGAACCGCGCCAAGGACGGGTCCTATTACTGGGTGGAGACGACCATCTTTCCGTTCCTCAATGCCGCCGGGAAACCGGCGCAGTATGTGGCGATCCGCACTGACATCACGCAGCGCAAGGCCGACCAGGCCCTGTTGCTCGAGATCAGCGAGAAGGAGCGGCACCGCATCGGAGAGGACCTGCACGACGGCCTCGGCCAGCAGCTCACCGCGATCGAGATCCTGTGCGCCGGGTTGAAGGAGGATGTGGCTGCTGATCCCCGCCTGGCGAAGCAGGCGGAGCGCATCGGCCGCCTGTTGCGCGAGTCGATCGGCCAGGTGCGCTCGCTCGCGCGCGGGCTGGTGCCGGTCCAGGACGACCCCGACGCCCTCTGGGCGAGCCTCATCGAGCTGGCAGAGCGGGCCAATGTCCCGGGCCGGCTTGAATGCCGCCTGGATTGCCCGGTGATGGTGCCGGTCGAGGACAATCAGGTGGCGGGGCACCTCTTCCGCATCGCGCAGGAGGCGGTAAACAACGCCCTGAAGCACAGCCGGGCGAAGCAGATTGTCCTGACCCTGACCCGCGGTCCGGGCGGGCTGGAGCTGGGCGTGACGGACAACGGCCGGGGATTCCTGCCCGCCCGGGGCCGGGGCCTGGGCTTGCAGGTGATGCACCACCGGGCCAGCGTGATCGGAGCCGAACTGACGGTGGACACGAAGCCCGGCCGGGGCACGACCATCCGCTGCCGGTTGCCCGGGATAAAATGAAACGCCCTCCTCGCAAATCCACGCCTTCCGCACCGCCACCGCCTACGACGGCGGCCACGCGCCGGCGCATCCTGCTCGTGGACGATCATCCCTTTATGCGGGCCGGCCTGGCCCAGTTGATCGAGCGGCAGCCCGACCTCGTGGTCTGCGGCGAAGCGAGCAACCCGGCCGAGGCGCTGCAGCGGCTGGCCACCGGCGGGATTGATCTGGTGCTCACCGACATGACCATGCCGGGCCGGAGTGGCCTCGACTTCCTCAAGGACCTGCTGGCCCAGTTTCCGGCGCTCCCCATTCTCGTCGTGTCCATGCATGACGAGATGGTCTACGCCGAGCGTGCGCTGCGCGCCGGGGCCCGCGGCTACATCATGAAGGAGGCCGGCGGGGAAAATCTCCTGGCGGCCATCCGGCAGATTTTCAGCGGCCAAGTCTACGTCAGCCCGCGCATGGCCGCGCAGCTGCTCGACAGTTTCTCCGGCCGGAAGGCGCAGGGCGCGGGCTCGCCGCTGGGGAAGCTGACCGACCGCGAGTTCGAGGTCTTCCAGCTGGTCGGCCACGGGCGGAGCACCCGCGAAATCGCGAGACAGCTCGGCCTGAGCACCAAGACGGTCGACGTGCACCGGGGCAATCTCAAGGCCAAGCTCGAATTGCGGGACACGACCGCGCTGGTCCGGCACGCCGTGCGCTGGGTCGAGACACAGGGCACCGGCAGCTAGGATGGAGGCGGCCGGCGGGGCGCAGAATCGCAAGATATGAGCAACGAAGGCCAAGCAAGCACCAGCGGCTGGCCGGGAAAAATGCGAGACTGGCGGGGTCAACTCGACCCAACCAGTCATGTCAAAATCCAACCCTGCCCGCTCGCGCCGGGACCGGCTCCGCGTGAATCCGCAATGGGCCTGGCATTACCGAACCCTGACCGCGTTGCGCGACCACCTGATCCAGGAGCAACAGTCGCCGCAGTCCGCCGACCGGTTTGACCGCGACTTCATCCGCGCCTTGCTGGCCCGGGAGCCGGATGCGCTGGGCGAGATCTACGCCGCCCTCGACCGCATCCTGCACGGCACCTATGGCGTGTGCGAGGCGACCGGCCGGCGGATCGCGCCGGCGCGGCTGCGGGCGGCGCCTTGGACCCGGTATCGGTCGGACTGAAAAAACGACCCGGCGTATGCGACGTAGCCGCCTTTCCTTGTTATCTATGGTCAATCACTGTCCGAGGGGCGTTCGAGCATCGAACTGGGGCGTGTTGGCCCTTCGCTCGCCATTGTCCAACTCGCCGCGATCTTCGCTTGTCCCGCTTACTGATTTCGCCAACACGGTCTAGGGTCCCGTCAGATAAGTTCACTGCCTGATCTCAAGAGACCAATTTCCGGATGTAGGAGCCTGCTTGCAGGCGATTTTGACCCGCGGAGCCAATCCCCACGCCTGAATCGCCCGCAAGCAGGCTCCTACCATATGAACCGAACTTGTCTGACACCACCCTGGCCCTACTCCGTCAGGTAGATGAAGCCCCGGGGTGGGTCGGAACCTGACGGAGTGGTGCCAGGCGCCAACTCTGGAAATCGAAATGGAGCGTCTGGCATCTGCCGGTTACCGCGGTTGACTTAATTGACCACCAATTCGCCCCGCATGCCGGCCAGCGAGTGGCCGTTGCATGAGCAGATATATACGTATTTCCCGGGCTTGGTCGGGCAGACGAATGTGACGTCGCCCACTTCGGTGGGCCCGAGCAGGGGAATCGACGCGATGACCTGGGGGGCGAGGGCCTTGGGAATGTAATTCGTGTCGTGGGCCGAGATCGCGGCCATGGCGAACGCGGACGGATCCGCGTTGGCTTGCAGCAGGACCCAGTTATGCGCCATGCCGTTCTTCGGCATCGTGCCCTCGTTGCGGAGCTGCACATGGAGCTTTTCCCCGGGTGCGGCGTCAATATGGGTCACGCTGAATTTCATGTTGTCGTTGGAGACGATGACAATCGTCTTCACCGCCTCCTCGGCGCGGAGGGCGGGCAGGACAATCAGGCAAGGCCAGGCCAGGGCCAGGGCGGACAGGATGCGTGGGTATTTCATTTTAGTCGTGGGTTGGGTTGTTGAACGGATGGAAACCAAAGGTGGTGCGGTGGGGGGGTGGCTCAGAATGCGAACCAAGCCTGGAGATACAGGGTGTTGTTGTCCTTGGCGGAGTGTCCGCCGCCATCGACATTGGTCTTTGAGCCGTCGAAGCGGTTGTAGGCCGTGTATTGCAGCGAGAACTTGACGTTGCTCCGTGGCCAGAACGCCGGGCCGGTGCCCTTGTTCAGCGGCAGGTAGTCGGCTTCCAGGATATAACCGTCGCTGTTGGGCGAGTTTTCGGGGCTGCTCGCATAGGCCAGGCTGTCCGACGAGCCGGTCACCGAGAAATACTGCACCGCGAAGCCATAGGTCTTGTCGATGAGGTAGTGGACCGAGCCCTTGAACTCGTCGAGCGTGCCCGAGCTCTTCGCCGTGTTGCCCAGGGCCTGGCTCGCGTTCCATTTGTCACTCTCATGGATGTAGGTGACGAGTGTGGTGAGGTCGTTTGCGCCAATTGTCTTCTGGAACTCGGTGTCGATGCCAAAGTCCACCATCCGGTCGGTGCCGGCGCTGTTATCCCGTCCGGGATAGGCGGACGCGGCGAGGGCGAAAAGCCCCGTTTCCCAGGCTCCGCCTCCGGCCGACTGGGTGTAGGCAATCCGACAGTAGGGCGCCGGGCTGGCTATCTGGGTTTCACCCGACGGGTCGATGCCCAGGGCATGTTGCACGCGGCTGGGCAGTGTCTTGTAGGCGCCCAGGTCGAGGTAGAGTTTGTTGTCAATCATCGCGTAGGCTCCCACCCCCGCCACCTGCTGGGCCAGGGCACCGGCGATCAACGGGGCCGCACCCGGCGTGGGAGCCAGTTTGGAGCTCGCGAAGGGAAACCCCCAGGCCGGCACGGTATTCCACGGGTCTTGCAGGGTCGGATTGTTGTTGAGATAAACGCCCCACAACACGTTGTGACCCGACACGGCCGCGTTGTCCGCATAGCGGAGCTCGGTATTGTCCCAGGACCAGGTCTTGGCCACGCCGTCATAGGTCATCTGGGAGAAGATGCCGATCTTGTTGAGGAACGAGGCGGCGGAGTTTCCGAAAAGCTTTGAGGCATAGGGACCGAACAAACGGCCGGCATAGAACAGGCTGGCCTGGGTCGTGGCGTAATTGTTGTTGGCCGCAAACCCGGGAGCGGCCCCGCCGTCCTGCCCGATGCGGGTATTGGTGAACGACGGCTCGATCATCGCGGCGATGACCGGGAGCATGCTCTGATCGGAGCTCATGGTGTAGCCGCTCAGCTTGAACAACCGGCCCATGTCGGTCAGGATGGGAAACTCGGCGTGGCAGGCGGCGCATTGCAGGTTCATCTGCCGGGCGAAACTGGGCAAGGCGCGGGCCGTGACGGCCATGGCCGCCAGCAAGGCGACCAGCGATGCCTTGATGAAGCCGGTGGGCACAGTCCGCGTAAAGCGGACAATCAAGGCGCATTCTTTCTCATGACCGACGCGTGGGTTGTTGGACATGGCAAGAGACTACAATTTTTCCCCGCCGGGAACTATGCGTATATTGCGATTGTCTGTGCGCCTGTTATCTTTTGCCCTGTCTGAATAATAATTTTCGTCACCGGCGATGGCGAACCGCACATCGGCCCCCGGGTTTCCTCTTGGGCTGAGTAGAGCAGGATGCCCCTTTATTCGTGCCACGCCGGAACTCCTAGGCTGGCCCCAAATGGCATGGCCGGCATTGGTCGTCGGCCTTTTCGATAAGCCCTCTCCGCACCGACGGCCTGGAGCGAACATCGGGTGGTGGCCCCGTCCGTGTGGGGAATCCAACTGACCCATGCTCCTGGCCCAGAGCATGCGAAGCGGGGGGGTAGTGCTCGTCATTTGCCGGATATGGATCTCACGCGATTCACCGGTTCGACCAGCAACGGGTAGGCTCACCGCTGGCGAAAACTCACCAGAATTTTTTGCGGTGAAATGTATTTTGAAGCCGCGCTCCCATCTGAATGCAGTAGGGCCCGGTTTTAGGTCATTTCATTGGTGCGACCTTGGTGGCCATCGGTGGTTAACTCATCCCGTGAATTCCGGATTCCAAGAACTCTGGCGGGACCGGCTCGATGTGATCTTCCCCCGGAGCTGCGTGCACTGTGGTGGAATGGTCGAGGGCGGGCGGCTGCGGCACCTGTGCCCGGCGTGCGAGCGGCACCTCCTCGTGGTCGGCCCCCCGCACTGCACGACCTGCGGTCATCCGTATTACGGCGCGACGGAGGTCAACCGGCTCTGTCCGCATTGCGAGATGCTCGAGCCGAAGTTTGGCGCAGGGAAGACCGCGATCCTGCTGCAGGGCCCGGGCCGGTCGCTGGTGCACGCCCTCAAGTATCACCACGGGCTCCAGGTGCTGGAGGACATCACGATCATCATGGCGGCGGTGCCGGGCTACGCCGACTACCTGCGCGACGCGGTGCTGGTGCCCGTGCCGCTGCACCCGAAAAAACTGCGCCAGCGGCGCTACAACCAGAGCCGCCTGCTGGCTGAGTGTGTGGTGCAAGCGGTTGACGGACAGGCTCGCGTGGAGGATTTGCTGAGTCGCGTCGTGCACACCGAATCGCAAACGCACTACGACCGGTCGGCGCGTCAGAAGAACCTGAAAAATGCCTTTGCCTTGGCTCCGGGGGCCACCATTAATCCGGCTCAACGTTACGTGTTGGTCGATGATGTTTTTACAACCGGTTCCACTCTCAATGCCTGTGCCGCGGTTCTCCGCCGGGGCGGTGCGCTGAATCTCGACGTCGTTACCTTCGGGCACGGCTAACCCCACTGCATGACACATTTCGCGAAACCCAAGCTGCCGTCCGCCACCAAGGCGGCCGGCACCAAGCAAACCAAGAAGAAGGTCAACACCGAGGGTCTTTGGACCAAGTGCCCCATTTCGGGGGAGATCGTCTTCAACAAGGACCTTGAAGCCAACCAGATGGTCGTCCCGAAGAGCGGCTACCATTTCCCGATCGGCTGCCGCGAGCGCATCGCGGCCATGACCGATGAGGGCAGCTTCGAGGAGTTCGATGCCGGCGTGAAATCGGCCGACCCGCTGAAGTTCGTGGACTCGGCGGCCTATCCCGACCGCATCAGGCGCTACGAGAAGGAAAGCGGCCTGCCCGAGGCGGTCATCTGCGGCGCGGCCAGGATCAGCGGCATCGCCGTTTCGCTGGCCGTGATGGACTTCCGTTTCTGCGGCGGCGCCATGGGCGCGGCCGTCGGCGAGAAGATCACCCGCGCCATCGAGCGCGCCCTCAAGAAGAAGACCCCCTGCATCATCGTCAGCTCCTCCGGCGGCGCCCGCATGCAGGAGGGCATCTTTTCGCTGATGCAGATGGCGAAGACCAGCGCGGCGCTCGGCCGGCTCGCTGAGGCGAAGCTGCCGTTCGTCTCCATCCTCACTTACCCGACGACCGGCGGTGTGACCGCCAGCTTCGCGACCCTGGGCGACGTCATCCTCGCCGAACCGGGCGCGATGATCGGCTTTGCCGGCGCCCGCGTCATCAAGGAGACGACCAAGCAGACGCTGCCGGCCGGTTTCCAGACGGCGGAGTTCCTGCTCAAGCACGGGCTCATCGACCAGATTGTCAGCCGCCTCGAGATGAAGGATCGCCTGACCAGCCTGCTGCAGGCCCTGCACGTGCACAAATACCACGCGCACAAGGTGCCGACGGCGGCGCCCTTTCCCACGCCCGCCGCGGCCACAGCGGGCTGAGCAGAGCGGGGTTTTGACCACGGATTGCACGGATGAACCCGGATCAGTTGCCGTGGCTGTCATCCTGAGCATCGCGAAGGATCCATTACTCCGGCGGGCGCATATCATGCTGGATTCTTCGCCGCGCTCAGAATGACAATCAGCGGATATTTCCTCTCCATCCGTGTTCATCCGTGAAATCCGTGGTTAAACCTTTTCCCGATTACGCTTCCGTCACCGAGTATCTCTACGCCCTCAAGGCGGGCGGGGTGAAGTTCGGCATCGACCGGATGCGGCGGCTGGCGGCGGCGCTAGGGCATCCCGAGCGGGGTTACCCGGTGATCCATGTCGCCGGCACCAACGGCAAGGGCTCGGTCTCGGCCATGCTCGATGCCATCCTCCACGCCGCGGGCCGGCACACCGGGCTCTACACGTCGCCCCACCTCGTCAAGCTGGGCGAACGCGTCCAGGTGGACCGGCGGCTCCTCACCGAGGCGGAGATCGTGGCCTATACGAACGAGCTCCGGCCGGTCGCGGCCCGGGCCGCGGCGGCGGCGGCGGACGAGCATGCGACCTTCTTCGAGTTCATGACGGCGATGGCGTTCCTGCAGTTCCAGCGGAAGCAGGTGGATATTGCGATTGTCGAGGTCGGGCTCGGCGGCCGGCTCGATGCGACCAATGTCGTCCAGCCGGAAATCGCGGTCATCACCTCCATCGGCCTCGACCACATTGCGGAACTTGGCGGCACGGTGGCGCTGATCGCCCGCGAGAAGGCCGGCATCATCAAGCCCGGCCGGCCGGTCGTCATCGGGCGCCTGCCGCCCGAGGCGGAGTCGGTGATCCGGGCGGTGGCGGCCGGCCTGGATGCCCCGGTGCACTCGGTGCGCGAGGCCTTTGGCGAAAATCCGGACCGTTATCCTGCGACCAACCTCGCGGGCGACTACCAGCGCTGGAACGCGGCCACGGCGACGCTTGTGGCGCGTCTGCTGGATCGGAGCTGTAGGGTTGCCGCTAGCCGGCAGACCGGTCCGGCGACTAGCGCCGACCCTACAAAATGGGGGCTCACTGCAGAGGTGATCGCGCGCGGTCTGCAGTCGGTCAACTGGCCGGGTCGCTGGCAGCGCACCCTGTTCGGCGGGCGGCCGCTTATCCTCGATGCCTCGCACAATCCCGAGGGCGCGGAGGTGCTCGGGCAGAACCTGGTGCAGCTCCGGCGGGAAACCGGGCGCGCCCCGGTCATCATCGCCGGGGCGCTGGGCGAGTTCCGCGCCCGGGCGCTGCTCGAGGTGGTCTGCCGCCATGCACGGGAGGTCCACCTCGTGACGCCGCACCAGGCGCGTGCCAGCAGCTTTGAGGAGATGGTCGCCTTGGTGCCGCCGGACAAACGCGGCCTTATCCACCGCGGCACGCTGGAAGCAATCTTTCCCGACGCGCGCACCTGCACGGTGGGCGGCCCCGGTGACACGGTGGTCGTCACCGGCTCGATCTACCTGCTGGGCGAGGTACTCGAGCGCATCGAGCCCGGCCGCGGGGCCGGCGAGGGGAAGCTGCAGGACTTCTAGCGGAAGGTCACTTCTTCGCCGGCGCGGGTTCGACGCCCGCATACTTGAGCATCTCCTTCACGTCGGCGGCGTGCGGGCCGTCCGGTTTCAGCTCGAGGTATTTTTGCAGGGACTCGATCATCCCGGGCGGACCGACCAGTTTGCCGGCTTGGTCCATGGTGGCGTTGCCCAGCAGGATGGAGCCCTTGATGAAGTAAGCATCGGCCCGGCCCGGGTCGGCGGCAATCGTCTTGTCGCAGTAGATGAGGGCCTCGTCCACCCGGCCAAGGTTGTAGCAGGTGGCGGCCAGGTCGAAATATGCCGCGCTGGGATTGGGTTCCAGTTCAGCTGCCTTCCGGTAGGCGGCCAGCGCATCGTCGGGCTTGCCGAGCTTGAGATAGCAATTGCCCTGGTTGGTCAGCATCTGGCCCGCCGCTCTCGCCCGCTCCGTGGCGGGTTCACCCCGATTGGCGGCCGTCAGTTCCGGTTGCACGCGGGCCAGACCGTCCTCATAGGCGCGGATCGCTTCCTCGTATTTGCCCGAGTTGAGCAGCGCGTCCGCCCGCCCGCGGCGATACTCCCAGCGTTCCGGTTCCGCCGTGATCAGCGATTGAAAGGCCTCGGCGGCCTCGGGCCATTGCTTGGCGCTCAGCGCGGCGTTGGCGCGGGCGATAAGCTCGTTCAGCTTCAGGGCTTGCTCCCGCCTGGCCTTGAGCCGCTCGATTTCTTCCCCGCTCGCCGGCGCCTTGGCCGCGGCGGCGTCCTGGGGCGCACCCGGCTTCGGCTCCTGGGCGGTCGCCAGCAGGCCCAGGAGGCCGGAGAGAAGCGCGGCGCGAATCAGACTGCCCGGTTTTCGCATGCCTTACCCTAGCACGCGGCGGCTGGCGGGAAATGCCAAAGTTCGGTAGCGGGTCAGTTTGGTTTCTTCGCTGTTTGTCGGTCGGGGTTTATCCCCGACAGGTCGCATGGAATGCCGGGCCTGAAGCCCGGCCTGCATCAAACTGGCCCGCTGCCCAAAATTCCCGCGGTTGGCGCGTGTTACTCCACTCTTGTTTCCCGGGACTTCCGCTGCAAGCGTCCTGCGCCACTGATGCAACCCCGCCCGTCATTCGCGAAGGCCTTCCGCGGCAAGCGCGTGCTCATCACCGGCGGCCTCGGGTTCATCGGCTCCAACCTGACGCGGGCGCTCGTGGCGCTCGGCGCGAAGGTCACGATCCTCGACAGCCTGATCCCCGAATACGGCGGCAACCGGCGCAATCTCCGCGGCCTCGGGCGCCAGGTGGCCATCAACCTCGCCGACGTGCGCGACCGGCACAGCCTGCCGGAATTTCTGCGCGGGCAGCATTTCCTGTTCAACCTCGCCGGGCAGACGAGTCACATGGACTCGATGACCGATCCCGAGACCGATCTCGAGATCAACTGCCGGGCCCAGCTCACGCTCCTCGAGGCCTGTCGGCGGCATAATCCCAAGCTGCGCGTCGTGTTCGCCAGCACGCGCCAGATCTACGGCCGGCCGGACTACCTGCCGGTGGACGAAAAACACCCGCTGCGGCCGGTGGACGTCAACGGCATCAACAAGCTCGCCGGCGAGGAATACCACCTCCTCTACAGCGAGGTGCATGGGATCCAAAGCACCGTCTTGCGTCTGACCAACACCATCGGCCCGCGCATGCGCGTGAAGGACGCCCGCCAGACCTTTGTCGGCATCTGGATCCGCCAGATTCTCGAGGGCCGGCCCGTCGAGGTGTGGGGCGGCGACCAGCGGCGCGATTTCACCTACGTGGACGATGCCGTCGAGGCGTTCCTGCTGGCGGCGACCCATCCCCGGGCCGTCGGCGGCGTCTTCAACCTCGGCGGCGTGGGCCGGCTCAGCCTGCGCGAGCTGGCCCGGACGCTGGTCGCCGTGGCCGGGCACGGCAGCTACCGCGTGAAGCCGTTTCCCGCCGATCGGAAGAAAATCGACATCGGCGACTATTACTCGGATTGCCGGCTCATCGGCCGGAAACTGGGCTGGAAGCCGCGCACCGGCATCCGCGAGGCGCTCGCGCAGACCGTCGCCTATTATCGCTCGGAACTGCCGCACTATCTATGAATTTGCACAGGAGCTAACGGAGGGAACGGAGAGAATGCATCCTTTGTTTCAGAAGGCTGATGGATTGACCGAACATATCATCGGTGCAGCCATTGAAGTGCACAAAGACAAAGGTCCTGGATTGATTGAATCGATTTATGAGTGGTGTCTTTTGCGCGAATTGGAATTGCGGCGGCTCACCACGGAGTCGCAAAGAGTGGTGCGGCTGAACTATAAAGGTTTCACGCGGGATGAGCCCCTAAGATTTGATGTCTTGGTCGAAGGCTGCGTTCTGGTGGAGGCCAAGGCGGCCGAGGCCGTTTTGCCAATCCACAAGGCGCAGCTTTTGAGCTACATGAAACTGCTCGATGTTCCAGTAGGATTGCTCATCAACTTCAATGTTTCGAAACTAACGGACGGTGTTTCCCGGCTCATGTTGCCTGGGGTTAATCTATAACTCCGTTCTCTCCGTTGCCTCCTGTGCAAAAAATCCTTCCCGCCGATCCAAGAGCTTCCTACCTCGCCGCCCAGGCCGGGATCGACGCCGCCATCAAGCGCGTGATGCTCAGCGGCCACTACATCCTCGGCCCCGAACTCGACGCCTTTGAGCAGGAATTCAGCGCGTGGCTTGGCACGGCCGGCACCGTCGGCGTGGCCAACGGCACCGAGGCCATCGAGCTGGCGCTGCTCGCGGCCGGCATCGGCCCCGGCGACAAGGTTGTCACCGTGGCCAACACCGTCACAGCGACGGTCTCGGCCATCGTCGCCACCGGCGCCAAGCCGGTGTTCGTGGACATCGAGGCCGACACCATGCTCATGGATCTGGCCGCCCTGGACACGATGCTCACCAAGCTGCGGGACCCGAAGATCAAGGCGGTCGTGCCGGTGCACCTCTACGGCCAGGCGGTGGACATGCCGCGGCTCATGGAACTGGCGGGGCGGCACAACCTGTTCGTCATGGAGGACTGCGCCCAGGCGCACGGGTCGCTCGTCGGCGGCAAAAAAGCCGGCGCGTGGGGCCAGCTCGCCTCGTTCAGCTTTTATCCGACCAAGAACATCGGCGCGTTCGGCGATGCCGGCGCCGTGACGGGACGCGACCTCGCGCTGCTCGAAAAAGTGCGGCTGCTGCGGCAATACGGCTGGCGCAAACGCTACGTGAGCGACCACCACGGCCGCAACAGCCGGCTCGACGAGCTCCAGGCGGCGATCCTGCGCGTGCGTCTGGCCCGCCTCGACGCCGAGAACCAGCGCCGCCATGAAATCGCCGGATTGTATCTGGCGGCCCTGCCGGAGGCACCGCTCAGGCTGCCCGTCATCGCCGCGGACCGGACGCACACCTGGCACCAGTTTGTGGTGCGGACGCCGAAGCGCGACGAACTGCAGGCGCACTTGGCGAAGAAAGACATCGTGTGCGGCGTGCTTTATCCGGTGCCGATCCACCGCCAGCCGGCGTATCACGATGCCTCGCTGTCGCTCCCGCAGACCGAGCAGGCCTGCGCCGAGGTCCTCTCGCTGCCGCTGCACCCCGGGTTGACGAACGACGATGTCGCTCGGGTCGCGCGCGAGGTGAAGGCGTTCTTCGGGTAGGGACCGTTGCCCCCAACGGCCCACGGCGGCCTGGTAGTTTAATACCAAACACCCAAAGCTTTTACACGAAGGCCGCAAAGAACGCAGAGATATTTCCCATCGCAGGATCTGCTTCGCGGTCTTGGCGACCTTGGTGTAGAGTGTAGTAGCTTGAGGCGATTGGTATAATAGACTACTAATGACGGGCAGGTAGGTTGCGGACTCCCTTCCGCGCCGCTACGGCGAAGGGGGGTCGTTGGGTTCTTCGCTTAGGCTGGCGTCAGTAGAAGGTCGTGAACAGGCAGGTCGCGCGTTGGGACGCACCCGGATTGAGGTCGTCGGATTGCCGGCCGAAAACCAGCGCCAGGCGGCCGTCCACGCTGGGTGAGAAAAAAACGACGAAGATTTCCGCCTTGGGCTCCAGATGGGTGCCGGTCGAGTTCGGCTTCAGCCGGGCCTGTTGGCCCAGCGCCCGGGCCAGCAGGTTCCGGGAGGCATCCGGGTAGGATTCGGTCTCCCGGCCCAGCACGACCGAGCCGTCCGAACGGATCTGCGCCTCCAGAATCACGTAGCCGGCATATTCCATATCGCGAATCTTGAGCCACTTTGCCGCCGTGAAGAGTTTCTCCATGTCCCCTTGCGGAAAGCGCGGATTGCCGGCCAGGGTCGGTTTGGCGGGCAGTGCAATCCGATCCGGTGAAACGCACCCGGAAATCGAGAAGAGGAGTGCCGCCAGCAACGCTCCACGTGGGACGGAACAACGCATCTTCAAGCGGGCGCTCTCAGAGGCGATGAGCGAGAAATAATTCCGCATGGAGTTTTCCGGCGACCCGCAACGCCGCCTCTTCCCGGCCGTAAATCATGAAGCCCGCGCTTTCGTAAAGGCGCAGGGCGGGACGGTTCCCTTCAACCACGGCCAGCCGGACTTGCCTCAAACCCGGCATCCGTCGGGCGGCCTCGAGGGCACGGCTGAGCAACTGGCGGCCAAGGCCGTTCCGCCTCATTTTCCGCTCCACATACATGCCGTATATCGACGCCTTGTGTCTCGCTTTCGGTTTGCCGTCGCGGATGAGCGTGACGACCCCGACCAGCTGTTCGCCAGCAAAGGCACCGAAAGCCCACTTGGTTGCCGATTGCTGCAGGCGGGCCTCGAACACGGCCAGGGGATACTTCGCTTCCTCCGCATGGGAGCTGCCAAAGGCCATCGGGCTTTGGCGCAATCCGCGCAGGCGAAGCCGGCGATAGGCTATGGCGTCCGGGGGTGAAAGGCGGCGGATATTCATGTATTGCTGGGACGATACTGTTGAGTCGTGCGCGGGCGAGCGGTTTGCGAACCTGAAACAGAGTTGGCGGGACGGAACCGGGCCCGGGAATCGCCCCGCCTTGCGGCCATCAATCGATGTCCGCTTCCTCCACCTCGTCCGGCGCGTTGGGCAGGGTGTCGGGTTTCAATTCGGGCAGGCCGGCGGCCTTGAGCCGGTGGTTGAGAGCGGGCAGCTCCCCGGCCGTCAACTTCTCCCAGCGTTCGGCGGCCTCGTTGAATTCCTCGGCGAGCTGCGCCGCGGTCGCGGTCTGCGCCTTGGTGGGCGCGGCATCGGCGGGTTCCAGCGCATTGTAGAGTTCGCCGGCCTCCCCGTGGATGCCGGTGAGCGCCGACTCCGCCTCCGCGCCGGCGGGGGCGTCGAGCTGCGCCTGCAGTTTGGCTTTCAGCGCCGCGAGTTCGGGGCCCGGGGCTCGGGGCTCCTTGGTGGTGGCCTCGATCTGCTCAAGCAGCGAATGGGCGTGCCGGATGGTCCGGGCGCTGCGGCTCATGAGCTCGGCCAGGCGGCCTTGCAGTTCGAAACGCTTTTGCCAGTCGGCCGCCGGGGTCTTGACGCGTGGATCCATTGTGACCGTGAGCGGGGCGGACCGGACCTGCGCGCCCGCCGTGAGCCTGATCGTATACTGGCCGGGCAGCGCGCCCGGTCCGCGCGGCAGACGCGGCGTGCGGTGACGGACGGCGGAGATGGGGTAGGTGTGCCGCAGCGAATCCGGTGTGGTGTAATGCAGGTCCCACACCCAGCGGTGCAGGCCGGCGCCGGCGGGCAGCGTCGGCGGCAACTGCGGCCAGTAGGACGGGATCGGGAGCTTCGGCAGGTCGGCGGCCACAACCTCGGGCTGGTCCTGGCTCGAGTAGTGCCGCACCACGTTGCCGCCGGCGTCCAGGATTTCCAGCGTGACCGGGCCCGCGGCGGGGGTGGCGAGGTAGTAATCCAGGATGGCGCCCTCTGGCGGGTTCTCCCCGGCCGGTTCGTCGGGCGGGAGCGGCGTGTCGGTGTTCAGGTTGTCGCGCACGCGGACCGCCGGGGCGGGTTTGAAAAGGGCCATCGCGGGCGGGCCGGCGGGGGCGAGTTGCCGCAGCGGCGAGAGGTCATCGAGGATCCAGAAGGCGCGCCCGTGGGTGGCCACGATCAGGTCCGGGCCGTGGATGATGATGTCCCGCATGGAGGTGTGCGGCAGGTTGAGCTGCAGTGGCTCCCAGTGGTCGCCGTCGTTGAACGACACCCACACGCCCTTCTCGGTGGCGGCGAACAGCAGGCCCGGGCGCACCGGATCCTCCCGCACGGCGTTGACCGGCGCCTGGTCGAGGCCGGCGGTGATCAGCTGCCAGGTTTTGCCGCTGTCATGGGTGCGGTAGACGTAGGGCGCCAGGTCATCAATGCGGAAGCGGCTGACGGAAACATACGCCGAGGCCGCGTCGAAATGGGATGCGTCAATCTGGGTGACCTTGCTCCACGGCGTGAGGGCGGGCGGCGTGACTTCGTTCCACTTTTTGCCGCTGTCGGTGGTCAGCCACACGAGGCCGTCGTCGGTGCCGGCCCAGATGATCGGCAAACTTTTGGGCGAGGGCGCGAGCGCGTAGATGACACCGCGTTGCTTTTCCGCGGCCGCGGCGTCCTTCGCCGGCAGCGTGCCGAGATTGGCGGGGATGCCGGCGTGCGGCCGGCCGAGGTCCGGGCTGATCTCCTGCCACGAGTGCCCGCCGTCGGTGGTCTTGAACAAAATGTTCGTGCCGTAATAGAGCACATGCGGGTCGACCGGGGAGAACATCAGCGGCATCGTCCGCACCGCGCGATATTTCGGCGAAGCCTGCGGCACGGGTGAGACCATTTCCACCTGGCCGGTGTCCCAATGAAACTTCGAGACCTCAAGCCGGCCGGCGCCGTAGACGAGGTTCGGGTCGAGAGGGTCGGGGGCGACATAGCCGTATTCGCTGGCACCGACGGGATGCCAGTCGCGGAAGGTGATGGCGCCGTCGTTGCCGCGGCTCGCGATGCCGACCGAGCCGCTCTCCTGCTGGCCGCTGTAGACGCGGTAGGGAAAAACGTTGTCCGCCGCCACATGGTAGAGCTGGGCGGTCGGCTGGTTATACCAGGAGCTCCAGGTGCGCCCGCCGTTGACGGTGACGACCGCTCCCTGGTCGGAAACGAGCAGCATGATCTCGGGGTGCTGGGGATTGATCCAGAAATTCTGGTAGTCGTCGCCGCCGGGCGCGCCTTTCAGCGCCGACCAGGTCTTCGCGCCGTCGGTGGAACGCCAGGCGACCACGGTGGCGGTATAGACGATGTCGGGGTTCACGGGGTCGACGCGGATCAGCGGCATGTCGCCGCCGCCGATGGGGAGTCCGGGCCGGGTATCGGTGGTGGCTGGATGCCAGTTTTCCCCCGCGTCGTCGGAGCGGTAGATTCCAGAGCTGCCCGGTGTGCTGACGGTGGCATAGATGCGACGTGAATCAGCCGGGGCCACCGCGAGGTAAACTTGGCTGACGTCAGCCGGCAGACCGGCGGTGAGTTTGCGCCAGGTCTGACCGGCGTCGGTGGACTTGAAGAGGCCGCCCTTCACGCCCTTGTAGTTGTTGTGTTCGTCCCACGGGCCGAGCCGCGATTCCCAGAGCGTGGCATACATCACGTCGGGATTCGCCGGGTCGAAGCAGACGTCCCAGCCGCCGGTATCCGCATCGACGTAGAGTGACTTTTCCCAGGTGGCGCCACCGTCCGTCGAGCGGTAGATGCCGCGCTCGGCGTTGGCGCCGTAGGGATGGCCGAGCACGGCGGCAAAAAGCCGGTCGGGGTTGCGCGGGTCGATGGCGAGGGTGGGGATCTGCTGGCCGTCGCGCAGGCCGAGGTGCGTCCAGGTCGCGCCGGCGTCGGCGGAGCGGTAGATGCCGTCGCCGACCGAGAGGTCCGGCCGGCGCAGGCCCTCGCCGCTGGCGACGTAGACGATGTTCGGATTCGACGGCGCGACGGCGATGGCGCCGATGGACTGCGTCGGCTGCGCGTCGAAGATCGGGTTCCACGTCTGGCCGAAGTCGTCGGTCTTCCAGACGCCGCCGTTCACCTGGCCCATGTAGAACACGTTCGGCCGGCCCGGGACCCCGGCGGCGGCGCGGGTGCGCCCGCCGCGGAACGGCCCGATATTGCGCCAGTGGAGCTCGTGCCAGAGATCGGGCGTGAGCGGCTGGGCGGCGGCCCCGGCCAGCAACGCGGCGAGCAAGATTGCGACTCCCGTTCCGGCCGTGGTGATTCTCATGTGCCGCCATCTTGCCGCTGTTCCACCGGGCCTCAAGCTCCGGCTGACCGTGCGGCCTGGGCGACACTGATGTCGCACGGTAAGTGCGGGCGCTTGAGGGCAGGCGCGTCCCTACCGCAAGGCGATCAGCTCGGCCGTCGGCGGGACGTCCTTGATGATCTGCGAGGGCAGCGGGCCGACGCCGAGGTAGCGGAGATTGGGCAGGGCGGCGGGCAACTTCCCGGGGTAGGCGACCTCCACCAGCGAGCGCACCATCGCGGCGGTGTAGCGTTGGGCGTTTTTTGGCAGGTCGGCGAATTTGCGCACACCGGTGAGATCCTCGGTCCAGCCGGGATGCTTCGAGTAGACGGGTTGCAGCGCGCGGCGGACGGCCTCGTTGCGCGGCACGTGGCCGTAGCGGCGGCCGTTGTCGTCCTCGTAGGCGGTGCAGATGAGCAGCTCGGCGGCCCCGGTGAGGGCGTCGATTTTGTTGATCATCAGGTCCTGGAAGCCGCCGTAGCGGAGCGCGTCGCCCTTTTCCACGGCGTCATACCAGCCGACCATGCGCTGGCGGCCGGTGACGGTGCCGAACTCGATGGTCTTCAGTTTCTGGCAGATCGGCAGCGCCTCGTCCATCTGCGTGACGAAGGTGTGCGTGCCGACCTTGGTATCGTAGGCCTTGGCGACCGCGAAGGTGTGGATGGCCTGCACCGGGATGCCGGCGCTCTCGAAGAACTCGGGCGTGAAGGTGTGCGAGGCCGTGACGTTCGGCGAGTAGCCGTGGCGTTTGTCGAGCCAGTAGGCCTGGCCGAACTCGCCGACGATGGAGCGGCCGGCGGCGAGTTCGCGCAGCACCAGTTCGCGCACCTCGCCGATGTTCTGCTTCAGCTGCTGGCCGGCGTCCCAGTAGACCTGGGTCAACTTTGCGACATCGAGGGTGAACGGCGCCGGGCCCTTGAACTGGCCGAGGTCGAACTCCGCCTTCGTGAACAGGCCGAGCTCGATCGCCTCGGCGTTGGCCTTCTGCTCGGCGAGGGTGAGCTTCTCGAAAAACGCGTCCCAGGCCCTGGGGCTCACCTGGCAGACGTGCTGGATGGTGCGCAACGCGCGGTCGGCGCGGGCGGCGAGCTTGCGGGCGAAGAAGTTCGGGCCGCCGAGGAAGTCGGCGAAGGTGATCTGCCACTGGCCGGTCTCGTCCTGGTAGGCCGGGGTGATGCCGCGGCCGGTGGAGCCGCGCGGCTCCTCCTGGAGGACGTTGACGCGATAGTCCTCCCAGGCGAGGTCGAGCAGGCGGTGGGAGAGGTCGGAGACCATGGCGCGTTCGTCGACGACGAGGCGGGAGAAGATGGCGTAGCCCTTCTGCTCAAGCGGGCGGCCCTCCCAGAGGACCTTGCGCGGGTCGGCGACGACCCCGGCGCCGATGGCGAGGTGGGGGACGGCCTTCTCGACGACGCCGGCGGGCAGGAGGTTCAGCTTGATGCCGCCCGCGGTGTGGCCCGAGTTGGAGCCGCCGTTGACCTTGAAGACCACCGTGACGGCGGCCGGGGTGGCGCTCAGCTCCTCGATGACCTCGGGGATGAGGCGGCCCTTGCCCTCGTCACCGAAGGAGATGCCGACATCGGCGATGAGCTGGCTGGAGAATGGGAGGAGGGACATCGGAAAGGCAGAGGTCAGTGGACAGAGGTCAGACCGGCAACTGCAAATTGAGTCACAAGCGGGCCGAGGCGGGTAGGGCGAGTCGTCCCGACGAGCCGCGTGCAGCAACGGCTCATCCGGAGGATTCGCCCTACCCGCTTATTTCCCCGCGGCGGCCTGCTGTCCGTAGAAATCCCTCAGGACCGAGAAGGCCTCCTTCTTGACGCCCCCGGAGCTGATGAGGCCCTTGCGGTTCCAGCCGTCCTGGATGCCCGGCAACGGCCGGCGGGGCGAGCGGAAGTCGCACAGGATCCACGGCGTGGCGCCGCGCCATTGCGGGATTTTCCCGAGCATGGCGAGGGTCTGCCGGTAGAGATCGGCCTGGTATTCCTCGCTGAAGCGGGTGAGCCGGTCGCCGTGCAGGCCCTGCTTGGCGTCGGCGCCAAATTCGCTGATCATGACCGGCTTGTTGTAGCCGAGCGACCAGGTGATCTGCGGCAGCTTGTCGGGCAGGCCGTCATACCAGCCGATGTATTGGTTGAAGCTGAGCAGGTCGGTGAACGCGCCGAGCGGATCATCGACGACGCGGCGGTTCGCATCGGCGGGATCGCCGTGCACCTCCATCGCGGCCGAGACCAGCCGGGTGCCGTCGAGGGTGCGGGCGGTGTCGATCAGCGCCTTGAGAAAACGCGTGCGGGGCTCGCTGACCGGCGTCTCGTTGGCGACCGACCACACGATGACGCTCGCGCGGTTGCGGTCGCGGGTGATCAGGTCGGTGAGCTGCGCCTGCGCGTTTTGCAGGGTCGCCGGATTTTCCCACTGGATCGTCCAGTAGACGGGGATCTCCTCCCACAGCATCAGGCCGAGTTCGTCGGCGACCCGGGCCATGTGCTCGTTGTGGGGGTAATGGGCGAGGCGGACGAAGTTGCAGTTCAGCTCCTTGGCCCAGCCCAGCAGCAGGCGGGCGTCCGCCTCGGAATAGGCGCGGCGGCCCTGGAGCGGGTTTTCCTCATGCAGGCAGATGCCGCGCAGGAAGACGGGCCGGCCGTTGAGCCGGATGTCGGTGCCGCGGACGTCGATCGTGCGGAAGCCGATCCGGTCGGTGATGCGGTCGGCCGGCGTGGTGAGGCTGACCTCGTAGAGCCGCGGCTTTTCCGGTGACCAGAGTTCGAGCGCCGGGGCGGCGACATCGAAGCGGGCGGCGCCCGTGTCGTCGGTGTCCGCCTCCGCCGTCAGTTGGGCGCCGGCGATCGCGAGGGTGACATGCTGGCGCCGCTGGGCGCCGTCGAGCTGCACCGAAGCCTCGATCCGGCCCGGCGCGCCCGGCTTGAGCTGCACGTGGTAGTCGCGCACGAAGGTCGCCGGTGTTTCCACCAGCCGTACGTCGCGGGTGAGGCCGCCGTAGTTCCACCAGTCGGTGTTCACCGTCGGCACGGCGTCGGCGTGGCGGGAGTTGTCCACGCGGACGACGAGCGAGTTGCCCGCCGCCGTGACGAGGCCCGTGACCTCGAACTCGAACGGGGTGAAGCCGCCGATGTGCCGGCCGAGTTTTTTCCCGTTCAGGTAGACGTCGGCCTGGTAATTGGCCGCGCCGAAATAGAGGAAGAGGCGGTGGTCCGCGGCGGCGGGCCGGTAGTCGAAGCGCCGGCGATACCAGACGGATCCCTCGTAGTAGAACAGGCGCTCGTCCTGGGAATTCCAGTCGCCCGGGACGTTCAGCACGGGGCTCCGGTCGAAATCATACTCCAGCAGCTCGGACTTGTCCGCCGGCTGCCGGTCGAGAAAGTAGCCGCCGGTCGGTTTGGCGGCCGCGTCGAACGGCTCGCGCCGGTAGTCGTAGTAGCCGGTTTCGTAGGGATCGACGATGACGTGCCACGGGCCGTTCAGGTCGAGGCCGGGGCGGGCGGAGGCATGGAGCAACGCGGGGGCCGCCGCCAGCCGGGCGGCCGGGAGGCAGAGCAGGAAAAAAACGGCCAGGACGGCGGACGGGCGGGGTTTCACGGGGCGCGGGTTTTGAGGATTGATTGGTAGAAGGCCGTGCTGAAGCGGGGGAAGAGGCCGTGTTCGTCGTAGGGAAAATGCTGGGCGAAAACCATCGCGACGGTGCCTTCCTGCGGGTCGATGTTGCAGTAGGTCGTGGCGGCGCCGGTCCAGCCGAAGCGGCCGGCCGAGCCGGGCGAATCGCTGCCGCCGCCGGCCCCCCACACGCCGACGCCGAGGCCGTAGGTGCCGGCCGGGCCCATGAAGAGGGTGGGCGTCTTGATCTGCGTGAGATGATCCGTCGTCATGAACGCGACGGTTTTCGGCGAAAGGATGCGGACACCGCCGAGTTCACCGCGGTTGAGCAGCATCTGGGCGAAGCGCGCGAAATCGTCGATGGTGGAGACGAGCCCGCCGCTGCCGCTGGGGAAGACCGTGCGCTCGCCCGTGGCGGCCAGCACGATGGTGCCGGGCGCGGTGGGTTCGAGGTGTCCGTCGGCGGCATGACGGTGGACCTTGGCGAGCCGGCTGCGCTTTTCCGGCGGCACGACGAAGGACGTGTCGGGCATGCCGAGCGGGGCGAATACGCGCTCGCGCATGGCGGTCTCGAGCGGCTGGCCGGTGAGTTTCTCGATGAGGTAGCCGAGCACGTCGTAACTGGCGCCGTAAAGGAAAGCGTCGCCCGGCTGGTGATGGAGGGGGATTTTGGCCAGCGCCTGGGCGAACTCCGGCATCGTGGCGATGCCGAACAGGTCGGCCTTCTCATAGGAGGGTTTCAGCAGCGGTGCGGCGTTCCAGTCGTAGGCGAAGCCTGCGGTGTGCGTCAGCAGGTGGCGGATGGTGATGGGGCGGGCGTCCACCAGCTCGGGGTTTTCGGCGGTGCCGCCGGTGATCACCTTCATGGACTTGAACTCGGGCAGGTAGGTGGCGACGGGGTCGTCGAGGTTGAACCGGCCCTCCTCCCACAGCGTCAGCGTGGTGACCGCGATCGTCATCTTGGTGAGCGAGAAAATATAAAAGAGCGTGTCGCGCTCCATCGGGAGCTTTTTCGCCGTGTCGCGCCAGCCGTAGGCGCGGGCGTCGACGATCCGGCCGTCGCGGGCGATGAGCGTGATGGCGCCGGCGTATTTGCCGTCGTCCACATAGCCCTGCACGAGCCGGTGCACGCGTTCGAGGCGTTCCGGGGAGAAACCCGCGGCGGCGGCATCGCCGGCGGGGAGCGGCGCGGCGGGCAGGCGGCCGGCGAGGGTGGCAATCAGGAGCGGAGCGGCGAGCAGGTGAAGTCTCATGAGGGGCAGTTTGGTCGGCATGTAGGAGCCTGCTGGCAGGCGATTCAGGACGTGATCCGTCGGCCCGGCTTCAAATCGCCTGCCAGCAGGCTCCTACAAAATACGGTTGGCGGCGATGACGGCGGCATACCACCCGGCGCTGAGCTTGGGGGTGCGGCGCTGGGTCTTGAAATTGTTGTGCACGATGCCGAAGCGGCGGCGGTAGCCGTCGGCCCACTCGAAGTTGTCGATGAACGACCACAGGAAATAGCCGCGCACCGGCGCGCCGTCGGCCATGGCGCGGTGCAGCTCGCGCAGGTAGCTGCGGAGGAACTCGACGCGGTGCAGGTCGAGGCACTCGCCGCGGACCACGGCGTCGTCGTTGTAGCCGCAGCCGTTCTCGGTGATGTAGATGTTTTTCTCGCCGTAGACCTCGGCGGCCAGCCGGGGCGTCCAGTAGAGGGCGCGGGGCGCGAGGTTGAGCCATGGGCTGTCGGCGCGGGGATAGCTGGCGCTCGGGGCGACCACCTCGGGCCGGCCGCGGGCGCCGCGGCGCACGAAGGTGCCGCTGTAGATGTTGAGGCCGAGGAAATCCGTCCGCTGGCTGATCAGCGCGAAGTCGCCGCGCGCCACCGTGGGGCGGTCCCGGCCGCAGCGGCGCAGGTAGGCCGGGGCGTAGTGTCCGCGGTAGATCGGGTCGAGCACCGGCTGGTTGGCCTCGATGAACCAGGCGCGCGCCGCCGCGATGTCGGCCGCCGATTCCGCGACCGGGATGACCGTCTCGCAATTGTCCGTCAGGCCCACGCGGGCGCCGCGGCCGCCGTGCGCGCGCACGGCGCGGACACCGTGGCCGTGGCAGACCAGGGCGTGGTGCATCGTCTGGTTGACCGTGCGGGCGCTCTCGCGGCCACCAGGCGCCTTGGTGCCCTCGCCGTAGGCATGCACGGTGAAGCAGCGGATTTCATTCAGCGTGATCCAGTTTTTGACGCGGTCGCCGTAGGCCCGGACGATGGTGTCGGCGTAGGTGGCGAACGCCTCGGGCACGACCCGCGCGCGCCAGCCGCCGCGGTCCTCCAGCGCCTGCGGCAGATCCCAGTGGAACATCGTCACCCAGGGCGTGATGCCGTGCTGGAGCAACGAATCGATCAGGCGGTGATAAAAATCCACGCCGCGCCGGTTCACGGCCCCGTCCCCGTGCGGGAAAATCCTCGGCCACGCCAGCGAGAGGCGGTAGTGTTTGATGCCGAGCCGGCGCATCAGCGCGAAGTCCTGCGCATAGCGGTGGTAATGGTCGCACGCGACATCGAGGGTGTCGCCGTCGGCCACGGCGCCGGGCCGGCGCGCGAAGCGGTCCCAGACCGACTCGCCCTTGCCTCCGGTGAAGGCCGCGCCCTCGATCTGGGGCGCGGCGGTGGCCGTGCCCCAGGTGAAGTTGCGGGGGAACTGGAAGGGAGCGCGGGACATGTGGTTTGAGGTGGGGCGGATCATCCTTGATCCGCCGTGGAAGGGGTTGTGGGGCGATCGCGGCTCATCGGGGACGACTCGCCCTACCTGCTGGCGGCCGCGCGCGGCGGGGCGATGGTCTCGCCCTCCACCAGCTGCGCCTCGACGAGGATCTTGCGGCGGGGCGAGGCGGGATGCGCCATGCGGTTGACGAGGCGGGTGAGGGCGGAGGAGCCGATGTGCTCGTGCGGGACGCGCATCGAGGTGGCGCGGCGCAGGCCGGCGGGCGGCTCGAGGCCGTCGAAGCCGGTGACGGAGCAATCCTCGGGCACGCGGATGCCGCGCGCGGACAGGTCCTGCATCAGCGGGTAGGCCTGGTGGTCGGCGGCGCAGACCCACGCGGTCACGCGGTCGTCCTGGCACAGCCGGGCGACCGTCGCGCTCACTTCCGGCGGCTGCAGGCGCGGCGAGTTCTTGTGGACGTTGACGACCCACTCGGGGCGGAACTCCAGGCCCTGGTAGAACAGCGCCTCGACGTAGCCGCTGAAGCGCCGCGCGACCCAGTGGCCGCCGACGGGGTAGGTCCAGGAGGCGAACCCGATGCGCCGGTGGCCGGCGGCCGAGAGGCGCAGCACCAGGTCGAGAACCGCCGGCGCGTCGTCGGTGTCGATGATGTCGATGCCGGGCTCGTTGTAGCTCTCGAGCACGGAGACGGTCGAGATGCGGCTGGCGATCAGCGCCACGGCGGGCTCGGGGAAG
This sequence comes from Opitutus sp. GAS368, assembly GCF_900104925.1. Classification (NCBI taxonomy): domain Bacteria; kingdom Pseudomonadati; phylum Verrucomicrobiota; class Opitutia; order Opitutales; family Opitutaceae; genus Opitutus; species Opitutus sp. GAS368. The sequence goes on from NZ_LT629735.1 coordinate 3,382,054, forward strand.
GGGTGGACGAGGATCGCGCCGCGCCAGTCGTTGGCGCGGATCTGCCGCATCAACGACTGCTGGCCGTCGGCGGTGGCGATGTCCGCGGGCGGCTGGTAGGACACGTCCACGGTCACGCGCTCGATCTCGGCGCGGTCGCGGATGCCTTTCAGGATGTGCGGATAGGTGACCATCGTATTTTCGCCGCGCGGGATGCCGATGACGACGCCGATGGTGAACGTGCGGGATTTTTTCCCGCGCCGCGCCGCGCGTCCCGGGCTCTGCTTGTAGCCGAGCTTCGCCGCCATTTCCTGCACGAGCCGGCGCGTTTCCGCACTGATCGCCGGGTGGTTCGCCAGGCTGCGCGAGACCGTGGCGCGCGACAGGTTCAGGCGCTGTGCGATGAGTTGCTGGTTGACCGTCGGCATGGGGGCGGGGGATGCCGGATCCGTCTGGTGCGGGGGCACCGGATGCAGCGTGGGAAGGCAATCATGAGGCTGAAAGGCTATGCAACAAAATAAACAACTAAGGATACAAAATATCCGATAATGGTGCATTGATGTCATATAAACATAACATGACAAACAGTATACATTCTTAAACGAGCCCCTAAAAACCATGCAACCGGGTGTGCACATATAATTTGACTGTTATGCACCCGATTCCCTTTGATTGGTTCGTGGCCGGCGAAATCCGGACATACCCCGTCAAACCCCTTTCCCCGAGAACGTCAGACTGCGGACCGGTTTCCCTCCTGAAACCGCCGCATTCCGCCGGACGCGGGGGCACAAAACCCGACACCCCATGAACCACAAGCAACGTTCCGCCTTTCGTGCGGGATTCTTGATCACCGCGGCCGCCCTCCTGGCGTGGCCGCTTGCGGCCCGTGCGCAGCAAACCACTCCCGACCAGAAGGCCGCGACGGACACCAGCACCGTCGAAAAAAAGGGCACCAAGGACGAAACGGTCGTCCTTTCGCCCTTCACCGTCACGACCGACAAGGACCGCGGTTATGCCGCGACCAACGCAATCTCCGGTTCGCGCGTCGACAGCCCGATCAAGGACCTGCCGATCCCGATGCAGGTCATCACCAGCGAATTCATCAATGACATCGGCGCGACCGACCTGCGCAAGTCCCTGTCCTATGCCTCGAGCATCTCGCTCCAGACCCAGAACGACCTGGAGAACAAGGGCGGCATCGGCGGGATTCAGAACAGCGCCTACGGTCCGGGCGGCGTGAACAACCCCGAGGGCATCACCTCGAACATCAGCGGAGTGCAGCTCAAGATCCGCGGCTTCATCACGAACAACGTCCTGCGCAACGGCTTTCTCCGCGGCAGCCCGAGCGACGCCCTCAACATCGACCGCATCGAGGTCGTGCAGGGGCCCAACGCGCTCCTCTACGGCACGGGCAACTTCGGTGGCGTGGTCGACTACCTCACCAAGCGCCCGCTCAACCGCCAACAGGGCCTGGCCTCCTTCCAGATCGGCCGCTACGACTTCCTGCGCACCTCGGTGGACGTGACCGGACCGGTCAGCAATCTCGCCGGCGTGGATTACCGCATCCTCGGCTCCTGGGAAAGTTCCAAGACCCAGATCGATTTCCAGAAGAGCTCGCACTATTTCATCGCGCCTTCCTTTTCCTGGAAGCCGACCCCGACGACCGAGATCCTCGTCGAGACCGAATACACCAAGTCCAAGCAGAACGGCAATGGTTTCCGCGCCCTGCGCGCGGCCCAGGGCACCGGCGCCACGCCCATCAACAACGACCAGCTCGAGGCCACCGGCTTCTACTGGGCGCCGGGCGCCGACAAGCGCACCTCCAACCTCGGGGGACCCGACAACTTCAACAACCAGGACCAGAACAATATCGAACTCATCCTCACGCAGCAGCTGCTGAAGGAGGGCGATTGGGTCCCGCAGGTCGACTTCCTCGCCGGGTTCAACATCAACAAGTATAATTTCCACACGCAGAACGCCAACGGCGGCATCGAGCAGGTCTCGGCCGGCAATCCCGGCTTCAACCTCTCGCAGACGATCACGCTGACCTCGCTCGACAACGGCCTCGACGGCACCACGCCGTCCAACGGCAACCTGAAATACGGCACGTTCAACAACGAGGTCGTCCGCTATGCCTGGAACCAGAATAACGCCCAGACCACGCGCAACCAGGAACGCATCGAGCTGACCGCCCGCAAGACTATGTTCCAGGACAAGTGGTATCGCACCGAGGACCAGGTGCTCGCCGGCTACTCGGAGCTCTACAACAAGATCCAGTCGAACAACTGGCAGACGCTGCCCGGCCTTTTCAGCTTCAAGGGCCCGCTCGACCTCAGCCCCATCCTCTTCGCCACGCAGGGCGACGGTTCGCCTGCGCCCGGTCTGTATGAGAACAACTTTGGCAACATCAACAAGGGCTGGGACAAGGCGTTTTACCTCAATAATTTTGCCAAGTTCGGCCGCCTCTGGGGCGTCGATGACCGCATCATCCTGATGACCGGCGTGCGCAAGGACACCAGCGACAACTGGTCCACCAACACCAACGTCACGTCGACCGGCGTCCAGACGACCACCACCAGCACCGCGCTGCAGACCAAGGCGACGTCCCGCCAGCTGGGCGTCATGCTCAAGCTCACCAAGAGCCTCTCCGTCTTCGCGCTGAAGGCCGACGGGTTCCAGCCCAACTTCGGCGGCCTGCACGAGGCCCTGACCGGCTCCCCCGTGGGCGCCGACACCGCGAAGAGCAAGGAAATCGGCGTCAAGTTCGACTTCATGGACGGCAAGATCTCCGGCTCGATCAGCCATTACAAGATCACCAAGAACGCGTGGCTCGCCTCGGGCTTCTCCACGCCGGCCCCGCTCGGTCACGTCCGCTTCGATCCGACCAAGCCGATCATCTACAACCTGGGTGACGCCAACGGCACGGGCTTTTTCAACCCCTTCACCAACACGCCTTATACCACCCATGCGGCGGATGGCAGCGTCATCACCCTCCCGGGTTTCGTGTCCAATGGCCAGACCTACACGCCCAATGCCCCGGAGCAGGCGGCTTGGATTGCGGCGATCAATGCGGGAGCGGTCACCCTGACTTCCCCCATTAACGGCCAAAGCCAGAATGCCGGCAGCATCTACCTCAACGCCAGCAATCCGGCCGGGGCGGCGTGGTTGGATGCCCAGTTTGCCGCGGCTGCGCCCGGCTGGGCCGGCTGGATTTATCAGGGCAACTCCACCAACGATCCCGGTGTCAACAATGCGACCCTGGACGACGCCGCGTTCCAGAACGGGCCGCAGCAGGCCGCCATTCCCTCCGTCTCCCAGGCCGAGGGCTGGGATGGCACGATCATGTTCACGCCGAACGACCACTTCCAGGTCGTCGTCTCGGCCTCGATCAACACCTCCGTCCAGCTGATCAACAAGGGCCAGTGGATCAAGTATCCGTATCCGCAGGACCGCTGGGCGACATGGTATTTCCCGAACGGGGGCTTCGGCCTGAAGGGGCAGACGCTGGCCGCGGCCTATACGGACCCGACCGACACCTCGACCCGCACCAACACGGGCACCTTCCCGGGTGACGACACGCCGAAGAACCGGTTCACCGCCTTCTGTAATTACAAGTTCCGCGACTCGCTCAAGGGCTGGGTGGCCGGCGCCGGCGTCGACTGGACCTCCCAGCGCGCCTACTTCTCCGGCGTGACCCACGGCAGCGGCCAGGTCCAGACCGACGTCAACGGCAAGGTCATCGTGCTCTACTCGCCCTCGCAGATGACGGTGAACGGCTTCGTGCGCCGCGAGTGGAAGAGCGGCGGCTACAGCCAGTCGCTCCAGCTGAACATCTACAACCTGCTCGACGATACCAAGCTCTACGGGTCGATCTACAACCCGCCGATCACGGCGCATCTCACCTACGATATCGCGTTCTGACCATGCTTCCCGGGTTTTTTGCTGTAGGGTCGGCCCTTGTGGCCGGACCGGTCCGCCGACAAGCGGCGACCCTACCAAAGGGGTAGTTTAGGGTAGGGCGCGCACCGGGGTGTTACCGGTGCGCGCTTCCCCCAGGCTCCCGCTCAATTTGAATCGAGGTGGAACGCGGCCTCCGGACGCGTTTTGGGGCCGCGCGAATCCTGAAGCGCGTCCCGAGGCCGCGTTCCACCCTCAAGCCATGATTACCTATTCCAGGTTTTTTGCGATGAGCGGGGCTTTACGCCCCGCCCGAAGCCGGTTGCAATGAGCCCTGACCCCCGCGGCATTCCGCCGCGCTTTCCACCCCTCCCTCCGTCGTGACCACTCCCGCCTCCAGCGACCGGCTGTCCTTCAAGGAAAAACTTGCCTACGGCCTCGGTGACACCGCCTCGAACTTCTACTTCCAGGCGTTCAACCTGTTCCTTTCCTATTACTACACCGACGTCGTCGGCATCAAGGATGCCGCCGCGGTGGGGACGCTGCTCGGCACCATGCCGATCCTGGTGGCGCTGCTCAACCCGGTCATCGGCGTCGTCGCCGACCGCACCAGCACCCGCTGGGGCAAGTTCCGGCCGTGGATCCTGTGGGGCGCCGTGCCCTACGGCATTTTGGGCTACATCATGTTCACCACCCCGGATGTCAGCCTGGCCGGCAAGCTGACCTACGCCTACCTCACCTACACGCTGATGTTGATCACCTATGCCGCGATCAACACGCCCTACGGCGCCCTCATGGGCGTCATGTCCCCGTCCTCGGAGGATCGCACTTCGCTTTCCTCCTACCGTTTCGCCTGCGCCTTCCTCGGCGCGCTGCTCATCGGCTGGCTCGTGCCGGTCCTGAAGGACGTGCTGACCCCGGCCGGCGGGGTTCCGGCGGACGGTTTCCGCAACACCATGGCGATCTTCGCCGTGCTGTCGGTCGGCATGTTTCTCTACACGTTCTTCAACACCCGCGAGCGCGTCGCCGCGCCGGTCAACCAGCGGACCTCGCTCGGCCGCGACCTGGGCGACCTCCGGTCGAACGGCCCGTGGCTCGTGCTCTTCTTCGTGGCCTTCCTGAACCTGACGAATGTCGGCCTGCGCAGCGGCGCCGGCATCTACTACTTCAAATACGCCGTGGGCAACGAGGGCGCCCTCGGCACGTTCAACCTCGTCGGCTTCCTCTGCTTCATCCTCGGCGCGCTCTCGACCAAGCTCTTCACCGCGCACTTCTCCCGGCGCTCGCTGATGATCGTCCTGACCATCATCAACGCCGCCGGCATCGGCGGCTGCTACTTCGTCGCCCCGCACAACCTGGTCGCGCTCTATGTGCTGAACATCATCGGCTCCTTTGCCGCCGGCCCGACGCCGGCCATCGTGTGGTCGCTCTATGCCGACACCGCCGACTTCGGCGAGTGGAAGTTCGGCCGCCGGGCCACCGGCCTGATCTTCTCCGCCACCGTCATGGTGCAGAAGATCGGCCTCGCCATCGGCGGCGGCATGATCGGCTGGCTGCTCAGCTACTACGGCTACGAGGCCAACGCGGTGCAGACCCCGCGCGCCCTGCACGGCATCAACCTGCTTTTCAGCCTGCTGCCGGGCTGCTTCGCTTTGCTGGCCGGCCTGGCGATCGTCTTCTACCGGCTCGACGAGCCGCAGGTGAAACAGATGGAGCAGGAACTCGCCGCGCGCAAGGCCGCGGCCGCCACCTGAAGGATTCACCACGGAACACACGGAATACACGGAATATGATTTCTAATCAAAAACCTGCCTTGGAGTGGGAGGGGCTTTATGCCCCGACTTTGCCCGTCCGCCGGTTATTTTGTCGGGGCGTAAAGCCCCTCCCACGGTTCCACCGCCTCTTTCCGTGTATTCCGTGTGTTCTGTGGTTTCTTCTCCTGCCTTCTCTTTCCGCCACCCCGCGCCAGTGGTCCGTGATCGAGACCGCCCGCGACAACGGGCACCGGCTGGCGGCGGTCGCTGCGCCGGCTGCTTTGCCTGACGACGGTCAGGACAAATCCCGGGCTGGCAGCAGCCAGCAACGGGACTCCAATCGCGCTCTCACGCTCGACCCATCCCAGCAATTCCAGGAAATGGTCGGCTTCGGCGGCGCGCTGACCGAATCCTCCGCCTACGTGCTGGCCCAGCTGCCGGCCGCCCGGCGGGCCGAGGTGCTCCGGCGCTACTACGACCCGCAGGACGGTCTCGGCTACACCCTGGCCCGCACCCACATCAACAGCTGCGACTTCTCCGTCAACATGTGGGAGCTCGACGCCACGCCGGGCGACTACGACCTGCACGACTTCAGCCTGGCACCGATGCGGAAGTGGCTCCTGCCGCTCCTGCACGACGCCATCAAGGCCTCGGGCGGCCGGCTGCGCATCCTCGCCTCGCCGTGGAGCCCGCCGGCCTGGATGAAGACCAACAACCGCATGGACGATGGCGGCGCGTTGCGCGGGGAATATGCCCCGGCGTGGGCGAACTACTTCGTGAAGTTCGTGCAGCGGATGAAGGCGGAGGAGAACATCGATATCTGGGCCCTGACCGTGCAGAACGAGCCGCAGGCGAAGCAGGTCTGGGAGTCCTGCATCTATTCGGCGGCGCAGGAGCGCGATTTCATCAAGAACCACCTGGGCCCGGCTCTGGCCGGCGCCGGCCTGTCGGGGGTCAAGCTGCTCGGGCTCGACCACAACCGCGACCTGCTGGAGCAATTCGCCGACACCGAGCTCGGCGACCCGGCGGCGGCGAAATATCTCTGGGGCATCGCGCTGCACTGGTATGATCCGGGCAAGGACTTCGCCGTCTCCGCGCGCGTGCACGCCCGGTTCCCCGACAAGCCCGTCCTCTTCACCGAGGGTTGCTACGAGGGCGGCCGGACCATCGGGTCGTGGGAACACGGCGAGGGCTACGCGCACCAGATGATCGGCGACATCCGCAACTGGGTCGTGAACTTCATGGACTGGAACATCGTGCTCGATGAGCGCGGCGGTCCCAACCATGTCGGCAATTTCTGCGACGCGCCGGTCATCGTCGACACGGTCACCCAGGAGGTCCGCTACGGCCCGTCGTTCTACTACCTCGGCCATTTCAGCAAATACGTGCAGCCCGGCGCGCATCGCATCGGCTCGTCCGGCGGCCCGGCGGCGCTCGAGTCGGTCGCCTTCGCCAATCCCGACGGTTCGCTGGCGGTCGTCGTGCTCAACCGCACCGATGCCGCCGTGTCCTTCACCCTGGCCGCGGGCGGCGAGGCGCTGGCCTGCACCGTGCCCGCCCGCGCCATCCAGACCTACGTGGGGGCGGTGCGATGATAACCAGGCCCGAGAATTCTGTCCTCCCTGTAGGGTCGCCGCTTGCGGCGACCTCGCGGGATGCGGCGGTTAGGTCGTCGCCAGCGGCGACCCTACATTCCAGTCCATGAACCCTATTCCCTTCCTCCTTCTGACTTCCTCTCTCCTCGCCATGTCTTCCCCCGCATCCAGCCCGGTCTGGCAGGACGAGTTCAACCAGCCGGCCGGCTCCGGGCCGGACCCGGCGAAATGGGTCCACGATCTCGGCGACAACGGCTGGGGCAACAAGGAGCTGCAGGCCTACACGGCCTCGCGGGAGAATTCCTTCATCGTGGACGACCCCGAGGCCACCGACGGCAAGGCGCTCGTGCTGCGGGCCGTGCGCACCGCCGCCGGCGGTTACACCTCCGCCCGCCTGAAGACCCTCGGCAAATTCTCGACCGGCTACGGCCGCATCGAGGCGCGCCTGAAACTGCCGAAGGGGCAGGGCATCTGGCCCGCCTTCTGGATGCTCGGCGACAACATCAACCAGGTGCCCTGGCCGGCGTGCGGCGAGATCGACGTGGTCGAGCTCATCGGCCACAAGCCCGGCACGCTCCACGGCACGCTGCACGGGCCGGGTTACTCCGGCCAGCACGGCCTGACCAAGACCACGGTGCTGCCCGGCGGCGCAAGCTTCAGCGAGGCCTACCACGTGTTTGCCGTCGACTGGCAGCCGGGCAGGATCGAGTGGCTGCTCGACGGCAAGGTCTACCACACGGTCACGCCCGCCGACCTGCCCGCGGGAACGAAATGGGTCTTCGACGGCGCCCGCCATTTTCTCCTGCTCAATCTCGCCGTCGGCGGCGCGTGGCCGGGCTACCCCGACGCCACGACGCAATTCCCGCAGGAATACCGCATCGACTACGTCCGCGTCTACGGGCCGAAGTTTTAGCACAGAGGCCATGGAGACCGCAGAGTTTTCACCACTAATGAACACTAAAACCACACTAATGATTAGTGACAAATTGGTGTCTTTTAGTGGTTAAACTACCTTGGCTTTATGCATGCAATTCGTGGTCAACTGAATTTCTCCGCGTTCTCTGTGCCCTCCGTGTTTAAATCTATCCTGGGGATCGGGGTGCTTTTGACCGCAACGTCCGCGTTTGCCGAGGATCCCGCCCCGCCGCTTCATTCCGAGGCGCCGGTCGAGTTGCCCACGGTGACCGTCAATGGTTCGCGCTTGGCGGATTATCCGCCCATTTCCCCCGCGGATTTGCGCGGCGGCGGCATCGCGCCGACCGAGCCGCCGGTGCGGCTCTTTTTCCCCGGCAGCGGCTACGCGGCGGGGATCGCCAAGGGGCAGGCCACCGTCTGCGTCGAGCTGGACGAGAAGGGCAATGCCACCGACTACCTGCTCGTGGCCTGGACCCAGAAGTATTTTGGCGAGGCGCTGCTGCGCGCCGCGCAGGACACGAAATACGCCCCGCTCCTGTTCAAGGGGGTCGCGGTGCCGTCGCGCTTCAACTTCGGCTACGAATTCACGCCGGACTTCAGCGTCCCCATGAACACCTTCGACGCCGTCGAGCGCCGGGAGCTGGAGATCCGCGGGGGCCGGCCCGACTTCAAGTATCACCCGGTCACCGAGGCGGCCCTCGACAACCGGCTCGAGCGCGTGCGCGAGGCGGTGCCGCATTTCCCGGCCGGCTACACGCCGGTGGGCGGGAAGGGGGACTGGGTGGTCGTGTCGCTCTACATCGACGAGGAGGGCCATGTGCGGGTGCCGCGCGTGGACTCGGCCTCGTCGCCGCTGCTGGTCCGCAACGCCCTCCTGGCGGTGCATTACTGGCAGTTCAAGCCGGCGACGGTGAAGGGCAAGCCGGCGCTGGTGTATGCGGCCTTCGCCGTGAGTTTCATCGAAGCCCCGAAGTAATCTCAAAATCCGCAGAACTTTTGACCGCGGATTTCACACGGTTGCGGCATGCTTGCCACCCGGTGTGCCCTGTTGATGCGTGCTCGCATCCCAGGGATCGTCCACCAACCTGCGTTGGGGCGTTTGTCCCGAGAACTCCGTCGTCCCGCGGATTCACGGGCAAACGGATTAATATGGATAAATGCACGAGGCAGGTTGGTTTGTTTCAATCCGTGCCATTCGTGTTATCCGCGGTAAAAGCCTTGGCCCTCAGCTCTCCGTCTATGCGGCGTTCGCGGTGAGCTTCATTCCCGCGCCGCAATAGGCGCGGAAGAGAAACCTGAAAGCTGAGACCTGAAGTTCTGCAATCTCAGGTTATGTGCCGCAGTTCAGCTTAGACCAAGCGGGTCGAGCACCGCGCGCTTAAACCAAGCCGGCATCAGGTTCGTTTTCAGTTCCAAAGTCTTCCCGTCGGTGATTTCTGCCAGCCATGTATGCTCTCCTTTACCACCGGAATTATCGAAAATGTAAGCACGGTTCGTGGCGCGGATTGCGTCTGGAAGCAGCGCCAGTGATCGGTGGTAGCGCGTAATGATTTTGTCTTTTGGCACAGAGTGCCCGCCGAGTTTCACCCGGTTGCGCACCCGGGAGAGATTGATCGCAGGATCATCGGTAGCGATAAAGTAGAGGTATGTGCGATAGCCTGCGCGTTGAGCTGCCCGGAGAATTTCAATTTTTCCCGGGTGTGACATGACGGTTTCAAACGTAAATGACGCGTTCTGCTCCGTTAGCCTGCGTTGGAGAAAATCCACCGCGACAGAGGCCCAATAGGAATTTACTTCTATCCCAGGGAATTCGAGACGCCCATCGTTGAAGATGAGGCGCTGCTTCGCGGCTTGGAGCTGGTCATCCGCCAAAAGCCTGGCGTTGGCGAAAAACGGTATGATGTCTTCAGCGGTTGTCGTTACCCCGAAGTCCGCGGTTTGCAGCCAACCCGTTCGCTTGATTGAAGCCTCGATTTCATCGGGGTTAAGATATGCTCCGAGTAACTCTGGCAAGAGCACTGATTTCAGTGTGCTTTTTCCGGAACCATTGGGTCCGGCAAACATGCGCAGTCGCGGCGTAACTGAACTCACCGGATCGTATACTTTCGGCCGAAAATTACCGGCTGAGGAGGCTCAACATTCTTGATCCACACCTTGTGACCATCCGGAAATACCTCATATAGCACGCCATTCTCAGATTGGAGCACACTTTGTCCGGAGGCTAGCACGTGCCGCCGAGCGGCAGCAAAAGCCACGCCGGATAGTGCGGGCACACCGGCTTCAAGTTGACTGATAGCTTCCTCGGACATGGTGAAGTTAACCTACCAACAAAGGTAGCGCGGTCAACAGCAACTCAGATGACGTTCTGTAATTGGCGTTAGTATCGACACAAATCGAGGAAAGTGAACCCGAACGTTCGGAACGGGTTCGCTCCGGTTCTGGTCTCGTTCAGGCGAACGGGTCGAAACACATCTGGCGGGGTGTTCGCTTCTGCACCTTCAAAAACGCAGTTCCCGGGTGATCGCAGTGCAATATCTGTCACCAAGATGGCAGCGTTCTGCCAGACGGCCGAATCCAACATTATCCTGTTTTCAGGCCCCCACTTTCAGGTCTCAGGTTTCCGGTTTCACGGCGGCGTCAGCCGCCATGGCGCGTGGCGACCTCGATGACGTCGTGCGGGGCCGCTTCCTTCTGGCCGGCGGGCGTCACGCGGACGTAGCGGGCCTTCTTGCGGAGCTCGCCGAGGTCCTTGGCCCCGAGGTAACCCATGCCGCTCTGGACGCCGCCGATGAGGTTGCCGAGCACGTCGTCCACCGAGCCGGAGACTTCCTTGAGGGCCTCGATGCCCTCGGCGGCCACCTTGCGGGCCGTGTCGTTCTTGTCGTGGCCGTAGCGGGCGGCCGAGCCGGCCTTCATCGCGGCGTGACTGCCCATGCCGCGGTATTGTTTGTAGAGCTTGCCCGAGATTTCCATGATCTCGCCCGGCGCCTCGCGGCAGCCGGCGAGCAGGCCGCCGAGGATGACGGCGTCGGAGAGGGTGAGGGCCTTGACGATGTCGCCCGACTTCGTGATGCCGCCGTCGGCGATGAGGCGGACGCCCTTCCTGGCGGCACCCTGGGCGGAGACATGGAGCGCGGTGAGCTGCGGGATGCCGACGCCCGCCACCATGCGCGTGGTGCAGATGGAGCCCGGGCCCTGGCCGATCTTGATGGCGTTGGCGCCGGCGGCGGCGAGGAACTCGACGCCCGCGCCGCTGGTGACGTTGCCGGCGATGATGGGCAGGTCCTTGAACTGGCCGCGGATGAGCTTCACGACATCGCCGACGCCGGCGGTGTGCCCGTGTGCCGTGGAGACGGCGACGATGTCCACGGCCTCGCGGACGAGTTCGCCCACGTGGTCGAAGATCTTGTCGCGGTCGAGGGAGCCGTCGGGCTTGCGGATCGGGGAGACGGCCGCGCCGACGACGAGGCGGAAATGCGAGTCGCGCGCCGGCTTGCGGCGGGACTTCGCCTCGTTGGTGATGCGCTCGATGTCGGAGATGGTGACGAGGCCGCGCAGGTGGTCCTTGTCGTCGACGACGAGGACCTTGTGGATGCCCACGTTCTCGGTGAAAAACTTGTCCGCGGCCTTGATCGGGTCGGCGGCCATCTGTCTCTCGGAGACGGTGATGAGCTGCTTGCGGGGCGTCATGACCTCGGCGACCTGCTTCGACTTGTAGCGGTCCTTGACGAGGTTGCCGGAGAGGAGGCCGGCGAGCTTGCCGTGGCTGTCCACGACGGGGAAGGTGCGGAAGTCGAAGCGCTTCTGGTCGATCATCGCCAGGACCTCGCTGACGAGCATGTCCGGCGTGACGGTGATGGGGTCCTGGATGAGGCCGTGGATGTGGCGCTTCACGCGGGCGACCTCCTTGATCTGGTCCTTGCCCGGCAGGTTGTAATGGATGAGGCCGAGACCGCCGTTGAGTGCCATGGCGATGGCCATGCGCGACTCGGTCACGGTGTCCATGTCGGACGAGATGATGGGGATCTGCAGCCGCAGGCCCTCGGCGAGGGTGGTGGCCAGGTCGGTGTCCTTCGGGAGGATCTCCGAGTGGAGCGTGGCGAGCGAGACGTCGTCGTAGGTCAGCGCGCTCGGCAGGTTGGCGGCGAAGAAGCGGTCGGCGGGCAGGTAGAAGTCCGAATCGCTGGCGGAAGAGGCAACAGGCTTGGTCATCGTTGCCGTGAACGAAATACTCCTGCCGCGCCGAACCTCAAACAAAAAGCGCGCGGCAGAGACCTGAGACCTGAAACCTGAGACCTGAGGGTGAAAACCCACGCATTTTACAGGAGATAACGGAGCCAACAGAGGTAGTCTGAAGCTAGGAAACCACGCCCCCAAGCTCCTGGCTTTCTATAATCCTTCTCCGTTCCCTCTGTTTCCTCCTGTGGAGTTTACAGGATTGGAGGATTGAATTCAGCAAACTCAGGTTTGCTTCGCCATCTCCGCGTCAAGCGCTCCGTCAGGTCTCTCTGCCTCGGTTTCGCAAAGCGAGAACCGGGGACAGACACCGGGCGGGCAGCTCAGCCGCAGCGAAGGCTGCGCGACTGATCCCGGGCGCCCAGCAGGGCGCAACAGGAAGCCCGCAACGGCGAGGTTTCAGGTTTCTCTTCCCGGTCTTCCGTGTATTCTGTGGTGAAATTGCATGGCTTATCGCTTTGAGTTCAAACCTTACCGCCTGCCGTTGCGGGCGCCGCTGCGGACGGCCCACGGGGCCTGGACGGAGCGCGAGGGCCTCCTCGTGCGGCTGGAGGACCCGGCCGGCCGGGTCGGTTACGGGGAAATCGCCCCGCTGTCGTGGTTTGGGACGGAAACGTTGGCCGAAGCCGGGGAAATTTGCCGAAAGTTCGGGGCGACCGTGACAGACGAACTCTTGGACGCTGTGCCGTCTCGCTTCGGCTGCGTGCGGTTCGCCTTGGCGTGTGCCAAGTCCGAGGTGGAGCGTGGCCTCCGGACGCGCTTAGGGGAATCCACAGAACAGAAAACCCGTCCGGAGGCCGGGTTCCACCTTACGACAAACACGCGTCTGCCGGTCGCCGCCCTGTTGCCGGCCGGTCGCGAGGCACTGGCCGCCTTGCCAGCCAAACTCGAGGCGGGTTATCTCGCCTTCAAGTGGAAGGTCGGCGTCGGAGCCGTAGACGATGAACTCGGGATTTTCGACGACCTGCTGGCTGCCCTGCCGGCCTACGCCAAGCTGCGGCTCGACGCCAACGGAGGCTGGGACCGCCGTCAGGCGGCCAAGTGGCTCGCGCGGTGCGCCGAGCGCCCGGTGGAATTCGTGGAGCAACCCGTGAACCCGGGCGACGAGGCCGCGCTGCTGGGTCTCGCGGCGGATTTTCCCGTGACGCTGGCACTCGACGAGTCGGTCACCGGTCTCGCGGCAGCGCAGCGCTGGCAGGGGCAGGGTTGGCGCGGGGTGTTCGTCCTCAAGCCCGCGCTGACGGGTCCGCTGGCCGAGCTCGCCGCCTGGGTGGCCGCGACCAAGGCCGATATTGTGCTCTCGAGCGCGATCGAAACGGCGCTGGGTCGGGCGGCAATCCTGCGGGCGGCGCTCACCCAGCCGCTGACCCAGCGGGCGCTCGGCTTCGGTGTCGGTGAGATTTTTGGCGATCGCCGCTGGGACGGCCCGTTCCTCGGGCCGGTGCTGGACGGCAGCTGGATCAAGGGAGTGGAACCGGAAGTGATCTGGAATGCCTTAAATCCCTGAGTTGTTGACCACGGATAACACGGATGAACATGGATGGTTTTTTTGCACAGGAGCCAACAGAGGGAACAGAGAAGTAAAGATCCCCGGAGCAAGCTCCGGGGCATTTGATCAAGACAGCTCGAAATCCAACTGCCCCTTGTGCAACTGACGATACTCACTCTTCCCGCCCTGTCCCTGAACATACGCGGCTATCACCTTTTCGCTGCCGTGCTGACCCACCGTGTTTACGAAATAGCCCTCCCCCCAGAACGCTCCGCCCCACAACTTCTGTTTCACTTCCGGCACCTGCGTGAACACCTCCCGTGCAACCACGCTCTTCACGAGCTGCACCATCCGACTCGGACTGTAACTCGGCACGGTTTGGATGAGAAAGTGGACATGATCCCGATCCAACCCGATCTCCAGAAATCGAACCTCCCAGCGCTTCTCGATCTCCAAGCACACTTGCCGTAGCACCTCATCCACCTTCTCACTCATCACCACCCGCCGATACTTCGCCGCGCACACCAAATGATACATCAACACAGAAACGTTGTGCGGCTTGTGCATATACCGACTCTCCATCCCTCATCTTCCCATCCATCCAAGCCGGAGCAAGCTCCGGGGTATTGGACCCAAAGGGAATAAATCCAGCCCCTCCTGTATTTCCTCAGTTACCTCCTGTAAGAGACCTGTCTTGGCCTTTATCCGTTCTATGTTCCTGCACTGCCCATGAGCACCCGTGACAGTCACCCCTTCGCTTTCGCTGCGGGGCAACGCCTTCCGGCCTTGCCATCTTCGCGCGGTCGCGCTCCGTCCGTGCCATCCGTGGTTAAAAGATTTTGGCTCTCACCATGACTCGTTCCGAACTAGCCTTATTGTTAGGCGCGTCCTCCGGTGTTGTCGCGGAGCCACGCCGCGGGCCCGTCGTAATCTCTGAGGCAGATCCCCGTAAATTTATGACCGCCCTTGCCGCCGCCGTGGCCGGAGACGGCGAGGTGTTCCTCGGCAGCCCGGCTTGGGGAGCGAACGAGCGCGCACAGTTGAAAGAACATCTTTCGCTAAATGGTCCGTCTGCTGTCCCTCAGGTTTGCTCCGCCATCTCCGCGCCAAGCGCTCCGTCAGGTCTCTCTGCCTCGGTTTCGCAAAGCGAGAACCGGGGACAGACACCGGGCGGGCAGCAGCCCGCAACGGCGAGGTCTCAGATTTCTCAGCCAGCCGCGAGCGGCTGGCTTATGATCCCGACCGGCGGCACCTCGGGCCGGCTGAAGTTCGCGCGGCACGACGAAGAGACGCTCGCCGCCGCCGTGGGCGGGTTCTCGCGGCACTTCGGCCTCGCTCAAGTCAACGCCGCCGGCGTGCTGCCGCTGCATCATGTCAGCGGGCTCATGGCCTGGCTGCGTTGCGCCCTGACCGGCGGCGAATACCGGCCGCTCGACTGGAAGGCGGTGGAGGGCGGCGACCTCCCCGTCCTGCCCGCGAAGCCCGCGGGCTGGACAATTTCGCTCGTGCCGACCCAGCTTGAGCGCCTGCTGAACTGTAGGGCGGGATCACCGCATCCCGCCTCGGGCGCATCCCTTGGCCACGAGGCAAGGCGGGATGCGGAGATCCCGCCCTACAACCAAACCGCGGTGGAATGGCTGCGGCAGTTCCGCATCATCTTCCTTGGCGGCGGGCCGGCGTGGCCGGCGCTGCTCGACCGGGCGGCCGCCGCGGGGCTGCCGCTGTCGCTGGGCTACGGCATGACCGAGACGGCGGCGATGGTCACGGCCCTCCGGCCGGAGGAATTCCTGGCCGGGGCGCGGAACTGCGGCACGGCCCTGCCGCACGCGACGGTGCGGATCGGGGCCGACAACACGATCATCATTGGCGGCGATTCGCTGTTCCGCGGCTACCACCCGGCGTGGCGGGATCGGGGGGATTTCGAGACGCAGGACCACGGATTGATCGATGAGAGGAACCGCCTCTTCGTCCTGGGCCGGCGCGACGCGGTCATCATCACCGGCGGCGAGAAGGTGGAGCCGGCGGAGCTCGAGGCGGTGCTGCGCGGCACCGGGCAATTTCCGGACCTCGTCGTGCTTGGCCTGCCCGATGCCAGGTGGGGCCAGCTCCTGGTGGTCGTCTATCCCGGCAACGCCCACCCCAATTTCCACGAGGTGATCCGGGCGACAAACCACCTCGCAGACTACAAGCGGCCGAAGCGCTACATCCCGCTGGTGGGGGCTTGGCCGGCCACCGGCCAGGGCAAGGTCAACCGCGCCGGGCTCGTGGAGCGGGTGGCGGCCCAGCTGAAGGAACGGCGGTGACCCAGGCTCTTGACCCGCTATCAAAATGAGCGATAGTGCGACCATGGTTAAGAAAGGCGAAATGCTGGTGGTGGGAACCATCAAGGCGACTCCGATGGAACGCTTCGGCCGCAACCAGCGTCGAGCGGCGGCGGTCGCGCCCCAAGCCGGATCCAAGCCGGGGGTAATCCGTTTCCGGACTTGGGAGGATTTTGCCGCATGGAAGGAGAAACGCGCGAAGAGCTGACGCGGCCGCCCGATGACCGTGATGTGGCGGCTCTCGCCCGGGAGCTTAACCGGCTTGGGGCGCGTTATGTCGTGATTGGCGGTGTGGCCATCAATCGGCTGGGATTTGTCCGGGCGACGGATGATCTCGATTTGCTGATTGCCCGTGACCTGGTCAACCAACGGCTGGTGCGGAAGGCGTTGGAGATTTTGCCGGACAAGGCGGTGCGCGAACTGGATGAACGGGAGGATCTGGCGGCTTGGGTCGTGGTCCGGATTAACGATGAGATCACCGTCGACTTGATGACCGAAGCCACCGGTATCGGATACGACGAGGCCGAGCGTTATATCGAATGGCAGGAGGTGCAGGGGGTGCGAGTGCCTTTCGCCAATGCGGAACTCATGCTGCGGTTCAAGCAAGGCTGGCGGGATAAGGACGCCATGGACAGGAAATACTTGGAAGAGCGCCGCAACAGCCCGCCCAAGGAGCCGTAGCGGTTCTGGCCGGCCACCGGCCAGGCCAAGGTCAACCGCGCCGGGCTCGTGGAACGGGTGCTGGCCCAGCTGAAGGAACGGCGGTAACCTCAAGCAGGTTTTAACGCAGAGGACGCAGAGACCGCAGAGTTTTTAACCACTAATATCCACTAAGACCTCACTAATGTGTCTGCTTTCACCCGAGGCGGGCACCCGCAAGCATCCACCCTGCGTGAAACAGCTCCGGGCTGCGCCATCTCCGCGCTATGCGCTCCATCATTAGTGCCCAATTAGTGTGGATTAGGGAGTGTTTTCAAACCCGGTTTGTCATCCTGAGCGGAGCGAAGGTTCCACGGCAGCGAAGGCCATATCACGAGCGAACGCATGGATTCTTCACTTCGTTCAGAATGACAGGAAACGAGTATCTGTTGGGTTTGAAAACACTCCCTGGTGGTGAATCCGTTTGTCTCTGTGCTCTCTGTTCCCTCCTGTGAAATATTCCGTGTATTTCGGGTGTTGTTCCCTGCACTGCCCCGCGGGCACCCGTGCAGGTCACCCCTGCGGGGCTATGCCTGTGGCATGACCATCTCCGCGCTGCCGCGCTTCGTCCGTGGTTTTGATCGGAATTTTCAGGTTTCAGGTTTCAAGTTTCAGGTTTCTATATATCGGTGATTGTCACCGATGAATAAGACCGAGATCGGCACCCGGTGATAAGATGATAAGAGACCTGAAAGCTGAGGAGAAGCCCAAGGCATTTCACAGGAGCCAACGGAGATAACGGAGGAATTCAGAAGCCAAAAAGCCATGCTTCCGGTTTTTTTGGTTTTATGGATTCTGAATAAATCACTCCTGCCTTTCCTCTGTTCCCTCCTGTGAAATATTCCGTGTATTTCGGGTGTTGTTCCCTGCACTGCCCCGCGGGCACCCGTGCCGGTCACCCCTGCGGGGCCATGCCTGTGGCATGACCATCTCCGCGCTGCCGCGCTTCGTCCGTGGTTATGATCGGAATTTTCAGGTTTCAGGTTTCAAGTTTCAGGTTTCTCTATATCGGTGATTGTCACCGATGAATAAGACCGAGATCGCCGCCGTTCTGACCGAGATCGGCACTCTGCTCGAACTGAAGGGTGAGAATCCCTTCAAGACCCGGGCCTACCAGGCCGGGGCGCGCGTCGTGGAGTCGCTGGGCGAGGACGAGCTCAAGGCGCGCGTGGCCGACGGCACGCTGCAGGAGGTCAAGGGCATCGGCGAGGCGCTGGCGCAGAAGATCACCGAATTGTCGACGACCGGGCGGCTGGAGTTCTTCGACCAGCTCAAGGCGTCCGTGCCGGCGGGGTTGGTGGAGATCATGGCCATTCCCGGCATGGGTCCGAAAAAGGTCCGGGCGTTGCAGGAGAAACTCGGCGTCGACACCATCGCCAAGCTCCGCGCGGCCTGCGCGGAGAACCGGGTGGCGGCGCTCGACGGCTTCGGCGAGAAAACCCAGGAGCGCATCCTGGCCGGCATCCGCAACCGCGAGGCCTACAACAAGCGGCACCTCTGGTTCGTGGCCGCCGAGGCGGCGGCACCGATTCTCGCCGGGCTGCAGAAACTTCCCGGCGTCAAGCAGGTGGAGTCGTGCGGCAGCCTGCGCCGGCGGATGGAGACGGTCGGCGACATTGACTTCCTCGTGGCGACGACCGAGCCGGCGCCGATCGTCGAATGGTTCGTCACGCAGCCGGGCATCAAGGAGGTCACGGCCCGCGGCGAGACCAAGGCGAGCGTGCGGCTCGAGTCCGGCCTGCAGGCCGACCTGCGGTTGGTGCCGCCCGAGCAGTTCGTCTTCACGCTGCACCACCTGACCGGCTCGAAGGACCACAACGTCCAGATGCGCCAGCGCGCGCTGGCCCGGGGCTTCAGTATGAGCGAGTGGGGACTTTTCCCGTCGGACCAGAAGCATGGTCCGACGGAAAAAGAGAAACCTGAAACCGGAGACCTGAGACCTGAGGGGAAAGACAAAAAGAAACCCGAATCGCCCGGCGCTTCCTCAGGCTTTCAGGTTTCAGGTTTCAGGTCTCAGGTCTCGGTGAAGACCGAGTCCGATCTCTTCAAGGCGCTCGGGCTGCACTTCGTCTCGCCCGAACTGCGCGAGGGGCACGGAGAGATCGAATTGGCGGAAAAGGACGCCCTGCCGCAACTGCTGGAGGAGGCCGACATCCGCGGCGTGTTTCACAACCACACGACGGCATCCGACGGACACAACACCCTCGAAGAAATGGTCGCGGCGACGCAGGCGCTCGGGCTCGACTACCTCGGCATCGCCGATCACTCCAAGTCCAGTGTCCAGGCGCGGGGCCTCACCGAGGAGCGGTTGGCGGCGCAGATCGGGGAGATCGGGAAGCTCAACGCCGCGAAGAAATTCAAGTGCCACGTCTTCACCGGCACGGAATGCGACATCCTGCCCGACGGGAAACTCGACTTTGACCAGGGCATCCTGGCCCAGCTGGACTACACGGTGGTGTCGGTGCACAGCTCATTCCGGCAGGAGCGCGACGTCATGACGAAGCGCATCATCCGCGCCATCGAGCAGCCGCACGTGACGATGCTCGGGCACCTGACCGGCCGGCTGCTGCTTGAGCGCGAAGGCTATGAGGTGGACGTCGACAAGGTCGTCGATGCCGCCATCGCCAACGGGGTGGTCATTGAGCTCAACGCCAACCCCTGGCGCCTGGACCTGGACTGGCGGCACTGGCGCAAGGCGGCGGAGAAGGGCCTGCTGACGAGCATCAATCCCGACGCCCACCGCACCGAGCAGCTGGCCTTCTACAAGATCGGCGTCGGCATCGCCCGCAAGGGCTGGCTGACGAAGGATCAGGTCGTCACCACCAAGCCGCTGGCCGCGATGAAGCAGTGGCTCGCGGCAAAGCGTTAGCCGCCGGTGTGAAACCTGACGGAGCGCTTGACGCAGAGATGGCGAAGCAAACCTGAGTTTAAAATCTCGGTCTCGGAATATTTCACAGGAGGGAACAGAGGAAAGGCAGGAGTGATTTATTCCCTTTGGGTTCAATACCCCGGAGCTTGCTCCGGCTTGGATGGAGGCGGGACTATCAGTCCCGCGGGTTGCGGTCACGCGATGCATGCCTCGCGGGGCTAATAGCCCCGCCTCCATTTTCCGAATGCCCCGGGGCTTGCCCCGGGGATCTTTACTCAGAATCCATTAAACCAAGAACCGGAAGCATGGCTTTCTGACTTCTGAATTCCTCTGTTAGCTCTGTTATCTCCTGTAAAATGCGTGGGTTTTCACCTTCAGGTCTCAGGTTTCTCCTCAGGTCTCTTTGCCTCGGTTTCGCCAACCTTCAGGTTTCCGGTTTGCTTCGCCATCTCCGCGCAAAGCGCTCCGTCCGGTTTCAGGTTTCCTCCGTCACCGGCCCCCCATCGGGCTGTTTCTCTTCTTGTTCCCGGATTTTACCGGTAAAAATTCCGGCAAGATGGGGCAATTCCGAACCACCACCGGGCGGAGCCGGTCGATAGGGTCGGTAAGTTGAACCCTCAACCTAGGAGAAAACTGACAATGAAACGTAAGTTTATGATTAGCATCCTGACAGTTGCCACGCTCAGCGCCTTCGCCACGATGGCCATGGCTGCCGGGCACGGCGGTGGGGGCGGTGGCGGGGCCGGGGTCGGGGCCGGGGCGGCGATGCCCGCCTTCTCCCACGGACCGGCCATTACACCCGCCGTGGGCGCCAATACACCCGCCGTGGGCGCCAGCGCGGGCGGATCCATGTCGGCCCATGCCTCGCCTGAAGCGACCGAAGCGAAGGGCAGTGACGGCCTGAACGCCAACGCCACCACCCACGCCTCGGCGGAAGGCCAGGCGAACGGCCTGGCCGTGGCCGCCGTCGCCTCGGACCGCACCCGCGACACTGTGCGCATGGACGAAACCGTGGAGGCGATTCACGCGGCGAAGTTCACCGACCGCGATCAAGTCACCACCGACATCAAGGCGCGTCTTGATGAGTCGGACAAGCTCGTGGCGGATCTCCGCCTCCGGGCCGCGGCCGCGGGCGACAAATCGCAGGCCGCCTTCGCCAAGGCCCTGGTCGAGGTGCGCGAGCAGGAGAAGCAGGTCCGGATCAGCCTGAAGGCCGCCACCAAGGCCAAGGACGCGGCCACCTGGGGCTCCGTGCAGTCGGACCTCGCGAAGAGCTACGGCGCCTATGCGCATGCGCTCGCGGAGGCCGCGGTGGCCGCCCAGGTAACGCCGGCCCCCAAGTCCTGAAGCCGGTGACGCGTCGGCCGGTGCCAATCACGGGCGCTGCGGTTCATTCCGCAGCGCCTTTTTTAGGTTTCAGCCAGGAGACGAAGAGAGACCTGAGACCTGAAACCTGAGGAGGGTGCAGAGACCTGAGGGGTTCGGAACCTTCCGGTTTCAGGTTTCTCTTCAGTTCTTGCCCCAAAGTGGGGTCACCACGAAATACACGAAACACACGAAAAGAACACCTCCCAGCAAGCAACCGGTTGTCGGGTGACTCACCAAACGGTCATTTCGCCACCGTAATGAACTGGCTCCATTCCGCTTTGGATTTCGTGTCTTTGGTGTGTTTCGTGGTTTCCAGCTGAATCGTTCCGGCTTGGTGGATCTTAGTGGTTAAAATCTCCGCGGCCTCTGTGTTATACCAAACACCCAAAGCTTTTACACGAAGGTCGCAAAGAACGCAGAGATATTTCCCCTCGCAGGATCTGCTTCGCGGTCTTGGCGACCTTGGTGTAGAGTGCAGTAGCTTGAGGCGATTGGTATGAGTGGCCAATTAGTGAAGATTAGTGGTTAAAAATCTCCTTCATCCGTTTGCCCGTGAATCCGCGGGACGACGGAGTTCTCGGGACAAACGCCGGGCGGCAAGATTGAACGGATAAAGACCAAGACAGGTTTCTTACAGGAGGTAACTGAGGAAATACAGGAGGGGTTGGATTTGTTTCTCTGTTCCCTCCGTTGGCTCCTGTGCAAAGACCATCCGTGTTAATCCGCTTAATGTTCCTGCACCGCCCATTGGCTGGGTTGATGAAATTTGCGGGCGGACAGATACGGACCCGAGGCGTTGCAGCATTGCGATGGTTCCGGCCCGGCCTTTTCTCCCATTATGCTTTCATCGGTCTAAGGCCTAGCGCCGGTGCCGCCAGCGTCTGATGCCGGTCGTAGGTGTAGATTTCGGGCAGGTTGTGGTGCACGCCGGTGATCAGGTGGAGACAATCCGCCGCCCGGAGAAATACCGGGACGGGAAGCGTGAGATAGGTCTTGGCGGCCGCCTCGATGATGGCTGCGTCCAAGGGGAGCCACGTCCAAAACCCTCCGATGTCGTCGGTGTTGAATTGACGGACGGCGGCATCAAATTTTTCGCGAGACCAGACTTTCTCACGTAATTGCCGGTGAAAAACGCCCATCAACTCGATGCGAACCAAATCCGACACGAAGCGCTGGTCATCTTTTTCGAGCAATGCCCGCACGGCCTTCGATTCGGCCTCGACCACATAGAGCTTGGCGACCATCGATGTGTCGCAAAAAACCATGGCTCAGCGGTCACCGCGGATTTCGTCCAACGCTGCCTGGATGGTGTCGCCCGGAGCCTCGGCCATCATCGCCTCATATTCCGGCAGCACCGTGCGCTTGCGGTTTACCGGGCGAAGCAGCGACCGGTTGACGAGCACCGCCACCTCCTGTCCACGATCGGTGATGGGAACCGGGCGTTTCAAGGCCCCCGCACGCCGCACCAGGGCACCGGTGTCGTCGTGGAGTTGCTTGATGGTGAGAACAGTGGTTGCCGGCATGGGTGTAACAGAGTCACATTTGGCGCAGATGTCAAGAGACACAGAGACACAACAGTGACATTGGTATTTAACCGGCCGTCCCAAAGCGTTGGTTTTGCGATCGCCTATAGTGGGCAAAATCAGGCCAACTGATCCACTTGAGTCAGATGGATAGACGGAAACCTGAGGGACAAGGCCAAGGCATTTACCACGGATAACACGGATGGTCTTTGCACAGGAGCCAACGGAGGGAACAGAGAAGTAAAGATCCCCGGGGCAAGCCCCCGGGGCATTCGGAAAGTGGAGGCGGGGCTATTAGCCCCGCGAGGCATGCATCGCGTGACCGCAACCCGCGGGACTGATAGTCCCGCCTCCATCCAAGCCAGAGCAAGCTGCTCCGGGGTATTGAACCCAAAGGAAATAAACCCAACCCCTCCTGTATTTCCTCAGTTACCTCCTGTAAGAGACCTGCCTTGGTCTTTAAAGGAGGCCTGAGGGACAAGGCCAAGGCATTTACCACGGATAACACGGATGGTCTTTGCACAGGAGCCAACGGAGATAACGGAGAGTGCTTCCAACCACCTCCAGCCTTTCCTCAGTTTCCTCCTGTGAGAAACCTGTCTTGGTCTTTATCCGTTCAATGTTTCTGCACTGCCCATGAGCACCCGTGACAGTCACCCCTTCGCTTTAGCTGCGGGGCAACGCCTTCCGGCTTCGCCATCTCCGCGCCAGGCGCTCCGTCAGGTTTCTCCTCCGGCCTCAGCTCGCAACGGCGGTCGCGAGTTCTCCGGCCGGCAGCCCGGATACCGCCTCCGGGTCCCGCTTTTCCGGTCCGGCGGGCGCCCACTCCCGCAGGCGCCGGCGCAGGGTCAGCTGCAAGTCCCGGATCCAGGCGTGGCGTTGGCGGTAGAGCGAGCGCTTGTGGGACTCGATCGCGGCCTCGGGCCGTTCCACCCAGTGCAGCGGCAGGCGGAAGAAGCCGTCGCTCTCCCGGGTGCCGCCGGCCTCGCGCCAGAATTCATCGTAGGCGATGCTGAACCGGCGGCTGCGGTTCAACGCGTAGACCGGATGGCGCGACGTGTGCACGCGGCTGCCCACGCCGAGCAGGCCGTGCGCGCCCCAGGCCTGCGCCAGCTCCTGCAGCACGGCGAGCAGCAGCGCCTTCGGCCTCAGCCCGAACAGCGCCTTGGCCGTGTCCTTGATGATGGCCTTGTCGGTCCCCGCCGGCAGCCCGGAGACGGCGCCGATGACCAGGCAGCGCCGCTGGCGGCGGTCGGGGGCCAGGACGAACGTCAGGCAGAAAATCCGGCACGCGTGCCGGGCGGAAACCAGCTCGAGCGTGGTTTCGCCCTCCTTGCGGAACTTCGGGTCGTAGCGCAGGCGCACCGTGAGGAGGTCGCCATTCCGGACGGGAAAGACGGCCAGCTCCGCCCCGGCGGGGGAGAAGATCTGCGCGCGGACCTCCGGGGCGACCGACCGGCGCAGCGCCTCGTAATGGTGGATCATCGCGGCCGTCTTCACGGCGTCGGGCCAGTTGCGGGAGACATAGGGGCGGACGACCTTGCGGTAGAGGCTGGGATGCTGCACCACCGCGGCGGCCATCCCCGGCCGGCCCAGGTAGTCGAGCCAGAGGCCGGCGTTGCGGCCGTGCGCCAAGTGCCGGGCGATGAATATCACCCGCAGGCCGCGGCTTTTCCAGGTCGGCCCGGGATAGACGGCGCGGGCAACCCGGCGCAGGGCCGCCAGGGAGAGGGAGGATAGGTTGCCCAAGAGGGCGGTTGGGCGAATGGCATCCGGCACGACGGATACAGTATCAGACCGCCGCCCCGCTGGGGAAGTAGGCATACGCTGATTCCGGCGTAGGGCTTGGCCTTACCGAGCTGAGAGACAAGGCCAGGGCATTTTACCACGGATTGCACGGATACCCCGGATGGTTTTTTGCACAGGAGCTAACGGAGGGAACAGAGAAGTAAAGATCCCCGGGGCAAGCCCCTGGGGCATTCGGAAAGTGGAGGCGGGGCTATTAGCCCCGCGAGGCATGCATCGCGTGACCGCAACCCGCGGGACTGATAGTCCCGCCTCCATCCAAGCCGGAGCAAGCTGCTCCGGGGTATTGAACCCAAAGGAAATAAATCCAACCCCTCCTGTATTTCCTCAGTTTCCTCCTGTAAGAGACCTGTCTTGGTCTTTATCCGTTTAATGTTCCTGCACTGCCCATGAGCACCCGTGACAGTCACCCCTTCGCTTTAGCTGCGGGGCAACGCCTTCTGGCCTTGCCATCTTCGCGCTGTCGCGCTCCGTCCGTGAAATCCGCCTGCCAGCCAAAGGCCTGGCGACGGCTGGTGGTCAAAAAGGCTCGGGTGTGAGGATCAGAAGTTTTGTTCAAAATGAATTGAAGTATGCGGGTTTCTCCGCCTGACTGCCCGGGCCATGAACCCGAAACCCGCCGTTGCTGGTTGGCTGTTATTCGTTGTTGGTTCGACCCGGCAACCCTCAACCCTCAACCCATAACCCTACCGCCAGATGTCATCGTCGGTTGCCATTGATCGGAATCACGGCCTGGTCCTGCCGGGCAACCGGCCTGGGGCGGTGGTCGCCTTCGAGCGCGCCATGGTGGACTTCTTCGTCGACGCGGCCGAGCTGCTCGGGGTGCCGAAGTCGGTGGCGGCGATCTACGGCATCGTGTTCGCCTCGCCGGCGCCGCTCAGTTTCGCCGACATCGGGTCGCGGCTCGATATCAGCAAGGGCTCCGTGAGCCAGGGGCTGAGGGTTCTGCGGGAGGTCGGGGCGTTGCGGGCCATGAGCGTGGAGCCGGGAGCTGGGAGCCTGGAGCTGGGAGCTGGGAGCGTGGAACCGGGAGCTGGGGGCTCGAAGCTCAAGGCTGGTAGCGCGAAGCTCGAAGCTGCCACACCGCCAGCGCGCGGTGTTTTGTATGAGCCCGACATCGAGATGCGGAAGCTCATCGCGCGTTTCATCGAGCAGCGCCTGCAACGGCAGCTCGAGTCGGGGAAGGGGAAGCTCAAGGTCCTGGCCCGGGGCGCCGCGGCGTTTGCCGCCCCGGACCAGAAGGTGATGCAGCAGCGCCTGAAGAAGCTTTCGCAATGGCACGACCGCACGCGGGCCCTGCTGCCGATCGCCCGCACGTTCTTAAAGCTGGGAGCAGGGAGCTAGGAGCATGGAGCGAAGCGCCGAGAGACCTGACGGAGCCGCGAGGCGGAGATGGCATTGCGCAGCAATGGCCAAAGGCCGACTGAATCGGGCGCCCGTCGGGCAGATGAAGGAGCAAACCTGAAAATTTAACACGGAGATCGCAGAGAGCGCGGAGCAAAACCCAAGACATTTTTAACCACACGAAGCGCGGCAGCGCGGAGATGGTCACCAGCAAGGTGACCCCGGAGCGAAAGCTAAGGGGTGACTGGCGCGGGTGCCCCTCCGGGCAGCGGCGGGAACAAATGACACGGATATACACGGATGATGGACGAGGAGCAGGGACGCAGCGCCGCAGCGCGGAGATGGCGCGCGCTTTGCCGCGTAAGCCCCGGAGCGACAGCAAAGGGGTGTCCGGTGGCGGGAGCCCTGTGGGCGCTACAGGACACAACTAAGAGCATGGAGATGTTGGCCACAAAAAAGCACAAAGAACGCAAAAAATAGAAAACGTATTTAACGCGGAGATCGCAGAGAGCGCAGAGACCGAACTGTAGGAGGGGCTTTAGGCCCCGATGGGGCAAGGGTAGGGCGAATTGACCAGAGGACGGAGGACGGAAGACGGAGGACGGAAGACAGAAGACAGAGGACAGAGGACAGAGGACGGAGGACGGAGGACGGAGGACGGAGGGTAGAAAGCCGATGACAGAAAAATCCAACGAACCAGCCGGTTGCTTCCACCAGGAAGTGACCAAGCGAAGCGCTGTGCGCATCGCTTGGGGTTATGGGTTAGGAGTTATTTGTTATTGGTGGGACGTTCGGGACTGACAACTCTCAGCTGATAACCAAGAACCGCAGCTCGGCTGCTCCCATGCCCAATAACCCTCAATGTCTAACGAATAACGGCAGCAACTGTTACTTGGTAACAGGTGCTGCAGGCTTCATCGCCGCCCGGGTCTGCGAGCTCCTGCTCGAGGCCGGGCACACCGTCGTGGGCGTGGACAATCTGAATGATTATTATGATGTGAGGCTGAAGGACTATCGCCTCGCGAAGTTATTGGGAAGGAGTTATGAGTTAGGCGGGGATGCGAAAACATCCATCTTCTCCAATAACAAAGAACCCTTAACGCATAACCGCTTCGAATTCCGCGTGCTTGATATCGAAAACCTCAAAGAGGTCGACGAGCTCTTTGCCACGCGGAAGTTCGAAGCCGTCTTCAACCTCGCCGCCCGGGCCGGCGTGCGCTACAGCCTCGAATTCCCCGAACTCTACCGCCGCACGAACGTCCTCGGGGAGGAGAACGTGCTCAAGTGCCAGGTGAAATACGGGGTGACGAAGCAGGTGCTGGCGTCGAGTTCCTCGGTTTATGCCGGGTGTCCGATGCCCTTCACGGAGGACCGGCCCTTGCAGGTCGCGCAGTCGCCCTATGCGGAGACCAAGAAGCAGGCGGAGGCCCTGGCCCATGATTATCATCGGAAGCACGGCCTGGACATCACGGTGCTGCGTTATTTCACGGTGTTCGGCCCCGCCGGCCGGCCCGACATGGCGCCGCTGCGTTTCATCAAGTGGATTGACGAAGGCACGCCTATCACGCTCTACGGCGACGGCTCGCAGGCCCGGGACTTCACCTACGTGGACGACATTGCGCGAGGAACAATTTTGGCGGGAAAATTGTTCGGAGGGCGGATGACGGAGGACGGAGGGCAGATGCCGGACGGCGGAGGGCGGATGACGGATGACGGAGGACAGAGGGCAGCTGGCAGAGGTCAGCCGTCAGCCGTCAGCCATCAGCCCTTGGCTCCCGGCTACGACGTCATCAACCTCGGCGGCGGCCGCAACCCGATCAGCATGATGACCGTGATTGGGTTCATAGAGCAGGCGCTCTATGACAGAGGACGGAGAACGGAGGACGGAGGACGGATAAAGGCGAAGATTTCGGGCCAGCCCTCCAGCCCGGCCGATATGGCCGCCACCTGGGCCGACATCGCGAAAGCGAAACGGCTGTTGAACTGGCAGCCGGAAGTCAGTCCGGAGGACGGTTTCCGCAAGACCGTGGATTGGCATGTGCAGAATCGGGACTGGTTGAGAGGTATCAGGTTGTGAGCGACCCACTTTCCAACACCCCTCGTCGTGGCGTGGCACCCCTCTTGCTAGAGGGGACCCAGACTCACGCCGGTTCAAATCCCCTCTATGAAGAGGGGTGCCAGCAGGGCGGGGTGTGTCTACCGGCACATGTCGTCTCGGACTGTAGGGTGGGGTCGCCTGACCTCGCCGTGGCGGCATCAGCGATGCCGCCCTACAACTCAGCCCGCGTTCTTCGGCCAGAGCTTCAGACCCTCACCGGCGGCGGCCTTGCCTTGCCGGCGGTCATAAGTGACGAACCAGATTGCGCCGGACTCCAGGGCGTGACCGATGTGCAGGGCGTCCAGCGAGCGGAGGCCCCGGTGCTGGCGCAGGAGATGGATGGCGCGGGCAAAGATACCGGGCCATTCCGTGCCCGGCCGGGCCAACACGCCTTGCTTCAGATCCTTGTCGAGGGAGCCGACGATCTGGTTGACGCCGATGGTGGAGAGATCCCCTTCTTCGCGGCGGCGTTCGAGGGCATGGGTCAGCTCCAGCTCATGCAGCGAGGAAAAAGGCAGGGGCGGAGCGGATTTGCGGACAAAGGCGGACAATTCGGCGGTTTCCGGCTCGCGCACGTAGAGTTTCACCAAGGCGGAAGTGTCCAGGTAAAGATCGAAGGCCATGGTCAGTCCCGCTCAGCCAGGATGGTGGCGCTGAGGGGCGAGCCCTTGATGCGCGCGGTGCGGGCGGCGAAATCGGGCCATTTGGCGCGGGTGGCGGTGGCTGAGGCGGGCACGAGGCGGGCGATGGTGCGGCGGCGGCGGGTGACGAGAACCTCGCGGCCCTGGTCCACGTGGCGCATGACATCGCTCAGGTGGTGCTGCATGTGGCGGAGGGAGACAGATTTCATGTGCAACCAAATGACGCACAAGCCGGGATGGCGTCAAGCCGGGAGTCGGGGCGTAGCAGGGCGCGGCGCCTGTGAGCATGTGCGTCTCAATGACGCACAAGCTATTGCCACTGGCGAGGGTGAGGGCGGCGGGGGTTTGGGACGGGAGCCAGGGATGGCTTTTGGCAGCAAAGGCACGCCCATCACGCTCTACGGCGACGGCTCGCAGGCCCGGGACTTCACCTACGTGGACGACATCGCGCGGGGAACAATTTTGGCAGGAAAATTGTTCGGAGGGCGGATGACGGAGGACGGAGGGCAGATGCCGGACGGCGGAGGGCGGATGACGGACGACGGAGGGCAGATGTCAGATGTCGGACGTCAGCCGTCAGCCGTCAGCCCTTGGCTCCCGGCTACGACGTCATCAACCTCGGCGGCGGCCGCAACCCGATCAGCATGATGACCGTGATTGGGTTCATTGAGAAATCTCTGAATAGGCTCCGTGCTCCCGGCTCCACGCTCCCTGCTACTAAGGCAAAGATTTCGGGCCAGCCCTCCAGCCCGGCCGATATGGCCGCCACCTGGGCCGACATCGCCAAGGCCAAGCGCCTGCTCGGCTGGTCGCCTCAGATTACTCCCGAGGAAGGCTTCAAGCGCACGGTCCAGTGGCACATCGACAACCAGCGGTGGTTGAGCGACATCAGGGTGTGACTGTCTTAACCTTTCTGGGTCCGGCCTCGTTGATGATCTTATCCATTTTCTTCTGTGCCTTCGAACTGAGTTTGGATTCCAACACTGCGTCTACATCAAAGCCTGCCGCCTGCCATTCGGCCCAGGAGTTAAGCGGTTTCCTGATCTGGGCCTGCTTCAAGACAGCCTTCACCGCCGGAGACAGACCTGCGAAATGATTGCCGGAGAAAATATTCTGCGCACCGAGCAAGCGAATATCGTAGGGCAAAAGAACATCGATGAAATGATTGTCCTCAATGCCCAGTTGCGAGGGCGTGAGCGGGTCATGAGCTTCACGATCCCGAATTTCGGGGTAGGCCGCATAGTAGGGCGAACCCTCCTTCAGGAAGGGCCGCAGGTGGTCGAGGGAGGTTTGATAGGAACCCTGCGCATCGACGAGCAAACCTGTTTGCATATGCGAGAAAAAATTACCTATGACGGTGTGGTAGCTGCCTCCACCGAGCAGGATGCCAGTCGTCTCGATATCGTCGAAGACGTTATCCCGGATGAAGCTATTCTCGAGCATGTCATCCAGGTAAACCGCCGGAGCCAAGCCACCCGGGACATAGCGTTTGGCGGGAGGCAGTTGGGAATTGACGGAGTTAGAGGGCAGGAAATGCCAGCCCACAATATTCCGGAACACGTTCCTCTCAATATGTGTGCCGCGATCAGCCCAGTTCCGGCCGGCATAGATCGCACCCGCATCGTTCGTCTCACGGCAGACATCCTCAATGAGGTTCGCCAGGATGCGGTGATTGTTGCCGGTAAAGGTCACCGCGCTGTGTGGAGCATGGCTGATATGGTTGTGTTCCACTACCAGGCCGACACCATCCAGATAAAGGGCCGGCAGGTAGCAGGCCAGCAGTTGGCCAAAGTTTCGCAGTTCGTTGTCACGCACGATCGTTTGCGCCGGTTTCAGGGCAGTCTTGTCGCCACCGCTCAGCTTCATACCGCCCAGGCCCGTGTCGCGCACGATGTTTCGGTTGATCAGCAGTTGGCCGTCTGTTTTGGCGACAATGCCCCAGCCGGCGGCAAGCGCGACTTGATTGTCAGTGAAGGTGCAGTCCGAGACGTCCTCCAGGCGGATGGCATCACCAGTCGCTCCTTCCCACACGAAACCGGAAAAGCCGACACGGCTGACGCCCTTGAGATGCAGCATGGTGGCAAGTCGGGATATGAAAATCTCAGATCCGTGTTCCGAGGATTCGGGTGCGAGCACGAGCAGCTCACGTGTCTGCGGATCGAACCACCATTCACCCGGCTGATCCAAGGCGGCACGGGCGTTTTGCAGATAGAAGCGTGTGCCTGGCACGAGCGGATAGGACGTAGGGCTGGCCAGATGCAACTCCCCAGTGGTCGTGTCGTAACCTGCGACGGGAACCATCTGGTCATACCATTCTGGCTGCGAGAAGACGCGAATCTCAGCACCAGTAACAGCCAATCCCGTAGGGAGGCCATGAACTGTGAAACGGTCCGTTGTAGCGGTCTTTGGCACGGCCTCGACATAAGCCCAGCCGTCGTCCGGGCGGTCGGTCCCGACAAGATTAGGCCAGCGCGCCAGTGGCAGGCGCCGGCCATTCCAGAAAACCTCAAAGCTTGGTCGGGAGCGACCAAGACGGGATTCGCTCGCCAGTCCGTTGGTGGCCACAGGTTCCGGCGGCAGACGGAAGGTAAGCAGATCGCCCCGGTCCCAGTGCGCTTGCGTCGGAGTCAATTTGGTGCCGCCGATCAGCCGAACCGTGCCGGGCTTTTCCGCGCGATAAACAACGGGCGCGTCGGCAGTGCCAGAGTCCTCCGGGCCAAGCACAACAGTCTCAGTGAGATAGTAGGTGCCGGTGTGCACGTAGACTTCAACCGGGCCGATGCCACCGGCCTTCCGCCACTGACGGACCAGTTCGCGAGCAGTAGTGAAGGAATCACACACTGCATCAGCAGAACGGGGCATGATTCGGCTGCTGCCCCCTGGGTCTTTTATATCGGCGGCTACGTAAAGCTCAAATGATGGCCGGGGTGCTCCTAGAAGATTATTGATCCCGATAACAAATACGATGCATAGGCTAGATTGCATTAAACGGCGAAAGCCAAACAGCGCCGAAAAAATCCGGCCTCGATCGCATATGTTTCCCATTAGATTCAGGGAAGCGCTGTTTGCGAAGGCTATAAACGCCTTGGCAAGATACATGAGAGTTTGGCTGAATCTATGGCCTGACACCATGAGGTGCTTTTTCTTGCGCCAGTCGTAGGCTGCTTTTGTTGACATGATTTATTGATCCCAATTGAGGTTCAGCGATCTTAATCACATAACATGAAAATCGATACAGTAGAATTTGATGGAGAAAGAGTATATCCGGAGAACTATACGCATCTCAGGCCGCTCCTTTATTACCACCTGGCGCGCTATGCTTTTGCCAAATCACTGTTGCGCAGAGGAGACAAGGTTGTGGATATTGCCTGTGGAAGCGGCTATGGAACATACGAGTTGGCGAGTATCGCGGAAAGTGTAATAGGGGTGGATATCTCATCCGTGGCGATTGACTACGCTCGCAAAAACTTTCCCGCTGGTAATATCGAATTTAAGATCGGAGATGCAATATCCTTGGATACAATGCTGTCAGGTTCGGTTGATGCAGTGGTTTCCTTTGAAACCATCGAACACCTAGCCGATGCGGATCAGGACTTATTTCTAGATGCTGCGCAGAAATCACTCTCTCGCTCAGGGATCTTGGTCATTTCTACTCCGAACACCATGGTGTACAGCGGTGGCCGGGCGACAAACAATCCACATCACTTGCGCGAGCTAACCATTGAACAGTTCAGAGAAAAGCTGGGAAAAAGGTTTGGTGTGGTCCAAATATTTGGGCAGAGAAAGTTTGAAGGCTCGACAGCGAAAGGCCTGATGCTCCTCCTCGGAAATGTTTTGGTGCGATTTTGGAAGATGAATTTCAGGGGGTTAAAATTCAATGGCGATATAGCCCAGCAGACCGGGGATTTTGAATTCCCGAGTTACGGATTGGCGGCGTGTCCTTACCTAATTGCTGTTTGTAAACGGCCCACGGCGGCGGTCAAGGAATGAAGTCAATCTACGTCGTCTTCACGGCCAGCGTTAATCCCCACGCCCAAGCTTCAATCACGGCTGGAAATTTAAGCAGAGAAGACGAATACATTGAGGCAATCTCTGCGAACGTTCGCCTTGGAAGGCTTTCAGGAGTCAACGCAACATACATATTGGCCGAGAACTCAGAAGCGGCTGCGATGCGCTTGCGAAGCGCCTGCGGGCAACTTGGAGTCCGGTTTATGCAATGTGCGGTCACTCCCGAAGGCTTCTTTAAAGGCAAGGGACATAGTGAGGCCCTAATGCTAAATGAAGTGATAGAGCGATTACCCGACGAGCCGAGCTCGATGGTTCTTCTGAAGGTAACCGGGCGCCTGCAGGTTCAAAACATGGACCGGCTTATTTGTGCGGCTCGCAACACATCGAGCGATAGTCTCGTCAATTTGTACTCGCGGGCGAAATATGCAGATACTCGTGTGATGGTTATTTCCGGCAGTTTCTGGAAATTGGTCATGCCACTCGTAGAAACCATTGACGACTCCAAGCATCGTTACTTGGAGCATATCGTTCCGCTTGCGATCAGCACTGCAACAAAGGCGGGGCTGAAATGCGACTATTTGCTGCCGCCTCCACAGATCCGCGGGAGAAGCGCCAGCACCGGACAAATCTATGAGACATCGCCGGCGGGCTATGCCCTAGAGTATCTAAAGATCCTAGCGAAGAAGTTCATTTATCGGCAGCGCAAACTCTAAGCCGTCGAGGGGTTGCTGCTTTCAGATTGAAAATACCCGTTGGCACAGAAAGAAACAACCGCATTTGGCGGGCTGTAGGGACCTCTTTTATTTCGAAAGGAGGCACGCTGCTGGTGCAGTTTATCGCACTTCCAATTGTGGCCAGAAAACTGGGCCCGGAAATGTTTGGCGTCTTTGCCGCCATGAGCACGATCCCGGCCTTCTTTTCCTCGGCAGATTTGGGAATAGGCCCTGCCCTGGGACACAAGCTGGCACTCGGAGTGGTGGGCGACGACAGGCCATTACAGGCACGCTATTTTAGAGCCGCTTTTGCTGTTGTCGTTTCGGTGGGGATTTTGATCGCCGGGTTAGGCGCAGGGTTTCTGCTTCTTGGCAAAGCCGATTTTATTTTCGGTAGACCATTTGCTGCTCATCAGGTGCAGCTTCAACAGGGCTGCTGGATTGTTTTGGGCATTGTTGCCATGCAGGTAATTGTTTCAATAGGCGGAAAGGCGCGTGCAGGGTTTCAAGAGATCCATTTGAATAACATCTTTGGGGCCACCGGTAACCTAGTTACAGTTTTGCTGCTGCTCATTGTCGCTTGGCTGGATCCCGACCTGATCTTGATAATATTGGTTGTCTACGGAGTGGGTTTGGTCGCGCAGTGCAGCAACCTCATTCACTTGCTGGTTGGCCGACCTTATCTTCTTCGGTCGCAGGTTAGCAATATATGGCAAGACATTCGCCGCCTGTTGACTGATAGCATCCTATACGCTGTGGCTATCGGATTAATCGGGTGGCAGCGTGAATTGGCCAAACTGTCACTGGGGCGGTCAGTTGGGCCTGTCGAGGTTGGACATCTAGCTATATTGCTGAGCTTGGCTTCAATGTTTGGAGGCCTTGTGATAATGGTCACAGCGCCGGTGTGGCCAGCAATAGCAGATGCAAGAGCGCGGTCTGATGCATTGTGGTTGGATGTATTATGGCGGAAGCTTAACCGGCTCTCTACGGTTTTTGCTCTGCTGGTCGGCGTTTTGATAGGGGGAGGCGGGGGAATCGCTGTTCGATATTTATACGGCAACTCATATGACATGCCCGCCCAATATTTTTGGCTCCTCGGCCTCTATTTCCTTATTTTCGTGTTGGGACATATCCGTTTCACATGGCTTATGGGGCATAATCGCATGAAACAATTGGCACTAATCGCAGTGCTGGAGTTTGCCTCGAACGCAGCTTGCCTGTGGGGATTCCACAATCATTTGTCGATTGAGTTCCTGCTTTCGATACTTGTCGCGAATCATTTTGCTTTTTCCGTATGTCTGCAGGAGGCCTTGCGGCGGAGGGTGCTCAATTTTGAGCTTCCGCACAATCCCCAGAGCGATTCATGAAGATCCTACTCTATGAACCGGGCAATACGGGGCATCGCCCGGTTATTCTTCGTTACACGATTAAGGTCTTGGAGCAGGCGTGTATAAGCTGGATTCACGAAGCGCGTAAACAGGAGAACTCGGCTTGGGGTTTGGTGAAGAAAGCAAGGGAGTCTGATTGCGATATTATCTATGTATTGACCGTGGATGGCATCGCGGGGTTTACGTGGCGGGTTTCACTGATCGCGCGTTTCTACGGCATTCGGGTGATCTGCACCTACTATCTCTTCAATAACCTGAGCGCAGGCTGGAAATCATGGGTCTGGCGTGTGTTGTTAATCACGGGCAATATCAACAGAGTGCATATCTCGGATGAGCGACTGAAACGCGGACATGATCGCTACCCCAAGCAGGCATGGTTTCTTCCCGATCCTTGGGATCCGGATGAGTTTCCAGAATGGACTCAGGAAGCTGCTCGGAAGCGACTGGGGATCACAAATGGCGCGACGGTTTTTCTGATGTTCGGATTGATAGATGAGCGTAAGGGGGCTGATATGTTTCTTCAAGCCTCTCTGGCGCTGGCCGAAAAACGCACCGCCCGTGCAGTAGTATTCCTGTTGGCAGGCCAAATGAGTCCAGGCGTTCGCAAATTATACGATAAGTGCTGCCAGCATTCCGGCGGGAATTATAGCTGGATAGGAATAGACCGGAGAATGCCAGAGGATGAGGTGTCTATTTATTATTATGCGACCGACTATCTTCTCTGCGCTTATCCCCCATATTTTAAGGTTTCAAGCAACACAGTCACTAGGGCTTTGGCAGCAGGCCGGCCGATCATCGTTCCGTCCCATGGATTGAATGCAGCTTTGGTGAATGATTGTGCATGTGGATTGCTCTTTCACACAGGCAGCCTGTCGGCATTGACGAAGACTCTGGCGGAGGCCGTTGAACTCAGGTGCAATAATATTCCACGATACGAGAAAATGTGTGAGGTTGCACGTCAAACCGCTTGTTCAAGGGGGCTGAATGTTTATGGCACTCATTTGTGTTTGAGCATTGATAGTCTCATGCATCGAGATGCTTTTCGCACATACTGACCCTGTAATGAACTCGACCCGTTATCTTTTGCCAACAGAACCTTGGAAAAACGATCTTTTGCGTGTATTACTAATCGTCTATCCATTTTCTTTCGCTCTCGATTTTAAGGGCCCCGGGGGCGGATCACTAGAGCAGATCGTAATGGCGGTCAGTTCAGTGGCTGTTTTTTTGGCAATCCTCATCACGGGGTCGCTAAGAGCAACCCGTGGTATAAAGTTAGTTATCTGTTCTTCCTTCTTTTTTTCCGTTTTGGGTTGCCTGTCGGCTATTTATTACAGTGTGCCCGCAGACCAAATGGTGCGGCTAGTTTTCCCCTATTGGCTATTCATAACCGGAGTGTGGGCCGGCACGGTGGCAGCAAATTCCCTGGAGCTAGCATGGGGTCTTTTTCGGGCAATGGTGAGTGCGGGTGTGATTTCTTTGTTCTTCAGATATTACTACGCGACGGAAGTAAGCGGATTGGAAATGGACGAGATGCGTTACCAAGTGCTTTCACCAGCTATTTGCAGTCTGATCGCCTATGTTTGCGCGACCTTTTGTTTTATGCGTAAACTGAATCTCGCCGCGATGTTTATCGCGGGAGCGACGATTGTGATAATTTCCCTTTCAGTTACGCGCTCTTTTCTAATCACCTTCGGTTTTACTGTCGTGGGAGTGTCTTTACTGATCACGCGTCTCAATTGGGGTAACCCGGGCCATAAGATTTATTTCCGCTGGCGCAAAATCGGATTGATAATCGTTTGTTGCGGCACCGTCATCGGCTTTGCGGCGGCCTATAAAATCAGACCCGATGTTTTCGACGTGTGGGCTTCTAGGCTGTATTCGGATCGTGTAAACACTAGTTCTGGCGATGATGTTAATCTAATTTCGAGGGTCGCCGAGGCCAAGGGCATTTGGGAGGAGGTGAGTGAGACGCCTTTAAAGATATTTTTTGGCAAAGGGTTTGGCAACACCTACCACTGGAGTGATTCCTATATGGCAGACGTAAGGTCGGTCTCTGAGGAAATAGTTACGACTTTTTTTGCGCCAACTTGGAACGCGGCACACTCGCCTTTTACCTATGCATTATTCTTCGGCGGTATTCCGGCCATGCTTTGGCAGGTCTGGATTTTTGCAGCCCCGTTATGGCATGGATGGCAGCGTCTGCGCTGGCTTCGCACAATAGCGGACTCGCGTTTTCTGCAGTTATTCACCTTTAATCTGCTCTCGTTGTTTTTGTTTCTCTCCCAGAGTCTGACATCAAACCCGTTCGGTGAAAGATTGTCGGCCCAATATTTAGGGCTATCAATCGGCCTGTTGTTGGCAGCCGAAAAAACGAGCAGGTCACTTGGCTCCGGACATTTAAACCCTTCTCAGGACCTTCAAGTCGATGGCTCCTTCCATCATCGGCCACAATATCCAGTACGTCCGCCCAGTAAATCATGATAAGGATTTGTGTTCTTTGGCAGAGTTACGGACCGTATCATTTCGCCCGGCTCGCGGCCCTGCAGAAGCTGTGCGCGGAGTGCGGTCATGAGGTGGTCGGACTGGAGGTGGGCGATAAGACCAGCACCTATGGCTGGCGCAGAACCGGCCCGGGGGAGCGGGGGATTGTCACGCTGTTTCCTGGTCGGGTGGCGGAAGCAGTGTCGCCCTTGGCGGTCCGGCAGGCGGCGAAAAAATTCCTGAAACAAGCGCGCTGCGAGGTGATCTTCACGCCGAGTTACTGGCCCTTGTATGGCGTCCTGGCGGCAATGGCGGCAAGATCGCTGGGGATGCGGGTGGTCATGATGAATGACAGTCATCGGGTGACTGGGACCAATTCAGTGCCGGTTTTCGCCGTGAAAAAGCAGATCGCTAAATTGTATGATGCCGCCTTTGTGGCGGGATCTGTTCACCGGGGTTTTCACCGAGAGTTGGGATTCTCCGATAAAAACATATTTGAAGGCTATGATGCCGTGGATAACGCCTATTTTGGCGCCCGGGCGGACGAGGTGAGGAAAGATGCAGCGCAATGGCGGAAGCGCCTGGGGTTGCCGCAGCGATTTATCCTGAACATCGGGCGCTTCGTGGCGAAAAAGAACCTGCCGAGCTTGATCAAGGCCTTCGCCCTGGCCCGCCGCAGGGGCTGGCTGAATGGCTGCGACCTGGTGCTGGTGGGCAGCGGGCCGGAGAAAGACCGGCTGACCGGCGTGGCGGAAAGCGAGCGGCTGAAGGTGGTCGAGGGGCGTCGGGACGAGATTGTTTCACCGAGCATCGCGGGGGCGGAGGTCGTGCGCTTCTACCCGTTTGCCCAGATCGAGGAACTGCCGGCGTATTACACCCTCGCGGAGTGCTTCGTCCTGCCCAGCCTGTATGAGGAGTGGGGGTTGGTGGTCAACGAGGCCATGGCCAGCGGATGCGCCGTGGGGGTCTCCAACGCCGTGGGTTGCGCTTCAGACCTAGTGGTGCCCGGCCGGACGGGGTTCGCCTTTGATCCCGAAAACATCGGGCAACTCGCCGACGGACTGCGCTCAGCCTGCCAGGATCAGGCGTTCGCCCGGCAATTAGGCGCAAACGCCCGGGACCATATCGCCGGCTGGTCCTGCGAGCGTTTCGCCGAAAACGCCCTCAAAGCCGCCGGCGCCGCTCTCGCCGCCCCGCAGCGGGCTGCGAGCGAAACCAGCGGTGCACAGGCGACAAACCGTCCGGCCGTGGTGCTGCTGCAGACGTGCTTTCCCGATTATCGCGAACCGGTCTTCGATGAAATCGGCCGGCGGTTCGCCGGTGACTTCGAGCTGATCTGCGGCGAAGACTATTTCACCCGCGACGTCAAAGTGTGCGCGCACCCCAAACCCTGGCGCACTCCGGCGGGCAATGTTTTTCTATTTTCCCGCAACCTGTTGTGGCAAAATCGGGTGGTCGAGCGGCTCTGCGAGGCGGACATCGCGCTGCTGGAGCTGAATCCCCGCGTCATTTCGAGCTGGGTGATTCTGCTGGCGAGAAGGATGTCCGGAGTGCCGACCTTGCTGTGGGGCCATGTCTGGGCCCGCGACGGCATCGGTGCCTGGACGAATATCATTCGTTTGATGATGATGCGCCTGTCCGACGGCATCATTCCCTACACCTATACCCAGGGAAAGGAACTGCAGCGCCGCATGCCCGGCCTGCTCGTTGTCACCGCTCCCAATTCGTTGGTGCCGAAGGCGGCGTGCGTCGCGGCGATTGCGCCGATGGAGCGCACCACGGACATTATTTTTGTGGGGCGGGTGAAGCTGGACAAGAAGCCCGGGCTGCTGCTGGAAGCCTTCGCGCTGGCGATTCCTCACCTGGAGCCGGAGGTAAGGCTGGTTTTTGTCGGCGAAGGGCCGGAGACCGCCAGCCTCAAGCAGAGGGCAGGGGAGCACTACCTGGCCCACCGGGTGATTTTCCGCGGCCATGTGATCGATGCCGTGAAACTGCGGGAAATCTATTCGACGGCGTTCTGTGCGGTGTCGCCCGGCTATGTCGGCCTGAGTGCGATCCAATCCTTTGCCCATGGCGTGCCCATGGTGGTGGCGGATCGCGAACCTCACTCGCCGGAAATCGAGGCGTGCTTTGAGGGGCGGAACAGCCGGTTTTTCAGCAGCGACAATAGCCGGGATCTGGCGGACAAACTCGGCGAGATGTGGCGAGACCGGGGGACCTGGTGGAGTAAACGGGCCGATATCGCCAGTTGGGTGGCGGAGCAATACAGTGTCGAAAACATGGCCGACGGCTTTGAATCCGCCGTCAGAGAAATAAAGGACAGGCGAAACTGATGGGGGCAGCAGAGGAGAAACCGCTAATTGTCGCCAATGAACGCTAATGAGGAAACTGGAGTATCTGAAGCTGTTGCTGGAGCGGCGACCAAGGCGCAGTTGCTGATAATCGGTCCTTTCCCTCCTCCGCGCCACGGCGTTGCGACCGTGAACGAGGCCATGTATGCCGAGGCGATCAAGGCCGGGATCGAAGTCCGGCGATACGATACCGCCCCGCCTTCGCTGGACCGGTCGCTGGGCGTCCGCCTCCGGCGCCTGAAGAAGATCGTTGGGGCTCTCAAGGTGCTATGGCATTTTGGGCGGGAACATCCGGAGGGAACGGTGTATTGCTCGCTCAGCGGTGGGTTCGGGCTGTTATACGAGGTGTGCTTGATCGGGGTCGCGCGGGTCGCGCGCCTGCGCGTGCTGGTGCACCACCACAGCTTCCGCTATCTGGACCGGCCCTTCTGGCCCATGCATCTGCTCGTGCGGGCGGCTGGTCCCAAGGCCCTGCATGTGGTGCAAACCCGGAGCATGGGCGAGAAACTGCAGCAGCGCTACCCTCGGGCGGTTCGTGTGCTGGATATGAATAATACGATCTTCATGGGATCACCCATTTCCGCCCGGCAGCTCCTTTCGGATCGCACGCCGTTCACGGTGGGATACATGGCCAACCTATCGCGAGCGAAAGGTCTGGATGACATGCTCCAACTGGCGGAGCTGGCGCAGCGTGCCCACTCCACCATGCGATTCAAGATTGCCGGACCGTTTGAAAACCCGGCCGACGAAGCCCAATATCGCCAGCGTCTATCCCGCCTCGCCAACGTGGATTACTTGGGGCCGGTTTACGGGGATGCCTATAAGGCATTCTGGCAGAACCTTGGGGCATTTGCCTTCCCGACCCGCTATCGGAATGAAACCGAGCCATTGGTCGTGCATGAGGCGCTGCGTCACGGCAAACCCGTGATCGCATTGGGCCGGGGGTGCATTGCCGCGCAAGTCGGCGACGCCGGCCACGTGTTGCCGCCTGATGGGGATTTTGCCCATGAGGCCTGGCGCATCCTGTCGGAGTGGGCGAGCGACGCCGGCCGGCTGGAGCACCTGCAGGGACTGGCACATGCCCAATATAACGCCCTCCACCGGGAAAGTCTCGTTGCGTTGACGCAGATTCTTCAACAAATAAAGTCCAAACCCACCCAAGATCCATGAGTCCAACCCCCTCGGCTCCTTACCGTCTGTTTGCCTACATCTGCGGTCTGGCGATATCCTTTGTTGTGCTGGGAGTGATCGGCTTCCTGCTGGCGCGGTCGCTCAAGGGGGAATACGTGCCTTTGATCCAGAGCCATTTGCCGGCGCTGGACCAGATCCGGACAGTCACAAAGATGACCAATGCCGGCCGCAAGGTCATAGGCCCGCTCAGGTTCGACTCCTCCAAGGAGGTCCGGGCCTTTGCGCGGAAAAAATTTGTAGAGACCGTGACCAGGAACGATCGCAATCTCACCGAACTGGCCGAGCTGCTGAAGGATACCCGCAGCCAGGAGGCGCTGGCCCAGCTGAAGCAGGAAAGGGCCGATTATCTGAACATGACCCGGGAGTTCCTGGGGGAGCCAAGCAACCCCCAGACCGAGGCGGAATTCATCGAGAAGCGGCGCCATTACTACGCCGCCCTGGACAGCTACCTCAACGAGCAGGATGCGCTGGCCTCCACGATCGCGGACCTGGTTTATCAGGACAGTGCGGCCATCTCCGAGAAAACCAACCGGATCCTGCTCTTTTTCGGGCTGTTCGCCCTTTGGCCGATCCTGGTGGGGATCGGATTTTTCTTCTATGGCCTGGTTTCGGCCAAACTGCACTACGAACGGACCAATTGAGCGCCTCCCGTTTTAAAGTTGGTGAACTGTAATGCGTGTCCGCAACGATCAATTTGATCCCACCAAGGGTCTGGATCGTGGCCGCCCGCGCTGGGTGGAGGCGATCTGGTATTTGGCGAAGTGTGTTTTTTTTCTCAGCGCCTTCCCTTGGCCGAGCGGGTGGCGGGTGGCCCTGCTGCGGCGGTTTGGCGCCCGGATCGGGCAGGGCGTTTATATCAAGCCGCGGGTAAACATCCATTTCCCTTGGAAGCTGATGGTGGGCGACTACAGTTGGATCGGTGAGGAGGCGTTCATCCTGAACTTCGAACCGGTGGCCATCGGCGCTCATGCCTGTATCTCGCAGCGCGCCTTCCTTTGCACGGGCAATCATGATTTCCGCGATCCGGCCATGACTTATCGCAATGCGCCGATAACGGTTGGCGATGGAGCGTGGATCGGAGCTCAGTGCTTTGTCGGCCCCGGGGTTACAGTGGGCGACGAGGCCGTTGCAACCGCGGGGAGCATCGTGACGGGAGATCTGCCGGCGGGCATGATTTGCGCGGGCCATCCCTGCGCACCGGTGAAACCCCGTTGGTCGGAAAAATGACGAGACGAACCGGGCTTTGGTGGACAATGGGAGCAGGCAGTTTGCTGGTGCTGGCACTGGCCCTTCAGCTGTGGCCGGCAGCGTCCGGCCCCGCGGCTTCAAGCGTGGCCAAAGCTGGCCGCCTGGAAACCGTGCTGCCGGTCCGTTTGGGAAGCGGTGGCGCGCGCGACGAACCGATTGCAGCCACCGAGGAAATGAAGAAGGCGGTCGGGGAACTGCTCAACTTCAACGACGGCATCTACCGCATCTACCAACTGTCCGAGGCAAGGGTTTCGGTCTATATCGCGTGGTGGGAACCCGGACGAATGTCTCCACGTCTGGTCGCCGGCCATACTCCGGATGTCTGCTGGCCGGGCAACGGCTGGCTGCGGGACAACGCCGCGGAACGCAGGCTGGGCGCATTGCGCGAAGAGTTGAGCGCAACCGGATTTGCCGAAGGCGAGGTCCGCGTATTTCGCATGCAGAACAAACCGGAATATGTCGTCTTTTGGCACAAGGTGGGCGACCGGATGTTGAGCTATCATACGGGCTACGCGCCACCGTGGTGGGCCTGGCTCGACGAGATGTGGCGGGGCGGGTTGAATCTACGCAAGGAGCAGCTCTTCGTCCGCATCAGCTCGGACACGCCGCTCGAGACAATCTGGCCGCAGGCGGAAATGGCGCCGCTGCGGCAGGCGTTGCTGGCGCTCGGCCTGGGAATGGCGGCCAAGCCTGCCCGGTGAAAGCCTTCTCACTCCCATGCGCCTGTTGATTCACGATTACGCCGGACATCCGTTCCCGGTGAGCCTTTCGCGCCAGCTGGCGGCAAGAGGCCATGAGGTTGTGCACGCATTTGCCTCAGAGCTGTTGACGCCCCGGGGAATTCTGCAGCGGCAGGAAGAAGACCCACCGGGCCTGAGTTTTCAGGCGGTGCCCATGTCGCGGGACTATCGGGCAAACAAATATAGTTTCCTGAAGCGAGCAGGCTATGAGAGAGAGTATGGGCACGAGTTGGTCAGCCTGATCAGGGAGCTGAGACCTGATTTGATCTGTAGCGGGCAGACCCCCTCGGATCCCCAGCTCAGGCTGATTCGGGCGGCGACCCGGCTGGACATCCCGGTTGTCACCTGGGTGCAGGATTTCTATAGCATGGCGGTGGATAAACTGGCGCGGAAAAAACTGCCCGTGCTTGGAGCCTTGGCGGGTGCGTGGTATCGACACCTGGACGCCCAATGCCTTCGCGCCAGCGCGGGGGTGGTGGCCATCACAGAGGATTTTACCCCGATCCTGGCGAAGTTTGGTGTGCCGGAGGATAAGGTTACCATCATACCCAATTGGGCGCCCTTGGATGAACTCCCGCTGCGTCCGAGGCGGAACGCCTGGTCGGCCAAACATGGCCTCGATGACAAATTTGTGTTCCTTTATTCGGGTACCCTGGCGATGAAGCACAACCCCGATCTGCTCCGGCGCCTGGCTTTGGGCTTCAAAGACGATCCGGCTGTGCGCGTGGTCATCATTTCCGAAGGTCCTGGCGCGGACTTCCTGCGCGGACGACAGGCGCAGGAAAGCCTTTCGAATCTCCTCTTGCTGCCATTTCAGCCGTTCACGGACATGCCGGAAGCGCTGGCCGCTGCCGATGTGCTCGTGACGGTGCTGGAGGCCGATGCGGGAGTCTTCTCCGTGCCCTCCAAGGTTCTCACCTATCATGCGGCCGGCCGGCCGATCCTCGGGGCAATGCCGGCGGAAAATCTCTCAACCCGCATCATCGAGCAGCAGGTATCCGGTCTATGCGTGCGCCCGGACGATTGGACCGGCCTTCTGCGCGGAGCCTCGGTTTTGAGGAACGATGCCCCGTTGCGGCAAAGCATGGCGGCTTGTGCGCGGTGCTACGCCGAGCGGGAGTTTGACATCGAGCGCATCGCCGACCGTTTTGAAGAGGTTTTTTCCAAGGCAATGGGGAAAAACAAAGGGCGATCGCAGAGCCTGAGACCGAAACTTGAAACCTGACGAGCGCTGCGCGGAGATGGCGAAGCAAACCTTGAGGATTCAGGCCAAGGCGGTTTAAACACAGAGAGCACAGAGGCCACAGAGACTTTAACCACCAATGAATACTAATGAGACACTAATTGGGTGGGTGAGATAGAATCAATCGAATCGGACCAAGGCATTTTTTAACCACGAAGGACACGAAGGGACGCGAAGCCAAGCCAAGTCATTTTTTTTTAACCACGGATTACACGGATGAACACGGATGGTTTTTTGCACAGGAGCCAACGGAGATAACGGAGGAATTCAGAAGCCAGAAAGCCATGCTGCCGGTTCTTGGTTTCATGGATTCTGTATAAATCACTCCTGCCTTTCCTCTGTTCCCTCCTGTGAAATATTCCGTGTATTTCGTGTGTTCCGTGGCTAATCAAACCGGCCGAGTAAACACCGCGTCCAGCGTGCGCCAATCGGT
Organism: Opitutus sp. GAS368; assembly: GCF_900104925.1. Lineage (NCBI taxonomy): Bacteria > Pseudomonadati > Verrucomicrobiota > Opitutia > Opitutales > Opitutaceae > Opitutus > Opitutus sp. GAS368. The sequence goes on from NZ_LT629735.1 coordinate 3,426,384, forward strand.
GGGAACCAGTTTCTGCATGGGACTGCACGGCGAGGTCGCCGTGGCTCCAGAACGAATAACTGGAGAGCGGGCGACCCCGCCCGGCAACGTGGTTGACAGCCCGCGTAATACGCCCTGTATTACATCCATGCTTACTCTCCGTCTCCCGCCCGCGCTCGCCAAGAGCCTGGGCCGCAGCGCCCGCGCCGCCAAGCAGACCAAGAGCGCCTTTGTGCGCGATGCCGTGCTGGAGCGCATCGCCGAAGCCGAGGATCACCGCATTGCAGTCAAGCGGCTCCGCGCTTTGAAGGCCGGGAAATCACGCACCTATACCGCCGGGGAAATCAAGCGTGACCTGGGCCTGGGAGTTTGAGGGGGAGGCCCGGCGCGAATTCAACCGGCTCGATTTCGCGGCGCAGAAGCGGATAATCCGCTACCTTGATACGCGCATCATCGGCGGCGATCCCCGCCGTTTCGGCCAGCCCTTGCGCAGCGACCTGCACGGCCTTTGGCGCTGGCGGGTCGGCGATTACCGCCTGATCGGCCAGATCAAGGACGGTGTATGGCTCATCCTCATCGTTCGGGTGGCCCACCGCTCCACGGTTTACGAGGATTGAGGATCATGGGCGGAGCTATCCGTGATAATCGATGAACAAATATCACGGATTGCCACGGATAATACCAATCGCCTCAAGCTACTGCACTCTACACCAAGGTCGCCAAGACCGCGAAGCAGGTCCTGCGATGGGAAATATCTCCGCGTTCTTTGCGGCCTTCGTGTAAAAGCTTTGGGTGTTTGGTATAAATAGGAGCGTTGAACAGTATCGACCTTCGCGGCCTGGCGGCTTGGCGTTGAAAAGCAGCGGTCGGGCTGCCGGGCTGACCGGTCGCTTGACAAGCCGGGTGGGGTAGGAAAATGCAAGTCATGCAACTCACGCTCTCCAGCAAGGGCCAGATTGTCCTGCCCGCCCCCATGCGCCGCCGCCTCCGGCTCAAAACCCGCGCCAAGCTGGAGATCGAGGAGCGCGATGGCGGGCTGTTCCTCCGTCCGGCGAAGGCCGTGCCCACCGTCGAGCCCATCGACTACCCGTCCCCCGGCTCCCTCAAGCTCGACAAGTGGGAATACGCCCTCATGGCCCGCAGCTCCGATGCCGGCCCGGACAAACCATGAGCCTCCCCCTCAGGCAGTGGGATGTCGTCAAAGTCCGGATCAATCCGGGCGACCGGGACGAGCACCCCGCTCTGGTCATCTCGGCCGATGAGGTGTGCGCCTCCGCGCCGCGGGTCAACGTGCTCTACGGCCGCACGCGCCGCCCCGGCCAGCCCGTGCGCCCTCACCAGGCGGTGCTCAACGGGGCCGAAGGGCTCGACCGCGCCACCCTTTTCAGTTGCGGACATTTCTACCAGGTCGCCCCGGGCGCCATCACCGGCCACCATGGCAGCGTCGGCCCCGTGCGCCGCCGCGAAATTGCCCGCAAAATCATCGCCTCCTATCGGTTCACCTTCTGAGCTGGTTTCCGGACGGTTAACGCCAAGGCGCAAGGACGCAGGGGGAAACACTGAGACAAACCGTTTGACCACACGGAGCGCAAAGCGCGGAGAAGGCAGCACCGCAGGTGTTGCCCGGAACCCACGACGTGGGAGCCGGGTGATTCGAGTGGATGCCCCTCCGGGCAACGAGAGGAACAAATATCACGGATAAAGGCGAAGGCAGGTTTTCACAGGAGCACGCAGAGAAAAGGCAGGAGATCGAAATCTCTGCTTCCTCTGCGACCTCCTGTAAAGAGATTGGGATGTTTCCATCCGTGTTCATCCGTTTGCTCGTGAATCCGCGGGACGACGGAGTTCTCGGGACAAACGCCGCGCGGTGCGCCGCCAGCTGGCTCGGAACTTGCATGGAGGCGCCATATCGTCTTCTTTGACACCGGGAAACCACCGCAATGTGCCAGCGTCACTTTGCCCGGTTCTTCTTCAACCTGATGCGACTCAACTTCTCCGCTCTCCGCCGGTGGCTCGTCCTCGGCCTGATTGCCTCCAACCTGGCCTTGGGCGGGCTGAGCTTCGTGCTGCTCCGCGGACTGGACTCCGAGTATAGCGAATTGCTCGGCCGCTCGGTGCCCATCCTCGCCCAGCTCCATGGCATCTCCGTGAACCTCATCCGCTCCCGCCGGGCCATGCTCGATGCCCTGGCCGCCCAGACCGACGCGGAACGTGCGCGGTTGCTCGATCGCGCCGTGTATTTTGAGCATGTATCGGCCAAGCTGCGCCTCGATTACCAACGTTCGCCCGATCTGGTGAATGGTGAGGCCGTGGATTTCGAAATCGAGACCGCCGCCCGCGACTTCAAGGCCGGGATGGAGCAATTCATCGCCCTGGTGCGCGCCGGCCGGACGGCGGACGCGAATGAATTCCGCGCCAGCCGGCTGCGCCTGCTGGTCGACCGCTACTACGATATTATCGAGAAACGGGTGACCCTGATCGGAGCCCGGGCCGAGCAAATCAATCTGGCCTACACGCAGGGCAACGGCCTTCGGGCCAAGGTGGTGCTCCTGCTCGCCTCCTGGCCGTTCGTGGCCACGTTGGTCGTCGGTTGCGTGTTGGTTGTCACCCTGATCGCGCTGCTGGTGGCCGTGCTCAAGCCCATTATCGTCGCCCGCAAACCGGCCGCTTAGGGCGTGGTGCTGAGCGTGCCAAGGGCAAAGAGCTAAGAGCTAAGAGCTAAGAGCAGGGAGCAGGGAGCAGGGAGTAAGCTACTACACTCTACACCAAGATCGCCAAGACCGCGAAGCAGATCCTGCGAGAGGAAATATCTCTGCGTTCTTTGCGGCCTTCGTGTAAAAGCTTTGGGTGTTTGGTAGTAGGGACCAAGGCATTTTTAACGCGAAGAACGCAGAGGTCGCGGAGGATAGGGATAAACCAAGGCATTTTTTCACCACTAATCTTCACTAATTGGCCACTAATACCAATCGCCTCAAGCTACTATACTCTACACCAAGGTCGCCAAGATCGCGAAGCAGATCCTGCGTTGGGAAATATCTCTGCGTTCTTTGCGGCCTTCGTGTAAAGGCTTTGGGTGTTTGGTATAAATAGAAGCGGTGAGCAGGATCGACCTCTGCGGCTTGGCGTCTTTGCGTTGAGAAGGCATTGGTCGGAGATTTGTGCAAGCGCCGTAGGTGCGCCCGATGGATGCTTCGCCCGGCTCAGCATGATCAATAAAAACGCCACGGACGCTGCAGCATCCGTGGCGCACTCTGCACCGTTGTTGGTTTGCTACCAACCCGGTATTTGTCCGGGCCGTCGCCCGGCAAACGCACTCAGGCGATCAGCCAGGGCTGGCTCAGGCTGCCCGTGTGGCCGGGCCGGTCCTTCGCCGTGGCCTCGATCGTGACCATCTCGCCGGCGGGCACCGCCACCGTCGCGGTGTAGACCCACTTCTCGCCCACGAGCACGGCCGGGCCCTGCTCGAGCACGGCGGCGGTGTCGTCCCGGATCACGACGTTCACCCCGACGACCTCAAAGTCGTCGATGGCAGTCACCTTGACCGGATCGCCAATCCGGCCGTGGTAGTCCGTGGTGTCGATGACCTTCACTTCCGGCGGCAGGAGGTAGTCGCTGACAGCCACGGCGAACACCGGGTGTTGCCGCAGCTTCGAGCGCTCCGCGTAGACCGCCCGGGTCGCGGGGTTGCCCAGCGCGCCTTTGGCATAGGCGGCCCCGAGCAGGAAGCGTTCGTAGACCTGCTGCTGCGCCGCGGTGGGCGGGGCCGACGAGGGCTTGCGCCGCAGGACCACGATCTTCCGGCCGAGGTAGTTCCGGAACCGGATGTCGCCGAGCTTGCCTTGGAAGTGGCTGGTGATGGCGTTGATTTCAACCTTGGCCATGGCCGGTCCCTCCTTTTTCCAGCGCGGAGGCGGGGGCCGCCTGGCGCCGGGGTTTGGCCGCACATTGGCCATACATTGGCTTTACTTTGGCTTTAACCGGATTTGTGCTTTCCGGCCCGCTCACCTTGCTGCGGAACAGCCGCAGCACGAAGCCGGCGAGGGCGCCGATGGTGGCGAGTTTCTTGAGCGGGTTCAGCATATTGGCCGAACCCAAAGCGGCAGCCTGGGCCACCGCGTCTAGCTTTAACGATGAACGTGTCTTTTGTGACATGTTAATCTCCTTTTCTTTGAGTTACACCCGGCCCGGAGCCGCGTTGTGCGGTCCCTTCGCGGGTGCGACAACACTCTAGCGGAATTCCGAATCCGACCGTTAATCGATAAGGCTGATGCTGGGCATCAGCGGGGCTGATGGTCGCGGAAGAATACGAACAGCAGTCGACCCCAGATGTTTTGGACAGAATCAACTGAATTTGAACCAAGGCATTTTTAACCACGAAGGACACGAATGAACACGGATGGTCTTTGCACAGGAGCAAACGGAGATAACCGAGAGAGCAATCCAACCACCTCCAGTCTTTCCTCAGTTACCTCTGCAGGAAACATGACCCGGTCTTTATCCGTTCAATCCGTGTTATCCGTGGTGAATCAGACGAAGTCAGCTTCGCGTTTTTCGCGTCTGCGCGTGAGACGGATTGGGTTGCAACCGGGGCGCACTGGCGCGGCACGTCTGAGAGAAAACCGAAGCGCAAAACACCACCTAATCTCAGGATGTTTTCAGAATACGCTCCAGCCGGCTTTTGGATTGTAATCCAACCATGACAAAAATCAGACGTCTTACCGCCCTCCATCTTCTGGCCGCGCTCAGCGATGGCTTGGTCTGCAAACACTATCGGAAGGGCAAGCGCGGGTATGTGCTGAGCCGCAAGCCCGATATGAGCAAGGTGAAGCCCTCGCGCGCGCAGCTGGCCCGGCGCGAGATGATGCGCAAAGCCGGCGAGTTCCACCGCCAAGTGCTGGCTGATCCCAAGCTGCTGAAAAAATACGAGGCGATTGCGCGGGAGAAACAAATCCCTCTCTCCGCCGCGACCATGGGCGACTTCCTCCGCCGGAAATCCCCGTAGCGCTCCCGCCTCTCGCGGCAGGCCGCTTCGCGCCTGGCCATCCACTCCTAGCCGGCTTTCCAGCAACTCGTTCCGATGTTTCGTCCACATCAGCTGGAGCTTTTCTATTACGTGGCCCGCTACGGTGGCATCAGCGCCGCCGTCCGGCATATTCCCTATGGCATCGGCCAGCCGGCGGTCAGCGGCCAGTTGGCGGCGCTTGAGCGCATGGTGGGTGCCAGCCTGTTTGACCGCCGGCCTTTCCAGCTTACGGAACAGGGCAGGCACATCTACAACCATGTCCGACCCTTTCATGAGAAGCTCGGGGCCCTCTGGGAAAGGGTGCGGGGCCGGCCGGACCAGACCGTGCGTCTCGCCGTGGCTGGGTTCTTGGACCCTGAATTCCTCGCCTTGGTCCTCGCGGCTGCGTCGCCTCGGCCTGAAGGGGTTCGCTACGAGCTGCTGACCGGCCAACCAGACGACCTAGTGACGTGGGTGCGGGAGCGGCGGGTGCGGCTGGCCGTCATGCCCTCGGATCGCCGGGCTCCGCTGGTTTCCTCGCGGATTATCGGCCGGGCCGGTCTGCACCTGTTGGTGTCGCGCCGGGCGGGCATTCGCTCCGCCCAAGATCTCTGGGGACGGCCAAAGATCACTGAACCGCTGATCTGTCCGCCGGAGACCGACCCCGTGGGCCGGAGTTTTGTCAGCGGCTTGAAGGCCCTGCACGTCAAATGGGCATCCCGCATCTGGGTGGAATCACCCCGGGCCTTGCTGCAGCTCGTCGCCGAGGGCCAAGGCGTGGGCGTCGGTCTCGACCTGCCTTGGGCGACCCGGCACCCGGCGGTCCGGGCGCTGCCGCTCACCGGGTTCGCTTCGGTGCCGTTGGTCGTGCTCTGGCGCAAGCCGGTTGACCCGTTGCTCCAGTCCCTGCTGACGGCGCTCGACAAAACCAGCCGCAAGCTTTGGCGGTTCGGGTTGTGATCGGGCCGCTGCTCGCCGGATCGTGGCTGCTGATCTTTGACGATTGGGCGGGCGTGGCGCAGGGCGCCGTGTTGTTGTTGCTTGAAAGTTGATGGTGTTGGGTCGGAAACCTGACAACAAACCGCAGACAACCGACGACCGCAGTCAGCAGCGCGGGGCACTCAGTAAGCGTTCCGTCGACGGAAAAACGTCAGAATCATTATCTGCACATCAAACCAGAAGGACCAATTCTCGATGTAGTAAAGGTCGTAGCGAATGCGCTCGACCAGGCTGGTATTGCCCCGCAGGCCGTTGACCTGGGCCCAACCGGTCAGGCCGGGGCGCACTTCGTGGCGGGGATTGTAGTGGGGAATCTCATGCTCGAATTGCCTGATCAGTTCGGGGCGCTCGGGCCGTGGGCCGACCAGACTCATGTCGCCTTTGAGGATGTTCCAGAATTGCGGCAGCTCATCAAGATTCCATTCGCGCATGAAGGCCCCGATCTTGAGCCGCCGCGGGTCGGCGGCGGTCGCCCATTGCGGGCCGGAAGCGGCTTCGGCATCGGCGCGCATCGAGCGAAGTTTGATGATCGTGAACGGGCGGCCATGCAGGCCGGTCCGCACCTGCTTGTAGAACACCGGGCCCGGGCTTTCCCGTCTGATAAGGAAGGTGAAAAGCAGCATTAGTGGGGTCGAGAGCGTCAGTCCGATCAGCGCTCCGCCGATATCCATGAGGCGCTTGATGATCTGATTGGGCACGCTGTGCAGCGGGATCTGCTCTATGCCCAGCAGAGGCACACCGGAGACGGTTTGCATGCGCAGGCTGGAGACAAATACCTGGAAAAAAGACGGGATGACCTTGAAGTCCACATATCGCCGTTCACACACCGCCGCAATGCGCCCCAGCTCATCCCGGGAAAGGTCCAGGTCGGCCACCACGATGATATCAACGAGGTGCTGGTCCAGGATTTGATCGAGTTGATCGGCTGATCCGAGCCGCTTTTGTTCGCGACTGACCTGGGTCTCGGTCGCTGGGGTCGTGATTACGCCGTAGACGGAATACGGATGATTCTTATCACTAAGAATGGCCTGGGTCAGGCTTTCGGCCTCTCCGCTCCAGCCGACAAGGGCAACCCGCTGAGTGATGCGTTCCCGCCACTCGCTGCGGGAAAGGATATAAAAAAACGAAAACCGCCACAACAACACGGCCACCAGCGTGGTCAGGCAGGATACGGCCACGAAAATGCGCGAGATGGCGGGATCAAACTTCAGGATCAACGAGGTGCTGAGAAACAGGGCGAACCAGAAAAAGGTGCCGCGCAGGATGATATTGGCCGAGCGATGGGGTCGGAGCAGAAGACGGGCGTCATACAGGCTCAGGAAAGCATAGCTGATCACGAAAAACCCGGCGCCGAGGAAAAGGAGCTGGTTGTAGGTGGCGAAGGTCGAACCGATGTCCTCGACGCCGAGAGCACGCAGAGGAGAGTTGAACCTGAGCCAATAACCGGCACAGAGGCCAAGGTAACTGACGAGCAAATCCCCCAATAACTGGAGGGTTACGAGGAGTCGCTGGGATCGCGGATAGGAACGCTTGCCGGGCATGGTGGTGTGCGGGAGGAGATAGAAGCGACGACGCTCACAGGGCGAGGAGAAAGCTGAGGCCAAAACAGCACCGGGCTTCAGGACCCACGCCCCGGGTTTGACCGGGATAGACGACACTAGCGCAGACGATATTCAAGCGAGAGAAAAGTTTCCTCGGCGAACTTCAAACCATCAGGCCAAGGCAGCTCCACCTCGATGCGTTGGGGTTTCCCCGGGGGAAGCGCCGACACGATCACAGCGAGGCCCTCGGGGGTGCGCGTGACTTGGGCGCCTTGCTGGCCAAAGAAACCGCCGGTTTCGGTCATGGGCGCTTCTTCGGTGGCGCGGGGCCGCTCCGCAATGACTTTTGCCTCCGGCTCCAGGCTCCCAGCTGCAGGCTGACGCAGCAGCCCAGCCACAACCTTCGTATTCATCCCGCCAATGTCGGGGATAAACGATGTCACGAATCGCGCCGGAGAAATTGCCTTGTCGTCCGGTGTAAACAAGACGGGTGAGGCAATGCGCTCATAGCGGTCGCCGGCTACCTGGATGATGACGGTGACTTCGCGGCGTTCGTTGGGCAGGAGCGTTAACGCGGAGGACACGGAGCGTCCGGAAGAATCGGCCGGCGCGCCAGGGACAACCGGTGCCATCGTCGCCGGCAGGATCAGCCTCCCGGAGACCGGCTTGTTCGATAGGTTATACAGCATGATCTTTCCCCGGCCATATCTGCTGCGGCCCCCCAATGCCTTGCTCTCGGTTCCCAACGCAATCAACCGCACCCACCGGAATTCAAAGGTTGCCGGCAATTGCTTCGGATAAAACACCAGCACCAGCGACCGGGGCCGGTTGTCCTTGAACCGCCAGGGCAGTTCGGCACGGCCATAAAACGACATGGTGAAATTGCCCGGTGGTTCCAGGTATTGCTGCCATTCCGGCGTGGCCAGCCGGGTGGGATAGACTTCGTAGAGATTGCCGTTCTGGGTTCTGACCTGAACCATGAACTCTTCAGCCTTGGCAGGCTGACTCTTGGTTGTTGGCTGCTGGTTGCCGGGCATTGCCGGTTTAGTCTCCGGCTCCTTGTCTTGTCGCGCCGAAGCCCCGGCGGAGGCGGCTCCCGAGCCCTCCGTAAGCCCGGTGACAAAACTTCCATGGTATCTTTTGATCGGGGAGAGTCCGTCACCGGCGAGAAAGTCGAGCACGATGGGGGAGGGCACGGAAGTCGCGACCGCCCAGGAACGGTTTTGGTTGGTAGCGGTTGGTTGTTGGCTGGCTGGATCGTTTTTGTAGCTCCCTGCTCCCGGCTCCTTGCTCGTAGCTCTTTGCGCAAGCCACCAGGCCAAAGCGGGAGTCGCTTCATTGCCACCGATTCCCCCCCCAATCATCTTCATCCAAGGCTTTATTTCAGGTTTCAGGTCTCCGGTCTCAGGTTTCTCCGCAAAATCCTTCGCCGTGTAATTGATTCCGCCGGCAGTCCAACCCTCCGGTTTCAAGTCTCTCTGCCCGCCGCCGGCCGGGACAGATACCGGGTTGGCAGCAGCCAACAATGGCACGGTTTGCTTCGCCATCTCCGCGCCAGACGCTCCGACAGGTTTCTGCAGTGGCGCCACCGCCAGCCCATACTCCGAGATATCGTATTCCAGATATGGCTGCAGATAGAACGCCATCGGAGCGTCGGGTTGCAGTATCGCAATCTGCTCGCTGATTGACTTGAACCAGCGCCATTGCCGCAGGCGTCCGTCCTTGGTATCCCGCGCCTGCTTGTCGAGCATGCCATAACCGATCTCAGTCATGAACACGGGAAGGGTTTTTTCCACACCATGAACAGAATTACCCGAACCATTCGGTAAGTTCTGGCCACCCAGGTCAGCGACCGCGCGTTCATGCTGTTTGTAGACGGCGCTGAAATCATCGGAATACCCATAATAGTGGTAGTTGTAGCCATCGGTGTAGGCGAAGCCGTCGTTGGCGGCGAAGCGCTCCAGCCACGGGCCGGGTGGCAAGCCCAACGAGCCCATGAGCACCAGTCCTGCCTTGCTTTCGGCTCCACCCTCTTGGATCCCTGCTTTCAGACCGAGATAGGTGGCCTTCAGAAAAGCCGCATAACGTTCGGCCGCTTCCGGCACGAAGCCGAGGTCGGGTTCGTTGTCCACTTCCCAGGCATCAACCAAATCACCATAAGCGGCACCCAGTTTGCGGCTGTTTGCATATGTCTCGCGCAGATCTTCCGGCAGATATTTCCTTTTCCAATTCTTCGTTGGAAGGCGCAGCAGGACGCAGGTCTTCAAGTGGCGGGTGTGCAGCCTCTCGAGTGCATCCCGGGTGGAATGCATGAGGACACTGTCGGTTGGATCGGCGATCCCGCGGATTCTCATCCAGCCGGCGAACTGCGGGCTATCCGGCTCTGAAGCCAACTGGTGTTCAAGCCCGATCGCATCAAGGCCCGTATCGATCCCCAAGCCCGGGGCAATCTGGCCAGAACCGAGGATGGCCAGGGCGAGGATCGTAACGAAGCCGGAGCGAGACATGCGGGTCGCGCTTAATTTGCGTCCAACTCGACCCAGCGGGCTGACAAGGCAACCAATGCCATCCAGGTGACGAGGATCGCCGGGCACTGGAAGGGAAAATCGAACCACGCATGCGCGAGTGCCTGGCTGCAGCCAATCAATACGGGCACCGCCAACGAGTGCCAGACGGCCCGGCTCCGGTAGAAAGCTCTCAACCACCAACCCGCACCTAACAACAGCAGCAGTGTTCCCGTTGCCCCCAGCTCGATCGGGATTTCCCGCCAGTCGCAGTGGGCGTGCTCCCAGAAGAGTTTTCCCCCGGCATAGACCTCCGGGTAGAGCTTAATGTATTCGGGGAACAGGTAACGGAAGCCCCCAGCCCCCACACCACGCACCCAAGTATTTCCGAGCATTTTTGACGAAGCGGCGTGAGCCATTAATCGCGCCGGCGTGCTATCATATCGGGAATCGTCATGATGATTGATCAGGAAATCGAAACGCTGCTGAATCGAAGAAAAATCCACCTCGCTGACGGTGAAACCGATCACGATGAGAAACAGCAGGACCACCGCGGCATAGACAACAGGACTTGTGCTGCCCCCGGATTGATTGTGCCGGCGGCTCAACCAGAACCAAGCAGCCACGGCCATCCAAGCGAACGTCACGAGAAGGCTGGCTCCGCGCGAGAGAGAAAAAAAGACTGCGGCGGTTAGGAATACCGCACAGAAAAAAAGCAGCCCGGCCGGAGTGGATTTTCGGCCGGCGCGCTCGCCTTGGGAGAAAGTCCAGATCGCAAGAGACACGGCAAGGAAGGTGACGAGGCCGAAGTAGGCGCCGGCGTGATTACGATAAATGAAACTGGCAAAGGCGGTATGCCCGACCGGCCACTCCATAAGGAACAAGTATTTGCTCGAGCCGGAAAATCGCTGCACGAAACCCACGCCGGCCAGCAGCATGGCGTTGGCCAGCAGCACGGTAAGCAGGAGTTGCAGCGAGCGCCGGCGGGTGAATCCGGTCCAGACGGTGCACACGGTCAGCCAGGCGGAGGCGTAGATGATGAACTGCCGCCAGATGTCGAAGCGCTCAAAGGGCGTATCAACCGAGGTGGGCAGCCAGGGGATGTCGTCCACCCGGCGCAGCCACCATTGCGTGGCACTGCGCTCCCACACCCAGGAGGGATTGGAGGCCTGCAGGGCGATGTAGCCGAGCAGGGCGAGTCCGATCCAGAAAATGGGGAAATGCAGCAGGCGGGGCAGCGGGTTAAGACGGAAACCTGAAACCTGAGACCTGAAACCTGAAGGCTGGCCATGGCCAGTGGTCAACTGAATGCTTGGGGCATAGTCTCCCGAGTAGGTCCGCGGGATCAGGGCCAACACCAGGCCCACGGCGCTTAGCGCCAGGCTGGTGAGCTGGCTCCAGGCGTGCATCGTGCCGAGGGCCCACGGGAGAAAGCAGAGGTGCACCGCTACTACGGTCAACACCGCCTTCTCCAACGGATGTAAAGGAAGGCGGCGCTTGGAGGCTCGAAAGTGTTCGAGGACGCGGCTGGGAGACTGTTCAGCGTTCATTTTTCAATGTCCATTGGTCATATCGGACCAAGCGAACGCAGGTGATGCGACTGAGCATTTCGGGAAATGACTGGTGAACATTGAACGATGAACAATGAACATTTGGTGCCGGCCTTTTCGAGCGGGTGCAGCGGCAGACGCTTCCGGTCGGAACGGAACTTGGCCAGGAGACTGGCCGAAGATTGTTCAGCGTTCATTTTTCACCGTTCCCTGTTCATTGGGCTGAGAGCTTGCGCCGTTGTTGGCCGCTGCCAACCCGGCGTGCCCGGTTGATGCGTGCTCGCATCCCAGGGATCGTCCACCAACCTGCGTTGGGGCGTTTGTCCGCGGTTCTCGCTTCGCGAAACCGAGGCAAAGAGCTGGGAGCGGGGAGCCGGATAAGGCAGACATCGGAGGTTAACCACTAATGCACACTAATCGGCGCCAATGACAGAGGAAATTCTCCGGATTGGACCAAGGCATTTTTAACGCGGAGGACGCAGAGGTCGCGGAGGGGTGGAATCAACGGGTACCTGAGATCTGAAATTCACGAACTGTAGGAGGGGCTTTAGGCCCCGATGGATCTCGGAATCGCGGCGTAAAGCCGCTCCTCCAATGGGCAGGCCGTCCCACGGCTCAGCCCACCTCAGCGAGCAACCGGAAGTAATCATCCCGGGACAGTCCTGCCGTGCGCAGGTTATTGCGGATGATAAACACCGGGATCTCCTGATAGGTCGGAATGACGATGGGGCGCAGCACACACGGTTTCACATAGGAACGATGACTGCCTTCTTGCCGCCGGAACACAAAACCGGCGCGAGTAAACACCGCGTCCAGCGTGCGCCAATCGGTGGGAACCAGTTTCGGCATGGGACTACACGGCGACAAGTGCGGCGGCTTTCTCGGTCTTGAGCCACTTGGGACTCAACCAGCCTCGCACTCCTCGCGTATAGCCCGTTTCTTCCAAAACCCGTTCCAAGGTGCCTTCTTCCTGCGCGGTCTTGAGGAAAAGACCCACGGCCTCGGCGAGTGCGGCCCGCGCCTTGGCCGGCGTCGATCCGCTGCTCGCCACCTCCAGCGGCATGGCATGGGCGATATATTGCCCGCCTTCCCGCCAAAGCTGCACGGTGTAGCCCAATTTCATGCTCCCCGAGCAAATCCGCTTTGCCCGTCCAGTCAAGCCGCCGCCGGCTATACAGTGAACCAGCCGTCTCAACCCTGAGACCTGAGGGTTCAGACCAAGGCATTTTTAACACGAAGGACGCAGAGATCGCGGAGGATAGGGGTACCGAAACCTGACGGAGCGCTGCGCGGAGATGGCGAAGCAAACCTGACGAAGATGGCGAAGCAACCTGAGGAGAGGACCAAGGCATCTTAACCACGGATTACACACCGTTGCGGCATGCTTGCCACCCGGTGTGCCCTGTTGATGCGTGCTCGCATCCCAGGGATCGTCCACCAACCTGCGTTGGGGCGTTTGTCCCGAGAACTCCGTCGTCCCGCGGATTCACGGGCAAACGGATGAACACGGATGGTTTTTGCACAGGAGCCAACGGAGATAACAGAGAGAGCAATCCACCGCCCCTCCTGCCTTTCCTCGGTTTCCTCCTGTCCGAAACCTGTCTTGGTCTTTAGACGGAGACCTGAGGGACAAGGCCAAGGCATTTTTAACACGAAGGACGCAGAGATCGCGGAGGGTAGGGATACCGAAGCCTGACGGAGCGCTGCGCGGAGATGACGAAGCAAACCTGAGGAAGGGACCAAGGCATTTTAACCACGGATTCCACGGATGAACACGGATGGAAACATCCCAATCTCTTTACAGGAGGTCGCAGAGGAAGCAGAGATTTCGATCTCCGGCCTTTTCTCTGCGTGCTCCTGTGAAAACCTGCCTTGGCCTTGATCCGTTCAATCCGTGATCCCTGGGTTTAAACCGGCTGCGGGGTTGACTGGGCGAACGCGCCGGGTAAGTTGACGGCATGACCAAGCTCGCGGAAATCCAGGAAGCGATCCAGCGGCTCGCCCCCCAGGAGCAGCAGGCATTGCGGCATTGGCTGGATGAGACGGTGGAAGAGACACCGGAGATGCTGGCCGCGATTGATGAGGGTCTGCGCTCGCTTCACCTCCAGGGCGCCAAAACATTCACCCGGGCCGAACTCCAATCAAGGGTTCGACAATGGGCTGGCGTGTCACGCTGACCGACAGGGCGGAAGCGGATTTGGAAGCGGCCGTGGTTTTCCTGGCCGGCTACAGCCCGGCCGTCGCCGGGCGGATCGGATTGGAACTGGTGGAAGTGATATTTTCACTTGATCAGTTGCCCCACCGGGGCGCTCCGGTGCGCGCGCGTCCGGGCCTGCGCAAACTGTCGCATCGCTACTACCTGATTTATTACGAGATCAACGAAGCGACGCAATCGGTGGCGATCGTGCGCATCTGGGATGGGCGCAAGGATCCTGCCGGACTAAGGCTGTGACCCGACATGATACCCGCGACCTGAGGGTTCAGGCCAAGGCATTTTTAACGCGGAGGACGCAGAGATCGCGGAGGGTAGGGATACCGAAACCTGAGGCCTGACGAAGATGGCGAAGCAAACCTGAGGGTTCAGACCAAGGCATTTGCCACCACTAATACACACTAATGTGACACTAATCATGAGTGAAATCTTAGCGGGGATCATGCAGCCGGAGGTCACCACGAAATACACGAAACACACGAAAAGAATACTGCACTCTACACCAAGGTCGCCAAGACCGCGAAGCAGATCCTGCGATAGAAATATCTCTGCGTTCTTTGCGGCCTTTGTGTGAAAGCTTTGGGTGTTTGGTAGTAGGGACCAAGGCATTTTTAACGCGGAGGGCGCAAAGGTCGCGGAGGATAGGGATAAACCAAGGCATTTTTTCACCACTAATCTTCACTAATTGGCCACTCATACCAATCGCCTCAAGCTACTACACTCTACACCAAGGTCGCCAAGACCGCGAAGCAGATCCTGCGATGGGAATATCTCTGCGTTCTTTGCGGCCTTCGTGTAAAAGCTTTGGGTGGTTGGTATAAGGGAAACCCCCGAAGGTGAGTTGTTCGGATTAGTGAGCATTAGTGTGAATTGTCCTATGTCGCTTCGCTCGGTAGTGGTGACCCGCCTGATCCGTGATACCCAGGAAGCTGCCGGTTATTTCTTCGCCAGAGACGCAATATAGGCACGCACAGCGGTAATTGGGTCTTTGACCGGGGGTAACTTTAGGACGTGAACGAAGTTGTCATAACTCCCGGTTTTAGATTGGGCAACCCACGCATAGCAGCGTTTTGCTCCGGGGTGCTTTATCAGATCAAAGACTTCGACCACTCCCTCCCATACAACTTCACCGTGAAAAGTTTCTCGCACGGGAACGGATTCAACGTGTTTGACGAAACATCGCTCCATCGTCTCAAGAGACTTCCCTAGGAGTGCCTTTCTCATGATTACCCCTCAATCATCTCCACAAGATTGCCGACAGTCCACTGCGAACTAACGACCCCCGCCGCCATGGCCGGGGTGCAGCGGATGCTCTTATGCATCTTCACGAAGTTGTAATAGCCATAGTGGAGCGCCACGGCAGCTTTGAAGTTCTCCAGCTTCTTGCTGAAGGCGTTAGTCAGGCGGGACATTCTACGGCAGTGCATCCGCAGGGTGTGGTTTTGCTTCTCAACGTAGCTCGTGGAAATCAAACCGGCGTCAGGTTCGCCAAGCACAGCGTTCTTTTCCACGCTCACAAACCTGAGGAGAGAACCAAGGCATTTCACAGGAGCCAACGGAGATAACGGAGGAATTCAGAAGCCAGAAAGCCATGCTGCCGGTTCTTGGTTTAATGGATTCTGAATAAATCACTCCTGCCTTTCCTCTGTTCCCTCCTGTGAGATATTCCGTGTATTTCGTGTGTTCCGTGGTTAAACCGTCTTAACTCCGAAACCTGAGGAAGGGACCAAGGCATTTTTAACACGAAGGACGCAGAGATCGCGGAGAGTAGGGTACCGAAACCTGACGGAGCGCTTGGCGCGGAGATGGCGAAGCAAACCTGACGAAGATGACGAAGCAACTTGAGGAGAGGACCAAGGCATTTTAACCACGGATTCCACGGATGAACACGGATGGAAACATCCCAATCTCTTTACAGGAGGTCGCAGAGGAAGCAGAGATTTCGATCTCCGGCCTTTTCTCTGTGTGCTCCTGTGAAAACCTGCCTTGGCCGTGATCCGTTCAATCCGTGATATCCGTGGTCAGACCGCCTTGACTCCGAAACCTGAGGAAGGGACCAAGGCATTTTAACCACGGATTACACACCGTTGCGGCATGCTTGCCACCCGGTGTGCCCTGTTGATGCGTGCTCGCATCCCAGGGATCGTCCACCAACCTGCGTTGGGGCGTTTGTCCCGAGAACTCCGTCGTCCCGCGGATTCACGGGCAAACGGATGAACACGGATGGTTTTTGCACAGGAGCCAACGGAGATAACAGAGAGAGAGCAATCCACCGCCCCTCCTGCCTTTCCTCTGTTCCCTCCTGTGAAATATTCCGTGTATTTCGTGTGTTCCGTGGTTAATTAAAGCCCGACCTGCAAATGCAGGTTATTTCCGGGACACCACACTAGCACAAGACCACGTGATGCCATTCCGCGCCGCGGTGAAAGTCCGGTTCGCGCAGCGGGGCGGTGGCGGAGAGCACGAAGGTTCCGCCGGCTGCATAGTCATACCGGCCCACCATGGCGCCGAAGTTCTGGCCGGCGAGGAGCGATCCGACCCCCAGGCGGTCCGCCGGCAGGAAGATTTGCGCCACCCAATAGCCCGCGCCAATGAAGGTCCGGCTCTGCATCCAGTCGGGTTGGTCAATCAGGAAAGAGTCGAGCGGGGCGGAACCGGCGCGGACGCGCTGCAGCCCCAGGGGTGGCCAGGCCAGCTGGAGTCGCTGGTTTTCGGGTGTGACGTGGCATTCAAGATAGACCGGGGCCGCCGGCGGACGCAGGAATAATTCGCAGACCTCGCCGAGCTCCCACGTTTTTTCATTCAATCTCCGGGCCCGATTGCCTGGCTGGGGGCCGAACAAAATGGCCTCAAGCCACAACCCTTCCGGCTCCCAGCCGAGACGGGCCCAGCCGGGATGAAAGCCGGTCTCCGGTCCGTTGGGCTGCCAGAATTGGCCGAGCGGCAACCAGTCCGAGCCGATCGATAGCGGGGACAGCCGGGAGAGTTCGACCGGCGCGCGGCTCCGGATTTGGGCCCACCAGATCGGGGCGGGAGCGCCCTGCGCCGATGGTTGCATGGAGGTCAGACGCCCGTCCCTGCGGTTGGAAACAAGCGGCAAACCGGGAGCAAGCGCTCAGACCTGGGCATGGGGAAGGTCATCCCAGGTCGCGATCCCGGCCAGCCATTCCGGGTTCAACTCCAGGCGCTGGGCGGCGAGAGCGTTGTCGAGTTGGGCCTGGGTGCGTGCCCCGACCAGGACCGTGTCGACGAGGGGATCGCGCAGCACCCAGGCCAGGGCGAGCTGAAGGGCCGGCACTCCGACGCTTTGCGCCAGCCGGTGCAGCAGCTGCACGCGGCGGAAATTGCGCTCGGTAAAATAGATGTCGGCATGGGCGGGAATGACATCGAAGCGGGATCCCTTGGGCATGGTCGCCCGATCGGGGGTGTATTTGCCCGAGAGAAAACCCGCGGCGAGCGGACTGTAGGCCATGATCCCCAGACGCGCCTGCCGGGCGATGGGAAGGGCCTCGGGAGCGTTCTGGAGAAGATTGTAGGGCAGCTGGAGGGTGGTGAAGCCGTGGAGTCCCCGGCTTCGGCTGGCTTCGAGGGCGGCTTGCAGCTGCGGACCTGAATGATTGCTGCAACCCCCCGCCCGCGTGAGTCCGGCGCGGATGACCGAGTCGATCGCGATGGCGGCCTCCTCCACGGGACTGGCCGGGTCAAAGCTGTGATAGAGATACAGGTCGGCGTGGTCGGTCTGCAGGCGGGCCAGGCTTGCTTCGAGCGCCTGACGCACGTGGCCAGCCCGGAAATCCCTGGTCACCTTGGTCACGAGCGTGATCCGGTCCCGGGTGCCCCGCGCCCGGAACCAGCGGCCGATGATCTTCTCGGAGGAATGCATCTCGCCGGACACCTCGCGGGTATCATCAATGCCCAGCTGGGCGCGCCGGTAGGCCCGGGCCTGCCCGCCGCCGTAGGCCTCGGCGGTGTCAAAGAGCGTGATGCCGTTGGCCAGGGCGTAGTCCATCAGCGCGAAGGCCTCGGCCTCGCTGATTTCCCGGCCAAACGTGGTGCAGCCGAGCCCGAGCCGGCTGACCGTCAGTCCGCTGCAGCCGAGTGACCGGGGCGACATGGCAGTCGGCAACTCACCAGGCGGTCCAGCCGCCGTCCACCACGAGGTTGTGGCCCGTGACGAACGAGGCGCTGTCCGTGAGCAGGAAGAGGGTGGGGCCGACGATCTCCCCATTCTGCCCGATGCGGTTCAGCACCGTCTTCCGGCTCAGGTCGCGGATGAACGCCGGGTGCTGCTGCTGGGCGGTGGGATTGGGAAAGGGCCCCGGGCTGACGCAGTTGAAGCGGATTCCGCTGGAGCCGTAATGCATGGCCAGATAGCGCGAGAGCTGGAGCGTCGCGGCCTTGCTGGTCCCGTAGTCGACCGGATTGGGCGCCATCGGGTCGTGGTAGATGCGCGCATCCGGCGCCACGAGGCCATACATGCTGGAGAAGAGCACGATGCTCCCCGCGCCCCGTGGCTTCATGCGCTCGGCCAGCAGGCGGCAAAGGACGAAAGTCGGGGTCAGCGCGAGGTCGAGCGTGCGCCGGAAGTCCTCGGCGCCGAGTTTTTCCAGGCGGACGCCGCTGGAGGAGGCGGTGACCAGGTGGACGACACCGTCGGGCACGCCGTGGCTGGCGATCAGCGCCTCGAGGGCGGCCGGCAGACCGGCGGTATCGTAGAAGTCCAGCGCAAGCGGAGTGGTCCGGGTCAGCCGGTGCTCGCGCACGAGGGCCTCGGCCCGGCCGGGCAGGTCGAAACAAAGGACCTTTGCGCCCACCGCGTCGAGTTCGCGCGTGATGGCCGAGCCGAGGTAGCCGGCGCCGCCGGTGACCCAGACCGTCTTGTGTTCGAGGGAATGCCAGGGTTTCATTTCGCGGTGTGGCCGCCGTCGACCGGAAGGTTGACGCCCGTGATGTAACTGGCGGCGTCGCTGAGCAGGAAGACGACGGCGCCGCCGACCTCGCGCGCCTCGCACATGCGGCCGAGCATCGTGATCTTGTTGTAGCGTTCGATGAACTCCGCGGCCTGCGGGGTGTCCGGATTGTAGATGCCGCCGGGGGAGACCACGTTGACGCGCACGCCGCTCGGGCCGTAGTGCGAACCGAGGTAGCGGGTGAGGTTCACCATGCCGCCCTTGTGGAAGAAGTAGTCGGGCGCGACGGTCATGTTCGTGCCTTCGTAGAGCATGAGGTTGCTGCCGACCATGCCGTAGATGGAGCCGATGTTGACGATGCTGCCCGAATGCCGGGCCGCCATGACGTCGCCGAACACGCGGCAGGTGGCGAAGAAGCCCGTGGCGTTCGTTTCCATGGAGGACCGCCAGATCGCCAGGTCGTCGGTCATCGCGCGCATCGGGCGGCTGACGGCGTTGAAGACGATGCCGTCGACGCGTTGGTGCCGGGCGAGCACCCGGTCGCGGAGGGACTGGAGCGAGGCCTCGGAACCGATGTCCGTCTCCTCGATGAGCACGGTGCGGCCGGCGGCCCGCTCGCTGTCTGCGAGGGACTGCAGGGAGGCGCGGTTGCGCGAGGCGACGATGAGGGTCGCCCCGGCCGCGGCCAGGGACTTGACCAGGGCGCGGCCGAGCAGGCCGGTGCCGCCGAATTGGATTATGACTTTGCCTTGGAGGGAAAACGACGAAGGGTCACTCATGAACGGGAGGATTAGGGAGTGTTTTCAAACTTGGTTTGTCATTCTGAGCCGTGCGAAGAATCCAGGATGATGTGCGCCGGCGGTCGTGCTGCTGGATCCTTCGCACGGCTCAGGATGACAGGTTATGCAGGTTTTCGGTGGATCGAAACTGGTGGCCTATGGAAGATTGCATCGGTTTGGGTGGGTTTGAAAACACTCCCTAGTGGTTGGGGGAAGCGGGGGCCAGCTCGCGGTAGCGGTCGACCCGCGTGCGGGCGGTGATGGCGTGGGCGTGCATGCGCTCGACGTCGCATTGGCGGGCGGTGACGGCACCGACCTCGCGGCTCGCGGCGGGAGTCATGCGCTGGTAAGTGACGGTCTTGAGGAATTTCCCGACCCAGACGCCGCCCGTATAACGGGCGGAACGGCTCGTGGGCAGGATATGGTTCGTGCCGATGCTCTTGTCCCCGTAGGCGACGGTCGTTTCCTCCCCAATGAAAAGGGACCCGTAGTTCCTGAGGCGGGAGAAGTAGGGCCCGGGATCGCGCACGTGCAGCTCGAGATGCTCGGGTGCGTAGTCGTCGGACAGGCGGATCGCCTCGGCCTCATCCGCGGCGACGTAGAGCTTGCCGTGGCTCCGCCAGGATTGTTCGGCAATCTCGCGGGTGGGCAGGGTGGCCAGCTGGCGTTCCACCTCCCGGAGCACCGCGTGCGCGAAGGCCTCGTCGAGGCACACGCAGAGCTGGCCGCTGGCCGGGTCGTGCTCGGCCTGGCCGAGCAGGTCGCAGGCGACCAGGGCGGGATCGGCGTGGCGATCGGCGATGATGGCGATCTCGGTGGGCCCGGCCAGCAGGTCGATGCCGCACTGGCCGAAGAGCTGGCGCTTGGCCTCGGCCACGAACTTGTTGCCCGCGCCGCAGAGGATGTCGACCGGCTCGACCACCCCCATCCCGAAGGCCATCAGGGCCATCGCCGGCACCCCGCCCAGCACGAAGATCCGGTCGGCCCCCGCGCGCTTCATGGCATTGATGGTGGCGGGATAGTAGCCGCCCTCCTTCACCGGCGGCGTGCAGGCGACGACCGTATCGACCCCCGCGACCTTGGCGGGGATGATGCTCATCTGGGCGGAGCCGAACATGGGGTAGCGACCGCCCGGAACGTAACTGCCGACCCCGCGGACCGGAATGTGCCGGTGTCCGAGCCAGATTCCCGGGCGGGACTCGATCTCCAGCGGCCGGAGCGTCGCCAGCTGCGCCCGGGCAAAATGGCGGACGTTTTCCTGGCAATACTCGGTGTCGCGCCGCAGCTGCTCGGGGCATTGCGCGATGGCGGCGGCGATCTGGCGTTCATTCAGCTCGAAGTTCGCGGGGTCCCAGCCGTCGAAGCGGCGGCTGCAGTCCCGGACGGCATCCAGGCCGCGGCGGCGGAGGTCGGCGAGCAGTTCGGCGACGTATCGTGCGGTCTCGGGATCGTTTTCAAACAACCGGTGGCCGCCTTCCTTGATGATCTTCATGATGAGATGCCGGTGGACCGGGACTCAGATGCAACGTCCGCCGTCGACCTCCAGGCAGACCCCCGTCACGAACTCGGAGGCCGGATCGGCGAGGAACACCGCGGCATTGGCGACATCGGCCGGGCGCCCGAGGCGGCCGAGGGGAATGGAGGCGGTGAAGCGGGCCCGGTTTTCCTGGGTGTCGCTCGCGCCCATGAACGTGGTGAGCAGCGGGGTCTCCGCGATGGCGGGATTGATGGCGTTGACCCGGATGCCGTCGGGGGCGAGCTCCACGGCCATGGATTTGGTCAGGAGGAGGACGGCCCCCTTGGAGCCGTTATACCAGGTCAGGCCGGGCCGGGGGCGCACGGCGGCGGTGGAGCCGATGTTGATAAAGCAGCCCCGGCGTTGCCGGCGGAACACCGGCACGCAGTGCGTCGCCGAGTGGAAGATGCTCTTCACGTTAACCTGGAAGATACGGTCGAAGGTTTCCTCGGAGACGTCCAGCATCGGCTGGTTGGGATGGCTGATGCCGGCGTTGTTGACCATGACATCGAGGCGACCATGGCGGTCGAGGGTCGCCTGCACCAGCCGGCCCAGGTCGGCGGACCTGGTCACGTCGGTCCGGCAGAACCAGGCCTCATGACCGGCGGTCCGCAGGCGGGCGGCCACTTGCTCGCCGAGCCCGGTGTTGGTGTCGGCGACGACCACCTTGGCGCCTTGCGCAACGAAGGCCTCGGCCATGCCGGCGCCGAAGCCGGAGGCGCCGCCGGTGATAATCGCTACCTGGTGCGCGAGACGCATAAGAGAAAGCGGGAAAGGGCCGGGCGGAGACGGACGCTCAGGCGTAGGGGGAGCGGACCGGCGGCTTGATGGCGGGGGGCAGGGCGGAGATGTGGCCCCGGATCAGATCAAGGCGTTGCTTGACATATCCGGTGAGCGCCACGACATCGGCGCCAATGCCGATGACATGGTAGCCCTCGGCGACGAGGTCGGCCATCGGGGCGATGAGCCCGGCGGTCATGCAGAACTTGCCGTGCTGGCGGGCGGCGGCGGCGATACGCCGCCGGGCGGCCACGACCTCGGGGGCGTCGAGCTGGCCCGCCTTGCCGATCCGGTGGCTGAAATCACCGGGGCCGAAAAGGATGCCGTCGAAGCCGGGCACGGCGGCGATCGCCTCGACGTTCTCCAGGGCCTCCGGCGACTCGATCTGCAGGATCACGATCCGTTCGCTGTTGGAATGGCGGATGTAGTCCTCCAGCGGAACCAGGCAGAACTGACCGTCGGTGTTGCCGCCATCGAGGGCGCGCTTGCCGACGGGATGGAAGCGGACCCACTCGACGATCTGGCGCGCCTCCGCGGCGCTGGCGACGTGCGGCACGATGATGCCGGTGGCGTCGGCTTCGAAGGGGCGGATGTAGTCGCTGTAGCTGCCCCGGCCGACCCGCACCAGCGAGTCGATGTTGTGCACCCGGGCGGCGCGGATCTGGTTTTCGAGGCCGATCCAGTCGTTGGGCACATGTTCGGTGCAGAGCCAGACGGCATCGGCGCCGCACAGGCCGGCGATCTCGGTGACGCGCGGGTCGGAGAGATTCACCTTCAGGACGGTGGGCAGTTGTTTTTCGCGGAGGAGCTTGAGCACCCGACTGGAGCGGAGTTTCATAATGGGAAAGGAGGGGAGGGAGGGCGGAGCGGGAAAAAATTCAGATTTCGGCCAGGGCCACCTCGCGGCCGCCCTGTTCGCGGCTGCGGAGGGCGGCAATGAGGAGCTGCATGAGCTCGACGGTCTCGTCGAAGGGGAAGGGGCGCCGGCCGGTGCGCAGGTAGCCGATGAACGCCTCGAGCTGGGACTTGAACGAGAAGAAGGTGTCGCCGGTCGCCACATTCACGTGGCCGGCCGTCCCGATGAGCTGAAGCAGGCCGAAGCCGCCATACATGTCGGTATTGGCCACGACGACCACATCGGCCCCGCCGCGATGCTTGAGGTGGACGACATTGCGGTCGGGCGTGCCCGTGTTGCGCGCGCTGACGAAACCGGGCCCCAGGATCGGATACATGCCCTCGAGCGCATGGATGCCGTAGGTTTCCCAGCTCTTGGGCGTGGTAATGCTCACATAGCGCAGATCGCCCAGTTCGCGGGTGGAGATCCGGTAGGGCAGGTATTCCTTGGCGTAGCGCATGCTGCTGGACGACATGATCGCCCGGCCGGCGGCGACCCATGCCCGGAAGACCTGCAGGTCGGCCGCGTTGTCCGTGAGCGGCTTGTCGATGAAGACCGGCAGGCCGGCCTCGACGAACGGCCGCGCGCGCGCGACGTGCTCGCCGCCGATGTCGGTCGCGATGATGACGGCGTCCACGTGGCCGATCACATCCGTGGGTTGCTTCACGACATGCGGGATGAGGGAGCAATGCGCGACGTGCTCGGCGGTGAAGCCGCCGTTGCCGATGCAGCAGATGTGGGTGACCTTGGCGCCGGGGATGGTGAGCGTGTCGGCCGGCTGCTTGTTCAGGTAGACCGGGATGCCGGCGAAGGGGCACTCCTTGGTCATCGCCTCGCGATTGTAGCCGTTGAACATCGCGCTCCAGGAATACGGGTGGCCGTTGCCCGGCGTGGAACCGATCAGGGCGAGGCGGATGGCTTGGGGATGGGGGACAAGGCTCATGGGGACGGAAGCGGGGGTTACTCGACGTTGATCGTCAGTTTGCCGGAGCGATACTGCTCCTCCCAGACTTTCAGGACCCCGGTGGTGTATTCCTCGAGCGAGCGCTTTTCGCCGACATGCTTGAGCAGCTCGGGCAGCCACCGGCGGCCGAAACGCACGTGCTGCGTCTCGTCGGCGATGTCATACCGCACGAACTGCTCGCTGAGGCGGTCGCCGGACTCCTCGTGCGCCTTCACGCGGCGGTGCCGGTAGGGGAAGGCGTGCACCTCGTTGCCCATGGTCAGCAGGCAATACTGCATGACCGGCGGAAACTGGCTGCGCCATTTGTAGATGTGCAGATACTGCGGCGAGGCGAAGGGGTCCATGCCGTGCGCGCGCATCCATTCGTAGCCCATGAGGCAGTGCCGCACCTCGTCGTAAAGGTGGCGCGCGGTATCGTATTGGAATTCCCACGGCATGCGCGGAACGGAGAACATGACCAGGGCCACGGTCTCGGCCGCCAGCATTTCGGTCGAATAGCGCTCGAATTCCTCGACGGTGTGTCCGCGGTAGTCCTCCTCCGGCGGCATCACCCCGGGGTCGGCCTGGCGCTGGGTGAAACGCGCATCGCGGCCGGCTTCCCGCGGGGCCACGAACTCCGTGCGGGCCTTCGGCGCCCGGGGCGTGGCGGAGGGACGCGGCTCGCGGCCGGAGATCCCGCCGGCGGCAGCCAGGAGCTGGCGCAGGTAATTCTCCCAGGCCCGCGTCGCGGCCTGTTCGCGGCCGGCGGGTGCGACCGGCGCCAGCAGCGCCTCGGCCCGGGCCGATTGGGCGCGCAGGTCGAGCAGGGCATGCGTGATCACATGGACGCTCGGCTGGTCGCTGTTGGGAAAGGTGGCGGTCTCGTGGGACTCGAGCGCGCGGATCAGGCTGGGGGTGATGACGCGGTAGAGGCCGGCGGCCAGGGCGAATTCGTCCGGAGCATGCAGCGCCTCGCGCATCAGGGTCACCAGCGCGGCATCATCGGGCGTCTGGAAGGCCGGCGACTGTATTTCGCGCAGCCGCAGGTAGAGGGCGTTCACGTGCTGCGAATACTCCCAGATCGTGCGGCCCAGCTCGCATTTCAGCTCGAAGGTCTCGGTGCGGGGCAGCCAGCCGGCCAGAATCCGCATGCCTTCCTGCTCGACGAAGCGGTATCGGTTCAGGAGGCGGCGGTTCTCGTCGATGGCGAGCACCGCCGCGTCGCGCTTGGCGGCGGCCGGCTGGTGCGCAGTCGGGGAACCGGGCGGTTTTGATCTGGCGGCGCGGGCTTTCATGGGTTCGGGGGGTTCTGGAGACAGTCCGGCACGGTGGCGCAGTGCACGCGCGCGCCGGTTTCAGCGGAGGCGATGGCCGAGAGGTTGAAGCGGAGGGTCTGGAGAGCGGCCTCGAGCGAGCACATCGGCGCGGACTTGCCCTCGATGAGGTCCAGGAAGCGGTTGGCCTGGCTCTGGAACGGCGCGTCGCGATCCGCGGCCGGCACCTCGTGCCAGGTCCAGTCCTTGTCGCCGAGCCGGAACGAGCCCCACCGGCGGTGGTGCAGCTCGATCTTCACGCTGCCCCGGGCGGTGTTGAACTGCAGCGTGCTCTCGTTGGGGGCCTGGAATTGGTTCAGGGTGTAATTGACCAGGACGCGGCCGTGGCGCGCGCTCAGGTTGACCGTGTCCTCAACGGTGACTTCCGGCAGCGCCTGATGGGCGCAGTCGCAGAGGACGCTGTCGGTCGGTCCGAGCACGCTTTCCATCCAGTTGGCCGTATGCGTCAGCGCATCCTGAATCGCCCCGCCGCCGGTGCGCCGGTCGCGGTAGTAGGTTTTGGCGTAGGGCACGGCATGGGCCGGGCGGCCGCCGGGAAAATACTGCCCGCTCGTGCAGGTGGCGTGCAGCACGGGCCCGAGCTCGCCCGCCTGCAGGAACTCCCGCGCCTGCGTCAGGAGCGGGTAGACGTGCAGCACATAGGCGACCACCGCCCGGCGGCGCGTGGCGTCCCGCAGGGCGATGAGGTCGGCCACGCCGGCCAGGGACTGGGAGAGCGGCTTCTCAATGAGGACATCCAGACCTCGCTGCAGCGCCTGCGTGGCCATGGGCACATGGAACGGGGCGGGCGTGCAAACGACCACGGCGCCGAATTGCCCGCTGGCGATGGCCTGTTGCCAGTCGGTGGCGACCGGGGCGTGGTAGGTTTTCGCAATGGTTTGCAGCAAAACCGGATCCGTGTCGCAGGCCGTCACCCGCGCCCGCCCGGTATTCAGGAAGCAGCGCAAATGCCTCTCACCAATACTGCCGGCGCCGATGACGAGAATGGAATGCATGGGTGAAGATAAGCCTAGATTCGTTGAAGAATCAGCCACGGGACCGCGCGAAACTCAAAAAATGACACGGTAGCCGCGGAGGAACTGGATGGTTTTATATGTATACACACGTATTTTCATTTACGAGGATAAAGTGTCAACACCGATGTTGCCGGCGAATCGCGCCCCGCAGGCGGGTGCTCCGCTTCGATTTTCCCGGGATGTCTCAGCAGTTGGGTTCACCGATTTTCGGTCAAATGGGTGGCCCTCAGGCGCAGGACGGCCCAAGCCGCGCCGATGCGCGTGTCTGCATCCTTTGCGGCCAGGATGATTTCCAGCCGGCCGGCATTTTCCACCGGCCAGAGGTGCATGAGGGTCAGGGATATCTCGGATCGCCCTGAAGCGGTTGGTTCGGCCAGGAGCCGGCTGAGGCGGTCAATGTAGTCTTGTTGCAATTCCCTTCTTTCGGTGAGTACGGCGAGCGCGCAGAGCAAATAAGGATAGGCGACCGAACCGGCTGGTTCGCTCGACCAGGCGCGGGCCAAGGCGGCGGATACACTTTTCCCCGCCAGGTGATCGCGTTTCAGGATGTAGGCCGCGCGGAGTCGCGCGACCGGGTCCGTCGCGCTCAAGCCGTCCACGATTCGGGGCAGCGCATCGGGCGCGCCATTGATATGCAGGACCCACCAGGGCAACGGTGCCTCGGCAGGAGTCGCGTGGATGGCGAAATTCCGGATCGCGTCGAGTTCGGTCCGGTCGAGATGCACGTGCAATTTTCCCAGCGTTTCCAAGGCCTGCAGCCGGTCGCCGGCCGCCGCGTCGAGCGCGACCTTGCGCACACGGCCGATCCATTCGTCCCGCTCGACGGCCGTGGCGCTGGCCAACGCCAGCACGCGCCATGTCCCGATGCGCGCGCCGGCCGCGGTCGCGCCGGTACCGGCGCCGGCAAAAGCCGCCCGCACGGATTCGCCGGACCCGGTGTCGAGGAGGGCCTCGGCGGCGTGAATGCGGACGAAACCCGATTCCTCCCGCAGGGCACGCTCGAGGACCTCGCGGGCCCGGGATTGCAATGGGGGGAGGTCGGCGGCGGCGGTGAAACCAAGCGAGCTTAGAAAAAGGAGCATAAGTCCAAGCGGCAGTCGTTTGGCACAGGGTTGTCTTTTCGGGCCGATCCCTAGCGCCGGTTCACGGGGTAGACGCCGGTAGGTGGTGGGGGTGGTTATCATTTTTGGAAAGGGATTGTTCGTTGGGGAATACGTCCCCGGATGAGTCCGGTCCGGATGGGGAGTCGAATTGAGGTTCGGTATCGGTGTCGGTGCTGGAGAAATGGGCGCGGGTCAATTTCAGGTGAAATAATGGATTGACTGATGGGCACAGGTGTATTGCTCTGTATACAAGATTTGCAAGCTGGCACTTAACCCAACTAACCAATGAATATTGTTCCGGTGATCGAAGCTTTGCGTCGTCGTGCAGTTTTTGTCTGCGCGACTTTTCTGGCCCTGACGACAGGGGTTCACGCCCAAGTGGCCGCGTCGGCGCCCGCCGACAGCAAGAAGGCGGATGATGTCCTGAACCTGTCGGTCTACCGCGTTAACTCGACTCAGGATACCGGCTACAACGCGACGAGCGCGACGCCGTTCAAAACGAAGCAGGCGATGTCCGACATCCCGCAGTCCATCACGGTGGTCACGCGCGACATGCTCAACGACCTCGGCGAAGTGGACCTGGAAAAGGTGCTGACCTACGTGGGTGGCGTGCCGCTCTTCAGCGGTGAACTCTACCAATTGCGCGGGAGCAACGCCTTGTCCACCTACCCGGTGGTGGATGGACAGATCGACCGCACGGTCTTCATGGACAATGTCTACATCGACTCGATGGAGATCATCCGTGGCCCGGCGGCCTTGCTGTATCCCAATTCGAATCTCACGGGTATTATCAACAAAACCACCAAACGACCCCAGGCCCGGCCGATGAGCTCACTTTCGCTGAGTGTGACGGACTTCGGCCAGTGGCGTCTCGTGGGCGACACGACGGGCCCGATCGGGAAGCTGGGCGATGGCCAGGTCAACTATCGCCTGGTTGGCGGGCTGCAGCGCGGAGATGCCTATTTCACCAACACCAAGGAGGACCGGACGATGTTCCATCCTTCCGTGCAGTGGGAGGATGAAAACACCACGGCCATGATCGCCTTCGATTATCAGAAGATTGTCCGGCCCTCGAATCCCACCGGCATTCTGCAGCCGAATGGCGTGGTTTTCACCGGCAACGGCCGCGAGAACAGCCTTTTCATGCCGCCGGGCGCCTCCGAGACGCACGAGCACCAAGGGGTTCGCGGCCTCGTGACACACAGGCTTTCACGCAATTGGGAAACCCGGCTCGGATTGGATTATAACCATCTGCATCGGACCGGCTCCATTGTCTTGCCCACGGGCGGCGTCAATTGGGACACCCGCACGATCAGCTTTTTCAATCGGCGCAATGACATCAAGTTGGATAATGCCTCCGTCTCCCTGGATACGAATGGAATCTACGAGATTGCCGGGATGAAATTCCAGAGCACCTTTGGCTTCACCATTACGACGCAAAAAGCGATCCAAGCGCTCTGGACCAACACCAATTTCGGCGGGCCCGGTGTCACCTTTAATGTGCGTCCGCTCGACAATCCCGACGTGAATTCCCTGCCG
Organism: Opitutus sp. GAS368; assembly: GCF_900104925.1. Lineage (NCBI taxonomy): Bacteria > Pseudomonadati > Verrucomicrobiota > Opitutia > Opitutales > Opitutaceae > Opitutus > Opitutus sp. GAS368. Next base: position 3,454,986 of record NZ_LT629735.1, read on the forward strand.
GTCCTGCCCTTCGATTCCTATGTGGCCCCGGCCAATCCCGGCAGCCGGACCAAGGATACGTATGGGAATTTCTATTACCAGCAGAACATCGACGTGATCAAAGACCACCTGATCCTGGTGGGCGGCTACGCCAAGTTCACGGACGAAACCTCTCTCATATCGAACTTCACCACGACCACGCCGGCCAGTGTGGTTGGGATAAACAGTAATCTGCACCGGTTCGGGGCGGTGGCTCAGTTCCTCGACAAGAAATTGTCATTCTATGCCATGACGGGCAACACCCAGTTGCCGCGGAGCCCCACGGCGATCCTGCAGGATGGGTCCTCGGCGCCCGCGCCTTCCGGCAGTGGCAAGGAAATTGGCACCAAAGTGAGCCTGTTCAATAATCGAGTAAATGCGACCGTGTCTTACTTCGATCTCAAGACCAGCGGCCTGAGTGTGTTCGGCGGTGTTTTGCCCGATGGCCGCTCCTACAATATCCCAGTCGGTCAGACCAGGGCCAAGGGTGTTGACGGGGAGATCGGCGTCGGCGTCACCCGGGAATTCGAGCTGGTCTGCAATTTCTACACCGGCACCGTGAAGGATCAGAACGGAAATCCCGTCGACAATTCCTACAAGAACACGGTCGGTATCCTCTCGAAATATAGCTTCCGCGACGGTCCGCTGAAAGGCCTCGAGCTCGGCGCCGGTGGTTATCGCACCGGAGGCCGCGTCACGGCCACGGGAGCACTGACCTACGTCGGCAAACCCGCGTTCATCGAGAACAAGGCGGAGCCCATCGTGAAGCTCTTCGCCAACTACGCGGTCACCCAGCATCTCTCCCTGAAGCTGCAGTTGGATAATCTCTTCGACAAGGTCGTGCCCCTGGCCATCAACTCGGCGGTGCTGGCCGAGGTAAATCTTCCGCGCACCTTCACGATGCGCGCTGATTACAAGTTCTGATTCCTGGTAGTGATGCTTTCCGCCGGTTTCCTCGCCCGGATTTTCCTCCGGCGCGGGAACCGGCGGTTTAGCGTCAGTGCCCAACGGTCGCCCCATCCCGCGTTGTCCCTGTGAACACGACACCTGACTCCGCTCCCGCCTCCTCACCGGGGTCGGGGCGACGGGCTTTCATTCAACGGGCGGCGGGTGCGGCTGCGTTGCTCTGCCTGCGCGGCGAAAGCGCGGCGGCTTCCGACTCTCCCGTCGGGCCTGCCGCCGCGCCGGACGCGGGCCCCCCGGACGGCGTCTACCTTTTCTTCAGCCCGGACGAGGCGGGATTGGTCGAGTCCTTGGTCGATCACATGTGTCCCCCCGATGAGCTCACTCCCGGTGGCGTTGACTGCGGCCTCGCGATCTTCATTGACCGCCAACTGGCCGGAGCCTTTGGCCAGGGCGATCGACTTTATCTGCACGGGCCATTTCGCGCCGGTCTGCCGGAAGACGGTTATCAGAGGCCCATGACCCCAGCTCAGTATTTCAAGGCCGGCGTCCGCGCCTTCGACGAGCACTGCCTTCGCCGCCAGGGGGCGGGCTTTGCCCGCCTCGACGCGTCCGCCAAGGAGCCGTCCCTGGTCGAGGTCGCCGCAGGACGATGGGACGATGCCACCGGGTTTCCGCTCGGGACCTGGTTCAACGAGCTGATCTATCCGCTATTCGAGCAGGCGTGTTTTGCGGACCCGGCGTATGGCGGCAACCGCCGCAAGGTTTTCTGGAAAATGATCGGGTATCCGGGCCTGCCCGCGGTCAACGGTCTCAACATGGTCCGCTATCGCGGCAAACCCTTTCCCGGCGCGAGCATCCCGCAGTCGATGGAGGATTTTGCCTGACATGAAATCGATGCCACATCGCGCCGTCGCGGTGATCGGAGGCGGTCTCGCCGGCGGGCTGGTCGCCCGGCAGCTGGCGCGGCAGCGCATTGACACCGTGGTATTGGAACGCGGCGGCGATCGTCACGGCGGTGCCGAAGGACGGCTGCCGACGCAGCGGGACGAATTGCGGTGGGATGCCCGCACGGGGCTGATGCAGGATGCCGCCTCGGAGACTTACACATTCCGCCGCGAAAGCTCCGCGACCTCGCGGCCCATGCGCCGCCTCACGGCCTTCCTGCCGGGGAGCGGGGTGGGGGGCGCGGCCAGTCATTGGAACGGGCAGGTTTTTCGCTGGGTCGATTACAATCTTAGCCTGCGTTCGCGGTATGAGCAGCGCTACGGCAAGGACGCCATCCCGGCGGACATGCCGCTGCAGAACTGGGGCGTAGGCTATAGTGAGCTCGAGCCGTACCACGAGCTCTTCGAAAAACTTTTCGGCATCTCCGGTCGCGCGGGCAATCTGCGTGGCGCCATCCAGCCCGGCGGCAATCCATTCGAGGCCCCGCGCCAGAATCCATATCCCCAGGCCCCGCTCGAACGCACGGAGGCCGGGCGGATCTTCGAGGAAACCGTGGGGCGCGAGTTCGGTTATCATCCGTTTCCCTCGCCGGCGGCGAATTCCAGCGGTGCCTATGAGAATCCCGACGGCATGCGACTGGGCGCCTGCCAGTACTGCGGTCACTGCGAGCGCTTCATCTGCGAAGCCAACGCCAAGGGCACGCCCGACCTGCTCCTCTATCCATGGCTGGCGCGGCAGCCGGGCTTTGCCCTCCGCCCGCACAGCCAGGTGCTCGCCATCGAACACGATGCCGCGACCGGGCGCGCTCACGGCGTGCGCTACCTTGACCTGGCGACGGGGGAGGAGTGCTTCCAGCCCGCCGACGCGGTTGTCCTGTCCGCCTTCACGCTGACGAACACCCGCCTGCTGCTGACTGGTCGCCTCGGCCGGGCCTATGATCCCGCAACGGGCTCGGGCGTGGTCGGCCGCAACTTTTGCTACCAAGCCAATTCTGGCATCGCGGTCTTCATGCGTGACCGCTGGATCAATCCCTTCCTGGCGGCGGGTTGCACCGGAACGCTCATCGACGAGTTCAATGACGACAACTTCGACCACGCCGGGCTCGGTTTTCTTGGCGGTGGCTACATCGGGGTTAATGTCAGTTCCGGCCGGCCGATTGGCTCCCGCCGCCTGCCCCCGGGGACACCTCGTTGGGGCTCGGCCTGGAAGCGCGCGAACGCGGAGTGGTATGCCCACGCCTTCGCAGTCGGTGTCCAAGGCAGCTGCTATCCGCACCGGGACAATTACCTCGACCTCGATCCAGACTACGCCGACGCGTTCGGCCAGCCGCTGTTGCGGATGACATTCGATTTCCGCGCGAACGAGCAGAAGCTTTCCGCTTATTGCACGGCGCAAGCCGCGCGAATCGCCCACGCGATGGGCGCGACCGTGGTGGGCCCGGCCGTCCCGCGGGCGGCGCCTTTCGATGCCCGTGTTTACCAGGGCACGCACGTGACCGGTGGCACCCCGATGGGCCCGGACCCGGCCACGAGTGTGGTGTCGCCTCGGCTGCAGCATTGGGACGTGGAGAACCTCTTCGTGGTCGGCGCCTCGGTTTTTCCGCAGAATGCCGGCCACAATCCCACCGGGCCGGTCGCCGCGCTGGCGTTGAGATTGGGCGACGATCTCGGGAGATATCTGGCCCATCCGGGCCATCTCTCATGAAGCGAATCATCTCCATCCTCTGCCTGGCTGGCATCCTCGATGCGGCCACCGGCTCCGAGCCAGCTTTGGGAGACGTGGAGCGCGGTCGCAAGGTGTTTGCGACGTGTGCGGCCTGCCACCGGGAGGTCTCGGCCGAAGTGCCCAACCCCGGCCCGGATCTGCGCGGCGTTTTAGGCCGCCCTTCGGCGAGCATGCCCAATTTCCGCTACAGTCGTGCGCTCCGCAATGCGAAGTGGACGTGGAGCGAGGCTGCCCTCAATTCATTCCTTACCGATCCGCAAGCGGCGGTTCCGGGAAATACAATGCCGTTTCCCGGACTGCCCGACGACGCCCAGCGCCAGGACCTGATCGCGTACCTCAAAACTTTCAAATGAACCCACCGATGAGTCGCAAACAATTCATGGCTGCGTTGGGTGTCGGCAGCCTCGCCCTCAATTCGCTTGAAGGCACGACCACGGCACCTGTTGGGACGGCCAGTTCGCCTTTGCCGGCGGGCTCCGCTCCGCTTGAGCCGCTGCTGAACCTCGATGATGTCGAGGCACAAGCCCGCGCGATCATGCTGCCGTCGGTATACGACTTCGTCTCCGGTGCCGCAGCCGACGAACTTACCGTCCGGTGGAACCGCGAGAAGTATCGCGACATCCGCCTCCAAGCTCGAGTGCTCCGGGATTTGTCCGGCTTGGATTGTTCGACCACCCTGCTGGGCCAGCGCATGGCGGCGCCCATTTTGCTGGCGCCGACGTCCGGTCACCGGCTGTCACATCCCGAGGGCGAGCTGGCCACGGCCCGCGGGGCGGGCGCCTTTGGTGCGACCATGGTGCTCAGCTCCGGCTCGAACACGAGCATTGAGGACGTGATGAGCGTCGCGACCCACCCGGTGTGGTTCCAACTTTATGTATTAAAGGATCGCGGCTTAACGCGTGCTCTGGTCGAGCGGGTGCAGGCGGCGGGAGTGAAAGCGTTGTGTGTCACGGTGGACAGTCCCTTGGATGGCGCGCGCAATCGCCAGCAGCGCGCACACGTGCAGCTGCCACCTGGTGTCACTTATCCCCATTACGCCGGCCTCCGTGATGCGATTTCAATCCAGACGCTGGACGTCGTGAAACCGTTCAACCTGATGTGGAGCGATATCGAGTGGCTGCGTTCGTTTATCAAGGTGCCGATGCTGCTGAAGGGCGTGATGAATCCCGCGGACGCGGCCACCGGGCTGAAGGCCGGCGCCGACGGCATCATCGTGTCCAACCACGGTGGCCGCTGCCTCGATACGCAGCCGGCCACGATCGAGGCGCTCCCGCGTGTTGTTGCAGCGGTGAATGGACGCGTGCCGGTGATCGTGGACGGCGGTATCCGCCGCGGCACGGACATCGTCAAGGCGCTCGCGCTCGGCGCCGCGGCCGTGCAGATCGGCCGCCCCTACGTCTACGGGCTGGCGGCCGGGGGCGCGCCCGGTGTCACCCATGTGCTCAAGATTCTCCGCCAGGAGCTGCTGATGGCGATGTCGCTGCTCGGCTGCCCGACCCTCGCCTCGATCGACCGCACCATTCTCTGGAAATAAACCCTCAACACCCCGCTACATGAAAAAAATCCGTTTTGGCATCACCGGCTCCGGCTACATGGGTCGCACCCATGCGGAGGCCGTCCAATTTCACCGCGATACCGCCGAACTCGTCGCCATCTGGGGCGGCAGCCGCGCGGCGTCGCTCGCCGGGCGCTGTGGCGTCGTGGCCGAACCCACGCTCGAGTCGCTGATGGCCCGGAAGGACATCGATGCGATCATCATCACCACGCCGCAGCATGTGCACTGCCAGGAGGCGGTGCTGGCGATGCAATCGGGCAAACATGTGCTCGTCGAGAAGCCGATGGCGACCAAGGTGGAGGATTGCGACCGCATGCTGGCGGCCGCCGCGCAACACAAGCGCGTGCTCTCGCTCGCATACAACCTGCGCTTCCGCATCAATCTGCCCAACGTGAAGCGGCTGATCGCCGAGGGCGCGATCGGCCGGGTGCAAAGCATGCATTATTCAATGATTCGCCAGGCCTCGGTGGCCGGGAACTTTGGGGGCAACAAGACCAGCTGGATCGAGCTGCCCGAGGTGATCGGATTCGTTATCGACGCGTTGCCGCACGGCGTGGATGCCATCCGGTGGTCCACCGGGGCCGAGGTGAAGCGGGTTGCCGGCTTTAGCCGAACCTTCTTACCGGGTCGCCAGATTGAGGATACCACAGTGGGCATCATGGAATACACCAACGGCGCGATCTGCTCCGTCCACATCACCAAGGCCGCGGACGGCGAATACAAGGGCGAGATGGCCCGCCTCAGCATCGTCGGCAGCAAGGGGAATCTCGAAATGGACGGCTTCGGCGACCTTTACCTGAGCGATCGCGCCAAAGGGTGGCGGTTGGTCTCGACCCAGCCGCCGGTCAACCCGGACGATCCCGACGCGGCCTTCAAGGAAGGCCGCATGCTGGCCTTCCGCAACCAGGTCCAGGCGTTCATGGACACGATCAACGGCAAAACCACGCCGATTGGCATGGGGCGCGATGGCCGCCAGGGCCTGGCCGCCTGCCTGGCCTTGATCAAATCCAGCGCGGAGGGCCGCTTCGTTGACCTCGCGTGACCCGGGAATGAAATCTTCCGCCTCCCCCACGCGCGTCCTGTTCAATCCGGACGTGTCCTATCATCCCATCGCGGCCGAGCTGGCTGCGATCCACGCCGCGCATCCCGGCCTCGAGCTGATCGAGACTCATGGAAAAGACGGCTCCGCCGAGCCGGATCTCCGCGAGGTCGAGATTCTCATGACGGACCTCCGCGTGCCGCGTGACCTCAGCGCCTGCCCGCAATTGAAATGGATCCAGTTGATCTCCGCGGGCGCGAACCAAGTGACCAAGACCGCCATCGCGGAAAGCGACATCCTCGTGACGACCGCGAGCGGGCTCCACGGCGTGCCGATCGCGCAGTTCGTGACCGGCAATCTGCTCATGCTGGCGCACTGCCTGCCGCAGCTCGGCGAAATCCAGCGCGCCCGGCACTGGCCGCCCGCGCGCTGGGACCTGCGCGGCGCGGTGGTGCGCGGCCTGACCGCGGGCGTGTTGGGTTACGGCAGCATCGGTCGCGAGTGCGCGCGACAACTCCATGCCCTTGGCCTGCGCATCATCGCCCTGGATCCCGGTCCCCGCCGCGACGATGGCTACAACAACTGGCCCGGCACCGGCGATCCCGCGGGTGCGCTGCCGGCCCTTTGGTTCAAGCCGAACGAACTGCATGCCATGCTCCGGGAGTGCGACGTGCTGGTGGTGGCGGCGCCCTATACCCCGCATACCGCGGGGATGATTGGGGCGGCCGAGCTTGCGCTCATGAGGCGGGGCGGGCGCGTGATCATCATTTCGCGCGGCGGCATCGTCCAGGAGCGGCCGCTCGCCGACGCCCTCCAACGCGGCCACCTCGCCGGCGCGGCCGTCGATTGCTTCGAGCAGGAGCCGCCACCGGCGGATCATTTCTTCTACGAGACGCCGAACCTCATCATGACGCCCCACATGGCGGGCGCGTTCGAAGGTTTCTGGCAGGCGATGATGAAATTGTTCACCGAAAATCTCCGCCGCTACCACGCAGGTCAGCCGTTGCATAACCAAACCAACAAACGGCTCGGATACTAAGCCGCCAAGCACCCTCCTTCCTGATGTTCGAATCCCTCACGCGTCCTGCCACGGGTGCGCTGCCGAAAGGAGCCTGGCTTACCGTCGGGTTCCTCTGGCTGGCTGGCGCGTCCAATTATCTCACCCGGACGATGCTGACGACGATGCGCGGTTCGGTCATCGCGGACATTCCCATGACCGACGCGCAGTTCGGGCTGCTCACCACGATTTTTCTGTGGGTGTACGCCTTCGCCAGCCCGCTGGGCGGCTTTTTCGCGGATCGGTTCAGCCGGCGGCACGTAATCATCTTCAGTATCCTCGCGTGGTCGACCATCACCTGGATTACAGCCCACGTGCATACTTTTCAGGAGTTCCTGATCCTGCGGGCGCTGCTGGGCTTGAGCGAGGCCTGTTATATTCCGGCGGCGATGGCGTTGATTGCGGACTACCACCGCGGGTCGACACGGTCGCTGGCCACGGGTATCCATATGTCAGGCCTCGTGCTTGGCTCCGTGATCGGTGGAGTGGGTGGCTGGCTGGCGGAGAGCCACGGTTGGAACTACGCGTACACGGTCATCGGCCTGCCCAACCTGATCTACAGCCTGTTCCTCGTGCTGGTGTTGCGGGAAGCGCCGCGCGAAGCGGCGGACGACCATGCGACGGGCGCGGCGGTGCCGAAGGTCGGGTTTATCGCCGCGATGGAAAATTTGGCGTGCACCTGGCCCTTTTACATCGTGATCGCCTCGTGGTGCCTGCAGGGCGCGGTCAGCTGGATGATCATTGGCTGGATGCCGACGCACATGAAAGAGCAATACCACCTGGGCCAGGGCGCGGCCGGTTTTTCCGCCCTGGGGTACGTCTACGTGATGCAGTTCCTCGGCCTCCTGATCGGCGGTTTTTGGTCGGATCGCTGCAGCGTCCGAAATCCCCAGGCCCGGATCGTCATCCCGGCGATCACCTTGCTGGTGGTGGCGCCAGCGTTCTGGCTGACCGGTTTTTATGATGGGATTGCATTCACCATTCTCAGCCTGGCGGGCTGGGGACTCGCGGCAGGTTTCCTCGGGGCGAACATGATGCCGATCATCTGCATGACGATCGACGTGCGCTATCGGGCCACGGCGCTTGGGGTGCTGAATTGCTTTACCGCCTGCTTTGGCGGAGTAGCGGTTTATTTCGTCGGCGCGTTGCGCGACGCGCAGGTCGGCATCCGATCCATCCTGACGATGGCCGGCTTCGGGGTGTTGTTTTGCGGCGTGCTGCTCTACCTCGTTAGCGTTGTGCTGACCCGGCGCGCCCACGGCTCCCGTACTACCTTATGAACCGCCATCTACTCCCTACCTGGACCCGCGGCGCGCCGATGCCCCTGCCGCGCGCCGGTTGCGCCGTCGGCGTGTTGCAGGGCCGCGTTTATGTCGCGGGTGGGACTTATTGGGAAAACGGCCGGAAGTTTTGGTGCGACCGAACCGACAGCTTCGATCCCGTCAGCAACACGTGGCGCGCCCATCCGCCGGTGCCGCGCGTCGCCGGTGACGCGGCGGGCGTGGTCGCCGGGGGTAAATTCGCCGTGATCGGCGGGGGCGCGGACGGAATCGGCGCGAAGGAGATCTGGGCCTTCGACGGAACGAACTGGCAATCCTGGCCGGCCTTGCCGGCGCCGCGCCGTTCGTGTGCGGCGGTGCTGCATGACGGGACGATCTTCGTTCTCGGTGGCCTCGCGGGCAATGGCACCGAGTTCGGCACGGCGACCAACACGGTCTGGCGGGCCCGCCCGGGCGAGGGATGGACTCCATGCGCGCCGCTGCCGGAGCCGATTCGATTCAATCTGGCGGTCGGCAGCCTCGACGGCCACCTGCTCGCGGCCGGCGGCTGCACGCCCGAAGCGGGGAGCGTCCGCAACCTGGACGAAATCATTGCCTATGATGCGAAATCGGACCGGTGGTCGCGCGTGGGGCGGCTGCCCGTGGCGTGCCGTGGATCCTCCGGCGTGGTGGACGGCCGCCGCCTTTTGATCGTGGGCGGGTACACCGACCGGTTCATCACGGATATCCACGCGTTCGAACCCGCGCGGGGGGACGCCAGCCCGGCGGGCTCCATTCCCGTTGCGTTGGCGGACACACGTTTCGTGCGCGTCGGGGAGCAGTTCGTCGGTGTCACCGGCGAGGATGGCATCAAACACCGTTTTGCTGATACATTCATCGCCGGGCCCGCGTCCCACTAAATTTTTCCAATCATGAAAATTACCTCCGTCAAGGCTTACGTCCTCAAGCAACCGATGTCGCGGCCAGCCGGCCCGGCGAATTTTTATTTCCGCGTGCGCACCGCGGTCATTATCCGCATCGAAAGCGACAGCGGCCTGGTGGGCTGGGGCGAGACCGTGGCCTTGCCGGGCATCAAGAGCATCATCGAGGAACACTATGCGCCGATGCTCGTCGGCCGGGATCCCCGCGAGCACCGCTCGATCTGGCGCGAGTTGTGGGGACAAAACTTCGGCAACGGTGTCGCGCTGGGCGGTGTCGACATCGCGCTCGACGATCTCCGGGGCAAGGTGCTTGGCGTGCCGGTGGCGGAGCTGTACGGCGGCCGCCTGCGCGAGAAGGTCCCCGTCTATGCCTCGGCCATGAACTACATTGAGGGCGAAGACCCGGCGGAATACTATCCGCGCGAGGCGGAAGAGCTGCTGAAACAGGGCTTCCGGGCGATGAAAATGCGGATTGGCGGGCAGCCGCTCGCCAAGGATCTCAAGGCGATCGAGGCCGTGCGCGCCGTCGTCGGGCCGGACGTCAAGCTGATGGCCGACGGCAACGGCGCCTACTCGCTAGGCTCCGCCATTGAAATGGGCCGCGAGCTTGAGCGCCTGAAATTCTACTGGTTCGAGGAACCGCTGCCGCAGCGCACCCCGGATTACCCGGGCTACGAGGTGCTCACGGCGAAGCTGGACATTCCCATCGCGGCCTGCGAGGGCCTCACCTCGCGTGGGGGCTTCAAGGAAGCGATCATGCGCCGCGCGATGACGATCGTGCAGCCCGACGTTGCGCTGGCGGGAGGCATCAACGAATGCCTGTTCGTCGCGGAGATGGCCCGGCTTTGGGGCATCCAGTGCATGCCGCACACTTGGGCGGGTTGGGGCGTGGTCGCGGCTTCGGTCCATTTTCTTTCACTCCTGCCGGATGCATCCTGGGGTCGGACGACCGAGACACCGATGCTGGAATTCGACCGGGTGGAGAATCCCTTCCGCGACCACTTGTTTGTGCGCGCCATCGAAATCAAAGACGGCTTTGCCACCGTGCCGCGCCTCCCGGGCCTGGGCATCGAGGTCGACGAGGAGCGGCTCGCTTTTTACGTCAAGAAAAGCACCTGAACGGCTGCCGACGATGGACCCGGCCAAATAGCGCTCGCCCCAATGCCCGTTTTAACTAAAAACGATCCGGTAAACCCATGACCGGATCTTAAAGCAGTTGAATTTCCTGTATACATTAGTATGATTGCATCAAGATGAAAAGCGTCAACACCGATGTCGCCTACGACTACATCCGCAAGCGTATCCTGAGCGGCGAATATCCTCCCGGGCATGCGTTGATGACTGAGACGCTCTCGAAGGAGATCAAGGTCAGCCGCACCCCAGTGCGAGATGCGCTGCGCAAACTGGAGACGGACGGCCTGGTCACAATCCGGGCCCACCTGGGCGCGAGCGTGAAGAAAATGGAGCTGAAGGAATTTCGAGAGATGTGTGACCTTCGCCTTGCGCTGGAAAGCCATGCCGCGGGCTTGGCCGCCTTGAATCACACAGACTCCGACCTGAGCGAAATCCAGTATGCGCTTGAAGCCATGCGCCAGCTGACCGAGGAAATCATTTCAGTTCCCGCCGTCAAGGAGCGGCCCCTGCTGAACGAGTTGGTGCGGGAGGATGTCCGTTTTCACATCGCGATCATGACCGCGGCGAAAAACGATCTGATGAAGAAGGAAATTCTTCGGCTGCACCTGCTCAACCGCGTCGTCTCGGGCCCTACGACCGGCGAAAAGGCGCCGGTCAAGAAGACGGACACCGATGCGAGGCGGCGCCTGGTGCTCGCGAAGCACGGCGATATCTACAAAGCCATCGCAGCCTCTGATCCTGTTTCGGCCAAGCGTGAAATGGAATTCCATCTTCAAGAGCTGATCGATCACAATCTTCGGATACTGGCACGCGCGGAGAGCGGCCATCTTGCGCGAGATTTGACGCCCGAGGAGCTGGCCTACGGCGCCTGAGTCCCTCCGCGCAGGCAATTTTTGCGGGCAAAAGCCTTTGCCGGGCGGCAAGGGCTGGATGCCGGATGCGGTTTCGCACAGAATGCGGTTGACACAATTACACCGCGGTATGAACGTGTATACAGTGATGACAACGAACACCTCTCTGCATCCCAAGTCACCTAAATGACCACAAACAAACCCTACGCTGCCTTGCTGCGGCGCCTGCTAGTTGCGTGTGCGGCCCTGCTTGCCGCCTCTATCCCCGTGTTGGCTCAGACCGTCGCTCCGGAAACTGCGACCCCGCCCAAAGAACCCGCCCTCCAGTTGTCGAAGTTCGAGGTCCGGTCGACCCAGGACACCGGCTACATCGCGAACAACTCCGCGACGGGCTTCAAGACGAACCAGGAGCTCATCAAGATTCCGCAGTCGGTCACGGTCGTCACCCGCGACCTGATCGATGATATTGGCGCGACCAAGACCTCGGATGTCCTGCAGTTCGCCGGCGCGTCGCAGTTTTACCGCGGCGAATCGATCCGGCTGCGCGGCGCCCGCACGCTGAATGCCTACCTCGATGATGCGATCGAGAACGTGCCCTACAGCGACAATGTCGACATCGACTCGTATGAGGTCATTCGCGGTCCGGCGGGCGTGCTGTATGCCAACGCCAGCGTCGGCGGCGTGGTGTTGAAGGCGACCAAGAAACCGCTGCCCTATGCGCTGGATAAGATCAATTTTTCGATCAACGACTGGGGTCAATACCGGTCGGAACTCGACGCGACCGGACCGCTGGGTGAGCTCGGTGATGCCAAGATCTCCTACCGCATGGTGGCCGCCGTGCAGGGGGGCAACAGCTACTTCAAGAACACCAAGGACGACCGCCTGGCTTTGCATCCGACCTTCGAGGTTGATTTCAAGAACACCACCGTGCGGTTTGCCGTCGATTACATCGACCTGACCAATATCGCCGGCGGGCAGAACTTCGTGCTTCCGGATGGCACGCTCTACACCGGCGCGGGCCGCGACGAGGGCTATTACGCCAAGGGGATCATGGAGAATCACAAGCAGCTCCGCGAACGCGTCGCCATTCTCCACCGCATGTCCCCGAACTGGGAGTCGAAGACCTCGATTTCCCACCTCAAGTATGAGCGCAAGGGCACCAACCTCCTGCCGGTCGCCCTCGATCTCACGAACAACACCTTTACCCTCTTCGCGCGCCGCAATTACCAGCGCGCCGAAAACTGGGTGCTGAACCAGGACTTCCTCGGCAACTACCACATCGGGCCGATCGAGAACCAGACGGCGGCCGGCTTCACCCTGACCGACGAATACGTCCGCGCCGCCTTCACCAACAGCACCACGTTCGGCACCAACGGCCGGCAGGCGTTCAACATCGCCGACCCGCAGCTGGACAGCGTGGTCGTCCCGACCTATGATTCCTACATTCCCGTCGCGTCGACGGGCAGCTGGACCAACAACCGGCGCTCCACCTTTTACGTGCAGCAGCAGGCCACCGTCATCCCCGACCGCGTGATCCTGGTTGGCGGCGTGAGCCGGGCAACGCTCCAGATCAACGATGTGCCGGCGGTTGCGGCGCGCCTGTCCGCCGGGGGCACGCGCATCGTCAGCTTCGACGAGAACCTCCACCGTTACGGCGTGGTGATCAACGCCACCAAGGACATTGCGTTTTTCGCCCTCGACTCCACGACGTTCGCCCCGCAGGGCAACAGCAACACCCGGGACATCAACGGCGTCCTGCTCCCCGCCCAAGTCGGCACGGGCAAGGAGTATGGCATCAAGACGGCGCTCTTCGGCGGCAAGCTCTCCGCGACGATCTCGCACTTCGACACCAGCCTCACGAACGTGGCCGTGCTGCAGGGCGGGATAAGTCCCGTGACGGGGTTGTTGTATTTCGCGGCGAGCGGCGTGCAGAACCAGGTGGGCTGGGACGGCACCGTCGCCTGGTCGCCGATTCCCGAGTGGCAGATCCTGGTGACCGGCTACAAGGGCACGGTAAAGGACCAGAACGGGGTCACGGTGAACAACAGCTACAGCAGTCTCTACAGTTTCTTCACCCGGTATGATTTCAAGAACGACACCTTCAAGGGTTTCAGCATCGGCGGTGGCGCCAGCAAGACGGGCGGCAACATCTTCACGAGCCTGGGCGGCTACACGTTTCCCGTGGGCGTGACGCAGCCGTCCATCACCCTCGAGTCCGTGTGGAACGCCAGCATGTTTGTCTCATACAGATACAGCAAGCACTGGAACTTCCGCCTGAATGTCACCAACCTGCTCGACAAATCGTTCGCCATGGGCGCCCAGAGCCCGCTGTACGTCGACGCCAGCCCTCCGCGGACCTACCAGTTCACGGCGGCCTACAGGTTCTAGCCCAATTCAGTCCACGCTTCACTTTCCGGGTCGCCCGGAAGTGAAGCTTTTTTTCGTCCGCTTCCGGTTCCGCCCGTCATGAAAATCACCGACATCAGGATGATGCGTTTGTGGGGCCCGCGCAACCACGGGGTGGGTGGGGGCACTGCGTCCATTGCGAAGGTGGTCGTGCGGGTCGACACCGACGTCGGCCTTTACGGGCTCGGCGAAGTGGACGACTTCATGGGCGTGCGCCAGGGCATCGCCTACATGCGCGAGTATTTCCGGGGCCGGGATCCCTTCACGATCAATGCGATCGTGTCGGAGATGCTCTACGGCACGCAGGCGCCGAATCCCCCGGGCACGCGGCGAGGCCCGATGGCGGGCAATATCATCCCCATCAGCATGTGCTCCCCGACCGCCACACCGTGGGGACCGGCGGTCTGGGCGGCCAGCGGCGTGGAGATCGCCCTGTGCGACTTGGTGGGCAAGGCCCTGCAGACACCCGCCTACAACCTGCTCGGGGGAAAATTCCGGCCCGCCGCGCGCGTCTATCTTGACCGCAGTTCGCCCGCCGATGTCACCGACCTGGCCGCCTGGCAGCGGATGGCGGCTGAGACGGTCGCCTCCGGTTTCACGCAGATGAAGTTCGACATCGATTTCATGGCTCCGGAGTGCGTGCCCGATGTGTGGAACCGGACGCTTTCGCTCCGGCAGATCAACCGCATCGCCGAGCGCCTCGGCGTGGTGCGGCAGGCCGCCGGCCCGGATTTCGAGATCTGCGTGGACTGCCACATGCAATACAACACGCCCGATGCCATCCGCCTGGCCTCGGCGCTGGCCCCGCTCAACCTGCTCTGGCTGGAGGACCCGGTGCCGATCACCAATCCTGATTCCTGCGCCGCGGTTCGCGCCAGGAGCCCCGTCGCGATTTGTGTCGGCGAGATGTTCATCGCCGAGCAATTCCGGCTCTTTGTCGACCGCCAGGCCTGCGATATCCTGCACCCCGACGTCCTCTTCTGCGGCGGCCTGCATGAGCTGAAGCGCATTGCCGACTACGCCGAGCTGCACCACCTGCCCGTCGCTTTTCACGGCAATGGCGGTGCCATCGCCACCATCGCCGCCGCCCACGCCGGCGTGGCGGCGCGCAATTTTCTCGGGCTCGAATACCACTTCATCGAGACCCCGTGGATCGGCGAGTTCGCCCGGCGCGACGGGCCGTTGTTCCGCGACGGCCACGTGGTGCTGAGCGACGCCCCGGGCCTGGGCCTCGAGCTCGACCGGGAAGTCTGCCGCCGGCACCTCGCGCCCGGGGAGTCGCTCTTCGACTGACCCGCCATCCCCGAGTCGAAAGTCATGAACCGCCGCCCCCTGCAGATCGCTGTGCACCGCAATTTTCTCCCGGAACTGGAGCAACAGCTGGCGGTGCCCCACGTCCTGCGCGACTTTGCGGGTCTCGGCGACAACGCCATGGCCGCCCTTCTCGCGGAGGCCGATGTGCTCGTGTCCGGTGCCTACCCGGCGGCGTGGCGTCCGGCCGGCGGACCCTTGCGCCTGATCCATTCCACGGGCGCCGGCGTCGACGGGATTGACTTTCCCGGTGTGCCGGCGGGTTGCCTGGTGTGCAATGTGTATGGCCACCAGCGGGGCGTGGCCGAGCAGGCGTTCATGCTCATGCTCGCGCTGCACAAGGGGCTCTTGGGGCTTGATGCGGCGCTCCGCCGCGGCAACTGGACCCCGCAGCGGCCCTACCTGCCGGAAATGCGGGGGCGCCGGTTGCTCGTGCTGGGGCTCGGCCACATCGGCCGCGAGCTGGTGCATTGGGGCCGGTTTCTTGACATGGAGGTGACGGTGCTGACGCGCACGCCCGCGCCCGAGCGCGCCCATGGCCTCGGTCTGCGCGCTTTCGGTGGATTCCACGAACTGGCCTCGCACCTGCCGGCCGCCGACTTTGTCGTCGTGGCGATTCCCGCAGCGGAGGGCACGGCCAATCTGATCGGCCCCGCCGAATTCGCGCTCATGAAGCCGGAGGCCTTCATCATCAACGTCGGCCGCGGCCCCGTGATCAACGAGGCCGCGCTTTACGAGGCGCTGCGCACGCGGCGCATCGCCGGCGCCGGCCTCGACGTCTGGTATCAGTATCCGGCCCCCGGGCAGGACCGGATGCCCGCGCGGCTGCCGTTCCAGGAATTGGACAACGTCATCATGACACCCCACAAGCCCACGGCCGAGACCATGGCCTATCGCTGGAAGCAAATCGCCGCCAATATCGGCCGCCTGGCGCGCGGCGAGCCGCTGGCCTGCGTGGTCCACGCTGCCGCCTGATTCGCGCCATGAAAATCACGCAGGTCACAACCCATCTTCTCACCACGCGGTGGAAGGACGACCCGTCGTTCCCGCAGTCCGCGCATTCCACGGCCGTGATCCGGCTGCAGACCGACCGCGGCATCGACGGGCTGGGCGAATGCACCTGGGGCTATTTCGCGCCCGATGCGGTGCCGGCCATGGTCAGTTATTTCGAGCCCGTGCTGCTCGGCCAGGACCCGCTGGACACCGCGCGGCTGACCCGCGCGCTGACCGACGATTCGGTGTGGTGGGCACGCGCGGGTGCCGGGCGCAGCGTGATCAGCGGCCTCGAGCTCGCGCTGTGGGATCTCAAGGGCAAGGCGCTGGGCCTGCCGGTCTACCAGCTCCTCGGCGGCAAGGTGCGCGACCGGATCCCGGTCTACGCTTCCGGCGGCCCGGCGCTGTGGCCGTTGGACGAGACGGTGCGCAAGGTCGAATCCTACCTGAAGCGCGGCTATCGCACGGCCAAGCTGTCCACCGGCCTGTTCCGGCTGCCGCCCGCGGCGGCGGGGCACCAGGCGCGGCTCGAGGCGGTCCCGTTTCCCTTTGCCAGGAAGATCGAGGTGCTGGTGGAGTGCTTCACGCGCCTCCGCCGCGAGTTCGGCGACACGATGGACCTCGCGATCGACGGACACCAGGGCGGGGTACCCAACCCCATGCCGGTGAGCGAGGCCGTGGCCATCGCCGAGGCGCTGGCGCCTTTCCGGCTCCGCTTCTACGAGGAGCCGTTGGCTTACACCAACCTCGACGGCTACTGCGAACTGCGCGCCCGCTCGCGCATCCCGATCGCCGGCGGCGAGAGCCTGTGCGGGCTCGACCAGTTCCATCCCCTGATCATGCGGCAGGGCGTGCACCTGGTCCAACCCGACATCGGCTTTGCCGGCGGCCTGCAGGAGACCGTCCGCATCATCCATCACGCCGAGGCCTGCAACCTCGGCGCCGCGCTCCACACCGGCGCGTCGATGGGACCCTCGCTGGCGGCCTCCTGGCACCTTGCCGCGGCCAGCCACTCCGTCGAATGGCTGGAACACGTGTTCGCGGGCAAGACCATCCAGGACGACCTGTTGCTCGATGCCTTCACGGTCACGGACGGCACGGTCGGACTGCCGACCGCGCCGGGATTGGGCGTCCACCTGCCGCCGGCGCTGCTCGACAAATACCGTTTTGTCCCTCGTTCGGGGGAGCGCACCTGACATTCCCCATGCGGCTCCTGCTCAACGCGACTTTCAGGTTCACCCCGGCGCAGCGGACGGCGCTGCAGGCGGCGTGGCCCGGCCTTGAGATCGTCGAACAGTTCGCCGCAGATCCGGACCTGCTGGACGGCGCGGGGGTCGCCGTGCTCTGTACCGAGCAGGTGCCGCGCAACCTCGCCGCGTGGCCGAAGCTGCGCTGGGTGCAGTTGCTGTCCGCCGGGGCCAACCAGTTGCTGGGCCATCCTATCCTGACGACGCCGCTGCCGGTCACGACCGCCAGCGGCACGCACGGAGTGCCCATTGCGCAGTATGTGACCTGCGCCGCCCTGATGCTGGCGCACCGCATGCCCCAGCTGCTGGAATTCAAGGCCTCGCGACAGTGGCCCAACCGCCTGGCCCTCGCGGGCAGCACGCTGCGCGGCCGCACCGCGGGCATCCTCGGCTACGGTAGCATCGGCCGCGAGTGTGCGCGCCAGCTCTCCGCGCTGGGCCTGAACATCGTGTGCCTCAAGCGCGACCCGGCCGAGCGCGCGGACCGGGGCTACAACGCCTGGCCCGGCACCGGCGATCCCGAGGGCCGGATTCCCGCGGCCTGGTTCGGCCCCGACCAGCTGGCGGAGATGCTGCCGCAATGCGATCTCGTCGTCGTCACCCTGCCCAGCACGCCGGCCACCACCGGCAGCATTGGTGCGCGGGAACTCGCCCTCTGCCGGCCCTCGGCCCACCTCATCCTCATTTCCCGCGGCGGCATCGTGGCCGAGCCTGCGCTGGCGGAGGCACTGCGGGCCGGCCGGCTGGCCGGCGCGGCGGTCGATTGCTTCGTGCAGGAACCGCTGCCGCCGGACCACCTGTTCTTCGCCGTGCCCAACCTCATGCTGACGCCGCACATGTCCGGCGTCTACGACGGCTTTTGGCCGGCGCTGAACGGCCTGCTCCGGGAAAACCTGCAGCGCTTCCAGGCCGGTCGACCGCTGCTCAATGAAGTCAGCCGCCAGCAGGGCTACTGACCTGCACGACTTCCACCCCCTTTCCTCCATGATACTCGACACCCTCGTCCAAGCCCCGCAATACAACGCGCTGTCTCCCCGATTCGCCCCGGCGTTCGCCTTTCTCCGGCAGGTTCACGAAAGCACGCCTCTCGGGCGACATGAGATCGCCGGCGAGGAGGTGTTTGCCTTCGTGCAGCAGCATGCCACCAAGCCGGTGGCCGAGCGGAAGTTCGAGGCGCACCGCAAGTATATTGACATCCAGTATATCGTGCGTGGTCGCGAGCTGATCTACTGGGCGCCGCTCCCGCTGCTCACGACCGTGACCATGCCCTTCGATGAGAAGATGGACGCGGCGCTCTTTGCCGGCATTCCCGAGGCCGTCCCCTTGCAGCTGCGGCCGGGGCATTTTGCGATCCTCTTTCCTGCGGACGGTCACGCCCCCTCCTGCGCCTGGGAAGAGCCGACCGAGGTCCTCAAAGTGGTCGTCAAGGTCATGGTCTGAGACATGCTCCGGGCTGCCATCCACAGCAAACCCCTGCTTCCCATGAAAAAATACCGCACCTTTGCCACCTGCGCCGGCCTGTTGACGGCGGCGATTCTCGGAGCCGCCACGCCCGTCGACCTGGCCAAAATCGGCATGAACCAGCCGCTGGACCCCGCGCTGCGGCCGGCGCTGGCGGACGTGCCGGACCGGGCCGGGTTGCCCCGCGTGCTGCTGATCGGCGACTCCATTTCCATCGGTTACACGTTGCCGGTGCGGGCCCGGCTGGCCGGCCGCGCCAACGTGCACCGGCCGGGCGAGAACGCCGGCCCCACGGTGCTCGGAATCGAGCGCCTCGACGCTTGGCTCGGCGCTGGTCCATGGGCGGTCATCCATTTCAACTTTGGTCTGCACGATCTGAAGTATCTGGACGAACAGGGCAATTACGTGTCGCCCGCTCGCAGCCGTCCGGTCGCAACTCCGGAGCAATACGCGAACAACCTGCGGGTGATCGTGGCGCGCCTGCGACGCACCGGGGCCCGCTTGATTTTCGCCACCACGACGCCCGTGCCCGCCGGGACCCTCGGCCGCCTCGAGGGCGGCGAACAGGCCTACAATGCGGTGGCGCTCCAGGTCATGCGGGAGAACGGCGTCGCCGTGGATGATCTTGGCGCCTACGCCCGCGCACACCAGAAGGAGATCCAGCTGGCGCACAATGTCCACTACACGTCCGCCGGCTACGAGGCCCTCGCGGACCTGGTCGCCGCCAGCATCGGGAAGTCCCTGAACCCCTGAAAGCATGACCACCCCCGCCGAACCCCCGGCCGCCATTCTGGCCACGGCCGTCGTGCCCTGGAACGAGCGCTACGAATTTGACGAGGCGACCTTCCGCCGGCAGGTTCACACCATCGCCCGCCATCTCACGCGGCATATCTATGTGTTCGGTACGGCGGGGGAGGGCTACGCCGTCAGTGAAAGCCAGTTCGACCGGATTGCCCGCGCCTTCTGGGCGAGCGCGGCCGAATGTCAGGCCGAGCCCATGCTCGGCGTCATCTCGCTTTCGCTGCCGACCATCATCGACCGCATCCGGCGCGGCCGCTCGCTGGGCTTCCGCATCTTCCAGCTTTCGCTGCCGTCCTGGGGCGTGCTCAACGATCGCGAGCTCGACGCCTTTTTTGCCGAGACCTGCGGCCGGTTTCCGGATTGCCGGTTTCACCACTATAATCTGCTCCGCACGAAACGTCTCCTGACCTCGGTCGAATACCGCCGCCTCGCCGCGGCCCACCCCAACTTCGTCGGGGTAAAGGCGAGCACCGCCGATCCCGCGGTCCTCGCCGACCTGCTGACCGTCTCGCCGCGCCTGCGCTTTTTCTTCACGGAAATGGGCTATGCCATCGCGCGGCGCACCCACGAGACCGGCCTGCTGATCTCGCTGGCCTCGGTGAATTACCGGCGGGCGAAGCAGTTCGTCACGGGGACCGACGCGCAGCGCGAGGCGGATGTGGCGGATTTCCGCGCCATGGGCGCGACGCTGCAGGCGATCAGCGCCAACCGCTTCCACATCGACGGCGCCTACGACAAGATGCTCTTCCGTATGTCCGATCCCGCGTTTCCGCTGCGCCTGCTGCCACCCTACGCCCATGCCACCGAGGAGGATTTCGCCCGTTTCAAGGCGGCGCTGCCGGCCGGTTGGCGGAACGACACCTAGTCTCCCGGGGATTCAAATTCGCATTCCATGATCATCACCGATGTCCGCACCACGCTCCTGACGGGGCCCTCCACCAACGATCCGTTTTTGCGCGAGGCGCGCAAACTGCGCAGCGCCGCGTTCATCGAGATCACCACCGACGGGGCCTTGGTCGGCATCGGGGAGACTTACGCCGGTTACTTCTGTCCCGAGACGGTCCCGGCCATCGTTGATTTCTTCCGCCCGATTCTCGTCGGCCAGACGGTGGACGACATTCCCGAACTCTGGCGCCGGATGTATCAATGCGGCAATTTCTGGTGCCGGGTCGGACTGGGGGCGATCGTGATCAACGGCATCGAGGCCGCGCTCTGGGATTTGAAGGGCAAGCAGCAGGGTCTGCCGGTCCACGCGCTCCTGGGTGGCAGCAAGCACCGCCGGCTGGCCTGTTACGCCACGGGCGGGCCGAGCAACTATCCCAAGGAGAAGCTGGCCAAGAAAATGGACCATTACTTTTCCCTCGGCTTCCGCGGGCTCAAGGTGGGCGCCGGCAGTTACTCGGTGGAGAAGGGCTGGTATATGCCGCAGGCTCCGGCCGAGGCGGCCGAGTTTGAGGGGGACAAGGCGGCCTTCATGCGCGCCCACGCCGGCCCCGAGGCGTGGCTGATGATGGACGGTCACATGGGCAACAGTCCCCACGGGACCTGGACGGTCGAAATCGCCAAGGCCGTGATGAAGGCCGTCGAGCCCGCCAACCTTTTTTTCTACGAAGAGCCGCTGCACTACACGGATCCGTGGGGTTACGCCGAGTTGTGCCACGCCACGTCGGTTCCGATCGCCGGGGGCGAGTGTCTCACGGCGTCCTACGAGTGGCGCGTGTTCGCCGAGCAGGACAGCTTCGATATCGGCCAACCCGACGCTTCCTTCACCGGCGGGTTGGGGGAATTCATGGCGGTGGCGAAGATGATGGCCGATCGCGGAAGGAAAATCGCCACGCACGCCTGGGGGGCGGGTGGTTCGCTGATGCAGAACATCCACGCCGGCTTCGCCGCGGAGAACACCTGCATCCTGGAGATTCCGCCCGACTATGCCGGCCTGCACTCCGACCTCATCGATGGCGGGCTGGTCATCAAGGACGGCCACGTCCTGCCGCCCGAGCGGCCTGGTTTTGGTGTGGTGCTGACCGACGAAATCCGCCGACGCTACCCGTTCAAGCCCGGCAGCGGCGAGTTCAACAGTGTTCCGGGCAAAATCCTCCGCGACTGACCGGCCATGAAGATTATCGTCGACGTTCCGGTCGAGGACCCGGTGGTGGCACAATTACGGGCGTCTGGGCGCCATTGTTTCGAAGTGCTGACTCCGCCGGCGGAATCAGCCCGCGTGCTACCCGCGGAACTCATCGCCGATGCCGACGTGCTGTTTTGCGCGGTCCCGCCGGCGAATCACGCGGAGATGCGCTCGCTCCAGTGGGTGCAACTGGCCTCCACGGGTTACACCCAGCTCTTCGGGCTGGACTTGCCGGCCCGCGGCGTGATCGCCACCAATTGCCGGGGCTGTTTCGATGTGCCAATCGCGGAGTGGAACGTCGCGATGATGGTCAATCTGGCGCGAAACTTCCGGCAGATGATCCGCAATCAAGAGGCCGCGGTTTGGGACCGGGCGGCCATCTTTCAGCGCGAAATTCGCGGGCTCACCCTCGGCCTGTGGGGCTATGGCGGCATTGGGCGCGAAACGGCCCGCCTGGCGCGGGCCCTGGGCTTGCGCGTCCATGTGCTCACCCGCAACGGCGTCGGCCCGCGGGAGGAAGCCTACACGGTGGCCGGCACGGGTGATCCTGACGGCGTGCTGCCGGACCGCGTATTCCGCAAGGGGGACGAGATGACCTTTCTGGGCGGACTGGACTTTTTGATCGTCGCCATGCCGCTCACGAAGCAGACGGAGGGACTGATCGGCGAGCGCGAGCTGCAGGCTTTGCCCCGCCACGCCTTTCTGCTCAATCCGGCCCGCGGGCCGATCGTGCGCGAGGAGGCGCTGCTGCGCGCCCTGCGCGAGGGCTGGATCGCAGGTGCGGCCATCGACACGCACTACCGCTATCCGACGCTGCCCGATCATCCGTTGTGGGGTTTCCCCAATGTGATCTTCAGCCCCCACATCTCGGGGTCCAGCCTCAGTCCGCATTTCAAGCGCCGGCTATGGGAAATCTTCGCCCAAAACCTGGCGCGCTTCGATCAAGGCCGTCCGCTCCTGAATGTCATCACGCCCGCCCAGCTGGCCGGAGAGTAGACGAGCGACGCCGGAACCATCCGGTCGGGTCAGGTCCTCGGTCCGGCCGGGTTGTTCGGCCAGGTGCCGTCGCGCTAACGGTCCGATGCGGGCTTGTCCCCGCCATCCTTCGCCGGCTTCTCCTCGATCAGGTTCACCAACGTGGCCATCGCGCGGAACGGCCGCAGCGCCCAGCTGCCCTGAAAGATGGGGCCGACGGGACCGGCCGTCTCGGGCAGGCGGCGCACAAAATAAACCAGGACGACACACATCACCAGCAGGCTGACATAATAGCCGGCGAAGACCGGCACATCGATCGCCGGAACAGCACCCGGCGCTTTGAGGAACAAGCCCCACAGGACGGGGGTGCAGCCACCAATGAAGGTCATGACGGCGCCATGGATGGACACCGGCAGGGCCCGGTCATGTTCCGGCAGGATCTTGACGAGATAGCTCAGGTTGGCGGAGTTCCAGAACCCGGAACCTGCTCCCTGCAGGAAGAAGAGGATGGGCATGGTCCAGAGGGCCTTGCCCCCCGTGGACAGGAAGACGATCCAGGCGACGGAGATGAAGGCGTAACACAGGAAGGCGGCCTTGAAGAACGGCTTGGCGCCGATCTGGTCCATGTGTTTGCGCATCGCGATGTTCGCTACGATGAGCCCCACGTAGGTGAGCATCGTCAGCAGGATTACCTGGGCGGCAGTGACCCCGGCGGACGTTTTCAGATAATAGGCCGCAAAGGGAGCCAGCGGGGTGATCCCCGCGAAGAAGACCACGGCAATCCACAGGTAGGTGCGAAAGAAGCTTGGTGTCATCATCAGGCGGGGTGTCTCGGTCATGACTTTTTCGAGACTGATCGGTTTCGGGCGTTCTGCATCCGGCAATTGCTTCAATTGCCGGTAGGCGAAGAAGGCACCCAGCACCGAGATGAGATAGAGCAGGATGAAGGCCGTGTAAGGCGGCAGCCAGGTGAAGAAGGCCGCATAGACCAGCAGGGAGATGCCGATGGCGACCCCCGTGGAGAGCTGGTCGGTCGCCCAGTAACGCCCGCGCAGTTCCGCCGGGACGAGCTGATAAAACCAGGTGGTCAGGGCCGAGGTGCCCACGGCCCGGAGAAGGCAATAGACGAAGGTGGCCAGCACCATGGCGTTGATCATCCAGGGGACCGGGTTCGGCGGTGCGAGCAACGAGAGGCCGATGGGGACAAGCAGGCAGAGGCTGCGGGCCCCCCAGCCGGCCATCGTCAGCCGCTTGTAGCCGAAGCGCGACAAGAGGGTGGTGGAGAGCACTTGCGCCGGGGTGAGCAGGAAGGTCCAGGAGAACACCAACCCCACCTGGAAGGAATCGGCGCCGAGCTGCTGCATGAACAGCACCGTCGGAGTCCCGATGGCGACCTGCCAGTTGAGGGCGTTGAAGAAGGAGAAATAGATTCCGCCCCGGTAGGGATAGAGTTCCGGGTCATGCTTCTTGCCGGGGAAGATCATCATGGCGCGAGCGGGAGTTGTTCTTTCCGCCTGATGCCGAGTTCCAGGCCCGCCAGGGACAATTCCTCGGGCGATTCATTGTAGACCACGATCTCATTCCAGCCATCCCGGATCACCCCGCAATCCAGGGTGTAATTCCAGGCGAGGTGCTCTTCGACGTGCTTGGCATAGGGGCCGGCGGGGAAGAGCAGGTCCTCGGTTGCCTGGCGTTCGAAAACCGGCCAGCCGCCGTTGACACTTACGCCGGTTTCGCCGCCGGAGCGGGCCCGCTCCGCGATGACCTGAACCAAGAGGGAGAGTCCGGGTTCGGCGGGTTCGGCGCAGAGCGGAATCCGCAGCGCGCGGCGGTGCCCGGGGGCGATCCTCACCGGCAGCTGCTCCGGCACATCCCAGATCTTCGTCGGGAGCACGGACGCGGTGCTGAAGGCGTAGTGCTTTTCCTGACCGCGCAGGGTGGCGAGATTGTCGAGCCCGCGCAGCGCCGCGTAGTTGGCCCGCAGGCCGGGCACGCGCACCTGGTCGGTGACGAAGAAGTTGAACTGCGCGATGCCGTCGGCGCCGAGCGCAAGCTTCCCGGCGGCGCTGCCGCGGATCAGCTCCGCGCTCGCCGAGAGGTAGCGGGTGCCGCGCACCCGTTTGGCACCGGCGGAATCCGGCTTGGCGTGGAAGGCATTGTCGCCGGCCAGCTGCACGTCCGGGCCGCTCGGACGCTCGGTCAGCGCCGGCGCCAGGGTTTCCAGCCAGTTGGGCGCATCCTCCATGCCGCCGTAGATCGTGACATCGGGTCCGAGTTCGCGGCGCAGCTCGTCGAGCGGCATCTCCCAGGGGGTCTGCCAGAAATTGCTGAAGGTGCAGAAATCGATGATGCCGCGGCGGGTCAATGCCTTCAGGTCGATGCCGATGCTGCGCAGGTAGGACAGGTTGGCGGAAGATCGGATGCCGAATGGGTAGAACGGTCGGCGCCCCTTGGTGAGGGCCCGAACCGCCGCAAACCATTCGGTCATCTCGTCGATCTGCCTGGGGGAGGCCGGCGCCTCGAGGCATACCGGATGGCGCAGCCAGTCCATCTCCAGCCCCTCATAGTCGTAGGTTTCCACTCCCTCCCGGATCATTTCGAACATGTGGTCGCGCACGGCTGGGCGACCGTAGTTCAGGCCGACCCAGGCGGGCTGCCTGGTGTCTTGGGCCCCGGGAATGCGACCGGACAGGCGGTTGGCCGGGTCGCGGAAGAGCCGGCAATTCACGGGGCTGGCCGGTGCGCCGGAAAAGTGGGTGGGATTCATCCGGTAGCTGAGCCACGGGCTGATGCCCCGGGCCCGGCAGGCCCGCGCGCTCTCGGCCAGCCAGTCGACTCCGGCTTCGGCCAGGTCCAGGTAGAGATCCAGCATCGCGGCCATGTTCGTGGCGAACTTTTCCACCAGCGCCGGGGTCATGCCGGCCAGGCCCTTGCCGATCGAGCGCGTGAACGCGAGGTCCCCGCGCCGGTAATCCTGGAGCAGGTATTCGAGATTTTTCGTCGGATACCACGCGACCTGAGTGTTGGGATTGACCAGCAGGGTATCGACGCCGCTTTCAGCGATCGTGCCCAAGTAGCGGTGAATGGCCCGGGCGCGGTAGGTTCCGCCCTCCGGTTGCCAGATCTCCGGATTGTAGAAGAGGAAATTGCAATCGCCGTTGAACAGGTTGCGGTGCCCTTTCACGCGGCCGGGACCGCGGGGCGTGGTCGATGCGTCCGCGGCGGAGAGCGAGGGCAGGGCCTGGCGGGACAGGGCCAGCGCCGCCCCGGTCAGGACTCCCGCCCCCAGGAAGCCGCGGCGCGTCAGAGGCCGTGGCGCGAGCCGTTCGCTTTCAATGGGGGATTCGTCCCGGCTCATCGTCAGCAGACACGGGTGAATTTCGAGAGCGCGCTGCCTTCGGCGCCGGTTCTCGGCAGCATCGCGCGCTCGGCCGGGAGCCGGCCGGTGACCTGCCAGCGATCGCCGGTCTCGGCGATGTAGAGCGATCCGTCCTTTCCGACGGCGATGGCGTGGGGATAATGGAGGACATCGGGAAAGGTCCAGACCTCGAGTGTGCGGCCGCTGCGGTCGAAGCGGATGATCGCGTTGTCAATGCCGGCCGAGCCGTAGAGGCAGCCGTCCGGCGCCGCGCAGAGCCCGTCGACCGAATGCAGGCCGGGCCAGTTGGCGGCGGGCGTGCCGTCGGGATGGAAGACCTGGATGCGGTCGTTCTCGCGGTCCGTCATGTAGAGCAATCCGTCGGCGCCCAACGTGATCACATGGGGGGTATGGAATTCACCGGGGGCGGTCCCGCGGCGGCCCCAGTCGAAGAGGAAGCGCCCGTCCGCCGAGAATTTCGCGATGCGCGAGTTGCCGTAGCCGTCGGTGACATAGAATTCCCCGCCGGGGAGGACGCACACGTGCGTCGGCTGGAAGAAATGGCGGTCGTCGCAACCGGGCTCGCCGTCGACGCCGAGCGTGAGCAGCAGGTCGCCCTCGGGCGAAAACTTCCGCACCAGGTGCCGGCTCACGTCGGTGATCCAGACGTTGTCCCGGGGATCGACATGCAGGCCGTGCAGCCAGTGGCGCTCGGCGATGGGGATGGGCGTCGGGCCGCGCAGGTCGTAGGCGACGCTCTTCTTCTGGTGCGCGGCGCCGATTTCGCAATCAAGCGAACCGTCGGCCCGGAGCCGCAGGAACGGGCGGTCCCCGCGGTGGGCGACATAGATGCGGTCGCGCGAGTCGATGCCGACACCCACGACCCGGTCCAGCGTGATACCGGGCAGCCTGGCCCAACCCGGTTGCGGAACCAACCGGGACTTCGCGGAGGACGTGAACGGAGCGGCGCGGAGCGGGAACATGGCAGGGTAAGGTTGCCTAGGCGAGACGGGCGAAGCCGCGCAGTCCGCGGGCGACCCCGGATTCCTCCGCGAGCGTGCCCTTGGTGATGACTGCCGCAATCTCACCCATGGTCTCGCCGGCGGCGCGCAGCAGTTGCTCAATCTTCGGCTCGTCGTGGGCGAGCATTACGTAGTAGTAGCTCGAGACGAGAAAGCCGCGTTCGCGCATCTTGCGCACGTAGAGCGCTTGCGCGAGCGGCGCGTCCGCCCCGAGATCGAAGTTCATGGTGGGTGTCGCGGGCATGCCGGCCACGATCAGCCGGCAGGCCGGCAGACTCGTGGCGATGGCCTTCAGGCCGGCCTGGAGCAGCTCGCCCCGGGCCCAGACCACCTCGTGCACGCGCAGGCGTCGGACCTTCTCGAGCACGGCGAGCGCGGCGGCGGGACCGACGCCATCCGTCCAGTAGCTGGAGGAAATGAAGCTGCCGTCCGCGGCCGCCATGATCGCCTCCCGGCCAACGACGGTGCCAAAGGGGAAGCCGTTGCTCATGGCTTTCGCATAGACCGCCAGGTCGGGTTCAAGGCCAAACCGGGCCATTGCGCCGGGGAAGCCATAGCGCAGGCCGCTGGTCACCTCGTCGACGACGAACACCCCGCCGGCGGCCCGGCAGCGGGCCGCCACCTTGGCGATGAAATCATCCTTGGGCGCCTGCGAGCGCATCGGTTCCATGACGACGGCGGCCAGGTTGCCGCCGAGCTGCGCGAGGGCGGCCTCGAGCGAGGCGAGGTCATTGTAACGAAACGGGACGGAGGTGCCCTTCAACTCGCGCGGCACGCCCTTGGGCTCGAGGCCGGGCAACAGGTGACCGTTGAGCGCGTCCGTCTCCCCGAGGTTCGCCGCCAGATACCAGTCGTGCCAGCCGTGGTAGCCGCAGAAGGCGACGCCGCTGCGGCCCGTCGCCGCGCGGGCGATGCGGACGGCCATCGTCATGGCGTCGCCGCCACCGCGGGCGTAGCGGACCTTGCCGGCCCAAGGATGCAGCGCGAGGAGGGTTTCGGCGAGTTCCACCTCCTGGGGGTTGACGAGCGAACAGTAGGTGCCGAGTGCCAGGCGCCTCTGCACCGCGGCGGTCACGTCGGGATCGGCGTAGCCCAGCAGGATCGCACCCACGCCGCCGGCGAAGTCGAGGTAGCGCCGGTCGCTGAGGTCCCAGACTTCGGAGCCGGCGCAGCGCGAGAAATAAGCGGGCCAGGACTTGGCGTCGAACATCTCGGCCCGCTTGGACAGGAGACCGGTGCCTCCCGAGATCACCGTCCGGGCCCGCTGCCAGAGTTCGGTGCCCGTGGATGAGGGCGCCACGGCGGCGGCCGGCAGATGCGGGGCGAGGGTCCGTAGCGCGTTCCGCAGGAAGATATCATCCAGGTCACCGCGCGTCAGGCCCGTGTCCTCGCAGGCCTCGCGCAGGCTGAGCAGCGACTCGATCCCGACCAGGGTCATGTCTGAATTGGTCGGGGCTTGGTGTTCCGAACGGATTAATTCCGGATGCAGCCAGAAAAAGAGGCTGCCGGTGGTGACGCAGCGGCCGCGGAGTTCGCTGACCGCGTAATCGGAGCCCCAGAGCACGCGGCGCGGACCGAGGGTCCGCAAGGCGGCGCGGAAGGCCTCGGCTTCGCAGATGGCGGAGGTGTCAACGAAGGCGTTGTCGAGGTCCGCGATGGCGTGCAATCCGTGGCGGGCGTTGCGGTAGCTGAAGCTGCGGGCGATGTGCGCGAGGATGAGCCGGGCCTGCGGATAGGCGCGGCAGAGGCGGCGCAGCGAGGCTTGATTGCCCGGGTCCTCCATGGCGCCGTCCCGCACGATGTGCAGGAGCAGAACGCCGCGCACCTCGTGCAGGATTTCCCACATCCATTCCGGGGCGAATTCCTCGATGGTGGCGTGCATCGTGTCGGGCCGGTCCGCGTAACAGTGATAGACCTTGAGGCCGCAGAATCTTCCGCTGCGCAGCGCCGCGGCGACCTCCGCCGGGTTGTCGGCGGGCGAAGCCACCATGAGGGCGCGGCTGAGCGGCGTGCCGTGCCCGCTTACCTCACCGGCCACCCAGTCGTTCATCGCCGGCCGGTCCGCGGCCCGGCGCGGCATGCCGAAATAGAGGCCGTGGATCGTGGTTACCGGCATGTAACGTTGCAGGGCCGCGCGATGGTCGGCGCAGCCCAGCGCGGGTTTCCCGCCGAGGAAGGCCCACTCGCCGGCGGGGAAATGGGCGGCGTGATACGGGTGGACGTGGATGTCGTAGATCTCGGACGGCAGGAAGCCGGCCAGGCCGGTGACCGCCAGCTCGCGGTCGCGCGGAGTGAGGGTGTCGACGTATTTCATGACGGGGTGTTGGCGGGGTGATCGCGCGGGTTGATGAGCCACAGCAGCAGGGCGCAGAGCACGAGGACACCGGCGCCGAAGTTGAAAACGTTGCTGATATTGACGTGCGCGTCGCGGAGGGCGCCGCCGGCGTAGATGGTCAGGCCGCCCGCCATGACGGCGAAGGTGTTGATCACACCGACGCCCGTGGCGAGATAGCGCCGGTCGACGATCTGCGCGAGGATCGGCGTCATGTTGGCGTCGGGGAACGGCCGGGCGAAGCCGTAGATCACCATGCCGGTCAGCACGAGGCCGAGGACGGGCATGTTGGCCAGGAGCAGGACGCCCGGCACCGCAACCAGGCAGCCGATGACGCCGACCCAAACCCGGCCGCGCACCGCGCGCAGGCTCCAGCGGTCCGCCCAAAGGCCGCCGGCGACCATGCCGACGAGGCTGGAGGAGTAGACGTAGCCGAGCGCGGTCAGACCCGCGCGGCCCTGGGTCAGGGCGAACTGTTCGTGCAGATACGTGGGCAACCACCCGGCGATGGCCCAGCTGGCAACGCCGAGCAGGCCCCAGAAGATCAGGGCGAGGATAAAGGAGCGCTGGCTGAACAGACTGGCCAGCGCCTCGCCCAGCCGCACGCGCGGCGGTGCGGCGACAGTCTGGCCGGGCCGGGCCGGCTCCGCCGGCCGGTCGCGCAGGAGCGCGAGCAGCACGAGCGAATAAAGCATGCCCATGATGCCGAAAAACTCGAAGACGAAGGTCCAGTCCTGCTGGTCGGCGATCCAGCCGCCGAGGCCGCCGAGGGCCGACCCGACCATGACGCCGCTCAGGTGGATGCCGTTGGCGAGGGAGCGCGTGGCATTGCGGTGATAGTCCATCAGCAGCGCGGCCGCCGCCGGGAAGTAGCACGCCTCGCTGATGCCCATCAGCGAACGGTAGAGCAGCAGCTCGGGAAACGAAGTGGCGTGCGCGGTCAGCCACGTGACGGCCGACCAGGCGAAGAGAGAGAAGATGATCACGCGGCTGCGGTTGACCTTGTCTGCGAAGAAGCCGCCGAGCGGGCTCAGCAGCCCGTAGGTCACGAGGAAGACCGTGGTGAGCAGGCCGAACTGCGCGTCGGTCATCGTGATGGAGGCCTTGATGGAGGTCCGCATCGTGATCAGGATCAGCCGGTCGAGGTAGTTGAGACAGGCGACGAACCAGAGGAGGGCCACCGCGAGCCACGCGCGGCGGGGCAGGGGTTCGATGTCAGCACTCATAGGGGGCGGGAGAGCTTAGCGGTTGGAGGCGGACTGGGGCCGGATGAAATAAAGCAGGACTGCGCAGACCAGCAGGCTGGCGGCGGCGAACTGGAAGACGCGGCCGACATTCACGTCGGCGTCGCGCAGGACTCCCCCGGCGTAGATGGTCAAGCCCCCGACAGCGCAGGAGAAGAAGTTTAGCAGGCCGTAACCCGTGGCCCGATATCGCGGATCCGCCACCGAACAGAGGATCGGCATCATGTTCGTGTCGGCGAAGGCCTTGGCCAGGCCGAATAAAATCAGGCCGGCAATGGCCAGGGGTAGCCAGTCGATGGAGGACGCGAGCAAGATCCCCGGGGCGGCCACCAGCAGGCCGATGAGGGGCACCAGGACGCGGCCGCGTTCGTCCTTCCGGCTCCAGTGATCAGCCCAGACCCCGCCGACCAATACGCCGATCAGGGCCGCGGTTTGCAGGTAGCCGGTGGCGGACAGTCCGGCGGTGCCCTGGGAAAGATGGAAATGCTCGTTGAGATAGGTGGGCATCCAGCCCACGACGGCCCAACCGGCCAGTCCCAGCAGTCCCCAGTAGAAAAGCGCGAGAATGAACGAGGTGCGACCAAACAGACTTTTCAGGGCGGCGCGCATGTCGACGCGGACCGCCATCGCCCCGGCGGCGGGCGCTTCCGCCGGAAGGTCTCGCAGAAGGAGCGCGATCACGCCCGTGTAGGCGATGCCGGCGAGACCGAACAGCAGGAAGGCGTGGTTCCAGCCGTGGCGCTCGGCGATCCAGCCGCCGAACCCGCCCAGGGCGGAACCCACCATGATGCCGCTCATGTGGATACCGGTGGCCAGCGAACGGGTGGGGCCGCGATGGTAATCGGCGATCAAGGCCAGCGCGGCCGGAATGTAGCAGGCCTCGCTGATGCCCATCAGCGCGCGGGTCGCGAGCAACTGGGGGAAGGTCGTGGCGTGCGCGGTGAGCCAGGTGATGACCGACCAGGCGAAGAGACTGCAAATGATCACCCGCGACCGGTTGAAACGGTCGGCCAGGAAGCCGGCGAACGGGCTCAGCAGCGCGTAGACCCACAGAAACACGGAGGTCAGCAGGCCGAACTGCGCCTCCGTCATGGGAATGGCCGCGACCAGCGAACCGCGCATGGTGGTGACAAGGACACGGTCGAGGTAATTCAGGCAGCCTACCATCCAGAGCAGGCCCACGATCAGCCAGGCCCGGGACGGCAGCTTGGATTCGTTCAACATGAAGAAGGTGGGTTTCGGCGGAGCCTCAGCCAAGCTGATCCCCATGGGCCGGGTGGGAGGTTGGCACCCGGGCACGATGACGGGGCGGGGCGCAGGCCCTTAGTAACCCTTGTCCCAGCGCGTTTCGATGTTGGCCGCGGCAGACTCCGACACCCATACGTCCGTGCGGAGCGTCTGGAGGATGGATTCGGGCACGCGCGGGGTGACGGGACCGTGGAGGACGAGGCGCGTGGTGAGGCGCTGCCAGGAGGCGAAGGAGCCGTCGACCGTGATGGAGTGCAGGTCGATCCGGTTCTTGGCGGCGATGACCTCAGCCGGTCCGATGGTGGCGGCCTTGGGTGGCACGGCGCAGAGGTCGCCGCTGCTGCCGAAGCAACCGTGCAGCGAGTTCTGCGCGATGGTGAAGGGGCTCAGCGTACAGATCCGGGGCCCCATTTTCTTCCATTCCGCGAGCGTGCCGGCAAACTCGGGGGCGTCGGGTTCAATGAAGGCGAGGTGGCCGGTCCAGCCCGGGCCGCTGTAACAGATGTCGGCGCCGCCGAGATCCGCCAGCATCCGGCCGTAGTCCTTGAGGTTCCTGTCGGTGAAGACGTGGACCTGCTTTTCCGGCGGCCGCAGCTTGGGATCCAGTTGCGCCCAAAAATACTTCTTGAAGGCGTGACCAAAGCCGAATTCCCACGACTCGGGCGCGATGTGGCCGTTCTCGTCGGCGTATTCGTCCATGTTGAACGTGTGGAGCTTCCGGCAGTTGACGCGGGCCCGGTTGAGCATGGCGGCGAGCTTGGCGTAGCCCGGCCACGGATTTGGCATGATCGCGACAAAGGACCGGCCGGCGTCCATCGCGGTCTTGATCCGGAAGAACATGTCCGTGATCCAGCGAAACTCGACTTCGGAGTCCGGCAGGACCGTGATGCGGAAGTCGGGGTTGTGGTGCCGGGTGATGTGCTCGCGCTTGATCGCGCGCACACGGGCAATCACCTTGGTGTCGCGGAATGGAATGAAGTTCGCCGGGGCGAACGTGAAGGAGCGGGAACTATTATTTTTCATAGACAGAGTGGCCGTTGACCCAGGTGCGGGCGGCGGTGAGGTTTTCGTCCCAGAGCACGAGGTCGGCGTCCGCGCCGGGTTCGAGCCGGCCCTTGCGGCCGAGGCCGAGCAGCCGGGCGGGATTGAGCGTGCCCATGGCCCAGACCTGTTCGGGCGGCAGCCTGAGCCAGGTGAGGAGGTTCGCCATGCCGCGGTCCATCGTGAGGGCGCTGCCGGCAAGAAAATTCTTGGTCTCATGCCGCGCGGCGTCGCCGGGCGACACTTTCACGCGGTAGCCCCAGGGGGTGTCGTATACGCCTGGCGGCAGGCCGGCACCGATGTTCGAATCGGTGATCAGGATGACACCGGCCCAGGTCTTGGCTGCCACGGCCGCCCGGATGGCGGTGGGATGGACGTGCACGCCGTCGGCGATGAAATCCACGCTCGCCCGTGGATCCGCTAGAATGGCTTCGACGGCCCCGACCGGGCGGGCGCCGGGCTCCGTCTCGGCCGGCGCATAGAACACGTCGTAGAAATGTGTGGCGTGCACGGCTCCGGCGTCCAGGGCCGCTTCGGTTTCCGCCACCCCGGCCCGGGTGTGGGTCAGGAATACCGTCACTTTTTCCTGCCGCAGGCGGCGGATGACCGGCACAATGTTCGGC
Source organism: Opitutus sp. GAS368 (assembly GCF_900104925.1). Classification (NCBI taxonomy): domain Bacteria; kingdom Pseudomonadati; phylum Verrucomicrobiota; class Opitutia; order Opitutales; family Opitutaceae; genus Opitutus; species Opitutus sp. GAS368. The sequence continues at coordinate 3,488,606 of NZ_LT629735.1, forward strand.
GTATCGGGGCTCACCGACATCACGGCCAGACGGCCCGCGCAGGCCTCTAGGATCCGCTCGAGCAAATCCAAGTCGCCTGGCAGTGTCGGGCAGGCGGCTCCACCTACTGCCATGAAGGGGCCCTCAACATGAAGTCCCGGAATGTGGACTTCCTTGACCGAGGGAATGGCTGCGGCGATCCGGCCGAGGTTTTCGAGCCAGCCTTCGCGGATCTGGGGCACGATGGTGGGCAGAACCGTGGTCACCCCGAAGCGGCCCAGTTCCCGGGCGGCGCTTCGCAGGCCCTCCGGACCTGCTTCGTAGAGACTGTGCATGATACCGTGCGTGTGGACGTCGATCAAACCGGGTGTCAGCAAGCGCCCGTTGCCGTTGACGACAACGGCGTCCTGAACGGCTCCGCCCACAGTTCCAGCGGCCACAATGTGTCCGTCATGGACGAGCACTTCACCCAGGCGGATGGATTTGCCAGGTTCGACCAGCCGGACGTTGCGGATAAGCAGAGAAGGCATGGGTAGGATTATTCCTCGTCGCTTTTTAGGGCCGAGATGACCGAAAAATCCTCGAGGGTCGTGGTGTCGCCCTTGATCTCGCCGCTGGTGGCGAGTTCCTTGAGCAGGCGGCGCATGATTTTCCCGGAGCGGGTCTTCGGCAGGCCGGCGGCGAAGCGGATCGTGTCGGGCTTGGCGAGCGAGCCGATCTCCTTGCCGACGTGGGCGCGGAGCGCCTCCTTGAGCTCGTCGCTGGCGGTGTGCGTGGACTTGAGGGTCACAAACACAACGAGGGACTGGCCCTTCAGCTCGTCGGGCCGGCCGACCGCGGCGGCCTCGGCCACGGCGGCATGCGACACGAGCGCGCTCTCGATCTCGGCGGTGCCGATGCGATGGCCGGAGACGTTGAGCACGTCGTCGATGCGGCCGACGATCCAGAAGTAGCCGTCCTCGTCCTGCCGGGCGCCATCGCCGGTGAAGTAGACGCCGGGCTTGCCGGGGAATTCGCTGAAATAGGCCTGCTTGAAGCGGTCGTCGTCGCCCCAGAGGGTGCGGAGCATCGACGGCCAGGGCTGCATGATGGCGAGCTTGCCGCCGGAGTTACGCGGCACCTCCTCGCCCTTCTCGTCGACGACCTTCGGCAGGATGCCGAAGAACGGGAGCGTGGCGGAGCCGGGCTTGGTGGGCGTGATGCCGGGCAGCGGCGAGATCATGATCGAGCCGGTCTCGGTCTGCCACCAGGTGTCGACAATCGGGCACTTCTTCTTGCCGATCATGGTGTGATACCACATCCACGCCTCGGGGTTGATGGGCTCGCCGACGGAGCCGAGCAGGCGGAGCGAGTCAAGGCGGTGGCGGAGCACGTAGTTATCGCCCCAGCGCATGAACGCGCGGATGGCGGTCGGCGCCGTGTAGAGGATGGTAAGGCCGTGGCGGTCGATCATCGACCAGAAGCGGTCGGGCTCCGGCTGGTTGGGCGCGCCCTCGTAGAGGAACACCGTCGAGCCGTTCGACAGCAGGCCATAGACGACGTAGCTGTGGCCGGTGATCCAACCGATGTCGGCGGAGCAGAAGTAGCGGTCGGTCTCCTTGAGATCGAAAATGTAGTGCGCGCTGAGCTTGGCGCCGAGCAGGTAGCCCGCGCTGGTGTGCAGCACGCCCTTGGGTTTGCCGGTGGAGCCGGAGGTATAGAGGATGAAGAGCGGGTGCTCGGCATCGAAGGCCTTCGCGTCGTGCCGGTTCGGCGCGCCCTCCCAAGCCTCTTTCCACCAGACGTCGCGGCCCTCGACCATCCTGACCTCGTTGCCGCAGCGCTTGACGACGAGGACGGTCTGCACGGTCGGCGTGCCCTCGACGGCGCGGTCGACGTTGGCCTTGAGCTCGATGACCTTGCCGCGGCGCCAGCCGCCGTCGGCGGTGATGACGAGCTTCGCCTGGCAGTCGTTGATGCGATCCTTGATGGCCTCGGCGCTGAAGCCGCCGAAGATGACGGTGTGCACGGCGCCGACGCGGGCGCAGGCCAGCATGGCGATCACGGCCTCAGGAATCATCGGCAGGTAGATCGCGATGCGGTCGCCGGACTTGATGCCCGTGTTCTCTAGGATGTGGGCCAGACGGCAGACATGGAAATGCAGCTGCTTGTAGGTGATTGTGCGGACGTCGCCGGGCTCGCCCTCGAAAATAATTGCGGCCTTGTTCTCCCGGGCCGTGCCGAGGTGCCGGTCGAGGCAGTTCTCGGAAACGTTTAACTTGCCACCCAGGAACCACTGGACGTGGGGCGGCTTCCACTCCAGCACCTGCTTGAAAGGCTTCCGCCAGACGAGGTGTTCCTTGGCCTGCCGGCCCCAAAACTTTTCTGGCGCGTTGACCGACTCGGCATAGAGCTGGTCATAGGCCATGGGGTCGGCGAGGTTGGCCAGGCGCTCGAAGGCGGCCGACGGCTTGAATTTGCGCCCGACCTTTTGCAGTGAGACAAAAATCTGGGGGGTGGACATTGAGGACTAAGCGGAGGTTAGTTTTGCAAGATGACCATGGCTTGGTCGACGTTCATGCCTTCATGTACGATGCCCATCAGTGCCCGGGTGATGGCGGCCGGTTTTGCATGCTGGATGATATTGCGGCCGTAAACGATGCCCGCCACGCCTTGGGTGAGGAGATCGTGGGTGCGTTGGAGGATCTCGCGGTCCCCGACCTTGCCACCTCCGCGAACAAGCACCGGCACGCGGCCGGCGGCCTCGACCACCTGGTGGTAGAGCTGCACGTTGTCGGTGGGGTCGGCCTTGATGACGTTGGCGCCGAGCTCGGCGGCCTGCCGCACCAGCGGGATGATCTTCTGCTCGTCCCCGTCGACCATGTAGCCGCCGGCCTTTTCGTTGGCCTGGAAAACGAGCGGTTCGACCATGAGGGGCATGCCGTAGCGCTCGCAGTCGGGCTTCAGCCGGAGGATGTTTTCCACGCATTGCTCGCCAACTTCGGGTTCGCCGGGGATCTGAAACAGATTTACGCACATGCAGGCGGCATCGAGGCGGAGCGCCTGGGCGACCGGATCGACGATCATGCGGCTGTAGAGGCGGCGCGGGAGCTTCTGGCCGTAGACATTGGCGACGTCGATGCGCAGCACGAGCGAGGGCTTGAGACGGCCCGGCAGTTCCTGGAGGTGGGCGGCCTGGCCGACGGTGAGCTGGATCGCATCCGGCGCCGCACCCACGACGGCGGCCACCGCCTGGCCGATGTTCTCGATGCCGGCGAGGAAGCCGTATTCGTTGAAAAATCCGTGGTCGATCGCAACGTCGAAGCAGCGGCGCGAGACGGGATGGAAGAGGCGGTTAAGCCGGTAGGTCGTCATGGCGATCAGGTGTAGCCCAGTTCCTTGGCCGTCTCGCCGATGGCCTCGTCGATCAGGTCGAGGCCCTTGTGCAGCGTGGCTTCGTCCATGATGATCGGCGGGCTCATCCGCAGGATATGGCCGGCGGGGATCCAAGCGAGGCCCTTGCGGAAGGCCTTCTGGTAAACGAGGGTGCCCGCCTTGTCGAAGGGCTCCTTGGTGGTGCGGTCCTTGACGAGTTCGATGCCCATGAGGCAGCCCTTGGCCCGGACGTCGCCCACGATCTTGTGGCGCGCCTTCATCTGTTGCATGCGCTTGAGCGCGAGCTCGCCGAGGTGGGTGGCATGTTCCAATAGTTTCTCTTCCTCGATGACCTGGGTGGAGATGAGGGCGGCGGCGCAGGCCATGGGATTGCCGCCGTAGCTGCTGGAGGCCGAGATGCTCTCGAAGCTTTCCTTGAATTTCTCGCGCACGGCGACGCAGGTGACGGGGAAGCCGTTGCCGAAGCCTTTGCCCATGGTGACGACGTCGGGCACGACACCCCAGTGCTCCATGGCGAGCCACTTGCCGGTGCGGCCCCAGCTGGTGAGCACCTCGTCCGCCATGAGGAGGATTTTCCGGTCATCGCAAAACTTGCGGAGCTTCGGGAAGAAATCGTCGGGCGGCATGACCGAGCCGCCCCAGCCCTGAATGGGCTCGAGGACGAAGCCCGCGACGGAGCCGATGGTCGCTTTGTCCAAGTATTCGCCGTAGAAGCGGAGGTAGGCGTCAGTGTCGATCGTGCCGTCCGGTTTGGTCCAAATGGGACGGTAGGCGTCGGGGCGGGGCACCATATGGGCACCCGGCGCGCGGACGGCGCCGTAGACGTGCGAGCGGATCTGGCCAAGGGAGACCGCACCGTAGGTCTTGCCGTGAAAATCGTTGAAGCAACTGATCGTCTCGTGCTTCCCGGTGGCGGCACGGAGCACCCGGATGCCGGCCTCGACAGCGGCGGTGCCGCAGTCATAGAGCTGGAAGCCATTGAGGTCGCCGGGAAGGACGGAGGCGAGTTTCTCCATCAGCTCGGTCTTTATCGGCGTGGTGAAGTCGTGGGCATTCATCAGCTGGCCGGCGGCCTTGGCGATGCCCTCGCTGATCTTCGGGTGGCAGTGCCCTAGCGTGGTGACGTAGATACCCGAGGAGAAATCGATGTATTCATTGCCGTCCACGTCGCGCAGAACGCAGCCGGCACCCGAATCGAAGGAGACGGGGAAGAGCTTCACCTGGCTGCTGAGGCCCTTGAAGTGTTTGGTGCACCGTGCGTGCCAATGTTGAGACTGGGGGCCCGGGGGCGGCACGGGCAGGTGCGGGACGCGTGAAAGGTCGACGCGGCCCCAATCGAGGGTGGAGAACGGCGCAGTGGCGGAGTGGTTCATGGGAAATGGTTCAGGGTTTGGCGGTGATGATCCTGGGCCCGAGCCTGGCGAAGCGCTTCAGCGCGGCCGCGGGGGTGGCGGTATCGGTGATGAAAAAATCCACGTCGGCCAGGGTGCCGGAGCAGGCGAGGGCGGTGAGGCCGATCTTGGTGTGGTCGGCCAGCACGCAGGACTTGTGCGCCACCCGGCGCATGATCTTGTCAACGCAGGCGAGGCGGAGGTCGGAGTTGTAGATGGCCCCATTGGCCCCGATGCCGTCGGCGCCTTGGAACGCGTAGTCGGCGGCGAAGAGTTCAAGACAATGTTCAGTGACGGGGCCCGTCAGATCGGGACTGCCGCGACGGATGACGCCGCCGAGGAGGATCACCTCGACGCCGGCAGCGTGCTGCAACTCGGAAGCGACGGCGAGACTCGGCGTGATGACGGTGAGATCCTGGCCGTCCTTGAGCAGGGAGGCGAGCTCGAGAGTGGTGGTGCCGTTGTCCAGGATCAGGCGTTGGCCGGGCTGGATCAACTTGCGGGCGGCGGCCGCGATGGCCTGCTTCAGCGGGCGGTTGTGCTCCCGCCGCGCCCGGTAGTCGAACTCCAGCATCATGCGTTGCGTGAGCATGGCGCCGCCGTGGGTGCGCTGGATGTGCGACTTGCCTTCAAGGGCGGCGAGATCGCGGCGAACCGTCATTTCGCTGACATCGAACTTGCGCGCCAATTCCGAGACGGAGACTCCCGGGTGCGCCGAGAGACGCTCGCGGATCTGGGCTTGGCGGGCCGCTGACGGGAGGTTTTTCACTCAGGCGAGTGGGCGATTAATGTTCGGAAATGTCAAATTAATACAATAAACAACAAATAATAACATTTACAGCTTCGGTCCGCCCGGCACAGTCGGGTGTCGTCCCAATGCAATCCCGCCTCCACTCCACGGCCACCGCCCTGCATGCCGGCGCGGCCACTTCCGATATCACCCCGCAAGACCGGGTGTTCCTTTATGGTTACCCCCATGTCCCGCGGCTCAGCACCGGGGTCCACGACCGGTTGGAATCCGCGGCCCTTTATCTGCGACAGGAGGGGCAGGCGGTGCTGTTCATCGCGAACGACCTGATCTTCGTCAGCAGGCAATTGAGCGGCGATGTGCGCCGCCGGATCAGCATCAAGACCGGCGTGCCCGCCGAGGCGATCGCCATCACCGCCACGCACACGCACTCAGGCCCGGTGACGGTTGACGGCCTGAGCCACCATGCGGATCCCGTGGTGCCGAAGGCGGATCCCAGCTACCTGCAGTGGGTGGCCGACAGCATGGTGGAGGCCGGTTGTGCGGCGATCCGGTCGGCGCAGCCGGCCGAGGCGGGCCTTGTTGTGGCACAGGCCGAGGGCGTGGGGACCAACCGCCATGATCCGGCCGGCCCGGCGGATCGCTCGGTCCCGGTGCTGGTCGTGCGGGCGCTGGCCGACCAGCGGCCCATCGCGTGCATGCTGGCCTATGCGATGCACACCACCGTGCTGCACGAGGACTCGACGCTGATCAGCGGCGATTTCCCCCATTTCACCCGGCAATACCTGCGTCGGCACGGGCTGGTGCCGGAACACTGCCCGGTGCTGTATCACAACGGGGCCTCGGGCAACCAGAGCCCGCGTCATGTCACCAAGGCCAACACTTTTGCGGAGGCGCAGCGGCTCGGCGAGCTGTTGGGGGCGGCCGTTGCCGACGCCATGCGGCGCATCGCCTTTCACCGGAGCTGCCCCCTGCGGGTCCGGCGGGCGCACGTTCCGCTGCAGCTGCGCGTGCTTCCCGCGGTGGCGCAAGCGGAGGCCCAGGCCAAGGCCGCATTGGAAAAGTTCCGGTCGCTGCGCACGGCCCAAGCGCCGCGGACGGCGGTGCGCACCGCCGAGTGCGACTGGTTTGGCGCGGAGGAGACGGTTGCACTGGCCCAAGCTGCTCTGGACGGACGGTTGCAGGCGGCGGCGAACCAGTGTTCGCCGGCGGAGATCCAGGTGTTCGAGCTCGGGACGTGGAAATTTGTTTTCTGGCCCGGGGAGTTCTTCGTGGAGTATGCCCTCGAGGTGAAGGGCCTCAGCCCCAATACCTTTGTCATCACCATGGCGAACGGTGAATTGCAGGGCTACATCGTAACACCCGAGGCGGTGGCCCGTGGGACCTATGAGGCGACCAACGCGGTGTTCGGCGCGGACAACGGCCGGCGCGTGGTGGCGGCCACACTCGGCTTGCTGGCCGCCCAAGACTAGACCCTTCTTGCTTCCATGGCCCTGTTGCTCGGCATCGACTTCGGCACCTCTTACTTCAAGGTGGGTCTCTTCGAGGAGACCGGCGACCTCCGCGGGCTCGGCCGGATCGCCGTCGACAAGGTCTCGCCGCTGCCCGGCCGCAGTGAACTGCCGGTAGACAGGTTCTGGCAGCTGTTGCGTGCGGGGCTGGCCGAGGCGTTGGCGCAAGCCAAGGCGACGTCCGCCGAGATTGCCGGGCTATCTTATTCTTCCCAGGCGAACACTTTCGTCCTGCTCGATCGCCAGGACGAACCACTGACCCCGCTGGTGATCTGGAGCGACCGACGGGCCCACCCGGTGGATCCCGCGGTGGCGGCGTTTGGCGACACTGCGCAATTCCAGCGCACCACCGGCTTTGCCGGCCTGGGGGCGGAATTTGCCGCGGTGAAGTGGCGCTGGTTCCAGGCGCAGCAGGCCGCACTCTGGGCCCGGACGGCACGCGTGATGACGCTGCCCGAATATTTTACTTTCGCCCTCACGGGGGAAGCGGCGGGAGATGCCAGCACCGCCGCCTTGACGGGAATGTATGCCACAGCGGAGGGTGGTTGGTGGCCAGCAGCCATCGATTTTTTCCGTGTCCCGACCACCGCCCTATGCAGGCCACTGTCGCCGGGATCGCCCTGTGGAAAGACGGTGCCCCGGGCGAGGGAACTGCTGGGACTGCCGCCTGGCGTGCCGTTTGCGGTGGGCGGGCTCGATCACTACATGGCCGCGATCGGCACAGGAATCGATCGGCTGGGTGATGCGAGCATATCAACGGGCACGGTCCTCGCCGCGCTGCAGCTGGTGGATCGGGTCGAGCCGGTTGCGCACTGCTACCACGGGCCACATTTTGACGGGCGTTTCTACCGTCTGGCCTTCGATCCGGCGGGCGCGGCCCAGTTGGAGGATTGCCAGCGCCAATTTGCGCCGCACCTGACGCTCGCGCAGCTGACCGCCCTTGCGGCGACCGTGCCCCCCGCCGCCGCCCCGGCCGCCGCTCGGTCCCAAGACCCCGACCGCCGCCTCGGCGGCATGGTGCGGGGCATCATGGAGCGCATCAGCACCACGCACCGGACCCTGCTCCAGCGGCTGCAGCCGCCCCGGCCCGTTTCACGGGTGATCGCAACTGGCGGGGGCGCCCGCAGCATGGAATGGCTGCAGATCAACGCCGACATCCTCAACGCCACGGTGGTGGCCCCGCGCTGCCCCGAGCGCGCCTGCCTGGGGGCCGCGGCGTTTGCCGCGGTCGCGGCGGGATTGTTTCCGAAGGTGCCGGTGGCACTGCTGGCGATGGTCCACGCGGAACGTGAGGTGCAACCCCGGGTGGAGGCCGTGGCGGTTTACGCCGGGGCCCGGGCCGCCGGGACGTGAAACCCGGCGCCACCCATCATTCTTTCATACCATGACGAAAAAAAGAATCGCAGGAATGGTCTGGTCGGCAACCCCGACGCCACTGACGCAGGATCGGCGCGTTGATGTTCCCTCGGTGCATCGCCTGGTGGAGCACCACGTGAAAATGGGCGTGACCGGCCTGATGCTCGCTGGCACCTGCGGAGAGGGCCCTTGGTTGTCCGACCGGGATCGCGAGACGATGGTCCGGACGTCGGCGGCCGCGGCGGGAAGGCGCCTGCGGATTGCCGCGCAAGTGACCGACAATTCGGCGGTCCGCACGCTGGCCAATATCGAGCAGGTTGCGGCGTGGGGCGCCGAGATCGCCGTCGTGGCGCAGCCCTATTTCTTCCTGAACGGGACGGCGGACCGCCAGTTGGCTTTCTACCGGGAGATCGCCCGGCACAGCCCGCTGCCGGTCGGATTCTATGACCGGGGCGAGGCCGGCTCTTATGTCATGCCGGAGACCCATCTCGCCGAATTCCTCACGGAACCCAACATCGTCATGGTGAAGGACAGTTCGCAGTCGCCGGCGCATCGTGACGCTTTCCTGGCCGCGCGCAAGTTGAGGCCGGCGCTGGTGCTGCTCGATGGCGACGAATTCGACTGCGTGAGCTACCTGCAGGCCGGCTACGACGGTCTCCTGCTTGGCGGCGGCATCTTCAACGCCAGCCTCGCCCACCGGATCATCCGCGCCGTGCGGACGGGTGATACGGCCGGGGCGGCCCGGCTGCAGGCGCGCATGAACGACCTGATGCTGCGGGTCTACGGCGGGTCCGGGATCGAGTGCTGGATGACCGGGTTGAAGGAACTGCTGGTGCAGATGGGAATTTTTTCCACCAATGCCAACCTGCTGGATTATCCGCTGACCGCGGAGTGCCGCCGGCAGATCGCCGATGCGGTCAGCGGCGCCGACGGACTGGGTTATCGCGCCGATCTTTTCGAACCGGCGTCCGCCAACCAAGGAACACCAAGATGAGCAAAGCCACCACCACCTCGCTGCCCTACCGGGATACGAAGCCCCAAGGTTCACCAGACTTCTACTTCGCCATCAACGCCACGTTCCGCTTCATCATTGCGCGTCTGGGCCGCGAGGGCTGGATCCGTTATCTTGAGCAGCTAGGGCATGGGTATTACACCCCGGTCAACCGTATCTGGAGCGAGGGGGGGCTGCCGGCCGTCGCCCGCTACTGGCGTGATTTCTTCGCCGCCGAACCCGGGGCCGTTACCGAGGTGGTTGAGCGACCGGACCGCGTCGAGGTCCACGTGAGCGAGTGCCCCCAGATCAAGCACCTGCGGGAGGGTGGGCGGGAGATCGTGCCCGTCTTCTGCCAGCATTGTTATTTCCTCGGTGCGGCCCGGGCGCAAGCGGCGGGCCTGACCATGCGGCTCCGCGGTGGCAACGGCAGCTGTTGTCACACCTTCGCCCACCCGGCGGCAGGGCTGCCCCCGCAGGATCTGGTCGAGATCAAGGAGGCCCGGTCATGATCGGTTGCTACGATTTTTGCGCCCATTACGAGTGGACCTTCGACTGGCTGGAGCAGGCCGGCGGCCACGCACTCGTGCGCGACTACTGGAACGAGGCGATCAACCACGATTCGCAGCGGCATGCGCGCGACGCGATTCGACGCGAAGGTTTCGCCGGCATGGTCAAGTATTGGGGCCATACGCTGGTGGAGGAATCCCCGGACCTCGGGTTCTCGATTTCCTCCGGTCCGGACTTCTTCCGCATCGACATGCACGATTGTCCCTCGAAGGGCTTCCTGCTGCGCAACGGGCTCCAGAGCTACCGGGACTACTGCGACCACTGTATGGGCTGGACCGGGCCCATGATGCGAGAGGCGGGCTTCGTCATCGATCACGAGCACAACCACCGCGGCCAGTGCTGGTGGGAGATGCGGCCGGCGGGCACGCCCGGCGGCCACTCCGCCGTGGGCGCCCGTTCGGGTTCCAAGGATGTGCGCACCCTGCCGCATTGGCGGCCACCGGGGACGACGCTCGACCGCTATAACAAGGCGACGGATCCAGACGACAAGCTCGCGTAGTTTCCCGCCTCGTCCCGCTGCCATGAAGACCAGCCCAAAGCGCGCCGTCGGCGGCACCGGCGATTCCAGTGCAGGCCGGTCACGACGGCTCCTGCTCTTCGCCTCGCTCTGGTCGCTGCGGCAGTATCCGTCGAAATCGCGCGAGTGGTCTTGGACAAAGAAGTTTGCGGCCATTCGTGACGCCGGCTTTGACGGGGTCTTTTCCCCGCCCATTCCCGAGATGGGGGAACGGGCGGGATTGCTCTACCTCGCAGTCACGAGTGCCGGCGGGAGGACACGATGGGCGCCGACCTTCGCCGCCGCACGCCGGCTGGGGGCAGTGGGGCTGTGCGTCCAGCTCTGCGGCTACGACACGCCATTGCCCGCCGCTCTGAAGGCCGCGCAGAAAGTCCGGCGAGCTGCCCGCCGGGTGCACCTGCCTTTCGCGATCGAGACCCACCGCGGAACCTGCACGGAGACGCCGGAGACCACGCTGGCGCTGGCGCGAACCTACCGGCGCGCCACCGGTGAGAACCTGCCACTGTGCCTGGATCATTCGCATTTCGCCGTGGTGCGCCACCTGGCGCCCACCGAGTTGTGGACGCGGCTGGCCCGGCCGGCCGCACTGCTGCGGGCGGCGACCCAGTTCCATCTCCGCCCGTTCAACGGCCATCATTGCCAGCTGCCCGCGCTCGATGCCGCCGGCCGGCGCACGCCGGAATACCGGGACTGGCTACGCTACGCGGCGGCGCTCCTCGCCCACGAGCGCGACCGTCCGACGTCCGCCGGGCCGCTCATGGTTGTCGCAGAAGTCGGCCATGCCGTGCCGGCCTATCGGCTAAGCGGTTTTCCCGACACTTGGCGGGATACGGTGAAGGTAGCGGCGGATTTGCGCCGGCTGTGGCGCCGGGGGAGGGTGCGGGAATGAAGGGCAAGGTTGCGCTGGTCACCGGTTCAACCAGCGGCATCGGGCTCGGCCTGGCCCGGGCGTTGGCTCGCGAGGGCGCGCACGTGATGTTGCACGGGCTCGGGCCGGCCGCCGAGATCGAGCAGCTGCGCGCGACCTTGGCCGGGGAGACCGGCGTGCAGGTGCATGCGCATGACGCCGATCTGGGCGGGGTGGGTGAGGCGGCGCGGCTGGTGGCCGACACCGAGAGGATTTTCGGCCGGCTCGACATCCTGGTCAACAACGCCGGCATCCAGTTTGTCTCCCCGGTCGAGGACTTTCCGCCGGAGCATTGGGCGCGCATCCAGGAGATCATTCTCGGCTCCAGCTTCCACGCGATCCGCGCCGTGGTGCCCGGCATGAGGCGGCGCGGCTGGGGCCGGATCATCAACCTGGCGTCGGTCCACGGCCTCGTGGCTTCGCCCTTCAAGAGCGCCTACGTCGCCGCGAAACACGGGCAGATCGGCCTCACCAAGACCGTGGCGCTTGAACTGGCAGAAACCGCGATCACCTGTAACGCGATCTGCCCCGGTTACGTGCGGACGCCGCTCGTCGAGGGGCAGATCGAGCGCCAGGCGCAGCTGCACCGGCTGCCGCGGGAACAAGTGATTCGTGACGTGATCCTCGCCGCCCAGCCCAGTCGTCGCTTCGTGGAGGTGGAGGAGGTCGCCGCGCTCGCGGTTTTTCTCTGCGGTGAGCCGGCACGTTCCATCACGGGGGCGGCGATCGCCATCGACGGCGGGTGGTCCGCGCGCTGAGCCCATGGGGTTAAACAGACAGGCTCAAAACTTCGGACACCGGCCCAAGCCGCTCGCGAATGCAACTGAACCCTGAAGGCGTTATCTTTGACCTCGATGGCACTTTGATTGCATCCGAGGGCATCTACCGCGACGCGTGGCGGCAAGCTGCCCGGGAGTTGGGAATTGCACTTACGGACGAGGTCTATGCCCGCTTGATTGGACTTAACCGCCACGACACCATCATAAAGCTGGCCGAAATGTGGTCTGGGCGCGAGCAGGCCGAAAGCTTCGTGGACCTTTCGCAGCACCACTACGACACCATGGTAGCCAAACAAGGTCATGCCTTACGGCCTGGTGTGCGAAGTTTGCTCGATCATTTAGCCCGACAAAAGATGCCTCTCGCGGTGGCGACGTCCTCGGCCCGGCAACTGGCACTTGATACCTTGGCGGCAGCAAAATTGACTGACTACTTCCAGGTGGTGGTCGGAGGCGACGAGATTGCAAGGGGCAAGCCGGGCCCAGAAATCTATCTCGAGGCCGCCGCCCGTTTGGGTTGCAATCCCACCAGTTGCGTTGCTTTCGAGGACTCTGTGAACGGTGCAACAGCCGCACTTTGGGCGGGTATGACAGTGGTGCTCGTCCCGGAACTGGGAACGCCAGCGCACGATCGGCTCGCGCGGGTGATTCGCCTGGGTGACCATAACGCCGCGATCGATCTCTTCCCTGCTGGGAATTGAGAAGGGGACGTCCGCTCATCAAGGTGCGCGCAATCCCGCGCATTGCAAGGTTGGCCGACCACGTCGGCATGCTCCGCGATAATGAAGCGCCGGGACATATGAAGAACCCGTCAGTTTTGATTTAGCCTATTCCCAGTCACTCTCAATATCCGAGTCAGAAGTGACAGAATTAGCTCCGTCTACGGGCAAGCGCACCTGCTGAAGCCCGCGAATGCACGGCGGAGGTAAGCAACAAGGGCCGTCCACCCCTGGACGGCCCTTTGATTTCTAACACACTGACGTTACCCTAACACCTAAACTATTGAACGAGGAATAAGACGTATTTGGCTGGGAAACGTTCAAAAGTTCTCCGCGATGAAGCGGATCTCGGAGCAGGTCGCCGTGGCGGGCAGGGCTCCGTTGCCTCGGGCGAACAGCCGGAATAGGAGGAACGCCCACGTCGTCAAAGCCCAGGCCGTCGTGGAACTGGGCATGGGCCCAACTAGCTCGCGGGACGCAGACTCACCGTAGGTTGAACCGACTCAGGCAGGGTGTCCCGACCTCGCCCTCATCCGCCGCAAGGGTTGCGGGTGAAGGTTGGCGGCGAGTCACGCTCTGTGGCACTATGGCAGGATGTATACTCCTCGCCCCGATCGAAGAGCGCCAGCTTCTCAAAGTTACGCGCCGGTTCGCCACTGGAGCCCGCCTTAATCGCTACAGCAAGCTGACGGACCCGTATGCCAAGATGTCGTGACTGGCGCCCGGGCGGGCGGGACGCTCCGCCGCCCGGGGTTTCAGCCAAGTTGTTTCACGGTCCCGCCAGGGAAGTATTTAGGGAAGATCAGGTTGGGTTGCGGCTCGAGATTGCCGTGATTCACCATCTGGAGCATCAATCGGGAAAGCCGGTGAGCGAAGGTGTCGTCCTGCGGACTGTAATACGCGATCGGCGGGCTGACCGTCTCGAAAATGTGGTCATGGTCGCGAGCAATGAAGGAGACGGTATCCGGAACGGTCAGGCCGTGCTTTAGCAAGTAGAGAATGACGATGAACACGTGCTGGGGCTTGGCCACGAGCAAGGCGGTGGGGGCGTGGGCGGAGTTGAACAAGACGTCCAGCTTGGCGCTGATGTTCTGGGCCGTTCCGTTGTGGCGCACAATGCTCGCCCGGGCGTCGATCTGACGGTTGAGTTGGATGGACTCCATGAAGCCGACCTCGCTGGCGAGATCGCCAGCCACCCCTGAATGGGGCACAACCAGTGCCATCCGGCGATGACCCTTCGAGAGGAAAATGCCACCGGCGTGACGGCAGACCGAGCGGTAGTCGATGTCCAGCGAGGGCAGCTTGACCTCGCTGTGGCAGGAGCCGAGCACGAGGGCCGGCACCGAATTTTCGGAGCACCACTGCTGAAGATCCTTGCTGACGGAAAGGAGCACGCAGCAGAGGACCCGGTTATGCCGGACAAATTCCTCGAGTTTGCGCCGCTGCGCTCGCACGCTTTGTGCCTGGCATACTAGCACTTCAGTGGTGAAACCCTGCTCGGAGAGGTGCCCGCGCATTTCGCTGATGATTTGGTAGGTGGCGACTGCCAGATGGGTGAATGGTTCGGGGGTAACGAGGCCGATGAGCCGGCTCTGCCGTTTGGGGGCCTGACGTGGTTGGGACAACAGGCGGTTGCGTCGGCCCTGGTGTATTTCGACCATTCCCTTCTCGGAAAGCATGCGCAGCGCAGTGCGAATGGTGGGGCGGCTCACGCGCAGCATACCGCATAGGCGGCGCTCACTCGGGAGGTATTCCCGCCAAGTGCCGTCGGTGATCGCCTGCTTGATCGAGTCGGCAGCTTGGGCCGCCAACGACATACGTTTGGGGATCTCAAAGGGGAGTGGGGAGCTGTTCATAAATAATTACCAGTAGTTTATGATAGTTGAAGCGGGGGCGCTGTGACTGCTTAAGAGACGATGAAATTGCTGCCCTCCGTAAGAATATGGTCTGCTGCACCGACTCCGCTCACCCCGGATTTTCGCGTGGACGTGCCCTCGGTTGAGCGAATGGTGCAAGACGCCGTTCGTCACGGCGTGCACGGATTGTTCCTGGCCGGCACCTGCGGCGAGGGGCCTTGGCTGCAGGACCGGGAAAGGCAGGTCTTGGTGCGGACTGCGGTAAAAGCGGCCGGCGGCAAGCTGAAGATTGCCATGCAGGCTTCCGACAATTCGGTGCCGCGCATCCTGGATAACACCCAAGCGGCGGCCGAGGCCGGCGCGGATTATGTGATCATCGCCGCGCCAGCGACGTTCTTGAATGCGACGCCGGAGCGCGTGGTGGCGCACTTCACCGAGGCCGTAAATGCCAGCCCGCTGCCGGTGGGGATCTATGATCTGGGGAAGCACCGCCCGGTGGTCATTCCCGAGGCCCGGCTGAAGGAAATCTACCTGCTGCCCAAGGTGCATCTGGTGAAAGACAGCTCCGGTGACAAGGCGCGCCGCGCCGCGGCCCTGGCCGCCCGCCAGGAGAAGCCCGCGCTGCAACTTTTCAATGGCGATGAGTTCCGGTGCTTCGAATACCTTGAGGTCGGATACGATGGTTTCATGTTTGGCGGAGCGGCGGCCGTGGGTCCGCAACTCAATCGCATGGTCCGGCTTTTCCGCGCGAACCAATTGGCCGAGGCCCAAGCGCTCGATGCCGACATGAAGCGCATCCTCTACGGGATTTACGGCGGCCAGTCCATCGCCTGCTGGCTCACCGGCTTGAAATACTACATGATGCGCCGCGGATTGTTCACGACAACCAGCAGTTTCCTGGGCTACCCGCTGACCGAGGAGTGCCGCGCGTTCATCGAACGCTACGCGGAAACGGGCTTGTAAACGATCGCATCTGGACGAAAGCGGGCGGACGGTCATGCGCGGTTGATTGATACGCCACACCATTGGTAACATGTCATGACCAGGAAAGCTTTTATACAGGTAAAACGAACTGACCAGTAGCCCGCGGGCCGAGGGAGCCCGGGCGGGTCAGGCCGCGCGGGCGGCTTTCCGGCGGCGCAGGGCGAAGAGCAGCCCGGCGCAGACCAGGAGATTGGCGGAGGCGAACTGGAAGACCCGGCTGACGTCGATCTGGGCATCCCGCAGGAGTCCGCCCACGTAGATGCCGGCGGCGCCCACGAGGCAGCTGAAGAAAGTCGACAGACCCCAACTCATGGCCCGGTAACGGGCGTCCACGACCAGGCAGAGAATCGGCATCTGGTTGGCGTCCGCAAAATTCCGCGCCATCCCGTAGACGACCAGACCGCCCAGGGCCAGGGCCAGCGTCCCGGTATTGGCGATAAGCAGCACAGCCGGGGCGGCCAGGCAGAGGCCGACCACCGGCACGAGGATGCGGGCTTGCTCGTTCGTGCGGCTCCAGCGGTCGGCCCAGGCGCCACCGACCAGCATGCCGACCAGGGCAGCGACGTTCAGGTAGATCGTGGCGGACAGGCCGGCCGCCCCTTGGGAGAGATTGAAGTGTTCCTTGATATAGGTGGGCATCCAGCCGACGACCGACCAGCTGACCACGCCAAGCACGCAGGCGTAGACGAGCATGACGAGATAGCCGCGGTTGGTCAGAAGGTGGGTGAAAGCCTCGCCGATGCGCAGGGTGGGGACGGCGTCCTTGGTGGAGGGCGCGCCTTCCGTCGCGGGAGGATCGCGCAGCAAGGCCAGCAGCAGCCCCGAGAATCCCACGCCAACCAAGCCGAAGAGCTGAAAGGCATAGGCCCAGTCATGGCTTTCCGCCAGAGATCCGCCCAGTCCGGCCAGCGCGCCGCCGCTCATGGCGCCGCTGAGAAGCAAGCCGGAGGCCAGCGAGCGGGTGGCCCCCCGATGGTATTCCACGATGAGTGCGACGGAGGCCGGCATGCACGCGGCTTGGGTCACACCCATGAGTGCCCGGGTGATGAGCAGCTGTTCATAGGTCCTGGCGCAGGCGGTCAGGCCGGTGACCAGGGACCAAAGGAAGAGACTGCCGATGATGACGCGGCTGCGATTAAACCGGTCCGCAAAATAGCCGGCGAATGGGCTGCAGATGGCGTAAACGGTGAGAAAGACCGCCGTGAGCAAACCGAACTGCGCCTCGGTCATGGGAATCGCCGCGTTGAGCGAACCACGCATGGTCGTGACCATCAGTCGGTCGAGATAGCTCAGGCCCGCGGTGACCCAGAGCAGGGCCACGGTCAGCCAGGCACCGGGGGGAGGTTGGAAGGAAGCGGCCGAGGGCTGAGTGGACGCGGGCATGGGGATTGAGGTGGGCCGGGTCGGGCGGCCACGGGAAGACGGCGTCAGCCCGAGTTCAAGGCCGGGTGCTTGCGGCGGCGGAGTCGTAGCGCCCGATCGCCTTGAAAAACTCGATCGCGAACTGGCGATGGCCGGCGCCATTCGGATGGATCGGATCCGCCAGCCATTCGCGCCGCCCCGCGACCGTCGGCCTGGCCTCGAGCCAGCGGGTCCAATGATCGATGAGGATCGTGCCGGTGGAACCGGCCACCTGCGCGATGATTTCATTGTAGGCGGGCAGGTCGGTGCGCGTGAGAGTGTCGGGGTTGTCTGTGTCCACGGGATTGGTGCGGTGGAGCAGGGGAATAGCCCCGGCGACACGGACCTGCCGGACCATTTCGCGCAGTTCGGCCTCGAACGCGGCGCGCCCGGCCGGGCCGGCAACGGCATCGTTCATACCGATCATGATGGAGACGACATCCGGATGGAAGCGCAGCACCCGCCACGCGAAGTCGGCCCGCAGCCCGGCCGTCTTTTCGCCCGAGATGGCGGAGTTGACGAAAAAGTCACGGCGACGGTTCATTTCCCACCGGACACGTTCCTGGATCAACTCGGGATAGGACCGCTCGCGGCCCAGCCACTTCGCCCCCTGAGTGATCGAGTCTCCCGAGATTACCCAAGTCAGCGGCTTGGACGGTTGCGCAAGCTCCGCCTGCAGGGTCACGAGGTCGGCCAAGGGTGTCGGTTCAGGAGCGGGCTGGGCCTGAGAAAAGGTCGCGGCCATGCCCAGGAATGCGGCGGCCATGGGGCGCAGGCGGGTAACGGCCGTCATGATCGGGCGATGCCATCCGAGAGATTTTTCGCATAGACGGGCAGCATTGTCATGATCGCGCCAAAGTCGCTGCCGTGGGCGATAAGCTTGCCGCCTTTCCGGACGATGCGCGCGATTTGCTCGACATTCCCGGCGGGCCGCCCCCAGGCGATGCGATGTCTTGCCGCCGCTGCGGCCACGGCGTCCTCGGCCCCGGTCATCTTGGGGTGGCTCCAGTCCATGGGGCAGTCCAGCCGGATGGACAGGTCGCCGGGTCCCAGGAAGAGTCCGTCCACGCCCGGCGTGCCGGCAATTTGGTCGAGATTCGCGAGTGCCTCGGGGGTCTCGATCTGCAGGATCAGGAAGGTCTCGGTGTTGGCCGCCGCCGGATACTTGTCGGCGGCGCCGAGATAGAAGTTGTTGTCAAGGCTGGCGCCGTCGAGGCCGCGCTGGCCAAGGGGCGGGAATTTGACCGCGGCGGCGAGGTGGGCGGCGTCCTCCGCGGTATCGACCAGCGGAATCATCAGGGCGGTCACCCCGTCCTCGAGCAGATGGTAGAGCTCGTTGGCATTGCGGCTGCCGGTGCGGACGAGGCAGTCGATGTTGGCGAGATGATGGAGGGCGGCCAGGCGCTGGATCTCGCGCCGGTCCCAGGTGTTGTGCTCGGCGTCGAGCCAGAGGGCGTCAAACCCCGCCCGGGCGGCATGGGCCGGCATCATCGCCGTGGGGTAGTAGAGGGCGGCGATGCGGGCGGGGAGACCCTGTTGCAGCCGGGAGCGGATGAGTGAGGCGCGCATGGGATGATGGAGGATGGTTCCGGACGGGAGGGGCGGCGATCGGCTGCGAGCTGATCGTAACGGACGACACCATCGGGCGCCGGCGCCAACCCGGCAATGCGGGAACAGGAGCAACCACAGGTAAAATTTTATGGCCAGTGGCCCGGGCGGGGCACCGGCGTGCCTGGACGACCGGTTAGGAAATGTTACCATGGGATAATTTTTGTCGGCAACGGCACCCTGGCGTCAGGATCGTTCCCCGGTAAAAGCACCTTTAACCGCCAACCCCCGTCCGCCCATGCCCAGCCGCCCGCAGATCGTAAATGTAGATTGCAACTTCACGTATGAGCTGGAGCGCCGGCGCATCGAGGCCGCCGGCGCCGACCTTGTCCTGCGGCGGGCGCGCACGGAGGACGAGATCATCCTGGCCTGCCGGGACGCGGCGGTGGTTCTCTTCGAAAACGCGGACACCCCGCTGAACGCCCGGGTCATCGCGGCGCTGCCGAAGTGCCAGGCCATCGTGCGGTATGGTGTTGGGGTCGACAGCATCGATCTGGTGGAAGCGACGCGGCAAGGCGTGGTGGTGGCCAACTCGGCGGACTACTGCACGGAGGAGGTTTCGGATCATTCTACGGCCCTCATTCTGGCGGCGGCCCGCCGGATCGCCGTCCTCGATCGAAGGATCCGATCGGGCGGTTGGGTCGGCTACGATCCGCAGCAGCCGCTGCGTCGCGTCGCCTGTCTGACCTTGGGCCTATTGGGCTGGGGGCGGATCGCCCAGGCCGTTGCGCGAAAAATGTCCGGGTTTAACATGCGGATCATCGTGGCCGACCCCTACGTGCAGTCCCTTCCTCCCGGTTCTCCGATTGAACTGGTTTCACGCGATCAGCTGCTGCGCGAGTCGGACCTGCTGTCCCTTCATCTGCCGCTGAACGTGGAGACCCGGCACCTGATGAACGAGCAGACGCTCGGGCTGATGAAGCCGACCGCGTATCTGGTGAACACAAGTCGCGGCGGGATTATCGATGAAGCTGCGCTGGTCCGGGCCCTGCAGCAGGACAGGCTGGGGGGCGCGGCCCTTGATGTGTTCGAGGTGGAGCCATTGCCCGCCCCCAGCCCGTTGCGCACGCTTGAACAGGTCACCCTGACGCCGCATTACGCGGCTTCCTCGCAGGATTCAATGCGGCATCTGCACGGCACGGTGACGGATTCAGTGGAAGCCCTGCTCGGCGGGCATTGGCCGCCGTTTCCGGTCAACGGCAAAGTGGTGCCGCGGGAGGCCCTGCGGCCGTGGAAGGATTTTCGGCCGGGACGCTAAGCGATCGGGGCCGCTCCGCACCGACCGATGGAGGGCCGGATGATGCGGTGCCGGGGGGACGTGCGGGATTGGCCGAGAAAGGCACGACGCTTTGGTGCGGGCGTTTCGGGCCGGACATGTTTCCACCGGTCGGATGGCCAGCGGGATTGCGCGCGCCGGTCAGGTATTCTTACCAGAAGTCTTCTTTTGTCGCGGCTCGCTACGCCGCGCCATAAAAGACGCGCCCAGTGGTCTCCCCATCCCTTGCGAACGAATCCTGCGATGAACCGGCCTCACGTCCCGCTCCTTTCCGCCCTGCTCCTGTTGCTTGCCGCCGCCGGTTCCATCCGCGCGGTGGAACCCAACCAGGACGAGGTGATCGACCTGGGCGCGCGGCGCGAACTGATGGTGGACGAGTTCCTGATCGCCCAGAAAAGCGGACTCGAGCTGAGACTGCATACGCCGACGCCCCGGGAGATCGTGATGGTCCGCGATGCGCCTTGGGAAGGCAGCGGCAGTGATTTCGAGACGCTGATCCGGGAAGGGGATCTGATCAGGATGTATTACATAGGCAACGAGCTGACGAATGCGGACGGCACAACGCTGCATCAGGACCCGATCACGGCCCGGAGCCGCGAGATTTACGCCTGTTATGCGGAGAGCCGCGATGGCATCCATTGGGTGAGGCCCGAACTCGGCTTGTTCGAGTTTCACGGTTCAAAGCGGAACAATATCGTCTGGTCCGGACCGCAGCTGGACAATTTCACCCCTTTCCGGGATGCCAACCCGGCTTGCCCGCCGGAGGAAAAATATAAGGCCATGGCGGCGGGCCCCGGCGGTCTGTTCGCGCTGAAGTCGGCAGATGGCACGCACTGGTCCTACCTGGCCGGGAATCCCGTCATCACGCGCGGAAAATTCGACTCCCAGAACAACGCCTTCTGGGACCCCCTGCGCGGCCATTACTGGTGCTACCTGCGCGACTTTCATGATCGCGATGGCCAGCCCACCAACGACACAAAAACGGGAATCCGCGACATCCTGGTCACGACCTCCACCGACTTCCGGACCTGGAGCGAACCCCGGCGCGTGCAGTTTGGCAAAGCGCCGGACGAAGCCCTTTATATCAACGGCATCCAGCCATACGCGCGTGCCCCGCACCTGTTCGTCGGCTTTCCCGCGCGTTACGTTGACCGCGACTTTTCGCCGGAGGCGATGCGCACCCTGCCGGATCCGGAGCATCGGCAGCGACGCATGCAGTTTTCCCACCGCTATGGCTCGGTCGTGACCGATGCCATGTTCATGAGCAGCCGGGACGGCGTGAGCTTCGATCGCTGGGGGGAGGCGTTCATCCGCCCCGGTCCGCAGCGCAAGAACAACTGGGTGTATGGCGATGGCTTCGTCGGTCTGGGACTGATTGAGACCCCGGCCGAGGATCCCACGACCGAACCGGAGTTCTCGCTCTACATCCATGAGGATCACTGGAAGGGACCGACCCGGCTGCGGCGGCACACGCTGAGGATCGACGGGTTTGTCTCACTGCAGGCGCGTCAGTCACCGGGTGAATTTGTCACTAAGCCCCTGCGGTTTTCGGGACGAAAGCTTTCGGTCAATTTCTCCACTTCAGCCGCGGGTGCGATCCGGGTCGAATTGTTGGGCGCCGACGGCCGGCCCCTGCCGGGTTATTCCCTCAAGGAATGCGATGAGCTTTTTGGCGATACGCTGGACCGGACCGTCACCTGGTCCGGCCGTTCGGAGATCAAGGTTCCCGCCGGACAGGCCGTCCGGCTCCACATGGTTCTCAGCGACGCGGATCTCTATTCGCTGCAGTTCCAGCCATGAGCAACGGCGCGCGCGGACAGCCGTTGCGGTCCGCGGCCGAAGGGGCCGACCGTATCGGCCGGGAAGGCGGCGAAGGTTCATGAATGAGACCGGGGAGGTCGCACGGCATACCTCGGCCCGGGCTGGTTAGCCTGGATTACCAGCCGGGCGGCGTTGTTTTCGATGTCGGCCCGGGGCTGACTCCGTGACAGCCGCTTGAGGCCGGTCCGCTTCCGGCTTGGCGGCCACCATGCGGTTGTCCGCCGCCGGGCGAGATGACGGCGGACAAGCGGAACCCTTTCATGACAAAACCACTCATCGCTGTTTGCTCCGCTCTGCTTGGCCGGGCTGCCCCCGGCGCGTCCCGTCCGTCGGCAGGGCTCGCTTCGGGCGGGACCCACTGGTTCGTGACTTGGACCAGTTCCACCGGTGACCGTTTGCAGGCGGTTGCGCCGATCGGAGCCGGCGATTGGTCGAGGCCGGTGGCGATTCCGCCCGACCGGGCAACGACGGCCCCCGAGGACGCGAACCTGCCGCCGGGCATCTTGGCCGAGGTCAAGCATGGCGGAGGGAAAGTGATTTTGCGCAGCGCACGCCGGGCCCCCGGCGTGCGGCCGGCGTTTCCCAGTGCGGGTCTGATCATCAGTCGGGCCGCTGACGGCGGCTGCCAGGACATGGCCTTCGCCGACGATCCGCCCGACGCGGAGATCCTGGCCGTGGCGCTGCGGGTGCAGGGCGACAACCTGCTGGCGGTCTACCTTGTCGCCGACGGGGGTGGATGGGTTGCCTGCCGGGCCTTGCGATTCTCCTTGGCGTCGGAGCGGCCCGAAGGCGATGCCTGGCGCCAATTGCCCGTCTATCCGCGATCGCCTGGCGTCGCCGCGGTGATCGCCGGGTTTCACGACGGCATGCTGATTGCGGCGGGTGGCGCCAATTTTCCCGATCGTCCGCCGTGGGAGGGTGGGGTGAAACGGACCTATGATGAGATCTACGCGCGATCCCTGGAGGGCGCGGAATGGCGGGCGGTGGGCCGGCTGCCGGCTCCGCGGGCATACGCCGCGGTCGTCAGCGTGCCCGCCGGCGTGCTGGCCATCGGGGGTGAGAATTCCACCGGGGTTTTCCAGGACGCCCTGATGCTAAGCTGGCAAGGGGGGAAGATGGCCATCAAGCCCGCGTCTTCCTTGCCGGTGGCACTGGCCAGCCCGGCCGCGACGGTGCTCGATGGCAAAGTCTACCTCGCCGGCGGCTATGCCGCCGGCACTCCGCGGGTCAGCACCAATCATTTCTACTGCCTGGATCTGGCGAACCTCGCCGCCGGCTGGCAGCCGTTGGCTCCTTGGCCCGGGCCGTCCCGGGCCCTCGCCGTGATGGCCGCACTGGATGGAGCCGTCTACCTGATCAGCGGACTCGAGATGAATACCGGGGCCGATGGGAAGCAGGCCGTGCTGAATTACCTTACGGACGCTTATCGCTACCGTCCCGGCAAGGGATGGGAAAAGCTGCCGGACTTGCCCTGGTCGGTTGTGGCCGCGCCCTCGCCGGCGCCGGTCTCGCCTCGGCCAGGCCGGGTCTTTGTATTTGGCGGAGTCGATGGCCGGCAGGTCGGCAAGACCCCGCGTGACCGGCGCGTGCCCGAGGACATCATCTATTTCGATGTCACCCGCCATGAGTGGCGCCTGTGGTCCGAGGCCTGGCTCGAGCCGGTGGTGAGCGCCCCGATCGTGAGCGTGGGGAATGAATGGGTGTTTGTTTCCGGGGAAACCATGGCCGGCCATCGCACGATGGCGGTGACCGCGTGGCGTCCGGGAATCTAGTCCCATGCCCGCCGGCAAGAAAATCCCCGGGCCCCCCGCAATCTCACGCGTTTGTCCACCCTTATGTTCCAACCTATCATGAAATCATCCTTCACCGTTTCGCGCGCCCGATGCCTCGTCCCGTTGCTGCTGGTCTTTTTGCTCCCGGCGCAAACTTGCGCCGCACCGGCATTGCTGGAGCAAACCGACGTGTTCGTGGCCGGGCATGACGGCGTGTTCCAATACCGCATCCCCGGGATCATCACATCGAACCAAGGCACGCTGGTCGCCTTCTGCGACGCCCGGATGGAGAGGGCCGGTGATCCGCCGAATCGTATCGATCTGGTCATGAAGCGCAGCGTTGACGGCGGGAAAACCTGGGGACCGCTGCGGACGCTGGTTGACAACGGCAAGGGGGCCGTCGCGGATTCCTGCGGGCTGGTGGACCGCCAGACGGGCACCCTGTGGATTTTCAGTGTCTACGCCCCCGAGGGGGTTGGCAGTCAAAACGCCGCCGACGGAGTTGCGGGCGCAACCTTTCAATTCAAAACGATCACCAGTGACGACGACGGCCTCACCTGGTCAGGGCCTAAGGATTTCACACCGATGATGAAGCGGCCGGATTGGGCTGCCGGCTCCACCGGGGTGGGCAACGGCATCCAGATGAGAAACGGCCGGCTGATCCTGCCCCGATACAACGCCGACTATCGCCGCCCGCGCGCCACGCCCGAGACGGCGACCTCGTTCGTGTGCTACAGCGATGACCACGGAAAGACGTGGAAGATGGGAGCGCCGGTCCAGGGTGCCGGCGGCGCGAACGAATGCCAGGTCGCGGAGCTGACCGATGGCACCCTGATGATCAACATGAGGGGCATGGCGGGCAACGCCCGCAAAGTGGCCTACAGCAAGGACGGTGGCGCGACCTGGTCGCCTCCGGTGGAAGATCCGGCGCTGATCGAGCCGCGCTGTCAGGGCAGCCTATGCCGGCTCACGGGCGCTTCCACGCCTGATCGTAGCCGGCTGTTGTTTGCCAACCCCGCCAGCCTGAAGCGGGAGAATCTGACCGTGCGTCTGAGCTTCGACGAGGGACGCACTTGGGTGGCAGCGAAGTCGATCCACCCGGGCCCCGCCGCCTATTCGTGCCTGACCGGGCTCCCCGATCAGAGCGCGGGGTGCCTCTACGAGTGCGGGGAAAAGGACCCTTATGAGAAAATCACCTTCGCCCGCTTCAACGTGGAATGGCTGACGGATGGGAAAGATACGTTGATGTCACGCTGATGCCCCGGTCTTGCTCGGTTGATCCGTCTGCTGCCGATATCATCGGTCGCCGGGTTCCATCACTGCGCCGTTTGCAACGGCGGACGAGTGGTCTCGCCGGACCGGAACAGGTAAGCTTATTTGCCATGTAGTCGATCCTTTCAGGCTGCTTCAGCCGTCCCATGATGAACCCGATGTCTACTCCTACTATTACCCTTGCCGACAAAGTTTTCTCCCCGTCACGGCGGATGCTCCTCGTGGGTATTGCCGCCGGCCTTCTCTCTGTTTCGAGTGTCGCGGCGAGTTTGCCGCCCCACGATCTTGATCCGACGCCGGAGCATCCCCGGAATTCCGAAGGCAGCTATCTGACGCTTCGCTCCGGGCGGATCCTGTTCGAGTACTCGCAGTTTTCAGACGGCCAGCAGGATCACAGCCCCTCGGCTATTGCTGAAATCCATTCGGACGATCAGGGGCGGACATGGAGCCAGCCCAAGGTGGTGGTCCCGACCGGCACTTATCAGAATGTCATGAGCGTTTCGCTGCTCCGGCTCGCCAGCGGCAAGATCGCGCGCTTCTACGCCGTGAAGAGGAGCAAATGGCTGGACTGCCACGCCATGATATCGCTCTCGAGCGATGAAGGGGGCACCTGGTCCGAGCCCAGGCCCGTGACCGCCGCGCCGGGTTACTTTGTCCTGAACAACGATCGCGTCATCCAGACCAAGACCGGGCGGATCATCGTTCCTTTCGGTTTTCATCGGAGCCGGGGCGTCGCGGATGAGGAGTCGTCGTGGGATCCTCGCGCCCTCGCGATCTGGTATTACTCGGACGACGAGGGCGCCTCGTGGAAGGAGTCGGACACGTGGTGGGCGATTCCCGCACTGAGCACCTCGGGCCTGCAGGAGCCTGGCGTGGTCGAACTTTCCGATGGTTCGGTCTATGCCTGGTTCCGCACCGACCAGGGCGCGCAATATGAGTCCATTTCCAAGGACAATGGTGTGAGCTGGAGCCTGCCCCGCCCAACTGAATTGAAATCCCCCGTGTCGCCGGCGAGCATCAAGCGGCTGCCGCATTCGGCCACCCTCATGGTGGTTTACAACGATCATTCCGGCAAGGTGCCGGCGCCGGCGAACCCGAAGCAGCGCGCGCCGCTGGCGGTGGCGTTTTCGACCGACGGGGCCAGGACTTGGGGACCGTCCCAGGTGATCGAGGACGATCTCACGGGGTGGTACTGCTACACGGCGATCCACTTTACCGATGATGCGGTGCTGCTCTCTTACGTGGCCGGCAATGCGGAGATCGGCCGCCTCTCCCGCTTGCGGCTTCGCCGAATTCCGTTTGCCTCGTTGCCCGTCCCCCCGAACTGACCGCCGCTTGCGCATGATCCGCTGGCTGCCGCTGCTGTGCGTCTTCCTGGTGGGCGCGAGTCCGGCCCGGTCCGGTCCGGCGGATGGCGCCTGGCCGCTGCGCGCGAGGGCTGTGCTGCACGAAGTGATGGATCACGAGGAGAGTTGGATCAAGGTCCACGCGGCGGAGGCGCTGATGGCGGTCGGTGAGGCCGGCGCGATCCGCGGGCGTTTTCTGGAGTTCGTTCCGTCGGTCGATGCACGGCCCTACCGCGTTGGGGTCTGGCGCGTGCTGGCCAACACTTCTCCGACCCCGCGCGAACGGGATGCCTGCCTGGCCCGGGTGGAAAGGATCTTCCTGAACCCGGCATCGGCCGACCGCTCCCAAGCCCTTGAAACCCTGTGCAAACTGCGCCACCCGGTCACCGGACCGACCCTCGACGAGGTGCGGAAGATCGCCGCCGACCCGCAGGCGCCGCTTCGCGGTCTGGCCCTCTGGGCTCTCCGGCTCACCCAGGAACGCGACGCGCTGGAATCGCTCTGCGCTTTGCTCCGGTCGCCGGATGAGGGCGAGCGTCTGGTCGCCGCCTATGCGCTTCGTCTGCTGCGCGAGGATAATCCGGCGGCCCTCGGCCAGTTGGCGCGGGCCGCCGGGATTGAATCGCCCCGGTCCCGGGCCTACCCGTATCTCTTGAGTGCGGCGTTTGCCCTCAACGCGGATCCGGCGCGCCGTCCGGCCTGGCGGATGGAGCTGGAAAAAATCCTGGCCACCGGAACCGCTGCGGCGCGCTTCGAGGCTTGCCAGGGCCTGCTTGAACAAATCACGGCGGCCGACCTGCCGCGTTACGGACTCCTTTTGGACGCACCGGACAATGACACCCGGGTGGGCGCAGCCCTGTCCATATTGCGGGTCTGGTCGGGGCGGTAGATGTCGGGGATGGCGCGGGGTTCAAATCCGCGACCGCGTCGCTCTCGCGGTGCGGGCCATTCCGGTCGGCGACGGCCGCGGCGATCCCGGCCCAGCCGGCGCCGCATTGGTACCGGTCTCCCCGTGGGCGGACGCGGTCGGAAGCATTCGTTGGCGGGCGGGCGATTTAACGCGGATTATTCCAAGCCGGCGTTTACTTGTCACATTGTATATCCAGTAGTCTGCTCTTCTCCCCCCAACCGGGCGCAACATTCTCGCCAGCGATGAAGACACCTAAGACACACCTCTGCGTTACCACTCCATCCCTCCGACTCGCGCCAGTCTGGTTGCGGATGTTGCCAGCCTGCCTCGCGCTCGTGTTCCTCTCCGTTCCGGTCTGGGCGCAGTCAAGCGGGGCTTCCGCGGATGACAAGGATGCGCAGATCGCCAGCCTGAAGGCCGAGGTGGAGCGCCTCAAGGCGGCCCTGCATCAGGGTCCGTCGGCCGACACGCCGGCCCAGGCGGCGGCTCCATCCCGGTCTGCCCAACAGTCTGCAAGTAAAAAATCCGGCGGCGACGCGACAGGCGCGGCGCCGGCCAGCGAGGATAATTCGCTGCTGCATCTGACGAAGTTCGAAGTGCGCTCCACGCAGGGCGTGGGATATAGCCAGGGCAATTCGGCCTCGGC
Organism: Opitutus sp. GAS368; assembly: GCF_900104925.1. Taxonomy (NCBI): domain Bacteria; kingdom Pseudomonadati; phylum Verrucomicrobiota; class Opitutia; order Opitutales; family Opitutaceae; genus Opitutus; species Opitutus sp. GAS368. Next base: position 3,516,338 of record NZ_LT629735.1, read on the forward strand.
GCTCAAAACCTCCGAGCCCTTGATGAGGCTGCCCGCCCAGATCATCGTGGTGACGAGTGACATGATCAAGGACATCGGTTCTCATTTCGCCTCTGACATCCTCTCCTACGCCGGTCTGGTGCCCTATTATCGCGGGCCGGCGATCCTGTCCCGCGGTTCGCGCATCGGTAATCCCTACATTGACGACGTTCCCCAGGCGACCGGCATCGGTCTCTCTGACAACACCAACATCGATACGTATCAGGTGATCAAGGGGCCGCAGCAGGTCTTGTATCCACTGGCTTCGCTGGGCGGTCTGGTAATTGAGACAACCAAGAAGCCTTTGCCGGGAGTGACGCAGGGCATCTTCGATGCCCGGGTCAGCCAGTGGGGCCGTCATACGTTCACCTTCGACATCAATCAGCCGCTGGCGACCGTCGACGATGCGAAGTTCACCGCCCGGCTGGTGGGCATCGAGCAGTCGGGGCAGGGCGCTTTCTACAACTCCAAGGATGACAAGCGCGGCATCTTTCCGAGTCTCTCGCTCGACTGGAAGAACACGATCGTCCAGCTCCAGTTCGACCACGAGGTCTTCCACTACCTTCCGGGCGGCACCGGCATCCTGACGCCGGACGGCAACGTCTACACAGGCCTCGGTGTGCGCAATCAGAACTCCCCTCCCGGCAATGCGGATACGAACACCCAGAATGACGCCCGGTTCAGTTGGACCCAGATCGTCTCCGAGAACTGGCAGGTGAAATCCCAGGCCACTTTCTTCAACGTGAAGCGCCTCGGCTCGGTTGCGTTCCCCACCACGGTCAACTGGAACAACAACACTATGACCTACACGCTCCGGAAGGACAATGGGTTCAACGAGGCCCTGGATGTCCAGACCGACGTGTCCGGGCAATACAACATCAAGTCCATTCCCATGCGGACCGCGTTTGGCTTCAATCTCCATGATCAGACGATCAAGAGCGAATTCTGGGTCAAGCCCACGGTCACCATTCCGATCGGCGATGCGGCGGCCATCAACAATCTCGTGCTGCCCCCCATCGATTCCTATACTCCGCCGGCCAATCCCGGTTCCCGCACCAAGCAGTATGTTTCGAACGCCTATTTCATGCAGACGGCTGACGTGATCCCCAACTGGCTCACGTTGGTCGGTGGCTTCACCTATTCCAACATCGAGACGATCGCCGACACCAATCTGGCGCTGCGCAATCCCTTTACCGCGACGGACTCCAACGCGCATCAATACCTGCACCGCTTCGGCGCGGTTGCCTATCTCACCAAAAGCATCACGGCCTACGTGTCGCAGTCGACGACCTTCAATCCGGCGGTCGGCGTCACCTACGACAACTCCCCGCTGCCTTCCGTTCTGGGCAAGAGCGAGGAAGCCGGCCTGAAGGCGAGCTTCTGGGATGGCAAGCTGTCGGCCTCTGTCGCGGCCTATAAGATGGAGCTGACCAATCAGGCGATTTTGGCCCCCTTTCCGGCCCTCAACGTCGCCGGGCTCAACTACTACATTCCGATCGGCACCACCAATTCGAGGGGTTGGGACGCTTCGCTGACCTTGGCCCCGCTGCCCGGCCTGCAGATCGTTGCCACGGGTTACATGGGCACGGTTCACGACCAGAACGGAAATCCCATCACGGCGACCGTCGAGAATTCCTGGAGCACATTCGGGCGCTACGACTTCAGCAAGGACAGCCCGCTCAAGGGCCTGGCGGTCGGTGGCGGCGCGACCAAGGCGGGCGGGAAATGGTTCAACATGGGTGGCCTCGTGCTGCCGAATGGGGCCGCGTTGCCCACGAATAGCAGCGGCAACGCGCTGTTCAAATTGAAGCAGGATGTCCTGGTCAACCTGTTCGCCGGCTACCGCCTGAACCGGCATTGGAACTTCCGGATCGATTGTCAGAACGTCCTCGACAAGGTCTACCCGATCGGCGCCCAGGGCGTGGGTCTTGTCGATGCGGTCGAGCCGCGCTCGTTCAGTTTCCAGACGACGTATCGGTATTAAGCCGGGATTTCTCTGTTCTCCCCGCCGCCGTCCGGCTTCGCGATCCGCGGGGTTGGACGGCGTTGGTTTAAAGATGGGTGCGGGCATTCTCCGACCGAAGCGGCGGCGGTCGCGGCCCGTGCGTTTAAGCCCGCCCAATTTCCCCGATGAGCCAGCCCTCAATGTCCGAAAGCATCCTGCCGACCCGCCGTTCCCTGGCGTTGGCGTGGGCCACGGTCGCGCTCCTGTGGCTGGCGGGCGGATCGAATTATCTGACCCGCACGATGCTGACCACCATGCGTGGTTCGGTCATTGAGGAAATACCGATGACCGAGGCGCAGTTCGGGCTGCTGACCTCGGGCTTCCTCGTGTTTTATGCCGCGGCCAGTCCGTTCGGGGGATTTTTGGCGGACCGCTTCAGCCGTCGCCGGGTCGTCCTCTGGAGCATATTCTCATGGTCGGCCATCACATGGATCACGGCCTATGCCAGGACGCTCGAGGTTTTCCTGGTTCTGCGGTGTCTGCTGGGGCTCAGCCAGGCCTTCTATATTCCCGCGGCGGTCGCGTTGATCGTGGACTATCACCGGGGGTCAACGCGGGCGCTGGCCACGGGCATTCATCTCACCGGGATGATTGTCGGCGCGGTGATCGGCGGGGTGGGCGGCTGGTTGGCTGAGAAGCACGGTTGGAGCTACGCCTATACCACCATCGGGCTGCCGAATCTGGCCCTGGGGATTCTGCTTTATCTTTTCCTGCGGGACAGCCCGCGCGAGCCCGTGGGTCAGTCGGTCACCGGCGCCCCGCCGGAGATCAGGCTGGGCGACGCGGTGCGCAGCCTGACCAAACCAGGAGCCTTCTACTACGTGGCGGCCTGTATGGGCGTGCAGGGCGGTGTCAGTTGGATCATCATCGGTTGGATGCCGACGGTCATGCGGGAGCAGTTCCAGATGGCGCAGGGTGAGGCCGGTTTTTCCACGTTGGGTTGCCTCTATGTGGCGCAGGCCATCGGACTGCTTAGCGGAGGTTTCTGGTCCGATCGCCAAAGTGCGAGCAATCCGCGCGCCCGGATCATCATTCCGGCCGTGGCAATCCTGCTTACGACTCCGCTGTTCCTGCTCACGGGCTGGTTCCATCATATCGGCTTTACTATCGTGAGCCTTGCTGCGTGGGGCTTGGCGATGGGTTTTCTGGGCGCCAATACGATGCCCATGGTTTGCCTGGTCGTTGATGCGCGCTACCGGGCCACCGCCATCGGAGTCCTGAATGGCCTCACTTCCATCTGCGGGAGCCTGGCCATCTACGGAGTCGGGGCGTTGCGCGATGCGAAAGTAGGCGTCTCGTTGATCCTGACCTTTGCGGCGATCGGGGTGTTTTTGTGCGGCTCACTCCTTTGGCTGGCCAATCTCGCGGTCAAAAAGAACGGCCCGGTCCCGTCATCCGGGCAATGATCAAAGCCCCATGTCCCTAGTCCAACCATTGAAGCCCGGTGAGGTCTCCGCTCCGTATGCCTCATCCTGAAATCTCTCCGGACAGCCCGCTGACCGTCCTGCGGTCAGCGGAGTCACTCCGCGTCCTGTGCCGCCAGTTGCTGCAGGCACTGGGTGCCGCGGAACCGCACGCGGGCATCGTCGCTGACTCGCTGGTGGCGGCCAACCTGCGCGGCGTGGACTCACACGGCATCCAGATGCTCACGACCTACATTCAGCAGCTGCGGGCGGGCGGGATCAACGTGCCCGCGGCCGGCCATGTGGTGCGGGAAGACGGGGTCTGTTTGCGATACGACGGCGAGAACGGCCTCGGACAGGTCGTCGCCGACCGTTGCACCGACCACGCCATCCGGATCGCCCGGAATCTCGGCGTGGCCGTGGTCGTGACCAGCCATTCGAACCATTTTGGCGCGGGGGCCTGGTGGGGCGAGAAGCTCGCGCGGTCCGGCTTCATCGGGATCGTGATGAGCAACGCCTGTCCGGCCGTGGCGCCGTGGCAGGGCCGGGCTGCGATTCTCGGCACCAATCCGCTGTGCGTCGCCGTGCCGGGCGGCGGCGGCCGGGGGCGCTGGCTGCTCGACATGGCGACCACGACGGTCGCCTTGGGCAAGCTCACCCATGCTGCCCATCTCAACCAGCGGGAGATTCCGCGGGAGTGGGGCTTTCTCGATGCCGCGGGCCGGCCGACGACCGAGACCGCCGCGGCGCAGCGGGGCGCGCCGACCCCGACCGGCGGTTACAAGGGGACGGCCCTGGCCATGATGGTGGAGATACTCTGCGCGGGGCTCAGCGGCGGAGGCATGACGACCGAGCTGCCGGTCTACCGCACCGGCGGCGACCCGCTGGGCATCAGCCACACATTCATCGCCATCGACCCCGTGCGGTTTCTGCCGGCCGGAGAATTTGAATCGCGCATGGACCGGCTGGCGGGATTGGTGAAAGCCGCCGGGCCGGCGCCCGGTTACGATGAGGTTCTGCTGGCCGGTGAGCCCGAGTGGTGCAGCCAGCAGATTCGCGAACGCACCGGCATTCCGGTGCCCGTGAAACTCTGGGGCAAACTCGCCACCCTGGCCGGCGAGCTCAAGGTTGACCTGCCCCCGGCCTCATCGGGAAGCTGACCGAAGAACCTTATGAATAAAATCCGCTTTGGTATCCTTGGATCCGGCTTCATGGGCCGGACGCACGCGGAGGCTGTCCGCCGTCTGCCCAACGCCGAACTGGTGGCCATCCACGGCGGCACTCGCGCCCCGGCGCTGGCCGACCGTTATGGCGTTGCCTTTGAAGCCGACAAGGCGGCGCTGCTGCAGCGCGCGGATATTGACGCCGTGATCGTCACCACCCCGCATCATCTCCACGCAGACGAGACACTGGCCGCGCTGGCGCAAGGCAAGCATGTCCTGGTGGAGAAGCCGCTGGCGACCAGCGCGGCGGATTGTGAGCGGATGCTGGGCTTTGCACGGCAGCGGCAGCTCACGCTGGCCGTCGGATACCAGCAGCGTTTCCGCATCAACAATCGCAAGGCCCACGAACTGATCCGGGCCGGCGCCATCGGCCGGGTCCTGGCGGTCCAGGTGTCGATGCCCATGTATGCCGGGGCCATCAAGGCCGGGGGCTTCGGCGGCAATTGGGCGTGGTGGAACGATCCCGCCAGTGTCGGCCATCTGATCAACAGCTCCCCCCACGCCATCGACCTGGTGCGCTGGTTCACGGGCGGCGAGGTGCTGACGGTCTCGGCCTTCTCCCGCACGTTTCTGCCGGACGTGCCGGTGGAGGACACCACCATGGGCCTGCTTGAATTCTCCACCGGCACGATCTGCTCCCTCTTCTCGAGCCGGGCGTTGCCGGCACCTTCCTTTCCCGGCGAGGATTTCCGCTTCCGGATCACCGGCAGCACCGGCCTGCTCGACCTTGATCCCTACGGTGAGCTGCGCCAGTCGGATGAAAAAGGCTGGCGCACGGTTTCGCAGCAGCCCCCGGTGAAGCACGAGGGGGCGGACACGGCCTTCGCCGATGTGCGCATGCAGGCTTACTGCGACCAGACGACCGCATTCATCGCGGCCATCCAAGGCCGGCCGAGTGACGTGGGCACCGGCGCGGATGGTCTGGCCGGGGTGGCGGCCTGTCTCGCCATGATCGAGTCATCCAAGGCCCGTGCCTGGATTCATCTCGGCGGGAAGAAATAGCTCATGCGGATTGTCGTCATTGGCGGCGGCATCGTCGGACTCGCCGTGACGCGTGAGCTTCTGCAGTCTGTGCCAGGAGCGGCCGTCACCCTGCTGGAGAAGGAGGCCGAGGTCGGGCGCCACCAGAGCTCGCACAATAGCGGGGTCCTGCATGCGGGATTATATTACCAGCCGGGTTCGCTCAAGGCGCGGCTGGCGGTGGAAGGCATCCGGCTCATGACGGCCTTCTGCCGGGAGCACGGCGTCGCGCACGAAATCTGCGGCAAAGTGGTCGTGGCGACCGAGGCCCGCGAGCTGCCGGCGCTCGACACGCTGTGGGAGCGCGGCCGGCGGAACGGGTTGCGCGGCTTGCGCCGTCTCACGCCGGGGGAATTGCGGGAGGTCGAGCCGAACGTGGCGGGCGTGGCGGCAATCCATGTGCCGGAAGAGGGCATTGTGGACTACCAGGCGGTGTGCGCCGCCCTGCGGCTGGTGATCGAGTCCGCCGGCGGAACGGTGGGCACGGGCAGCCGCGTGAACCGCATCGGCGAGACGACCACGGGTTGGGTCGTGGGGACGGGAACAGGGATTCATGAATGCGACTACCTGATCAATTGCGCCGGGCTTTTCTCGGACCGGGTGGCCGAGCTCGCCGGCATCAGGCGCACGGTGCGCATCGTCCCGTTTCGCGGCGAATATTTCCTGCTCCGGCCCGCGGCGCAGTCCTTGGTGCGCCATTTGGTCTATCCGGTGCCGGATTCGCGGTTTCCGTTCCTCGGGGTTCACTTCACGCGGATGATCCATGGCGGGGTGGAGGCGGGGCCAAACGCCGTGCTGGCGCTGGCTCGCGAGGGTTATTCCTGGCGCGACTTCTCGGCCCGGGATGTGGCGGATGCCGTCAGCTTCCCGGGATTGTGGCGCTTTCTGAAAAAATACCCGGCCTTGTGCGGTGAGGAGATGGTGCGCTCGCTCAGCCGCCGGCTCGCCTGCCGGTCGCTGCAAAGATTGGTGCCCGCCCTCACCCCCGACGATCTGCGGCCCGGCGGCGCGGGCGTGCGGGCCCAGGCCATGCATGGGGATGGTACGCTGATTCAGGATTTCTGGCTGGAGCAGCGTCCGCGGGCGCTGCACGTCCTGAACGCGCCGAGCCCCGCGGCGACGGCCTCGCTCGCCATCGCCCGCGAGTTGGTCAGCCGGCTGCCATTTGCCCCCGTCAGGACCGGGGGACTCAATCCCACTTGAACGCGATGCCCAGCCAGCCCGTGCTGCCGCGCAGCACCATTTCGTAGATCGCGGGCGCGTCACCGGCCGGAACCACGTGGGTCAGCAGATGCCCCAGCTGTAGCTGGCCGGAAGCCAGCAGCCGGAGGTAGGCCCGCCGGTTGCGTTGCCGGGTCCAGCGCCAGTAGACATGGGACTGGGTCAGGCCGCTCTCATAGGTTCCTGTCAGCTTGAGTTCCTTGCGCAGCAGTTCCTCCTTGAGGCGGATGGTGGCCGTGCCCGGCGGGCTGCTGGTCAGCACGACGGTCCCGCGGTCGGCCGCGCACTCCATCGCTGACTGGAGAATCCCAGCCGCCTGCGCGCAGTGAAAGACCACCTCGGCCCCGGCACCCTGGGTGATCTCCTGCACGCGCTGCACGACATTTTCGCGAGAGGGATTGATCACGTGGGTGGCGCCGCTGCGCCTGGCCAGTTCCAGGCGTTCGTCCACCAAGTCGATGGCGATCAGCGGGTGGGCGCCGGAGCACCGGGCCAGTTGCAGCACCAGTTGTCCGACGATACCCATCCCGAAAATCGCGACCGATTGGTCGATTTGCAGTTGCGCGCGGCGCACACCGTGCAGCGCCACGTCGCCCAGTGCGGCGAAGCCCGCCGCTTCGTCGGATGCGCCGTCCGGCACGGGATCGATGGCGGCGGTCGGCGTGAGATCGACCAGGGAGTGGCTGGCGTGGGCTGCGGAGGTGACCACGCGATCACCCACGGCAAACCCCGTGACCCCCGGGCCGACGGCGGCGATGCGCCCGGCGGTCATGTAGCCGATGTTCGCCCGCAGCTGTCCGTCGGGCAGGCCGTAGGATTGGGGCCCGCAGCGCAGGAAGTTGGATTCACTGCCGGCGCTGACCTGGGTGTGGGTGTTGCGCACGAGCACCTGCCCGGCCTGCGGATCGGGGATGGGGAAGGATTCGAGTTCGACCCGCGGGGCGGCGGGTGATGAGACAAACATCAGGCGTTGGGCGGAATGCATAAATGGGTTTCGGTCGGGAACGGGTGAGGCATGCGGTTTAGGATCGGACGGATAGGCAAGCCGGCTTGATTTCGACGACCCGGCCGTGCCGCGCCGACTCCTCCGCCGCCTCGATGATCCGCGCGGTGCACTCGGCGTCACCCAGGGTCGTCGGCGGGGCTCTCTCGCCCCGTATTGCCGAGAAAAATTGCCGGAAGAAATCCTCGCCACCGCGCCCGCCATAGGAGCTGCATGGCTCCAAGGTGAAGTTTTCCACCCGGACGGGTGATTCGCCGCGGGCCGGCGGGCTTTCCACCAGGAGGCGTGGGTTGAGATCGGGCCAGACGACGCGGCCGGTGCGGCCATTGATGCCCAGATACGAATCATATCCGGCAAGATTCACATAACCTTCGCCGCTGTAGGCGAGGGTATAACCGGCGTGGAAACTACCGATGGCCCCGGAGCGGAACTTCAGGGCGAGCACGGCGGTATCTTCGACGTCAATCGCCTCGCCCGAGCGCGTGGCTAGCATCGCGCTTACGGCCGTGATCTCGTCGCCCGAAATATACTGGAGCAGGTCCAGGCTGTGGCATCCAAGCCAAAGCAATATGCCGCCTCCCGCCTGCGCGCGGTGGAACAGCCAGGAGGAGGGCTCACGGAACTTGACCTGGGTGGTCAGGAAACGTGACTCCAGGGTGAGCAAGGAACCGAGGGCGCCGGACTGGACCAGTTTGCGCGCGGCGACGACGCACGGGTGCATCCGCCGCGCATAGAGGACGCTTGCCACTATGCCGGCGCGGTCGGCGGCCGAGTGCAGGGTCGCGATCTCGGCGGCGGTGAGGCCGGCCGGTTTTTCGGCGAGCAGGTGCTTGCCCGCGGCCATGACGCGGAGTGAAATCGCGGCGGACTGATCCGTGCGCACGCAGACAATCGCGAAAGCGAGGCCCGGTTGCGCGAGAACGGCGTCAAGATCCGTGGTGGGCGCCTGCGCCTTGCGGCTCGTGGGCAGCGCCGGCCGGGCGGCGACAGCGGGGTCGGCATCCCAGAGACACACGCTCGTGATTTCCGGCAGATTCTCGAGTGTGGTCAGCAGGATGCCCGAATGCGGATGGCTGAGGCCAAGCAGGGCGGCTTTCATTTGCAGGCAGGAGTCAGGCCGACTCCAGATCGGCGAAAAGCGCGGAATCGTTCAAAGCCAGGGCGGCCAGGCCCTGATCCAAATGGATGGGATCCCGGCCGCCAATCAGCACGGAAGCGACCCCGGGCCGGTGCAGAGCCCAGGCCAGTGCGAGATGCGGCATCGGATGGCCCGTGCGGGCGGACACGGCCGCGAGGTGCGCGAGCCGGCGCTCGGGACCGGGTTGAAAATAAATGGCCTGGTGGCCCGGTGCCACGTCGAACCGCGAACCGGGTTGCACGCCCTGCCGGTGTTTGCCGGTGAGAAAACCCGCCCCGAGCGGGCTGTAGGTTACGATGGCCACCTCGTGCGTGGCGCAGAGGGTGAGCAAAGGCGCGTCGACCTCGCTCACGGCTAGGTTGTTGACGTTTTGGACCGCGCGGAAAGGCGTGAGACGGAGCTGCGCCTGCACATGAAGGGCGTTCTGCAGTTGGGCCGCGGTGAAATTGCTGGCGCCGAGGGCCCGCACACGGCCGGCCCGCACCAGTCGGTCGAGCGCGGTCAGCGCGGCCGGGGTCGCCGCGGCGGGATCCCACTTGTGCAGATAAAGCAGGTCGATCGTTTCGACGCCAAGGCGACCGGCGCTGGCGGTCACGGCCGAGTCGATCGCTTCCGGGGCGAAGGGAGGATAGATCTTGGTCGCCACGGTCAGGCTGCCAGGCGCGGGCCTGCGCGAGGCAAGCCAGGCGCCGACGATCTGTTCGGAAGCCCCGGCGGAGTAAGTCGCGGCGGTGTCGAAGAGCGTGATGCCGCGGGCCTGGGCGCGGTCCATCAGCGCAAACGCCGCCGCTTGGCCGATTTCCCGGCCGAACGTCGAGCTGCCGAGGCAGATTGGGCTGACGGCCGGCGTGGAGGGATGCAGGACGAAGGGTTTCATTGGGGACGAGGTTCAGTGCGCGGTGTAGCCGCCGTCGACGGGCAGGTTGACGCCGGTGACGTAGCGGGCGGCGTCGCCCAGCAGGAAAATCACCGGCCCGCCGAGATCGCGGTCGTCGGCCATGCGGCGCAAAAACGTGGCCTTGGAGTAACGCTCGACAAAAGTGGGATGCTGGCCGCTGAGGAATCCACCGGGCGACACGCAGTTGACGCGCACGCCTTGCGGCCCGTAGAGCCCCGCGAAGTAGCGGGTGAGGTTTACCATGCCGGCCTTGTGGAAGAAGTAGTCGGGAATGGCGTGCATATTCAGCCCCTCGTAGAGCGGGAAATCCGGGCCGACCATGCCTTGGATCGACCCGATGTTCACGATGCTCCCGCTGCCGCGCGCCGCCATGGCGTCGCCGAAGGCGCGGGTGATGGCGAAGAGTCCGGTGGCATTGGTCTTCATCGAAGCCTCCCAGTCGGCGAGCGGGGCGTCGGCCGATTTCATCGGCCGGGCCACCGCATTGTTGATGAGACCGTCCACCCGGCCAAACTCGGCCAGGAGGCGGTCGCGCAGCCGGAGAATGGACGATTCCTCCGACTGGTCGAGCGGGCGGGCGTGCACCGTGCGGCCGAGGGTGCGCTCCTCCGCGGCGACCTTCTCCAGCGCCGCGACATCGCGCGAGGCCAGAACGAGCGTGGCCCCCGCTTCGGCCACCTGGCTGGCCAGTCCCCGGCCGTAGAGCCCGGCGCCCCCGGTGAGCAGGATGATTTTGCCGGCGAGCGAGAAGCCCGGCGTGGTTTTGGCGGGAGACGGTTTCATGGCAGGATGGGGCGGTTCTCGCTCCACGATTGCAGGGCGGCGAGATTGAAGCGCAGGGTCTGTATCCCTTCCTCCAGGGTGCAGAGTGGATTGGGTTTGCCCTCGGTGCCGTCGAGGAAGGCGGCCGCTTGGGCGGCGTAGATTTGGTCGCGTTCCGCCAGGGGCGCCGCGTGCCATTTCCACTCGGTCTCGCCGCGGGCGAGCACCCCCCAGCGCTGGGCGTTCATCTCCACCCGCACCGACCCGGTATCGGCGTGGAAGTCCCACCGGGTCTCGTTGACGGCTTGGAACTGGTTCAGGGCGTAACTGACCAGCGCCGGGCCGTTGCGGGCGGTGGCGTTGACGGTGTCTTCCACGGTCACGCCCTCGAGCACTTGATGGGCGGCGTCGCAAAAGACGCGCGTGGTCGGGCCGACAATCCACTCGATGGCGTTCGCCATGTGCGTGAGGGCGTCCTGAATGGCCCCTCCGCCCTGAGCCCGGTCGCGATAGTAGATCTCGCGGTAGGCGGGGCGGAAGAAGGGGAAATGCTGCCCGGTGTTGACCGCCACGTGCCGGACCGGGCCCAAGGAGCCGGCCTGGATGAACTGACGCGCCGCCTGCAAGGCGGGAACGAAATGCAGCACGTAGGCCACGCCGGCGAAACGTCGTGCCCGGTCCCGGGCGGCCACCAGCCTGTCCGTGTCGGCGAGACTGAGCGCAAGCGGCTTTTCAATCAACACGTGCCGTCCCGCCTGGAGGCAGCGGATGGCGATTTCCATGTGCGACTGAGCCGGGGTGGCAATCACCACACCGGAGACCGCGGGGTTTTCCAGCACCGGAACCCAATCCGAAACCGCCTCGATTCCGTAGCGATTGGTCATGTCCTCGCGAACGGCCGCTCGGCTGTCGCAGCCGACGACACCGGCCCGGCCGGTGGCGAGGAAAGTGCGCACGTGGCGTTCGCCGATGGAGCCACAGCCGATAACAAGGACGGATGGGTCGGAAGCGGACATCTGAATTGGAATGGCTTTGGTTTTGTTGGGGAGCCTTGAGCGGCAAGAGACGGTATAGCGTGTCTCGCCGGACCGGCTGCCGTCTCCAACTCCTGTGATGGCATTGGCCTATTAGCGAGTGAGCATCACTGGTAACATGATATGCTCTGAACCGACTGGTGTTCCGGTCGGATCGGAAAACCGGGGGCGGTTACCTCGACCGGCTTCACGGCTAGATCGAAGTCGCCTGCTTGCCCGCCTACGCCTCCGAACGCAATCCTATCGAATACCTCTGGGCTATTGGAAACGCACCGAACTGGCCAACTTCTGCCCGAAAGACATCTGGGAACTCGGACACTTTGCTCGTCTTTGCCGGCACAGCTCGATTGGAATTTGCGAGTGAATGCATCTAAGCATGTCTCGGACATGCGAATCCGCGTGGGGCCGCGAATAAATCCCCCATCCATCAACCACTCAGACGAAACATGAAAAAATCAATCACGACCGCACAGCGTCGTCGCCTTGAGGCGGGAGTCACCGCCGCATCCCCCAGCCCGAGCGTTTTCGCAAACGGCTCGTCGGGTGGATCGTGCGATGCTTGCGGCGAGACTGGATCTTTGCCAATCGGAGGCGGGGCTCGCCTTGTGGTTTTGCGAGTCCGCCTTGGCTTTGGGCGGCAAGACTCCGCTCAGTGGCATGCGCACCGCGAAAGGACGGAGATGGGTGGCAGCGACCCTTCGTCAAATCGCCTACGGGGTCTACCTCTGAATCGCGGGTCTCCGGCAGGTTGCTTGCTCTTCCTGTGGAAAGGCGGTCCCGCTCAGAAGGTGCGGGTGTATCGGCCGCCTTTCTCGTCCTCGAAGGTGAGCGAGTTGCTCGTGATGCCGACCAGCTTCAGGCCCATCTCGTGCTCGACCATGTCCCCGATGCGATAGACGCGGTCGTTCATCAGCACCTTGCTGTCCGTGGCCGAGGCGCGGATGCCGAGGACCTTGATATTGTCGATGAAGTTCATGGCGCGCGGCTCAAGCTTCAGCGCCGGCTTGGGCGGTTCTGCCGCCTGAACCGGCGGCGAGACCTGAGACCTGAAACCTGAAACCTGAGGTGAGGGCGAAGACGAAACCTGAGGTGCCGGCGAAGAAGAGACCTGAGGTGGCGCGACTTGAAGAGTAAACGAAGGTGTCGCTGCCGGAATGGTCGGTGTCGTGACCGGCTGAGTGTCAGCTGTTGCAGGTGCCTGAGTCGGAGGGGTCTGGGCCGTAGAGGCCTTGGAACCCTCAGGTTTCAGGTTTCGAGTTTCAGGTTTCTCTCGCAGGACGAGCCATCCTCCGATGGCGAGGACCAGCACCACGGCCGCGCCGATGCCGGCGCGCAGGACCAGCGTGTCGAACCCGCCCGGCTTGGCCCGCCGGGAGATCGACGCGGCCGACTCGCCGCCGACGCTTGGCATCGAACCCAGCGACGGGGCCTCGCCCGTCCGCTGCTTCTGGGCCTTCTTGAGGGCGTCGTTGATCAAACTCATGTTGCTGCAGGAAAATTAACCACGGAATGCACGGAAGACACGGAATAATTCAGGCTATTGAACAGGAGTTAACGGAGGAAACTGAGATTGGGGAATTAGATCCTCTGTTCTCTCTGTTGCCTCCGGTAAGATTAATTTCCGTGTATTCGGTGTGTTCTGTGGTGATCACTCAGTCGGTGAGTTTCTCGAGATCCTTCGCGGCGCGGCGGGCGTCCCAGTAGTTGACCTCGTCCGACTCGCGGATGAAGGCCGAGAGGAGCGACTTGTCGCAGAGATTGTTGATGATGCGCGGAATTCCGCGGCTGGCCTTGAACATGTGCCGCAGGGCCCAGGGCGTGAAGTGCGGCCGGCCCATGCTGCCGGAGACCGTCAGGCGGTGGTGGATGTAGCGGTCCATCTCGTCCCGGGTGAAGGGCCGCAGCTCGTAGTGGACGAGGATGCGCTGGCGGAGCTGGCGCAGCTCCTCGGCGGCGAGGCGGTCCTTGAGCTCGGTCTGACCCATGAGGACGATCTGCAGGAGCTTCTGCTTGTCGGTCTCGAGGTTGGAGAGGAGGCGCACCTGCTCGAAGACCTCGAAGGAAAGGTTCTGGGCCTCGTCGATGATGAGGACGATCTCGCGGCCCTTGGCAATGCGGTCGAGCAGCACCTGGTTCATCTGGGCGACCAGGTCGTTCTTGCTGCGGGCGAGGTTGGGTTCGCCGAGCTCGGTCAGGATGGCCTTGAGCATCTGCGTCTCGGTGACGCGCGGGTTGAGCACCAGGGCGGTGTCGTAATGGTTGGGATCGAGATCGCCCAGGAACTTGCGGCAGAGGGTGGTCTTGCCGCAGCCGACCTCGCCGATGAGCACGATGAAGCCCTTTTTCTCGTGGACGCCGTATTTCAGGTGCTGCAAAGCCTCCTGGTGGGTGGCGCTGAGGTAGAGGAACTTCGGGTCCGGAGTGATGTGAAACGGCATCTCCGTAAAACCGTAGTAGCTTTGATACATCGCGTGGGCAACTATCTGGGCCGCACGGGAAAAAGCACGCCAAAACCGCGTGAAAGGGCTTTGAAAAACGTTGCCGAAATCAATCCAACCAAGGCATTTTTAACACAGAGGCCCCAGAGGCCACAGAGGATTTTAACCACTAATGAACACTAATGAGGCACTAATTGGGATTGGTGAGATGAAATCAATCGATCCAGACCAAGGCATTTTAACGCAGAGGTCGCGGAGAGCGCAGAGAGATGGAACCAAGATATCTTTTAACCACGAAGGACACGAATGGACACGAAGTTGAACCAAGGCATTTTACCGCGGATTGCGCACTGTTGCGGCATGCTTGCCACCCGGTGTTTGTCCCGGAACTCCGTCGTCCCGCGGATTCACGGGCAAACGGATGAACACGGATGGGATGAAAATCACCCGAGCTATGTCTTTATCCGCCAAATCCGCGCCATCCGCGGAAAAATCCGTTTGATTGCTCTCCGGTGAATCCCCGCAAGCTGATCCTTGGATTTTATGGGGCGCTGTTTGTGGGGGTGACCCTGTGGGCCGTGACCTTCTTCGTGCAGATGCACCGCGACATCACCGCGCTGCGCGCCCAGGAAACCATCAACCAGCGCCGGCTGGCCGAGGCGGAAGCCCGGCTGTCGGCGCAGGAGAAATACCTCGAGCAACTGCGCCACGACCCCGTGCTGGTCGAGCAGCTCATCCGTCAGAAGCTCGGCTACGTCAAGAACCAGGAATTCGTTTTCCGCTTCGAGGAAGAGAAGAAATGACCATGGCACCCAAGGCATTTCCGCGGATAACGCGGATAAGACGGATGGAAACAGCCAATCCGACCCCGCATTTATCCGTATCATCCGCGATATCCGCGGGGAAAACGGAGTAAGAAACCAAGGCATTTTAAACCACGGATTACGCGGATGAACACGGATGATAGAAATCCAAGGCAACGGATTTTTGAACCACTAATCCCCACTAATCCCTCACTAATGATTAGTGACAAATTAGTGTGCATTAGTGGTTAAACCGCATTGGCTTTTATCCGTTTAATCCGTGCCATCCGTGGTCAAACTGTTTGTCTCGGTGTTCTCTGTGACCTCTGTGTTTAAATCAGTCTGCATTCATGGAAATTGAACAATTGATCGCTTCCTACCGTGCCGCCGGCCAGGGGCAGGTTTTTGCCTTCTGGGATTTCCTGCCGCCGAGCGAACGCGCCGCCCTGGCCAACCAGGCGGCCGAGATCGACCTGGCCGAGGTCGAGCGGCTGAACCGCACCCTGGTGTTCAATCAGGGCGGGACGGGGGTGAACCTGGACGGCCTGGCGCCGGCGCCGTGCGAGCGCCTGCCGGAGAACGGCGGCGACGCCGCGCAATGGGCGGCGGCCAAGGCCGCGGGCGAGGCGGCGTTGCGCGCGGGCCGCGTGGCGGCGTTCACGGTGGCGGGCGGGCAGGGGACGCGCCTCGGTTACGACGGCCCGAAGGGCACGTTCGCCGTCACGCCGCTCAAGCAGAAGCCCCTCTTCCAGGTTTTCGCCGAGAAGATCAAGGCGGCCGGGCTGCGTTACGGAAAGCCGCTGCACTGGTTCATCATGACCAGCCACGCCAACCACGAGCAGACGGAGCAGTTCTTCGCGGCGAACAAGTGCTTCGGTCTCGACAGGGGCCGTGTGCATTTCTTCCGCCAGGGACGCATGCCGGCGGTGGGCTTCGACGGCAAGATCCTGCTCGAGACGCGCTCATCGCTGGCGCTGAGCCCCGATGGACACGGCGGCTCCCTGCGGGCGCTGCATCGCAGCGGGTCCCTCGACCTGATGGAACAGGAAGGGATCGACACCATCAGCTACTTCCAGGTGGACAATCCGCTCGTGCGTTGCATCGACCCGGCTTTCATCGGCTTTCACCTGCGGGCGAAGGCCGGCATGTCGAGCAAGATGGTGCCCAAGGCCTATCCCGAGGAAAAGGTGGGGCATTTCTGCCGGCAGAACGGCAAGGTCGTCGTGGTCGAATACAGCGACATGCCGTTGGCGCTGCAGCGGGAGACGAATCCCGACGGTTCACTCCGCTACAGTGCGGGGAGCATCGCGATTCATATCATTGATCGCGAGTTCGCCCGTCGAATGGCGGGCGGCGCGGACGCGCAGAAACCTGTAACCGGAAACCTGAAACCTGAAAGTTCCGAACCCCCTCAGGTCTCAGGTCTCAGGTCTCAGGTTTCAGGTTTCCAGGCCGCCCCATCCCCGGCGCTCCCATTTCATAGGGCCGATAAGAAAATCCAGACGGTGGATGCCGCCGGGCAACCCGTGCGGCCGTCGACGGCCAACGGCGTGAAGTTCGAGATGTTCGTCTTCGATGCGCTGCCGTTTGCCGACAATTCCATCGTGATCGAGACGGCGCGGGCGGACGACTTCAGCCCGGTCAAGAACGCCGAGGGCGTGGACTCGCCGCAGACCTGCCGGGACGACCAGCTCCGGCAGTTCGCCCGCTGGCTCAAGGCGGTGGGCGCCGCCGTCGAGACCGACGCCACCGGGTTGCCCCAATGCGGGTTGGAAATCTCGCCGCTCTTCGGGTATGACGCCGACTCGTTCGCCGAGCGCTGGCACTCCCTGCCGATCAAGCCGGTCGTCGCCGACGGCCTTTACTTGGAGTAGGTAAACCACGGAATACACAGAATACACGGAATGGTCCGGACGATTGCACAGGAGATAACGGAGAAAACTGAGGCACTCCGAACCAAGAACTCCGTTCCCTCTGTTTCCTCCTGTGAGATTATTTTCCGTGTTTTCCGTGTGTTCTGTGGTTAATCCCTCTGTTGCAGAAATACCCCGTTCATGAATTCCACCGACAAAATCTCCGCGGCCGTCAAGGACGGCAAACTGATGGCGAGCGCCGCCGACAACCTGAACGCCTGGCTGAAGGGCGGCCTGCCCGCCTGGGCGCAGTCGAGCCTCGCGGAGCTGATCGAGCGGGGCGAGTGGAGCGAACTCAACGACCGGTTCTACCGCTACCTTGAGTTCGGCACGGGCGGCATGCGCGGCCGCACCATCGGCCGGGTGGCGGCCAAGGCCGAGACCGGCACGCTCAGCGCGACCGGCTCGCCCGAGCACGCCAATGTCGGCAGCAACCTGCTCAACGAGTTCACCCTGACCCGCGCCGTCATCGGCCTGCACCGCTACATCGCGAAATACCTCGCGACGCAGCAGAGCAGCGCGAAGCCGAAGATCGTCATCGCGCATGACATCCGGCATTTCTCGCGGCATTTCTGCGAACTGGCGGCGTCCACCTGGACGAAGCTGGGCGGCGAGGCGGTGATCTTCGACGGTCCGCGCTCCACGCCGCAGCTGAGCTTCTCGGTGCGCCATCTGAAGGCCCACACGGGTGTGGTCATCACGGCGAGCCACAATCCGCCGCACGACAACGGCTTCAAGGCCTACTTCGACGATGGCGCCCAGGTCACACCGCCGCACGACAAGGGCATCATCGCCGAGGTGGACGCCGTGCCGCTGTCGGCCGTGCACGGGTTTCTCACCAAAGACGTCACGAAAGTCGTCACGCTTGGGTCGCAGGCCGACGCCGCCTATCTCGCGACGGCCGCCCAGGCCTTGCTGGACCCGACGGTCATCAGGAAGACCCCGTTGAAGGTGGTGTATACGAACATCCACGGCGTCGGCGCGGTCTCGGCCATACCGCTGCTCCGGCAGGCCGGGGTCGACGTTACGCCGGTGCCGGAGCAACTGGCTTTTGATCCACGTTTCCCGACGGTGAAGTCGCCGAACCCGGAGAACGCCGAGGCCATGACGCTGGCGCTGGCGCTCGCCAACAAGGGCGGCCACGACCTCGTGATGGCGACGGACCCCGATGACGACCGCATGGGCGCGGCCGTGCGCAACAAGGCCGGCGGGCTCGAACTGCTCACCGGCAACCAGGTCGGCGCCCTGATGGCCGACTACCGGATCGCGAAATACAAGGAGCTCGGCTGGATCCCGGCGGCCGGCACGCAGTCGGCGGCCATCGTGAAGACCTTTGTCACCACGCCGCTGCAGGACGCCATCGGCGCCGGCCACAAGGTGAAGGTCATCAACACGCTGACCGGCTTCAAGTGGATCGCGGGCAAGATGCGCGGTTACGAGGAGAAGCTCGTGCAGGCGATGGGCCCGGGCTTCGACTACGACCAGACGCCCTTCAAGGAGCGCGCGGCGCTGCTGCAGAAGCACAGCACTTTCTACCTCTTCGGCACGGAGGAGAGCTATGGCTACCTGCCGAACGACCTGCTGCGGGACAAGGACGGCAACGCGGCGTGCCTGATGTTCGCCGAGGTCTGCGCCTGGGTGAAGTCGCGTGGCCTGACCGTGCCGGAATACCTCGACGAGATTTACCTGAAATACGGCTTCTTCCTCGAGGGCGTCATCAACATCTATTACGAGGGCGCCAGCGGGGCGGCGAAGATCAAGCGCATCCTCGACACCTACCGGTCGGCCCCGCCGAAGGCGTTCGGCGACACGAAGGTGACGAAGTTCCAGGACTTCGGCCGCGAGAAGTTCCACGACGCAGACGGCGAGCGCATCCCCGCGCAGGACCTCTACCTCGTCACGCTGGCGAACGGCTACTCGTTCGCCGCGCGCGGCAGCGGCACGGAGCCGAAGATGAAGTTCTACCTCTTTGCGCAGGAGCCGGTGAAGAGCGCGGCGGATTTGCCGGCCGCCAAGGCGAAGGCCAGGGCCACCCTCGACGCGCTCAAGGCCATGATGGAAGCGGATGCGCGCAAGCGCGCTGAACCGCCTTCGCCGTAGGCTACGGCGAGTCAAGAGGCTGGTTCAGTTTTAACACGAGGACACAGAGTTCGCAGAGAGAGGAAACAAGAGGTTTTTAACCACGAAGGGCACGAAGGAACGCGAAGTCGAACCAAGGTGAGTTAAACACAGAGGACACAGAGACAGATGTTTTGACCACGGATTGCACGGATGATCACAGATAAATATCCCGGCCGGTTTGCTTGCCTCCATCCGTGTCAATCCGTGTAATCCGCGGTAAACTGCCTTGAGTCTTCTTCGAGCCGGGCAGAAAACCTGAGCGCTGAGAGCTGACGGAGCGCAAAGCGCGGAGATGGCGAAGCAAACCTGAGGAAGGGACCAAGGCATTTTAACCACGGATTACGCAGATGAACACGGATGGATTCCAAGGCATCTTTTCACCACTAATCTTCACTAATTGGTCACTAATACCAATCGCCTCAAGCTCCTGCACTCTACACCAAGGTCGCCAAGACCGCGAAGCAGATCCTGCGAGGGGAAATATCTCTGCGTTCTTTGCGGCCTTCGTGTAAAAGCTTTGGGTGTTTGGTAGTAGAGACCAAGGCATCTCACAGGAGCCAACGGAGATAACGGAGGAATTCAGAAGCCAGAAAGCCATGCTTCCGGTTCTTGGTTTTATGGATTCTGTATAAATCACTCCTGCCTTTCCTCTGTTCCCTCCTGTGAAATATTCCGTGTATCCGTGTGTTGTTCCCTGCACTGCCCCGCGGGCACCCGTGCAGGTCACCCCTGCGGAGCCATGCCTGTGGCATGACCATCTCCGCGCTGCCGCGCTTCGTCCGTGGTCAAACTGCCTGATTCTGTGATCCCTGCGACCTCTGGGTTGAAAAATGATCGGGATCCGGCTCAGACGAGCAGCAGGGCCGGCTTCTCCATGAGATCCTTGAAGGCGCCGAGATACTGCGCGCCGACGGCGCCGTCGAGCACGCGGTGGTCGCAGCTGAGGGTCACGGTCAGCGTCTGGCCGGGCACGATCGCGCCGTTCTTGATCACGGGCTTGGCGACCGTGGTGCCGACGGCGAGGATGGCGGAGTTCGGCGGGTTGATGATGGCGGTGAACTTCGGGATGCCCATCATGCCGAGGTTGGAGACGCAGAAGGTGCCACCGGTGTATTCATTCGGGGCGAGCTTCTTGTCCTTGGCCTTTTTGCCGAGGGCCTTGGCCTCGGTACTGATCTGGAAGACGCTCTTGAGGTGACAGTCGCGCACCACGGGGGTGATCAGGCCGTCCTCGAGGGCGACGGCGAAGGCGACGTGCGCGGCACCGTGGTAGCGGATCTGGGTGCCTTCCCAGGAACTGTTGACCGCAGGGACGCGGCGCAGGGCCTCGGCGGAGGCCTTGAGCACGAAATCGTTCACGGAGAGCTTCACGCCCTCCTTCTCGAGGCCGGTGTTGAGCTGCGCGCGAACGGCCAGCAGCGGCTCGGCGTCGATCTCGATGTCGAGGTAGATGTAGGGGATGGTCGTCGTGGACTCGAGCATGCGCTTGGCGATGACGCCGCGCATCGTGGAGACGGGGACGGTGCGGTCCGGCTGGATCGGGCTGCCCGATCCAGAGAAACCTGAAACCTGAGACCTGAGACCTGAAGGGGCGGAGGACGGACCGGAAGGGGATTTGAGCAGGGCTGGGTTGGCCGCCGCGGCGAGGACGTCGGCCTTGACGATGCGGCCGTGCGGGCCGGTGCCGGTGACACGCGAGGCGTCGACCTTCTGGTCGGCGGCAATCTTGCGGGCCAAAGGGGAGATGCGCAGACGGCTGTCGCCGTCGGAAACCTGAGAGCTGAAACCTGAAGCCTGAGGGGCTGCAGCCGGAGCAGCGGCCGCCTGCGCCGTTACCGGTGCAGTTGTTGGCACTGGCGCGGCCGGCTGTCCGCCTTCGCTCTGCGAGCTACGGCGCGATTCGTCCTGAGGCTTTGCTTCAGGCGAAGAAGCAGGGGCCGTCTTCTGTCCTCCGTCCTCTGATTTCCGTCCTCCGTCCTCTGTCTTCTGGGCGGGCGCCGGCGCAGCCGGTGCCGCCGGTGCCGCCGGGGCGGCCTCGCCGGGCTTGCCGATGGCGCAGAGCGGGGCGCCGATGGCGACCTGGGCGCCGGGCTGGGCGTAGATCTTGATCAGCGTGCCGGTGAAGAACGACTCGAGCTCCATCGTCGCCTTGTCGGTCTCGACCTCGGCGAGCATGTCGCCGGACTTGACGGCGTCGCCTTCCTTGCGGAGCCACTTGACCAGCGTGCCCACCGTCATGGTGTCGCTGAGCTTGGGCATATCGATGATGTCGGCCATTTGCGGAGGCGCGCCGGGGGCGCGCGGTTAGGAGTTAAAAGTTAGGAGTTAAGAGGGATGATTGATCGTTCATTTTTCAATTTTCATTGTTCAACGTTCATTGGGGCGCGGCGCATCCGGCAAATGAACGATGAACATTACTTCAGGGTTTCCAGGGCCGCCTGGTAGATGCGGTCGACCGAGGGGAGCTGGAGTTTCTCGAGCGGCATGCTGTAGATGGCCGGGGAGTCGATGGAAGTGAGGCGCTTCACCGGGGCGTCGAGGTAGTCGAAGGCCTTGTCCGAGATGATGGCGGCGACCATGGCGCCGACGGAGCAGAAGGGCTTGGATTCCTCGACGTAGAGGGCGCGGTTGGTCTTCCTGACGGACTTGAGGATCGTCTCCTCGTCGAGCGGGCGGATGGAGCGCAGGTCGATGACCTCGGCGCTGATGTTGTGCTTCTCCTTGAGCAGGTCGGCGGACTTGAGGGCCATCTGGATCGCGCGGCCGTGGCCGATGATGGAGAGATCCTTGCCCTCGCGCATGACGCTGGCCTGGCCGAGCGGCACGAGATACTCGCCGTCCGGCACCTCCATGGTTTCGCCGTAGAGGATGGTGTTCTCCATGAACATGACCGGGTCGTTGTCGCGGATGGCGGACTTCATCAGGCCCTTGGCGTCGTAGGCGTTGGACGGCACGACGACCTTGATGCCCGGGTGGTAGGCGGCGATGGACTCGGGCGTGTGCGAGTGGGTGGCGCCGACGTTGGTGCCGCCGTTGGCGGGGCCGCGGAGCACGATCGGGCAGTTGATCAGGCCGCCGGACATGTAGCGGATGTTGGCCGCGTTGTTGAAGATCTGGTCGAAGGCGACCGAGTAGAAGCTGAAGAACATCAGCTCCATGACGGGGCGCAGGCCGAGCATGGCGGCGCCGACGCCCATGCCGATGAAGCCGGCCTCGCTGATGGGCGTGTCGACGATGCGCTTGGGGCCGTATTTGGCCAGCATGCCCTCGGAGACCTTGTAGGCGCCGTTGAACTGGGCGACTTCCTCGCCCAAGAGGACGACGTTCGGGTCGCGTTCGATTTCCTCGGACATGGCGGCCCGGAGGGCTTCGCGGTAAGAGATGACGGGCATGGGAAAAGAAAAGGAGTGAGTAGCGGGTAGTGAGCAGGTGGGGCTCAGCTGAAGAAGAGCGTGCCCTGCGATTTGCGGTCGGCGGGATTGTCGGCCTCCCAATAGACGTCCTTCTGGATATCCTCGGGGGTGGGGAAGGGGCTCGCCTCGGCGAACTGCGCGGAGGTCTCGGCCTCGGCGCGGGCGGCCTCGTCGATCTTGGCGACGAGCTCGTCGGTCAGGACCTTTTCGCCGAGGAGCTGGTTCTGGCAGAACATGAGCGGGTCCTTGGTGGCCTTGTATTCCTCGATCTCCTTCTTGTCGCGGTAGGTGGTGTCGGGGTCGGCGACGGAGTGGCCGCGGTAGCGGTAGGTACGGATCTCGAGGACGCTCGGCAGGGACTTCTCGTGGGCGAGCTTGATGGCGGCGGCGACCTTGTCGCGCACCTCGAGGACGTCGTGGCCGTTCTCGATGATGTCCCAGTTCATGCCATAGCCCTCGGCGCGCTGGGCGAGGCTCGGGCCGGCGGAAGAGCGCTCCTGCGAGGTGCCCATGGAGTAGCCGTTGTTCTCGATGACGAAGATGACCGGCAGCGACCAGAGGGCGGCGAGGTTGTAGGATTCGTGGACCGCGCCCTGGTTGACCGCACCGTCACCCATGAAGGCGAGGGCGCAACCCTTGAGGCCCTTGTATTTGAGGGCGTAGGCGAGGCCGGTGCCGAGTGGGATCTGGCCGCCGACGATGCCGTGGCCGCCCCAGAAATTGCGGGAAGGGTCGAAGTAGTGCATCGAGCCGCCCTTGCCCTTGGAGCAGCCGGTGTATTTGCCGTAATTCTCCGCCATCATCTCGTTCATGCCCATGCCGACCGCCAGGCCGTGGCCGTGGTCGCGGTAGGCGGTGATGATGTGGTCGTTCTTGCCCATGACGGAGACGACGCCCACGGCGATGGACTCCTGGCCGATGTAGAGGTGGAGGAAGCCGCCGATCTTGCCCTGCTGGTAGCTGCGCAGGCAGCGCTCCTCGAAACGCCGGATGCGCACCATGTCGCGGTAGAGGGCGATCAGCTCGTCGTTTCCGAGCCTGGCGTTGATGGGGGCCTGCCGGGCATCATAGCCAGCGACTTCGGGCTTTTTGGGGGGAGCGGGTTTCTTGGTCACAGGGAATGGTTTGAGTTTGAAGCAATGTCCGGAGCGCAGGTTTCCGTTCTTGGGCACCCTCTCGTGAACACAAGGGAAAAGTTGGAATCCGGAGCAGGACCAAGGCATTTTTAAACACAGAGGCCGCAGAGGACACAGAGAGCTGAATTTTTTGACCGCGGATAACACGGATGAACACGGATGAACACGGATCAAGCAAAGGCAGGGTTTGGCCACAAAAAGCACAAAACTCACAAGCCCCGAATTCTGAATCGATGTTTCAATCCGTGGCAAACCGCTTTGAGCCTGCTTTGTGACCTCCGCGACCTCTGTGTTTAAAAAACGCTGTGGCTCGAAACCTTCAGGTCTCAAGTTTGCTTCGCCATCTACGCAGACGCTCCGTCAGGTCTCAGGTCTCTCTGCCGGTGATCTGCTCGATCGTGATTTTGATGGGCGAACGGGCGCAATCAGCTTTCAAGGCCACGAAGCTGTCGCGGTATTGGTCGAAAATCGGCCAGAGCGCGGCCTTGTCGGTCTCCGGGATGGGTAGGCCCTTGATTTTTTCGCGCGAGAAGAACGCGAACTTTCCTTCGCTGATGTCCGGCGGCAGGGAGGCGATGGGCTGCCGGCAGCGGAAGAGAAACATCAGCCAGTGCGTGTCACCCTGGTAGGCTTTCTCGGCGATCATGGCGAAGAGATGCAGCTCGGCGGCCGTGACCTGCAGGCCGGTCTCCTCGGCGGTCTCGCGCACGGCGCACTCAAAGGGTGATTCGCCGGTCGTCATCTCCAGCTTGCCCCCGATGGGCGTCCAGACGCCGAGATTGGGCTGCTTGGCTCGCAACAGCAGCAGCTGCTCTCCGGCGGCGTTTTCGATGAAGACCAGCACGCTGATCTTGTAGGGCAGGACGGAAGCCATGTGCGCAGGAGCATTACCTTTGCTCCCGCCCGGGCAAACAAATCCTCCGCGCGGGATTCATCCGCGGGCGCCGGCGGAAACCTTCTGGCGCGGGCGGCGGGCAGCGACCACCTGATTTCAGGGCATCAGATGCGCTGGCAAAAAGAGCGTGACCTTTGGATGGCCCCCGGCGACAAATCCGGGCGCCGTGGCGTCCAACCGCACATTGATCCTCGATTGTGGAGCCAGTCGCACGGCGCTGGGCGCTTTCAGCCGGCAAGGCCGGCGGTTGCGGTTCGACCATTACGCGGTCGGGAACCTGCCGGTTCATGCCGGCAGCGAGGACCACTGGCTGGAGCACACGCGGGCGGCGCTCGCGACCCTGCGGGCGAAGCTGAAGCCGGGTGGCCCGGTCGTGCTGGTCCTGCCCGCCCACCTGTCGCTGACGAAGCTCATCAAGACGCCCCGCGTGGACCCGGCCAAGCGGGAGAAGGTCATCCGTTTCGAAGCGGAGCAGAGCATACCTTACGCCTTGGACGACGTCGTCTGGGACAGCGTCGTGGCCGCCGAGCACGACCTCGACCTGGAGGTGTTGCTCGCCGCCGCCAGGCTGGAGGCGGTCGAACCCTTGTGTGCCGCGGTGCAGGCGGCGGGCTTCGAGCCGCGCCTGATCCTGCCCTCGTCGCTGGCGACCCTCGCGGCGTTCCGGCTGGTGCACGACACGCCCAAGGAGCCCGCGCTCGTGCTCAACCTGGGCGGCCGCTCAACGACGCTGCTGCACGTGGAGGGGCCGCGGTTTGTCGCGCGCACGCTGGCGCTGGGCGGGCAAGGCATCACCCAGCAGCTGGCGGAGAACCAGGATTGCGATCCCGAGGAGGCCGAGGCGATCAAGCTTTCCGAGCGCAGCGGCGGCCTGACCGCCGACGCCATGGCATCCCTCGCCACCCGGCTGGCGCAGGAGATCACGCGGTCGGTGCTGCATTTCCGGCGTCAGAGCGGCATGAAGAACCCGGCGCGCGTCCACCTCACCGGTGGCGGGGCCCGGCTGGCCGGCCTCGGCGAGGCCCTGGCCGCGAAACTCAAGGTGCCCGTCGACCGCCTCGATGTGCTCGGGGCCCTCGAGATCGGTCCGGGCGCCGCGCGCCACGATGCGGCCGAGCACGCGCTCACGCTGGCCGACCTCGCGGGCGCGGCCACGACCCAGCTGCGACCGGGACTGCCGCTGCTCGACCTCCTGCCGCCGCGGCGGCGGCGCCATGAAAACCTGCGCCGGCGGCAACCCTGGCTGGCCGCGGCGGCCGTCCTGGCGGTGGCGGCGCTGCTGCCCCCGCTGCTGCATTTCCGCGCGGTGGCCGCCGAGGCCCGACACCAGACGGACACCATCGAACGCGAACTGGCGCCCCTGCGCGAGCGTGACGCCCGCAATCGCGCCAACCTGCAGAGATTCGAGGTAATCAAGCAGGAGGTTGCCCAGCTGCAGGGCATCCATGACCGGCGCGTGAGCTGGCTGAACCTGCTGGCCGACCTGCAGGACCGCATGGTGCGCGTCGAGGACGTATGGCTGGAGCGGATGTCCGTGGCGTCCACCCCCGGCACGCCCCTCAAACTCGCCGTGTCCGGCCGCATGCTCGACAAGACCAACCCGCTTTCCAAGGTCAGCCCCGAGACCTTCAACCGCGTGAAGGCGCTGCTCGCGAGCTTCGTGGAGTCGCCGTTTGTCGCCAGCGTCGAGGCCGAGCGCTTCGACAACGAGCAGCCCGGCATCCTGAAATTCGACTTCGTGCTCGTGGCCAACCCGGCCCGGCCGCTCTGAGTTTCATTTTTTAACCCAGAGATCCCAGAGGACACGGAGCCCAAACATTCTTAACCACGGATTACACGGATGAACACGGATGGATTAATTGGAGGGCCCGCGTCCCTGCGGGCCACGGCTCGCAGGGACGCGAGCCTTCCACAACCAGGCCCAGGAAAGGGGCCCTCTGTGTTCTCTGAGACCTCTGGGTTAAAAATTTCGTTTCCAGTTCAGGAGGTCGCGCCATGAACTGGTTGAAACGCAATCCGCTGCTGGGGGCCGTGCTGCTGGCCTGCACACTCGCGCTTGCGGCGGAGGGCTGGTTGCTGGCGCAGGCCCGACAGCAGGCGGCGCGGGCCGTCGCGGGATTGCAGCAGAAGCAGCAGGAACGCGAATGGCTGGGCCGGCAGTCGCCGGCGCCGAGCGAGGCCAACGAGCAGGCCATCGACCGGGATTTCGCCCAGGCCGTCAAGGTGTGGGAGGATTTGCGCACGGCCCTGCAGGGTCGCGATCCGAAAATTCTCGAGACGCCGCCGCCCGCAAAGCCGACCGACGCCTATTTCGACATCGCCGCTTTCGTCGAGAAGATGCGCGCCACGGCGGCGCGCGCCCGGGTGATGATCAAGTCCGACGAGCGCTTCGGTTTTGCCACGCATTCGAACGAGGGGCCGGAGGCGGACCTGGTGCCGGCGGTGTTCCGCCAGCGGCTCGTCAGCCAATATCTCGTGGAGGCCCTGCTGGAAGCCCGGCCCCGCGTGCTGGTGAGCGTGCAACGGGAGCGGCCCTTGACTGCCGCGCAACGGGACCAGCGCAACCAGACCGGTCAGGCCAATGCGCCGGCCGCGGTCACGCCCGCCACCGGCGGGGTGGCGGCGGATTTCTTCGAGTTCGACGCCCCGAGTTCGCTGCGGGTGCCCGGCCGGGTGGAAAGCATGGCCTTCCGCCTCGAGTTCACCGGACAGACGCCGGCCTTGCGCGCGTTTTTGAACAGCCTCGCGGCCCTGCCGCTGCCCGTCATCGTCCGCCGCGTCGAAGTGGAGCCCTTGGCGGGCGAGGCAACGCCGGCCGCGGCGCTGGCTCCCGGCGCGCCCGTGCCCCTGGTGACGCAGAATCTTTCAAAGTTTGCGGTCGTCGTGGAATGTGTTGAGCTGCTGACCGCCTCGGAGCGGTCCGTCCTATGAGCCAACTCATCAAGACCAATTACGACAAACTGCTGGCCGCCCTGGCGGCGGCCGTGCTGGCCGTGAGCGGCGGGTGGATGTGGTCGCACCAGGCGGAGATCGCGCGTTTGCAGCACCAGCCCGTGGCGGTCGACCTGGCCGGCGCGGCCTACGCCCTTTCCGGCCTGACCTCGCCGGAGACCAAGCCGGTGGTCTGGGCCAAGCCCGCCGCGCAATCCCACGGCAGCGGCTGGCTCTACGAGGTCTTCACCCCGCCGGTCATCTACTACAACACGCTCGCCCGGTCCTTCACGGTGACCCCGCCCATGAATCTGGCCGACGGCGGCACGCCGTTCGGCCTTGAGTTGCTCGAGGTGAAACTCGAACCCTACCGGTTGCAACTCGCGGGCTACTTTGGCGAATCGGGCGACTACCTCGCGGCGTTTGTCAGCCCGGGCCAGCCCGAAACCCTGCTCGCGCGCAGCGGCCGCCGCTTTGAGCAGCTCGGCCTTACCCTGAAAAGTTTCGACGTGAGAAAGATCGAGGTGGCGAACACCGACGCGCTGCCGGTCTACGACGTGGCCGCGCTCGCCGTGCTGCTCGACGAGAAGACGGGCGAGGAGATCGTGCTCGACAGCCGCCAGCGCAAGCTGACCGACACGCCGCTGGCCGTGCTGCGCCTGTCCGCCCAAGGCGCCGCGCCGCGAATCCTGCATGAGGGCGACACCTTGGCCGACGATACCGCCACCTATCGCATCGAGCGCATCCAGCTCGATCCGCCCGAGGTGGTCGTGGCCAAGCAGACCCCGGGGCTGCCGCTGCCGGAGATCCAGATCCTCCGGCCCGCGGGCAAGGAAGGGGGCATTGCCGCCAAGCCGGCCAAGACCCGGAAATTTTCCGCCCCGCCCAAGACCGGCCTTGCCACCAACGGCAACTGATCGCCCCACGCATGAACCGCCCTGTCCGTCTTTCCGTCGCGCTGCTGGTCCTCGCCGGCCTCGTTTTGGGGCGGGCCTTCGCGGCGCCGCCCACCGCCCCCGACGCGGCCGAGACGAAGCTCCGCCTGCTCTCCGCCGCCCTGCAGGCCCGCGACACCGGAGATACGGCCGCGGCCCGCAAGAACCTGGAGGAACTGCTCGCGCTCAGCCCGAACGACGAGACGGTGAAGCGCCTGCTCGCCAGCCTGGACCGGCTGCCGGCGAAAAAAGTCACCGTGTCGGGCGGCACGCCGGCGCCGGCCACCAATTCCGCCGCCCTCGCCGAGGCCGACCAGCTCGCCCGGGCCGAGGAGGAACGGGTGGGCCGCCTGCTCATCGCCGCCGGCGCCGCGGCCAAGGAGGCCCGGGCCCTGGCCCGGCAGAACCAGTTTTCCGCGGCCCTCGACACCCTGGATCGCGCCCGGGCCAGCCTGCCGGAGAACAACCTGACCAAGGACGCGATTGCCGAGCTTGGCATCGCCAAGGCGGAGATCACCGAGGCCCGCGAGAAATATCTCCTGCCCGCCCCCGCCGCGGCGCCCGGGCCGGCGGCACCGGCCAAGGTGGAGGAACCGGTGGGCGGGGCGGCTCCCCCGGCGCCGGCCCCGAACGGCGTCTCCCGCCTGGTCGCGCGGGCCCGCAGCCAGTATCTCGCCGGCGAACCGGCCGCGGCCGCCGATACCTTCCGGCAGGTCGAGGCGCTCGAACCCGGCAACGCCGACGCCAGGTATTTTCTGGCCCGCATCGCGAGCGAGCGGGCCGCCGGATCCGCGCGGGCGCGCACCACCGGCCAGATGATCAGCGAGGTGGACCAGGCCTGGCAGCGGCCGGCCGTGATCGAGGAGAAGCCCGCCAGCGAGGCCGCGCACGCCGGACCGTCGCCATTGCTGGAGAAACTGAACACGATCGTGCTCCCCAGCGTGAACTTCAGCGGCATGGAACTGGGCCGCGTGGTCAACACGCTCAGCGTCATCTCGGAGGAATTCGACAAGACCGGCAGCAACCCCAAGGGCGTGAACATCGTCCTGCTCGACCAGAGCAACGCCAACCCGGTGGTCAACCTCACGCTGCGCAACCTGCCGCTGAAGCGCGTGCTCGACTTCATCACCGATTCCGTCGGCTACCAATACGAGGTGCAGGCGGATGCCGTCGTCGTGCGCCCCGGCGGCGAGCAGTCGGCGATGGAGACCCGGTTCTTCCCCGTCTCGCGCTCGACCGTGCTCCGCATGACAGGCAAGGGGGCGGCGGCCCATGCCGGCGCGGACCCGCTGGCCGGAGGGGCGGCGGCGAGCATGGAAAGCGAGGGCCAGGCCATCCGCAACTTCCTGCAGCTGGCGGGCGTGAGCTTCGAGGGCGTGACGGGCAGCACGCTGGCCTTCGACGGCTCGCAGCTCATCGCGACGCAGACCCCGCGCAACCTCGAGCGCATCCGCAACATCCTGAACCGTTACAACGACGTGCGGCAGGTCGAGATCGAGGCGAAGTTCATGGAAGTCCAGCAGGGGGCGCTGGACGAGCTCGGCGTGCAATGGAACATCGCGACGAAGGCCACGCAGAACAACGCGACCCAGGCAACCTACACGACGGGCAACGGCATCAACCGCACGCTCGCCGATGCCTTCCTCAACGCGACGACCTCCCAGCAGATTTCGATTTCAGGCACGGGCCAGCCGGCGGGCGGGCTCAACCTGCCCGCCGCGGCGCCGACCATTCCCGGCGGCGTGCTGCTGGGCGCGGGGGCCGGGCCGTTGGCCAACATCGCCGGCATTGTCGGCGAGTTCGATGTCCAGGCCGTGATCCGGGCGCTGTCGCAGAAGAGCGGCACGGAACTGCTCAGTGCGCCGAAGCTCACCGTGCTTTCGGGCAACCCGGCGACGATCACCGTGGCGCAGGAACTCCGCTACCCGCAATCCTACGGCCAGATCCAGAGCCAGGTGGGCACCGGCAGCCTGAACGGAGGCGGTTCGGCGGGCGTGTCGATCACCTCGGGCACGCCCCAGGACTTCACGACGCGGAATGTGGGCGTGGAACTCAAGGTCACGCCGACCGTCGAGGAGGACGACTATTCGGTGAGCCTCGACCTGAATCCCAAGGTCACGGAGTTCGAGGGCTTCGTGGAATACGGCGGGCCGAGCATCGCCATCTCCGGCGGCACGACGGTGACGGTGCCGCCCGGATTCTACCAGCCGATCTTCGCCGTGCGCGAGATGACCACCAAGGTGACGATCTGGGACGGCGCCACGATCGTCATGGGCGGCCTGACGCGCGAGGACGTGAAGAAGGTCAGCGACAAAGTGCCGGTGCTCGGCAGCCTGCCCGGCATCGGCCGGCTGTTCCGCAGCCAGGGGGAGAGCACGCAGAAACGCAACCTGCTGATCTTCGTCACCGCGAACCTCGTCAGTCCCGGCGGCTCGCTGAAAAAGCAGACGGGGACGGGCGTGACGCCCGGCACGCTTTACCAGAATCCCACGATCGTGACGCCCGCCGGCCCGGCCCCGCGGAAGTAGCGAGCGGCGCCACAAAATAGGTTTACGCGCCGCGGGTTTGCGGTTTGCGTCGGGCGATGGCGAAATGGCTTTTGGTGGACGGCTACAACATGGCGTTCCGGGCGTTCTACGGGATGCCCGAGCTGACGCGGGCCGACGGTTTCCCGACCGGGGCGCTGCACGGCTGGGTGAAGACCATGTGGCGGCTGCAGGACCAGGAGAAGCCCGACGCCATGGTGGTGTTTTTCGACCTCGGCGGCTCCCAGGACCGGCTGGCCCTGCACCCGGAATACAAGGCGCAGCGCAAGGAGACGCCCGAGCCGCTGGAGAAGCAGATCCCGGTGATCAAGGAGCTGACGCGGGCGATGGGCCTCGTGGGCGTGGAGCTGGACGGCGTGGAGTCGGACGACCTGCTGGCCGCGCAGGCGCGGATCCTGGCGCGAGCGGGGCACGAGGTGCTCATCGTGAGCGCCGACAAGGATTTTGCCCAATGCGTGGACGGGCGGATCAAAATCCTGCTCCCGCCGCCGACCGCCAACCCGAAGCTCGGCTGGCGCGTGCTCGACCCGGCCGGGGTGGTGGAGAAATTCGGCGTGCCGCCCGCGCAGATCGCGGAGTATCTGGCGTTGATCGGCGACACCTCGGACAACATTCCCGGCATCAGCGGCGTCGGCCCGAAGACGGCGGTGAAGTGGTTCCAGGAGTTCGCGAGCCTCGAGGGCATCATCGCGCACGCCGCGGAGCTGAAGCCCGAGCGTTTCCGCGAGGTGGTCGCCCGGGAGGCCGACAAGCTGCGGATGAACCTGAAGCTGACCACGCTGCCCGCGGAGTCGCCGCTGCCGTCCGTGGCGGCGGGCGAGCCGCAGGCGGGCGAACTGTTCGCCCTGCTGGAAAAACTCGAGATGAAGTCGAGCCTGACCGAGGCGAAGGAGCGTTACTCGGGGCAGAAAGAGCTGTTCTGAACCGGCGCCAGTGCGGCGGCCTGACAAAAGGCTGTTTTGGGAGGCAAACCGGACTTGCCAACGCGAGCGGGCAAACAAGTATCGGGTCAGGAGACGCCCATGGACAAAAAGACCATCATGAAGGAAATCATCGCCAAGGTGGGCCGCGAGCGGGCCATCGACATGGTGATGCAGTCCTACAACACCGAGCTCCTCACGACCCTGCTCAACCGCCTGGAAGAAGGAAAACCGAAGATGATCGGCGGCTACAAGCGGCGCGACCACCTGGAGGCCGCGCTGCAGCGCGTGGTGGAAGTTTGCGAACTGGCCTGATGACAGAGGACGGAGGACAGAGGACGGAGGACAGAATACAGAGGACGGAAGACGGAGGACGGAAGGGAATTAACTTACGGGCCAACAATGAATGAAGCATGCAAATCAGCCACTTCACGGAGCTCCGGGTGTATCAACGTTCATCTGAACTGGCCGGGCAGATATTTCTGCTCTCCTAGCATTGGCCGCCGGAAGAAAGGTTTGCGCTGACTGATCAGATCCGTCGCGCGGCGCGTTCAGTGGGGGCCAATGTCTCGGAAGCTTGGGGCAAACGACGCTATGAGGCGCACTTCCTCAGCAAACTGTCCGATGCTGACGCCGAGAATCACGAAACCGAGCACTGGTTGCTCACGGCCAAGCGTGACGGCTATTTAACGGACTCGGAATTTGGCGGACTGCTGGAAATCAAAAAAGACGTTGGCCGGATGCTGGGTGCAATCATGCAAAATCCCGGCCCCTTCCTGCTCGGGTAGCCGTCCTCTGTCTTCCGTGCTCCGTCCTCTGCTACTTCGTCGGCGGCTCGAAGATGTAGCCGATGCCGTGGACGGTCCGGAAGCAGTCGAGGGAGAGTCCGTTCTTCTCGAAAGCCGCGCGCACCTTGACGATGTATTGGTCGAGCGAGCGGCTGCGGATGTCGGCGTGCATGCCCCAGACGGAATGGATCAGCTCCTTGCGGGTGATGACGACGCCGACGTGGGTGTGGAGGTAGGCGAGGATGCCCAGCTCCTTGCGGCCGGTCTTGAGCGTGACGCCGTTGGGGAAATCGAGCTCGAGGCGCTCCGGGTGCACCTTGACGCCGAGAAACTCGAAGGGGCCGTCGGTGGTGCGGACGTTCTTGGTGACGTTGAAATCCGTCTGGCCCTCGGCGCGGCGGAGGACGGCATTGATGCGGGCGACCAGCTCGGTGTAGCTGAAGGGCTTGGTGATGTAGTCATCCCCGCCGAGGTTGAGGCCCTTGACCTTGTCCTCGTCCTGCGAGTTGGCGGTGAGGAAGATGGCCGGGGTGTTGATGTCCTGCTCCTTCATCTGCCGGAGGAGATCGAAGCCGGAACCTTCCGGCATGTTGACGTCGAGCAGGACCAGGTTGGCGAAATTGTGCTGGAGGAAGCGCAGCGCGGGGGCAATGCGGTTGTAAGCCTGGATGTTCATGCCGGCATCCTCGAGATGCTGCGCGATGACTTTCGACAGCTCTTCCTCGTCTTCGACGACGACAATCAGGGGGCGGGGTTCGGCGCACATGGTGGGATGACAGAGGAGTGTCGGGCTTGCTTTTACAATTAAGCGGCGGGTTGTCAAAGCCTTGTTGCAAGGTTTCACAGGCACTTGGAGCGGAGAGATTTCTTGTCATTCCGGCCCGGAGGCGTTCGCTCGTGGCTGATGAAAGTCACTTTGGGGCTGCTCCAACACGCCTGCGCCGCGTCGCCGGCCGAAAATCTCAAGAAAACCCTCGCGCTGGCCGAACAGGCCGCGAAGAAGGGCGCCAGGATCATTTGCACGCAGGAGCTCTTTCGCTCGCAGTATTTCTGCCAGAGCGAGAACCACGACTATTTCAAGCTGGCCGAGCCGATCCCGGGGCCCAGCACGGTGGCTTTCCAGAAACTCGCGAAGAAGCACAAGGTCGTGATCATCGCGTCGCTGTTCGAGAAGCGCGCCGGCGGGCTTTACCACAACACCGCGGTCATCATTGATGCGGACGGCAAACTGCTCGGCATCTACCGGAAGATGCACATCCCGGACGATCCGCTCTACTACGAGAAATTCTACTTCACCCCCGGCGACACGGGCTTCAAGGCCTGGCAGACCAAGTATGGCAAGATCGGCGTGCTCATCTGCTGGGACCAGTGGTATCCCGAGGGCGCGCGACTCACGGCACTGCAGGGCGCGGAGATCCTGTTCTACCCGACGGCGATCGGCTGGCATCCCAGCGAGAAGCAGGAATTCGGGACCGACCAGCACGGCGCGTGGGAGACCATCCAGCGCTCGCACGGCGTCGCCAACGGCTGCTATGTCGCGGTCACCAACCGCATCGGCACCGAGACGCCCATTGGCGGCGACGGCATCGAGTTCTGGGGCCAGAGCTTCGTCGCGGGCACCAGCGGGCAGATCCTCGCCAAGGCCAGCGTCAACAAGGAGGAAATCCTCCTCGTGCCGATCGACCTGGGCAAGGTGGACGTCACCCGCACGCACTGGCCGTTCCTGCGCGACCGGCGCATCGACGCCTACGGCGACCTGACCAAACGCTACATCGACTGAATCACCCGTGGTGGAGGGCTCGCGTCCCTGCGAGCCGGCCCGCAGAAACGCGGGCCCTCCATCCGCACCACGATGTCCGCGTCGAAATTCACCAACACGCCCGCCGCCCTCGGCTTCCGCATGCCGGCCGAGTGGGAGCCACAGGCCGCCCTCTGGCTGTCCTGGCCGCACAACCGGGAGACGTGGCCCGGCCAGTTCCGACCGATCCCCGGCGTGTTCGCCGGCATCGTCGCGCAGATCAGCCGCTTTGAGCCGGTGCGGATCAATTGCGCCGCCGCGTTGCAGCCGCGGGCCCGGCGCCTGTGCGGGCAGGCCGGCGCCGACCTGACGCGGGTCACCTTCTACAACCACCCGACCAACGACGCCTGGTGCCGCGATCACGGCCCGATCTTTGTGCGGAACGACCGGTCGCGCGAAGTCGCCGTGACCGACTGGGTGCACAATGCCTGGGGCAACAAGTATCCGCCCTACGACCTCGACAACCAGATCCCGCCGCGCATCGCGCAGAAGCTCGGGATGCGCCGCTTCGAGAACGACATGGTGCTCGAGGGCGGCTCGATCGACGTGAACGGCCAGGGCCTGCTGCTGACGAGCGAGCAGTGCCTGCTGAACAAGAACCGCAACCCGCACCTGTTCCGCGAGGAAATCGAGCGAAACCTGATGGATTACCTCGGGGTGAAGCAGGTGCTGTGGGTGGGCGAGGGGATCGTCGGCGACGACACCGACGGCCATATCGACGACATCACGCGCTTCTTCAAGCCCGACGGCTTCGTCACCGTGGTGGAGCCGAACAAGCGCGACCCGAACCACAAGCTGCTCGAGGAAAATCTGGAACGTCTGAAAGGCTTTCGCACGCCGGCCGGCAAGAAGTTCGACATCGTGAAGCTGCCGATGCCGAAGCCGTTCGGTTTCCGCGGCCAGCAGGTGCCGGCCAGCTACGCGAATTTCCTCGTCATCAACGGCGCGGTGCTCGTGCCGCAGTTCCGGCAGAAGAAACGCGATGCCGAAGTGTGTGCAATCATCGGGAACTGCTTCCCGGGGCGGGAGGTCATTCCGATCGATTGCTACCACCTGATCTGGGGCCTCGGCACCCTGCACTGCATCTCGCAGCAGCAGCCCGCCTGAACCTCCTTTTCTGTCATTCGGCGCAGCGCGAAGAATCCATCATGATATCCGCAATCAACCATCCCGATGGAGCCTTCACTTCGTTCAGGATGACACCCCATAAACCATGAAACTCATTCGAAGCTTCCTTTTGCTGGTGGCGTCCGCCTTTTTGCTCGGCGGCTGCGAATCCATGGAGGACCGTTTCAGTGCGGTGCCGCCCAAGGTGCAGGTGTTCAATGGCGACCAGGTGGTCGTCAGTGCGGCGGCGCTGCAGGCCTTCAAGCGGCTGGATTTTCTCGTGACCCGCTCCAAGGGCCGGGACTTGGAGGCGGTCAGCCGCATCCACACCAGCGCGGCCTTTGCCGACTCGCGCCAACTTACGGCGAAGGTGCACCTGAGCGATGTCGGGCCGGGCAAAACCGAGGTCGAACTGGGCCTGACCGAGCAGGTGCAAAGCGAGCATCTAGGCGGGACCAGCCAGCAGACCCTGCGCGACCACAGTTTCTTCCAGCTTTATTTCACTACCCTGCAGCAGGTTCTGGATGAAGGCGGCGCGGCCGGGGCGGCCAATAAAAACTGATTTTGCTCTTGCCGGGGACGGAGGGATAAGGGACTTTGAACCTTCCGCGGCGTTCTTAAGTCAAGCCGGTGTTGCCGCGACACTTCCACCGGTTTGTCCGACAGTCCAACCCTCAACCAACGGATCCGCAAGGATCCACGCCGGAAGCCGTCCGCCCCGAAGTAAGCGGCCGTCGTTCCGACCACAGTCAATATGAGTTCGTTAATGCAAGACCTGCTCGCCCAGAGCTCCTTCGACAAGCTGAAGGAAGGCTCGATCGTCTCGGGCGTCATCACCGAAATCCGCGCCAATGAAGTCGTCGTCGACATCGGCGGCAAAGCGGAAGGCGTCATCCCCGCCAATGAGTTCGCCGATCTCGGCGAGCTCCAGATTGGCTCCACCATCGAGGTCATCCTCGAGAAGCTCGAGGACAAGGAGGGCAACCCCATCCTCTCCTACGAGCAGGCCCAACAGAAGAAGAACTGGGAGAACATCCTCATCAAGTGCCAGGAGGGCTCCGTGGTCCCCGGCCGCGTCAAGGCCAAGGTCAAGGGCGGCCTGATCGTCTCGATCGGCGTCGATTCCTTCCTGCCCGCCTCGCACATCGACATCCAGCCCCCCAAGAACCTGGATCAATACGTCGGCCAGACCTACGATTTCAAGGTCCTCAAGATCAACCACGAGCGCCAGAACATCGTCCTCTCGCGCCGCGAACTGATCGAGGAGCAGCGCGTCAACAAGCGCCGCGACCTGCTGGAGAAGCTGCAACCCGGCCAGATCCGCAAGGGCGTCGTCAAGAACATCACCGACTTCGGCGCGTTCATCGACCTCGACGGCATGGACGGCCTGCTGCACATCACCGACATGAGCTGGGGCCGCATCGGCCACCCGTCCGAGCTGCTGAAGCAGGGCGAGGAGATCGAGGTGATGATCATCGACATCAACCGCGAGAAAGAGCGCGTGTCGCTCGGCCTCAAGCAGACCAAGAACAATCCGTGGGACAACATCGACCACAAGTTCCCCGTCGGCTCCAAGATCCACGGCAAGGTCGTCAACCTCGTCCCCTACGGCGCGTTCATCGAACTCGAGCCGGGCGTCGAGGGCCTCGTCCACATCACCGAGATGTCCTGGACCAAGCGCATCAGCAAACCCTCCGAGCTGCTCAAGGTCGGCCAGGAGCTCGATGCGGTCGTCCTCGGCATCCAGAAGGAAGAGCAGAAGATCTCCCTGGGTCTCCGCCAGCTGGAGCCGAACCCGTGGGACATGGTCCGCCACAACTACCCGGTGGGCGCCCGCGTCCGCGGCAAGGTCCGCAACATGACCACCTACGGCGCCTTCGTCGAACTCGAGGAAGGCATCGACGGCATGGTGCATGTCTCCGACATGTCCTGGACCCGCAAGATCAACCACCCGTCCGAGATGCTCAAGAAGGGCGACGAAGTGGACGCCATCGTCCTCGACGTCGATCCGAACCAGCAGCGCATCAGCCTCGGCATGAAGCAGCTCGCGACGGATCCGTGGACCGACATCGACAGCTTCTTCCGCATCGGCGACGTCGTCCCGGGCGTGATCTCCAAGGTCACGACCTTCGGCGCCTTCGTCGAGCTGAAGGACGGCATCGACGGCCTCGTGCACATCTCGCAGATCCAGGAAGACCGCGTGGACAAGATCAAGGACGTGCTCAAGCCCGGCCAGGAAGTCACCGCCCGCGTCATCAAGATCGACCGCGAGCAGCGCCGCATCGGCCTCTCGATCAAGGCCGCCAACTACTCCGCCGAGCAACTGGCGCAGGAGACGGCGACCTACGACCAGTTCGCGAAGAGTTCCGGCGCTTCCGACCTCACGAACCTCGGCGACATCTTCGACGAGGCTTCCAAGAAGGAATAAGGTCCGCCCAGTCGAAACACTTCAAAGGCGTCCCGCACGAGCGGGGCGCCTTTTTTTTCAACCCATGGTGCCGGTCGCATTGCCCAGGCTTTCCATCAGGGCGGAGGTCTCGGCGAGATAGTCCCGGGCCCAATGCAGGACGAGGAGGGCGAGGGCGGAAGACGACGCGCGGCCGCCGGCTTGGTCGTTTTCCCGGGAAACCCCCGCGGGCAAACCGGCGGTGCGGCCGGAGGGTTCTTTTTTGACGGCAATGAAGCGGGCCTGGAGGCCGGGCAGCCGCCGGAACGCCTGGTCGGTGGTGATCAGCGGGATGTCGTGCTCCAAGGAGTGGGCTGCGATCCAGCAGGACAAATCCGGCAGCTCGGCTCCCTGGGCGGCCAGCTCCGCCCGCAGCTCGGCGTAGTGATCGGCCGTGCGGGCCGTGGGAACCAGCACCTCGAAGGGCGCGAGGAAGAGCCGGGCCGCGATCACCGTGGCGGCGGTCGCCTGGGTCTGGAATTGCGCGTGCAGGTATTCGCCCAACACCTGCGTGCATACCACGGGCGGATAAAGTTTCAGCGCGAGGGCTTCGACCCGCCGGTCGCGCCGGCGGAGCAGTTCCAGCGCTCCAGTGTCAAACAGGGCCGGCACGGGTCGCAACCTTGGCCCGGGTGATGGTGAGGGTTTTCAGCAGCCAGTCTCCCGCCCGGTCAAGTTCCGCGTTGGCCGGACGTGCCCAGAACACCTTGTTCGCCGTGGTGACTTTTCTCGGCGAGCGGGTTGTTGTCTTGGGCGGGAGCGCAGCGGCCATGGACAGAAGGAAATCGCCGGCCCGCTTGGGTTCAACCGAAAATGAAAAGGCGCTCATGTGAAATGAGCGCCTTGATTTAGGTGGCTGGAGCTATTGCGCTACGCCGGCGCCCTTCAAAACGAAATCCCGAATGACCTCGGCGCGCTGCTCGGCGTGGCGCTCTTCCTCGACCTCGTCGGCGGTGCGGATCTTGTTATGGCTCTGCATCTGCCGGCGGATCTTCGCCAGGGCGAGATACTCGAGCTGACGGATGCGCTCGCGGGTGACCTTGAACTTCTTGCC
The DNA here is from genome assembly GCF_900104925.1 of Opitutus sp. GAS368. Classification (NCBI taxonomy): domain Bacteria; kingdom Pseudomonadati; phylum Verrucomicrobiota; class Opitutia; order Opitutales; family Opitutaceae; genus Opitutus; species Opitutus sp. GAS368. The sequence continues at coordinate 3,555,307 of NZ_LT629735.1, forward strand.
GACCTCCTCGAGCGTCAGCTCCTTCTGGCCCTCGAGGCCGAAGCGCAGCTTGATGATGCTGGCCTCGCGGGGATCGAGGGAGTTGACCATGGCGCTGAGGTCCTCCTTGAGGTTCTTGTCGCCCAGGCCCTCATAAGGGCTGACGGCCGCGTCGTCGCCGACGAGGTCGCCGAGCGTCGCGGAGTCGTTGTCTTCGCCGACGGGAGCGTCCAGCGAGGCCGGGCGCACACTGACGGTCTTGAGCAGGGCGACCTTTGCGGTCGGGATCTGCAACTCGGCGGCGATCTCCTCGTTCTCGGGTTCGCGGCCGAGCTCGTCGGTGAGCTTGGCGATCATCTTCCGCATGCGGGAGATCTTGTCCACGAGGTGGACGGGGAGGCGGATGGTCTTGGACTGGTTGGCCAGGGCGCGCTTCATCGACTGCTTGATCCACCACGCAGCGTAGGTGGAAAGCTTGCCGCCCTTGGCGGGATCGAAGCGCTCGACGGCCTTGATCAGGCCGAGGTTGCCCTCGCTGATGAGGTCCATCAGCGGGAGGCCCATCTGGTTGTAGTCGTAGGCGATCTTCACGACGAGGCGCAGGTTGGCCTTGATCATGTGGTCGCGGGCCGCCTTGTCGCCCTTCTTGATGCGGGCGGCGAGCTGGATCTCCTCGGCGATGGTCAGGAGGGGAGTCTGGCGGATCTCGTTGAGATAGAGCTGGAGGTTCGAGCGCTCGTCGCGCCGATCGACCGGGGAGGCCTGGTCGAACTGGGAAGGAGCGGCGGCGGCCTTGATCTCCGGCCGGAGGGAAAGGCCTTCCTCGGGGGAAGGGATGTGCACGGGAGCCGAGGTGCGATCCGCAGGCATCGCGACTGCTACCGGCGTGGAGCGGAGAGTCTTTTTGCGGTTAGGCATGATTGGTAAGTCTGACGTTTGAGCCAACTGGGTTGTTACCCCGCGACTCTTTGCATATTGGATGCCTAAGAGCGGAAGGAAATTCCCGGCTGTGCTGTTCCGACCCCATTTACGCGGCTCTGTGCCGCGTGGACGCTCAACCGGAGAGCTTATCAGCCAGGATGATAGCCTTAAACAAGGCGGAAGCCTTGTTGATCGTCTCTTGGTATTCGGCGGCCGGCACCGAATCGGCCACGATGCCGGCGCCAGCCTGGATATGCACCCGGCCGTCCTTAACCAATGCCGTGCGGAGGGTTATGCAGGAGTCGAGATTGCCGTCGTAGCTGAAATACCCAAGGGCGCCCGCGTAACTGCCGCGCTGCGTGCCTTCCATTTGTGAAATCAGCTGCATGGCGCGGATTTTCGGGGCACCGCTGACGGTGCCGGCGGGAAAGGTGGCACGCATGAGGTCGAAAGCGGAACGTTCTGGCGCAAGTTGTCCCTCCACCTGTGACACAATGTGCATCACGTGGGAGTAGCGCTCGATGGTCTTGAATTCGGGCACCTGGATCGTGCCGTAGCTGCAAACGCGGCCGATATCGTTGCGGGCCAGGTCAACCAACATGAGATGTTCCGCCAGTTCCTTCTCGTCGGCGAGCAGGTCCCTTTCAAAGGCGAGATCCTCGGGCGTCGTCTTGCCGCGCGGCCGGGTGCCGGCGATGGGGCGGATCTCGACCTTGCGGCCGGTGAGGCGCACATGCACCTCGGGCGACGCGCCGACCAGCGCGAAGTCGCCGGTCTCGAGCAGGAACATGTAGGGCGACGGGTTCACCGTGCGGAGGGCGCGATACAGATCGAGCGGTGACTGCCTGAATTCGCGCGAGAAGCGCTGCGAGAGCACGATCTGGAAGATGTCGCCGGCCCGGATGAATTCCTTCGAGTCGTCGACCATCTTCTCGAAGGCGGCCTTGGTGAAATTTCCCGCGGGCACCTGCACGGGGCCGGTGTCGCCGAGCGTGGAGGAGGCGAGGGCGCCCGGCCGGGCCAGGGCGGCCTGCATCCGCTGCAGCTCGGCGCAGGCGGCATCATAGGCCGCGCCGGCGTCGGTGCCGGTGTGGGCGTTGACGATGAGCCGCATCGTCTGGTGGGCGCGGTCGAAGGCCAGGACCGAGTCGCACAGCATGAACCACATCATGGGCACGCCGAGTTCATCCCGGGCGGCCAGCGGCACGGTCTTCTCGACACTGTGGATGAATTCGTAGCCCAGGTAGCCGACGGCGCCGCCGGTGAAAGGCGGCAGGCCCGGCACCGCGACGGGCTGGTATTGGGCCAGCTCGGCCTGCAGGGCGGCGAGGGGATCGGCGTCGCCGGGCTGGGCGCGGAAAATCTTGCGCGGGTTGCAGCCGATGAAGCTGTAGCGGGAGACGTTCTCGCCGCCCTCGACCGACTCCAGCAGGAAGGCCGGCCCGGTGCCGCGGAGCTTGGCGTAAGCCGAGACGGGGGTCTCCAAATCGGCGAGCAGGTCGGCCCGCACCGGGATGACATTGCCCTGCCGGCTCAGGCGCAGGAACTCCTCGCGCGTGGGAACGACTTGCATGGCTACTCGACGGTGACGGACTTCGCCAGGTTGCGCGGCTTGTCTACGTCGCGCTTCAGCTCCACGGCAATGTAGTAGCTCAGCAATTGGACCGGCACCGTGGCGACGATGGGCAGCACGGCCTCGTGGCACTCGGGGATGCGGATGACCTCGTCGGCCAGGCCGGCGGGCAGGTCGCACTTGTCGGTGGCGACGGCGATGATCTTCCCCTTGCGGGCCTTGATCTCCTGCATCGAGGACACGACCTTGTTGAACATCTCGCCCGACGGCACAAAGAAGACCGAGGGACACTGCTCGCTGATGAGCGCGATCGGACCATGTTTCATCTCGGCGGCGGGATAGCCCTCGGCGTGGATGTAGGAAATCTCCTTGAGCTTGAGCGCGCCCTCCAAGGCGACGGGGAAGAGGGAAAGCCGGCCGAGGAAGAGGAAGTCGTGGTAATGGGCGTAGCGCCGGGCGATTTCCTTGATGTGCGGGGCCTGCTCCAGTGCCTGGCGCACGAGGTCGGGCACGCCCTTGAGGGCCTTGACGTATTCCGCGCCATCGCTGAAACTCATGTCGCGCATGCGCCCGAGGTAGAGCGCCAGCATGGCGCCGACGAGCAGCTGCGAGGTGAACGCCTTGGTCGAGGCCACGCCGATCTCGGGACCGACGTGCTGGTAGACGCCACCGTCGGCCTCGCGGGCGATGGAGGAGCCGACGACATTGTTGATCGCCAGGACCTTGTAGCCCTTGCGCTTGGCCTCGCGCATGGCGGCGAGCGTGTCGATCGTCTCACCCGACTGGCTGACGGTCAGAAACAGCGTATTGTTGCCCAGGGGCATGTTCCGGTAGCGGAACTCCGAGGCGTAATCGACCTCGACCGGCACGCGGGCGAAGCGCTCGATCAGGTGCTCGGTCACGAGGCAGGCGTGCCACGCACTGCCGCAGGCGAGCAGGTGGAAGCGGTCCACCTGGCGCAGGTCGACGGCGGAGATGTTCAGGCCGCCAAATTGGGCGGTGCTGCCGTCCTCGGAGAAGCGGCCGCGCATGGTGTTCTCGAGCGCGGCGGGCTGCTCGAAGATCTCCTTTTCCATGAAGTGGGCATGGCCGTTGAGTTCGGAGTCCTCGATCTTCCACGTGATCTTGTCGACCACGGGCGACACGTCCTCGGCCTCGAGGGTCGTGATGGAGAAATTTTTCGCCGTCATGTGCAGGAGCTCGCCGTCCTTGAGGTAGACGACGTTCTGCGTGCGGCTGATGATGGCGGCGACGTCGCTGGCGAGCATCAGCTCGCCGTCGCCGACGCCGAGGATGAGGGGCGAGCCCTTGCGGGCGGAGACGATTTCGGCCGGGCAGTCGCCGCACATCACGGCGATGCCGTAGGTGCCCTCGACGTGGCGGAGACTCTTGCGCACGGACTCGAGGAAGCGGCTGGCCTCCTTGACGTCCGGCTCCTTCTGGTAATGATAAGCGATGAGATTGCAGAGCACCTCGGTGTCGGTCTCGGACTGGAAGGTGTAGCCCTTGGGGAGGAGGAATTTCTTGATGCTGGCGTAGTTCTCGATGACGCCGTTGTGGATCAGGGCAATCTTGCCGTCGCTGCTGACGTGCGGGTGGGCGTTGGCATCGGTGACGCCGCCGTGGGTGGCCCAGCGGGTGTGGCCGATGCCGGTGGTGCCGGTGATCTTCTGGGCCGGGGTGGCCTTGATCAGACCCTCGACCCGGCCGGTCTTCTTGGCGACCTCGAAGCGCCCGGCCTGCTGGATGGCGATGCCGGCGGAATCATAGCCGCGATACTCGAGGCGTTTGAGTCCTTCGAGGATGATGGCCGAGGCCTTTTGTTTGCCGATGTAGCCGACGATGCCGCACATAAATGGGTTTAAGCTGGCGATTTCTGACGGTCTTCAAATCATTCCGCAAGGAATTAGAACCCCCACCTTTACCCCATGGCCGAATCCAAGAAAATCCTTTCCGTGATCATGGGCGGCGGGCGCGGGACACGGCTGTTCCCGCTGACCAAGGAGCGCTGCAAGCCGGCCGTGCCCCTCGCGGGCAAATACCGCCTCGTCGACATTCCGATCAGCAACTGCCTCAACTCGGGCTGCAACCGGATCTTTGTCCTCTCCCAGTTCCTCACGGCTTCGCTGCACCGGCACATCCAGAAAAGCTACCAGTTCGACCCGTTCGGCGGCGGCTTCATCGACATCCTCTCGGCCGAGCAGACGGAGAAGAGCAACGCCTGGTATGAGGGCACGGCCGACGCCGTGCGCCGCAACCTCGTCCACTTCCACCGCCACGGGCATGACTTTGTCCTGATCCTTTCGGGCGACCAATTGTATCGGATGGATTTCAGCAAGATTGTGGACCAGCACGTCGCGACGGGCGCGGATGTGACCATCGCCGCGATCCCATTCCCCATCTCCAAGGTCGAGGGTCTCGGTCTCATGCGCGTGGCGGACGACCTCTCGATCGCCGCGTTCGTCGAGAAACCCAAGGACCCCGCCATCATCCAGGGGCTGGCCATCAGTCCGACGCTGCAGGCGAAACTCACGACCACGAGCACCGAGAAGCACTGTCTCGCCTCGATGGGCATCTACGTCTTCAGCCGCGAGGCGTTGCGCGACTCGCTCGACAACAACATGAAGGATTTCGGCAAGGAGGTCATCCCGGCGCTCCTGGGCAAGAAGAAGCTCTTCAGCCACATCTTCGAGGGCTACTGGGAGGACATCGGCACGGTGAAGGCGTTCTTCGACGCCAACCTCGCGCTCGCACAGCCGCTGCCGCCGTTCAACTTCTTCGACCGCAGCGCCCCGATCTACACGCATCCCCGCTACCTGCCCGCGTCCAAGGTCAACAAGTGCAACATCGATCACGTGGTCCTCGGCGACGGCTGCCTGGTCACGGACTCGACGCTCAAGCACTGCGTCATCGGCATCCGTTCCATCCTGGGCGAGAACTCCCACCTCGAGGATGTGGTGATGATGGGCGCCGACTATTACCAGACGGAGAAGGAGGTGCTGGCGGACAAGGCGCACAACCGCCCGTCCATCGGCGTCGGCCGCAACTGCCGCATCCACCATGCGATCATCGACAAGAACGCCCGCATCGGCGACGGCGTGTCACTCTCGCCGGCCGGCAAGGCCGACGGAGATTACGCCCACGGGGTCGTCATCCGTGACGGCATCCTCTGCGTGATCAAGGGCGCGGTGATCCCGTCAGGCTTTGTGCTGTGAGCTCCGCGCGGCGAGGGCGATGAGCACAAAGCCGCCGGCCACGAGGAAGACCGAATAAAAAGTCCCCCGACTCAGACCGAGGATGAGCGCGGCGTCCGGCTCGCGGAAGATCTCGCAGACGGCCCGGGCCAGCGAGTAGGCGAGGAGAAATTCGCCGGACAACCGCCCGGGCTGCTGCCGGGCGACATCGGTTTTCCAGAAACGCCATTGGACGAAGGCGAACAGCACCAGGCCCTCCAGGGCGGCCTCATAGAGCTGCGAGGGATGACGCGGCATGAGCGGCGCCGGGCTGGCGGGAAAGAGGACCGCCCACGCCACCCGTGAGGGTTTGCCCCAGAGTTCACCGTTGATGAAGTTGGCCACCCGGCCGCAGAACAGCCCGACGGGCACGGTGGTGACAATTAAATCACCGAGGTGAAACAGCGGGACCTTCTGCCGGCGCGACCACCACCACAAGGCGACGGTCACGCCGACAAACCCCCCATGGCTCGCCATGCCGCCCTCCCACACGCGGAACAGGATGAGCGGATCGTGCAGAAAGGAGTCCGGCTGGTAGAGCAGGAAGTAGCCAAGCCGCCCGCCGACGATAACCCCGAGCACGAGGGCCGTCATCAGGTCGAGGATGGTATTGGTCCCAAAGGGCGAACGCCCGGCCTGATGGTAGCGTTTTAGAAGCCAGCCCGCCCCCCCGAAGCCCGCCAGGTAGGCCAGGCCATACCAGCGGATGCCGAAATTCTCCCCGAAGCGGACGAGGAAGGGGCTGAGGTCGTGGGTCCAGTAGGCGAGGAGCATGATGGAGCACAGAAGACAGAAGACGGAGGACAGAAGACACAAATTCTTTCAGCCCCAGTCGGGTCCGTTAATGACTGCCGCCCGGAGGCAATCTTTCCTTGCCCGGGCCGCGGGCCGCCCGCTTAGTTATGACATGAGTCTTCCCCAGACCACTCCGCTCAACGCCTTCCACCGCCAGCATGGGGGTCGCATGGTGGATTTCGCCGGTTGGGACATGCCGGTCCAATACAAGAGCATCCTCGAGGAGCACAAGGCCGTGCGCACCCGCTGCGGACTCTTCGATGTGAGCCACATGGGCGAGGCGGACGTGAAGGGCCCCGAGGCCCTCAGGTTTCTCCAACACCTGGTCACCAACGACTGCAGCAAGCTTTTCCCGGGGCGCGTCCTTTACACCGTGATGTGCTATCCCCACGGCGGGGTGGTGGACGATTTGCTGGTCTACATGCGCGGCGAGGGCGACTACCTGCTGTGCATCAACGCCGGCAACATCGCCAAGGACATCGCCTGGATGCAGGAGCAGGCGAAGGGCTTCAACTGCACGGTGGTGGACCGCTCGGCGGACTATGCCCAGCTCGCCATCCAGGGGCCGGCGGCCGTAGCGCTCGTCCAGACGCTGACCAAGACCGATCTCGCCGGCATCAAATACTACCATTTTGCGGACGGGGAAGTCGCCGGCGTGAAGTGCATCATCAGCCGCACCGGCTACACCGGCGAGGATGGCGTGGAGCTCTATTGCGCGGCGACCGCCGGCGTGCGGCTGGCCGAGGCGGTGGTCGCGGCCGGCGGCCCGTTCGGCCTCGAACTCACCGGACTGGGGGCGCGCGACTCGCTGCGCCTCGAGGCGGGCTTCCCGCTTTACGGCCACGAGATCACCGACCAGATCACACCCATCACCGCCGGGCTCGGCTGGGTGGTGAAGTTCGACAAGGGGCCGTTCATCGGTTCCGACGTGCTCAAGGCGGAGAAGGAGAAGGGCTCCGCGAAAAAGATCGTGTTCTTCAAGACCGGCGACCGCCGCATCGTGCGCGCCGAGACGCCGGTGCTCAACGCCGCCGGTGCCGTGGTCGGCCGGGTCGTCTCCGGCACGCTGTCACCCATTCTTAACGAAGCCATCGGCTCGGCCCTCGTCGACGCGGCGGCGACCAAGGAGGCGCTCGCGGTCGACATCCGCGGTACGAAACTCAATTTGTCACTGGTCAAGCCCCCCTTCGTGAACCTAAAGAAGAGCTAGGGAGTGTCTTCAACCCCAACCAATACCGGTTTCCTGTCATTCTGAACTAAGTGAAGAATCCATGCTTTCGCTCGCGATATGGCCTTCGCTGCCCTGGATCCTTCGCTCCGCTCAGGATGACAAACCGGGTTTTAAAACACTCCCTGGTTTGACCACGGATTTCACGGATACCACGGATAAAGCCAATGCCGCCCGTATGTCATTCTGAGCGAAGCGAAGAATCCAGGGCAGTTCGCTGCCAGTGGATCCTTCGCGTTGCTCAGGATGACATGGCCCGGGAATCGGTTTTTCATCCGTGACCATCCGTGTGATCCGTGGTTAATAAATTTCCACAAACATTCCCATGAGCAACATCCCCGCTGATCTCCGTTACGCGAAGTCCCACGAATGGCTGAAAGTCGCCGCCGACGGCACGGCCCTGGTCGGCATCACCGACTACGCCCAGGCCAGCCTCGGCGACATCACTTACGCGCAGCTGCCCAAGGTTGGCGCGGCGCTCAAGGCCGGCGAGACCTTCGGGGTCGTCGAGTCGGTCAAGGCCGCCTCGGACGTGTATGCGCCGGTGGCCGGCACGGTGCTGGAGGTCAACAAGGCGCTCGATGCCAATCCGGAAAAGCTGAACCAGTCGCCCTACGGGGAAGCCTGGATCATGAAGCTCAAGCTCGCCAATCCGGGTGACGCGGCCTCGCTGTTGAGTCCGGAAGACTACGGGAAACTTACCGGCTGAGCCGGCACATGCGAATGAGGGTGACGGCATGGCGGCATTTCCTGGCCGGACTGTTGCTGGCCGTGGTCTCCGCGGCATTCGCGGCGGCTCCCGCCACCACCACCCGTGCGGACGAGCTCAAGGTGGCCCAGAACGAGCTGACCGCCCTGCAGGAGCGCTACGGCGACCAGAATCCCCGGCTGGCCGCGGCCCGGCTGCGGGTTGCCGTCTGGCAGCGGCTGGTGAAGGAGGACCGCAAGGAGCCCCTGATCCTGCAGCGCGCCTGGGTCGAGCGCGACGTGCTGCGGCTGCGCTATCTCGAAAAGCATCCCGATTTCATCGCCCAGCAGGCGCGGGTTGCCGCGATGGAGCAGCAATTCAAGGCCGCCCCGGCCAGCCCGGATGTGCTGCTGGAGGCGGTCGGCGAGCTGGCGGCGCTGGGCACGCACTTGGATGAGAGGCACCCGAAATACCAGGACCAGGCGCGCAAGGTGGCGGCCCTGCGCCGATACCTGTTGGGTCCCGGGGCGGAATCATACGACCTGCGGCTCGCGCGAGCCATGCAGGAATATTACGGCGGCCGCTACGACGTGAATCACCCGAAGATGCGGGAGATCGCCGCGCAGATCGCGGAGCTGGAGAAGAAACCATAAGGTCTGCCTTGGAGGCGGGACTATCAGTCCCGCGAGGCATGGGTCTCGTTGCAGGCAACCAGCGGGACTGATAGTCCCGCCTCCACAGAGCTTGGGCCAAAAAAATCGCCGCACGGTGAGGTGCGGCGACGGGGAGGGGAACGGTGGGCCTTACTTGCCCTGTTTGGCGGCCTTCTGGCGGGCGCCGTTGTTCAGGATGCGCTTGCGGAGACGCAGGCTCTTGGGCGTGACCTCGACGAGCTCGTCGGCGGCAATGTATTCAATCGCACGTTCGAGGGAGAGCTTCGACGCCGGCGTCAGACCGGTGGCGACGCCCGAGCCCTGCGAGCGGAAGTTGGTGAGCTGCTTCTCGCGCACGGCGTTGATGGCGATGTCCTCGTTGCGGGGATTCTCGCCGACGATCATGCCTTCATAGACCTGCTCGCCGGGGTTCACGAAGAGCTTGCCGCGCTCCTGGCACATGACCAGGGCGTAGCCGGTGGTCTCGCCGGCCTCGGTCGCGATGAGCGTGCCGGTGATGCGGGTGAGGACCTCGCCGGCGTAGGGGCCGTATTCCTTGAAGAGATGGCTGAGCACGCCGCGGCCGCTGGTGGCGTTGACGACGTCGATTTCCATGCCGATGAGGCCGCGGGTCGTGATGGTCGCCTCGAGCATCGTGGAGTGCGGGAGCTTCTCCATGTTGGTCAGGCGGCCCTTGCGGTTGGCCATGTTCTGCATGATGGCGCCGACGCACTCGTCGGGCACCTCGATCCAGACGGTCTCGTAGGGCTCCAGGCGCTCGCCTTTCTCGCCGGTCTTCTCGATCACCGTCGGGCGGGAGACGAGGAGCTCGAAGCCCTCGCGGCGCATCGTCTCGACGAGCACGGCGACCTGCATGGCGCCGCGGGCCTTGACGTTGAAGATGCCGGCTTTGTCGGAGTCCTCGATGTAGATGGAGACGTTGGTTTTCAGCTCGCGCATCAGGCGCTCGCGCAGCTGGCGCGAGGTGACGAGCTTGCCTTCCTGACCGACGAGCGGGCCGTCGTTGACGCAGAACTGCATCTCAAGGGTCGGCGGGTCGATCTGGGTGAAGGGCAGGGCATGGCCGGCCTCGTCGGCGGTCAGCGTGTCACCGATGTCGACATCCTCGAAGCCCGAGATGCCCACGATGTTGCCGGCGACGGCGGTGTCGGTCTCGCGCGTGCCGAGGCCGGTGAACTCGAAAACCTTGGTGATCTTGGCGCGGACGCGCTTGCCGTCGGTGTGGCGGACGACGAACACGGTCTCGCCGACATTGGCGGTGCCGCCGAGGATCTTGCCGACCGCGATACGGCCGACGTAGTCGCTCCAGTCGATGTTGGAGACGAGCATGTGGAAGGGCTCGCTCGGCTTGGCGAACGGGGGCGGGACATGGTCGAGGATGGTCTGGAAAAGCGGCGCCATGTCCTTCTTCTCCTCGCCGAGGTGATACATCATGTAGCCGTCGCGGCCGGAGCCGTAGACGACGGGGGCGTCGAACTGCTCCTCGGTGGCGTTGAGCTCCATCAGGAGCTCGAGCACCTTGTCATACATCTTGGCCGGCTCGGCGTTCTCGCGGTCGATCTTGTTGATGACGATGACGACCTTGAGGCCGTGGGCGAGGGCCTTGCGGAGCACGAAGCGGGTCTGCGCCTGCGGCCCGTCGTAGGCGTCGATGACGAGCAGCACGCCGTCGACCATGCGGAGGGCGCGTTCGACCTCGCCGCCGAAGTCGGCGTGGCCGGGGGTGTCGACGATGTTGACGGTCTTGTCCTTCCAGTGAACGGACGTGTTCTTGGCCTTGATGGTGATGCCCTTCTCCTTCTCGAGGTCCATGGAGTCCATGGCGCGTTCCTCCACCTGCTGATTGGCGCGGTAGACGCCGCCCTCCTTGAGGAGTTTGTCGACGAGCGTGGTTTTGCCGTGGTCGACGTGGGCGATAATGGCGATATTGCGGATGTTCTGGTTCATGTTCGGGCGGACCTGTTTAAAGGGAGAAAACGGTCAAGGTGCGTCCCGGTCCAGAGCTTGGCAAGCAGAACTTGGCCCGCAAGCGCCGGCAAAGGCCGCGAGCCGCGCGGCCTGCGTAACTCCCTGATACACCGGATCACGGAGGGTAGGGCGGTGAGTCCCTTCACCGCCGGATCGCCGTGGCGCGGAGCGGAGTCCGCGCCCTACCAATAAAGAAAGACGCCCTGATACACCGTTGCCGCGTGCTCGCGGCCCGGTGTTTGTCCCCGCCGTCGCGAGGCAAACGGTCAGCGCGCCAGGCCGGGGTGGGGCTCGAGGTTCCGGGCAACACACTGGCCCAGCGCGCTGACAAAGGGTGTCTGTTTAAAGATAAAGGCCCGGGCATCTTGCGATGCCCGGGCCAAAATCGGAGGTGGGTGCTCGCCACGCACTCTTCTCCATTCGCACAGCATTGGGCGCCTCGCTTTCGCGGGCCGTGTGCTTCCCGACGCTACTCACCGCGGCATGCGATGGTGTCGGTCTCATAGCGGGACCGTCCCGGTCTTTTCAGCACCGGAATCTTTCGAGTGAGGCCTCTGCGCCTGGTTCGGCTCCATCTGCCGATGGGTGGCTCGCCGGACGGGTGTTGGCACGCCTGCAACGTCTGCATTTCGCACCAGCACCTTGCCAGGAGGACGGCCCCGGCTTTTGGCCGGGCGTTGGCCCCCTGTAACGGGTCTGACCTCTTACCTCTCAGGTTGCTTTCGACTTGCGGTTGGGTGACGCGGTTTTACGCGCCGCCCCAAGGAGGAGGTTTTGCGAGCTTTGCCAGACTCGCCCGCTCCCCGCTGCGCCGTGGCCCTTTCGCGCCCCGCTTTTTAGAGCCGGGCCTTTTGGTGGGGTGGACCCACCGGAACACTGCGCTGCGTCCTGGTTATACAGTAGCAACCGAAACCCTCTGGGTAACTGCATCAGTGCAAGGCCCGAAACTGGCCTTGGACCTGACTCGACTCGGACGCGGTTTCTGAGTTCGCGCCTCGTCGCACAGCTCCTTTGTCGCAATACTGGATCGGCTGCGACACCGTCCAGAGGAACTGGTGATATTTGCCTGCCTGTGGCTCGCGCCACTGAGGGGAGGACGTCACCAATTAACGCCCTCCTTTCCCCGGTTGCCCGGGATTATCCCAGTCGCGCTCTCGGCGGGTTTTTCATGCCGCCGCGCTGCGACTGTTCTATCAAGGAACAGGTGAAATCAATGCGGCAATCGCGCGGAAAGTCACGGGCTTCTTCCTCCCATCTTGTTCACCGCGCTCGCGCCGGGCCTTTGCATCAGCGGGCGTGAATAACTTGTGCCCAACCGCTTGCTCCCCGGTTGTTCACATTCAGTCATGTAGGAGCCTGCTTGCAGGCGATGCCTTGGTGAGACCGGCCGCTTAAAATCGCTTGCAAGCAAGCTCCGACAAAAAGCATATCGACCCCTCCATGTCCCCGCGCGAACTGCCCATCTACGAGCTCGAAGACCGCCTGATCGCGGCTGTCACGGGGCCGGGCCGGCTCATTGTCCAGGCGCCCACCGGCTCGGGCAAATCCACGCAGGTGCCGCAGATGCTGCTCAACCACGGCCTGCTCGGGCAGGGCGAGGTGGTCGTGCTCCAGCCGCGCCGGCTGGCGGCCCGCATGCTGGCCAAGCGCGTGGCCGAGGAGGTCGGCACGAAACTGGGCGACGTGGTCGGCTACCAGATCCGGCTCGACTCCCGGGTCTCGAAGGCGACGCGCATCCGCTTCGTGACGGAGGGCATTCTGCTCCGGCAGATGTCCTTCGATCCGACATTGCGCGGCATCAGCGCGATCGTCTTCGACGAGTTCCACGAGCGCCACCTCTACGGCGACATCTCCCTGGCCCGCGCCCGGCAGATCCAACAATCCATCCGTCCTGATTTGAAGCTGGTCGTGATGTCGGCCACGCTCGACGCGGCGCTGCTGAAGAACTACCTCGCGCCGTGCGAGGTGTTGGCGTCGCAGGGCCGCACCTTCCCGGTGCAGGTCGAATACCTGCCGAAAGCGGTGGATTTCGAGCATGACCCGGTCTGGGCCGTCGCCACGCGCGAGTGCGAGCGCGTCGCCGCGCAGACCAAGGGCGACATCCTCGTCTTCATGCCCGGGGCCTATGAGATCAGCCGCACGGTGCAGGACGTGCAGGGTTCGCACGCGCTGCGGGGCTTCATCTGTTTTCCGCTCCACGGCGAACTGCCGCCCGACCAGCAGGACCGCGCCGTGGCCCGCTACGATACCCGCAAGATCATCGTCTCGACCAACGTCGCCGAGACCTCGCTGACCATCGACGGCGTCACGGCCGTCGTGGACTGCGGCCTGGCGCGGGTGGCGCGCTACGACGCGCACCGCGGCATCAACACGCTGCTCATCGAGAAGATCAGCATCGCCTCGTCCGACCAGCGCGCCGGCCGCGCCGGCCGCACGGCGCCGGGGGTATGCGTGCGGCTCTGGACGGAACGCGAGCACGAGAAGCGTCCGCTGCAGGAATTGCCCGAGGTCAAGCGCCTCGACCTCGCCGAGGTCGTGCTGACGCTCAAGGCGGCCGGCATCGACGACATCTACAACTTCCCCTGGCTGGAGAAACCCGAGGCCAAGGCGCTGGAACGCGCCGAGACGTTGCTGGAGGATCTGGGCGCCTTGGGTGGTCGTCGCGCTCCGCGCGACGACAGTCCGCGCGCGGAGCGCCCGGACCACCTAAGGATCACCGAGGTCGGCCGCCGGATGCTGAAGTTCCCGATGCATCCGCGCTACGCCCGGATGTTCCTGGCGGCGCAGGACTACGGTTGCGTCCGGTCGGTGGCGCTCATGGCCGCACTGACGCAGGGCCGGAATTTTCTCCTCCGCAACGTGGACAAGCGCACGCAGGAGGCGCGCGACGATCTTTTCGGCGAGGAGCACGAGTCGGACTTTTTCCTGCTGATGCGCGCCTGGCGCTATGCCGACAAGGCCGGCTACAATCCGGACGCCTGCCGGCGCATCGGCATCCACGTGCAGGGCGTGCGGCAGGTCGGGCCGCTGTTCGAGCAGTTCCTGGAGATCGCTGCGGCCGAGAAACTGGATGTGGCCGAGAAACGCATCGACGGCGTCGCCGTTCGCAAGTGCGTGCTGGTCGGCTTCAGCGACCAGTTGTCGCGCCGGCTGGACAAGGGCACGCTGCGCTGCGAGCTGGTGCACAAGCGCAAGGGCGTGCTGGCCCGCGAGAGCTGCATCGACGAGGCGCCGCTGTTCGTCGCCGCCGAGATCACCGAGATCGAGAGCCGGGGCGAGGTGAATGTGCTGCTCAATCTTTGCACGGCGGTGGAGGAAACCTGGCTCAAGGAGCTTTTCCCGGAAGACTTCGTTGATGCGGGCGGCGTGACCTACGACGAGACGGCGCGCCGCGTGCTGGCCCGCAAGGAGCGCCGCTTTCGCGACCTTGTGCTGGAATCGAAACAGACCGCAGAGGAACCGCCCGAGGGCGAGGCCGCGGCACTGCTGGCGAAGGAGGTCATGGCCGGCCGGATCACGCTGACCGAGTGGAACGAGGCGGTGGAGCAGTGGATCATCCGTGTCAATTGCCTCGCCAAGTGGTGGCCGGAACTGGAGGTCAACCCGATCACGGATGCCGACCGCGCCACGTTGATCGAGCAGATCTGCTACGGCAGCCATGGGGCCCGCGAGCTGAAGGACAAGCCGGTCATGCCCGTGCTGCGCGACTGGCTGCTGGCCGAGCAGCTGGCGGTGCTCGATGACTATCTGCCGGAGCGCCTGGTCATGGCCAACGGCCGCAAGGCGCGCCTGACCTACACCAAGGACGGCCCGCCGGTGCTGAGCGCCCGCATCCAGGAGCTTTACGGGGTGACCTCCAAGTTCACGCTCGGCCACGGCCGGGTGGCGGTGAAGATCGAGGTGCTCGCGCCCAACCAGCGCCCCATCCAGGTCACCGACGACCTGAGCAATTTCTGGAAGGAGCAATACCCCAAGATCAAGACGGAGCTGTCGCGCCGCTATCCGCGCCACGAGTGGCGGTGATCAATGGCGAAATATGGCCCCGATGATGGCGGCCCCGATGATCGCGGCGACCGCCAGCACCGCCAGCATCATGAACCAGTGCGGCACGAAGCGGGTCCCGGTGAATGTCACGGGCTTTGGCTTGGGCTTCGGCAGCAGCGGCATGGCCGCCAGGGCCAGAAAAAACAAGGTGAAGACGCCGAACAACCATCTGCCGGAATCGCCAGCCCGCCACATCAGAAAGGTCATGTAGCCCGCGCCGAGGGCGGGAAGCAGAAACACTCCGGCCAGAATCCAGCGGCCTTTCATGGCTGCAGGTTGGTGGCGGTGGCACGGACTGTCAATTGCCCTGCCGAATGGGTCGCGCGCTTATGACGTCGGGAGCGGATAATTTCGCTTTAGTGCCGGCATAATACCTGCGTATTTCACGGGCGATGGCGGCACCCAACAAGGCTCTGGACCAGCTCAACAACCTGCGGGCGGAGGTCCGCAGCCTGGGCAACACCCTTGGCCGCACCATTGCCGCGCTGGAAGGCGAGAAGACCCTCGAGACCGTCGAGACGCTCCGCACCCTGGCCAAGAGCAGCCGCGCCGGCGAGGCCGCCGCCGCCCGCAGCCTGGCCCAGGCCGTCAGCCGGCTCACCCCGGCGGAGGCGCTCAACCAGGCGATGGCCTTCACGCTTTACTTCGAGCTGGTCAACCTGGCCGAGGAGAACTTCCGCATCCGCCTCCTGCGCGAGCGCAACCAGAAGCACCGCAACGCCCTGGCCGCGGGCACGCCCAGCGAACCGATGCGCGAGTCCATCGAGACGGCCGTGCGCGAGCTGAAGGCGGCCGGCGTGCCCAAGGCGCGCATCCAGAAGCTCGTCCGCCAGCTGGACATCGAGCTGGTCTTCACGGCGCACCCGACGGAGTCGAAGCGCCGCACGATGCTCGAGAAGCTGGCGACGCTCGGCGCCATCCTGCGCCGGCACACGCTGGAGGAAATCCAGCACGCGCCCGACGACATCAAGCGCGAGATCGTCTCGCTCTGGTTGACCGACCGCAGCCGCACGGAGCGGCCCGAGGTGGCGGACGAGGCCCGCACCGGCCTGTGGTATTTTGACCGGACGCTCTTCCAGCTGCTGCCGCGCCTGCACGAGGACCTGCAGGGCGCGCTGGACCGGCATTATCCCGGCGTGAAGGCGCCGCGCCGCTGGCTGTCGTTCGGCTCGTGGATCGGCGGCGATCGCGACGGCAATCCCGGCGTGACCGCCGAGGTCACCGCGCAGGTGCTGCGCATGAACCGCCGCATGGCCATCAAGAAGCTGGCCGAGACCCTCTACAACCTGGCCGGCTCGCTCACGGTGTCCGACCGCCGCGCGAAGTTTGCCCCGGCCATCCGCCGGATGGCGGAGCAATGCCGCGACTCCTCCGAGCTGATGGCGCGGGTGGGGCAACGCTATCCCCGCGAGCCGTATCGCATCATCCTGAGCAGCCTGCGCGAGCAGCTCATGGCGCAGGCCGAGGCCGGCCTGCTGGACGCGGCCGACCCGAAGGCCGGCCGCGTCACGCCCGCCGATGTGCGCGAGACGCTGGCGGCCATCGCGGCCGACCTGCGACACGGCCGCGCCGCGCCGCTCGCCGGCGGTGAGTTGAAGGACACCCTGACCGCGGTGGACGTCTTCGGGCTCAGCATGGCCCGGCTCGATTTGCGGCAGCACTCCGCCTGGCACGCCAAGGCGGTGGCGGAGATCCTCGGGCGGAAAGATTACGAGCAGCTGCCCGAAGCGGAGAAGCAGGGGCTGCTGACCGGCGCGCTGGCCGGGGCGAAGGAATTGGGCGCGGAGAAGCTGACTGGTTTCTCCACCGACGCCCGGGTGGTGCTCGATCCGCTGCGGCTGGCCGCGCGGGCGCAGGCCGAATACGGGGCCGACGCGCTGGGCATCTACGTCATCAGCATGACCAACGAGGTGTCGGACGTGCTCGAGGTGCAGTTGCTGCAGGCGCTGGCCGGCGTGCGGCTGCCGATCGCGCCGCTGTTCGAGACCCTCGACGATTTGCAACGGGCACCGGCGATCCTGGCGGCACTGGTTGAGAACCCGGCCTACGCCCCGGTGCTGGCGTCGCACGGCCGGCACCAGCACGTGATGCTCGGCTACTCCGACAGCAACAAGGACTGCGGCTACCTGACGGCCAACTGGGCGCTCTACCAGGCGCAGGACGCGATCATGCGCGTCTGCAAGCAGCACCAGCTGCGCATCACGCTTTTCCACGGTCGCGGCGGCAGCATCGCGCGCGGCGGCGGCCCGGCGGCCAAGGCCATTCTCGCCCAGCCCGTCGGCCTGAAGGACGGCGGCATCCGCGTGACCGAGCAGGGCGAGGTGCTCTCGACGCGCTACCACGACGTGGACCTGGCGCACCGCGTCCTCGAGCAAATGGCCTACGGCGTGCTCCTCGGCGCCAACGAGGCGCAGAAGGGCGCCCGCCAGCTGCCGAAACGCTGGGTGCAGGCCATGGAGGAGATGAGCGCCGCCTCGCTGGCGGCCTACCGCGAGTGCGTGCACGACGACCCTGAGTTCCTTACTTTCTGGCGGCAGGCCACGCCCATCGACGAGATCGGCGAACTGAACTTCGGCTCGCGCCCGACCTACCGGCGCAAGGGCAGCGTGAGTGTGGCCGATCTCCGCGCCATCCCGTGGGTTTTCTCGTGGATGCAGAGCCGGTTCAACTTCCCCGGCTGGTATGGGCTCGGCCGCGGACTCGATGTCATTCTGCGACGCGGCCCGGCGGGTGAGAAGCTGCTGCGCGAGATGTATCAGCGCTGGCCTTTCTTCCAGACCGCCATCGCCAACGCCCAGCTCACGATGTGCAAGGCCGACATGTCCATCGCCAAGGTCTACGCCTCGCTGGTGGAGGACGAGGGCATCCGCGACCGCGTGCTGACGCGCATCCTCGACGAGTTCCGCCTGGCCGAGAAGGCCGTGCTGGCGGTGACGGGCCAAGGCGAGCTGCTGGAGAACGAACCCGTGCTCGCGCGCTCCATCAAGCTCCGCAATCCCTACGTCGATCCGCTCAATTACCTGCAGGTGGAGATGATCAAGCGTCGCCGCGGCAGCCGCCTCAAGAAAGCAGATCGCGAGGGCATCCGTGCGGTGTTGGAACTGACGGTCAACGGCATTGCCGGCGGCTTGAAGAACACCGGCTGAGCTATTTCACCGGAGCAGCGGCGTTCACGAGGACGACATACATGTTGGCCCGCACGGGCGTTCCGTCGGTGTTCGACCCCAGGGTGAGGCTGCCGTCCTTTTCCATCTTTCGCTCGAAGATCTTCATCGGCTTGTCATGGATGACCAGGACGAGATCGGTCGGCTGGAACTGCTGCGTCAGCCATGCGGGCAGGGGGGCGCGCTCATCGTGGGCGATGGAGACCACGGTTCCGCCGCTCACGGCCATCTCGATCAGGTCCACGGCGCTGTAGCGCTGGTCCGCGTCGGCCAGCTGGGTCCAGTCGGCGCCCGCCAGCGCGCCGGGGAGGCGGTCGAAGGTATAATCCCGGTCGACGTAGATGTTCCGTCCGTCCCGGGCATCCGTCTCCACGTGGACCGTGGCGGCCGTGGGCCCGGTGTAGTTGAAGGTGCGGATGAACTTGCCGAGCATCGTCGGGCCGGCGGCCTTGGCCGCGGGGGCGTTCGCGGCGACGATGGTCCGGGCGGGCGCAGCGCCCAGGCTGACATCGGGGGTGACCGGCATGCGGCCGGCATATTCCCCCGATTCGACGCTGATGGTCGCGGATGCCAGGCCCGCGCTGCGGGCGGTGAGGGTGAGCTTGCCCGGTGTGCGGCCGGCGCGGACGGCGACGCGGTTGATGCCGGCTTCGAGGTCGAGGAAGGTGTTGTTGATCGAATTGATCTTGCCGCTGTTATAGCCGCCGCGCCAGGTGCCGGGGCCGGTGAACTCGAAATCGGCCCGCTGCTGGAACGTCGGCACGCGGTCGCCCCTGGCGTCCACCGCCTCGACGTCGAAGAGGGCGATGTCCGCGCCGTCGGCGCGCAGACCGTCCGGCCCGAGGATTGGGGTGAGGCGCAGCGCGACGGCCGGGCCGACGGTGTGCTTGGCCGTGGTGGCGATGACCTGGCCCCCGCGGGAGGCAACGGCCTTGAGTTCACCCGGCGCAAACGTCACGTCGGGAAACGTGAAGAGATAGCGGTTCGAGACCTGGCCGTGTCCGAGTGATTTGCCGTTGAGGAAGAGTTCGACGTCGTCGCCATTGGACGCGACGTAGACGGTCTTTTTCGTGCCGGCGGGGTAGGACCAGTGGCCGATGATGTGCACCTGCGGGTCGTCGCGGAACATGGCGGCCACGACGTAGTAGGCTTCCTTGGGCAGCCGCACACCGTCCACCTCGCCGCTGGCGCGCGCGACTTCCGTGGCCACGCGGCCGCCACTCGTGCTGTCGGAGAAGATCCAGTTGGCGCCGCCGGCGTGGTTTTCGGCGCCGAGCTTCTTCACATATTGGCCGACCTCGTTGACGGCATACTGCTCGGAGGTGAGCTGGTAGGTCTGGCCCTTGCCCTCGGGGTAGCCGAAGTTGGGCGGCGAGGCGTCGTCCCACACGCGGCGGGGGGATTCCTCGCGGTCGTATTCGCCCTCGACGACGGGCAGGCGGGCGATCTCGCGGCCGCCCTCCGTGCCGATGCCAATGTCCATGAACCCGGCCGTGATGGCGTCGGCCCGGCGGAAGGCGAGGGCGCGGCCGCCGTGGAGATCATATTTGTCGAGGAGGTCACGCAGTTCCTTCGCGTGCTCGCGGGTGACCTTTTGGTTGCCGCCCTCCCAGATGAAGATGGAGGGATTGTTGCGGAAGTAGATCAGGGCGTCGCGAAAGTCGGTTGCCCGCAGCGCCCAGGCGCCGCCGACCGTGTCGTGCTCGCCGTCGCCGCCGGGCTGGAGGGTGATGATGCCCAGCCGGTCGCCCGCGGCGATCTGGGCCGGCCCGGCGGGCGTGTGGCCCCAGCGGATGAAGTTGCCGCCGGCCTCCTTCATGAGCTGCGAGGTGTAGAAATGCATCCAGTCCGGCTGGGCGGCGCCGAGACCCGGCCACTCGTTGGTGGGCTTCTGGCCCCAGCCGTGGAGCTTCAAGTGCGCGCCGTTGACGAAGAGGCCGTGATCGGCGTCCCAGCGGATGGCGCGGATGCCGAGGGGGATTTCCGTGCGATCGACCGTCTCGTCATTCACCTGGAGGGAGATTACCACGCGGTAGAGGTGCGGATAGGCCGGCTCCCAGAGACGCGGATGGGCCAGCGTGCCGTAAATCCCGGTCAGCTTGCTGCGGGCGCCGGCGGCCAGGGGCAGGTTGCTGTTGAAGAGGAGCACGGACCGGCCGTCGGCGTCGAAGATTTCCGCGTGGACTTTGGCGGTGACGGCGACGGGCCGTTCATTGTGCAGCGGAATCTCGATGGCAACCCGGGCCGAGGCCTCCGTGATGTCGGTTGCGTAGGCGTAGGGGCCCTCGGTCTGGAGAAAACTGTAGAGGGGCAATTCGACATGCAGCGGGTCCGTGACGATCAGCCGGACATTGCGGTAAATGCCGCCGTGGGCGGGGTGCCAGTGCGGGTTGTTCCAGGGGATCTGGCCGGCCTGCAGTTCCTCGATGGTGGCGGGAATGTCCTCCTGGAATTTCTCGGAGATCTGCGCGAGGTTGAGCTGGGTTTTTTCGTTGGTGGCGGCTTGCGGCGCGATCGCCGGGTCGAGCGGGTCCTTCATGAACCGGTTGTCGACCATGACGGCGAGGACGTTGGATGCCCCGACCTTCAGGTGGGGCGTCAGGTCGAAGCCGAACGGCGTGAAGCCGCCCTTGGCGGTGCCGAGCCTGGTGCCATTGAGATAAACCTCGGCGACCTGCCGCACGGCCTCGAATTCGATGAAAACCTTTTTGCCCTGCCATGCGGCGGGCGCGGTGAACGTCTTCCGATACCAGGTGCGGCCGCTCCACTGTTCCTGCTCGCCGCGGTGCCCCGGCAGCGACCAGTTGTCGAAGGTGTCGGTGTCGTTGTAGGTGTGCGGCGTGGAGACGGTGGTCCACGCCGAATCGTCGAAGCCCGGGGCGGACGCGCCGGCGGGATCGGCCTTGAGGAACTTCCAGTCGGGGTTGAAGTTGAGGGTCTGGCGCCCGGCGAAGGCGAAGCTTGTGCCGGCGGCAAGGGCGAGCAGGGCGATGAGGGTGAGTCTCATGGGGAGGTATTAAATTGTAGGGCGGGATCACCGTATCCCGTCTTGAAAATGATAGCACGCTCGCCCGAAGGCGGGATACGGTGATCCCGCCCTACATTTACGGCTTCCTGCGGGCCCGCAAGAGGGCCTCGAGGAAGTAATAGTCCGCGTAATTGATGGGTCCATCCACCTCGCTGTCCTTCGGCTTGTGGCCGGTGGAATGTTTCAGCAGGAAGCCGCCGTTCGTGCCCGGTTCGGCGAGATAGGCCGGCGAGGCGAGGCTGCGCAGCTGCGCTTCGGCAAAGGCGCGGTATTCCGCCGCGGCGTCCCCTTGCACGTAGGTGCAGAGTTCAAACAGCGCCGAGCTCATGATGGCGGCGGCGGAAGCGTCGCGCGGGACGTCGGGGATGCCGGGTGCGTCGAAGTCCCAGTAGGGCACCTTGTCGGCGGGCAGGCGCGGATGGTGCATGATGAACGCCGCGATCTTCCGCGCGTGGGCGAGGTAGCGCGGGTCTTTGGTCTCGCGATACATCACCGTGTAGCCGTAAAGCCCCCAGGCCTGGCCGCGGGCCCAGGCCGAGTCATCGGCCGCGCCCTGGTGCGTCACGCGGGCTTCGACGTGACCGTCCTTGGGATCGTAGGCGACGACGTGAAAGGAGCTGCCGTCCGCGCGAAAGTGGTTCTTGAGCGTCGTGTCGGCGTGGCGGATGGCGATGTCGCGATAGCGCCCGGCCGGGCCCTCGCGGGCGGCCCAGAGCAGGAGCTCGAGGTTCATCATGTTGTCGATGATGACGGGGAAGTCCCAGCCGTTGCGCGCGTCCCAGGATTGCAGGCAGCCGACGGTCGGGTTGAAGCGGGTGCTGAGCGACTGCGCGCCGTTGAGCAGGACCGGCTTGTAGGCGGCATTGCCCGTCAGGCGCAGGCCGTTGCCATAGCTGCAATACAGGATGAAGCCGACGTCGTGGGTCTTGGTGTTGTGCTGCTCGGGCGCGAGGAGGGCGGTGAACTTCTCCGCGGAGGCGCGCCACCGGGCGTCGCCGGTGGCCTCGAAGAGATACCACATCGAGCCGGGGAAGAAACCGCTGGTCCAGTCGCGGGTGGAGATGGTCACCAGCTTGCCCTGCTCGACGGTGCGCGGCATCGGCCTGGCGGCATTGTCCGGCAAGTGGGCGAGCATCCACTCGTATTGCCTCGCCGAGGTGGCGAGGGCGGAGTTGATGACCTCGGCCAGCGGCCGCTCGGCGGCCCAGAGATTCAAAGCCAGGCTGGCGGCGAGCGCGGCGAAGGAAACGAGACCGAGGCGGTGGAGCGGGGTGGGCACGGCGGGGTTCTTTAGTCCCGGGAGACACACCGAGCCAAATTAATAATCATTACCCCCCTCTTTTGAGGGATACGCCAACCGCGCTTTTGCCGGTATCGTTAAGCGGATGGCCGATTGGTCCCCTCTTCATAGAGGGGATCTCAAATCCCGGTCCGGCGACGAGCGCCGACCCTACAGGGAGAAAGAGCTCTACCGTTTCTTGGCCCCGTTCTGCTCGATGTTGAGGTAGGTCTTGGCGAGCATCTGGGATTCGTAGAACTCCACGAGCCGCACGCCCTCGCGGGGCTTGATGAGGTCCTTCTTCGTGGCGTGGTCGATCTGCTGCTTGATGCGGCGGCAGAGCTCCTCCCACTGGTATTGCACCCCCTCGATGACGTCGGCGATGCGGGAGCCGGCCAGCGCCTCCTCGATGTAGAAGCCGTTGGGTTCGTCGTCCTCGAGGAACACGTGCACCTCGTTGACGCGGCCGAAGAGGTTGTGCAGGTCGCCCATGATGTCCTGGTAGGCGCCGGTCAGGTAGATGCCGAGGTAGTAGGGCTCGCCGTGGCGGAGCGGGTGCAGCGTGATGTAGTCCTTCACGTCCTGCAGGTCGATGAAGCTGCCGACCTTGCCGTCGGAGTCGCAGGTGATGTCGACGAGGATGGCGTTGACGGTGGGCTTTTCCTTGAGCCGGTGCAGCGGCGTGATGGGGAAGAGCTGCTTGAGCGCCCAGCTGTCGAGGAGGGACTGGAAGACGGAGAAATTGCAGACGTATTGGTCGGCGAGAAGCTTCTTGAGGTCGTGGAGCTCCTCCGGCTGGTAGCCGGATTTGGTGCCCTCGAGGTCGATCTTCTCGCAGATCTGCCAGAAGATCTGCTCGGCGGCGGCGCGGTTCTCGAGGTCGAGGTAGCCGAGGTTGAAGAGCGAGAAGGCCTCCTCCTTCTTCTGGAGCGCGTCGTGGAAGCGTTCGAGGCGGCCGAGCTTGGCCTTGTTGTTGAGCAGGATGGCGAGGTCGTCGACGATCTTGTGGCGCGCCTTGGGCTGGTGCTGCTTGCCGAGGGACTCGTGCTTGTTGATGCGCTCGAAGACCTCGACGACCAGCATGGAGTGGGGGGCGGCGACGGCGCGGCCGGACTCGGTGACGATGTCGGGCACCTTGACGCCCGAGGCCTCGCAGATCTCGCGGATGTTGAAGACGACGTCGCGGGCGTATTCGCCGAGCGTGTAGTTCATCGAGGACTCGAAATTCGTGCGCGAGCCATCGTAGTCGATGCCGAGGCCGCCGCCGACATCGAGGTAGCCCATGGGGAAGCCCATCTTGGCGAGCTGGCAGTAAAAGCGCGCGGCCTCCGTGACCGCGGCCTTGATCGTGATGATGTTCGGGACCTGCGAGCCGATGTGGAAATGGACGAGCTTGAGGCAGGCCTGCATCTTGGCGGCCTTGAGTTTCTCGACGGCGAAGAGGATCTCGGCGGTGTTGAGGCCGAACTTGGCGTTGTCGCCGGTGGACATGGCCCACTTGCCCTCGCCGCGGGTCTGGAGCTTCACGCGGAAGCCGATCAGGGGCTTCACGCCGGTCTCCTTCGAGATCTCGATGATGCTGTCGACCTCGGAGAGCTGCTCGATGACGATGATGATGCGCTTGCCCAGCTTGCGGCCGAGGAGGGCGAGGCGCATGTAATCGTGGTCCTTGTAGCCGTTGCAGATGATGAGGCGCTGGGCGCCCTCGTGCATGGCCAGGGCGATCATCAGCTCGGGCTTGGAGCCGGCCTCGAGGCCGTAGTTGAAGTCCTTGCCGGCGGCGACGATCTCGTCGACCACCTCGCGGAGCTGGTTGACCTTGATGGGGAACACGCCGCGGTATTCGCCCTTGTAGCCCTCTTCCTTGATGGCCTTGTGGAAGGCCTGGTTGATCTGGGTGACCCGGTAGCGGAGCGTATCCTGGAGGCGGATGACCAGCGGGGCCTTGAGGCCCATGCTTTTGGCCTCGTCAATCACGTCCATCAGGCGGATGTTCCGGTCGTCGGCGAGGGGCTGGACCTGCACAAATCCCTCGGAATCCACCGAGAAGTGATTGGCGCCCCAGCGCTTAAAACCATAGTGTTCCTCGGACTGCGCGGCCGACCAGTTGGATGCGGATTTGGTCTTCAATTTGCGGGAGCGGAAAGGTGGGGGTTAGGCTTGCTTTTTGATATGCGGCTGGGCTTATTCGCCCTTTTCAATTTTTCAAAACACCCGAAGACGCAATGACTAAGTTATACCTGTTCCTCGCCCAAGCCTCTCCCGCCTCGCCTGCCGGTTCCGGCGGCAGCCCCACCTTCATGCTGGTGGGCTATGGTTTGCTGATGGTGGCGCTCTATTTTTTCATGATCGCGCCGCAAAACAAGAAACGGAAGGAGCACGAGAAGATGCTGACCGAGTTGAAATCCGGTGACGAGGTGGTCACGGCCGGCGGCATCTACGGCACCATCACGAGCGTCAAGGAAGACCGGTTTGTCATCCGCATCGGCGACAACAACGCCAAGGTCGAGGTGGGCAAGGGCTTCATCAGCACCGTCGTGAAAAAGACCGACGCCGCCTGAGCGTCCGCGGCCCCCCGTCCGACCAACCCGGCCAGAGGCCGGGTTCCACCCCAAGGCCCACCCCCGCCGCCCGGCCCAATTTAACAACCAAATACCCATGCTCCGTCGTCATCTCTGGAAACTGATCCTGTCCGCCACCCTCGTGTTGTGGGCCGTGTTCACCCTCATGCCGCTGAAGGACCAGCCCTTCGGCGACTACGTCAAGGCTTCGGCCGCCGCCAAGCCCGCCGAGTTCGCCAAGCTCATGGGCGAGGTCTCCACCCGCGTCCAATCCCGCCGCGCCCCCAGCGTCTACGTGGCGCTCAAGCAGCTCGGCCAGGAGCAGAACCTCGACCTCTCGCAGTTCTTTCCCCAGATCAAGCTCGAGTCGTCCATGACGAACATCGAGAAGCGCAACAACCTGCTGCTCGACGAGCTGCTCCGTCTCTCCAAGGGCAAGCTGCAGCTCGGCCTCGACCTGAAGGGCGGCGTGGCGTTCACCCTCGAGGCGGACCCCAAGGTCATGAACGCGGAAAGCGAGCAAAGCCGCGGGCAGAAGCTGAGCAAGGCCGTGGAGATCATCGGCGGCCGCATCAACAGCCTGGGCGTCACCGAACCCATCATCCGCCCGATCGGCGACAACCGCATCGAGATCCAGCTGCCCGGCGTGTCGACCAAGGACAACCCCGAGATGGCCACCACGCTCGTGCGGCCGGCCCGCCTCGATTTCCGCATGGTGCATGCCACCATCGCCCCGCCGGCGGAGGCGCCCCCGGGCTACGATCGCCTGACCCTCGTGCAGGAAAGCCGTCCCGGCATGCCGGGCTACACCGAGGAGCTCTACGTCAAGACCCGCCCGGAGATGACGGGCGAGGGGATCGCCGACTCCTATCCGACCATGGATGAGTTCGGCCGCTTCCGCATCATCCTCAAGTTCACCAGCGCCGGCAGCAAGCAGTTCGCCGACGTCACCCGCGCCATCGCCGAGGAAGGCCAGCGCACCGGCCGCCGGGCCCGTCTCGCCATCGTGCTGGACGGCAAGCTCTACTCGGCGCCCGGCGTGGAAAAGGAAATCTCCGGCGGCAGCGCCGAGATTTCCGGCTCGTTCACCCGGCTGGAGGCGCAGGACCTCTCCACGGTGCTGAACAACCCGCTCGACCTGCCGCTCCAGATCAAGGAGCAGTATGAGGTCGGGCCGTCCCTCGCCACCGACGCCATCTCGAGCGGCGTGCGCGCCACCATCATCGGCACCGCCGCGGTGGCCGCGTTCATGATCACCTTCTACGCCACCGGCGGCCTCGTGGCCGTCGCCTCGCTCGTGGTCAACATCACCATCATCCTCGGCGTCATGGCCAGCATCGGCGCCACCATGACGCTGCCCGGCCTCGCGGGCATCGTGCTGACCATCGGCATGGCGGTGGACGCGAACATCCTCATCTTCGAGCGCATGCGCGAGGAGATCGCCCTCGGCAAGAACCTCGTCAGCGCCAACCAGGGCGGCTTCACCAAGGCGCTCACCACCATCCTCGACGCCCACCTGGTGCAGCTCATCATCTGCGGCATCATGATCTGGAAGGGCCAGGGCCCGATCAAGGGCTTCGGCTTCACCCTCCTCATCGGCGTCATCTCCACCCTGATCTCGGTGCTCATCACCGGTCACATGCTCATGGAGATGCTGACGGAGTCCGGCTGGCTGAAGAAGATGACGATGCGCCGCATGCTGGGCGACCTCAACGTCGACTTCGTCAAGCTCGGCAAGCCCTGCGCCTACGCCTCGGTGGCGCTCGTGATCATCAGCTTCGGCTATGTGCTTTTCCAGGGTGACAAGATCTACGGCATCGACTTCGCCGGCGGCGACCAGGTCACGGCCACCTTCACGACCAAGATCGACAGCGCGAAGATCCGCGAGATCGCCCAGAGCAGCGGGGCGGGCGAGGTCAACCCGACCTACGTCAGCGACCTGGGCAGCGGCAAGGAGCAGCTCAAGCTCGAGACCGCCTACGGCAAGTCCGGGACCCTCTTCACCGCGTTGCAGCAGGCCTACCCGGGCGCGGGCCTGGTCAAGGTCGGCACCAGTCAGATTGGCGCCACCATCGGCAAGGAGATCAAGTGGAACGCCGTGCTGGCCGTCGGCCTCTCCATGCTGGCCATCCTGGTCTACATCGCGTTCCGCTTCGAGTTCGGCTTCGGCGTCGGCGCCATGGCGGCCACGCTGCACGACATCCTGATGAACATCGGCATCTTCGTGATGTTCGGCCACCAGTTCTCCGCGCCCATGGTCGCGGCCATCCTCTGCGTCGCCGGCTATTCCATCAACGAGACCGTCGTCGTCTTCGACCGCATCCGGGAGGAGCTCAAGCTCGACCCCGCCGGCAAGCTGCGCGACGTCATCAACAACGCCATCCGGAAGGTCTTTGCCCGCACGATCATGACGGCGACGACCACCTTCCTCGCAGCGCTGGCCCTCTTCATCTTCGGCGGCGGCCAGCTGCACGACATCGCCTTCACCTTCCTCGTCGGCATCGTCACCTCGACCTTCTCGGCCATCTTCATCGCCGCCCAGATCTTCTACCTCTGGCACAAGGGCGACCGGAAGCACGTCGAGGCCCACCAGGACATCGCGCCCAAATACGAGTGGGCCGGCTCCTCCCGCGCCTCGGAATAAGGTGGAACGCGTTGCCCCCGACGCGTTCAGCCGGCTGAGGTCAGCCGGCTCCACCTAAAAGACAAACTTCCATGCGCTGGAATTACACGCCGGTCCATGCGGAGAGCGTGGCTGACCTCGCGCACGCCGCGGGCACGACGCCCGTGGTCGCGGAGCTCCTGCTGCGCGCCGGCCAGGCGGAGCCCGCCGCCGCCGCGCGTTTCCTGCAGCCGGCGCTGGCGACCCTGGGCGATCCCTTCCAGCTGGTGAACCTCGAGGCCGCGGTGGACCGCCTGCTGCGCGCCCTGCGCGGCAGGGAGCGCGTCATCGTGCTCGGCGACTACGATGTGGACGGCGTGTGCAGCACCACGATCCTGGTCAGCCTGCTGCGCCGGCTCGGCCTCGAGCCCACCTACGTCGTGCCGCGCCGGCTGGAGGAGGGCTACGGTCTCTCCCGCATCTCGATCGAGCGCGCGCTGGAGCGGGGCAAGCCCGACCTGTTCATCGCGCTGGATTGCGGCACCAACTCGCACGAGGAGGTCGCCCACCTGCGCGCCCGGGGCATCGACGTCATCATCGTCGACCATCACCGCTCGACCGAGCCCGCCGCCACCGGGGCGCTGCTGGTCAACCCGCACGTCAACCCCACCGCCGGCGACGATGGCTGGCGCTACCTCTGCACCGTCGGCCTGGTGTTCAAGCTGGCGCACGGCCTCCTGAAGAAGCTCCGGGCCGAGAACCACCCCGTGGCGCTGACCATCGTGCTCAAGGACTACCTCGACCTCGTGGCGATGGGCACGATCGCCGATCTCGTGACGCTGCAGGGCGAGAACCGCGTCTTTGCCCGCCACGGCCTGCGCGTGCTCGCCGAGACCCGCCGCCCCGGGCTGCTGGCCCTCATGCAGGTCTCCGGCCTCAAGCGCGAGCAGGGCCTCGTGCCGAGCGACATTTCCTTCCGCCTCGGGCCGCGCATCAACGCCAGCGGCCGGCTCGCCGACGCGGCGCTGTCCGTCGACCTGTTGCTCAGCGAGGACCGGGTTTTCTCCGACAACACCGCCCGCCGGCTCGACGACCTCAACCGCGAGCGGCAGGACATCGAGCGCGAGATCACCGAGCGCGCCGAGCGTTATGTCGAGGAACATTTCTCCGCCGCAAACGGACTCGTGCTGTTCGACGAGGCGTGGCACCCCGGCGTGGTCGGCATCGTGGCCGGCCGCATCTCGCGGAAATACAACCGGCCGACCATCGTGCTCGGCAACGAGGGCGAGCTGGCCAAGGGTTCCGGGCGCGGGCTCAACGGTTTCAACCTGGTCGAGATCCTCGGGGCCTGCTCGGCCTGCCTCGAGAGCTGGGGCGGTCACCCGATGGCCGTCGGTGTCTCCCTGAAGAAGCCCCGCCTGGACGAATTTCGCGCGATGTTTGACGAGGTCATCCGGAAAGGCCGGGACGGCGACGCCATCGAGCCCGGTCTGGAACTTTCCGGCTGGATCGACGCGACGGAGCTGAACGAACAGCTGATGGGCGAGCTGGAGCAGATGCAGCCCTTCGGCATGGGCAACCCCGAACCGGTTTTCGGCGTGCGCGGCGTGCGGCTGCGCAACCGGCCGGATGTCTTCAAGGAGCAGCATTTCCGCTTCGCCGGCGAGGACGCGGCCGGCCGCCGGGTCAGCGGCGTGGCGTGGAAACTGGCCGACCGCCTGCCGCCGGTGGGGGTGCCGCTGGAGATGGCCGTGCAGCTGAACTGGAATCACTACAATGGCCGCAAGATCCTGCAGATGGAACTGCTGGACTGGCGGCTGGCCGGAGGGTGACAACCCATCCACAGCGAGGTCGCTGTGGCTCCAGAAACTGGAGCGCGGGCGACCCCGCCCGCGGTTTAGTGCGAACAAAATTCTGCTTGAAGTCGCTGCCGGAAGTTCACTTATTCGCCCTTCCTTTGTGCGGGCATAGCTCAACTGGATAGAGCGCCAGACTACGAATCTGGAGGTTTGGGGTTCGACTCCCTATGCCCGCACCACTTTCCAACCGCCGGATCCTAAACGGGTTCGGCGGTTTTGTTTTGGGTAGGGCGGAGCGGTCCGCTCCGCCGCGGCGCACCGGGCCGGTGCGCCCTACCGCAAGCACAGGACTACTAGCGGACAACCTGCCCGTTGCAGATGACCATGTCCACCGGGTTACCGCCGAGTTCGTAGGCCAGGGCGCGCTCGTCCTTGTGGCGGAGCAGGAGCAGGTCGGCGCGCTGGCCGGCGGCGATGTTGCCGCGGTCCGTGAAACCCAGCACCGCGGCGGCGTTGACGGTTGCGGCCACGATGGCCTCGGCGGGGGTCAGGCCGCAGAAGCGGACCGCCAGCGCGATGGCCAGCGGGATGGAGAGACTCGGTGAGGTGCCGGGATTGCAATTTGTGGCCAGCGCCAGCGCGCCGCCTTGATCAACAAACACGCGCGAACGCATGAAGCGCTGGTCGGTGTGCAGGCCGGTGCAGGGCAGGATGACGCCGCAGGTCGGCGACTGGGCGAGCGCGATCAGGTCTTTCTTCGTCGAGGCCTCGAGGTGGTCGACGCTGCGGGCATGGAGGCGGATGGCCTCGGGGATCATGCCGAGGGAATTGAACTGGTCGGCGTGGACGCGGATCGGGTGATGCTTGCGGGCCTTCTCGAAGAGTTTCACGCAGGCGTCGACCGACCACGCGCCTTCCTCGCAATAGGCGTCCACCGCGATGTCGGGAAATTCGCGCGACACCTCGGGCAGCATGTCCTTCACGACCATCCGGGCGTATTCATCGAGGTCGCCCTCGAAGGCGTGGCCGATAAGCGCGGTCGCGACGACGGTGCCCGGCCACTCGGCGGCGGCCCGGCGGATGGCGCGCAGCATCTTCATCTCGTTCTCGGTGTTCAGGCCATAGCCGCTCTTCACCTCCACGGTGGTCGTGCCCTCGCGCAGCATGGCCCCGAGCCGGTCGCGCAGGCTGGCGGCCAGCTGCTTCTGCGTCGCCTCGCGCACGGCCTTGACGGTGGCGTGGATGCCGCCGCCCTTCTTGAGAATCTCCAGGTAAGGCACGCCGCGGAGTTTCATCTCCCATTCGTCGAGCCGGTCGCCGGCCCAGCAGGCATGGGTGTGACAGTCCACGAAACCCGGCATCACTACGCGGCCGAGGGCGTCGATGATCTCGGCATCGGCCGGGGCCTCCACCTTGGCGCCGACCGCGGCGATCTTGCCATCGGCCACGAGCACCTCGCCGGCGGGAATGAGGCCCAGGTCGCCCAGTTCCTTGCCGCGACGCGGGCGGCTGCCGTTGCCGAGGGTCAGGATGCGGGCGTTGCGGATGAGAAGAGACATCAGAGAAAGGCAGGGTTAGCCGCAAAAAGGCGCAAGGGATTTGTCCGCTTCGGTCATGTGGTTAGCGCGCCTATAGGCGCCACAGAAAGGCAACGCTGCGAGATTGTTTTTTTGCGCCTCTTTGCGGCCATAAATCCTGCTTCAGGGTTTCCGTTGAGTGAACCCTGCGAGGAAGGTGAGAAATAGGTGGGCGGCGACGCGGGCGGTGCGTCCGTCGGGATCGTGGGCGGGGTTCAACTCCATGAGGTCGAAGCAACGCACGCGCGGGTCGGCGCCGCAAGCGCGCACCCAGGCCTCGGCCTCGCGGACGGCCCAGCCGGCGGGGTTCATGGCACTGACGCCCGGGGCGTGGGCGGCGTCGAGGACATCGAGGTCGAAACTGACAAACAGGTCCTTCGCCTTCGGCAAGGCGACCTTGGCGTTCTCGGGATGCGTGCGCCCGCCGTGGGCGCGGAACCACTCGAGGTGTTCGCGCGAATTCACCAGCGGCCGGAAGCCATGCAGGTGCAGGGCGCTGACTCCGCAGTCCTCGACCAGTCTGCGGAAGGGCATGCCGGAGCCAGCGGTTTCACGCACGTCGAGGTGGGCGTCGAAGTAGACGCCCACGAGCTTCGGGTGCTTGGCGGCGACAGCGCGGACAAACGGGAAGGTCAGATCGTGCCCGCCGCCGATGGCGATGGGCAGCAGCCCGCGCTCAAGCAGGGAAGCAGTCACCTCAGTGACCCGCTCGTGGGTTTTCTCGAGCGAACCCGTCGGCATGACGTCGCCGGCGTCGAAGACCAGCGGCAGCGGGCCCGTGGCGGAATCCGCCGCGCCGAAGTTCGCCAAGGCGGCGCGGAAAGCCTTGGGGCCGCCGGCGGCGCCGGTCCGGCCGTTGTTCATGCGGACGCCGGTGTCGTCGGGCAGGCCGAGCAGGGCGATGGCGCAGCCGTCGGATGAGTCGGTGCGGATGGTGGACGCAAAACGCCCCGCGGCGGTGTCACCGGGCCAGGGCGGGGCGGAGGTGTTGGGGATAATCACTGGGGCTTTTTAACCACGGATTTCACGGATTCACACGGATAAATTCTTTTCCCAGTCATTCTGAGCGCAGCGAGGAATCCAGCGACATGACCGCCAGAGTAAACGGTTCTGGATTCTTCACTGCGTTCAGAATGACAGGTTGGGATATCCATCCGTGTTAATCCGTGTAATCCGTGGTCAACTCTTTCGGGTTTTCCACCCGCGCATGGGCACGGGCACATTCAGCCGGTCGGCGCAGTCCTGCGCAAGTTCGTAGCCGGCGTCGGCGTGACGGAAGACACCCATCATCGGATCGTTGGTCAGCACGCGCTCGAGCCGCACCGCGGCCTCCGGTGTGCCGTCAGCGACGATGACCTGGCCGGCGTGCTGGCTGTAGCCGATGCCCACGCCGCCGCCGTGGTGAAAGCTGACCCACGAGGCGCCGCTGGCGATGTTGACCATGGCGTTCAGGATCGCCCAGTCGCTGATGGCGTCGGAGCCGTCCTTCATCGCCTCGGTCTCGCGGTTCGGACTGGCGACGGAGCCGCAGTCGAGGTGGTCGCGGCCGATGACGATCGGCGCCTTCACGCGGCCGTCGGCCACCATGCGGTTGAAAAGCAGGCCCGCCTGATGGCGCTCGCCCAGGCCGAGCCAGCAGATGCGCGCCGGCAGGCCCTGGAAGGCCACGCGTTCGCCGGCCATCTTCAACCAGCGGTGCAGGCCCTCATCCTTGGGAAACAACTCCAGCAGAGCACGGTCGGTGGCGGCGATGTCCGCGGGATCGCCCGAGAGCGCCACCCAGCGGAACGGGCCGCGGCCGAGGCAGAACTGCGGCCGGATGTAGGCCGGCACGAAACCGGGGAAGTCGAACGCGCGCTTCACGCCCTGGTTGAAGGCGTGCTGGCGGAGATTGTTGCCGTAATCGAAGGTCTTCGCGCCGCGCTGCTTGAGCGCGAGCATGGCCTTCACGTGCCGGGCCATCGAGGCGAGCGAGAGCTTCTGGTATTTCTTCGGGTCCTTCTTGCGCAGCGCGGCGGCGGCCTTGAGCTCGTAACCGGCCGGCACGTAGCCGACGAGCGGGTCGTGGGCACTCGTCTGGTCGGTGAGCGAGTCGACGTAGATCTTACGGACGAGCAGGCGCTCGAGCAGGTCGATGGCGTTGGCCACGACGCCGACGCTGAGGGCCTTCTTTTCGGCGGCATACTCAACGGCGCGGTCGATCGCGGCGTCGAGGTTGGGCGCGATCTCATCGAGGTAGCGGTCGTGGACGCGCTTTTGCAGGCGGGACCGGTCGACGTCGGCGATGAGGCAGGTGCCGCCGGCCATGGTGATGGCGAGCGGCTGGGCGCCGCCCATGCCGCCGCAGCCGGCGGTGACGCACAGCCGGCCGGCCAGCGTGCCGCCGAAATGCTGGCGGCCGGCCTCCGCGAAGGTCTCGTAGGTGCCCTGCAAAATGCCCTGTGTGCCGATGTAGATCCACGAGCCGGCCGTCATCTGGCCGAACATCATCAGGCCGCGTTTTTCCAGGTCGTCGAAGTTCTCCTGCGTGGCCCAGTGCGGCACGATATTGCTGTTGGCCAGCAGCACACGTGGGGCGTCGGGGTGCGTGCGGACGATGCCGACCGGCTTGCCCGACTGGACGAGCAGCGTTTCGTCGGGCGCCAGTTGCTGCAGCGAGGCGATGATGGCGTGGAAGGCCGGCCAGTTGCGGGCGGCCTTGCCGCGGCCGCCGTAGACCACGAGATCGGCGGGACGCTCGGCGACCTCGGGGTCGAGGTTGTTCATCAGCATCCGCATGGCGGCCTCGGCGGCCCAGGAACTGCAAGTGCGTTGATTGCCGCGCGGGGCGCGGACCACAGGAATTGTGGACTTCGGATTGCGGATTGTGGATTTGGCCATGCGCAGAATTTACCCGATGCCAGTCATCCTGAGCGCAGCGAAGGATCCAGCGTGATGTGCGAGACGGTCATGATGTTGGATTCTTCGCTGCGCTCAGAATGACAAAGTCGAGGATCAGAAAAGTTTCCCCGCCGCGCGTTGCACGGCGGCGGCGATCTGTTCGCCGCGGACGAGGGCCAGCGCGGTCTGGACATCGTTGTGAAAGAGCCGGTCGGCCTGGGCGAAGGGGATGTAGCGGCGCACCTCGGCGAAGGCGGCCTCGACGCCCGGGCCGGACCGGAGCGGGCGCAGGAACTCGAGGCCCTGCGCCGAGCACATGAACTCGATGGCGAGCACGGTCTCGGTGTTCTTGACGACCTCAAGCAGCTTGGTGGCGCTGATCGAGCCCATCGAGACGTGGTCCTCCTGACCGAGCGAGGAGGGGATGGAGTCGACCGAGGCGGGGTGGGCGAAGACCTTGTTCTCCGAAACGAGCGCGGCGGCGGTGTATTGCGGGATCATGAAGCCGGAGTTGAGGCCGGTGTCCTTCATGAGCAGGCGCGGCACCTTGAGGTCGCCGATGGTGTCGCCGTGGAGCAGCATGTAGATGCGCCGCTCGGCGATGGAGGCGATCTCGGCGGTGGCGATGGCGAGGTAGTCGAGGATGAAGGCCAGCGGCTCGCCGTGGAAGTTGCCGCCGCTGACGACGTCGCCGTTCTCGAACACGAGCGGGTTGTCCGTGGCGGAATTGATCTCGGTCTCGACGACGGCGCGGGCGTGTTCGATCGCGAGGCGGACGGCGCCGTGGACCTGCGGCACACAGCGGAGCGAGTAGGGATCCTGGACCTTCGCGCAGTCGGCGTGGGAGGGGAGGATCTTCGAGCCCTTGAGCAGCTGGCGGAGGTTCTTCGCCACGTCGATCTGGCCTTGGTGCGGCCGCGCGGCGTGGATGCGGGCGTCATAGGGGGCGGCGCTGCCGCGGGCGGCCTCGAGGGTCATCGCCGCGGCGATGTCGGCGGTGCGGGCGATGTTCTGGATGCGCAGCAGGCAGTGGACGGCGTAGGCCGACATGAACTGTGTGCCGTTGATGAGGCCGAGGCCTTCCTTGGACTGGAGCCGGAGCGGTTTCAGGCCGAGCAGCTTGAGGACCTTGGTCGCGGGCAAGCGCTTGCCCCGGTAATCCATCTCGCCGAGGCCGAGCAGAGGCAGGACCATGTGGGCCAGCGGCGCGAGGTCGCCCGAGGCGCCGAGCGAGCCCTTGGTGTAGACGATGGGCAGGGCGTCGGCGTTGTAGAAGCGGATGAGATAATCAACGACACGTTCCGTGACCCCCGAGAGGCCGACGGCGAGGCCGTTGACCTTGAGGAGCAGCATCAGGCGCACGATCTCGGCCGGCACCTCGTCGCCGACGCCAACGGCGTGGCTGAGGATCAGGTTTTCCTGGAGCTGCTCGATGTCGGCCGCGGGCACGCGCTGGTGGGCGAGAATGCCGAAACCGGTGTTGATGCCGTAGTGCGGCGCCGGGTCGTGCCGGAGCTGGTCCACCCGCCGGCGCGAGGCGCGGATGCGGGTGCGGGCGGCGGGCGTGAGGGTCAGGCGCTGGTCGCCGGCGAGGGCGGTGCGGAGGCGCCCTAACGTGAGGTTGCGGCCAGAAAGGGGAAGGGTTCCGGGCATGGGTAGGCTGCGGACCAGCAAAGCAGCCGGGCGAGATTTGAAAACTGTATTCCGGCAGTTTAGGCCGGACGGGGTAGGGCGAGTCGTCTCGACGAGCCGCGCGCACGGCTCATCCGGCGGATTCGCCCTACAAAGAAAAAGCCCGCCGGTGCGGCGGGCTGGATGCCGGGCGTAAAGCCCGACCTACAAAAATTGCCGGCGGAGGCTCAGATCGCCTTCGGCAGCGCGACGCCGTCAAATTCGACCGCGTGCGGATGGTTGCGCTTGTCCTTGTGCAGGCCGTGACGCTTGCGCAGACCCTGGTCGAGCTTGTCGACGAGCAGGTCGATGGCCTTGTAGCACTCGTCGGCCTCGACGGTCGCGTTGATGTCGGGGCCGTGGATGACAACGTGCCCCTTGGCGATGAATTTGTGCGCGTGATCATGCTTCGCGTCGCACTCCAGCTCGACCTTCAGCCGCACAATGTGTCCCTCGTGCCGGAACAATCGCTCCATCTTCTCCCGGACGTGGGCTTTGAGGCCGGCGGTGAGTTCGAGATGGATGCCCGAGACGATGATTTCGTGCGGATTGTTGGCTTTGTTCATGGTTCTCCTTATGGGTTAACGATACAAAATGCGCTGCGAATGATCTGCCTTCCGATGTTTTCCTTTTGTCGTCGCTGCCGTCCATGGGACCGGCGCGTGCCTGACTGGGAACAACCGCTTCATTCGACAGCCCAAATCACTACGCGGGTTGCCCGGGTTTGCAATGCTTCTTGCCATAAATGACGGTAATAAATCTTTGAACGGAACAGCATGACCCGTGCCTACGACGAATTTCCTCCGGCCACGCCGCCCTTGGTCGACCCGGGGGCCCTGCCCGGGTGGGTGCTGCTGGACGACGAGCGGCTGCTGGTGATCGACAAGCCCGGCTGGCTCGTGGTGCATCCATCGAAGAACGGCCCGTGGTCGAGCCTGGCCGGGGCGGTGCGCGAGGCGTTCAAGCCCGATGCCATCCGCTTCATCTACCGGCTGGATCGGGAGACTTCCGGGGTGATCATCCTGGCGAAGACGGAGGCCATGGGCGGGCGGCTGGGGAAGGCCGTCCTGCAGCGGAAAATCGGCAAACTTTACGTGACGCTGCTCGAGGGCGAACTCGCCGGGCCGGTCACCGTCAACCAGCCGCTCGGGCCGGACCCGACGGCCAGCGTCACGGTGAAATCGCGGGTCGTCCCGGCCGGTTCGCCGGGCGCGCAGGAAGCCGAGACCGTATTCCATCCGCTGGTCGCGCGCGGCGGTTTCACGCTGGCCGGCGTGGAATTGCTCACGGGCCGCAAGCACCAGATCCGGGCGCATGCGGAGTGGCTGCAGCACCGGGTCGTGGGGGACAAGCTCTACGGGCCCGATCCCGGTCTCTACCTGGAGTTTGCGACGCAGGGCTGGACCGAGCGCCACTCGGCACTGCTGCCGCTCACGCGCCAGGCGCTGCATTGCGCGGCCATCGACCTGCGGCCGACGGGGCTGGATTACCTGCTGCGGGCGCCGTGGCCGGAGGACCTGGCGAAATTCGGCGAGCGCCGGATGCACCTGCCGGCCGACGAGGCGCAGCGCCTGATCGACGCGTTCGTGGCGGAGAAGATGCCGGTCGCAAGGTAGGGCGCGGACTCCGTTCCGCGCCTCGGCGGTGAGCGGAGTCACCGCCCTACCTTAGGAACTCTTCAATCGCCGCCCGCAGCACCGCCGCCTGCGTCGTGATGCGCTGCTCAAGCGGTTGGGCCGAGGCGGTCTCGATGGTGTAGTCGAGCGTGCTGTGCTTGTAGGCGAGGTAAAGGGCCTCGGGCCACGTGTCGCGCAGCAGCGGGTCGCTCACCGGCCGGAGGATGCCCGGCTCGGCGATTTCGCGGCCGTCGATCACCGCGGCGGCTTCGATGGGACTGTGCGCCCGCGCGGCGGCGAGCATGGCGGGCGCAAGCGTCGGGTGCTGGCCGAGGTTCAGCTCGTAAAGATAAAAACCCTGCGCCTCCCAATCCTCGTGGGCACAGATGACGAGGTCAAAGCGCGGCTGGCGCTGCAGCCAGGTCACGTGGGCCTGGACCTCGGTGGCGCGCAGCGACTTGTAGTCGCGGTTGAGGTCGACGCCGGCGAAGTTTTCGCGCGTGCGCCGGGTGAAGCCGGTGGGATTGAGCAACGGGCAGAGGAACCACGTGCAGCGCGTGTCGAAGAAACCCGCTTCCAGCAAACGCAGCAGGGCCCAAGGTGGTGCGGGCTCGTCGCCATGCATGCCGGTGGAGAGATAGACCCGCGGGTGGCGGCCCGGCGTTCGCTTGGTGTAGGCGAGAAGCGGGTAACCGTTGATCTCCCCATACTGGTGCGCCGCGAAGCCGGTGGTCTTGGCCGCGGCGGCAAAACGCGGACTGAATTCGGCCGGGTCGAGCGGCAGGGCGGGAGGACTCATGGGAATTTTTCGCAGATTGCGCGGATGTTGGCGGATAACAAGTCCAGCCCAGGTTATTTATTGCCACAAAGAGGCACAAAAATTGATTGGTCCTGCCTGCCTGGATTTTCCGTGCGCCTATAGGCGCCTTGGGCGATGCATCTGCCGTCGATTTTTGGGCCTTTTCGTGGCTAAACCTGCCTTGGATTCCCTTCCGGGTCAGGCTTTGACAGGGTCCACGGCTTTCTTCTAGCTGCCGTTTCTCTCATGTCCAATGTTCGTGTCCGTTTCGCGCCCAGTCCCACGGGCTTCTTCCACATCGGCAGCGCCCGCACGGCGCTGTTCAACTGGCTCTACGCCCGGCATACCGGGGGCACGTTCATCCTGCGGATCGAGGACACGGACCAGGCCCGCAACAGCGAACAGTTTCTCAAGCTCATCTACGACAGCCTGACCTGGCTGGGCCTGGACTGGGACGAGGGCCCGAACGCGAACGGCGTCGGCGAACGCGGCAACTATGGCCCGTATCGCCAGAGCCAACGCGGCGAAATCTACCAACGCTACAAGCAGAAGCTGCTCGATTCCGGCCGGGCCTACGAGAAGGACGGCGCCATCTGGTTCAAGCTGCTGGGCGAGCGCTACAAGGTCTTCGACGACCACCGCAAGAAAGAGGTCGAGAAGGTCAAGTCCGCGCCGGTCGTCATCGACGACCAGATCCGGGGCAAGGTCGAGCGCCAGGAGGACGAGGATTTCGTCATCTTCCGCTCGGACGGCAACCCCGTGTTTCACTTCGTGAACGTCGTCGACGACATCGAGATGAAGGTCTCGCACATCATCCGCGGCGAGGACCACCTGTCCAACACGAGCAAGCACGTGCGGCTCTACGAGGGCTTCGGCGTCACGGCGCCGGTGTTCGCCCACATCCCGCTCATCCTGAAGTCGCCCGAGATGGGGCAGGGGAAAATGAGCAAGCGCGACAAGGGCGCCCTGATCGAGGAATACCAGCAGCGTCATTTCCTGCCCGAGGCGCTGGTGAACTACCTGTCGCTGCTCGGCTGGAACCCGGGCGACGACCGCGAGAAAATGCCGGTTGCGGAGATCGTGAAACTCTTCGACCTGCCGGCCGTGAATCAGTCCAACGCCAAGTTCGACGGCAGGAAGCTCGCGAACATGAACATGACCTACCTGCTGGAGCAACCGGCGGACCGGTTCGTGGCTCTCGCGAAAAACTTTTTCGCCCAGCAGCCCAACGGAGCGGCGGTGATGGCCAACGAGGCCTATTTCCGGGAGATCATGTTGCTGGCCCAGCCGAAGATCAAATCGATCGACGAACTCGGCGCCTACACGGGCTATTTCTTCACGGAGGATTTCCCGATCGACGCCAAGGTGAAGGAGAAGGTCATGGCCAAGGGCGACCCCAAGGCCCGGTTGGCCGAGTTGATCGCCGCCCTGCCGGCGATGGACTTCTCCACGGATGCGACGGTCGAGGCCGGCATCAAGTCTCTCGCCGAAGGCAAGGGCCTCGGCTTCGGCGACTACCAGGCCGGGGCACGACTGGCGGTGTCCGGCACCAACGCCGGCCCGAGCATCACCGCCATGTTCCGCGTGCTGGGCAAGGAGCGCGTGACAGCCCGCCTGCAGCGATTCCTGGCTTCCGTCTGAGTGCCGGCTGCCGGCGCTTGGCCCCGTGCTTTGGCCGCACTCTGGCCACACTTCCGCTTCAGATCCGCCGTAGAGCCTTCGGCTCCACTAGGGCTGCTCTTCGGCTCTCCAATGGCTATCCTTCGGCTCTCCTTGCCCTATCCTGGCGCGTGGCTTCGGGAGCTGCCAGCCGCGGGCGGCTTGGCTGGCCTTGGGCGCGAATAGCCTTGTAACCGCGCCGGCGCCGAACCGTCTTTGTTTTCATCCATTTTGCAAGCCATGAAACACACCCTGCGCTATTGCTTTGTCCTCCTCGCCCTGGCCACCACCGGCCTGTTCGCCGAGGCCGCCACCGAGCCGGTCACGGCTCCCGCCACCGGCCACCACAAGACCCTCAAGGTCGCCAAGAAGGGCGGCAAGAAAGGGGCCCACAAGAAGCACAAAAAGCACAAGAAGAAGGCCGCCAAGTAACCGGGCCCTTCGCTCATCCAGCCCGCGCGATCCGCGCGGGCTTTTTATTTTGGAGGCGCGAGCATCAGTCTCGCAATACTCCGGGGGAGGGCCGGTCTCCGCACCGGCCGCGGCTGGTCCGGAGACCAGCCCTCCGTCTGCAAACCATGAAGCGGCCCGCCGGACGCGGGCCCTCCAGATCATTTTGCCCAGGTGTCCTTGAGCGAGATGGTCCGGTTGAAGACGAGGCGCGGTCCGCCGGCGAGCGGCGACCCTACATTGCTATCCTTTGGATCGAGCGCGAAGTAGCCGAGGCGCTCGAACTGGTAGCGGTCCTCCAGCTGCGCCGTGGCGAGCGAGGCCTCGAGTTTGGCGGTGACAACCTCGAGTGACTTCGGGTTCACGACCTTCAGGAAGTCCTCCTCGGCCGCGGGTTCAGACACGGTGAAAAGGCGGTCGTAGAGTCGCACCTCGGCCTCGAGGCAGTGGCTGGCGCTGACCCAATGGATGGTGCCCTTGACCTTCTTGTCGGCGTTGGGCTGGCCGTGCCGCGTGTCGAGCTGGGCCGTGCAGCGGATCTCGGTAATCACGCCGGTGGCGTCCTTCACGAGTTCGTCGCACTTGATGATGCAGGCGTATTTGAGACGCACCTCACCGCCCGGCTTCAGGCGGAAATATTTCGGCGGCGGCACCTCGGCAAAGTCATCGGTCTCGATGAACACCTCGCGGGTGAGGGCGAGGGGGCGCGTCGTGGGATTCTCGTCCTGTGGGTTGTTCGTTGCCGTGCACTCGATGACTTCACCGGCGGCCAGGTTGGTGAGCACAAGCTTGAGCGGCTTGAGGACGGCGAGGCGGCGGGCCGCTGCGGCGTTGAGTTCCTCACGGACGGCGTGCTCGAACACGGCGATCTCGGTGACGCTGTTGAAGGTCGTGACGCCGACGCCGATGACAAACTTGCGCAGGGCGCTGGCCGGGATGCCGCGACGCCGAAGACCCGAGATCGTGGGCAGGCGCGGGTCGTCCCAGCCGGTGACCACCTTTTCCTGCACGAGGCGCAGGATGTTCCGTTTGCTCAGGAGGGTGTAGGTGGGTACCAGCTTGGCGAATTCGTATTGGTGCGGCAGCGGGCGCGGCAGGCCGAGGTTCTCGAGGATCCAGTCGTAGAGCGCGCGATGCGGGACGAACTCCAGCGAGCATAGGCTGTGGCTGACACCCTCGAGGTAATCGCTGAGGCAGTGGGCGTAGTCGTAGAGCGGATAGAGGCAATGGTTGCCCGCGTGGTAGTGCGCGATGTGACGGATGCGGTAGAGCAGTGGGTCGCGCAGCCACATGTTGGGCGATGCCATGTCGATCTTGCTGCGCAGCGAGCGCGCGCCGTCGGGAAACTCGCCGGCCTTCATGCGCTGGAACAGGTCGAGGTTCTCCGCGACGCTTCGGTGGCGGAAAGGCGAGTCGCGGCCGGGCTTGTCGGGCGCGCCGCGGTATTTTTCCGTATCCTCGGCGCTCAGGTCGCATACGTAGGCCTTGCCGCGCCGGATGAGTTCGAGGGCGTATTCGTAAAGCGTGTCGAAGTAATCACTGGCGAAGAACGGCTCGGCAGACGCCGAGCCAGTTGAGAGCTGAGAGCTGAGAGTTGAGGGATCGACCGGTCCGAGATAGTAATCCGGCTGGCCGTTGCTGGTGACCTGGGCGGGATGTGCGCCCTTGGGTTTGAAACCGAGGCAGTGGTCGGCCCAGCCCTCGATCAGCCAGCGCACGTCGCGGGTGATGGACTCGACATATTCGACCTCCTCCTTGGCCGGGTTGGTGTCGTCGAAGCGCAGGTTGCACATGCCGCCGTGCTCGCGGGCGATGCCGAAGTTCA
This sequence comes from Opitutus sp. GAS368, assembly GCF_900104925.1. Lineage (NCBI taxonomy): Bacteria > Pseudomonadati > Verrucomicrobiota > Opitutia > Opitutales > Opitutaceae > Opitutus > Opitutus sp. GAS368. The sequence continues at coordinate 3,597,320 of NZ_LT629735.1, forward strand.
GGCAGATGGACTTGGCGTGGCCGATGTGCAGGTAACCGTTGGGCTCCGGCGGAAAGCGCGTGACGATCTTCGCGTAGCGCTTCTCGGCGACATGGCCCGCGACGATATCGCGGATGAAGTCACTGGGCGCAGGCGCGGGTGTGGTGTGGTCGACGGACATTCCTCCCCAAGAAGGGGAATCGGCCGGCGCAAGGCAATGACGCAGTTATTCCCCGTGGGTCCAATACCTCGGAGCTTGCTCCGGCTTGATCGGAATGTAGGAGCCTGCTTGCAGGCGATTCGGAACGCCCGCCCCCCGGACCAACCGCGGAATCGCCTACAAGCAGGCTCCTACAAAAATGAAAGGAAACGGGCATGGTGGGTTTGATCAAATGCCCCGGGGCTTGCCCCGGGGATCTTTACTTGGCCGCGCCGGCCGGAGGCAGGGAGGCGAGCAGCTGCTCCAGCCGGGCTTTCCCGGCGGCGTCGGTCCCAAGGGCGAGGCCGGCCTGCGCGACCTTGGCGGCCGTGGGGCTGTCGCCGGCGCGGTGGTAGATCTCCGCGAGTGCATAGTAGAGCGCGGCGTCGCGCGGAAACAGCTTCACGCCTTCCATCAGGACGGCGAGGTGGTCCTTGGGCGGAAGGCTGACGCAGGCCAGCCAGGTCTCGCCGGCGGTTTCATAGGTTTCCGGGAGCGGCGGACCCAGCCGCCGGGCGGGCATGAGGGCCTCGAGGACGCTGTTGATCTGGGGAGCATCCAGCCGCCCGCCAGCCGCCGCGGGCCTGGCCTTGGCCGCCGCGAGGCGCAGGCGCGCCAGCTCGACATAGGCGGCGGGGCGGCGGACACCCGCCTTCACCGCCGCTTCCAGCGCGGCGCGGGCCCGGTCGTTTTCCCCGGCCTGGCTTGCCGCCACGCCGTAGGCCGCGAGGAAGGCCGGTTCGCGGGCTCCGCGGGCATAGCTGCCGGTGTAGGTGGCGAGCGCGTCGTTGGCGCGGCCGGCCAGGCGCTGGGCGTCGCCCTTGATGCGACCGACCTCGGCATCGGTCGCCTCGCGCATGACGATGGGGCCGCCGCCGAGCGGAGGTGCGCCGGCCTTGAGCGTGTAGGTGGTGGAGGTGTGGTTGGTGAAATCGATGTAGCCGCGCAGCTCGTTCAGCATTTGCTTGTAGCTCATCTTGAAGCACTCCCTGAACAACGCCTCGCTGACGGGTTCCTTGGCCAGCCGCTGCGTGAAATTCGTGTAGGCCTCCTTGAAGCGGCCGTTCTCGCCGAAGAGGCAGAGGTGCACGAAGGCGTAGGCCTGCTTGGCCCAGCGATTGTTGCCCAGGGGATTCCTGGCCTCGTTGGAATCGGCGGTTATCGCAAAGAACTGGTCCAGGGGAATCAGGGCGCGGCGCTGCAGCGCGACGTTGAAGGGGCGGTCGCCAACCGAGGTCAGCGCCGGGACGTCCTCGGCCGCAGAGCCGTCATCGGGGGCCGCGCCATCGGGGATCGCGGCGGGTTGCGCGGGTTGGTAGGCGCTGGAATCGACCCGGCCGAAGATGATCCATTTCGGCGTGAACTCCATGGCCATGACGATTTGCGCCATGCCTTCCTGCACCCAGGCGGGGGGAGGAACGTCGCCCTGGCTGAGCAGGTAGCGGACATATTCGCGGTAGAGTTGCTTGTAGGGGTCGACCTCGAAGTTGGTGGTGGAGTTGCCGGCGTCATCGGTCTGTCCGTTCAGCGTGATGACCGAGGCCTGCAAATCGACGATGATGGTGGCCTGCTCGCGGTTGCGCAGAAACAAGCTGGTGGAGCCGGTGTCGGCGGAAGCGTCGGCGGGGGCGGCAAAGTCGGAAAATTTGTTCCGTCGGCCGCACAGGATGAGGGTGCGGGCCGGCGCACCGGCGCGCTGGGGCTGCGGCCAGACCACCTCCAGGGCCTGTTGGAAAATCTGAAAATCGCGCAGCAGGCGCTTGCTCGCGCCCTCGGCGGCGTTGGACAGCACCTCGGTGCCGTCTTCCAGCCGGACGTATTGCCAGGATTCGGGCGGTGGCGGGAGGCGCACGTCGGTGACCGACACATCCGGCAGCTTGACGACTTCGCCCGCGGTTTCGGGGCTGGCCGACGGGGCGGAAAGCGCGAGCCCGGACAGGGCAAGTGAAACAACCGCCAATGGGCCACAGAGCCCGGAACCGAGGAAGGGGAAGCGCATGGGGTAAAAAGACTGACTGCAGAGTCAAAGACTGGCCGGCGCCGCGGCGGTAGCCAGCGGGTCCGAAGTCATATCGATAAATTGGCGCGGGCGATGGACAACTCCTCTTTCGAGGGATGGAAGGTTGTCTGGCGGCCGGCGGCTGGTGTCGGGCGAGTGGGAGAGTTACGCTCAGACCACCGAAGTCTCATCCGCGGCCGTAGGGCGGGGCGGTCCGGCCCCTGCCGGGAGTCAGGCCGTCGGAACCCATTTCCTTGATGAGGCTGGTGAAATAGGGGATGAGCTGTTTCTTGCGGCTGACCACGCCGGGCAGGTCGAAGATCTCGTCCTGCTCCACATGCGAGTAAGAAATGCGGCGGATCAGCTCGGGGTCGCCCTTGACCAGCATGAGGGAATTCTGGGTGTTGATGTCGGTGACGAGCAGGGCGGCAAACGCGAGTTTCTCCGCGGTGCGCACGTCGGCCAGTGCGCCGGCCAGGACCTTGGCGTGCTGCCAGAAGTTGTCGAAGCCGAGTTCCTCGACCTGCGAGACGGCGAAGCGCACGCCCTCCTCGTCGTAGACCTTGAAGTCGGAGCGGACGACCTTGTCGGGCGGGCTGGCCAGGATGACCGAGCCGGAGCTGAAGATGAGCTGGGCGAGTTCCTGGGCCTTGAGGTCGGCGAGGGATTGGAGCCAGCTGAGCACCTCGGCATCCTTGGCGGTGGAGGTCGGGCTCTGGAGCAGCAGCGTGTCGGAGATGAGCCCGGCCATCATGATGCCCGCGAGGTTGGGCGTGGGGGTGAGCTGCTGGCGGCGGAAAAGGTCGGCGATGATGGTGCAGGTGGAGCCGACGGGCTCGTTGATGAACAGGATGGGCTGCGGGGTGGCCATCGGCCCGAGGCGGTGGTGGTCGATGATCTCGGTGATCGTAACCTCGTCGGCGCCGGGCACGGCCTGGGTCAGCTCGTTGTGGTCCACCAGCACGAGGCGGGTGGGCACGGGCTTGAGGAGGTCGCTCTTCGTGAGGATGCCCAGCAACGTGCCGTCCTCGCTGGTCACCATCATGGCGTTCGGCCCGCCTTGGGCGAATTTCCGGCGGACCTCGGTGATGCGGCTGTCGGGATTGAGCATGGCGAACTCGCGGTCGGCCAGCTGCTCGATCGTGGAAGCGGTGCGGACGAACCAGGCGGTGGTCGCCGTGTCGTGCTGGCTGACGAGGATGCTGACACCATGGGTCTTCGCCAGGGTGACGATCGAGGGATCGACCGGCAGATTGCCGCTGACGATGATCGCGCGGATGCCGAGCTCGATGGCGCGCTGCTGGATGTCGCGCCGGTCGCCAACGATGATGATGGAGCGGCCGGGCGGGATGTGGTCCTTCTCGGAGATTTTCCAGAACGTGCCCACGTCCATCGCGCCGATGCGCACAAACAGTTCCTCGAGCCGGTCGCCCTCGACGAGGTGGAGCACGGAGGCGCCGAGTGACTGCACGATGCGGGCGAGGCTGGTGCGGACCTGGCGCAGGGCGCGCGGTTCGTCGAGGCGGGGAATGAAGAAGTGCCCCAGCTGGGTCAGGGCGATGGTGCCGGTCGCCCGGTTGTCGGAGGACACGATCGGCAGGACGCTCAGCTGGTGCCGGTCGATCAGCCGCAAGGCCTCGGCGCAAGTGGTTCCCAGGCTGACGGCGATGGGGTTGACCGTCATGAGGTCGTGGACGCGGGGGGAGACGTCGCTCAGGTAAAGCGGCAGCGGGGTGCGGAAGCGCTCGAGGATCGCGTCGATGCGGGCGTTGGAATTGCCGCAGCGGGCGGCGACATAGCCCGTTTCGCCGCGCGCCTCCTTGAAGGCGGCATAGGCGATGGCCGAGCAGATCGAGTCGGCGTCGGGATTCTTGTGACCGATGACAAAAGTGGGCGTGGCGGAGGCCATGGTTTAGGTCGCGCAGCCTACGGCGCGGCGTGCGCCGAGGTGAAGCGCAATTATGGAGCCACGGCGACCTCGCCGTGGGATATCGCAGCGGGGTCGCTGCGGCGCCAGAGCTCCAGATTCAGCTCAAGGAGCCTTCTCCGCCGGCGTGCCTGCCAGGCTGCCGATTCCCGCGGGCGGCGTGGCGTAGACGCGGGGATTGATGGCCGCGTTGCTGTTGAAGGGCAGGGCCTGGAGGAGGGAGCTGCCCTTGCGGCCGTTGTTGAGCGTGAGCTGGGTGGCCGCCTCGGTGAGGTTGGGGTAGAACTGGATGTTGCCACCGAGAAAGGCGATGTGGCCGCCGGTGTCCTTGTAGGTGCCGGTGTCGGGGCTCCAGGTGCCGGTGGCGAGCAGGCCGCGGGTGAAGGCCACAGGGGTCGACGGCGGATCGCTCATCCGCAGGCCGCCGACGAACTCGAAGCTGAGGATGCGGTTGGTGACGAAGCTCGGGTCGAGCACCGCGCGGTTGGACGGGCTGACGATGGCCACCGGGAAGGTGCCGTTGAAGGCCGGGTCGTTTTTCGCGAAATAGAAGGTCGGATCGGTCAGGATGCCGCGCTGGGCGAGGATGCCGGCCCAGAGGAACGGGCCCTGGCCGCCGGTGACGGGCGCGGGGCTTTGGGCGATGATCGCGGCGGGGTCGGGCAGGCGGTCGTTGTTGTCCGCGGCGTAGATCGTGGCGGCCTTGACGATCTCGCGCAGGTTGTTGGCGTCGACCGTGCGCTGGGCGGTTTCGCGGACCTTGCCGACGGTGGGGAAGATCAGGGCGGCGAGGATGCCGATGATGGCAATGACCGTGAGCAGCTCGATGAGTGTGAAGCCCTTTGGGTCGGAAGGAGGACGCGTTTTCATGATGATGCAAAAGGCGGCCCGCACCGGCACAGTGCATACCCCGAAGGAACGAACACAAGTCCATTCTCGTGACGGGGCTGGACAACCGCGGGGCCTTTGCTGGAATGTCGCCATCATGGTCATTTATCTTGATGGCAAGTATGTCGATTCCGCCGAGGCGAAAGTCTCGGTCTTTGACCACGGCCTGCTTTACGGCGACGGCGTGTTCGAGGGCATCCGCATTTACGGCGGCAATGTCTACCGGCTCGACGACCACTTGGAGCGCCTCGAGATGTCCGCCAAGGCCATCATGCTCTCCGTCCCGCTCGATCGCGCCGCGATGTCCGAGGCGGTCTGCGAGACCTGCCGTAGGAACAATCTCAAGGACGGTTACATCCGTCTCGTCATCACGCGCGGCGTGGGCGACCTCGGCCTGGCCCCGTGGCTGTGCGAAAAGCCGTCGCTCTTCATCATCGCAAGCAAGATCTCCCTCTACCCGCAGGAATACTACGACAACGGCCTCGCCATCGTCACCGTGCCGACGCGCCGGATCGCGCCGGATGCGCTGCCGTCGACGGTCAAGTCGCTCAATTACCTGAACAACATCCTGGCCAAGATCGAGGCCAAGCAGGCCGGCGCCCTCGAGGCCATCATGCTCAACCAGCAGGGCTACGTCGCCGAGTGCACCGCGGACAACATCTTCACCGTGTATAAGGGCGAGATCTTCACGCCGGCCGCCTCGCAGGGCGCCCTCAAGGGCATCACCCGCGCCACCGTCTTCGACATCGCCAAGGAGCTCGCCATCCCGATGCGCGAGGCCGACCTGACGCGCTACGACGTCTGGTGCGCCGACGAGTGCTTCCTGACGGGCACCGGCGCCGAGGTCATCCCCGTGGTGAAGCTCGATGGTCGCGTCATTGGCACCGGCAAGCCCGGCCCGGTCACCGACCGGGTGCGCGGCAGCTTCCGCCAGCGGGTGCTGGTCGAGGGCACCCGGACCTGAGGTCGCGGGCGAGGTCGCCCGCGCTCCATCCACCTTGGAGCCACGGCGACCCCGCCGTGGAATTCCCCGCCTCCGCGCTTGCTTTGCGCGGGCGGCCTTGGCACACGTTTTGCAGGGAAGAAAGGGCCTGCGCCCGACGCATTTGCGTTTCCGGGGCGGGGCGTTATCCTCACGCTTAAATCACCTCCATGGCCAACCCTCTCAAGTGCGACCTCTGTGCGAAGCCCGCCACCGTCCACCTCACGCAGATCGTCAACAGCAAGATACACAAAGTCGATCTGTGCGAGGCCTGTGCGCAGGCCAAGGGCGTGACTGACCCCAGCGGCTTCTCCCTGGCCGACCTGCTGCTCAAGGCCTCCCTCAATCCCGAGCCCGCCGGCGACACCAAGTGCGAGTCCTGCGGGTTCACCCAGCAGGATTTCAAGAAGACCGGCCGCTTCGGCTGCCCGGCCTGCTACAGCCACTTCAGCGCGTTGCTCGAGCCCATGCTCGACACCATGCACAAGGGCAGCACGCACACCGGCAAGGTCCCGCAGCGCGCCCTGGCCCGCAAATCCCTCTACGAGCGCCTCACCCAACTCGAAACCGAGCTCGACCAGGCCATCAAGGCCGAGCGTTATGAGGATGCGGCGCGCTACCGTGATGAAATCTCCCAAGTCCGTTCGACGTCCGACCGCAAGGCCGGCGCGAAACATGAAGATTAACGAACTCATCGAGTCCCACTCCGAGCTGACGGACACCGCCGCCAGCAAGAGTGCCGTCGTGCTCATGACGCGCATCCGCCTGGCGCGGAACCTCGCCGCGCAGCCGTTCCCCGGCTGGGCGAAGGACGCGCAAAAGCGCGAGATCCGCGACCAGTGCATGCAGGCCGTCGCCGCGCTGCCGCAGATGAAGCGCGGCCTCGCCATCCCGGTCGAGACCCTCGACGAGCTGCAGAAGCAGATCCTGGTCGAGCGCCACCTCATCAGCCGCGAGCTCTGCCACGCCAAGTCCGGCTCGGGCATCGTCATCAGCAAGGACCAGTCCTGTGTCGTGATGGTGAACGAGGAGGACCACCTGCGCATCCAGGTTTTGCGCGCCGGCTTCCAGTTCAAGAAAGTCTGGGCGACGATCAACCAGCTCGACACCGACCTCGAGGAGCACATGGACTACGCCTTCTCGCCCAAGCTCGGCTACCTGTCGGCGTGCCCGACCAATCTCGGCACGGGCATCCGCGCCTCGGCCATGATGCACCTGCCGGCGCTGGTCATCTCCAGCCAGATGGAAAAGGTCGTCCGCGCCGTCAACCAGCTCGGCATGGCCGTGCGCGGCCTGTTCGGCGAGGGCTCGGACGCGAGCGGCAGCATCTTCCAGATTTCCAACCAGACCACGCTCGGCGAGAGCGAGGAAGGCATCATCAAGCACCTGCACGGCGTCCTTACGACCATCGTCGACCAGGAGCTCAACGCCCGCGAGAGACTGCTCGAGACCGACCCGAACAAGCTGTTCGACAAGATCGGTCGCGCCTTTGGCATCCTGCAGAACGGCTATCTCCTCAATTCCGGCGAGGCCATGAACCTGCTCTCGCTCATCCGGCTCGGCATCGACCTTGGCATCTTCCCCGACGCCCAGCGCGCCGTGGTGGACCGCCTCTTCATCGAGTGCCAGCCCGGCCACGTGCAGCACGCGGCCAAGGGCGCCTTCGAGCCCAGCCAGCGCGACGTCCTGCGCGGCGAGCGCCTGCGCGCCGAATTTGCCAAAGTGACCGCTCCTGACTTCAGTCACGCCGCCAAGTAACCGCTTTACCAATACCACTCCATGGAACCAATGAACAACTTCACGCCGCGCGCCCAGCAGGTGCTGGCGCTCGCCCGCAAGGAAGCGGACCGCTTCCACCATAACTATGTCGGCACCGAGCACCTCCTGCTCGGGCTGATCAAGCTGGGGCAGGGCGTGGCCGTGAGCGTCCTCCAGAAGATGGGCCTCGACCTCGAGACCGTGCGCGGCGAGGTCGAGAAGCAGGTCGGCATCGGCCAGGAGTCCAAGACCCCCGTCGGCAGCATCCCCTACACGCCCCGCGTGAAGAAGGTGCTCGCGCTGGCCGGCAAGGAGGCCAAGGCCCTCAACCATTCCTACGTCGGCACCGAGCACATCCTGCTCGGCCTGCTCCGCGAGGGCGAGGGCGTGGCCGCCCGCGTGCTCAAGACTCTCGAGGTCGACATCGAGCGCACCCGCAACGAGATTCTCCGCGAGCTCGATCCCCAGTTCTCCTCCGGCCAGGGCGGCGACGCCCCGTCGGCCAGCGCCGGCGGTTCCGGCGGCGGCGGCGAGGAAGTCGCCCCGCGCAGCGAGGGCTCCGGCGACAAGAAGGAAGTCAAGACGCCCGCCCTCAAGGCGTTCGGCCGCGATCTCACCGAGCTGGCCCGCAAGGGCGAGATGGACCCCGTCGTGGGCCGCCAGAAGGAAATTTCCCGCGTCATCCAGATCCTCTGCCGCCGCACCAAGAACAACCCGGTGCTCGTGGGCGAGGCCGGCGTGGGCAAGACCGCCATCGTCGAGGGCCTCGCGCAGGAGATTGCCAAGGGCAACGTGCCCGAGATCCTCGCCGACAAGAAGGTCATCACCCTCGACCTCGCGCTGATGGTCGCCGGCACGAAATACCGCGGCCAGTTTGAGGAGCGCATCAAGGCCGTCATGGACGAGATCAAGCGCTCGAAGAACGTCATCATCTTCATCGACGAGCTCCACACCATCGTCGGTGCCGGCGCCGCCGAGGGCGCGATGGACGCCTCCAACATCTTCAAGCCCGCCCTGTCCCGCGGCGAGCTGCAGTGCATCGGCGCGACCACGCTCAACGAATACCGCAAGTATATCGAGAAGGACAGCGCGCTCGACCGCCGCTTCCAGAGCGTGAAGGTCGAGGCCCCGTCCGTGGAGGACACCATCCTTATCCTCAAGGGCATCCGCGGCAAATACGAGGAGCACCACAAGGCCACCTTCACCGACAAGGCGCTCGAGACCGCCGCCAAGCTGTCCGACCGCTACATCACCGGCCGCTTCCTGCCCGACAAGGCCATCGATGTCATGGACGAGGCCGGCTCACGCGCCCGCATCACGACCCTGAACCGCCCGCCCGAGATCGAGGCGCTCGGCAAGGAGATCGAGGCCGTCTGCACCAAGAAGGAGCAGGCCATCGCCGCCCAGCACTTCGAGGAGGCCGCGAAGTTTCGCGATCAGGAAAAGCAGCTCCGGATCAAGCAGGAGGAGCAGATTGAGAACTGGAAGAAGACCCGCGACGAGCACCGCATCGTCGTCGACGAGGAGCAGATGACCATCGTCGTTGCCGAGTGGACGGGCATTCCGCTCAGCCGCATGGAAAAGAAGGAGAGCGAGCGCCTGCTCAACCTCGAGGTCGAGTTGCAGACCGCCATCGTCGGCCAGAATCCCGCGACCATCGCCATCGCCCGCGCCCTGCGCCGCTCGCGCGCCGACCTCAAGGACCCGCGCCGCCCGATCGGCTCGTTCATGTTCATGGGTCCGACCGGCGTCGGCAAGACTGAGCTCGCCAAGCAGCTCGCCGCCCAGATGTTCGGGTCCCAGGACGCGATCATCCAGATCGACATGTCGGAATACATGGAGAAGTTCGCCGTCTCGCGCCTCGTCGGTTCGCCTCCGGGCTACGTCGGCTACGAGGAGGGCGGCCAGCTCACCGAGGCCGTCCGCCGCCGCCCGTATTCCGTCGTGCTCTTCGACGAGATCGAGAAGGCGCATCCCGACGTCGTGCAGCTCCTGCTGCAGATTCTCGAGGACGGCCGCCTGACCGATTCGCTCGGCCGCACCGTGGATTTCCGGAACACCATCATCATCATGACGACCAACGTCGGCGCGCAGCTCATCCAGCGCCAGACCACGATGGGCTTCGCCGCGGCCAACGCGTCGGACTTCCACGACATGGACAAGCTGAAGGAAAAGGTGCTCGAGGAGGCCAAGCGCATCTTCAAGCCCGAGTTCCTGAACCGCATCAACGACCTCGTGGTGTTCAAGCCGCTCAACAAGGAAGACCTGCTCAAGATCGTCGAGATCGAGGCGTCCAAGGTCATCAAGCGCCTCTCCGCGCGCAATATCCTCCTGGAGTTCACGCCCGAGTCGAAGACCCTGCTCATCGAGAAGGGCTACGACGAGAAATACGGCGCGCGCCCGCTGCGCCGGGCCGTCGAGCACTACCTCGAGGATCCGCTCGCCGAGGCCCTGCTCCGCGGCGAGGTGAAGGAGCACGAGCCCATCCTCGTCGTCCGCAACGGCGACAAGCTGGAGTTCAAGACCAAGTCACCCACGGCCGAGAGCGGCGTGTCGTCCTGAGTTAGCCATTTCACGCCGCCGGCGCCTTGCGTGCCGGCGGCGTTTTGTTTTGCTCCGGTGATGCTGAAGCGACTCGCCCTTCTTGCGCTGTTGCTGGGAACGCGCGTCGCCTGGGCGCAGGAGGATGCGGTCATTCCCGCCGCGGAAATAGCCCGGGGGCCGTCGCCGGCGCGGATCACGACGCTGGTGAACCGGGCGGCGACGCAGGGCTGGGGCAGTGTGGTGCCGGCATTGCGCACCGCGGCCCGGCAGGCCTATGAGACCAATTCCGGCTACGTGCCGGCGTGGTATTACCTGTATCGCTGGGCCGAGATGCTGGCCACGCCCTACAACCAGGCGCTCACTGACTGGATCGCCGCGGTCGAGAAAGCGGGCGTGGCGCATCCGAACATGTCGTCGACCTACGCCTATCACCCCGGGGCGCTCTCGGCGCAGTTGTCGCGCGAAGCCCAGCTGGCGCTGTTGGGCAATGTGGCCCTGTCGGAGGAGTTCTTCACGCTGTTGTCGCCGGTCGATTGCCCGTGGGAGGTGCTGGCGATCCTCCAGAAGATCTACCAGCAGGACCCCGCGCTCTTTGCCGACTACGGCAGTCTGGCCCTGGCCATTGCGGTCGTCTACGACGTGCCGCCACCGCCCAACTGGCCGCACGGCCAGGTCAGTGCCACTGTGCTGCCGCGCAAGTTGCCGGCACCCGAGCAGGCGTTCGCCTACTGGGCGAAACTCGACCGGACCGGCGCCACGCTGCAGCATCTGCGCCGGCTGCCGGCCAGCGAACTCAAATTCCTCGTGGATATCGCGGTGCCCCTTAGTGAGCTCGACTGGGCGCGCCTGAACGTGCCGTCGGGGTTGGGCGACTTTGAAAAGGCCTACCTCATGGTCAAATACCGGAAGGACCGGCTGGAGCAGAATGTCGATGCCTGGCCGGGCGCGGATTACCGGCTGGCGAGCATCCTCGCGCAGGGTGGCATCTGCGTGGATCAGGCATTTTTCGCCAGCACGGCCGGCAAGGCGAAGGGGATCCCCACGATCATGTTTCTCGGTGCGGGGCTCGACGGGCGCCACGCCTGGTTCGGTTATCTCGACGGCAACCAGCACTGGCAGCTGGATTGCGGGCGTTATGCCGAACAGAAATTCATCAGCGGCATCGCCTACGATCCGCAGACTTGGGGCAACATGAACGATCACGAACTGCTTTTCATCACCGAGCGCTTCCGGGCGCTGCCGACCTACAAGCTCTCCGACATACACGCGGCCTTCGCCACGGAATACCTGTTCGCCGGCGAGCCGGCCCTGGCGCTCAAGGCGGCGCACGAGGCGGTCAACCGCGACCGGCGCAACCTGGCCGGCTGGAACGTGCTCCTCGAGGCGCAGGCCGCCGCCAGCCCCGACCTGCGGGCCCGCGAGGCCATCCTGCGCGACGCCGTGCTGGCATTCCAGAAATACCCCGACCTGGAGATCGCGTTTTCCCGCCAGCTGGTGGAGGTGCTGCGACAGCGCGGGGAGACCAGTCTGGCGGCCTTTGAGGAGCAACGGCTGGGCACGAAATACCAGGCGACCCGGGGTGACCTCAGCATCGAGCAGGCGGCGGCCACGGTGGACCGCAGCATGAAGGCGGACGACGTGGCGACGCAGATCAAGGTCTACAACCGGGTGCTCGACACGGCCGGGCAGGGGCAGGCGATCGATTTCTATGACAAGGTGGTGGCGCCCTTTGTCCTGCACCTGGCCTCGGTCAACCAGGTGCCGGCGGCGCTCCAGTCCCTCGACCGGGCCCGGCGCACCCTGCGGGTGGAGGCCGGCAAACAGCTGGATCTGGAGATGGCGGACATGGCCGTCCGGCTGAAAACGGGACGGAAATAGGGCGCGAGAACAAGAAACCCCCTTGCCGGTTTCGGCCATTGTAGGAGGGGCTTTATGCCCCGATTGCGTCGGCGAATTAGCAGCCATCGGGGCGTAAAGCTCCTCCTACAGGAAAAAGTGAGAAAAATGCTTCCCGGTTGAACCTTTCCGGCTTGTGAGCGTCATACAGCCGACTTCACTCACACTCTCTCCCATGCTCGACATCATCAAGGGCGCCGGCCTGCTCATCTATCCGCTCGCACTCTGCTCCGTCATCGCCGTCTATATCATCGCCGAACGGCTCTATGCCCTGCGCAAGGACGCCGTCCTGCCCGACGAACTGGTTGACGCCATCGTCGAAGGCCGGGTGACCCAGATCGGGAAGAATTCGGTGCTCGCGCGCATCGTGGAATTCTCCGAACGCCACAAGGACGACCCCGAGGCGGTCAAGGCATTTGCCCGGCTGGAGATCAATCGCATGGAACGGGGCGTGCCTTACCTCGATGTCATCTATGTGGTGTCACCGATGCTCGGGCTGACCGGCACGGTGTTCGGCCTGCTCCGCGTGTTCTCCCAGATTTCCCCCGAGACCGGCCTGCCCGATCCGGTGGCCTTCACCAAGGGCGTGTCGCTGGCCCTGTCCGCCACCCTGATCGGCCTGCTCGTCGCGATCATCGCGGTGGTGCCCGCCGGTTACCTGCAGCGGAAAGTGGAGAACCACGCGGTCAAGATCGACCTGCTGCTGGAGCGCATCCTCGCGCGGATCACCAAGTCATGAGCGGGCTTTACAGGAAACGGTCGCGGCGGAAGGAACTCAACCTGCTGCCGCTGATCGATGTGCTCGTGATGCTGGTCTTCTTTGCCTTCGTCACGATGCAGTTCCGGTCCATCACGACGATGAACCTGACCCTGCCCAAGGTGGAGACGGCCGGCAAAAGCGAGCTAAAGGAATCGCTGACCATCAGCATCACCAAGGACGGCGGGGTCGACGTCAACGGTCACGCGGCGACCATGGAGAAGCTGGACGAGCTGGTCCGGCAGCTGGGCACCATCACGAAGGACATCACGGTCGTCATCCGCTCGGATGAAAACACGCCGCTGCGCTTTGTGACCCAGGCGATGGATGTCTGCCGCAAGCAGGGCCTGAACAAGATCCGGCTGCAGTCGCGGTAAGATTGGTCGGTTTTTGACCACGGATAACACGGATTATCACGGATTGCCCGTGTCTCCATCCGTGTCTATCCGTGTAATCCGTGGTTAAATCTGTCTCGAAGAAAATCCTCATCACCGGCGTCACCCGCGGGCTCGGCCGCGCGCTGGCCGAGTGGTATATTGCGAACGGCCACACCGTCATCGGGTGCGGCCGCAGCGCCGAGGTGCTCAACCTGCGCTTCACTTTTCCGGCGCCGCACGATTTCACCGCGCTCGACGTGGTGGAGGAAAACCGGGTGGCGCTGTGGGCCGAGAAGGTGCTGGCGGTGCACGGCGCGCCCGACCTGCTCATCAACAATGCCGCCCTCATGAACACCCCGGCCCCGCTGTGGGCGGTGCCGGCGCGGGAGTTCAACCAGCTGATCGACGTGAACATCAAGGGGGTGGCGAACGTCCTCCGCCACTTCGTGCCCGCGATGGTGGCCCGGAAGTCCGGCGTGATCGTCAATTTGAGCTCCGGCTGGGGGCGCAGCACCGCGCCGGAGGTGGCGCCCTATTGTGCGTCGAAATATGCGATCGAGGGCCTGACCAAGGCGCTGGCCCAGGAACTGCCAGCCGGCATGGCGGCCGTGCCGCTCAACCCCGGCGTGATCGACACCGACATGCTCCGGCAGGCGTGGAGCGATGGTGCCTCCAGTTACCCCAAGGCCGGGGCTTGGGCGAAGGTCGCGGCGCCTTATATCCTCAAACTGGGCCCCAAGGACAACGGCCAGTCGGCCAGCGTCACGGCTTTCGAGGACTGAGTTGCCTGAAGGTGGAACCCGGCCTCCGGACGGGTTTTCTTGGTGTGAGTCCACCAAACCCGTCCGGAGGCCGGGTTCCACCTTGGCCAGCCGTTGGGCAAATGGGGGCTTGTGCCGGGCCGAAAAAAGCCGGCATAAACAGGCACCCCATGAAACGTGTTTTCGTCTCCGGCTGCTACGACATCATCCACGCCGGGCATGCGCAGTTTTTCGAGGAGGCCCGCGCGCTCGGCGGCCACCTGACGGTGTGCTTTGCCTCGTCCGATGTGCTCTGGCGGCACAAGCAGCGCCGCAGCTCGCTGCCGGATGACCACAAGCGGGCGGTGCTTGCCGCGCTGCGGATGGTGGATGAGGTGGTGGTGGGGGAGGGGCTGGAGCCCGGCATCGATTTCCGGGAGCACTTCCTGCGCCTGCGGCCCGACATCCTGGCGGTGACGGAGGACGACAAGTATGCGGCGCTCAAGCGCGAGCTTTGCGCCCAGGTCGGCGCGGAATACGTGGTGCTGCCGAAGACCCCGCCCAAGTGCGAGCCGGTCTCGACCACCGGCATCGTGCGCTTCATTCGCGCGCCGGATGAGGCGCCGCTGCGGGTCGATTTCGGCGGCGGGTGGCTGGACGTGCCGCGCTTCGCCCGGGCCGGGGCCTACATCGTCAACTGCACGATCTCGCCCACCGTGTCGCTGCGCGAATGGGGCTATGAGCAGAACGCCGGCCTCGGCGGCAGCGCGGCGTGGGCGTTGCTGAACGGCCAGGATTGCTTCGTCTCGGAGTCCGACCTCGGGGTCGGCTGGCAGGACCCGGCGGTGATCACCGAGACGGGCCTCTGCGTCTGGCGCAGCGGCCCGCGGCCTGGACTCGAGGTGAAGTGCAGCGGGGATTTCCTGCGCGGCCGCATGGCCCTCTACTGGTCGGGCAAGCAGCACTCGACGCCCGGCGTGGTGAACCGCCCGCGGGATTACGCCGGCATCGCCTGGGCCGGGGCCCTGGCCCGGGACGGGGTATGGGCCGGCAGCATCGAGCAGATCGCCGCCGGGGTGCGCGCCTCCTACGCGGTGCAACGGGCCGAGGGGATGGAGCCGCTGCCGGGCGATTCGCCCGTGGCCGAGGTGGCCGCCTGCCGCCCGCTCGCGTGGAAATACTGCGGCGGCGGGTTTGGCGGCTATGCCGTGTATCTCTTCGGCGAGCCGGTCCACCGCGATGCCGCCTGCCGGCTGCCCGGTTTCCGCGTCATCGAGCCCTACGTCGCCGTCCAGCGCTAGAGGCGAACGTTGACTGCGGACGACAGCTTCAAGGTGCTCGCGGTGGGCGATGCCAGCCACATTCCGCCGAACCTGCAGAGCGGGCTGAGCGCCGCCGGGCCGCAGCTCGCCGTCACTCCCGCTGCTTCGAGTCGATGACGAGGGTCACCGGACCATCGTTGACGAGGGCGACTTCCATCATGGCGCCGAACTCGCCCGTTTGCACCGGCCGGTCGAGCGCGGCCGTGAGCTGGGCGATGAACTGCTCGTAGAGCGGCTTCGCGAGTTCGGGCCGGGCGGCGGCGGTGAACGAGGGGCGCGTGCCCTTGGCCGTGCTGGCGTGCAAGGTGAACTGGCTGATGAGCAGAATGCCGCCGCTGATGTCGGCCACGGAAAGATGCACGTGGCCTTCCGGGTCGTCAAAGAGACGCAACCGGACGATTTTCTGCGCCAGCCATTCGCCATCAGCGCTGGCATCGGCGGCCTCGATGCCGACGAACACGAGCAGGCCGCGGCCGATCCGGCCGGCGACGCGGCCGGCGATGGTCACACTGGCCGACGAGACACGTTGGACGACGACGCGCATGCTTTCTTCTGTAAGGGCGTCCCTTGTGGACGCCCGCGGGCGCCGGCAAGCGGCGCCCCTACAAGGTAGGATGATTAGTTTAGAATTCCTGGTGCGGCTCGACCTCGGCGTCGTAGTTCACGCCCGGCAGGCCGAAGCCGAAGAGCTTGAGGAACTCGGTGCGGTAGCCGGCGATGTCGGTGAGCGCGGCGAGGTTCTCGGTCGTGACCTTCGGCCAGATTTCCGAGACGGGGTTCTGGATCTCGGGGCGCATCTCCCAGTCGTCCACGCGGACGCGGCCCTCGCTGTCGAACTTAAGCGTGCTGCCGTTGTAGAGCTGGGTGGCAAAGAGCCGCTGCATCTGCTCGATGCAGCCCTCGTGCGTGCCCGCGGCCTTCATGACCTTGTAGAGGATGGAAATGTAGAGCGGCACGACCGGGATGGCCGAGCTGGCCTGCGTGACCAGCGCCTTGTTGACGGAGATGAAGGCGCGGCCGTTGCCGTGGGCCTTGAGCTTCGCGTCGATGGCGCGGGCGGCGCGCTCGAGGTCGACCTTGGCGCGGCCGATGGTGCCGTCCTTGTAGATGGGCCAGGTGTGCACCGGCCCGATGTAGGAATAGGCGACGGCGGTCGCGCCGGGCGCCAGCAGCCTGGCGTCAGCCAGGGCCTGGATCCACATCTCCCAGTCCTCGCCGCCCATGACGGCCACCGTGTCGGCGGCCTCGGCCTCGTTGGCAGGCTCGATGGTGACCTCGCTGACGATGCCCTTGTCGGGGTCGACAGTCTTGTTGGTATAGGGGGCGCCAAGGGGTTTGAGGACGGACTTGTGGACGGCGCCGGTCTTCGGGTGCGTGCGGCGGGGAGAGGCGAGAGAGTAGACGACGAGGTCGATCGGGCCGCCCATGTCGCGGGCGATCGTGGCGATGGCCTGCTGCTTGATGTCGTCCGAAAAGGCGTCGCCGTTGATGTTGCCCGCGTAGAGGCCGGCGGCCTGGGCGGCGCGGGTGAAGGCGATGGAGTTATACCAGCCCGGGGTGGCGGGACGGCCCTCCTCGGACGGGCGCTCGAAGAAGATGCCGAGCGTGGCGGCGCCGGAGCCGAAGGCCGCGGTGATGCGCGAAGCCAGGCCGTAGCCGGTGGAGGCGCCGATGACCAGGACCCGCTTCGGGCCGTTCTTGATCGGGCCCTTGGCCTTCACATGGTCGATCTGCTGCTGGATGTGCGCGGTGCAACCCGTGGGGTGGGCGGTCACGCAGACGAAGCCGCGGACCTTCGGTTTGATTATCATGCGACGGCCAGTTTTTCGGCCCGCCCGTCAGAGACAAGAGTCAAGTTACGGTCCCGAAAATTATGCTCGCCACACCCGCGGCACTTGCCCGCAGCCAAGGCTTGAATGGTGGAACCCGGCCTCCGGACGGGTTGCTTGGCGTGCGTCATCCAACCTGTCCGGAGGCCGGGTTCCACCTTGGGTCTATTTCCCGAGCAGCACGATCGTGCCCTCGGCCTTGGGCACGCCGCCCTTCTTCTCCAGACTGATGGCGAAGGCCGCGGCCTGCGCGACGGGCTGGTCGGGCTTGAAGGCGAGCGTCACCTTGCCGTCGGCCGCCACGTGGAAGACGCCGCCATTGACGGGATCCTTGTAGGCGGGGTCGACGATCCAGATCTGGTAGTCCTGCGTGTCGGCGATGGCCGGCAGCTTCTCCATCGTGAGCAGGCCCGCCTGCTGGCCGGGGTCCCACACGGCGATGACCTGGGCTTCCTTGGTGTTGCCGGCGAGCGAGGCGAGAGCGGAGATCTTGAGGCGGGAAAGGTCCTCGGCGCGGCGCAGCCTGTTGCCGAGCTCCGTGATCATGGTCTCGGCGAGCAGCGAGCGCTGGCTGAGCTGGGTTTGCGCCAGTTTGTAAGCGACCTCGGCGAGCTGGCGCTCGGTGGTGAGGGCGGTGTTCTCGTCGCGCAGGGCCAGGTTCTGGGTGAACAGCCACGTGGCGGCCACCGCCAGCGCGGCGGCCACGGCCCACGGGGCGAACCGGAGCAGCGGGAAAGCGATGACCTGGCCGCCGGCGGGCTCGCCCGCGGCCGCGAGGATGCGGTCCTTCAACCCGGCGGGCGGCTCGACGGGCGGCGCGGCCAGCGCGAGGGCGGCGGTGCTCTCGGCCAGGGAATCCGCCAAGGCGCGCAGATCGGTGTTGCCCGCCAGCTCGGACTCGAACGCGCTCCGCTCCGCGCCCTCGAGGAGTCCGAGGGCGTGCAACGCGGCGAGTTCTTCGTGGCGTTCGGTGATCATAGCCGGGCGGGAAGGGTGTCGCGGAGCTTCAGCAGGCCGCGGCGGATGCGGGCCTTGATGGTGCCGAGCGGCTCCTTGAGCCGGGCGGCGATTTCCTGCTGGGTCAGGCCGCCGAAGAAGGCCAGCTCGATGGCCTTTTGCTGCTCGGGGGCGAGCTGCGTGAGTGCGGCACGCACGGCGCCGGCCTTTTCGCGGACCCAGAGGGCGCCGGCCGAATCGGTGTCGCCCCCGATGGCGGCGGGCTGGAGATCGGGTGCGGATTCCGCCAGGAGCTCGGCGCGGCGCTGCCGCATGCGGAGGCGGTCGATGGCGCGGTTGCGGGTCAGCGTGGCGGCCCAGGCAAAGACGGAGCCGCGGCCGGTGTCGTAGGTGGCGGCCTTGTGCCACAGCTGGAGGAAGACATCCTGGGCGACATCCTGGGACTCGCCGGCGTCGTTGAGCACCCGGAAGGCGAGGGAATAAAGCGGCTTGGCCAGCAGGTCGTAGAGCCGCGCCAGGGCGGCCTTGTCACCGCGGGCCATGGCGGCCAGCAAAGCGGCCTGCTCGCGGCTGCGGTCGTCGCCGGTCGTCGGGCTGGTGGCACCTCCCGTCATGCGGCCGGACGCGACCGGCCCGCGCCGGAAAGGCGCGACCGCGAACAGCGTAAGCGCACAGGGACGGGCCAGAAGCATTGCATGACAGTTACGCGCGGGTTGAGCGGGAAGATGCCTACGGTTTTGATTTGGCCGGGCTTGGCAACTGCAATGCGCGGCCCGCTCAGAGCAGGGTGAGAAGCAGCCCGAGCGCCAGCAGGCCCGCCAAGGCGGCGAGCATGAACCGTTCGTTGCGGGTGACGGCGAAGGGCATATCAGAGGCCGATGCGGGTCAGGTTGGTGAGGATCTCCCGCACCAGCGGTTCATCCTGCAGCTCGGCCCACGGCCGGTTGCTGGAGATGCGGACGAAGAACTGGTCGCCGGGCCGGCGGAAGCCGTATTGCAGCGCGATCCGGAACAAGGCGGGAATCGAATAGGGATCGCGGTAGCTGATGACGCGACCGTCGTAGATGTGCCAGAACCAGACGTTCTGCGAGAACCCGGCGTTGTTTTTGAAAATCCGGTGCTCGCCGGGAGAGATGATCAAGCCCGGCACGGCGGGTATCTCGTGGGCGTCGGCCACCGGCTGGGCGGCCCAGCCTGATCCCGGCCAGCAGGCGTCGGGCGTGTGCGAGGCGACCCGGCTGACGGAGGTCTGGCCGGGTGCCCAGTAAGCGACATAAACGGTGAACTGTGTGAACTGCCCCGAGCCGGCCGGCCGGAGGTAAGTCCGCTCCATCAGGTGCGATGTCTGCAGGACGTCCGCGAACTGGTAGAGGTCATTCGGGGTTCGCACTTCCCAGTCATCTGCCTGGATCGGCAGCAGGGTGCCGAGGTCGGGCGGGATCACGCCCTCGTGGTTGGCCGGGCGCGCGCTGCTGACATAAAACACCCCGAGCGCCAGCGTGGCGGACGCGGCGGTCCAGAAGAAGCCCAGCGACCAGCGCGGCAGGGCGGGGGCCACGGGCGGCGCGAGAGGGACGGTGGTGGTTTCCTTCGTCTCGAGCAGGATTGCCAGGCCGGCGAGAATGGCGGCAGTGACCCCGAGGATGGCAAAGCCCGTGGCGTCATGCCAGAAGCCGCTGATGTCCTTGCCCGCGTTGGCCATGAGCGTGAGGGTAAGCGAGCGCAGGAAATTCATGCCCAGGGCCAGCAGCGGCGCGACGATGATCAGCACGAGCCGGCCGGCCGGCCGGCGCACCAGCCACCCGGCAAAGAAGAATCCGGCGAAGACGCACGAAAGGAGGCTGCGGATACCGCTGCAGGCTTCCTCGACCCCCACTGTCGTCGTGGCCAGCTCGATGAGGTTGCCATGCTGGCGGGCCGGCACACCGAGCAGGTGCAGGGTCTGGAGCACGCTGCCGGTTACCCAGTGCTGGAGAGCGAGGGTGAGGCGGGCATAGGTGCCATCCGGCAACGGCGAGGCCAGCACCCAGAGGAAGACGGCGGTGAGGCTGATCCAGTTGAACGGCACCAGCCGCATCCGCGTGTCCGCCAGGAGAAGCACGCCGGCCAGCAGGAAGCTGGCGAGGGCGAGGGCCAGCAGCTGACAGACCACGGCATGCGTCCACGCGAGGGTGGCGGCAAAGAGGCCGGCGAGGGCGAAAAAAATGAAACCAGCGGCACCGGCGGCCGCGACCGCCAGGACGGACAGGCGGCCGGGAGGCACCCAGCGCGGGGTGCCGTGGCGGCGGCTTTCCCAGACCAGCAGCAGGAAGATGACCGGGACAAAAAAAGCGTGCGAGAGATCGGGATTGGTGCGCCATTCGGGCCACAGCAGCCAGCTATAGGCGGCCATCAGGCCGAACAGCAGGGCGATCACGGCGACGGCGTCCGCCGGCGGGCGGGCGGAGGCAGGAGGTTGGGCGGGGGCAGCCGAGGTCATTTCGCGGAAGGGGCCGGGCGCTCCAAGATGGCGTAGATGACTTCGGTCGGCAAGGGGACCAAAGGCAGGCTGCGGGTGAGGCGCGAATCGGCGGCCGGGGTCTTGAGCAATTCGCCCAGTCCGCGCAGGGCCCGGGCATCGGAGCCGGTGAACTTACCGATCCGGGCCGCGATCTGCCGGGCGTGCTCGGTGTCGCCGGACAGCGTGGCCGCGAGGTAGGTGGCCTGATAGAGTGGCACGGTGTTGGCGTCCACGGGCAGGTTCGCCGCGGTGAAGCGCGCGAAGAAGCGGGCGAAAAGGGCCGGGTCCGGGTGGTTGATCAGGTTGGCGCAGAATTGGGCCACGATCCGCGGGATCATCTCGTAGTGGAGCAGCGCCTCAACTTCGGGACCGGCCAGCGCCGGCCACTCCTTGGCTTGATACACGCGCAGCCGGAGAAAGGCCGCCTCGTCGGGCTGCAGGACGCTGCCGTAGGCGCGAAGCATGCTGCTGGCCGCGTCGGGCTGGTCGTGCCGGAGGAGGCGGTCCACCTGGTAATAGGGAATATAGCCCGCCGCCGGCTGCCGCTGGACCCGCGTGAGTCGCGGCAGGGCGCGGTCGAGGTGTTGTTGCAACAGGAGCTGCTCAATGCCGATCAGCTCGGTGCACCACACGGGCAGGTCGGGATTTCTCGCCAGCACGGTGCCGAGGCAGTCGGCGTCGCCGGTCTGGCGGCAGGAAAACAGCAGGGCGTTGAGCCAGGCGGTGCGGTCCGCCGGGTCCTCGTTCAGCATGGTCGTGGCGAGGCCCTTGATCGGGGTGTAGGCGGCGCGGGCCAGCAGGGTGCGGAACCAGATCTGGGCGGTCGGACGGCGCTGTTCCGGCACGTCATGCATCAGCCGTTCGTAAATGTGGTCCGCCACCGTCGGCTGCGCGGCGGCCTGGCTGAGGGCGGCGAGCGCCAGGCCGGCCTCGTAGTTGTGCGGGTCGAGCTGGTTGACCATTTCCAAGGACAGCAAGGCTTCCTGGTATTTGCCGGCCTGCAGCGCCTGCTGGGCGCGGGCGGCGTAAAGTTTTTCCTGCGCGGCCCGCAGTTCGCCCCAGCGCGGGGGCCATACCACGGTCAGGTAACTGGTATCGTAGCGGGCGGCGCGGAGGGCCGCGTATACGGCGAAGGTGCCCGCCAGGTAGAGGACCAGGCCCAGCGCCAATGCCAGCAGCACGGCCCGGCCCCAGAAAGGGCGGACGCTCTCTGCGTTGACCCCGCAACGCCAGCCCTGCGGCGTCTGGGTCAGCAGCGGGCAGACCCGGCGGAAGCGCGCGGGCTGCCGCCAATAGATGATGGCTTCGCAGCGTGAATCGAGGGCCTGGCCCGAATCGCTGTAAGTCTGGCAGGGGCAGTCATCCCGGTGCGCCCCGCGCATTCGGAACCAGGTCTTGCGGGTGTTCCAGTAGAAGAGCGCCCACCAGAAGCGAAAAAAATCTCCGAGCCATCCGGTCACACCCTCAAGCTAGGGGGGCGTCGTCGGGCCGCAATGGGCAATTGTAACCGTGGAAGTTTTTGACGGCGACGTTCCGGGGAGTATGTTCCGAACCGCATCCTCCCATGAAATCACTGACCCAAATCCTCCTCGCCGGTGCCGCCTCGCTCGCGGTGCTGGGCCTCGGGCAAGCCGCCACCGCTGAAGTGGGCCAGGCCGCGCCTGACTTCACCCTGACCGACATCAACGGCAAAGCCCGCTCCCTGGCGGAATTCAAGGGCAGGACCGTGGTGCTCGAATGGGTCAACCCGGACTGTCCGTTCGTGCAGAAACACTACGACCACAGCGGCAACATGCCCAAGACCCAGCAGGCGGCGATCGCTGACGGCGTCGTATGGCTTTCCATCAATTCCACCGCGGCAGGCAAGGAGGGCGACTATGACCCCGCGCAGGTGAAGGCCTGGCAGGCGCGCGTGCATTCCGCCGCCACCGCCTATTTCCGCGACCCGGACGGCAGGGTGGGCAAACTCTACGACGCCCGCACCACGCCGCACCTGTATGTCATCGATCCGGCGGGCACGCTGGTCTATGCCGGCGGCATCGACAGCATCCGCTCCAGCAAGGTCGAGGACATTGCCAAGGCCACCAACTACGTGAACGCGGCCCTCGCCGACCTGAAGGCGGGCCGGCCGGTACGCACGAAGAATTCCCAGCCCTACGGCTGCTCGATCAAGTATTCCAACTGAGCCGGGATCGTGCGGCTCGAGGTGGAGCGGGTTGACCTCAACACGCTGGCACTACTCCGTTGGGTTCCGACCCACCCCGTCGCTTCGCGCCATCAGCCGTCGCCGGGCCTATGGCCGACAGGCCCCTCTCCAGCGGGAATTATCGCCGGCGTTGGTTTGGGTCCCCTCTGGAGAGGGGTGCCCGGCAGGGCGGGGTATGTGCTCGGGGTATTCTATACCTGACGGAGTAGTGCTAATGTCCCGTCAGATCAGTTCGCTGCCTAATCTCAAGAGACCAATTTCCGAATGTAGGAGCCTGCTTGCAGGCGATTTTGACCCGCGAAGCCAATCCCCACGTCTGAATCGCCTGCAAGCAGGCTCCTACAATATGAACCGAACTTGTCTGACACACCCTGGTTTGGGAGCGGACACGCTGAAGCGCATTGGGATCAACTCGCTCCGCCTTTTAATGGGGCGCGGAGCCTGCAGGTCCCGGCTTTTTTGTCGGCCGCGACATGCCAAGCAGCCAGGCGATAAGGGCGTAGGCGGCGCTGGCCAGATGGGCGCTCGTGGCAACCCGGACCGCCGGGTCGTCGAACCGGATCATGCCACCGCCGCGTCCGCCCTGGGCGCTCTCGAAGATGACCTCGCCGACATAAATCACGAGCACGGCGGGCCAGAACCAGTCCGTCCAGTTCCGCTGCCAGCCCTGCAGCGCGAGAAACAGGAGCAGGCCCAGGTTGACGGCGCTCAGCCCACCATAGAGGAGCATGGCTGGATCGAACCAGTAAAGCGCTGCCGTGATGAATGCGGGCAGTGCGACAAGGCCCACGCGACTGAACACGGGATGCCGGGCCTCGAGCAGCCAGCCAAGGATCACTAGGAGGCCGGTGTCGGCCACGAAGTGGGGCCAGCCGAAATGCACGAAATGTCCCGTCCAGACCCGCCACCATTCGCCAGCGGCCACCGCCGCGCGGTCATAGAGCAGGGCCGGGCGCCAAGCCGGGTTGAGCTGGATGACCAAGGCGACCGCGGCGGCGGCAAGGAAAGTCCAAGGAGGAGAAACCTGAAACCCGAGACCTGAGACCTGAAGGCCGGACGAGCCGGTCGGCGGCTTGATTCCCTTTTCAGGTTTCAAGTTTCAGGTCTCAGCCCTGTGCGCCGAGCGCCCGATGACGGCGAAGGAAACGGGCAAAACCGAGCAAGCTCAGGGCGCCATAGAACCACAGGCTGGGCGCGCCGCCACCCCCGCCGCCGCCGCTGGTCATAGGCGGTGGTGGGGGCGGCGGTGTGGTTACCGTGAGAGCGGCGTTGTTACTGGTGACCGAGCCGGCGTTGTTGCTGACCGTTACGCTATAAGTGCCGGCGTTGGCGGTCTGGGCGCTGTTGATGGTATAGGTGGCGCTGGTGGCGCCGCTGATATTGTTGCCGTTGAACTGCCACTGGTAGGCGGTCGCACCGGTGGCGGTGACCGTGAAACTGGCCGTGCCGCCCACGGTGACGGTCACGCCGACCGGCTGGGCGGTGATGACGGGCAACGTCGGCCCGGAGGACGTGAGGCTGAGATTGACGGTGATCCCCGCCGAGTCGGCCCCGTTGCCGTCGTTGTTGTTGAAGCCGTCGACGGCGATGAAATAGGTGGTGCCGCCGGTCGCGGTGAAGGCCACGGAACTGGCCTGCACGATGCCGGGGTTGATGTCATCATTGCTCGCGACGGTGGTCAGGTTGTTGAGAGCGCTGCCGGTATAGACCCCGAGGGTGGTGTCGAAATAGCTGCCGCGGGTGTCTAGCGTGACGGGACCGGAGGCCGCGGCGGTCCATTTCCACCAGACGGAGCGGCCGCCACTATTGCCCGCGTGGTTGGGCTCGCCGGCCTCCTTGGTGGCGTTGGTGTTGAAGCCGGTGACGGTGACGGCGTTGTTGGTGGGAGTAAGGTTGATGGCGTTGGCGAAGTTGTCGTTGGCGGGTATGCCGGGCGGTCCGTAGAGATTCTGTACGCCGGTGATGTCGTCCGTCGCCAGGGTATCGAGATCGCTGATTTTGCTGTTCATGATGGCGATGACGGTCTGGCCGGCATCATCCGGGTGGTCCAGGCCGAGCAGATGGCCCATCTCGTGCAGCGAGACGCGCTTCAGGTCGACCGTGTTGCCTTGGCGGGGGCCATCGTAGATGCCCCAGGTCCGGGCCGAATTAAACAGGATGTCCCCTTCAGTGCGCTGGTTGCCGAGGGCCCAGGTGGTGGTGACGGCCAGGACGTTGGTGTCAAAGGCCTGGCCGAATACGTCGGCGGCGAAGACCAGCTCGTTGACATGGTTGTGGTCGGTGGCCGCGCCGGCGGCGGCGGTTGTGGAGGTGATCTGCAGGTCGCCGAGCTGGGCATTCCACTTCTGGGCGGAGGCCTGGGCGGCGGCGTTGAAGGCGGTGGTGCTCCCGGCCGCATCCAGCTTGATCTGGATCGCGATCGAACCGGCGGGCCACTTGATGGGCAGGCCGGTGTCCTTGTTGGTGATGTAGGCGAAGCCCCAGGCGGAGGCGGCGCCCAGCAGGCCGGTCGCGAGGACAAGCGCGGTCCGGAAAGGATTAATTTTCACGGGAGGAAGAGGAAGCGAGTGCGGCGGCCCGGGCCCGGATTTGCGAGATGAAGACGGCCGCAGTGAGCGGCCGGGCGGACGGATCCTGCCGCACCGTCATGGCCGGCTCCATGGGCTGCGCGACATCCTGCAGGCTGTAAAGCAGCCGGCCGTTGCTGCGCATGACATAATCCTGACCGGACTTGGCCTCGTGCATGACGGGGTAGACCCCGTGCATCAAGGCGACGAGGGGAAACATTTTCCGCTGCTCGCCGTGGACAAAGAGCACCTGCTCGTCACCCGCGTGGAACTGGGGCATGCCCTCCAGCACCAGTTCGTCCTGGCCGATGCGGCCGCCAATCAGGTCGAGCACCAGCGGTGAGGGCGGTGCGCCCTTGATGACGTCGCGGATCTCCAGCTCCACCCTGGTGCTGATGTAGCGACGGCCGTCGGTGGTTTGATGCCACTCGGGGGTGGCGGACGTGACCACGGCGCGCACGATGTAGTCGGACTGGGTGATGAGCGAGTCGATGTCAGGCGCCTCGACGGTCGTGGCCGAAAGGCGCAGCGACAGCAGGAAGGCCAGACCGAGAAAGAGGGATCGGCGAGCGGTCATGGGTAGATATCAAGACGGCGGAACGGGCCCAAGGTTCCGCACTTGTGTGCCGGCATTCCTAGTAAAACGGCCGGCGGGAGGTCAAAGTCTAATTGGTAACAGTTTAGACCGTGATTGAGAAAAGCTCCACGTCCAGCCGGCCCTCCGCCACGCGGGTGGTGGGGCCGGTCATCCGGATGGCAAAATCGGGGGCGATCTCGATGCCGATGCGCCCGCCGGGCATGTGCACGGTCAGCTTGGCGTCGACGAGGCCGAGCTTGTGCGCCACGGCGGCGGAGGCGCTGGAGCTGCTGCCCGAGGCCAGCGTGTAGCCGGCGCCGCGCTCCCAGATCTCGATCCGGACGTTCTGCCGGTCGAGCACCCGGAGGAACTGCACGTTGATGCGGTTGGGGAAGTTTTTGTGCACTTCGATGTCCGGGCCGTATTGCTTCGCCAGCGCGGCCGAGATCTCCGGCAGCACGATCACGCAGTGCGGATTGCCGATGCCGGCGGCGTTGAACGTGAACTCGCGGCCCTGGATCGTGAATTTTTCCCCGAGCACCTCGCGCACCGGGCCGGCGACGGGGATGCGGTCGCTCTGAAAAGTGACGCGGCCCATCTCTACCGTGATCAACTGGCCGTGCTGCAGGACGCGGGACTCGACGACCCCGCCGGGGGTCTCGATGGTGAAGGGCTGGTCGCCGGCGAGCTTCTGGTCGTAAAGGTAGCGGGAGAAGATGCGCAGGCCGTTGCCGGATTTCTCCGCCTCGGAGCCGTCCGGGTTGAAGATACGGAGGCCGAACCGGGCCTGCGAGGCGCGGAGCGGCCCCCAGAGGATGCCGTCGGAACCGGCGCCGAAGTTGCGGTGGCAGATGGCGCGGATCTGCTCGGGGGTGGGCTGCTCCCAGCCGGGGTAGTCGGCCGGGTTCATCACCAGGTAATCGTTGCCGAGGGCGTGGTATTTGAAAAAGCGCATGGGAAGAGCAAAGGCTAGGGATAAACAGTGAGAGGACGGAAGTGCGAAATGGAGGCGGGACCATCAGTCTCGCGGGTTATTGGCCACGACGCCTATGCCTCGCGGGACTGATGGTCCCGCCTCCAACAAATCCGGCTCAGCTGGCGGCGCGGGCCTTGACGCCGTAGCCGAGCAGTTTGCGCTCCTTGATGAACTCGGCGACCTTGGCCGGCACCATCTTCTCCCAGGAATCGTCCCCGGCCTTGATGCGTTGGAGGACGTCGCGCGAGAAGATGCTCAGGTGGTCCGGATTGTAGCCGACGATGCAGTCGAGATTGTGGTTCTCGAGCAGGTGGGCGTAGAGGTTGCGGAGGCGGTCGTTCACCTGCAGGTTCCGGGCCGTGATCATGACGCCGGACGAGAACGCGTGGCTGGTGCCGCCGTGGCTTGCGGCGCTGGCGGGATTGCCGCTGGCGAGGTAGCTGTCGTAGGCGGCCTGCCGCATCGGGTAGACATAGAGTTTCACCGCATGGCGGAACATGCGGCCCATCGACTCGAGAATGCCGCCCTCCAGGTTCTCATAATACTTCTCGTTGAAGATCTCGAGGAGGTTGTTGATGCCCATCGCCACGCCGATCATCTCCTTCGTGTAGCGGCGGAAGTAGGACACGAGACGGTAGAACTCCGAGTAGTTCGAGATGAGCGTGGTGAAGCCGATGTGGCCCAGCATGTCGACGCGGGCGAGAAAGTCGGCGGCGTCCAGGTCGCCCTCGGAGAGGAGGTTGTTCATCGTGATCTCCATGAGGACGATCATGTCCTTCCCCTTGACCATGGGCTCCTGCATGAACTGCGCGGTGGCGCAGGTGAGCATGTCGACGTTGACGTGCGTGACGGGCCGGAAGCTGCCGCGCTCGACGAGCACGGCCTGGTGGTGCAGCGCCTCGGAGGGTTGCAGCACCTCGCCGTCGGGGGCGAACATCACGGCGTTGGTCAGGCCGTATTGGACGAGGCGGAGCGAGAGCAGGCGGTTGTCGACGGCGCCGAAGGCCGGGCCGCTGACGCGCAGCATGTCGATCTCGACGCGGTCGGTGCCGATGTTGTCGGCGAGCGACTGGATCAACTGGGACGGATCATGGGCGTAGTTGAAGGCGCCGTAGATGAGGTTGGTGCCGACGATGCCGAGGGTCTGCTGCTGGAGGACGTTCTCCTTGTCCCACATGCGGACATGGATGATGATGTCGCTCGGCTCGGCGCCGACCTCGTGCTGGAAGCGGACGCCCAGCCAGCCGTGGCCGTCATTGGGGCCCTTGAAGCTCTTGGCGACGACGGTGTCGGCGAACACGAAGAACTTGGTGCGGTCGGCGCGTTTCTCCGCGAGGCGTTCGATGAGCAGCCGGTATTCGTGGTCGAGCATCGTCAGCAGGCGCTCGCGGGAGACGTAGCGCGGGGCCTTGCCGTAGATGGCGTCGCTGAAGGTCATGTCGTAGGCCGACATGGTCTTGGCGATGGCGCCGGAGGCGCCGCCGACCTGGAAGAAGATGCGGGAGACCTCCTGCCCGGCGCCGATCTCCGCGATGGTGCCGTAGCGCGTGCCATCGAGATTGATGGTCAGCGCCTTGCGGTTGGTCGTGAGCAGTTCCTTTTTCTCACTCATGGTCGGACTATATAGGCGGGTTTGCCCGCCCAAGGGAAGGCTAGGTATGTCACAATCGGATGCTAGCAGGGAAAATTAAGCTCCCGGGCGGATTATTTATCACGATCTTATGCCGGTTTGCCCCGCGACCGGCCGGTCGCTTTTCGCTGGCGGAAGCGGGGGGCTTGCCTAGGTTCGCCCCCATGAAGAACTTCTTCACTTCTTTCTTTGCCACCCTGTCGGCCATGGTCGTTTTCCTCATCGGTGGTTTATTATGCTTCTTTCTCCTGATCGGTTTTCTGGCGGCCCTCGGCGAGAAGAAACCGGTGGCGGTGCAAAACGGCTCCTACCTTGTGTTCGACCTGGCGGCGAACATCCAGGACGCACCGTCGCAGGTCGAGGGCCTCGACCAGTTCATGGAGGCCTTCGGCAGCCGGGCCCCCCGCCACCTGCAGCTGCGTGAGGTCACCCGCGCCCTCCAGGCCGCGGCGAAGGACGACGCCATCAAGGGCCTTTACCTGACCGGTTCCTTCCGGTCCGAGGGCTACGGTTCCGGGTTTGCCGCGCTGAAGGAAGTGCGCGAGGCGATCGAGTCGTTCAAGGCCGCGGGCAAGCCCGTGAAGGCCCACCTCGATTTCGCCGGCACGCGCGAGTATTACGTGGCCTCGGTGGCGGATGACCTTGTGCTCGACCCCTACGGTGCCATCGAGATGCCCGGCCTGGCCTCGCAGCCGATGTTCTTCACCGGGGCGTTTGAGAAGTTCGGCATCGGCGTGCAGGTCACGCGCGTCGGCAAATACAAGAGCGCCGTCGAACCCTACCTCCTCAAGCAGATGAGCCCTGAAAACCGCGAGCAGATCCAGAAGCTGCTCGACGACGTGTGGGGCACCCTGACCGCCAGCATCGAGACGGCGCGCAAGCTCCCCGCCGGCGCCCTGCAGAAGGCGGTCGACGAGAAGGGCCTGATCCGGGCCGACGACGCCAAGAAGCTCAAGCTCGTGGACCGCACCGCCTACCTCGACGAGATGCTCGATGAATTGAAGGCCGCGACCGGCCGGAAGGGCAGCAGCCAGCCGTTCAAGCAGATCGCGATCAAGGATTATGCGCGCCTCGTCTCGACGGGGGGCGTGGCCGCCAAGCGGTCGGGCGAGGGCCGGATCGAGCTCGGCGCGGGCGGCAACGGCAAGATCGCCATCGTCTACGCCGAGGGCGAGATCGTGGACGGCACGGGCAACGACGACGGCTATCTTTACGGGGAAAAAACCGCCCGCATGCTCCGGCAGATCCGCCAGGACGACAGCATCAGCGCCGTCGTGCTCCGCGTGAACAGTCCGGGCGGCAGCGTCACGGCCTCCGAGGCCATCCTGCGCGAGTTGCGGCTCATCCATAAGGACAAGCCCGTCATCGTTTCGATGGGCACCGTCGCGGCCTCGGGCGGCTACTGGATCTCCACCGCCTCCGACCGGGTCTTCGCCGAGCCGGCCACCATCACCGGCTCGATCGGCGTCTTCGGCATGTTCGTCAACTTCCAGGGCCTGGCCACCGACAAGCTCGGGCTGACCTTCGACACGGTGAAAACCGGCCGCTTCGCCGATGCCGCCACCGTCATCCGGCCCAAGACCGAGGCCGAGCTCGCCATCTTCCAGTCCTCCGTGGACTGGGTCTACGACCAGTTCATCGGCAAGGTCAGCGATGCCCGCAAGCTCGACCGCAAGGTGGTCGAGGAAATCGCCCAGGGTCGCGTCTGGTCCGGCCGCGAGGCGCTAAAGCTCAAGCTCGTCGACGAGATCGGCGGCCTGGCCGATGCGGTCAAATACACCGCCACCAAGGCCGGGCTCGGGGAGAATTTCCGCGTGACGGAGTATCCGCACAAGAAGCAGTTCGCCGAGCAATTCACCGAGGCGCTTGAGGGCCGCCGCCACGAGGAGTCCTTCAGCGGGCCGGTCGGACAGTTTGTCCGCGAGATGACCGCCGAGGTGAAGTCGCTCAGCCGGCTGAACGACCCGCGCGGGCTCTATGCCCGGCTGCCCTTCGAGCTGCGCCTGAATTGATTTTCCCTCATGGAGGCGGGACTATCAGTCCCGCGGGCTGCCTGTAGGGGCGGCGCTTGTCGCCGCCCTGGGCGTCCACAAGGGACGCCCCTACATCATGCCGCACCCCTCTCCAGAGGGATCCAAGCCGGCGTTTTCGCAAATCCCCTCTGGAGAGGGGTGGCGCAACGCGCCGGGGTGTGTTGATGGCGGCCTGCTCCGAACGCAACAGTTGCGCCCAAGGGCGCGACCCACATTGTTCAAACCATGGCTCAGGACTACACTCTCACCAAGGACTGCCCCGCGACCGTCATCCCGGCGGGCGACAAGGTCACACTCAAGACCGGCACGAACGTCTTCATCACGCAGACGCTCGGCGGCAACGTCACGGTGCGCACCGACCTGGGCCTGTTCCAGATCGCCGTGGCGGACACCGGCGCCATCGGCGGCTACACCGCCAAGTCCGAACAGGCCGCCGCCACGGCCACGGAATTCAGCGAGCAAGCGGTGTGGGACGCGCTCAAGACCTGTTTCGATCCGGAGATTCCGGTCAACATCGTCGATCTTGGCCTCGTCTATGACCTCGCCGTCGACAAGACACCGGCGGGCAAACACATCCTCGAGGTGAAGATGACGCTGACGGCGCCCGGTTGCGGCATGGGCCCGGTCATTGCCGAGGATGCGCGGGCGAAGATCGCGCAGCTGCCGGACGTCGAGTCCGCCAAGGTGCACATTGTGTGGGACCCGCAGTGGACCCCGCAGATGATCTCCGACACCGGTCGCAAGGTGCTGGGGCTGGAATAGCAATTCCACGGCGAGGTCGCCGTGGCTCCAACAGGAGGATTGCCCTCCAACTGGAGCGCGGGCGACCCCGCCCGCGAGGCGCTACAGCGGTTTAAGCAATAGCGTGGCCGCAAAAGGGTAGGGCGGAGCGGCCCGCTCCGCCGTGCGTGGGCCAACCAAGTCTCGGCGCACCTGGCCGGTGCGCCCTACCACCGGAACTGCGACGGTGCGAAGTCAGGCATTCACTGGAGGCGGGACTATCAGTCCCGCGAGGCATAGGTAGCGAAACTGC
This sequence comes from Opitutus sp. GAS368, assembly GCF_900104925.1. Lineage (NCBI taxonomy): Bacteria > Pseudomonadati > Verrucomicrobiota > Opitutia > Opitutales > Opitutaceae > Opitutus > Opitutus sp. GAS368. Next base: position 3,628,996 of record NZ_LT629735.1, read on the forward strand.
GAACCCGCGGGACTGATAGCCCCGCCTCCAAATCTCTCAATTCCTCCCGGGTTACGGCTGCGGCAACATGCCGCGCCATGATTCCGATGCAGGAAAGACCGTTCAGGATGCGTCGGGTGAGCTTCTTCTCGCCCAGGAAGGCTCGGGTATCGTCTTCCGACCTTTCGGGAAGGCGTGCTGACCTTTGGGAGACGCGTCTCCCAAAGAAGGTCACGCGATACCCCAAGAGGGGAACGCCATACCCGAAGAAAGTCACGCTCGACCCGAAGCGGGAGACGAGCAACCCGAAGCGGGAGACGCGTCTCCCGACGAAGGTCACGCGATACCCAAGGGGGGAGACACACAACCCAAAGCGGGTTACTCGATACCCGAACCGGGTAACGCGATACCCGACGCGGGACACGCAATACCCAAAGAGGGAGACGCGATACCCAAGCCGGGGAGCGCCATACCCGAAAGGGGACTCACAATACCCAAAGGGGGAGACACGATATTTACCACGAATGCCACGGATGGCACAGATTCAGGAGGTGGCCACAAAAGGCTCAAAAGGCGCAGAAACCAAACCCATCGGATGTTTATTCCCTGTGGGTTCAATACCCCGGAGCTTGCTCCGGCTTGGATGGAGGCGGGACTATCAGTCCCGCGGGTTGCGGTCACGCGATGCATGCCTCGCGGGGCTAATAGCCCCGCCTCCATTTTCCGAATGCCCCGGGGCTTGCCCCGGGGATCTTTACTGAGGTTCGCAAGCTAGCCTGACACACCCCGGCGCAGTGCGCCACCCCTCTCCAGAGGGGACCCAAGCCAAGGCGCAAGGGAATCCCCTCTGGAGTGGGGTGCCCGGCAGGGCGGGGTGTGTTGGAGCGCGCGCCAGATCGAGACGGATTACCGTCAGGCTGACAGGCGAGTCTTAATAGTCAGCCGGAGTGCGTCGGAGAATTCTTGTTGCCCCAAGGTCGGTGGAAGCCATCCTAGGGATTGTCCATTCGTCGTGTTACGGGCCAGCGACCGATGGCGAAACTTCTGGAACATGATGAATGTTTTTCGAGCGACCCGGCTTGGTTCACTTTCTGACGTTTTCATCGGGGATGATGCCATTTCTGGGGCCCCGCTTTCTTTAACCACGCCCGGTGGAACGAGTCGTGACTTTGAATATGCCGATCGGCTGAATCAAATGGCGACGAAGCGTCTCATGTCGGTTATTTCGCGGAGATCGCTTTTGTGATCCCGCTCCACTGCAACGCCATCCCCATTTGAATCAGCCGACACGCGTCGGCATATACAACGTTCGGCAAGACTCATGCGAATCGCACTATCCATTCTCATGCTGGTTGCGTTGGTCGGGCTTGCAGGCGCAGCACAAAAGAAGGTGCCGTTCGGTCCATTTGATATCCGCGATTGGAAAAGCGTTGACGTTGTGACCGGCCGGCCCGCCACTCAGGCTGATATCGATGCGGGACGTGCGGTGTTCCTCGTCGATGGTCCGACTCCATCGAAGCCAGTGGACGTTGGTCTGCCCCGCTGCGCAATTTGGCATAATCGCGCAGTGAAAAAAGACATCCCGGTCGTTGTGATTCAAGCGGAGGAAGTCGCGGGAGGCCTGCAGATGGCCGGTGTCCGGTTTCTAGCGGGCGACAAGACTGTGTGTCTGTTGAAAGATTTGATCCTGCTCGCTGGCCCGGACGAGCGTTTTGGCACAAAGGAGCCGAACCACTCTCCAGAACCGCCGCCAAGCGCGGTTCACTGAAACGTTAGGCAAGAAATATGAAGCCCATCACCATGCTACGGCCTGCTCATCTTTATTATCGGCCTGCTCCCACTGGTTGTCCCATGAGAGAAGCGCCGAACAAGCCGCCAGAGCCAATGCGCGGAAAGGGACCGTAATTCTCATGAATTACCTTCGCTCCACATTTCGCCTAATTTCAGGTTCACAGCGCGCTCGCCCGCGCGCGGCTCACCGCTAACGTTGGGCAAAAGAAAATGAGCGAAGCTACCGAAAAGTTGGTCATTCTGGGTGAAGTAACGATACGCGCCGTCGCTTCGGATGAGGATCCTTACGGCCAGAACGGTTTTTCTTCGTTGAGCGCGCAGGTGCTCGCGTCGGACAAGACCAGTGCTGCGGCTCTAAAGAAGTGTTTCGCGAGCAAGGCGTCTGTCACCATTAGATGCGGAGCGCTCGAAGTTGCTGGCCGTATTGATCGATGCGACGAGAAACTACCCGGGGTCGCGAGCATGTCAGTGGATGAGATCCGCATCACGAAATCGAAATGAAGAACGAGCCCAACCACCCGACGGAACCACTCTCGCCAAGCCTCGGTGGTTCATCTTAACGTTAGGCAAAGACACTACCCCATGACAACACACGTAAACTACCGGGACATTCCGAAAGAAGAAAGAAAGCGCCTTGAGTCCGAGGCGATTCATCGGACACCGAGGCTACGCACTGTGCGGTTTGCTGCGGTCTTTCTTCCGGTTCTTTTTTCCGGCCTTCTTGCCAACTACATTGTGCCCAGTAATGGGCCGTTTCTATCCCGCTTGGCTGTTGTAGTCGTGTTTGCGCTGATTCTCGGCGTCAGCATCTGGGAGACTCTTGGTCGGCCGAGGCTCAAGATAGAAGTCGAGAAACTGAAAAATGCCTAACCAACCGTCACAGCCAACCCCGCCGAGCCGTCGTGGCTGAGCTGAAACGTTCGGCTTGAACATGAATCCGCGCAGTATTACCCGTTGGTTGGCCAATCTGTTTTTCATTACGTTCATTGCGCAGGTGCTTTGGAGTGGCCTTCAGTCCGGCAGAGACGGCGTTGCGATGGTTTTCAATTTGGCGGCCGCCGTGTATTATTTGTGGATGATGAACACCAGCGCCGTTGATCGACGCTGGCAAAAATTCGTGGCCCTGGGTCCATTGCTTTGGGTCGGCGTTCAGGTGTTGGTGTTTAGCCAAAGACTAAACACCCGCGCTAGTATCGGATCAGGTGAGCCCGCCGTGCGTGTTTTTGCGGCATCCGAGATTCCGCTTTTTCTGGCGGGTGTATTCTTTGTGGTGCTTTACTGGTGCTTTGCCGGCGAGCCGAACCACCCGACGGAACCACTCTCGCCAAGCCGAGGTGGTTCATCGTAACGTTAGCAAGAAATGAAATCACTCATCGTCTCCCTGAATGTTGGCGGAGCCCTTTGTTTGCTTTCCGCGGTCTCGGGCATTTCGTCATTCGTTACCTCGAACAGTGGTTACACGGTCACGTATCACCAGAGCTATCTGTCGCGAGGATATGTCACGTTGTTTGGATGCGCGCTGCTCTATCTCGCGTGGCTCGTTTCTCGCCGGCATATCATGGCCTGGCGCTTGATGTTTTTCGCCCAGGGAGCAGCCTGGGCGAGTTTTGTCGTTGGAGGGTCACTCACGGTTGGAAGAGAGTATCCTCAGGCATCCAGTCGCGATACTTTGCTCTTCGCCTTGTTGCTCACGGTAGTGTCCTTGCCCGTCGCCCTCTATTGGGGCTTCCGGTGGCGCAAGCAGAAGCCACACTTCGACATAGAGCCAAAAAATGGCTAACCAATCGCCACAGCCAACGAGTGCCGATGGCCCATGTGGCTGACCTCAACGTTGGGCAAGAACGATGACACGAGACGACCTACAACGGCGTATTGCAGACTATCGCAAAGAAGGGCGCTGGAATGCCCTCGTGTTCTTCACTCTGCTGTTCGGTGTGTTGGTTGGTGACGCGGTTGCTCCTCAGGATTCTCTCGCCGCGCGCATTTTCTCTCATACTTTCTACCCAGTCGGATTCGGCCTCTTTCCAGTGATGATTGTTTACAGTCTCCTGCGGATCTGGATGAAGGGGCTCGTATGCTCTCATTGCGGAGCGCGCCTAATGGGCGAGCTTGGCGAGAAGGCAATTAGCACCGGAAGATGCTGGAAGTGCGAATCGAAGATTTTCGAAGAATGAAGACGAACCCAACCAGTCCTCACAGCCAACTCCGGGGAGCTGACGCTTCCCTTCGTGGCTGACCCGAAGCGTTCGGCAAAACATGGCTATCTACAAGAAAGCTCTCCTCGCGGCACTAAGCCCGGCGCTGCGAGCGCAGCAGTTCAAGAAGCTTGGCGCGACCTGGGTGCGAGACTGCGAAGAAGTTTTTTGCGTTCTGAACGTCCAGACCTCGCAGTGGAGCGAGCTATATTATTTCAATGTTGGCGTATCGGTTAAGGCGCTCTTCACGGGAGCAAAGCCGAGTTTTTACGACTGCCATTTTGGCGAGCGCATTCCGCAGGGAGACGAGGTCGAGGTTTATGGCGATCTTGCCGACTTCAGTGGCGAGCGACCCAGCGCCGCAGAGCGAATTGAACGGTTGGCGGATATGATCCCGGCTTCTGCTGTTGCATGGTTTTCGCGCCATGACTCGGCCGAGAAGCTACGTGCGCGAGCAAGCGACTCCCCAAAAACGACCGTAGCTCTTCGGCATTCCCTAAATCAGGGGGGCTGCGCACAAGTGAGAGAGCCGAACCACTCGACAGAGCCACTCTCGCCAAGCCGAGGTGGTTCATCGTAACGTTGGGCAAAGAAAGATGAACGCCACACCCAAGCGTTTCTCGATGCGCTGCTCCGCCTGCAAAACGGAGACCGTGTTCGATCAGCCATACGCCTACCACGCGGGCTTCTCCGACCAAGGGTTTCTCTACGACGACGCGGGCTCTCTCACGCTTGTCTTCGGTGCATACGATCCGAAGTTCGCTTCGGTCTTTGGCCATCTGATGCCGTGGGCGAAACCTTCCTCGCCAAGCCTCGGCGGTTCATCGTAACTTTCGGCAAATCGACGACAGGCATCCATATGAAGAACACTTTAATCGCTATTTTGCTTCTTGGGCCAGGCTGGCTGTTCGCGAGTTCCGCGCCAATTAAACTGGGTGGCGAGACCGACTATGTCGCGACGGCTGTGGCTGATGTTGGTAGTCCGTATGCACCGAATTTGACTTCATCCACCGGCTCATACGGGGACAAAGGAGTCCGGGTCTTCTTTGGATATTTTATGCGGAAAATGGAGCCGGCGAACCTTCCAGCCACACTTTCCCTTCTACAACTTCGATTGGCACAAGTGCTCGGGAATGATCGGTGGAAGACATCACTGCGTCCCGAGTCCGCATCCGAAAGTGCAAATCCGAAATTCTTTTTTTCAACAGGGACGCGAGGGAACGAAACATTGGAGGTCTATGTGATCTTGTTCCCGGCTGATGATGGCGTCGTTAAGATCGCCTACGAACAACGCAGAAGCTTTCCGGAGCCGAACCAATCGGCGCAGCCAACCCGGCCGACGGGTGGCTGATCAAAACGTTCGGCAAGGAAATACTTTAAGGAGCCACCCGTGAAGACGATCGTGAACTACGTAGCCTTTCTGTTGGCGCTGATGATGGCGTTCATGACCATCAAATATCCGGAGAATGTGCGTGGTTTGTTGGGGCAAGAGCTAAGCGATTCGGCTAAAGCCACAGACAGGATTATTTTGGGAATCCTCGTGATTGGCACTGGATTCGCCGCGGTGAGACAAGGAATCAAAGATTGCCGTTCCCGTAAGAACAAGAAAGCGCCTAACCAATCAGCACAGCCGCCTCGAGCCTCCGGTCCGCTTGACTGAACTCAACGTTGCGCTGCAGTATTACCATGGAGTTTGGCGTATTCATAGTTAAGCGCAAAAATTCTCCCCAACGAAAATGAAACCGATAAGGATTACCGCACGACCGAAAGGTAAGTGCCTTAGAGGAAGGAGATAATCCGGTGACGATTCTTTGGGCTGTCGGGCTGATTCTTTTGGCATATTTGGCTGGTTCCATTCCTACCGGCTACTGGATGGGGCTGACCAAAGGCATAGATATTCGCACCGTCGGCAGTGGCTCGACTGGAGCGACCAATGTCCTTCGCAGCGTCGGCAAGAAAGAAGCACTCGTTGTATTCATGGTTGATATCGCCAAGGGATATCTTCCCGTCTGGTGGGCGATGACGTTGGAACCATCACTATGGTCGAGCCTCGGTCTGCCTCCTTACACGATACCAGTCGTGATAGCACTCATGCCTGTCGTCGGTCACAGTCGCTCTATCTTTCTAAAATTTACGGGCGGTAAAAGCGCGGCAACAGGGCTGGGAACATTCCTGGCTCTCAATCCTCTGGCAGCAGGCATAATATTTGCGGTATGGATTATTGTTTTAGCCGCCTCGAAGACTGTCTCTCTGGCATCGACTAGCGCATCTGCTGCGGCACCGTTCGTCTCTTATTTCTGCGGAGCACCGCCAGCGATCATCGGCTTTTCCGTCGTCGGCTCCCTCTATGTCATCATCAGACATCGCTCCAATTTGAAGAGATTGATGAGCGGAACAGAACCGCGTATCGGCAGAAAGTAGAGGACATAGATTTTCCTGCGGGTGCAATCGCCGAAGCAAAAAAGGAGAGCCGAACAAAACGGGTCAGGTCGCGTATGGTGTGATCGCCCGGCCCTGCTGGGTCGCGGCTCAGCAGGAGCCGAGCCCTCCGAAGATTCTCGCTGGCTCAGGCCGTCACCGTGTCGAGCGAGCAGCTCTCCACGGGGGTCTCGCAGTTCGGGCGGGCGATGATGCCGGGGTAGGGTTCCGTCGCGAACAGCTTGGCCGGTTCGGTCAGTAGGTGGGTGTCACAGACGGCGAAGAGCTCGGCCTCGGTCATGGCGCGGCGCATCTCGTGCAGGAACCTGCCCTCGGCATCCACGCTCTGGCCGACGAAGTTCAGGTATTTCTTCATCTTGGCGACGTGCGCCTTCTCGGGGATGTCCGGGGTCTGGGTCTCGCGGTAGAGGCGGGTGATGTATTCGCGGACGTCAGCGAGGGTGGGGGCGAAGACGGAGGACGGAGCACAGAGGACAGAGGACGGAGGGCAGAGGACGGAGGACGGTGGCGGGTTAGGGACAACCCGCCCTGCCGGATCAATTGCGGTCGGCTGGGAGGCCGACCCTCCAGTTAAGCGCGTCCGGAGACCGCGCTCCACCTCGAGCCGTTCGCGGCATTGCCGGAAGATCCACGGGTTGCGGATGGCGTGGCGGCCGATCATGACGCCGGCGGCGCCCGTCTCGGCGAGCACGGCGGCGGCCTTATCGGCGGAGGTCACGTTGCCGTTCGCCAGCACGGGACAGCGCACGGTGCGGACGGCGGTGCCGATGAAGTCGTAGTGGACGTCACTGCGGTAGCCTTCCTTCACGGTGCGGCCGTGGACACTGAGCAGATCAACGCCGTGCTTGTTGATGAGGCCGAGGACGCGCTCGTAGTTTTCAGTCGAGTCGAAGCCGATGCGCATCTTGACGGTGAACAGGCCGGGCACGGCGTCGCGCAGGGCGCCGATCAGATCGTTGATCTTGGCCGGGTCGCGCAGGAGGCCGCCGCCGACGTTCTTCTTGTAGATCTTGGGCGCCGGGCAACCCATGTTGAGGTCGATGCCGGCGATCGGATACTGGAGCAGCTCCTTCACGGTGCGGACCATGTCCGGCACATGCTCGCCGATCAGCTGGGCGAAGACAGGGCGGCCGGTCTTGTTCTCGACGATGGAGCGAAGGATGTGTTTCTCAGGGCGCGACTGACCGTGGACGCGGAAGAACTCGGTAAAGAAATAGTCCGGCGCGCCGTAATGCGCGGCGACGCGCATGAAGGGCAGATCGGTGACGTCCTGCATCGGCGCCAGCGCGGTGAGCGGCTGGCCGGCGAGGATGCCTGCAGGCAGGCGAGAGGCCAGAGGCGAGGGGCGAGAGGTATTATTGACCACAGATTTCACGGATCGGCGCGGATAAATACCCAGGCGATTTTCTTACAGGAGGACGCAGAGGCAAGGCAGGAGGTTCGGGTTGGGCTTGGATCAGAAAATCGTTCTCGTTCTCATACTCTTAATCGTTCTCTCGGCCCCTGATAGGTGAGAACGATTAAGATTACGAGAACGAGACAAACAATGGGGGAGCTTAAATGCCTCACTGGTCTCCCTCGTCCTTGGGCTCTTCTTTCTGCTGCTTGAGGACGCGCTCGAGGATTTCGGACATGTCCTCCACGAGGTCGAAGACCTTGCGGGCGACGAAAATCGGGCGCTTCTGCTGGAGGGCGAGGACGATGGAGTCGCTGGGGCGCGCGTCGAGTTCGAGGAACTTGCGGCCGAGCTCGTTCTGCATGTGCAGGATGATGCGGGCGAAGTAGGTGCCGTCGTTGACGTCGTTGATGATGATGCGCTCGAGGCCGATCTCGAAGCCCAGGAGCAGGTGGCCGATGAGGTCGTGGGTGAGCGGGCGCTCCTTCTTGACGCCGTTGATCGTCATCGAGATGGCGCTGCCGACGCTCGGGTCCACGTAGATGACGAAGGTCTTGTCCTCGTTCCCGAGGAACACGGCGCAGCCGTTGGCCGTGGGCATCAGGCCTTTGATGGAGACTTCGACAATGTCAGCGGGCATGCGGGAAAGGTGCTGGTGGCGGGGAAAAGTGCAAGTCAGGGGGTAATGCGCCGTCTGTCTGTAGCGGCGGTCTATGACCGCCGGCGCCAAACACGGCGCTCATAGAGCGCCGCTACAGCAAGGCTAAAAGCCATGTAAGGCGATGCCCCAGGCCCTGGCCTGCGCGAGCACGGCGGGCTTTTCCAGGACGATGACCTTGCCGGCCTCAAGCGCGGCGGCGTGGAGGCCGGCGGCGTGCATGGTCTCGAGGGTGCGCAGGCCGAAGACCGGCACGTCGAAGCGGAAGTCCTGCCTGGCCTTCACGGTCTTCACGAAGAGGGTCTCGTCGGTCTTGAAGGTGCCGGCGCGACGCAACATTTCGTCAGTGCCTTCAAAGGCCTCGACGGCAAGGACCGTGCCCTTGCGGACGACGCAGCCCTGGCCGATGTCGAGGCGGGCCATCTCTCGGGCGATGTGGATGCCGTGCTGAACGTATTCGTCGTCGATGCCGAGCTTGCCGGTCATGGCGCCCGCGGTGGCGAGCTGATCGTCGATGAAGGCGCGGGCATCGAGCAGCGTGACGCCGAGTTTCTCGATCTCGGCGGCGATGGCGCCGAAGATGGTCTCGGCATTGCGGCGCTTGAGGGAAAACAGGATGGAGGCCGCCTTGAGGTCGGGCACGAGGCCGTGGAAGAGTTTCTTGGGCTTCACCTGGCCGGCCATGAGGGCATAGCCGGCACCGAAGGCTTTCAGGGTGTCGAGCATCTTGCCAACCTGGCCGACGTTCAACGTGACGCGTTCGCTTTCCGGGAAGCTCGCGATGAGCGGGGGCTCGGTCTCGTCGTCCATGGCAATGAGCCGCAGCGGCACGCCGGCGGTGCGGATGGCGGCGGCGGTGATGACGGGATAGTTGCCGCGGCCGGCGATGAGGGCGACGGGGCGCTGGGCGTCAAAATCCTTGGGCAGGAAGGCGGACATGAAAAAGGGCTGAATGACTGAAGGACTGAAAGGCTGATGATCCCAAACGGCGGGGCGATCCGAAAAGGCGGTCGCAGGGTGGATACGGCAGGGTTCAGCCTTTCAGCTCTTCAGCCCTTCCGCCTTTCTTCCCTACGACTGCGAGCCGTAGTATTTCTTGTAGCTCCGATAATAGCGGTAATTGCTGTAATACTCGATGCGCCGCGGCGAGAGGCCGTTGAGCACGATGCCGAGCAGTTCGTTTTTGCTCTCCTTGAGCTGCTTGATGTAGAGGCGGATGTGCTTGCGGTAGGCGCGATTGAAGCGGCACACGTAGATGACCTCGTCGGTGCGTTCGGCGATGAGCAGCGAGTCGGTGACGGCGCCCATGGGCGGCGAGTCCACGACGATGAGGTCGAAGTGCTGCTTCATGGCCTCGATAAACTGGCCGAAGACGGCGGTCTCGAGCAGCTCGGTGGGGCTCTTCGAGCGGCCACCGGAACGGAGGAGGAAGAGGTTCTCGTCCACCTTGGTGAAGCCGAGCGAGGCGTCGGTGAAGGGGTCGGCGGGGATCTTGGCCCCGGCCTCAAACCACGCGATGAGGCCGGCCTCGTTGGTCAGCTTGAAGTGGCGGTGCAGCATCGGGCGGCGCATGTCGCAGTCGATGAGCAGGACCTTCTTGCCGTGGCGGGCGAACGAGCCGGCCAGGTTGCAGCTGATCATCGTCTTGCCCTCGCCGGGGATCGTGCTGGTGACGAGGATGGACTTCGGGAAGTCGAGCTTGGACTGGATCTTGACCGCGCTGTAGACGCTGAGGAAGGCCTCGGAGCCGGGCGAGGTGCGGTTGCTGTTGACCAGCGAGTGTTTCTCGGTGTCCGGCACGTCGCCGAGTTCCGGAATGATGCCGAGCAGGTGGGCGCCGATGAAGCCCTCGATGTCCCAGGCGCTCTTCACGCGGTCGTCGAGGAAGCTGAGGCCGATGGCGACGCCGGCAAAAACAACCAGGCCGAGGCCGATGCTCGTCTTGACGATGTTGCGGATGTTCGGCGTATCCGGCGACCCCTTGGGCAGGGCGCGGTCGAGCGGCTTGACGGGAATGTTCTCCAGGTTCTTCGAGGTCGTGACCTGGTTCAGGCGGTTGAGGATCTCGAGGTAGTTGCTCTTGGCCACCTGCGCCTGGTTCTCGAGGCTCTTGAAGTCGACGGAGAGATCACCGAGGCGGAGATTGTCCTTCTCGGCGGCCTGGTATTCCTTGATGTAGGAGGCCTCGGTGTCCTGCAGCTTCACGTATTGGGTGCGCAGGTCGGAGATGGACTGCTCGATGTTGCGGGTGATCTGGGCCGTGACGACATCGATGGAGTTCGCGAGCTCGATCATCTTCGGGTGGCGCTCGAGGTAGCGCTCGCTGAGGATGGCCTGCTGCTTGTTGAGTTCGGCGAGGTTGTTCTTCAGGACCGGGATGTTGCCGTAGGCGGAGATGTAGCCGATCTCGAGCAGGTTGGCCGGGTTCTCCTTCTGCATCTTCTCGATCTGGCTGAGCAGGGTCTCGATATCGAGGCGCGCGAGCCGGGCGGTCGTGAGCGTGGCGTTCACGGTGCGGAGGCGCTCACCGACGATGTTCATGCTGTTGTCGAGGGAGACGAGGTTGTGCTTGCGGCGGTAGTCCTGGAGCTTGCCTTCGGCGGCCTCGGATTCCTGCTGGAGCTCCTTGGCGCGGCTGCGCAGGTAGTCCACGGCGAACTCGTTCTTGCCGCCGACATTCTCCATGAGGTAGCGCATGAACTGTTCGACGAAGCGGTTCGCCAGCAGCGCGGCGCCCTCGGGGTCGCGGTTGTTGACGGTGATGGTGATCAGGAAGCTGTTGCGGATCGAAAGCGGTGACATGCTGCCGAGCAGGCCGCCGACGGCGGGCGGGTTGGCGCCGGGCGCGAGGTCCTTGAGGTAGGGGCGCTGGAGCAGCCGGATCTCGTCGGGGGTCAGCGATTGGGCGACCATGGTGCGAAGCCGGCCGCTTTGCAGGATCTGGAGGTAAGTGCCGAGATCGACCTCGGACCGGACCGCGGTGTCCACGACCTGCTCGTTCTGCACCACGCGCTCCGGCCGCTCGAACTGCATGGTGGCCGTGCTGGAATACATCGGGATCTCCTGCGCCTGGTAATAGCCGATCGACAGGGCGACGAGCAGGGCCACCGGCAGCGCGATCCAAAGGCGTTCGCGCAGAATGACGTAGTAGTCGCGCAGGGAACGCTTCTCGACGACCTGCTGGTCATTGCCATGCAGGGAGGGTCCGGGTGCGCGGGCCGGGGCGGTCGGGAGAGGAGCGTCGGGGGCGGACATGAAAAATCAGATCAGGCGCTCGGGCACGTAGACGATGTCGCCCGGCAGGAGCACCATGGAACTGTCGTCGGTCCGGGTGTCCTTCTTGCCCTTGATGACGCTGTCGACGTCGACGGTGAAGACCTTCTTGGTGCCGTCGGGCAGGATGCGGGTGACCGTGACGGCGGTGCCCTTGCCGATGTCGGTGATGCCGCCGGCCTTGGTGACCAGCTCGACGACGGTGAGGGTGGATTCGATGGGCAGGGTGTAGCGGCCGGCGCTGCGGATGGCGCCCTGGATGGAAACCTCGCGCGGGGCGTATTCCTCGACACTGACGGTGACCTGCGGATTGCGCAGGAAGCGCCCTTCCTTGTAGGCGTTCTCGATCGCGGCCTGGGCCTCGACCACGGTCATGCCGCCAATCGCGATCTCGCCCAGCAGCGGCATGTTGATCCGGCCGCGGGCATCGATGCGCGTGAGGCTGGTCAGGTCCTCTTCCTGGTAAACGGCGACCCGCACGCGGTCCGCCAAGCCCAGGGTGTGGACGTAGTTTTTCTTGTTGTCAGATTTGCCGGTGCCCTGGCCGAATGCCGGCAGACCGCCGCCCAGCGCGAGGGCGGCCAGAAGGAAGGGAAAGAGGCGGGCGATTTTCATGGGTGGTTTTCAGTAGCGGCTGGAAACATCGAGGGAAAATCCCTGCCGGTCAAAGCCCGAGAGCGCGAAGGTGGACCAGTTCCGGAAGTAGGTATACGCGGCACCGACTTGCAAGTGCTCGTTCATCTTGTAGCGGGCGCCGACGTTGAAACTGAAGAAAGTGTCGCGCCGCGGGGGCGGGGGCGGGGTCGTCCCGAGGAAGCGGTTCAGGCCGTAGCCCAGCCCGGCGTTGAACTCCACCTTGCGGCTGAAGGCGTAGCTGGCGTTGAGCGCGGCGGAGGTGGAGTCGACCGACGCGCCCGTGGCGATGGTGTTGAAGTCCCGGCTGAGCTGGCCGTTGAGGCTGAGTTTCCGGGTGACCGGCCAGCCGATGGCGGCCAGGGCATTGAAGTTGGCATAGCTCTGTTGGCCGGTGCCGCGGACATCGCGAATCTGGTAACCGAGGCGCACTGTGCCGTTCAGCTTGGCCAGCAGGCCGCCGGAGGCCCCGACGTTGAACCAATGGTCGTAGGAGTCGCTGCCGAGGGAGGTCTTGGACACCCGGATGCGGTAGCCGCCGACCAGGTCGAGCCGGGAGGTGTAGACGTAGAACACGTCGAGGGCCTGCGAGTAATCGGTGAGGTTGGCGAGCGCCGTGGTTTGCACGTATTGGCGGCGCAGGTAGGTGGTCTCGGAGGTGAAATAATATCTGTCGTTCACCGGATACTTCAGGTTGAGCCCGAGGGGGAAATTCCAGGAATTCGTGCGCAGGTTGACCGCGCTGTCCGACCGGCTTTCACGGAAGGCGCTGATCGTGAAGGCCCCGGTGGTGCGTCCGGTGGTCTTGTTGAACTCCACGTGCAGGTTGGGATTGAAGGAATCCTCGTGCGAATACTTGCTGTAGCTGGCGTAGTTGAAGGTGAGCGTGGCGTTGACCGCGATGATGCCCGCGCGGCGCTTCATCTCGGCGCCCACCGCGCCCGTCACGGTGTAGTCACCCCGGCCGCTCGAATCGGAGAAGACGTTGGAGTCATAGGCCAGCGTCACGCTGCCGAAGACGAACAGCTGGTTCCGCGTGCCGTCGAGGTTGATGAGCGCGTGGGCGGCCGGCAGGCCCAGCAGGAGCGCGGCAAGTCCGAGTAGGCAGGTTCGGGCTGGGGCGGGGAAAATCACGTCGGGTTGCTTGCAGCTCAGTTGCCCGACAGCCGGTCGGGGCTGATGACGACGTTGATCGGCGGAGCCGCGGGGACGGTGGGCTTGGCCACGATTTCCTGGCTGTCGTCCGAACCACCGGCGCCGGTGGTGCCCGCGGGAGTGGTCGGGGTGCCTGTCGCGCTTGTTCGCGCCGGCGGAGCGTCGAGCCCGACCTCGGCTTTCTTCTCAATGGCCTCGAAAGTGACGGTCTTCTTGGCGTTGCAGGCGACGCTGACGCGCTCATCCGAGGCCTGCAGCGCCTCGGGCGGGATCTGGCTGATGGTCACGGTCGGCGGCAAGCCCGCCGGCGAGGACCGCACGACGGCGCGCTCGCCGGGCCGAAGGACCTGGCCGCCGATGTCCTTGCTGCCGCCGCGCACGGTGATGTCGCCGTCGAGCAGATCGATGATCGTTTCGTTGGCGTTGGTCTCGATCGAGACCTTGCCGCCCCGGATGTTCACGGCCGCCTGGGGCGTGGAATAGGACATGGAACTGCCCGAGACCAGCTGGCTGGTGCAGACGCCGACGGCGCCATGGGCCACATGGACGGCGCTCTGCGAGATGGACGGCTCATAGGGGGCATCCGCCGTGGAATTGCGGTCGGGTTTGAACGGCTCCTGCACGAAGCGGTCGATTTCCACGCGGGTGTTCTGGTCGACGAACATGCCGGTGCCGTTGGAATACACGAAGGCGTTGTGGGCGCCCGCCTTGGTCTCGATCACGGTGCCGGGGGCATCAAAGGCGGTCGCCTGGCGGGCGGTGTAGATCTTTTCCCCGGTCTGGATCTCGCTGTCGCCAACCGCCTCGGCCAGGTAGATCTTGCTGGTCGGGCCTTTCTTTTTGCCGAGTTGGCGCTGGGCGAACGCACTGGGCGCAACCACCACCAGCGCGGCAACGCTGAGCAGGAGGATGCGGCTGAGTTTGGTTTTCATGGCCTGTGGGATTTTTGTTAGCGGGCTTCCGCCAGGAGGCGAACAGCTTATTTTTGTATCCCGGATTTAACTAGGGTATATCACCTAGAGCAAGGGCAAAAGATGCGTTCTTTAGCCAAAAATTGCATACCGCTCTAAACCAGCAGATTAATAAGCCGCCCTTTCACATGAATGGTCCGTTTGATGGGCTTTCCGGCAATATGCTGGGCTACCTTGGGATTGGCCGAGGCGAGCTGCACCAATTCTGCCTCGCTGGCGCCAACATCGGCGGTGACGTCGCCGCGGTGCTTTCCGTTCACTTGGATCACGATGGTGATGGTGCTGGCGACGAGCTTGCCGGCATCGAAGGCGGGCCAGCCCGCCTGCATGATCGAACCGTTCTGCCCGAGCCGCTCCCAGAGTTCCTCGGCCATGTGCGGGGCGAACGGGGCGAGCAGGCGCAGCAGGTCAAGCATCGCCGCGAGCGGCACGGCCGTCTCCTTCTGCAGCGCATTCATCAGGATCATCATCTGCGAGATGGCCGTGTTGAACCGCAGGCCCTCGATGTCGTCGCCGACTTTCTTGATGGTCTCGTGCCGCAGCTTCTCGGTGTCGGGCGACAACGCACCGGTCGCGATAATGCGCGGGTTGACGGTCCCTTCCTCCGTGAGGCATTCGCGCCAGATTTTCTTCAGGAAGCGGTGCACGCCCTCGATGCCCTTCGTGTTCCAGGGCTTCATGGCCTCGAGCGGGCCGAGAAACATGAGGTAGAGGCGCAGCGAGTCCGTGCCGTAGGCGTGGATGATGTCGTCGGGGTTCACCACGTTGCCGCGGCTCTTGGACATCTTCACGCCGTCCTCGCCGAGGATGATGCCCTGGTGGAAAAGTTTCTTGAAGGGCTCGGCCTGCGGCACGACGTCGAGGTCGAAGAGCACCTTGTGCCAGAAGCGGGCGTAGAGCAGGTGGAGCACGGCGTGCTCCGCGCCACCGACGTAGAGATCGGGCACATCCCAATACTTCAACGCTTCCGGGCTCGCGATGGCGTTCGCGTTCCGGGGGTCGAGAAAGCGGAGGTAATACCAGCATGAGCCGGCCCACTGGGGCATGGTGTTGGTCTCGCGGCGGGCGCGCACCCAGCCGTCGCCGGTCGGCTGCGGTTGCGTGGCGGGCACCGCGGCGCCGGTCGTGACGTTGAACCAGATCTCCAGCCAGGCGGTCTCGTTGGCCAGCGGGCTCTCGCCGTTGCCACTGGGCAGGTAGGAATGCACCTCGGGCAGCACGAGCGGCAGCGCCGTATCGGGCAGCGGCAGCGCGTGGTGCGTGACGCCGTTCTCGGCGAAGGAGACGGGCTGACTTGGCAAATCCTTCCGAAGGTTCTTAGCAACATGATAACCGGCTTCGGAAACCCACACGATGGGGAAGGGCTCGCCCCAATAGCGCTGGCGCGAGAACAGCCAGTCGCGGAGCTTGTAGTTGATCGTGCCCTTGGCGACGCCCTGGGCGGCAAGGTCGGCGGTGATTTTTTTCTTCGCCTCGGGCCAGCTCAAGCCATCGTAGCCGGGCGAATTGACCACCTGGCCGTCGCCCACGTAGGGCAGCTGGTCCGAACCGTCGGCCGCGGCGATGACGCGCGGGGTGGGCAGGTGGTAGAGCTGCGCGAACTCCCAGTCGCGCTCGTCATGCGCCGGCACGGCCATGATGGCGCCGGTGCCGTAGCCCATGAGCACGTAGTCGGCGATCCAGACGGGCAACCTGGCGCCGTTGACCGGGTTGATGGCGTAGCTGCCGCTGAAAACACCGCTCTTGTCCTTGGCGAGGTCGGTGCGCTCGAGGTCGCTTTTGCTCGCGGCTTTCCTGCGGTAGGCTTCGACGGCATCACGCTGCGCGGGAATGGTGAGCGCGGGCACGAGCGGATGCTCGGGCGCCACGACCATGTAGGTGCAGCCGAAGAGCGTGTCGGGCCGCGTGGTGAAGATCTTCAGGTCGCCGAGCTTCGGATCCTCCAGTTTGAAATGCACCTCGGCGCCCTCGCTGCGGCCGATCCAGGCCTCCTGCATGCGCTTGGTGGAGTCTGGCCAGTCGACGCCCTTCAGGCCGTCGATCAGCTGCTCGGCGTAGGCCGTGATGCGCAGCACCCACTGGCGGAGGTTGCGGCGTTCGACGGGGAAGCCGCCGACCTCGGATTTGCCGTCGACGATTTCCTCGTTGGCGAGGACGGTGCGGAGCTCCGGGCACCACCAGACGGGACGCTCGTCAACGTAGGCCAGGCCCTTCTTGAAAAGCTGGAGGAAAATCCACTGCGTCCACCGGAAATATTTCGGGTCGGTCGTGTCGATCTCGCGGTCCCAGTCATAGGAAAAGCCCAGCGACTTGATCTGACGGCGAAAGTTGACGATGTTGTTCTGGGTGTTGGCGGCGGGATGCGTGCCGGTCTTCACCGCATGCTGTTCGGCGGGCAGGCCGAAGGCGTCCCAGCCGATCGGGTGCAGGACATTGAAGCCCTTCGCGCGCTTGTAGCGGGCGAGGATGTCGGTGGCGGTGTAACCCTCGGGGTGGCCGATGTGCAGCCCGGATCCGGACGGATAGGGGAACATGTCCAGCACGTAGTATTTCGGCTTGGCCGAGCCATTCTCGGCCTTAAATGCCTTGGTTTTCTCCCAGAAAGATTGCCAATGCGGCTCGATTTGGAGAAAGTCGTAGTCTTTGGAGTTGGTAGCCATCGATTGTTAAAACCCGCCACATTGAGACATTCCTTTCCACCGTCAATCACCGGCCGTCTGGCCGCGATCACTCTCCTCAGCCTGAGCCTGGCCGGTGTCGCCGGGGCGGCCATGAGCCGGGGCTTCAACCGCTTGCTGGATGCGGTCGTCCGGATCGATGTCCGCGAAATCGAGTTCACCGATGGGGCCAAGCGCATCACGGGTGGGGTCGGCTCGGGCGTCATTATTTCCAGCGACGGCCTGGTCCTCACCAACGCCCATGTCGTCAGCCCGCAGGCCGTGGAGGTGTCCATCACCCTGGCCAGCCTGGAGCGTGTCAACGCAAAGCTCGTGGGCTGGGACCACTGGACCGACCTGGCATTGCTGCGCATCGACCTCGACGCGATCAAGCGCCGCAATCTCACCTTTGCCGCGGCGGAGTTCGGCGACTCCGACGAGCTCTTTGTCGGCCAGACGGTTTTCGCCGTCGGCACACCGCACGGCCTGACGCGCACCGTGACGCGCGGCATCATTTCCAACAACGACCGCTACTTTGAGGACAGCCGCGGCGTGAATGGTTACGAGACGGGCGCTTTCAACACCTGGCTCCAGACCGACGCAGCGATCAATCCCGGCAACAGCGGCGGCCCGCTCGTCACCGAGGACGGCAAGGTCATCGGCATCAATTCCCGCGGCTACATCGGGGCGGACAACCTGGGCTTCGCCATTCCCGCGAAGGTGGCCCGCACGGTGGCGGCGACGCTGGTGAAGAGCGGTTCCGTCACGCGCAGCTACGCCGGCATCGGTTTCCGGGAGCTGCAGGACCTCGAGGGTTTCTATTCGCTCAGCGCCAATACCGGCGTGCTGGTTGCCAACGTCGACGTGGGTTCGCCGGCCGCGAAGGCCGGGTTGCGCGCGGGCGACGTGGTGCTCACGCTCAACGGCCGCAAGATGGACGGGCGTTTCCCCGAGCAGCTGCCGCCCATCCAGCAGTCCATCGCCAGCCTGCCCGTGGGCTCGACCGTCAGGCTGGGCGTCAAGCGAGGCGACCAGGTGGTGGAACTGGGCGCCGTCACCGAAAAACTCGAGAGCCGGGTGGGCGAGGAGTGGGCCTTCGAAAAGTGGGGCCTCACCGTCCGCAAGGTCTCGCGGGCCTACGCGCGCGAGAACCAGCTGACCGACGAGACCGGCGTCGTCGTGCTCGGCGTGCAGCCGGGCTATCCCGCCGCCGAGGCCGGCCTGGCCCGGGGCGACATCATCACCAAGGTCGGCAGCAAGACCATCGCGGAACTTGCGCAGCTGAAGGCGCTCTACGGGGCCTACGAGGCCAAACCCGAGCCGCAGCTCGTCGAGGCCCAGCGGAGCCGCCGCATTTCCCTTTACGTCATCAAACCATGAGAATCCTGCGCTGGTGCCTGCCCGTCCTTTCGCTCCTGCCGCTCGGCGCCCGTGCGACGCCGGTGGCCGAACTCTTCAACGAACGGCTCAAGTCCGTCGTCGCGGTCGAGTTCTTCATCCAGGCGGAGACCGAGCGCCAGCCGGTCATGGTGCTGGGCACCGTCATCGACGAGGCCGGCACAGTCATCCTGCCCGGTGCCGCCATCCTCCCGGGCGTCGCGCCCAGCCAGCTGAAGGACTTCAAGGTCTACCGGCCGGGCAGCATCGAGTCGGCCCCGGCCGTTTACCTGGGCCAGGACGCGTTCACCGGCTGGCATTTTGTGCGTGTCGACGAAAAGTCCCGCGCGGGCCTTGTGCCGGTCACCCACTGGACGGCCGCCAAAACCGATCCGGCCATGGGCGAGGAGCTCTGGGGCATCGGTCTCCGCAACAAGGACGAGGACTTCCAGCCGTATTTCCTGAGCTCACGCGTGGCGGTGACGATGAAGCTGCCCCAGAAGACGGTGATCCTCGGCAGCGACGTCGCGGGCCCGGGCCTGCCGGTGTTCAATGCCGCGGGCGAACTCGCCGGCATCGCCCAGACCTCGTTCGGGCAGAACTTCCTCCTCTTTTCCCGCGACCAGCGCGGCAATCCCATCGTGCTCGTGAATGTCGAGGAAAGCAGCGTCGTGCTGCTGGGCAGCGAAGTGCTGCCGTATCTCGGACGTGTCCCGCAGTCGGTCACCGGCCGGCCGATCGCGTGGTTCGGCGCCTACGGCCTGCAGCCGATGGACCCGGAGGTGGCCAAGCTCCTCCGGCTCGAGAACCAGTCCGGCGTGGTCGTGAGCGACATCATGAAATCCAGCCCCGCGGACCGGGCGGGCCTGCAGGAGCGCGACATTGTCCTGGCGGTCGACGGCCAGCCCCTGCCGCGGCTCAAGCCCGACCGGGTGGTCGTGAGCTACTTCGGCCAGGAGATACTGCGCCGCCTGCCCGGTGATGTGATCACGCTCGCGGTGCTCCGCGGCACCACCCGCGTCGAGGTGAAGGTCAAGCTGGGCGATGAGCCCAAGCTCGTGCGGGAGGCCGACCGGCGCTACTTCGAGCGGCTCGGCTTCACGGTGCGCGAATTCCTCTACAACGACGGCATCCTGCACCGGGCCAACCCGGGCACGACCGAGGGCGTCATGGTGCATTTCGTCAAGCCGGGCAGCGCGGTCGCCACGGCCGGCCTGCGGCCCGACGACTGGGTGCGCGAGATCGATGGCACCGCGATCAAGACCTATGCGCAGGCCATGGACAAGCTGGCGGCCATCGAGGCCGACAAGAACCGCGCGGAATTCGTGTTGCTCGTCAGCCGCGGCGGCGAGACACAGGTGCTGCGCGTGAAACTCAACTGACCGGCGCCCCATGAACCCCCGCTTGTTTGCCATTCTGAACGAAGTGAAGAATCCATCAGCCCGGACGCTGACGGATATCCTCATGGATTCTTCGCTGCGCTCAGAATGACCTGACCACCCATGTTCACCGGCATCATCGAGGAAACCGGCCGCGTAGCCGCCTTCACCCAGGGACCGGATTCCTGGCGGCTGCAGATTGCGGCCGGGCTCGTGCCGTCGGACGTCAGGCTGGGCGACAGTGTCGCCGTCAACGGCTGCTGCCTGACGGTGACAGAGTTCGACGCCGGCCACCTCTGGTTCGATGTGCTCGAAGAAACGCGCCGCCTGACCAATTTCGCCCAGCTCGCGCCCGGCGCGCTCGTGAATCTGGAGCGCAGCCTGCGGGCCGACACCCGCCTCGGCGGGCACTTTGTGTCCGGCCACATCGACGCCCCCGGCCGGGTCGAGGTGTTCGAGGCGCGCGGCAAGGACCACTACCTGAAGGTGGGCGTGCCGGCCGGCTTTGCGCGCTACCTCGTCTACAAGGGCAGCGTGGCGATCGACGGCATCTCGCTGACCGTCGCGGAAGCGGCCGGGGACTCCTTTGCGGTCTGGCTCATCCCGCACACCCTCGCGGTGACCAATCTGCGGGGGAAGAAGGCCGGGGACACGCTCAACTTGGAATTCGATCTGCTGGCCAAGTATGTCGAGAAGCTCAACGCCGCCCGCCCGGCCTGACATGCCCACCCGCGACCAACTCCTTGCGCTCAACGACGAGCTCCGCCGCCTGAAGGCCGGCGGCCAGCGCGCCGTGTCCGTCAGCGAGGAAGGGCTGGCGCAATTGCGCGAGGCGGTCACCGCGAGCAGGTCGGGCTTTATGCCCGACAGGCCGGCCGAAATAGCGAGCGCCGCTACGGTGTCGGGCGCAAAGCCCGACCTGCAGATGTTGGCAGCGGCACGTCCGGCCGCTCCCGCGATGCCCGCCACGCCTGAGATCAAGCTGCCCGAGGGCGACAAGCCGGCGCGGTGGAATTTCCTGCGCAACCTGGTGCTCAACGACGCCACCTGCCAGGCCCGCGTCTATCCGGGCAAGCAGGTGGTCTTTGGCGTGGGCAATCTTGATGCGGCGGTCATGTTCGTGGGCGAGGCGCCGGGCGGCGATGAGGAGGACCAGGGCGAGCCGTTCGTCGGCCGCGCCGGTCAGCTGCTGAACAAGATGATCAAGGCCATGGGCCTCGAGCGCGGCCAGGTTTACATCGGCAACATCCTGAACTGGCGGCCCGACATGGGCACCCGCAACGCCGACGGTTCGCAGACGGGCAACCGCCCGCCGACCGCGCAGGAGATGGCCTACTGCCTGCCTTTCATCCGCGCGCAGATCGCGATCATCCGGCCGCGGGTGCTGGTGGCGCTCGGCAAGACCGCCGTGGACGGGCTGCTCGGGCCGGATCGTTTCAAATCCATGGGTGCGGCGCGCGGCAGCTGGCACTCGTATGCCGACACGCCGCTGCGCGCGAGCTACCATCCGTCCTACCTGTTGCGCCAGGAAGGGCTCACCAGTGCGGCGGCCAAGAAGATCAAGCGCGATGCCTGGGAGGACATGCTGGCCGTGATGGAACGGGCCGAACTGCCCGTTTCGGAGAAGCAGCGGAATTACTTCCTGTGAACGTGAAATTGAGCCCGTCAATCCTCGGCCCCTTGATCCTGGCGCTGGCGGTGGTTGTCGGCCGCGCCGAGGATCTGTTTGATTTCGAGGTGCTGCAGTTCCGGGCGAAGGCGCTGGCGTTCCAGCCCTACGCCGAGACAAAACCGCGGGTGCCGGATTGGCTGAAGAAACTGAGCTACGACCAGTATAACGACATCCGTTTCGACGAGCGGTTCACCTGGTGGCGCGCCGACAAGCTGCCATTCCAGCTCCAGTTCTTCCATCCCGGCGGCATCTTCAACCGGCCCGTGCAGGTGCACGAGGTGATAAACCGGGTGGCGCGGCCCATCGATTTCTCGCCGCGGTTTTTCGACTACGGCAAGACCAAGCCCGGCCGCGTGCCCTCGGACCTGGGCTTCGCCGGCTTCAAGGTGCTCCAGGAGCTCAACCAGCCGGGCAAGTGGGATGAACTCATCTCCTTTCTCGGCGCGAGTTACTTCCGGGCGCTGGGCAAGGACCAGCATTACGGCCTGTCGGCGCGCGGGCTCGCGCTCAACACCGCGGAGCCCGGCGGCGAGGAATTCCCCGTGTTCGAGGAGTTCTGGATCGAGCGGCCGTCGCTCGGCGGTGGCAGCGTCACGGTCTACGCGCTGCTCAACGGCCCGAGCGTGGCCGGCGCCTACCGCTTCGTCATCACTCCCGGGGCCGACACGGTCGTGCGCGTGCGCGGCGCGGTGTATTGCCGCAAAACCCCCGCGGTGTTCGGCCTCGCGCCGTTGACCAGCATGTTCGCGCACGGCGAGAACAGCGGCTGGTCGCAGACGGATTTCCGGCCCGAGGTGCATGACTCCGACGGCCTGCTGCTCGAAACCGGGGCCGGCGAATGGGTCTGGCGCCCGCTCACCAACCCGAAGGGCGTGCGGGTGGCGTCTTTCCAGGACAACGCGCCGCGTGGCTTCGGCCTGCTGCAGCGCGACCGGCAATTCGAGCATTACGGCGACCTCGAGGCCTTCTATCACCAGCGGCCGAGCCTGTGGGTGGAGCCGGTGGGCAATTGGGGCGCGGGCTCGGTGCGGCTGTTCGAATTGCCGACCAAGGACGAGTTCAGCGACAACATCGTGGCGTGCTGGGTGCCGGCGAAACTGCCGCCCATCGGCGAGCCGTTCGAGTTTGAATATGACCTGCACTGGATGTCCGATCCCGGCCGGCGCCCACCCGCCGGCCAGACGATCTCGACGCACGTGGCGGGCGTGCCGGGCCGTCCGGAACTGCGCCGCTTTGTGCTCGAGTTCGCCAGCAGCTACCTGAACGCCCAGCCGGATGACCCTGAGATCGAGGCGCTGGTCAGCGTGAGCGGGGGCGCCCGGCAGGAGAACCGCACCGTGGTGCAGAAAAACCGCTTCACCGGCGCGTGGCGGGTGGTCTTTGAAATCCGGCCCGACCCCTCGGGCAGTCCCGTGGAACTCCGTTGCTTTCTGCGCAAAGGGCAGCATGTGCTGACCGAGACATGGAGCTATCTCTGGAATCCCTGAACTCGTTCCGCCCGAAGACGGGCACGCTGGAGCAGTGGAACGCGGCCTATGTCCGCGTGGAGGACTACCTGCGCGCGCACCGGATCCACAACCGCCTGCACCAGAGCCGGCTCATCCAGCGCGTGCTCAGCGCGGCCGCCGGCCGGCATGAGCAGAACCCCGCCCTGAACCCGGTCACGCTGGCGATCGAGGAGACCGACCGCGTGATGGACGGCTGGTTCGCCGAGCTGCTCGGGGAAAAGGGCCTGCCGCACGACCGCATCGCCGCGGAGGGGCGTGTCGCCCTGCTGGTGTCGGACGGCACCTCGCGCTGGCCGTTCGCCTTCCTCGACGACCAGAACATTCCCGCCGAATTCGCGTCGGCCATGAAACAGGGTTCGCTCCAGGCCGGGCCCGACCTGGCGGTGTCGAGCATGGTGCCGCGTGACATCGACCTCGGCGCGATCACCGAGGCGGCCGGCCAGACCCTCGAGCGCATCGAAAGCCTGCCCGTCCTGCGCGTCGTTCTGCTGTGGGCGGTCTTCCTCGCGGTGCTGACGGCCGTGTTCTTCGCCACCCGCTGACCATGGCCGCGCTATTCACCGTCGAACAGGTTGACCGCACCCGGGTGGGCCGGCGCCGGGCGACCTTTTTCACGCTCACCTTCCTCCTGACGAGCCTGGCGACGTGGTTCATGGCCGACCTGCTGTGGCGCGATGGCATGACGCCAATCGAGTGGATCGTGCTGGTCCTTTTCGTCATCCTGTTCGCACACATCGCGGTCGGGTTCAGCACGGCGCTGCTCGGCCTCTACGTGCTGAACCGCAACGGCGATCCCTACCGCATTACGCGTTCGATCGAGGGCGAGCCGCTCGCCAGCCTGCCGCTCGCCTCGACGGCCATCGTGATGCCGGTCTTCAACGAGGACCCGAGCCGCGTGTTCGAAGGGCTGCGCGTCATCTACCGTTCGCTCGAGTTGTCCGGCCGGCTCGAGAATTTCGACTTCTTCATCCTCAGCGATTCGAACAACCCGAACAACTGGATCCAGGAGGAAGTGGCCTGGGTGGAGCTCTGCAAGCAGCTGAACGGCTTCGGCCGGATCTTTTACCGGAAGCGCCGTATCTCCATCAACAAGAAGAGCGGCAACGTCGCCGACTTCCTGCGTCGCTGGGGCCGGAAGTATCGTTATGCCGCCGTGCTCGACGCCGACAGCATCATGACCGGCGAGTCGCTGATCCGGCTGGTGGCGATGATGGAGCGCAACCCCAAGGTCGGCATCCTGCAGACCGCACCGCGCATCGTGAACGGCGTCACGCTCTATTCGCGCCTGCAGCAGTTTTCCAACCGGCTTTACAGCCCTTTGTTTCTCGCCGGCCTGAACTACTGGCACCAGGGGGAGAGCAATTTCTGGGGCCACAACGCCGTCATCCGCGTGGCGCCCTTCATGGAACACGCCGCGCTGCCGGACCTGCCCGGCCGGGAGCCCTTCGGCGGCCGCATTCTCAGCCATGATTTTGTCGAGGCGGCGCTGATGCGCCGCGCCGGCTGGCGCGTGTGGCTGGCTTACGACCTGGAGGGCAGCTACGAGGAGGGCCCGCCGACCCTGATCGACAGCGCCAAGCGTGATCGCCGCTGGTGCCAGGGCAACCTGCAGCACAGCTGGCTGCTGTTTGCGCGCGGCTTTCATCCGGTCAACCGGGTGCACCTGTTGATGGGGATCATGGGCTACGTGGCCTCACCGCTGTGGATGCTCTTCCTGCTGATCAGCAGCATCCACACATTCCGCGAAGTGCTGGCGGGCAGCTACCACATCTACCACGCCGAGGCCTACGTGTCGTTTTTCGGTTACACCATGGAGGTGCCGGAGGCGTTTGCGCTGTTTCTCTTCACCTTGTTGCTGCTGTTCCTGCCGAAGATCATCAGCGTGATCATCGAGATCAAAAACCGCCGCGCCGCGGCCTATGGCGGACCGTTCCGGTTGATCGGCAGCACGCTGCTCGAGGTGGCGGTGTCCACGCTGCTGGCGCCCATCAACATGATGTTCAACACGAAGTTCGTGCTCTACATCCTGCTCGGGCAGGGCGTCGCGTGGGTGACCCAGCGCCGCGAGGCGAGCGAGGACACGGACTGGCGCGAGGCCATCATCACACACGCGGGGCAGACGGCCTTCGGGATCGTGTGGGGCGTATCGGCTTTCATCCTGATGCCGTCCTTCTTCTGGTGGCTGAGCCCGGTGCTCGCGGGCCTGGTGCTGTCCGCCCCGCTGTCGATCTTCCTCGGCAAGGCCAGCTTTGGCCGCCGCGCCCGGGAACTCGGGCTTTTCCTCACGCCCGATGAAACCCAGCCGCCGCAGGAACTCATCCGTCTGCAGCGGCACCTGGAGGAATGTTACCGGCACATGCAGCCGATCCCGCCGCTGCGTGACGACTACGGCCTGCTGCAGGCGGTGCTCGACCCCTACGTGAATGCCGCGCATGTGTCGCTCCTGCGGCAGCGGCAGGGCAGCCTCGCGGTGCGCTCCTACTTTCTGGGGCTGCGGCGGAAGCTGCTGGCCGAGGGGCCGGCCAACCTCACGCACCGCGAGAAGATGGCGCTGCTGCTCGATGCGGAGTCGATGATCTGGCTGCACGAGCAGCTGTGGAAGCAGCCCGCCGAGCAGCTCTCGGAATGGTGGCGGCTGGCGATGCGCCAATACAACGTGCTCACCGCGACGCCGGTGACGGCGCTCTACCGCTAGCCGCGCCGGCTTGTCGGGTCGGAGCCTTGGCGGAGACGGATATCGCTAGCGGACGTTGCCGTAGGCGCTGACAACGATCTCCTGGCCCGACGCCGCCTGGCCCAGGATGCGGAAGGCGGCATTGGCCGGCTGCACGGTCTCCGGCGGTTTCAGGTAAACGCGGTAACGCCGGCCGGCCTCGACGGTCTCGAGGCGGGCGGCAAAGTCGCCGCTGGTGGGCTGCACGCGGGTGAAGTTGATCTGCAGGCCCGGGATGACCGCCAGGTCGACGGACTTTTCCACCGCCGGCTCGTGGAGTTTCCACGCCACGCTGCGCGGCGAGAGGACCACGAGTTCCGGCACCTCGATCCGCACCAGCAGGCGCACGGGCTCGGGGCTTTCATCGGTCACCACCTTGATGCGCCGCTCATACAGTCCCAGCCGGTCGCCCACATGGAAGTTCGTCTTGATGACGCCGCTCGCCCCCGGCGCGTAGACCTGCCGGTCAGCCGCGGCGTCCAGGCAGTCGCAGTTGCTTTCCACCTCGAGAATGGTGACCGGCTTGTGGCCGGTGTTGGTGAATTGGAAGACGGCGTCCTGGGTGGCTTGGAAGGGCGCGGTGGTGAAGTCGAGGGTCTGCGCCTTCCATTCCAGTGCCGCCCCGGGCAGCACGGCAGCGGCGAACAAACAGCAGAGCAAGGGGCGGCGCAGGATCATGGCGACAGGACAGGGGCAGGAGGTTTATGTGCCGGCCAGTTGCTTCAGGGCCTCGACCACCCGGGCAAAGTGGAGTTTGAGCTCGGGCAAGGCGGCACTGGCGGCCGCCAGGTTGTTGGCCTTGGCGTGACTTTCTATCTCTTGGGCGATCCGGGCAAATTCCTGGGCCCCGAAATTCCCCGAGCTGCCCTTGATGCTATGCGCGGCGCGAATGACCAGCGAAGCATCCGCTTTGGCCAGCGCTTCCTCCATTTGCGCCAGCTGCCTTGGCGTGTCCGCCAGGTAGATGGCGATGAGCTCACGCAGGAATTCCGAGTCACCCTCCGGACTGAGGTCGCGCAGCGCCTGGATGGCGTCCGGATTAAGTGTCGGACTGGTCGTCATAAGAGTGCTGGAATTAACAACGCATTAGCCATTTATGGCAACTGTCTGCGCCTAGGGCAAGTAGCTCATTTTATGATGCATCATGCAATCCGTATACGTTGATAATCTCCTTGCACGAGAGGGCGCCGCGCTCTTTCTTACCCGCTTATGGCAAAATCCTTTGTTTTCTCCTCTGAGTCCGTGGGCGAAGGGCATCCCGACAAAGTCGCGGATCTCATCTCCGACAGCGTGCTGGACGCCTGCCTGGCGCAGGACCGTAACAGCCGCGTGGCCTGCGAGACCATGGTCAAGTCGAACATGGTGATCCTCGCCGGCGAAATCACCACGAAGGCCAAACTGAATTACGAGGCCATCGTCCGCGCGGCCATCCGCGAGATCGGCTATGTGAACAAGGACGACGTGTTTCACGCCGACTCCGTTTTCATCAACAATTACCTGACCGCCCAGTCGCCCGATATTGCGCAGGGCGTCGACGCCAAGAAGGCCAAGGGCAAGAAGACCGCCGAGCAGGGCGCCGGCGACCAGGGCCTGATGTTTGGCTACGCCTGCAATGAGACCCCGGAGCTCATGCCGACGCCGGTGATGTTCGCCCACCGTCTGGGCCGCAAACTCACGCAGCTCCGCAAGAGCGGCAAGGTCGAGTGGCTCCGCCCGGACGCGAAATCCCAGGTCTCCATCCGCTATGAGAACGACAAGCCGGTCGCCGTGGAAAACGTCGTCATCTCCACCCAACACACCGCCGATGTCTCGCACAGGCAGATCGAGTCCTACCTGATCGAGAACGTCATCAAGAAGGTCATTCCGGCCCGCATGCTGACGAAGAAGACCCACTTCCTGATCAACCCGACCGGCCGCTTCGTCATCGGCGGCCCGCAAGGCGACTCCGGCCTCACCGGCCGCAAGATCATCGTCGACACCTATGGCGGCTGGGGCCGCCACGGTGGCGGCGCCTTCTCCGGCAAGGATCCGTCCAAGGTCGACCGTTCCGCCGCCTACATGTGCCGCTGGGTCGCCAAGAATATCGTGGCCTCGGGCCTCGCCGACATCGCCGAGCTGCAGGTCGCCTACGCCATCGGCCATCCCGAGCCGGTCAGCGTCTATGTGGACACCATGGGCACGGGCAAGGTGCGCGACGAGAAGATCGCCAAGGCCGTCACCAAGGTCTTCGGCTTCAAGCCCGCCGACATCACCCGCCAGCTCAACCTGCTGCGCCCGATTTACCGCTCGACCACCAACTACGGCCATTTCGGCAAGGCCGGCCTCCCGTGGGAGCAGACCAACAAGGTCGCCGCCCTCCGCGCCGCCATCAAATAACCCTTATCCCTCCACCATTATGGCTACCACCACCACCGCCGGCGCCACCGATTTCAAGGTCAAGGACATCACCCTGGCCGATTGGGGTCGCAAGGAAATCTCCGTCGCCGAGCACGAGATGCCCGGCCTGATCTCCGTTCGCAAGAAGTTCGGCCCGTCGAAGCCGCTCGCCGGCGTCCGTATCACCGGCTCGCTGCACATGACGATCCAGACGGCCGTCCTCATCGAGACGCTCAAGGAGCTCGGCGCCGACGTGCGCTGGTGCTCGTGCAATATTTTCTCGACGCAGGACCATGCGGCCTCGGCCATCGCCAAATCCGGCACGCCCGTCTTCGCCTGGAAGGGCGAGACGCTCGAGGAATACTGGGACCTGACGCTCCACGCCATTTCGTTTCCCGGCGGCAAGGGTCCGCAGCTTGTCGTCGACGACGGCGGCGACGTTACCCTGCTCATCCACAAGGGATGCGAACTCGAAGAGGGCAGCGATTGGGTCAACACCCCGTCCACCTCCCACGAGGAGCAGGTCATCAAGAACGTGCTCAAGAAGGTCCACAAGGAGGACCCGCTTCGCTGGACGACCATCGCGAAGGAGTGGAAGGGCGTCTCCGAGGAGACGACCACCGGCGTGCACCGCCTCTACCAGATGCTCGAGAAGGGCAAACTCCGCGTCCCGGCCATCAACGTCAACGACTCGGTCACCAAGTCGAAGTTCGACAACCTCTACGGCTGCCGCGAGTCGCTCGGCGACGGTCTGAAGCGCGCCACCGACGTCATGATCGCCGGCAAGGTCGCCTGCGTTTGCGGCTACGGCGACGTCGGCAAGGGCTCGGCGTTTTCGCTCAAGGGCTTCGGCGCCCGCGTCATCGTCACCGAGATCGACCCTATCAACGCCCTGCAGGCCGCGATGGAGGGCTTTGAGGTCAACACGATCGAGTCCACGCTCGGCACGGCCGACATCTACGTCACCACGACGGGCAACAAGGACATCATCACGCTCGAGCACATGCGCGCGATGAAGGACCAGGCCATCGTTTGCAACATCGGCCATTTCGACAACGAGATCCAGGTCGACAAGCTCAACGCCTCCGATGCCAGGCGCACGAACATCAAGCCCCAATACGACATGTATACGTTCCCGCAGGGGAACAGCATCTACCTGCTCGCCGAGGGCCGCCTGGTGAACCTCGGTTGCGCCACCGGCCACCCGTCGTTCGTCATGTCGAACAGCTTCACCAACCAGACGCTGGCGCAGCTCGACCTGTGGAAGAACCGCGCCACCTACAAGGTGAACGTCTACCGCCTGCCGAAGCACCTCGACGAGGAGGTCGCCCGCCTGCACCTCGAGAAGATCGGCGTCGTGCTGACGAAGCTCACCAAGGCCCAGGCCGAATACCTGGGCGTGCCGGTCGAGGGTCCTTACAAGCCGGAACATTATCGTTATTGAATCCTTTCAACGCCGCGGAGTAATCCGCGGCGTTTTTTATGTAGGGCGGGATCTCCGCATCCCGCCTGCGGGCGAAAATGACATCATGTTCAAGGCGGGATGCGGAGATCCCGCCCTACACCCAACTCCATGGCCCGACTCATCCCCAAACCCACCGTCATCGAAGCCGCCGGCAACAAGCCCAAGCTCATCGAGGAATTCTTCGGCCGCGTGAACAGCGGCACGGTCGCCACCAGCATCGCCCGGATGCGCAGCCCAGGCGGCTGGGTCGAGCCCGGCCAGACGCCCGAGTTCGACGAATACACCGTCGTGCTGCGCGGCGAGCTGCAGGTGAAGACCAAGGCCGCCACGTTTACGGTCAAGGCCGGCCAGGCCATCCACGCGCCGTCGGGCAAGTGGGTGCAATACAGCACGCCCAATCCCGACGGCGCCGAATACATCGCAGTCTGCCTGCCGGCCTTCGCGCCGGGCACGGTGCATCGCGATTCGTAGGGCCGGGCGGTTTTTGCTTTCCTCGTTCCGGGCTGAAGGGAGACTGCCGGCATGCGCCCCTTATTCGCTCTGTTCGCCTTCGCGGCCGGCGGGCTGATTCATGCCGCTGATTCCGTCTCCCTGCTGAAGCCCGCCCGGGTCTTTGACGGCGAGACCCTGCACCTGGGCTGGGCGGTGTTGGTGAGTGGGGACAAAATCGCGGCGGTCGGCCCCCTGGCCGATCTCAAGGTTCCGGCCGACGCCAAGGTGGTGGCGCTATCCGGGCAAACCCTGCTGCCCGGGCTGATCGACGCTCACTCGCATGTGCTGCTTCACCCCTACAACGAGACGCCGTGGAATGACCAGGTGGCGCACGAGTCCGAGGCCCTGCGTGTCGCCCGGGCGACGAATCATCTTCGCCGCACGCTGCTCGCCGGCTTCACGACGATCCGCGACCTTGGCACCGAGGGCGCAGGCTACGCGGATGTCGGGCTCAAGCAGGCGGTGGAGCAGGGGATCATTCCCGGGCCGCGCATGCTGGTCGTGACCAAGGCCATTGTCGCCACCGGCAGCTACGGGCCCAAGGGTTACGCGGCCAAATGGCACGTCTCGCAGGGAGCCGAGGAGGCCGATGGGGACAACCTCATCCGCGTCGTGCGTGACCAGATCGGCCATGGGGCGGACTGGGTCAAGGTCTATGCCGACTACCGCTGGGGCCCGTCGAATCAGGCGGCGCCGACTTTCTCGCTGGAGGAATTGAAACTGATCGTCGAGACCGCGCGGAGCAGCGGCCGGCCGGTGGCGGCCCATTCCACGACACCCGAAGGCATGCGCCGGGCGGTGCTGGCGGGCGTCGAGACCATCGAGCACGGCAGCAACGGCATGCCGGAGACTTTCAAGCTGATGAAGGAGCATGGCGTCGCCCTCATCCCGACGCTCGCCGCCACGGGCGCCCGGCCGGGGGCCAAGGAGGCGTTTCAAGCCGCTTTGGCGGCCGGGGTCACGATCGGCAACGGCAGCGACGTCGGCGTGTTCGCCCACGGCGAGAACGCCCTTGAACTGGACGCCATGGTGCGGTTCGGCCTGCCGCCGCTTGACGCCCTCCGTGCCGCCACCTCGGTCAACGCGCGAATCCTGCACCTGGAGGACAAGATCGGCCGCATTGCCCCGGGATTGCTCGCCGATCTCATCGCGGTTGAGGGCGATCCGGCCCAGGACATCTCCGCTCTGCACCGCGTCGCCTTCGTGATGAAGGGCGGGGTGGTTTACAAGCCGACGCCGTGAGCGGGCGCTTCAGCGGCTCACCACATCGTAGTCGGCACCGCGCCGGACGACCCGCAGCTTCGCGCCGAAGAGCCGGGACAGCGCCACCGAAGTCAGGATGCGGGCTTTCGGCCCGTCGGCCACGATGCGGCCGTCCTTCATCAGGATGACACGCTCGATCTCGGGAATCAGGTCGGCGATGTGATGCGTGACGAGGATCAGGCTCTTGCCGGCCCGCGCCAGCTTGCGCAGCACGGTGCGGAATTCCCGCACCGCGCCGGGGTCGAGACTGGTGGTCGGTTCGTCGAGGATCAGGGCCTCGGGGTCGTGCACCAAGGCCCGGCCAATCATCGCCCGGCGCTGCTCGCCGGAGGACATGGCGGAAAGCGGTCGCGCGGCCAGGTGGCTGATCTCCAGGAAGCGCAGCAGCTCGCGGGCGCGGCGCTCATGGGCGGGCGTCGGCCGGTGGTGCGGCCACAGTCCCAGGCTGTTGAAGAAGCCGGAGAGCACCATTTCCCGGGCCGTCACCTGCCGGGACATCACCTCGTGCGATAGATTCTGGAGCATGTCCAAGACAACGATGCCGATGCGCCGGCGGACGTCTTCCAGCGCCCAATTGTCCTGGCCGAAAAGCTGGAAGCGCATCCCGCGGAAACCGGTTTCGGGATAGAGCTCGCAGGTGATCAGCTTGACGAGGGTGGACTTGCCCGAACCATTCGGGCCGAGGAGGGCGATATGGTCGCCACGGCGCACCTGCAGGTTGAAGCCGCGCAACACCCGCCGGTCGCCGCGGGCGACGGTGAGGTTTTGGAAATCGATCAGGAGCGGGGCGGAGGAGGGCATTCCGGAAATGTAGGGTCGCCGCTTGCCGGCGGACCGCGGCCCGGCGACCAGCGCCGGCCCTACATCAGCACGGAAAGAAAAATGGCGGAGGGGAGAGGATTCGAACCTCCGGAAACCTTTCGGCTTCGCATCTTTAGCAAAGATGTGCCTTAAACCACTCGGCCACCCCTCCAAGAATTAAAAGGCAAGCAAAGGCGCGGCTTTGCCGAGTGCAAGGTATTTTAGCCGCCGTAGAATTTCGGCTTCAAGACCCCGATGCAGGGCAGGTTTCGGTAGCGCTCGTTGAAATCGAGCCCGTAGCCGACGACAAATTCGTTGGGAATCCCGAAACCCACGTAGTCCGCCTCGAACGGCACGGCGCGGCGGGCCTTCTTGTCGAGGAGCACGCAGGTCTTCACGGAAGCGGCGCCCTTGGCTTTGATCAGTCCGGCGACAGCGGCGAGGGTTTTGCCGGTGTCGAGGATGTCATCCACCAGCAACACGTGCTGGCCCTTCACATCCAGCTTCATCTGGTCGACGATGCGGGGTTCGCCGACGGCCCGCGTGCCGGTGTGATAGCTGGAGGCCCGCAGGCAGTCGAGGCGCAGCGGGCTCCGCATCTGGCGCAGCAGGTCGGCGGTGAAGATCAGCGCGCCGTTGACGATGGCCACGACCATCAGGTCCTTCTTGGCGTAGTCCTGGTTCAGCTGGGAGCCGAGTTGGGCGATGCGGCGCTTGATGGCCAGCGGGCTGACGAGGATGTGGTCGAGGTGTTTGAGCTCGGGCGGGCCTTTCGGGGAGGGCATGGCGGGGAGGAAAGGCGGGCCGCCGGGCCAAGGCAAACTGTTACAACCCGCCCGGCGGGGTTTATTTTTTTGACTTACCCCGGGCCGGCCGGTTGCCTCGCCGGGACGCGCGCCTGCCCGATCCGGCCGGTCACACCACACGCCACGGACGATGATTTCCATCCAGGTTAAGCAACTGACCAAGCAATTCGGGAGCATCGTCGCGCTGCACGGCCTCGACCTGACCATCAACCCGGGCGAGCTGTTCTTCCTCCTGGGCCCCAGCGGCTGCGGCAAGACCACGCTGCTGCGCAGCTTGGCGGGCTTCTACATCCCGGAGAAAGGCCAGATCCTGTTCGGCGACGAGGACGTGACGCGCCTCGAACCGCACAAGCGGAATACCGGCATGATGTTCCAGAGTTACGCCCTGTGGCCCCACATGACGGTGGCGGAGAACGTGGCCTTCGGCCTCGAGGAACGCCGCGTGCCGGCGGCCGAGATCAGGACGCGGGTCGGTGACGCCCTGGCCTCGGTGCGCATGGAAAAATACGCCGACCGCAAGCCCAACCAGCTTTCCGGCGGCCAGCAGCAGCGTGTCGCCCTGGCCCGTGCGCTGGTCATCCGCCCGCGCTGCCTCCTGCTCGACGAGCCGCTGTCCAACCTCGACGCCAAGCTCCGGCTGGAGATGCGCACGGAGATCCGCCGCGTCTGCAAGGAATTCAAGCTCACGACCGTCTATGTCACCCACGACCAGAAGGAGGCGCTCTCCATCGCCGACCGCATGGCGATCCTCGAGAGCGGCCACATCCTGCAGGTCGGCACGCCGCGCGAGGTCTACAAGCGCCCGACCCGCAAGACCGTGGCCAATTTCATCGGCGAGACCGATTTCCTGCCGGGCAAGGTGCTCGGCATGGCCGGCAACTACGTGACGGTGGAGACGGCGGTCGGCAAGTTCGACGGCATTTTCGGCGACACGGTGAACGTGCCCAAGGTGGGCGACGAGGTCACCGTGTCCATCCGCCCGGAATGCTGGGAACTGCACCGGGACGCCGAGTCGCGCAACGTCGTCAAGGGCCGCATCGGCCAGTCGATCTACCTCGGCGAGGTCGCCCAATACGAGTTCGTCACCGGCAACGGCACGCAGCTGAAGATCTTCGAGCGCAACCCGCGCTTCGTGGACGGGGCCGCGCGCGGCGAGCTTTACGCCACGGTGGAGCCGGACGACGTGGTCGTGCTGGTCGGCTGAGCCTTGATCATGAACGGCATCGCGCGGCTCGAAGGTGGAACCCGGCCTCTGGACGGGTTTGCCTGGACGCATGTCGAACCAACCCGTCCGGAGGCCGGGTTCCACCTTCACATCCACTCATGAAGCGGGCGCTCCTGCTCATCGCGCTGGTGGCCGTGGTCGGCCTGCCGTTCCTGCTGCGTTCGCGGCAGGCGACGGCGGCCAGCGCGGACGACACGCTGGTGATCGTGACGCCGCACAACGAGGCCATCCGCTTCGAGTTTGGCCAGGCTTTCCAGCATTGGTATCAGGCGCGCACCGGGCGCACGGCGGGCATCGACTGGCGGGTGCTGGGCGGCACGAGTGAGATCGCCCGGTTTCTCGATGGGGAATACATCACCGCCTTCGAGAACCTCTGGGTCAACCGGCTCGGCAAGCCGTGGAGCGCGGAGATCCAGGCCGGGTCGCAGAACGGCCGGCTGCCGCCCGACGCTCCCGCCATCGTGCGGGAGGCGCGCGCCGCCTTCCTCGCCTCCGAGGTCGGCTGCGGCATCGACCTCTTTTTCGGCGGCGGCACCTATGATTTTGCCAAGCAGGCGACGGCGGGCCGGCTCGTGCCCACCCGGATTCTCCAGCAGCATCCCGAGTGGTTCACCCCCGGGGTGATCCCGCGCGCCTATGCCGGCGAGGAATACCGGGACAAGGACGGGCTGTGGATCGGCTGCGTGTTGAGCTCCTACGGGATAATCTACAACCGCGATTCGCTGGCCCGCCTCGGTCTCGCGGCCGCGCCCAGCCGGTGGGCCGACCTCACCGGATGGCGCTACCACGGCGAGGTGGCGCTCTGCGACCCGACGAAGAGCGGATCCATCGCCAAGGCCTTTGAGAACGTGATCCAGCAGTGCATGCAAAACCGGCTCAAATCGCTGCAGGCGGCCCGGCCCGGCGGGGCGGCCCGCGAGCTCGAGGCCCAGGCCGTGCGCGAGGGCTGGCTGGAGGGGCTGCGCCTGCTCCAGCTGGTCGGGGCCAATTCCCGTTACTTCACGGACAGTTCGATGAAGCCCCCGATCGATGTCGCGGTCGGTAACTGCGCGGCGGGGATGTGCATCGATTTTTACGGCCGGGCCCAGGCCGAGGCGGTGCTCCGGCGCGGCCGGTCCGACCGGCTCGGCTATGTCTCGCCCCGCGGTGGCACCGTGAGCTCGGTCGATCCCATCGGTTTGCTGCGCGGCGCGCCGCACCGGGCCGTGGCGGAAGCCTTCATCGAGTTTGTGCTGTCCCCGGAGGGCCAGCGGCTCTGGAACCAGAAGCCCGGCACGCCCGACGGGCCCGAGCGCTACGCCCTGCGCCGGCTGCCGGTGCGCAAGGATTATTACGCCCACGAGGAGTGGCGCGCATTCCGTAGCGACCCGGCGGACGATCCCTACGACCAGCATGATCCCCTGATCTACCGCCCGGAATGGACGGGCGCGCTGTTCCGCGAGATGTCGTTCGTCATCCGCATCATGTGCCAGGACACCCACGAGGAGCTGGCCGGAGCCTGGCGCGCCATCAACGCGGAGGGGATCGATCCGGCGCAGAAGGCGCGCGCCCTGGCCGTGCTGCAGGACATCTCCTTCGTCACCTACGACCGGGCCCTCAAGGAAATCAAGCAAGCGCTCAACTCCAAGAACAAGGTCGACGAAATCCTGCTCGCCAAGGAACTCGCCGCGCAGTTTCGCGCCCAATACCAGAAGGCCGCGGAGCTCGCACGGGCCGCCAAGCGTTAGATTCCTTTGTAGGAGCCTGCTTGCAGGCGATTCAAAATGTGTCCAGCGGGTCGAGCGACATCGCCTGCAAGCAGGCTCCTACAAGAGGCAGCAATCTCTGATCATTCGTCGTTGTCCGGCTGCCGGTAGACGTCGGGGAAGCGCAACGCCATGTAGCTCTCGGGATGGTCCACCGGCTTGAAGCCGAATCGGGCGTATATGCCGTGGGCATCGCGGGTGCGGAGGCTCCAGGAGCGCAGGCCCTGCAGCTTCGGGTGGCGCATCGTCAGGGCGAGCATGGCCTTGGACAGTCCGTGGCGGCGGTGCTCCTCCAGCACGTAGACGTCGCAGAGGTAGGCGTAGGTGGCGTGGTCCGAGATGATGCGCACGAGCCCGACCTGCTCGCCGGCCTCCGTGTAAGCCCCGATGCAAAGCGACCCGTGCAGCGCGCGCCGGACGGTATCGAGGGGGATATTCTCGCTCCAATACGACCGGGTCAGGTAACCGTGGATGGCCGCGGCATCGAGCCGCGCGGGGTCGTCGGAAATCAGGTAGGAGCCGTGGCGGTGTTCCAGATGGGTGCTCATCTTCGGTAGCGGCGCTCTATGAGCGCCGATCGATGTCATGGATAATGCCCACGGCGGTCATAGACCGCCGCTACAGGGCGGAGATACCGGCGGTGAACGCCGTTTTATCCGCGGCCTTGAAGAACGACGTGCCGGCCACGAACGTGTCGGCGCCGGCCTGGCGGCACTCGGCGGCGGTCGCCAGGTCGATGCCCCCGTCGACCTCGAGGCGGAATTTCAGGCCGCGGGTCTTCCGCCAGCCGTCGATTGTCCGGAGCTTCGGCAGCATGTCGCGCCGGAAGGGCTGGCCGCCGAAGCCGGGCTGCACGGTCATCACGAGCACCAGGTCCACCTCGCCGATGAGCGTCTCGATGCCGGCCGCGGAGGTGCCGGGATTCAGCACGATGCCGCACTGGCAGCCGAGCTGGCGGATGCGGGCGAGCGTGCCGCGGTGGTCGTAGCCGGGCTCGATGTGGATGCTGATGTTGTTCGAGCCGGCCTTGGCGAAGGGTTCGATATACTTCTGCGGCTCCGCCAGCATCAGGTGCGTATCGAAAAACAGCTTGGAGCCGGCGCGGCGGACGGCGGCAAGGGTCTCGGGGCCGAAGGTCAGGTTGGGCACGAAATGCCCGTCCATGATGTCGCAGTGCAGCCAGGTGGCACCGCTGTCGGCCACGACCCGCGCGCTGGCCGCGAGGTTGGCATGGTCGCCGGCGAGCAGGGAGGGGGCGATGAGAGAGGGAAGAGGCATGGCGTCAGAGGACAGAAGACAGATGACCGAGGACGGAAAAGGCTCAATCATTTGTTTCTGTAGCGGCGGTCTATGACCGCCGGAGTTTAAACCAAACGGCGGTCATAGACCGCCGCTACAGGCTACCAGGTATCTAGGACCGCGTGGACCGTCTCGCTGGCGAGCTGCTCGGCGAGCAGGGGCAGGCCTTGGTATTCCGCCGGCACAAGTCCGCTGTCGGTGAAGATGCCGCGTTTGGCGGTCAGCGGCCGCTTGGCAAACAGCACCTGCTGGGTGCGCTGGTCGGTCAGGGTGGCCGAGGCGCGCAACGAAACATCGAAGCGCCGGGCCAGCCCGGTGTCGTCCTGCCGCGAGACCGCCACGGTCCGGTCGTAGCCGGTGAGCGAGACCCGCAGCACGGCGTCGGCCGCGGCCGGCGAGTCGACCAGGGTGACACGGCCGTCCTTGATGAAGGCTTCGCGCAGCTGGGTGGTCGCGAGTTCGCGGGCCTGCGGAAGCAGCGTCTCGGTCGTGACCGGCGCGATGAACAGCGTGGCGAACTTCGGCTGCGTTCCGGTGCCGAGCCTGTAACCGGCACAGCCCGTGCAGCAGAGGACGGAGGACAGAAGACAGAGGACGGAGGACAGAATGCCGATACGTGTCATCGTGCTTGTCCCCCGGAGCCTTGGCGAAGGTGGAAGCGTAGCGAAGGATCCAGCGTGGGCGAACATGGCATTCGATGGCACTGGATTCTTCGCTACGCTCAGAATGACAGATGCCGGGAATGATATCCCTTAGAACAGCCAGAGCCTCTTTTTCTTCTTCGGTTCAGGCGCCTTGGGGGCGGGCTGGCCGGCCGCCGCGGCCGCCTGGCCATCCAGCTTGGCGTTGACATCGACCAGCTTCTCGCGGGCCACCTTGGCCACGTCCGAATCCGGGTAGACGGTGATGGCTTCGTTGTAGAACACCTTCGCGGCCTGGTAATTCTTGCGATACTTGTAGTAGTAATCGGCGATGGTCAGCTTGCTCTGGGCGAGCACGGTTTTCATCTTGGCGAGGCCGGTCTCGGCCTGGACCATGCCGGCGTCGCCGGGGAAAAGGATCATGTAGTCCTCATAGTAGGTGATGGCCTGCTTCGTGGAGGCCTGGTCGTAGGCGGGGCCGTCGACCAGCGAGGAGTGCGTCTCGGCGATCTTGAGGTAGGCGTCGGGCGTGAGGACGCTGCGCGGATAGGTGTTGATCATGCGGTCGAGGGCGTCGACGGCCGCCTCGGTCTCGCCGACGTCCTTGTAGCCGCGCGCGGCGTTCATGAGGGAGAGCGGGGCGTAGTCGCTGTAGGGCGCGGTGGCGACGATGGTCTCGAAGTATTCGAGGGCGCGCTCGCGGTTCTTGAAGCCCGGCAGCCAGCCCCAGAGGCGGGCCCGCTTGCCGGCAAACAGGTCGGCCGCGATGCGGTATTGCTCGCCGATGACCTGGGTGAATTTCTCGGAGTTCGGATACCGGGCCACCATCTGCTGGAAGGTGGTGAAGGCCTTGTAGTATTCCTGGTTCTGCTGGTAGATCCGGCCGGCGCGGAAGAGCGCCTCGGCCGCGAAGACGGAATTGGGGTATTTCTTGTAGACGCTGTTATAGAGCTTCAGGGCCGCCCGGTTGCTATGGGCCTCCTCGGCGGCGCGCGCCTTGTTCATCGCGTCCAGGCCGTTGCGGCCCTCTTCGCCGGCAAACTGGGCGAGCGCGCCACCCTCGACCTTCCAGCCGTCCTGCGGGGTCCAGACAAGGTCGGCGGCGAGGCGGGCAGGGGCGAGCAGCAGCGTGAGGAGGGCGGCCAGGGCGGAAAGGAGGGGGAGACGGCGCATGAAAATGGTGCTTACCAGCGAATAAGAGTGGCGCCGTAGGTCAAGCCAGCGCCAAAGGCGACCAGCAGGGTCAGGTTGCCGGGTTTGATGCGGCCGGCGCGGCGGGCCTCGTCCAGGGCGAGCGGGATGGAGGCGGAGGAGGTGTTGCCGTAACGGTCGAGATTCACGTAAACGCGCTCCATCGGCACCTTCAGGTTGCCGGCCAGCGCCTCGATAATGCGAATGTTGGCCTGGTGGGGGATCACGAGGTCGATTTGGTCAGGCGAAAGGTTATGTTGTTCCATCATTTCCCGGGCGACGGTCTCCATGACGCGGACGGCGCTCTTGAAGACCTCGCGGCCGTTCATGCGGATGCAATGGGCGTGCTCCGCGACCGACTGGGCGTCGGCGGGGCGCTTGCTGCCGCCGGCGGGGATGTAAAGGTTGTCGGCGAACTCGCCGTCGGCGCCGAGGTCGGAGCCGAGGATGCCGATGCCCGGCTGGTCGACCTTGATCAGCACCGCCGCGCCGGCGGCATCGCCGAACAGCACGCAGGTGGTGCGGTCGGTCCAGTCGGTGACCGTGGAGAGCTTCTCGGCGCCGATGATGAGCGCGCGCTTGTAGCGGTTGGTCAGGAGCTGGCCGTAGGCGATCTCGAGCGCGTAGAGGAAGCCCGAGCAGGCGGCCGCGATGTCGAAGCAGGTGGCGTGGCCCGGGACGCCGAGTTTGTGCTGCACGTAGCAGGCGGTGGAGGGCAGGGGAGTGTCGGGCGAGGCGGTGGCGACGATCAGCAGGTCGATGTCGCCGGCCTTGATCTTGGCGTCGGCCAAGGCGGCGTTGGCGGCCTTGACGGCCAGGTCGGAGCAGGCCTCGTCCGCGCCGGCGATGCGGCGCTCGCGGATGCCGGAGCGGGTGAAGATCCACTCGTCGGAGGTGTCGACCATCTTGGAGAGGTCGTGGTTGGTGAGGATTTTCGGCGGAGCGTAGGAGCCGACGCCCGCGATGATGACTGAGGCCATAAGGGAAAGCGGTTAACCGGCGGCCGCGTCGGCGGCCGGGGGAGTCGCCATGAGCACGTTGGCCCGGGCGACGTCGGTTTCGATGCGGTGGTAAAGGTCCTGGTGAATGATCTGGGCGGCGGCGTGGATGGCGCTGTTCCAGGCGTGGCGGTTGGAGGAGCCGTGGGCCTTGAGCACGTTGCCCTTCACGCCCAGCAGCGGGGCGCCGCCATAGCGGTCGGGGTTCATGCGGGCCTTGAGCACGTCGAACGCGCCCTTGGCGAGCGCACCGCCGAGCAGGCGCATGGGATTGCGCTGGATCTCGTCCCGCAGCATGCCGCTGATGAACTTGGCCAGCGACTCCCAGGTCTTCAGCAGCGTGTTGCCGACGAAGCCGTCGCACACGACGACATCGACGGTGTCCTTGAACACCTGGAAGCCCTCGATGGGGCCGGCGTAATTGATGATCCCGTTGACCTTCTTCAGCAGGGTGTTCGCCTCGGTGGTCAGCGCGGTGCCCTTGCCCTCCTCGGTGCCGATGGTGAGCAGCCCGACGCGCGGGTTGTCGATGCCGAGGATGACGCGCGCGTAGTCGGCGCCCAGGATGGCGTTGTGCACGAGGTGCTCGGGCTTGGCCTCCGGGTTGGCGCCGGCGTCGATCAGGATGAAATGGCCGTTTTCGCGGGGGATGACGGCGGCCAGCACGGGCCGGTCCACGCCGGTGATCGAGCCGACGATCAGCTTGCTGCCGGCCATGAGCGCGCCGGTGTTGCCGGAGCTCACGAGCGCGCCGGCCTTGCCTTCCTTGACGAGATTGAAGCCCCGGACCATCGAGGAATCCTTCTTCTTCGCGATGGCCCGCAGCGGCTTGTCCTCCATCGTGATCGCCTCGCTGGCGTGGACGACGGAGAGCCTGGCGTGGCCGCTCAGGCCGGCGGCGGCGAGCAGGGGCTCCAGCACGGCCTGATCGCCGATGAGCGTGATCGGGTCGATGTCCGGATCGGCCAGCGCGAGTTTGACGGCCTCGATGACTTCGGAAGGCCCGAGGTCGCCCCCCATCGCGTCCACCGCAATCCGGGCGTGAGCGGTCGAGGGACTGGCCGTCTCGGGGTTAATGGCGGGAAGACTGAACCCGGCGGACTCTTTAGACCTCGACGTTGAGGACCTGGCGACCGCGATAGATGCCCGTCTTGGGATTCACGCGGTGGGGGCGGAAGGAGCCGCCGTCGGTGTCCTTGGCAAATTGGGGGGCCTTGAGGGCGTTGGCGGCGCGGCGGTTGGCGCTACGGCGCTTGGATTGTTTGCGTTTCGGATTGGCCATAAAGAAGGGAGTTGAGGAGCGCGGTGGGTCGTGAAACCCGGTGCTTTTTTGCTATATAAAGACGAGGTTCGTAGGGTTCGCACCGGGGGCCGTCAAGAGTTATGTCGCCCCCGCGGCCGCGGATCAAATCAGGTAAAACAAAATCAGCGCAAATGCCACCAGCAGGCGGTAATAGGCAAAAAGGGTGAGGCCGTGCCGGGAGATGAAATGGACGAGGAATTTGACCGCGATCATCGCTGTAATCGCGGCCACGCCGGCGCCGAGCAGGACGTCGCCCCAGCCGAAGACCTCGATCATGGCCGGGCCGGATTTGAGGGCCTTGAGCAAAGCCGCGCCGGCCAGGGTCGGCAGGCCGACCAGGAAGCTGAACTCGGCGGCCTTGGCGGCGTTCAGGCCGGCCAGGTAACCGCCCACGATGGTCACCATGGAGCGGCTGGTGCCGGGCCACAGCGCGAGGCATTGGGCGAAGCCGATGCCCACCGACTTGCGCGGGGTCAGGTCGGACGGGTCGCCCTTGGAGAAGCCGATGCCGCTGTTCGCCCGCCGCCAGCGTTCCGCCCAGAGCATGAGCAGCGCGCCGACCACCTGCGCGCCGATCACGGCGGGCACCGAGAAAAGGTGCTCGTCGATCCAGTCATGCGCCAGCAGCCCGATCACCGCGACGGGCAGGGTCGCCCAAATGACGTTTCGCACCAGCCGGAAGCCCGCGCTGCTGCGACCCAGCAGGCCGAGGAACATCGACAGCATCTGCCGCCAATAAAGCAGCATCACGGCGCAGATGGCCCCGACCTGGATGATCACGGTGTAGGTGTCGGCGGCCAGCTTGAGTGTGAGGGGCACGCCCGCGGGGTATTTCGGCGATGGCGCCTTATACCACAGCAGCTGGCCGGCTTTGTCCGCCAGCTGCTTCTCGGATTCGAGCCCGAGCAGGCGGTTGGCGATGATCAGGTGTCCGGTGGACGAGATGGGCAGGAATTCCGTCACGCCCTCCACCACGCCGAGCACGACGGCATCGCCCGCGCTGAGCTCGGCGACGGGCGGGGCCGCCTGATCGGCGGCGGAGGCGGTAAGGGTGGCGGCCAGCAAGAGGCCGGCGCAGAGGAAGCGGGGCGAAAAAGGCACGCGATAGTGTCCGCGAAAACGTCCGTCGCTGTCGAGTTTTATGGAGGATGGAACTGTAGCGGCGCTCGATGAGCGCCGTCCGTCGATCATAGACCGACGCTACCGTGGTTTTATGCTTTGCGCCACCGGGAGGAATGGCTTCTCCTCGGCGCCTTGAT
Organism: Opitutus sp. GAS368; assembly: GCF_900104925.1. Lineage (NCBI taxonomy): Bacteria > Pseudomonadati > Verrucomicrobiota > Opitutia > Opitutales > Opitutaceae > Opitutus > Opitutus sp. GAS368. Next base: position 3,671,656 of record NZ_LT629735.1, read on the forward strand.
GGCCGCATTGACCGAGCTCACCTCCAAGCTGACCAACCGGCTTGATCTTGGCCCCGCCGAAGTCGCGTCGGCCGCCGCCGCGCTGGGTTCCTCCGAGGCGACCGACGAGGCCAAGGCCGCTTTCCTGGCCGCGCTGGCCGCGAAAGGCGAGACGCCCGCGGAGATTGCCGGATTCGCCCGGGCGTTTCTCGCCCTGGCGGTCAACCCCGGGGTCGGAACCTGGGCGCCGCGCGCCATTGATATTGTCGGCACCGGTGGCGACCACGCGGGTGGGTTCAACATTTCCAGCCTGGTCGTGCTCGTCGTCGCCAGCGCGGGCGTACCGGTGATGAAACACGGCAACCGCGGCATCACCTCGAAGTGCGGCAGCGCCGACCTGCTGGCGGCGCTGGGGGTCGATCTCGCCGCCGCGCCGCAGAAGCTGCGCCAGGCGCTCGACCAGCTGGGCTACGCGTTTTTCTTCGCGCCGAACTATCACCCGGCCTTCAAGCACATCGGCGCCGCCCGCAAGTCGCTCGCGGCGCAGGGACAGCGCTCGGTCTTCAACATCCTCGGCCCGCTCATGAATCCCGGCCGGCCGGCGCACATCCTTCTCGGCGTCTACTCCCTGCCGCTGGTCGAGAAACTCTCCCGCACCCTCGACGAGCTCGGCCAGGAGGCGGGCCTCGTCGGCCACGGCGTCATCGCGCCGGGGCAGGGCATCGACGAACTCACCACGGCGACTGTCAACCACGTGAGCGGCGTCGGCCGGTTGCGCGGGGTGCACGCCATGTGGCGGGCGGAGGATTTCGGGCTCAGCCCCGCGCCGTTCGCCGAGCTGCAGGGCGGCGATCTCCCGACCAACCTGGCCACGGTCGGGGCCATCCTCGCCGGACGCGGCCCCGCCGGACTGGTCGATACCATCGTGCTCAACAGCGCGGTGGCGCTGCACGTGACCGGCCGCGTGGCCACGGTCCGCGAAGGACTCGCGCCGGCGCGCGAGCTCCTGCTCGGCGGCGCCGTGGCGAAAAAGATCGCCGCCACCAAGGAATTCTACCGCGCATGAAGCATCTTTCGACGGTTGGCGCAGCATCTGTAGCGGCGGTCTGTGACCGCCGATCACGTTCTCTCGGCGGTCACAGACCGCCGCTACAATGAAACGCCTCTACTTCGGCACCGACGGGGTGCGCGGCCTCTACGGCAGCGTGACGATGAACGAGGACTTTGCGTGGCGGCTCGGCGCGGCGGCGGCGGCCTGGTTGCGCGCCAAGGGACAGGCGCCGGGCGGATTGGTCCTGATCGGCCGCGACACCCGCGCCTCGGGGGCTTCGCTGGCCCAGGCGCTGGCCGACGGCTTGGCCCACGGGGGCTGCGCGCCGGCCTCGCTCGAGATCCTGCCGACGCCAGCCGTGTCCCGCGCCGTGCGCACCCGGCAGGCGGCGCTCGGCGTGGTCGTCACCGCCTCGCACAATCCCGCCACCGACAACGGCATCAAGTTCTTCGGGCCGGCCGGCATGAAGCTGACCGACGACGAGGAGGCCGCGATCGAGGCATTGCTGCCCGCCAAGCGCACCGACCCCACGGTCCACCGGCTCAAGGCCGCCGATGGCATCTCCGACTACCTTTATGCGATGGAGGGCGTCCTGCACGGCAAGCTGACCGGCTGGAAGATCGTGCTCGATACCGCCAATGGCGCCACCGTCCACACCAGTAGCGCGGTTCTGCGCGATCACCAGGCCAAGGTCATTGCGATCGGCGCCGAGCCGGACGGTTTGAACATCAACGCCGGCGTGGGCAGCGAGCACCCGGAGGCCATGTGCGCGGCGGTGCGCCAGCACGGGGCCCGACTGGGCATCGCGCACGACGGCGACGGCGACCGGTGTGTCCTGTGCGACGAGCATGGCGACGTGCTCGATGGCGATGAAATCCTGACGATCCTCGCCCTGCAGGCACTCAAGCAGGGCCAGCTGGTGAAAAAGATCCTGGTCGTGACGGTGCAGAGCAACCTCGGGGTCGAGGCCGCGGTCACCGCCGCCGGCGGCCGGGTGCTGCGCACTGCGGTAGGTGACCGCTATGTCATCGAGCGCATGCTGGCCGAGGGCGCCACGCTCGGCGGCGAATCCTCGGGCCATGTGATTTGCGCGGATGTGTCGCCAACCGGCGACGGCCTGGTCGCCGCGCTCAAGGTGATTGCGGTCATGCTCGCCACCGGCCGGCCGCTGTCCGAATTGCGCAAGGTGCTGGTGAAATTTCCACAGCAGTCGGTCGCGCTGAAGGTGCGAGAAAAGAAACCGTTGGAGGCACTGCCCACGCTGCCGGCCGCCATCAAGGCGGTCGAGACGGAGCTCGGGGCGCAGGGCCGGGTGCTGGTCCGCTACTCCGGTACCGAGGCCAAGCTGCGGCTGCTCGTCGAGGGCCCGACCGCAGCCATCGTCCAGGCCGCCCTCGATAAACTGGTTGCCGCCGCGCGAGCGGAGCTGGAAGTGATGTAGCATTTTTGACCACGGATTAAACGGATGATCACGGATCAAACCTGTCGGAGCCTGCTTGCAGGCGATTTTCGGACGATTCAGCCGCGATCATTCCTGATCGCCTGCAAGCAGGCTCCGACACAAAATCTATCCGTGCCAATCCGTGTAATCCGTGGTTAAACCTGCCTTATGCCCGAGGTCCTGATCAGCGCCCTGAGTTTCGCCCTGCAAAAGCAGGCGGAGAGTGCGCGCTCGGCCTTTGACCGCGGCAGGGCCGAGCAGGCGGCGGACCTCTGCGCCAAAATCCTCGACGAGCAGCCGGCCTGCCTGAGTGTGCGCAAGCTGGAGCGGGCCGCGCTGCTCAAGGTCGCGGCCATGCGCCAGAGCGGGCTGTCCAAGCTGGTGCGGGCCGTGTCGACCGCGCCGTTTCTGCTCGGCGGCAGCATGAAGCTGAAGGACGAGCCCCGCGCGGCGTTTGCCAGCGCGGAGCGCCTGCTGCGCCGCGACCCGCACAACACGGCGGCGCTCGGTCTGATGGGTCAGGCCGCCATGGCGCTCAACTGGCCCGAGACGGCGGTGTTTGCCTATGAGGCGGCGAGCGACGACGAGCCCGACCGGGCCGACCTGTGGATTGCGCTTGGCGGGGCCTACCTCATCGCCGGCCGCGCGAAAGATGCCGTGCAGGCGGCGGACGAGGCACTGCGCCTCCATCCCGGCAACGCCGACGCTCTTGCGTTGCAGCGCACAGCATCAGTGTCCGTCACAATGGCCCAGGGCAAATGGGAGCAAGGCGGCGACTTCCGCGGCAAACTCGCCGAGCCGCCCAAGGGTTGATCGCAGACCGCAGGGCCATTCTGACACGGCAGTCAGCCTCTGTAAGGATCCTGTAGAGAGCCTGTAGAGATCCTGTAAGGCAGGCCGAAGGCAGATTGGCCGATAATCGGTAAAAAAGCCAGATTCGGCGATCCCGAGCGAGCCGGTTTGTCCCTAGGCTTCAGATGAATGAGCTACAGTGGTCCTCCGGCGATACTTTCGGGCGCGAAATGGCTTGGGTATCTCTTTCCGGGTTTTCCGGCCCGCAGGCCGACATTCGGGAGACGCAATATCCGAAGAAGGTAATGCAATACCCGAACCGGGTAACGCGTGACCCAAAGAAAGTAATGCAATACCCAAAGGGAGTAACGTGTGACCTAAAAAGGGAGACGCGCGACCCAAAGGAGGTAACGCGATACCCAAAGCGTGAGACGCGATACCTGAACCGGGTAAAGCGATACCCAAAGAGGGAGACGCGATACCCGAAGGAGATAACGCACGACCCGAAGAGGGAGACGTGCTTCCCTCAAAGGGACATACGATATCCGGATTTAAAGGCGCGTGCCCTTTGGGTCAGTAGGCCCAAAACCAATTCCTCATCATCTCCTGACTACGAAAGCGAGGGCAGGATCTACCAACCCACGGGTCGAACAAAGGAAAAAGACATGCCAACGAAATACCCACCCGACGGCGTGCTGGCTGATGCCACGGTCGAGATCAGGAGGACGGAACTCTCCGGCCTCATGAACGACCGCGAAGACAAGGCCGCGGCCCTGCATGACCTCGTAATCCGGGCCCGCTTCGGCTTCAGGGCCACCTAAAGGCGCGAAACGCCATCAATTTAGTCCGCAGCATGGCTGCTGCAAAAAGCCGCATACCTGGTGACGCCTTCAACGACAGGCTCGCCATCTCCGCGGCCGGTGAAATAGCTTCCGCCCGTGACTCGTGTTTTGATTGTCGAAGACGATGGGAAGACGGCATCGGGCCTGGCAGCCGGCCTCAAGGGCGAAGGCTTCGAGGTGCGGACAGTAGCTTCGGGCGAAGACGCGCTGTTGTCCTTGTCGGCGCAGGCGGCGGATCTGCTCATTTTGGACTGGATGCTGCCGGGCCGGGACGGCCTGCAGGTGTTGCAGGCGCTGCGGGACCGCGGGCAGCGTCCGCCGGTGCTGCTGCTGACGGCGCGCGACTCGATCACCGATCGGGTGAAAGGCCTGGAGGCGGGAGCGGACGATTACCTGACCAAGCCGTTTGCCTTTGAAGAATTGCTGGCCCGCGTTCGCGCATTGTTGCGTCGTGCCGTGCCGGCCGAACCGCTCCGCCGGACCCTCGCCGATCTCTCGGTTGACCTCGAAACCCGCCGCGTGACCCGGGACGGCCAGGTAATCGGGCTGACTCCGCGCGAGTATGATCTCATTGCCTATCTGATCCGCCACCCGGGCCAGGTGGTGGATCGCGACCGGCTGGCGCGGGAGGTCTGGCGCGAATCGAACCGTGCGACCCCCCTGGACAATGTGATCGATGTGCATGTCGCGCGGCTGCGGCGCAAGATCGACGAAGGACGCCAGTCCAAATTGCTGCATGTCGTGCGCGGCCTCGGCCTGGTGCTGCGCGACGAGGGAGCGAAGGCATGAAAGCGTGGTGGGGCAGACTCTCTCTGCGCACCCGTCTGGCGGCGGCCTTCGGCGCGATGGCCGCCGGGGCGCTGATTTTTTTGCTGGCCGTGGTCGCGCGCACCATCGGCGTGGAGCGGCTGGAAGAGGGGAAGATCGTGCCCGCCCTGCTGGCGGTGCTGGCCGTCTTCTTCATTGGCGGGTGGTTTGTGGCGGGCTGGTGTTTGGATGAAATCGGCCGCCTGGGCACGCGCATTTCCGCAAAGACGCGGCAGCCCCTGCCGGCGGAATTGGAGGGCCTGGCGGCCTTGCTGCGGCGCGAAGCCCAGAAGCACGACCGCCTTCTGGCCGAGCTGCGCCGGTTCACGGCTGACGCTTCGCATGAGTTGCGCACGCCTCTGACCGCACTGCGCACGGTGGGGGAGGTCGCTTTGCGCCAGTCCTCGGATCCCGCCGTGCTGCGTGAGGCGATCGGCAGCATGCTGGAGGAGGCGCAACGGATGAATACCCTGGTCGGGCAGTTGCTCCGGCTGGCCCGCCTGGAAAGCGATGAACTGCCCATCCAGCGACGGACAGTGGAACTGCGGCAGCACCTCGCGGCGGCCTGCGACAGCGTGGCGGTGCTGGCCGAGGAAAAACAGATCCAGCTGGACCTGGAATGTCCGGCGGGGTTGCAGGCGACTGCGGATGTCACCCTGCTGTTGCATGCCGTCGTCAATCTGTTGGACAACGCGATCCGGCACAGTCCTCCCGGCAGCACCATCCGGCTGGGTGTGGACCGGGAAAACGACGTGGTGAACATCACGGTCATTGACCAGGGGCCGGGCATTCCGGCCGAACATCGGGAACGGATCTTTGAGCGATTCTATCGGCTGGAACCTTCCCGGTTGCGGCCGGACGGAGGTGCCGGACTCGGGCTGTGCATTGCGAAAACGGCCATCGAGCGACTGGACGGCCGCATCGTGGCCGACAGCGGGCCCGGCGGCGGGGCGATGTTCCGGATCACGCTGCCGGCGTTGCCCTCCGGCGCGCCGACCTGACCAAATCTTCAGGTTGGGACGCTGTTGCGCCCGGCGCTTCTGTGGCAGGGTTGGGCCCAATCCAAGATCAACGATGCGCGCCGATCCCGCCACTCCATCCCTGCTGAACGGCAAAAGGTTTGAACTCCTGTCTCCGGGGACCAAGCCGGAGGACAGCTGGCTGCAGATGGCCGCCCAAACGGGAGCCGTGGAAGTCTTGGGGGGATTGCAAACCTCGGCCGAAGGGCTGACCTGGACCGCTGCGTGCGAACGGCTGGAACGTTTCGGGCCGAATGTCGCCGTGCCGCGCCGGATCGCGCCATGGTATGCCGTCCTCTGGCATTCGTTTCGCAATCCCTTCAACTATATCCTCGTTTTCCTGGGGGTGGTCTCCTACCTCACCGACGACCTCGTGGGGGGCGTGGTCATGTCGATCATGGTCGCGGTCGCGACCACCCTGCGCTTCTGGCAGGAATTCAGATCCCAGGTGAAGGCCGAGTCCCTCCGCCGGATGGTGCGCAACCAGGCCACGGTCTATCGGACGGGAAACGACGGCGTCGAGCGCGCGCCGCACTCGCTCGATCATCGGGCCTCGGAGATCCTGATGGAGGACCTCGCCCCGGGGGATATCGTCCGGCTTTCCGCCGGAGACATGATTCCGGCCGACGTGCGCCTGCTGGAGTCGCGCGACCTGTTTGTCAGCCAGTCGGCGCTGACCGGCGAAGCCATGCCGGTGGAGAAGGATGCCCGCGCGAGTGCCAGGGAAGGCCGGTCCTCCGTCCAGGAAGCGCCCAACCTTTGCTTCATGGGCAGCAGCGTGGTGAGCGGAACGGCCAGGGCGGTCGTGCTCGCCACCGGGCCGCAGACCCAGATGGGCGCCCTGGCCGCCCATCTGGTGCTGCAACGTCCGATGACTTCGTTCGACCGCGGCGTGAACCAGGTGAGCTGGCTGCTGATCAAGTTCATGCTGGTGATGGTGCCGGTGGTGTTTCTGCTCAACGGCCTGACCAAGGGCAACTGGCTCGAGGCGTTCTTCTTCGGGGTCGCGGTGGCCGTGGGGCTGACCCCGGAGATGCTGCCGATGATCGTGAACACCAACCTCGCGCGGGGCGCGGCGGCGATGGCGAAGGAGAAGGTCGTGGTGAAGCACATCAACTCCATCCAGAACTTCGGCGCCATGGATGTCCTCTGCACCGACAAGACCGGGACCCTGACCCAGGACCGGGTGGTTCTGATCAGGCACCTCGATATCCACGGGCAGGAAAACGACCGGGTGCTGGAGCGGGCCTATCTCAACAGCTTCTTCCAGTCGGGCCTCAAGAACCTGATTGACCGCGCCGTGATCAAGCACGCCCACACGGACCATGCGCTGCGGGAAGCGGCGAATTCCTACACCAAGATCGACGAGCTGCCCTTTGATTTCTCCCGCCGACGCATGTCCGTCGTGCTCCGGCCGGCCGGCGGCGGCCCGCCGCTGCTGGTCTGCAAGGGCGCCGTGGACGAAATGCTCGATATCTGCACGAAGGTGGACGACGAGGGGACCATCGCCCCTCTCGACGACCAGCTGCGGAAGCGGCTCCACCAGTTGCGGGACGAAAACAACCAGGATGGTTTGCGCCTGGTGGGCGTGGCCTACAAGGCGATCGAGAAAGCCGCCGGGGAGTTTTCCGTGACGGACGAGCAAGGCCTCATTTTTTCGGGATTCATCGCCTTTCTCGATCCGCCGAAGGAGAGCACCGCCGAGGCGTTGCGCCTCCTGCACCAGCACGGGGTGGCGGTGAAAATCCTCACGGGCGACAACGCCCTGGTGGCCCGCAAAGTCTGCCGGGACGTGGGCCTGGAGGTCTCCGAGGTGATGTTGGGCAGCGAAATGGAGCGGCTGGAGGACGATGCGCTGCGCGAGAAGGTGGAAATGGTCACGGTCTTCGCCAAGCTGACCCCGGCGCAAAAGGCGCGGGTCATCAAGGCGCTCAAGGCCAACGGGCACACGGTCGGCTTCCTGGGCGACGGCATCAATGATGCGATGGCCCTGCGCGAAGCCGACGTGGGGATCTCGGTCGATTCCGCCGTGGACATCGCCAAGGAGGCGGCGGACATCATTCTCCTGGAAAAGAGCCTGCTGGTCTTGGAACGCGGGGTGGTGTGGGGCCGGCGCACCTTCGGCAACATCGTCAAATACATCAACATGACGGCCAGTTCCAACTTCGGGAACATGTTCAGCGTGCTGGCGGCCAGCGCCTTCCTGCCGTTCCTGCCGATGCTGGCGGTGCAGATCCTGATCAACAACCTGCTCTACGATATCTCGCAGATTTCCCTGCCTTGGGACCGCATGGACGAGGACTGGCTGAAAAAACCGCGCCAATGGGGCATCGGCAGCCTCGCGCGTTTCATGGTCCTGATCGGGCCGATCTCCTCGATCTTCGACATCACGACCTTCCTCGGGATGTGGTTCATTTTCGGGGCCAACTCGATGGAGCCGCACAGTCAGAGTCTCTTTCAAACCGCTTGGTTCGTGGAAAGCCTGCTCACGCAGACCCTGATCGTGCACATGATCCGCACGGAAAAGATCCCGTTCGTGCAAAGCACCGCGGCCACCCCGGTGCTGCTCCTCACCGGCGCCGTCATGGCCATCGGCTGTGCCATACCCTTCACGCCACTGGGCCGCGGGACTGGCATGACGCCGCTGCCCCCAGGCTTCTGGCCATTCCTGGCCCTCACGCTTCTCGCCTACTGCGGCTTGACCCAGTTTCTCAAGCAACTCTACATCCGCAAGTTCAAGGAATGGTTATGAAAAAATACCGACTGCTACCGATTTTCTTTTGTCTCGCGTTCCTGCGCCTGACCCCGGCCGCCCGCGCCGAACCGGCCGCCCCGGCGACCTCGGACTGGAGCCTGCATACCCAGGTGACCAGCGTCGAGCAGTGGCACTACAGTTTTCCGTCCGCCTATGAGGGCGTCAACAGCCTGACGCATGCATACGAAGCCGAGCGCACCTTTTCCTTCTCCCTCTATCTGGACCGGAAACTTTGGCCGGGCGCGGAACTGGTCTACAACCCGGAGATTTTCCAGGGGCACGGCTTGAGCCAGACGTTCGGCGCCGGCGGCTTCCCCAACGGCGAAGCCGTCAAGTCGGGTTTCCCCAACCTGCACTACAACACCTCGCGGCTTTTCCTGCGTCAGGTCTTCGGCCTGGGTGGGGAAAAGGAAGCGGTGGAGGACGACCTCAACCAGATCGCGGGCAAAATCGACGTCAACCGGATCACCGTGTCGGTCGGAAAATTCTCCGCCAACGACTTTTTCGACGACAACCGCTACAGCCACGATCCGCGGACGCAGTTCATGAACTGGGCGCTCTGGGAAAGCGCCGCCTGGGACTATCCCGCCGACGTCGTGGGTTTCACCGCCGGGGCGGTCGTCGAATGGAACACCGCGAACACGACACTCCGCTACGGGCTCCTGATGGAGCCGGCCGTCGCCAACGGTGACCAGCTCGATCCCCACATCGGCCGCGCCTACGGCCAGATCTTGCAGTTCGACTACCGCTACGAATGGAACGGCCGCCATGGCACGGTGCGGCCTTTTGTCTATTGGAACCAGGCGCACATGGGCCTGTATCGGGCCGCGGCGGCCCAGCAGTATCCCGAGGACATTGTCCCAACCCGCGCCTACCGTTCAAAGGAGGGGGCGGGGATCAGCTGGGACCAGGAGTTGAGCGACGACGTGGGTGCTTTCGCCCGCCTGAGCTGGAATGACGGTCGGACGGAGAGTTTCGCCTTTGCCGAGATCGACCGCTCCCTGGCGGCGGGCTTGAGTGCGAAAGGGCGCCGGTGGAGCCGCCCGGACGACGTTTTGGGCGCGGCTGTTTTCGTCAACGGCCTGACCTCCGATCACCGGCACTATCTCGCACAGGGAGGCACCGGACTACTCCTGGGCGATGGGGGCCTTTCGTATGCCGCGGAGGAGGGGGTCGAGCTCTACTACGCCTTCCAATACCGGAAGTGGCTGCAGATTTCTCCCGATTACCAGTGGATCAAGAATCCCGGCTACAATTCGGCACGCGGCCCGGTCTCCATCTTCGCCGTCCGCGCCCATCTGCAACTCTAACCGGCCCCCTTCGTCCAGGCGGCGGTCATTGGCCGAGTCCGCCTCTATGGCCACTACGTCTGGCTAGACGTTTACGGTTAACCGCTCAGGCCCCAGCCGGACTCATGCAGTTGAACTAAAATCCCCCGAAGAGAGATGGACTGAAAGGTGGAACCCGGCCTCCGGACGGGTTGCTTCGGCGCACGGTATAGAAAACCGGTCCGGAGGCCCGGTTCCACCTGCTCTGACTGCATGAGTCCGGCCCAGGCGTGATTCGTTTTCGACGATTGTTCGGCCTTCGACATCGGGTTTTGCTTATCCTCGTCCCTTTTATATCCGCTCAATGAGAATTTTCCCGGCTTGTTCAAAACCCAAAGTCATGCTTTTCCCTGATTTCAAGCGCACGGTGACGATCCCCGCCGCTTCCGTCCGCGCGGTGACAGTCAGCAACGCGTCAGGCACCAGTCGTTGACGGTCGGCGAACTGGAGAAATTCCGCACTTTGGTCGGTGATGCGCACCAGGCGCAGGGGGGCCTGCACCGCACAGGTGGCCAGCGTGCCATAAGCCCGGGTGTCGAGTTTGCCCTGCGCACTGGGAATCGGGTCGCCATGAGGGTCGACCTTGGGATGCCCCAGCAAGGCATCGATTCGTTCCAAGACGCGTTCCGACAGGGCGTGCTCCAGCCGCTCGGCTTCGACATGCACCTCGGTCCAATCCATCTTCAAGGTCGTGACGAGAAAGGTTTCCACCAACCGGTGCTTGCGGAGCACGTTAAGCGCGAGCTTCCGTCCCTTGCTCGTCAGACGCACCCCCTGGTGCGGATGGTGTTCGACCAATTCCTGCCCGGCGAGTGACTTCACCATGGTGGTCACGGTGCCCGGCACGACGTGCAAGCCTTCGGCGATCCCGCCCATCGGCACCAACTCGTCGCCATCCTTGGCGAGCAGGAGAATCTGTTTCAGGTAATCCTCGACCGTGCTGGTGGGCATGAGGGAGCGAGCCAACGTCGCAACCTCATTTGAGGCAACCACAATAATATTTTGACTATTCAAAATATAACTTTGTGCTCTTCGCTAATGTTATTTTCAAGATGGCGAATGTTTACCGGGCGACCCGGCGGAGAGCGGGGCCGGGCGGGCGGGGCGCGTTTGCCGGCCGCTGAATGGATTCGACCCAAGGCCGTCATTCTCGCCGCCATCGCCATTCAAATTATAGCGTCTTCCAGCGATGGCGCCGAGAGCGCTCGTCTCCAACTTGCTACCGTCAGTGTCACGGCCGATCTTGATGCTTCTCGCGAAGAGATCGCGCCCGGCTTGGGGGCGGTGAGCTATTCAATCGGTGCGGCCCAGATACAGTTGATGGGTCAGGGCGAGAACTCCCCCTTTCAGCAAGTGCTGCTGCAGGTGCCGGGTATGGTGCAGGACGAATTCGGGGAAGTGCATCTCCGTGGCGACCATGGCGACCTGCAATATCGCATCAACGGCGTGCTCCTGCCGGAAGGACTCAACGGCTTCGGCCAGGAGATTGACACCCGAATGATCCAGGCGGTGACAGTTATGACGGGCACTTTGCCGGCGCAGTTCGGCGACCGCACGGCTGGCATTATCGATGTTACCGCAAAGACGGGCTCTCAGCTCCACGGGGGGGAACTTTCGCTTTACGCTGGCGGGTACGCCACCCGGCAGTCGTCCCTGCAACTGGGCGGCACTCACGGAAAACTGGAGTATTTCATCATTGTCTCCGACAAACACGACAATCTCGGCATCGACAATACGACCTCGAGCGCCAACCCGCTTCATGATGTCACCAACCAGGAAAAAACCTTTGGCTACTTTTCCTACCGGCTCGACGAAACCAGCCGCCTGACCCTGCTGACGTGGGCTTCGTATGCCGATTTTCAGATTCCGGACACTCCGGGACTTTTGCCCAACTATCAGTTGGCAGGGAATCCCGCAGCCAATTCGTCAACGGTCAACGAGAACCAAAACGAACAAAATTACTATGGCGTGATTTCATACCAGAAGTCCACTAGGGCCGCTTCGCTCCAGGTGTCCGCGTTTGCCCGTTACACCGACTTGGAGTTCCGTCCGGATTCGGAGCAGGATTTGCTTTTCGGAGGAGTCGCGGGTCGGATCGGAAACAGCTCTTTCATCTACGGCTTGCAGGCGGATGCTTCCTTTTTCCTGAGCGACCGGCATACCCTGCGGGGTGGCCTGCTCGCGACCTACGAAGACGAGAAGCTGAATACCGACACCACGGTGTTCCCGGTTGACTCACTTGGAAATCAGACGACCGACGAGCCGGTGCGAATCATCGACAACAGTGGCAATCGCGGCCCCGGCGTCGGCCTCTATCTGCAGGATGAATGGCGGTTGAGTGACCGGCTCACCTTGAACTATGGCGTCCGCTACGATCTGTTCGGCGGCCCGTTCGATCGGGAAAGCCAGCTCAGCCCCAGGGTGAACTTTGTCTGGCGGATTGACGACACAACCTCCGTCCATGCGGGCTATGCCCGCTATTTCGTGCCGCCTACCCTGCAATATGTCCCGCCGGCGGGTGGCAAGAAATTCGACGGCACCACCAACGCCCCGTTGAACGGACAGGACGACCCGCAGAAAGTTGAACGGGACCATTATTTCGACGCCGGGCTCTCGCGGCAGATCACACCCGCCTGGCAGGTCACGGTGGACTCATTCTTCAAATGGGCCAAAAACCTGATCGATGTCGGCCAGTTTGGCAAAGCCGTTATCCTCGACGATTTCAATTATACCAAGGCGACCATTTACGGACTCGAGATTAGCAGCACCTATAACCAGGGGCCGTTTACCGCCTATGGAAATTTTTCATTTGTCCAGACTTCCGCGCAGAACATCAATTCCGTTCAGTTCCAATTTCCGGGCGATCAGCTGGCTTATGTCGCGGTTCACTCCATCCAACTGGATCACCAAGGACGCTTCACCGGGTCAGGAGGGGTTGCGTGTAGGGTAGCCGCGAACACCCACCTTTACGCAGATTTTCTTTATGGGAACGGACTGAGGGCAGGATTTGCGAATCTCGGGAAATTACCCGCCTACACCACGGTAAGTGTGGGTGTGGAGCAAGTTTTCCATTTGCGCTCAGGTCGCATCAAGGAGCTGAAGCTGCGCTTCGATGGCCTGAATATCTTCGACCAGGTCTACGAATTGCGCAACGGCTCGGGCCTTGGCATTGCCGCTCCGGCCTACGGTCCGCGCCGAGCCTTTTACGCCGGCCTGTCGGTCGGGTTCTAGTTTGATCTGAAGGTGGCTCGAAGGGTGAAGCCCGAAACCCGAAAGGGCATAGGGACCTGTTAAGGCGGACACCAAAACGAACACCAAATGGTTCAAATAAGTGGTTCTGGAGTAGGTTTGGTTTATGCTTGGTTAGCCCTAGAGAGCTGCCATTTTCAGCGCGTAATCAGACGATAACCGCCGGTCCAGTCGCGGTTCCGCACGGTGGGGCGGCTCAGCCGCCTTTTCCGCTCCCGGTGCTTTCCATCCAGCGCACCGCCTCCCGGATCAGCTCGTGGAGATTGGCCAGGCCCAGCGTTTCCTTGATGCTGGCGCAATGGGCCTGGACGGTCTTGACGCTGATCTTCAATTCCTGGGCGATGCGCTTCGTCTCGTGGCCGAGCCCGAGCAGCCGGAAAACCTCCAGTTCGCGGTCGCTGAGCCGGGCGGTGAGTGAGGGATCGGCGGGCGCCCGGCTGCCGACGTATTTCCGGGCCAGCTCGGCGGCCAGGCCGTTGCTGACGTAAAGCTTCCCCTGCAGGATGTGGCGGATGGCCACGATGACCTTGTCCGTCGTTTCCTGTTTCATCACATAACCCATGGCACCGGCCCGCAGCGCCCGTTCCGCATAGAAGGCCTCGTCGTGCATCGAAAGCACCAGGATGCGCGGGGCCGGCGACAGCGTCTGCAGGCGCTTGATCAGCTCCAGGCCGGACTCGCCCGGCAACGAGATGTCGATCACGACGACATCAACCGGCTCGCGCGACATCACGGCGAAGGCCGCGGCACTGTCGCCGGCCTGGCCACGGACGCAGAGGTCGGGCTGGCGGCCGATCAGGGTCACGAGGGACTCCCGGACCAGCGGATGGTCGTCCACCACGAACACGCGGAACCGTTCGTCCGTCGCCGCCGGATTCAAGGCCGTTTCATTCATGGGAGGGGCAGGCTGCATTGGACGATGGTGCCACCGGCCGGGGCGCGCTCGATGGCGAAGGTGGCCCCGATCATTTCGGCGCGGTGCGCCATGATCCGCAATCCCAGTCCCCCGGACCGCTGGGCGGCCGGCGGCAGGCCGGAGCCGTCGTCCCGCACCATCAGGGTGAGGCGGTGATCCCGGTTGTGCAGCCGCACCTCAACGCGCTTGGCCCCGCCGTGGCGGACGGCGTTGCGGACCGCCTCCTGCGCGATGCGCAGCAAGTGGCTGGCCACCCCGTTTCCGGGCGGGAGGGGCACGGTCGGTTCCTCCGTGATGAAAATGCACGCCACTCGAAATTGCGCGGTGGTCACGGCGCAAAACTCGGCCAAGGCCGGGGGCAGACCCTCGGGGTCGATGTCGGCGAGCAACAATCCCTTGGCCATGTGCCGGGTCTGGGCGATCGCGGTCTTGACCAGATCGACCACCCGGAAGGCGTCGGGGGTTTCCTCGGCCGCGCGTTCCTGCAGCCGTTCCGCCAGCAACTGGCCCGTGATGGCGGTGCCGGTGAGATGCTGGCCGAGTCCGTCATGCAGATCATGGCCGATGCTCCGCCGTTCCCGTTCGCTGATTTCCAGGATGCTTTTCTCCAGGCGTTCCCGCTCGGCGATTTCGCCGGCCAGGGCGGCGGTGCGTTGTTCGACCCGCCGTTCCAGTTCGTGCTGCAGGTGGAGCAGGCTGGAAAGCAGCCAGACCAGCACGAGGTAGATGATCAGGGCGATGGCCGCGTTCCACGCCGGCACGACGAGGGAGGGGAAACTCGCCCCGGCGGCGATGTCCCCGCCCAGCGAGATGGCCACACAGGCCACGGAGACACCGAGGCCGAACCCCGGGCCGCGCGCGACCACGGCGAGTGCCACGGGCAGAAAATAGAACACCTGCATCGACAGATCCGTGCCCTGCCTGAAATCGGCGAGCCCGATCAAGGCCACCAGGACACCGGTCGCGAGGGTGAGCTGCCGCCGCAACCGGGGATCAGCCCGGGAAGCCAGGAGCCCTATCGCCCATTCGGACCGGCTAAAAAAGGCGGGGCGTTTCATCGGGAAATTCGCGGACCTCGCGCGGGTGGCGGTGCTCATGGTCGAGAACGGCCGGCCGGCGGGGGACTGGGCGTGGGGTCGTCGTAGGCCCGGATTTGAATGCGAATCGTGTGCTCTGGCAACACATCCAGTGGCACGGAAAAGGTGGAGTGACCGAGGCTGCGATAGCCATGCAGGGCGGTCAGGCCGCACAGGACCAAGCCCGCGAGGGATGTTGGCAGCGCCCCGCGCGTTCCGCGGCTAGCAGCGGGCTCGCCATCGGTCCTCGCGGCGGCCGCGGGGTCCGTTGGCGCCGGCTCCGGGCCGGCGCGGAAACGTTCCAGGATTCCGTCGATCAGGGCGTAGCGGTGGCGGTAGTGCGCGCGCTTCTGTGGCGGGATGTCGTGAAAGTTCCGGGGGGAGGGCTGCAGCGGAAGGACAAAGAAGCCGTCGCTGCGCCGGTGGCCGCCGGCTTCCTCCCAGAAAGAGTCATAAGTTATCGGGAAGCGCCGGGTGTGGTTCAACCAGTAGTCCATGTCCCGGGAAGTGTGGATCCGGTTGCCTGCACCGAGCAGCACCGGCACGTTCCAACTCCGTGCCAGCTCCTGCAGCAGCAGCAGCAGCAGGACCTTGGGCCGCAGTCCGAACAACGCCTTGGCGGTGTCCTTGATGATGTCCTTGTCGGCGCCGGGCGGGAGCCCGGACACGGCGCCGATGATCAGGCAGGGCGCGCCGGTCGTGCTCGCCGCCACCACAAACGTCATGCTGGCGATCCGGCAGCCGTATCTGGTCGATTCGAGATCCAGCGTGGTTTCGCCTTCCTTCCGGAACTTGCCGTCGAAGCGTAGGATGACCGCAAGGTGATCGCCATTCCTCGCGGGAAAAGCCAGCCACCGCAGCCCTTCGCGGCTGACGACCTGCCGGAAGGCCGGTGGCGGCAGCCGCCGGGCGAGAAAATCATAATGATGCATCATGGCTGCCACCTTCATGCGGCCGGGCCAGTGGGTGGAGACATACGGCCGGATCGGCTTCCGGTAGAGGCTGGGGTTGGCCGCCGCCAGCGGAGCCATCCGCTCGGTGGCCAGATACTCCAGCCACCGGCGGGAATGCGGGTGGTTCCGCAGAAGCCGGAAAACGAAGAGCAGCCGTTGCCCGCGATGAGCCCAGGTGGGCTCGGGATAAACCGTGCGTGCCACGCGGAAAAGGGAGCGCAGGTAAGGCGGCGTCATGGCAATCTGATTGCGAATGCTGGCTTGAAGCCCCGGGAGCAGAACGGCAACTGCGTTATTCCGTCCGACGCTCGAAATACGGGTAGAGCGCCGGCAACAGGAAAAGGGTCAGCGCCGTCGCCGTCACCAACCCGCCGACGATCACCACGGCGAAGGGGCGGGAGGTTTCCGCGCCGACGGCGTGCGACAGCGCGGCCGGCAGGAGCCCGAGCGAGGCCATCGCGGCGGTCATGACGACGGGCCGCATGCGTGAGGCGGCCCCTTCGCGCACCGCGTCATCCATCGGGCGGCCCTCCCGGCGCAGCTCGCGGATGCGCTCCACGAGCAGCACGGCGTTCTGCACCGAGACGCCGAACAGGGCGATGAAGCCCACGAGCGCGGAAACCGAGAGCGTCAGGCCCGCCAGCGGCAGCGCCACGATGCCGCCGATGGCGGCGAACGGCACCACGCTCAGGATCAACGCGGCCAGCCAGCCCGAGTCGAACGCGGTGAACAGCAGGAAGAAAATGGCGGCGAGGGTGAAGGGGACGATCACCAGCAGGCGCTTTTGCGCCCGTTGCTGGTTCTCGAACGAACCGGTCCACTCCATCCGGTAACCCGGGGGCAGCTGCACCGTCGCGTCGACCTTGCGTAGGGCCTCGGCCACCAGCGAGCCGAGGTCGCGGTCCCGCTGGGAATATTTCACCGCGATCCGCCGCGCGTTTTCCTCGCGGTAGATGCGGGCGAAGCCCGGCCGCACGTCCACGGTCGTCAGCGCCTCGAGCGTCAGCCGCTCGCCGTTGGCGCCGAAGACCGGGATCTTGCGGATCGAGTCGAGGTCGAGCACGGCGCGGGGCGCGAGCTTGACCACGAGGTCGAAGGTCCGCTCGCCTTCCAGCACCTGCGTGGCCACGCTGCCGCCGAGGGCCGTCTCCACCACCGACTGCACGTCGGACACGGTGAGTCCCGCCCGGGCGATGGCCGCGCGGTCCACCACGATCTGCACCTGCGGCTGCCCGAGCAGCTCCTCGGTGCCGACATCGGTCGCGCCGGGCACGGTCTTGATCAGGCCGGCGATCTGGTCGGCCGCGGCCTGCAGTTTCTCGGGATCCTCGCCGTAGATCTTGACGCTCAGCTCGGCCTTGATGCCGGAAATGGCCTCGTTGACGTTGTCCTCGATGTATTGGCTGAACTGGGTCTCGATCCCGGGGATTTCGGCCAGCCGGCGGTCCATGGCATGGATCAATCCGTCCCGGTCGGCGGCGGTGGTCCACTCCTCCCGGGGCTTGAGGTTGACGCTGAACTCGGCGACATCGAAGCCGTTGACGTCCGTGCCGTCGTCGGGCCGGCCGAGCTGGCTGATGACGGTCTTCACCTCGGGAAACGACGCCATCAGCCCCCGGGCCTGGCGGGTGATGCGCGCCGCCTCGCTCGGCGAGATCGACTGCGGCATGAAGATCCGCACCCACAGCGAGCCTTCGTCCAGCTTGGGCAGGAATTCGGACCCGAGGAAGAACAGCAGCGCGCCGGCCCCGGCCAGGGCCGCCAGCGCGAGCACCAGCAGCAGGCGCTTGGCGGCCAGCGCGCGTTCCAGCAGCGGGAGGTAGAGGGCGCGCAGCCGGTGCACCAACCACGATTCGTGCTCCGTGCCACCGGCATGGCGCAGGACAAGGCTGGCCAGCACGGGCACGGCCGTGAGCGCCAGCAGGGTGCCGGCGATGAGCGCAAAGGTGAGCGTCAGCGCCATCGGCTGGAAGATCTTCCCCTCCACCCGCTGGAGGGTGTAGAGCGGGATGAAGGCCGTGAGCAGGATCGCCTTGGAAAAGAGGATCGGCCGGCCCATCTGGCCGCCGCCCTGAATGATGAGCTCCGTGAGCTTCGGCTTCCGGTCGCGGGCCTCGGCCCGCAGCCGCAGGATGTTCTCGATGATGACGACGGCGGAATCGACGATGATGCCGAAATCGATCGCGCCCATCGAGATCAGGTTGGCCGGGATGCCGCGCAGGTCCAGCAGCAGGAACGCCCCGAGCAGCGCCAGCGGCACGACCGCGGCCACCACCAGCGCGGAGCGGACATGCCCCAGCCCGAGGAAAAGCACCAGCACGCCCAGGACCAGCGCGATGCCCTCGATCATGTTCCCGCGCACGTTGTGCAGCGTCCGGGCGATGAGCTCCGTGCGGTCATAGTGCGGCACCATGCGGACGCCGGACGGCAGGTAACGTGCGTTGATCTCGGCCACCTTCGCCCGGACGCGCTCGAGGACCTGCAGGGCGTTCTCGCCCTTGCGCAGCAGCACGATGCCCTGCACGATGTCGTCCTCGTCGGGTTGGCCCGGCGCCGCCTTGCCCACCCGGCCGAGACGGAGCTGGTTGCCGATGACGACGGAGCCGACGTCGCGGATGCGGATGGGCGTGCCGTTGCGGGTGTCGACCGCGATGCTGGCGATGTCATCGACGTTGCGCACGAAGCCGAGGCCGCGCACGACATACATCTCGGCGCCGTGCTCGATGTAGGAGCCGCCGGCGTTGCGGTTGCCGTTGCTGAGGGCGGTGAAGACCTGCGCCAGCGAGATCCCGTAGGACTTGAGTTTCGCCGGCTCGATGAGCACCTGGTATTGCTTGGTCGGGCCGCCGAAGCCGACAATGTCCACCACGCCGGGCACGGTGCGCAGCTGTCGCTCCACGACCCAGTCCTGCAGCGCCTTCAACTCGACCAGCGGATAGCCGGCGGGCGCCTGGAGCGAATAGCGGTAGATTTCGCCGACGGGCGTGGCGTCGGGCGAGAGGCTCGCCTGGGCGCCGGCGGGCAGGTTGACGGCGGCAAGGTGCTGGAAGGCCTGGTTCCGCACATAGTCGGTCTGGGCGTCATCCTCGAACACGAGCGTGATCTGGGAGAGGCCGAAGAGGGAGACCGAGCGCATCGAGACCCGCTTCGGGATGCCGTTCATCTCGTTCTCCAGCGGGATGGTGACGAGGCGCTCGACCTCCTCGGCGGCGTGACCGGGAAAGAGCGTGATGATCTGCACCGAGACGTTGGTGACGTCCGGGTAGGCCTCGATCGGCAGGTTCCGGTAGGCGTTGATGCCCGCGAAGACAAAAATCGCCAGCAGGGCCAGCACGATGGGCCGGTGGCGGAGCGCGTAGGCGATGAGGGCGCGGATCACGACTTGCCTCCGGCTTCGAGCAGCGCCTCGAGCAACAGGCCGCCCTCGATCAGCACCCGGTCATCCGCCTTCAGCCCGCGCAGCACGAGGATGCGTCCGCCCGACTCGGGACCGGGCTCGACCTCGCGCCGCTCGAAACTGCCGGGCGCCGTCTCGACGAACATGTAATGCTTCCCTTCCTTCGTGAAGACCGCGGTGTTGGCGATCGCGACGGCCGCGCCGCCCGTGTCCGGAGCGTCGATCTCGACGTCGACATACATCTCGGCCTTGAGCAGCAGCCCGGGGTTGTCCACCGCGCCGCGGGCCCGGACGGTGCGGGTGGCCGGGTCGAGCGACGGGCCGACGCTTTCGAGGCGGCCGTCGAACGTGCGCCCGGGAAACGCCCGGGTGCGAATGCGCAGCGCCTGGCCGGGTTGCAGCAGGTTCATGTCCATTTCCGTGATGTCCAGCAGCACCCAGAGCCGGCGCGGTTCGGAGATCACAAACTGGGGGACAAACAGCTGGGGCGCGTTGGCCAGCTGCATGTCGGCCCGGACCTCCTGGCCGGGATTGAGGTTTTTCTCGACCACCACGCCGGCCAGCGGCGTGCGCAGGGTGAACAGCCCGTCCACCGGACCCTCGGCCGGGGCGCCGTATTGGGCGAGCCGTGCCAGGGCGCGCTGCTGCTCCGATTGCGCCCCGGCCTGGGCGTTTTCCGCCGCCTCGAGATCCTTGCGCGGCGCGGCGCCGTGTTCGAACAAATCCTTGGTGCGCGTGAGGGTGCGCTCGGCCAGCAGCAGGTCGGCCGCGGCCTTGTGCGCGTCGGCCTGCGCCTGGCCGAAATCGGGCGAATCGAGCCGGGCGAGCGGTGCGCCCGCGGCCAGCCGGTCGCCGAGGGCGGCGTCGACCGACACCACCCGGCCCGCCACCGGCGTGTAGATCCGGACCGTGGCATCCTCGTCCCAGGTCAGCCGGCCGGTCACATGGTGGACTTCCCGGGCCTGCGGTTCCACGGCGGCGACCGTGAGCGTGGAGCGTTGCGGGGCGTTGGCCGGGAACGTCACGCGATCGCCCGCGACGGTGGGAGCGGCGATGTCCGCCAGGTCCGGCGCCTTGGCGCAGGCGGCCAGCAGGAGAATCGCGACGATCGGAACAAGACGGACAGGATGGGTGGTCATGGTGGGCCGGGGGTCAGGGGAGGGTGGGGCGATCGGCCGGGGGCTCGATCTGGTTGAGGGCGGCGGCGAGGACAAAGGCCGCGGTCGCCGCGTCGGCCTGCGCCCGGGCTGTCGCGATGCGGATGTCGTTGTCGTTCCGCTCGGCGGCCAGCAGCTCGACGAGCGCGGCGCCGCCTTTTTCGTAGGCATAGGCCACCGACTGGATGATGGCAGCCGACTTCGGCTGGAGTTCGTGCCGGTAGGCATCGGCGCGGGCGCGGGCTTCGTCGAAGGCCACCCGAGCGGCGGCGGCGTCCGCCGTGGCCTGCATGCGGACTTTTTCGAGCTGGGCCTGGGCGCCCTCGCGGGCGGCACGGGCGGCGAGGATGTTGCCGGTGTTGCGGTTCCAGATCGGCAGAGGAAACGAAAGGCCGAGGCCCGCGGTATTCGGCTGGTCGGGCGGCTGGTGCTCGTATTGCAGCGTGACCGTGAGGTCCGGAATGGGACCATGGCGCTGCAGGGTCAGATCCGCTTCGCTTTTGGCCAGGTTGGCCTCGGCCGCCACGACATCGGGCCTGGGCCCCGCCGGGGCCTGGACGTTCACCGCCGGGGCGGTGTCATCCAGGGCGTCGGAGAGCACGGTCTGCCCGCGGGGCTCGGCGACGCCGAGCAGTGTTTCCAGCGCGATCAGGGCGGCCTGGGCGCCGGCCCGGGTCGAGGCGGCGGACAGGTCCAGCTGGGCGGCCGCGATCTCGATCTGCGCCAGGTCGGTGGAGGCGATGTCACCCGCGTGATAGCGGGTCGCGGCGATTTCCGCCTCGCGACGCAACGAGGCCGCCGAAGCGGTGAGCACGCGCACCTCCTCGCGCGCCTCCCAGGCGGCGAGATAAAGCTGGGCGACCGACTGGAGCAGCAGGCGGCGGGCGTCATCGCGCAGGGCCTCCGCCGAGCGGGCCCCGGCCTCGGCCGAGACACGGCGGACGCCGCGTTTGCCGAGTTCGACCAGCTGGCTGAGGGAAAAGATCGAATCATAGCTCCGGCCCCAATAGCCCCGGCCCTCGGCGGTCGCGTTGCTGCGGCCGTCGGTGTTTATCTTGCTGACGGAATACCCGGCGACCGGGTTGGGGAACTCCCGGACGGCCCGCAGTTGGGCGAGGGCGGTGTCGGCCTGCGCCTGGGCGATGCGGAAGTCGGCATTGCTGCGCAGCGCGCGTTGCTGCGCCTGCGTCAGCGACAGGGTGTCAACCTGCCCGGCGTCCGCGGAGGCGGCACAGCGGCCCGCGGAAAGGAGAATGAGACAAGTGAAAAGCAGCCGGCGCATTGCCCATCATAACACCCTGTCTTTACAAAGGATATAAGGCCCGGGCTATTTCCGGACTAGGGCCACGCCCTAGCACCACTCCGTCAGGTATATGATGCCCCGGGCGACACACCCCGCCCTGCCGGGCACCCCTCTCCAGAGGGGACCCAAACCAACGCCGGCGATAATCCTCACTGGAGCGGGGCCTGTCGGCCATAGGCCCGGCGACGGCTGATGGCGCGGAGCGACGGAGTGTGTCTGAACCTGACGGAGTAGTGCTAGTCCAGGCGATCGTGCAAGAATCAGGGTCTCGCTTTCCCGGGCGCTTACTGTCGCCGAAGCACAGCGACGTAGAAGCCGTCCGTGTTGAGGGTGCCGGGTAGCAATGAAGTGCCGAGACCGTCGAAGGTGCCGCCGTGGTTTTGCACGGGTTTCTCGGCGGTGAAGTTCGGGTGAGCTTTGAGGAACGCGGCGGCGACGTCCTGGTTCTCGTGGTGACTCAGAGAACACGTGGCGTAGATCAACAGGCCGCCGGCTTTCACGCGGGGAGCGTTGGCCGTGAGTATCTCGAGCTGGGTCTGCGTGAAGGCGGTGATCGTCTCGGGCTTCACATACCACTTGAGGTGCGGCTGGCGGCGCCACGTGCCGGACCCGGAGCAGGGGGCGTCGACGAGGATGCCATCATATAGGTCGCCGGGTTTCTGGACGATGGTGATGTTGTCGAGCCGGGCGCGCTTGGCGCGGTCGTCGAGCTCGTCGAGGATCTCGACGCGGATGTCGGTGGCGTCCACGTGGCCGGCCGCGCCGAGCAGGCGAGCGAGCTGGAGCGTCTTGCCGCCGGCGCCGGCGCAGGCATCGAGCCAGCGGCCGCTCAGCGGCAGCGGGGCATGGGCGAGGACGAGCTGCGAGCCGAGGTCCTGGATCTCGACGAAGCCGCGGCGGTAGGCGTCGGACGCGGCGACCTCGGCGTTGGGCGGCAGACAGAGGGCGTCGGGGAAGCCGGCGGGCGACTCGAAGGTCCAGCCCTGCGCCTTGAATTCGTCGAGCACGAGGTTGCGATCGTTGGCCTGGATGCGCACCCAGACGTTGGCGCGGCTGTTGAGGGCGTCGAGGTGGGGGGACTGGAACGCCGCCGGACAATGTTCTTGAAACCAGGCGGGGAGGAGGTCCGTTGGCGGAGACCTGAAACCTGAGACCTGAGACCTGAGGATTTCAAACTTCGCGGCCAGGGTTTCGGGGACCACGGGCCAGTCGCCGGCGTGGGTGGCGCGATAGGCGGAAGTGGGTTTCAGTTCGGGCGCCAGCCAGGCCGTGACTTTGGCGGCCAGATTCTCTGTAGGGCCGGTGCTGGTCGCCGGGCCGGGATCGGTCCGCCGACCAGCGGCGACCCTACAGTCCGAGCCAAGATCCAGGAGAGGATCTATCCATGGGAAAAACCGCAGGTAGGTGTAGACGAGTTCGCGGTAGAGCTTGCGGTCGCGGGAGCCGATGGCGCGGTGGCGGGCGAAGAGTTCCTTGATGCGACGGGGCAGGGAACTGTCGCGCCGGACATGCGGGCGCAGCTGGGCGACGAACTCCAGGAACAGGCGCTGCTGGTTGGCGGCGATGTTGGGATTCATACGGGGAGCTTTACCACAACGGCACAACGCAAGGCACAGCAAGGAATCGTCGTGCCGTTGTGTCGTCGTGGTTAAAACTTCAACAACTCCACCTCGATGTTGAGGGCGAAGGAGCTGGTGCGGGTGTCGCCGCTGAACCAGGCGATTTCGTATTTGATCGCCCAGGTCTGGCCGAGGCGCTGCCAGATGCCGTATCTCTGTTCGTTGAAACGGTGGTTGCGCGCGTCGTAGCGCCAGAGGGCGGTGACATCGTAGATCTCGTTGAGCCGCTGGCGATATTGGAGGAAGTATTGCTCGTAGTTCTGGCGCAGGTAGTTGGTGGCGAGGCGGACCGACCACCACTCCTGGTCGTGAATCTCGAGGCCGGTGTTGAGTTCCTGCTGGCTGGTGGCGTGCGGATCGAAGCGGTGGAAAACCTCCCACTTCAGCCACGGGGCGGGGGTGAGGGCGAACTCGGTGTAGATGTCGGAGAGATTTTTCTGACCGGCCACGTTGTTGAGGCGGTAGTCGGCGGCGAAGTTGAGCGAAGCGAGGTTGCGCGAGCCGTAGGATGGGTCGCGGGTCTGGAAGGTGTTGTCGAGCGAGAGGCGGAAGGTGTTGAGCGCGCCGAGGTCGTCGAGATTGCGCGAATCCGCGATGGAGAGCGGCTGGAGGTAGGTCGAGAAGACGCGCGCATCGATCGGCGGGATGTAGGCCGTTCCCCTGGCCGCCTCGGGGGCGTAACGATAGGAGAGTTTTGGCTCGATGAGGTGGCGCAGGCCGTCGATCTCCCAGATCGGGTTCTTGTAGCCGAACGTGCCGCTGGCGAGGAGGTGCGCATCGAACCCGATCTCTCCGAGCGTGCGGGTGTAGGTGCTTTTGCCGCCGAGGGCGTCGGTGTAGTAGGTCACGCGGCCGCCGGCGACGGGGGTGAAGGTGAACCACGGCGTCGGCGTGTATGGGCGCTCGAGGCCGTAGTAGGCGTCGAGGCGGTTGGTGCGGAGCCCGGGCGAGGAGCCGAAGGCGTCGGCTTCAAGGACAGCGGCGCTGGCACTGCCGCGCTGGTAGAAGCCGAGCGGGACGGCCGACGGGAAGAGGTCGAAGCGCACTTCGGGCAGGCGTTCCGGCAGGTGCTCCCAGGAATTGGGGCGGACGCGGGTGAAGGCGCTGAGCGAGTAGTTGTCGCCGGTGTAGGCCGCCTCGAGGAATGAATCGGGCTGCTGCACGGTTTCAAATTCCCGGTAGCGGAAGTCGCGCAGAACCTCGGAGTCGCTCCAGTAGTTGAACTCGCCGTCGAGCGTGAAGTGATCGCCGGCTCGCTGGCGGTGTTCCCAAGTGACGTAGCTCCGGTCGCGCGGGACGGGCTGGCCGAGCACATCGGTTTTCCGGTCGCCGCTGTCGCTGATGTAGCCGGACCGGAAGAAGCCGTTGATGTCACTGTTGGCGGAGCCGTAGGTGCCGGACGGCCCGAGCAGGACACCGCGCGAGGAATAGAGACCGATGTCGGCGCCGGCCTGGAGGCCGGGGGCGACGGGCACGTGCAGCCCGAGCTCGGCAAAGAGGCCGAGGTTGCCGCGGTAGCCGAGGTGCGCGCTGATGAAGGACACGAAGTCCGTGTCGAGCGCCTGCTCGAAGTGCGGCAACGAGATGAAGTGGCCGCCGAGCAGGCCGAGGCTCAGGCCCTCGGCGCTGACGATCCGGCCGCGGGCGTAGGTGAGGTGTTCCGCCCGGATGGAGGGCGTGTAGCCGGCGTTCTCGCGGAAGAAGACGAGGGCGTTGGTGAAGACCAGGTTGTCGGGCGTGCCGGTGACGGTGTCACCGGAGATGTAGATGGGGAACTCGCCGATGCGGAGGTTGCGGACGTTGATCTCGCGGGTGGCAAGGTTGTAGGTGCCCTCGTCGGCCACGAGCCGGCGGCGGCCGGAGGTCAGCACGAAATGGCCGGTGGCGGTCGCGACGCCGGTGGTGCTGTTGTAGCGGATGGCGTCGGCGGTGAGGGTGGTGTCGCCGTTGACCATGCGGGCGTTGCCGGTGAGCAACGTTTCCTTGGTCACGTCATCGTAGACCGCATTCTTGTCGCTGCTGACGTGAAGCTGGTCCGGGACGGTTGGCTGGGCATGAGCGAGCCCGGCGAGCAGGCCCACGGTGCCGAGCAAAGCGGGAAGACGGCGGACGAAAGACATGATGCTTGAAGTGGCGGGCGGGGCGGACGGGTGCAATGAGATTTCGGTGGGGAATTCGGGTTAACCACGGAACACACGGAATACACGGAAAGGAGAAAAAGGCATTGGATTGAGTGTTCTGTGTATTCCGTGTGTTCCGTGGTGACCTCATGGATTGACTGCTGGTTTCGGCTAGACGCGGCAGACGAGGCCGGCACTGTAGAGGCACCCGCCGTGATCATACCTGCCAACGAGCTGAATGCGTTTCTCGGCAACCACCAGGCCAATCCCCACGGCTGGCTGGGGATGCACCCGCTGACGCACGAAGGCAAAACCGGCGTGGTGGTGCGGGCGTTCGTGCGCGCGGCGGTGAATTGTGCCGTGATCGAGCTGGACGCGCCCGGCACGCCGGCGCACGCGATGACGATGATCGCGCCGGAGGGATTCTTCGAGCTGTTCCTGCCCGGCCAGCAGGTTTTCCGCTATCAGCTGCGCTACACGACCTCGTGGGGCGACATCCATCAGGTCCACAACGCCTACTCGTTCCTGCCGTCCCTGTCGGAGCAGGACCTCTACCTCTTCAACGAGGGCAACGAGCACCGCATCTACGAAAAGCTCGGGGCGCACGAGCGGCTGATGGGCGACGTGCCGGGCGTGGCGTTCGCGGTGTGGGCACCGGCGGCCTCGCGCGTATCGCTGGTCGGCAACTTCAACGGCTGGGATGCGCGTTATCACCCGATGCGGCCGCTCGGCGGCTCGGGCGTGTGGGAGCTGTTCGTGCCCGGCGTGGGGCAGGGCGAGCTCTACAAGTTCGCCATCTGGGACCAGTCCGGCCACATGCGGCTGAAGACTGATCCCTACGGCACGTCCTTCGAGGCGCCGCCCAACAACGCCGCCATCGTCTGTGACACGACCAAATACCAGTGGGGGGACGCCGCGTGGATCGCGCGGCGCAAGACGTCGGCCGGGCAGCCCGACCGGCCGATGTCGATCTACGAACTGCACCTCGGCTCGTGGAAGCGGAACATGGCGGAGGCCAACCGGCCGTTCAACTACCGCGAGCTGGCGCCGCTGCTGGCGGACTACGTGAGCGACATGGGCTTCACGCACATCGAGGTGCTGCCCGTGACCGAGTTTCCGTTCACCGGTTCGTGGGGTTATCAGGTGACGGGCTTCTTCGCGCCGACCCACCGCTGGGGCACGCCGGCGGACTTCCAGTTCTTCGTGGACCATCTCCACCAGCGCGGCATCGGCCTCATCGTGGACTGGGTGCCGGCGCACTTCCCGCGCGACGCGTTCGCCCTGGCCCAGTTCGACGGCTCGCACCTCTACGAACACGCCGACCCGCGCCTCGGGGCGCACATGGACTGGGGCACGCTCATCTTCAACTACGGCCGGCACGAGGTGCGGTGCTTCCTCATCGCCAGCGCGCTGTCCTGGCTCGAGCGCTACCACATCGACGGCCTGCGGGTGGACGCGGTCGCCTCGATGCTCTACCTCGACTACTCGCGCAAGGCCGGGGAGTGGATCCCCAACCAATACGGCGGCCGCGAGAACATCGAGGCCATCAACTTCCTGCGGCAGGTGAACGACCTCGTGCACCACTACTATCCCGGCGCGGTCACGATCGCCGAGGAGTCCACGGCGTTCTCGATGGTCAGCCGGCCGACGAAGGACGGCGGCCTGGGCTTCGACTACAAGTGGAACATGGGCATGATGCACGACACGCTGGCCTATTTCCAAAAGGACCCGATCCACCGCAAGTGGTCGCACGACAAGCTGACCTTCGGGATGATCTACCAGTATTCGGAGAACTTCATCTCCGTCTACTCGCACGACGAGGTCGTGCACCTCAAGGCGTCGATGCTCGGCAAGATGGCGGCCGGCAGCATCGCGGAGAAGGCGGCCAACCTCCGCTCGCTCTACGGCTACATCTGGCTGTATCCCGGGAAGAAGCTGCTCTTCATGGGCAGCGAGTTCGGCCAGCTCGCGGAGTGGAACCACGACGCCAGCCTCGACTGGCACCTGCTGCAGCAGCCGGAGCACGAGGGGCTGCGCGCGCTGGTGCGCGACCTGAACAAGCTCTACACCGGCGACCCGGTGCTGAGCGCGAATGATTTCCGCCCGAGCGGGTTTCGCTGGGTGAACTGCAACGACGGCGACCACAGCGTCATCAGTTTCCTCCGCATGGACGAGGCGCAGAAGTGCGCCTATCTCGTCATGGGCAACTTCACGCCGATGACCCGCACCCGCTACACCGTCGGCGTGCCCTACGCCGGCTACTGGAAGGAAGTGCTGAACACGAACTCGACCTATTACGGCGGCACGGGCTTCGGCAACCACGGCGGCAAGCAGTCCTCGACGGCGATGGCCGACGGCTACGAGAACTCGCTGAGCCTGACGCTGCCCGGCCTGTCCACGCTGGTCTTCAAGTGGACGGCGAAAGGGTAGGGCGCGGACTCCGTTCCGCGCCGCGGCGGTGAAAACGCATTGAAGGTAGGTCGGGCTCTTTAGGCCCGACACGCCACACCCGATGTCGGGCCTAATACCAAACACCCAAAGCTTTTACACGAAGGCCGCAAAGAACGCAGAGATATTTCCCCTCGCAGGATCTGCTTCGCGGTCTTGGCGACCTTGGTGTAGAGTGTAGTCGCTTGAGGCGATTGGTATAAAGCCCGACCGACAAAGGAAACGGCGCTCATCGAGCGCCGCTACAATAATTCCGGCCCGCAGGGACGGGCCCTCCAAAACTACTTCCCGCCCTTCCTCGCCAGCAGGTAGGTCGGCATGGGGGAGGAGTTCTTGATCTCGATGACGCCGACGGGCGTGAAATCGTATTTGCGGTCGAGAAGCTTCTTGGTCGCCTCGGAAACCTGGATCTTGCCCGGCTGGCCGTGCGATTCCATGCGGCTGGCGATGTTCACCGTGTCGCCCCACAGGTCGTAGGAGAACTTCTTGGTGCCGATGATGCCGGCGACGACCGGGCCGCTGTTCATGCCGACGCGGATGGCCCAGTCGAGCTGGTGGCGGCGGTTGAAGGTGCGGACAGCCTCGACGAACTCGAATGCGGCCTCGGCGCAGGCCTCGGCGTGGTCGGCGCGGATGACAGGCACGCCGCTGGCCAGCATGTAGGCGTCGCCGATGGTCTTCACCTTCTCGAGCTCGCGCTGCTCGGCGATGCGGTCGAAGCCGGAGAAGAGCTCGTTGAGCAGCTGGACGGTGCGGTGCGGCGACTGGCGGGCGGCGATGCGGGTGAAGCCGACGATGTCGGCGAACAGCACCGTGGAATCGATGAAGCTGTCGACAATGGTGCGCTGGCCGGCCTTGAGGCGCTCAGCGATGGCCTTGGGCAGCACGTTGAGGAGGAGCCGCTCGGACTTGGAGCGCTCGATCTGCAGCTGGGCAAGGAAGGCCTGTTCCTGGTCGCGGAGGCGCTTCTTTTCCAGCGAGGCCGTGATGCGGGCGCGGAGCACGGTCGGATTGAAGGGCTTCGGCACGTAGTCCTCGGCGCCCGCCTCGATGCAGCGCACGGTGCTGGCGACGTCGTCGAGGGCGGTGAGCATGATGACGGGCACGTGGCGGAGGCGCGGGTCGGCCTTCATGAACTCGAGGGTCTGGAAGCCGTCGAGGTCGGGCATGAGGATGTCGAGCAGGACCAGGTCGAAGTTGCCGTCCTTGAGCTTCTGCAGCGCCTCGCGGCCCGTGGCGGCGTCGGTGACCTCGTAGCCGAGCTTCTCGAGGCGGCGCGAGAGCATGTCGCGGTTCATCGGGTCGTCGTCGACCGCGAGCAACTTGGCGCTGGGCATGGGTTGGGCGGAAATGCCGAAATCATCGTCCCCCGCGACCGGGGAGACAATGGCGCCGAGGGGGCTCTCCGTGTTGCCCTCCCCGGCCGGACGGCCAACGATCACTTCCTCGGAATAGGCGTCGCTCTCGAAAAGCTTTTCGAGATTCCGGGCGGCGGTGAGGATCTTCTCGAGATCCTTGACGAGCTCGACGTGCCCGCTGGCGCGCGCCTGGTCGAGGCTGAGGCCGGCCTGGGTGACGGCGGCGGCCAGCGGGGCGCGCATGGCCTGGCGCATGGCGGGGAAGTCGATCTTGCCGGTGTCGATCTTCCAGGGAGCGAGGGCGTCGTTGATCACGGCCAGCAGCTGGCCGCCGGACGAATGGATGCGCTTGAGATCGGGGAGGATGGCCTGGGCGTTGTTCTCCTGGGCCGACTCCATGAGCATCTCGCTGTAGCCGATGATTTGGTTGAGCGGCGTGCGCAGGGCATGGCGCAGCTTGGACAGCGTCTCGAGGTCGCCCGATTGGAGCGCCTTGAGAAAGGGGGTGAGCGAACTCGGCGTCGGGCCGGACCCCGGGGAACTGGCAGTGGGGACGCTCATGCCTTGGGCGGGAATTTTTTCAGCAGTTCCTCGATCTTGGTGAGCAGGCGGGGGAGCTCGACGGGCTTGGTGTCAAAGTCGTCGCAGCCGGCGTCGAGGGCCTTCTGGCGGTCGCTCTCCATGGCATGGGCGGTGAGGGCGATGATCGGGATGCCCTTGGTGGCGGGGTCGGCCTTGACCTGCTGCGTGGCCTCCCAGCCGTCGAGGACGGGCAGGCTCATGTCCATCAGGATGAGGTCGGGCAGCTCACTCTTCGCCAGGGCGACGCCCTGGCCCCCGTCGACGGCGAGGGCCACCGTGTAACCGCGCTTCTCCAGCCGACGGGAGAGCATGTCGCGGTTCATCTCGTTGTCTTCAACCAGCAGGATCTTGGGCATGGCAGGCGGGATTAATAAATAAATATCACGCTTCAGCAAGCGCGCAGGATTGGAGGGCCGGCCGGATGTGGTCGGCCAGCTGCTCGCGGGTGAACTGGCCCTTGCGCAGGATGCCGAGGGTGCGGGCGGCCAGCACGTCACGCATCTCCTGGGTGATGTCCATGGAGGTGACGATGACGACGGGGATCCTGGCCCAGGCCGGGTTCTTGCCCATCACATCGAGCAGCTCCAGGCCGCTCATGCCCGGCATCTTGAGGTCGAGCACGATCATGGCCGGCCGGCTCTTCCGGAGCACACGGATGGCCGCGTTGCCGTTGATCGCGGCGCGGAACTGCCAGCCTTCGCGCTCGAGCATGCGGCCGATGAGGGTGCGGGAATCGGCGTCGTCCTCGACGAGCAGGACGTAGCACTTGGGCAGGGGACTGAGCTGGGCGGCGATCTCGGCCGTGAGGCGGCTGGCGTCGACCGGCTTGAGCAGCACGCTGGCGGCGCCGAGGGACATGGCCATCTCCACGTCGCCCACGGCGCTGAGGACGATGACGGGGACCTCGGCGAGCTTCGGGTTGCCCTGGAGCTTGGAGAGCACGGTCCAGCCGTCGATGCCCGGCATCATGATGTCGAGGAGGATGAGGTCCGGCACCATGCGCGCGGCGTGGTCGAGTCCCTGCTGGCCGGAGGCCGCCTCGACGACATCGTAACCGCTCATGCTGAGCAACTCGGCGATCACGGTGCGGATCTCCTTGTCGTCGTCGATGACGAGGATCTTGGGGCGGTTCTGGCTGGGGAAGGGAGAGCGGGTGAGCTTGTTGGTGACGTTGTTGACGACCTTCGGCTGCTTGGTGAGCACCTTCGCGGGCATGCGGATGGTGAAGGTGGAGCCGACGCCGGGCGTGCTGGTCACGGTGATGTCGCCCTGCATCATCTGCGCGAACTGCTTGGAGATCGCGAGGCCGAGGCCCGTGCCGCCATACTTGCTGGTGGTCGACGCATCGGCCTGGCTGAAGGCTTGGAACAGGCGGGTGAGCTGCTCGGGCGTCATGCCGATGCCGGTGTCGATGACGGAAAGCTCCATGTAATCCGCGTCTTCCTCGATGTGGCGGACGGCCTTGAGGGTGACGGTGCCCTTCTCGGTGAACTTGCTGGCGTTGCTGAGGAGGTTGAGGAGCATCTGCCGGAGCTTCGTGGCGTCGGCGTGCATGGCACCGATGTCGGCCGGGCAGTCGATGGCGAGGGTGTTGCCCTTCTTGGACACGAGGGGCGAGGCAGTGGCGATGACCTCATTGATGAGCTTCGTCAGGTCGAAGGTCTCGATGAAGAGCTCCATCTTGCCGGCCTCGATCTTGGAGATGTCGAGCACGTCATTGATGAGGCCGAGGAGGTGGCGGGCGGCGTTGAGCACCTTGTCGAGGTCCTCGGCGCGGCGGGTGTCGCCGTCGTCCTCGGCGTCCTCCTTCATGATCTCGCTGTAGCCGATGATGGCGTTGAGGGGGGTGCGGAGCTCGTGGCTCATCTTCGCGAGGAAGCTGCTCTTGGCCTTGCTGGCCTCCTCGGCGTCCTTCACGGCCTTGGCCAGCAGGCGGGTGCGGTCGTCGACGCGGGCCTCGAGCGTGCGGTTGGCCTCCTCGAGCTGGTCGTGGGCCTGGATGATCTTCTCGTGGGCGTCCTCGGCGGCGACGCGGGCGCGCTCGAGCTCGGAGGTGTTGGACTGGATGGTCTCCAGCATGGCGTTGAACGAGTCGATCAACTCGCCGATCTCGCCGCTGGCGGAGGTCTGCACGCGCACGTTATAGTCGCGGTTGCGCTGCACCGAGCCGGACACGCGGGCGAGTTCGGTGATCGGCCCGGTGATGCGGCCTTGGAAGCGGTAGGCCATGGCCACGGCCAGCAGGGCGGAAACGAGGAACACGATGGCGGAGCCGCGCAGCAGGTTCGACAGCCGGTCTTCGTCGGCGGCGCTGAGCTCGGTCTTGAGGTAAAGCGTGCCCAGCGGCCGGTTGCCGGAACGGATGGGGATCCAGTGGGCGCCGCGCGGGCTGACCCCCAGCAGGAGAGTGACGCTGGGCAGCGGCGGGATGACCTCGGTGAGCCCGCCGCGGACGTAACGGGCGAGGAGCTTGCCGTCGGTGGAGTAGACGGCGGCGGCGGCGATCTGGCCGTCCACCCCCATGAGGTTGAGCTGCAGGTCCGGGGCGTGCGAGTTTTGCTCCAGCAGCGGCGTGATGTTGTCGAGCATCAGCTGCTGGGTCTTCTCCAGGCGCGATTCGCCCTCGTTGTTGAACTGGCGGACGTCGTAAAGGTAGAACCCGACAAAAGCCAGAGACAGCGTCACGCCGCAGGTCAGCAGGATGAACAGGATCAGTTGCCAGCGAAACGGGAGGCTTTTCACGTGTGAGATTGCAACAGACCCCAAGCCAAAGGATTACGGCACAAAGTCAACGGGATAGCTCCCGGGCCGGGCCGGAGCCGGTCAGGGGGCCCGCACGAAATCTGTGTAGGTGAACTCAAGGTTTTCCTCCGTGCCGATAAAGAAAATCCGGCCGAGGAAATGAGAGGACTGGGCCAGTGGCAGGCTGGGCCGGTCGGGTCCGGGCGCGGTGAAGCTCATCTGCACCAGTAATTCGCGCATCTGCACCCCAAGGATGGGCGAGTAGGGGGCGGTCAGTTCGAGGGCGGATTTCTCGACGTGCGGCTGGCGCTTGCTGATGATCAGGCGCAGGCCGAGATGCCCGAGCATCTTGTCGGCACCGGTGGCTGCCGCGCGAAAGCTGCACCGGAATTCACCCCGGTCGGCGTCCTCGCGCACGAGCTCCACGCTCCCGGGCTCGATATCGGACTTCTGGAAGGCGCCTTGCGGCGTGGAGGCGTTGCCGCCGGTGGCCGCCTGTGCGTATTGGGCGGCTTCCTTCGCGGTGGGAGTGCGGCCGTTCAATTCCAGCAGGGTCCACCGCTCGGCGGGCGGCTTGGCCGGGTCGAAGCGCGCCGTGGTCCGCAGCTCGGCGTTGCGCGCCGTGGTCAGGGTGTAGGCCCAGCCCGCGGGCACCTCGGTGCTGAATTTTCCCAACGCCTCGCGCACGTAGTCCGGCATCGCCGCCGGGCAAATGGCCGCGGCCAGGACGGCGGCCAGCCCCAGCCAGCCGGCCCTGGGGCGCAGGAGGCGGCACACGGGAGATGAACCGGTCGAACTTGCCATGAAACGTCAGTGTGCCGGCGCGATCCTTGTAGATCAACCAGGATCACGGCACTGAACCGGCCGCGCGGCGAACACCCGGCCGAGCGTGTTGCCGAAGTGCCGCGGCATGCATCGTGCCGCGGTGGTTGTGCGAGGCCGGCGTGAGTGGCAGCTCGAGCAGGTGGGTCGCGCCGGCCGGCGGCGGTGGAAGGCAACGGCGTTCTAATAAACGCGTGCGGCGGTCGTCGTAAGGGTTGGAGGCACCCATGAACATCCACAAATACCTGCTCCCTGTTTCGCTCGCCGCGACAATCCACGTCGCGTTGCTCTGGTTCCTGCCGACGGAAGATTATATCCGGGTCATGGCCGTTCCG
This sequence comes from Opitutus sp. GAS368, assembly GCF_900104925.1. Lineage (NCBI taxonomy): Bacteria > Pseudomonadati > Verrucomicrobiota > Opitutia > Opitutales > Opitutaceae > Opitutus > Opitutus sp. GAS368. The sequence continues at coordinate 3,705,747 of NZ_LT629735.1, forward strand.
CTCACGCCGCCGGGACCGGTCGATCCCCCGGCCCAGGACCAGCCGGTGCCGCCGGACGAGGAGAAAAGCCCGGCAATCGAGCCGGTGAAGTCGCTGCTGGGCGCCCTGGCGCCGATTTCGCTCGATGAGCCGCCCGTCCGGCCGATCGCTCCGACGTTCAGTATTCCGGTGGAGACCGTGCGCAGCGACGTGGTGGTCGGCCTGAACACCATTCCTTCCGTGATCGGCGATCCCAACGGCGATCCGCTGGGCAAATTCCGCGCGGAGCCATCGATCTTCGACCTCACGTCGCTCGATCATGCGCCCCGCGCCAAGGTGCAGTTGCCGCCGGAATACCCGGCGACGATGCGGCACGACGGCAGGAGTGGCTCCGTGCTGGTGGAGTTCGACGTCAACGCCGAGGGCCGCGTGGTGCGCGCCGAGGCGATCCGCTACTCCGACCGCGAATTTGTCGAGCCGGCGGTGCGGGCGGTCCGGCAGTGGCAGTTCGAGCCCGGCCGGCGCCACAACCAGGCCGTGCCGTTCCGGATGGCCGTGCCGATCGAGTTCGGCCTGGAGAGCAGCTGAGGGGTCAGCTGGCGCGCGCGTGGAGCAGGTGGTTCACGCGCGCGACCAGCTCCTGCGGACTGAAGGGCTTGGTGATGTAGTCCAGGGCGCCGAGTTCGAGGCCGAGGTTGCGCGAATCGGTCGAGGCCCACGCCGACACGATGATGATCGGGATGGTGGCGGTCGCCGGGTCGCGGCGCAGGATCTCGCAGACCCCGAAGCCGTCGAGGTCCGGCAGCATGAGATCGAGCAGGATAATGTCCGGCCGGTTGGCGCGGATGGCATGGATGGCCTCCCAGCCGTTGGCGGCGGTCGTGACCTCATGCCCGGCCCGCACCAAGTGGTAGTGCATGAGGTCCGTCAATTCGGGTTCGTCGTCGACGGCGAGAATTTTGGCAACGGCTGACATCGCCGAACCTTGCCAGCCCCGGGTGACAGTCCGGTGAGGCCCAGGTGACGATTGGGCAACGACCGGTCCTTTCACCAGCGGTGGTAGGCGGGGTGGCCGGGCGACACCGCCACGAAGGTGCCGCGGCAGGTGGCCCGCGGCTTGCCGGCGGCAGTGAGCGTGCCCTCGATCGTGGCGCGGTCGGCCGACGATGCGACGACCCGGGCGACCAGTTCGACCGGGCCATCGGTCGGAGTGGGGCGGAGCAGCTTGATGGCGTAGTCGGCCGTGACGGTGCACGGGGGCTTCGGCAACCCGCCCTGTTGCATGAGATGCCAGGCGGCGGTCCAGTTGCCGTGGCAGTCGAGCAGAGAGCCGATGATGCCGCCGTTGAGCATGCCCGGAAAAGCCTCGTGATGCGGCTCGGGCTGCCAGCTCGCGACGACCTCGGCGCCGCGCACAAAACTGCGGATGCGCAGCCCTTTTGCATTGGCCGGGCCGCAGCCGAAACAGCTGCTGGCGGGGGAAAATTGCTCCTGGAGGCTCGGTTCGTTCATGACGCGATTGAGGCGAAAAACAGGTTCCGCAGGAAACTAAATGTTCGTAAGATTTTTAACTCGCGCCCGTTGCGTCATGTGCCATGGTAGCCCCGGATCATACCACCACACTAATGGCACGCAAGATAGCCTTCCTCAACTACAAGGGCGGTGTCGGCAAGACCTCGCTGATCGTAAATACCGCTGCCAGTCTGGCGAAACGCGGCATGCGTGTTTTGCTGATGGATTTCGACACGCAATCCAACGCGAGCATCTGGCTCATGAAGCTCGAACGCTGGAACAAGATCAACGCCACGGGCACGGGCTCGGTGTATTCAATCTTCGATCCCGGCACGGCGCGGCTGAAGGACTGCGTGATCAAGGACGTGGTCGAGGGCAAGGACGGCGAGAAACTGCTGCCCGGCCTCGATCTGGTGCCGACCACCTTCAACCTCGTGGATCTCGAGGGCGAGTATAAGCCCGACCCGAAGCGTCCTTCCTACGTCATCTTCCAGGAGCAGCTCGCCGAGATCGAGAGCCAGTACGACTTCATCGTGTTCGACTGCCCGCCGAACGTCCTGCGCGCCTCGCAGAACGGCGTCTATTGCGCCGGCGAGATCTACGTGCCCTCCAACCCCGACGCGCTGAGCCTCATCGGTTTCACGCTGCTGGTGGAGAAGATGCTGCGCTTCCAGCAGACCTCGGCGAGCTTCCGCACCACGGCCATGGGCCCGGCCGCGCAGATCTACGGCATCGTCTTCAACTCAATCAAGACGAACACCGACATCGAGGTGCCGAAGATGCGCATGCAGCTTCGCCTGAATCAATTCAAGACCCAGAAGCGCGGCTGCGCCGCGGCCGCGAAGATCTGCACCACGCAGATCCGCGACGCCATGATCGTGCGTCGCGCCGTCACGCTCGGCCTGCCGGTCTTCCTCGTCGGCACGGAGGGCAACGAGGAGGACAGCGTCGCCAACGACTACATGAAACTCGCCACCGAGATCATTGAGAACGCCCCGCCCGTCTGATTTCACCGCAACCTACACTGTCACCATGGCCAAGTTCAACAGCACCGAATGGGATGAGATCCGCAAAAAGTTCCGCCACTCCATCATGGCGGACACCTCCCTGGTCAGCCTAGCCCAGAACCTCGACACCAAGGAGTGGCCGCACAAGGCCGAGGACGAGAAGCCGTCCAAATACATCGAGTTCGGTTATGACGAGCTGCTGATGCTGCCCGAGATCGCGGGCAATGCCGACAAGGCGGATCATCTGATCGGCATTCTCAAGGAGACGCTGGCCTTCGACGATCCCTTCGGTGACATGGTGACCGAGGTGGAGAAGACGGCGGCGAAGGACAACCCCATCCTCAAGACACTGGCCCGGCTCAGCATCCCCGCGACCTATCCGCTCAGCCTGGCGAATTTCAGCGAGGGCACACGCGTGGTTTGCGCCTCCGAGGGGGTCAAGACCATCGGTGAGTTCGCCAATCTCGGCCAGCAGATGTCCACCCGGGTGGTGCTCGGCGGCGATTTCCGCAACGCGCTCAACGCCCTGACCCATGGCGACGAGGAGGGCATCGGCCAGTTCCTGCCTTTCCGCAAGGGCTCCACCGGCCTGCACCTCGCCGAGGCCATCGGCCTCGTTTCCGCCGGCCTGTCCCGGCCGGAGCAGCTGGGGCTCGCCAGGGCCTATGGCGCCAAGCTCAATCCCACGGACACCGCCGCCGCCAAGGCGCTGACCAAGGAGCAGGTGGAAAAGATCGAGTCCGGCCTGCGGATCAACTTCACGGCGACCTTGGACTGGTTCAAGGACCAGCGGCCCGCGCTCGAGAAGCATCTGGCGGACGGCGGCACCTATGAACGCTATTTTGTCGTGATCAACGATCCTGCCCGTGAAGCCATCGCGGTGAAGCTGACCGCGGCCGCCGTGAAGGTTTCGGCCAAGCCCGCGGCCGCCGCGTCCTCCCCGGCGGAAGCCAAGAAGGGCGGGCTCTTTGGGCGACTGTTCGGCAAGGGTTGATCCGGCTACATTTTTTTCTTGGATCCGCAGACGCCAACTCCTCCCGGGGCGCCTTTTCCGGCACCGGCGCCTTCGTCGCCTTCCCCGGTGCCGGGCCCGGCACCGGCCCCCACCTTTCCCCCGCCGCCGAAGTCCGCGACGCCGGGCCCCGCGTTCCCCCCGCCGGGTGACATCAAGTTTCCCGCCAGGCCCGGCGGCATCAAGCCGCTGGTCCTGCCGCGCCGGCCGAGCCCCCTGCAACGGGCCCAGGAGGCCACCCAGGCCACCGCGGAGGCGCGCAGGTCGATCAACACGATCATGTCGCAATCGCGTCCGCCTTGGGGTGGCACGCCGACTTTGAGCGGCACACAGGTTGAGTCGCTGGAAAAGGCCCTGCGCGCCCTGGAATCCAAGGCCGCCGAGCGCGAGATGGCCCTCGCCGAGGCCGAGAACAAGCTGGCCGAGCGCGATCGCGCACTCGCTGAGACCGAGGCGCTGTTACAAGCCCGCGAGAAAGTCATCGACGCCATGCGCAAGGAGAAGCCGGCCCAGGGCGGGGGCGGCACGGGCAACGCCGAGGAACTCGCGGCGCTGACCAAGCTCAAGGAGGAACTCGACCGCCAGGAGGCGTCCATCAAGGAGCAGCGCGCCGCCCAGCAGGAGCGGGAGGAATTCCTCAACCAGAGCGAGACCTCCCTCTTCGAGAAGATGCAGGCCCAGCAGGAAAAGGAAACCGAGCTCGAGCAGCAGGCCGAGGACCTCAAGAAGGGCATGATCAAGGCAGGTTTGATCAAGGCGGAGGCCAAGGAAAAGGCCTGACGGTCCGATGGAACCTCGATCAATTTGGCCTTTCCAAGGGCCCAGCCCGACCCTATGCCCTTACGCTTCATGACTCTTCGTCCGCTCAAATCACTCGCAGCGCTCCTCTTCCTAGCTCTCCCGGTTTTGCTCCCGGCCCAGACCGCCAGCAGCAGCAGCGAGGAGGTGCGGCTCGAAAAGCTCATGGCGGACTCCGCCCAATGGTACGTGCCCCGCACGACCGTTTCCGTCGGTTTCCGGGTTCTCAGCTCCGGCGGCAAGGTGCAGTTTGGCAACCTGGGCTCCGTGGCCTACACACCCTTCGCCACCGGCGCCGACCGGCTCTATGACAACGGCGCCGTGCGCGCCGACGCGCCGCGCCCCGCCGAGAAGGACGCCAACGGCAATGTCACCACCACGCCGGGCGGACGTTATCCGGGCTTCACCACGGTCACGGTCAATGTGAAGGATGCCAACGGCAACAACGTCCTGGATGCCAGTGGCAACCCCGTCACCCAGCAGGTTACCCAGCAAAGCGGCGACTTTCTCGCTTACACCCCGGGACAGACCCGCAGCTGGAACTACGACGCGGCCTCACAATTGACCAGCGACGGCCACGTGGCGATGAGCACCTACAGCACCACGAGCGAAGGTGCCGGTTTCCTGAAGAAGTCCGGCGCCTCGGCGGGCGTCGAGTTCCAATACGTCTACACTTTTTCGAAGCCCGCCAATCGCCTGCAATGGGGCCTGATGGCCGGCATCGCCCTGAACGGCATCAGCAGCAAGACCGCCGGCTCGGTCACGTCGACCCTGCACACCAAGACCGACTACTATTCGCTGAACGGCCAGACCGCTCCGACGGCGCCATACACGGCCCCCTCGTTTGTAGATTACACCGGGGCCGACGGCACGGTTTATACCAGCGGCCAGGAGACGACCGTGCCGCTCGCCGCGTTGCCCGATCAACAGACTGAAACCGCCACGCCGGGCGGCGCCACGGTCAACGGCAAGTGGCAGATCAAGGGCGCCTACTACATGCTCCGCCTCGGGCCCAGCCTGCGCACCCAGCTCACGCCCCGGCTGGGGCTAAGTGCCAGTCTGGGACTGGCCGGAGCCTATGCCGGCACCACCTACAGCGTGACCGAGACGTTTCAGGTGCCCGACGTGCCGACCGTGACCGTCGGCAGCGTGGTGGGCACCGAGCAGACCACCGAGAGCAAGTTCCTTGGCGGCTATTACGCCGATCTCAACCTGGATTGGATGGCCAATGAGCATACCGGGCTGTTCGGCGGATTCACCGCGCAGAGGTTCGGTGGTTATGACCAGGCGGTCGGCAGCCGCACGGCGCGCATCGACCTAGGCAGTTCGGTCGGCCTCCGCGGCGGCATCAGCATCAGGTTTTGAGCGCCGGCAGCGCGGCCAGCACGGCCTCGATGCCGTGCAGCTGCGAGGGCGGGAAGAAGGAATTGATGCGGGTCACGACCTGCTGGATCAGTCCGTCGGGGCAGGAGGCGCCGCCCGTGATCAGCACCCGCTTGGGCGTGTCGTCCCGCGGCCAGAGCGGATGGATTTCAGTGTGCCCGCCCTTGCCATGGCCGGCGGCGGGGAAGACATAGTGCTCGATCTGGTCCCGTGAGCGGATGTTGGCCTCGGACTGGATGAAGAAGGCGCGCTGAGCCAGCTTCTGCTCGCACAGGCGGTAGAGCTGGTAGGTGTTCGAGCTGTTCTTGCCCCCGAGGATGAAGGCGGCGTCGAGCGGCTCGGCGAGCGCGCGCTGCAGCGCGTCCTGGTTGACCTGAGTCGCATAGCACAGCGTGTCCTTCTTGCCGGCCCCGCCGACATGCGCCGGCCCCTCGGCTTCGCCGTATTTCGCCACAAAGACCGACTTGAAATAGTCGATGATCGCGGAGGTCTCGTTCATCAGCAGCGTGGTCTGGTTCACCACGGCGATGCGGTCGAGGTGCCGGGCCGGATCCAGCCCCGGGGTGTGTAGGCCGGCAAACCGGGCGAGCAGCGCCTGGCGTTTCTCCCCGGTGGGGACGGCGATGTAGTCGCCGAGCAGCCGGGCCTCGTCGAGGTCGCGGATGATGATCGAGGGGGCATGGCGCCGCGTGTTGGAGAAGGTGGCCTTGGTCTCCTCATGTTCGCTCTTGCCGTGGATGACGACGGTGTAGCCTTCGCGCCCGAAGGTCCGCGCGGCTTTCCAGACTTTTTCCACGAGCATGCAGGTGGCGTCGAACTGGGCGACACGGATGCCTTTCCGGACCAGCCGTTTCTTGTCCTCGTCGGTCGCGCCAAAAGCGGGGATGATGACGATGTCCTCGCCCGTCAGCGTGTCCCACAGCAACGGGGCGCCGCCGCCGGGCGCGGCGACCTGGCCGCGGGTATCGAAAGGCTGGCTCTTGTCGGTCTGGAGGAAACGGAGCCCGCGGCGCAGGAGGTCCTCGTTGACGAACGGATTGTGAATCAGCTCGCTCAGCATGAAGACGCGCTTGCCGGGGTTCTCGGCCAGCGTCTCGTAGGCACGCTCGATGGCGTTCTTCACGCCGAGGCAGAAGCCGAAGTGGCTGGGAATGACATAGCGCACGGCGCCGAAATCGAGGCGCGCCGGACCGGTGGCGGAGCGTTCGTTCGTGCGGGCGAGGGCCTTGATGGCCTCGCACAGCCGGCTCTGGTAGAGGGCGCGGGCGGCGTCGTCCTGCTGGTAGATGTCGCGGTTGCGGTCCCGCTCGACGCGGAACTTGTAGATGTAGTCGTTCTCGCCGAGGTGCAGGTAAGGTATTTCGATGAGGTGCGGTTCCAGCTGGTCGAGCACCGCGGCGAGGGCCGGGGTCAGCGTGGCCTGCAGCGCCTGCAGTTCATCCAGGGTGCGGAAGACCACTTCGCCGTCGGCCGGCGGCCCCTGCACCTGGGTGAAAAAGACCCGGCAGGCCGGCCCGCCGGTCGTGCTGGTGAAATGCTCGGCGGGCGGCGTGGCGACCGGGAAACAGGCCCGGAGGCGGGCAAGAGCCACGGCTTCATCGGCGCCGACGAAGGCGTGGTCGAGCCGGGTTCCGGCGGCGCGCACGGCGAGCTGGTTGCTGACGTTGAAGGCGAGCAACACGCACTTGGCGGGCGGAGCGGAGAGCAGGGGGGCGGTCATCCTGGGACGGTTCCACCATCGCCAGCGCGGCCCCGGCGTCAAGTCGGCGGGCGCGTGAGGCGCTCTGCACTTGCGCCTCGGGCGCCCATTGCCTAGCTGTCCGTGGGCCTTTCCGCCCCGTATCCGCCCGTCCGCCACTCCGCATGCACTCCCTTCCGGCTTCCAACCTGCCGCCGCCCAGGCGGCCCGCCTCCCTCTGGTCGATGTCCTTCAAGGTGGCGGGCATCTACGCCGTGCTCGGCTCGGCCTGGCTTGTTTTCTCCAACCTGGCGGTGGCCGGGCGGGGCGGGATGGCGCCGGAAACCGATTGGCCGCAGACCGCCCAAGGCCTGGGTTTCGTCTGGGTGACCGCCGCCCTGCTGGTGCTGCTGGTGCGGCATTATCTGCGCTCCTTGCAGCAGGCCGAAAGCCTGCGCTGGGCGGGTGAGCCGCAGTTCCGTTCGCTCGTGGAGCAGTCGCTGGTGGGCGTCTATCTCATCCAGGACAACCGGTTCGTCTATGTGAATCCCCGCCTCGCGGAAATTTTCGGCTATCCGGCCGACGACATCATCAGCAAGCTGACGGTGCCGGACCTGGTCGCGGCCTCGGACCGCGCCCTCGTGGCGGAGAATCTCACCCGGCGACTGACCGGGGAGGTTGCCGGGCTGAACTATTCCTTCCGGGGGCTGCACGCCTTCGGCTGGCCGTTGCAGCTCGAGGTCTTTGGCAGCCGCATCGACTATCTGGGCCGGCCGGCGATCATCGGCACCTTGCTGGATGTGACCGACCGGCAGGAAGCCGAGGCGGCGTTGCGCGAAAGTGAGGCACGCTACCGTCTGCTGATTCAGACTGCGCCCGAGGCCATCGTGGTGCTGGACGTGGAGCAGGGGCGCTTTGTCGACTACAACCACCAGGCCGAGCTGTTCTTCGACATGCCGCCCGACCAGTTGAATCGTTATGGCTCGGCGGACCTGAGCCCCAAATTCCAACCCGACGGCCGCCGGTCGGATGAAGTCTCCAAGGCCTATCTGGAGCGGGCGGTGGCCGGAGAAACGCCCGCCTTTGAATGGATCCACCGCAGCCTCACCGGCCGGGAGATTCCCTGCGAGATCCGGCTGGTGCGCCTGCCGGCGCACGGCCGCACGCTGGTGCGCGGCAGCCTCACCGACATCACCGAGCGGCGGCGCACGGCCGAGGCCTTGGCCCGCAGCCAGGAGAATTACCGCCAGCTGTTCGAACAGGCCAACGACGCCATTTTACTCTGCTCGGCCGACGGCCGGCTGGTGGACGTCAACCGGCACACGGTCAGCATCAGCGGGTTCAGCCGCGAGGAGCTGCTGGCCATGAGCGCGGTTGATATCATCGCGCCGGAGGATCACGACTACCTGCGCCACTGCCTCGACGAACTGGCGCGGCAGGGCATGCGGTTCAGCACCTACCGTTTCCGCCGCAAGGACGGCTCCATCTTTTTCGGCGAGACCAGCACCAAGCTCCTGGCGGACGGCCGCCTGCTCGCGATGGTCCGCGATATCACCGAGCGGCGCCAGGTCGAGGAGCAGAAGCGCAAGCTCGAGGAAGAGTTGCGGCAGGCGCAGAAATTGCAGGCGATCGGCACGCTGGCCGGCGGCATTGCGCACGACTTCAACAACATTCTCGCCGCCATTCTCGGCAACGCCCAGCTGTTGAAGATCCAGCTCGCCCCCGAGCACGAGGGTCAGCGCCGGGTTTCGCAGATCCTGGTCGCCAGCAACCGGGCCAAGGATCTCGTGCAGCAGATCCTGATGTTCAGCCGCCAGCGCGAGCAGGAGCGCCGCGTGCTGGATCTGGCCGCCATCGTCTCCGAGGCGACCCGGCTGATCGAGGTCACGCTGCCGCCCGCCGTCCGGCTGGAACTCGCCATCCCGCGCGACCTGCCGGTGGTCCTGGCCGACCCGACGCAGATCCACCAGGTGGTCGTCAATCTCTGCACCAACGCCCAGCACGCCATGCGCGAGCACGGCGGCCTGCTGGAGGTGGCCCTGGCGGTGGTGGCGCTGCCGGAGGAGGGGAGCGAGTCCAAGCCCAGCTTGCCGGCCGGGCGCTATGTCTGTCTGCGCGTGGCCGACAACGGTCACGGCATGGATGGCGCCACGCTCCAGCGGATCTACGAGCCCTTTTTCACGACCAAGGCCGTGGGCGACGGCACGGGCCTGGGCCTGGCCGTCGTGCATGGCATCGTCGAGTCGCACCGCGGCGCCATCGCGGTGAACAGTCATCCCGGCCAGGGCACCACGTTCCGGCTTTTTTTCCCGGTCCACGACGACCAGCCGGCCCAGCCGGTCAAACCCGCGATAGCGACGGCTTCCGGCCGGAATCAGCACATCGTTTTTGTGGACGACGAGATGCCGATCGCGGAGGTGGCCAAGGTCATGTTGCCGCGGCTGGGCTACCGGGTGTCGGTTTTCAACAACCCGCGCGATGCCCTGGATTACGTGCGCGAAAATGCGGCGGATATCGACCTGCTCATGACCGACTTCAGCATGCCCGACATGAACGGCATCGACCTGATCCGCGCGGCGGCGCAGATCAGGCCGGGCCTGCCCGCGGTGCTGCTCACCGGCTATGGCCGCCCGATCGATTCGCGGGCCGCGGTCGGGCTCAACATCCGCGAGACCATCAACAAGCCCTTCACGATGGGAAACCTGGCCGGCGCCATCCAGGGCGCGCTGGGGCCGAAAAAGTGACGGGCCGCCGCGGCTCAGTCGCCGCCGGCATCACGCTCGAAAAATCCCTCCCGCTCGAGGATGCGCATGGCCTGCTCCGTGGCGGCCTTGCGGTCTGCGGGGACCAGGCCGGCATGGTTCATGGTCAGGAACTCGGCGATCCCCGCCTTGGCCTCGTCACGCTTGGTGACTCCGGCGAGAAAATCGTCGGCTTGGTCACAGATTGAGGCGACTATGCCTTGCAAATCCATGCCCCCATTATACCGGCACGGACCGTCCAGGTTCCAGCCGGGAATAGGGTAGGGCAAGTCGTCCCGACGAGCCGCGGCTCAGCTGGAGCTGAGCCCTCCACCGATCCAAGCGGGATCAGCGATCCCGAGCTACAGTTTCAGCGCGTCGGCGAGCTTCGTGGCGTCGCCGCCGCCACCCTGGGCATAGTCGGGCTTGCCGCCGCCCTTACCGCCGAGCTTGCCGGCGAGGCCGCCGATAAGTTTGCCGGCCGACTGCCCGGCCGTGATGGCCTCGGGCGAGCAATAGGCGACCAGGCTGACCTTGCCGTCCATGAGCGCGCCGAGTTGCACCACGGCACCGGCGCCCACCTTGTGCAGCACCTGGCTGCCGAGCGAGCGGAGGGCTTCGGTGTTTTCGGCGGTGACGATGGCGGAGACCCACTTGAGGCCGTCCTTGGTCACAGCGGTGGTCGCGAGCTCCCCGGCGAGGCCGGCGGAAGCCTTGGCCTCGAAAGCCTTCAGCTTCTTCTCGAGTTCCTTCTGGTGATTGAGAACCGATTCCAGCTTGGCCGCGACGTCGTGCGGGCCGGAGCTGAGCCGCGCGTTGACGGCCTTGAGGGCCGCCTCCTCGTGGGCGATGAAGTCGAGCGCGGCCTGGCCGGCGACGGCCTCGATGCGGCGGGTGCCGGCGGCAATGGCCATCTCGGCGACGATCTTGATGACCCCGATCTCGCCGGTGGTGGTCACGTGCGTGCCACCGCAAAGTTCCTTGGAGAAGCCGCCGATGTCGACGAGGCGGACGCGCTTGCCGTATTTGTCGCCGAAGAAGGCGAGGACGTCGGCCGGCTTCTTGTCGTAGTCGATCTCCGCCGAGACGACGGGGGAGTTGTCGATGACCTTCTCGTTGATGAGCTGTTCGCACTCCTTGAGCTGGGCCTGGGTGAGCTGCTCGAAGTGGGTGAAATCGAAGCGCATCCGGTCGGGCGTCTTGTGCGTGCCAAACTGGCGGACGTGCGTGCCGAGCATCTTGCGCAGGGCCCAATGGATCAGGTGGGCGGCGGAGTGGTGGCGGTTGATGGCACGACGGCGGTTGAAATCGACGTGCAATGTGGCTGATGTCCCAACGGCCGGCACGGAGGCCGGCCCTCCAATTTTGTGCAGATGACGGCCGGACTTGTCCTTGATCGTGTCGAGGATGTCGATCTTCACGCCATTGATCAGCGCATGGCCGGTATCGCCGACCTGGCCGCCCATCTCGCCGTAGAAAGGCGTCTGGTCGAAGACGAGATAGGTGTCCTTCTCGGTCTTCACCACGTCCACGAGCCTGGCGTGCGTCGCGTGGGTGGCATCGATCTCGTAGCCGACGAACTTGGTCGCATCGACCACGGCATCGCCCTCGGTGGAAGCGACGATGACATCGGTCTTCCGCGCTGCACGGCCGCGATTGCGCTGTTCTTCCATCAGTTCCTCGAAACCATCGAGGTCAGTCGACAGGCCGCGTTCCGCGGCGAGCAACTGGGTCATGTCGAGCGGGAAGCCGTAGGTGTCGTAGAGTTCAAAGGCCGCTTCGCCGGAGATTTCGCCGTCAGTGGCGGCCTTGTTGAAGATCTGGAGGCCTTTATCGAGGGTGCGGCCGAAGGATTCCTCCTCCGCGCGGATGGCCTTCTCGATCATGACGCGCTGGGTCTTGAGTTCGTGGAAAACGCCGCCGAGGGACACGACGACGGGCGCGACGAGCTGCTCGAGGAAGCCGATTTTAAGGCCGAGGTTTTTTCGACCATACATGATGCCGCGGCGAAGGATGCGGCGGATGACGTAGTTTCGATCGGCGTTGCCGGGCAGAATGCCGTCGGCAATGGCGCAGCTTACGCAGCGGGCATGGTCGGCGAGAACGCGGAATGCGACGTCGACCTGTTGCTGTTCGCTCAGACTGGTGCGCTCAGTAGGGACGCTGCCTGTGTAGCGTTTCGGGCTGCCGGCCTGCGCGGTGAGCTGCTCGATTTCGTCGAAGGTCGGCTTGAAGACGTCGGCGTTGTAGTTCGACGGTTCGGCGGAGAAGTCCTTGAAGCCCTTCGTCGTGGCGTGGATGCCGGCGACGCGCTCGAAGCCCATGCCGGTATCGACGTGCTTGGCCGCGAGGGGCGCGAAAGTGCCGTCGGCGTTCGCGTTGAACTGGATGAAGACGTGGTTCCAGATCTCGATGCAGCGCGGCGACGAGCTGTTCACGAGCGCGCGGCCGGCCTTCTCGTCGTCGGAGGGCAGGAGGTTGAAATGGATCTCGGAGCACGGGCCGCAGGGGCCGGTGTCGCCCATCATCCAGAAATTGTCCTTCTTGTTGCCGTTGACGATGTGCACGGCGGGGTCGAGGCCGGCCGCCTTGAAGATGTCCGCCCAGATGTCGTAGGCCTCCTGGTCGAAGTCGGACGGGTCGCCCTTCTGCTTGTCGGGCGAGTAGACGGTGGCGAAAAGACGCTTCGGCGGGATGCCCCAGGCCTTGGTCAGCAGCTCCCAGCCCCAGGTGAGCGAGTCCTGCTTGAAGTAATCGCCGAAGGACCAGTTGCCGAGCATCTCGAACATCGTGTGGTGGTAGGTATCGAAGCCGACGTCCTCGAGGTCGTTGTGCTTGCCGCCGGCGCGGATGCATTTCTGGGTGTCGGCCACGCGTTTCCACGGGGCGGTCTGGTCACCGAGGAAGTAGGGCACGAACTGGTTCATGCCGGCGTTCGTGAACAGCAGGTTGGGGGCCGTCGGCATGAGCGAGGACGACGGCACGATGGCGTGCTGCTTCGACTTGAAGAAATCGAGGAACGACGAACGGATCTGGGCGGAGGTCATGAAGCGGAGGACTGAGGACACCCTCCTTCGCCAAGGCTTCTGCCTTCGCTGAAGCCATGGCGGACAAGTCGGAGGGCAGGGAGAACTGAAGACAGAGGACGGGGTGCGGGAAGGCAAGTTGGAAGGATGGGATTCCCGGCCGGGGTGGTGAGCCACCAGGCAGCCCGGGATGCGGGCCGGTAGTGGGTCAGTTTGATGTGGGTCGGGCTTTATGCCGACATTCCACGCGACCTGTCGGGGATAAACCCCGCCTACAACACCGAAGAAACCAAACTGACCCACTACCGGCGGGCGTGGATGCTTGCGTTGGCCGGGGCTGCCCGCTATCCGTCATCCTGCGCGACGCAGACATGGCCAGCTCCTGCGTTTTGCCCGTGAAAAATTTCCTCCAGTCACCGCGGCGGTTCCCCGCCAATGCCCATCTCGCTGGAGGAGGGACATGAAAGCGCGACGACGGCCGGTGATGCTGCTCCTTGGCCTGAGCGCGCTGGTTTTGGCCGTGTCAGCCGCAAGCGAGACCGGGCACCCGTTGCTGTTCGTGAGCGACGCCAGCTATCCGCCCATCACCTATCTGGACAGAGGGACGCCCAGGGGAGTGGCCGTGGACATCGTGCAGGCGCTCGGCCGGCGGATGCACCGCCCGATCGAGATCCGGATGATGCCATGGCAGGAAGCGCAGGACATGGTCCTGCGCGGCGAGGCGGACGCGTTGTTCCCGATGAGCATCACGGAAGCCCGCCGGCAGACCTATGACTTCAGCGAACCGCTGCTGGACCTGCAGTTCGCCATTTTCACCCGGGCTTCACGGGCCGGCATCGCCGGCATGGCGGATCTGCCTGGCCTGCGGGTGGGTGTCACCAGCGGCGGCTTGCCCCGGCAACTCCTGCAGCCGGACCCGCGCATCCGGCTGGTCATCGTCGAGGAGTATTCCGCGGGATTCCAAATGCTCAAGGACGGCAGGCTCGATGCGGTCGTCGCCGACCGCTGGGTCGGCACCTACGAACTGGCGGAACGCGGCATCGATGGCGTCAAGATCAGCCCCGAGCCGGTGGCGAACCTGCAGGGGGCCGTGGCGGTGAAGCGCGGCCGGGCCGCAGAACTGGCGGCCATCAATGCCGCGCTCCGGCAAATACGGGCCGACGGCACGCTCGCCCGCATCATCCAGGACTGGCAGCCGAAGGAGGTCCTCTTCCTGACCCGCGAGCAAGTGAACCGCTGGGGCGCCGTCGCGGCTTTCGGCCTTCTGCTCCTGCTGCTGGGTGTGGTGGTGACCCGGGTGATCGATTTGAGGCGGAAGGTGGCGGCCCATCGCGCGGCCGAGAACCGCATCAACACCCTCAACCAGCGTCTGTCCCTTGCGACCCGGGCGGCGGGCATCGGCATCTGGGATTGGGAGGTGCCGACCAACGTTCTCATCTGGGACGATGAGATGCATCGCCTTTTTGGCTCGAAGCGGGAGAATTTCAACGGGGCCTACGAGGCGTGGGTGCGCGCCCTGCACCCCGCCGACCAGGAGCGGGCGCAGGCGGAGGTCCAGGATGCCTTGCGCAGCCGGAAACCATTCCACACCGAATTCCGGATCATCCGGGCCGACGGAGCCGTGCGCACGATCAAGGCGCTGGCCGAGGTGTTTGTAGGCCCCGACGGGCGGCCGCAGCGCATGGTCGGGGTGAATTACGACATCACGGAACAGAAGGAACTGGAGGAAAAATTTCTGCGGGCGCAGCGCCTGGACGCCATCGGCACCCTGGCCGGCGGCATCGCCCACGATCTGAACAACGTGCTGGCGCCGATCCTCACCGCGGTGCAACTGCTGCAGATGGACCTTTCACCCGAGCGGCGCGCGCGGCTGCTCGAGACACTCGAGAGCAGCGCGCAGCGGGGCGCCGGCATGATCCGGCAGGTGCTGATGTTCGTCCGCGGGGTCGACGGCGACCGGGTCCGGCTCAATCCGCCGGAGCTCGTGCGGGAGATCGAGCACATGATCCGGGACACTTTTCCCCGCGCCATCGTGATCGAGAGCGCCGTGGCGGCCGACTGCAGTCCCGTTCTGGGCGACGCCACGCAACTGCAGCAGGTCTTGCTCAACCTCTGCGTCAATGCGCGCGATGCGATGCCCGGAGGCGGCCGGCTCACCCTCATCGCGGCCAATGTCCCGGTGGACGCGTCCCAGGCCGGCCGATATCCCGGGGCCCGGCCCGGCCCGCACGTGCTCCTCCAGGTCACCGACACGGGCGGGGGTATACCACCGGCCATCAGCGCCAGGATTTTCGATCCCTTCTTTACGACGAAGGGCCAGGGCCAGGGCACCGGCCTCGGCTTGTCCACCGTGCAGGCCATCGTGAAAAGCCACGGCGGATTTGTGCAGGTTGACAGCGAACCCGGGCGCGGTTCGACCTTCAAGATCCTCCTGCCCGCCGCCGGCGGCGAGACCGCTGAATCCGCGCCGCCCGCCAGCGAACCGCCGTCCGGCGCGCTGCCGCGCGGCAACGGTGAGCTGGTGCTGATCGTGGACGATGAGGAGACGATCCGCCAGGTGACCAAGAACACCCTGGAGGCCTTTGGCTACCGCGTGCTCCTGGCCCAGAATGGCGCCGAGGCGGTTGCGCTGTTCACGGAGCACGGCGACGTCGCGGTCGTGCTCATCGACATGATGATGCCCGTGATGGACGGTTCGACGGCGATCCTTGCGATGCATCGCATCCGTCCGGACGCGCCGGTGATCGCCACCAGCGGGCTGACTTCGATGCGCGATCTCGCCGCGAGCATTCCCGGCAAGGTGAAGCATCACCTGCAAAAGCCCTATACCGCGGAGAAGCTGCTGCAAACGATCCACCAGGCGCTTCAAAGCTGAGCCAGATTCTGGCAGTTGAAGTTCACGCCATTCGCCAGCGGCCCAGGGCCAGGTGGAGTGCGCTGGCCCCCGGCACGCTTCAGGGTGTTCGCTCCCCAACACGCTGGTTTGAGAGCGGCCGCCCGAAAGCGCGTTGAGGTCAACGCGCTCGACCTTTAAGTGCGTTCACTTTCGAGTGAAAGGCGGTTTGACTGCAAGAGTCCGGCTGAGCGATTGAAAGGTTGGGGTGTCTAAGGCCGGAAGAACCTAGGTCACCACCTACTTGCCAACCGATGACAGAGGAATTATTCTGCGGCTACGTATACGATATAAGAATCGGGCAGCAAGACCCTGAATGCCCCCCTGATTCATTGCGGCTGCCAACGTGTGTGAGGCGATGCCGCACAGAAGCGGGAACAGGGTGCCGGTCCCAATTTGTCACTCATAGTCTATTGAAGCCATTGTTATAATACCTGCGCAAGTGGCGAAAAAACAGAAAGTTAAAAAAGCTGAATCAGCCTTACAGACCAGGCTGGGGGCTACGGTCAGGAGCTATCGACAGCGTTTGGGCATCACCCAGGAGGAACTGGCTTGGCGCGCGGGAATGCACCGGACATACTTGGCCGATATTGAACGGGGGGCTCGCAATATCACCCTGCGCAGCGTCGCTAATCTGGCCCAGGCGCTGCAGGTTTCGGTGGAGGGATTGCTTCTCCACACGAACGGGGCCGAAGGATCGCCCGGACAGCGTGACGCGGACGGCTCGCTGGGCGAGATCCTGCTGGTAGAGGACAACCCGGATGACGTCGAACTGACCCGGCGTGCCTTCGCGCACGCCAAGATCACCAATCCCGTCAGGGTGATGCGGGACGGCGAGGAAGCGCTGCAATACCTGTTCGGCAGCGGGCGCTACACGAACCGGGCCATCGTAATGCCGCAACTGGTGCTGTTGGACTTGGGACTTCCGAAAATTCCCGGGACCGAAGTGTTGCGGCAGATGAAAACGAGCAGGGCATTCCGCGATATCCCCGTGGTCATCCTGACCGATTCGCGCAAGGATGAGAACATCATGGAGTGTAGCCGGTTGGGGGCCGCCCATTACATCATCAAGCCCGTCGAGTTTGAAAGCTTTGCCCGTGTTACCTCCCAAATGGATTTCCACTGGATCTTGCGGCGGCCCGAGGCCTCCGTGCCGTCCAATCCGGGCTAACCCCATCCCGCACCCGCTCGCGGGTGCAACCAACCAAATTGCAAAGCAGTGTTTGCCTATGGGCGGCACCGGGCCATCATCGGCATCGGGCCAATCCTCGTTGCCACGTCAACTTGGTATGAGTGCCATTTCCATTTCCGATAGCCCGAAGGAGGTGACGGTCTGTCGTCCGCCTCTGTGGGGTGCTGGTGAAATCCGGCCGCGGCTGCTTCAGCCCGGCGGCTTTGCGGAGACCATCGCCTGATGTCCGAGGACACAAAGCTGCGGGAGACGCTGAAGGAGGTCGGTGACCTGAAGGCGGCGCTGGACGAGCACGCGATCGTGGCGATCACCAACCCGCAGGGGAGAATCACCTACGTCAACGACAAGTTCTGCGCGATCTCGAAGTATGCGCGCGAGGAACTGCTCGGGCAGGACCACCGGATCATCAACTCCGGCCATCACCCGAAGGAGTTCATCCGCGACCTCTGGACCACCATCGGCCACGGGCGCGTCTGGCACGGCGAGATCAAGAACCGGGCGAAAGACGGCACCTTCTACTGGGTGGACACGACCATCGTGCCGTTCCTCGGTGCCGACGGCAAACCGCGGCAATATGTGGCCATTCGCGCCGACATCACCGCGCGCAGACTGGCGGAGGAAAACCTGCGGGCTTCGACCAAGGAGGTGCTCGACCTGAAAGCGGCGCTGGACGAGCACGCCATCGTCGCGATCACCGACCCGACGGGAAAAATCATTTATGTGAACGACAAGTTCTGTGCGATCTCGAAGTATGCGCGCGAGGAGCTGCTCGGGCAGGACCACCGCATCATCAACTCGGGGCACCATCCGAAGGAGTTCATCCGTAACCTGTGGACGACGATCGCCCACGGACGCGTGTGGCGCGGCGAGATCAAGAACCGGGCGAAAGACGGCACGTTCTACTGGGTGGACACGACCATCGTCCCGTTCCTCGGTGAGAACGGGAAACCCCGCCAGTATGTCGCCATCCGCGCGGACATCACTGAACGCAAACGGGTGGAGGAAGCCGCGCGGCAACTGGCGGCGATCGTCGAGTTTTCGGACGATGCGATCATGGGCAAAGACCTGCGCGGCATCATCACGAGCTGGAATGCCGGAGCGGAAAAGCTCTTCGGCTATGCGGCGGGCGAGATGCTGGGCCAGCCGATCGCGCGCCTGATTCCGCCGAACGACCTCCAACCGGAGGAGGAAATTTTACGGCAGATCAAGCGCGGCGAAAGCGTCAGAAATTACGACGCGGTCCGCATCGCGAAAGACGGCCGGGCGCTGGATGTCGCGATCACGGTTTCACCCATCAAGGATGCGACGGGCAACGTCATCGGCGCCTCCAAGGTGGCGCGCGACATCACCGAGCGCAAACGGGCCGAGGGAAGACTCCGGACCTCGACCAAGGAAGTGATCGATCTGAAGGCGGCGCTGGACGAGCACGCGATCGTGGCGATCACCAACCCGCAGGGGAGAATCACCTACGTCAACGACAAGTTCTGCGCGATCTCGAAGTATGCGCGGGAGGAACTGCTCGGCCAGGACCACCGGATCATCAACTCCGGCCATCACCCGAAGGAGTTCATCCGCGACCTGTGGACCACCATCGGCCACGGGCGCGTCTGGCACGGCGAGATCAAGAACCGGGCGAAAGACGGCACCTTCTACTGGGTGGACACGACCATCGTGCCGTTCCTCGACGCCGACGGCAAACCGCGGCAATACATCGCCATTCGCGCCGACATCACCGCGCGCAAACTGACGGAGGAAAACCTGAAGGCTTCGACCAAGGAGGTGCTCGACCTGAAGGCGGCGCTGGACGAGCACGCCATTGTCGCGATCACGGACGCCCGCGGGAAGATCACGTTCGTCAACGACAAGTTTTGCGCGATCTCGCAGTATGCGCGGGAGGAGCTGCTCGGGCAGGATCACCGCATCATCAACTCCACTTTTCATCCGAAGGAGTTCATCCGCGGCCTCTGGACCACGATCGGCCATGGCAAGGTCTGGCATGGCGAGATCAAGAACCGGGCGAAGGACGGGACGTTCTACTGGGTGGACACCACCATCGTGCCGTTCCTGGGGGGCGACGGCAAACCCCGCCAATACATCGCCATCCGCGCGGACATCACCGAGCGGAAGAAGGCCGAGGATGCGGTGCGGCAGATGAACACGGAACTGGAACAGCGGGTGGCGGAGCGCACGGCCCAGCTGGAGAGCGCCAACCGGGAGCTGGAGGCGTTTTCCTACTCGGTTTCGCACGACTTGCGGGCGCCCTTGCGCGCGGTGGACGGATTCTCCCAGGCCGTCATCGAGGACTTTGGGGCGCTATTGCCGGAGGAGGGCCGGCGCCAGTTGCAGACCATCCGTCATTCGGCGCAGCGCATGGGTGCGCTGATCGATGATCTGCTGGCATTCTCGCGGCTGAGCCGGCAGGCGCTGGCCAAGCGGACGGTGGACACCGGCAGCCTGGTGCGCGGTGCGCTGCAGGAGCTGGGGGCCCCGTGGCCGGGCCGGCGCGTCGAGATCCGCACCGCCGACCTGCCGTCGAGCGAGGGCGATGCCGCCCTGCTCAAGCAGGTCTGGCTGAACCTGCTGGCCAACGCGCTGAAATACACCCGCAAGCGCGATCCCGCCGTCGTCGAGATCGGCTGCGTCGAGCGGCCGGAAGGTCCGGCGTTCTACGTCCAGGACAACGGCACGGGCTTCGACATGCAGTATGCGGGGAAGCTCTTCGGTGTCTTCCAACGTTTGCACCGCATGGAGGACTACGAAGGCACCGGGGTCGGACTCGCCACCGTGCAGCGCATCATCCACCGCCATGGCGGCCAGGTGTGGGCGGAGGCGGTCGAGGATCGCGGCGCCACCTTTTTTTTCAGCCTCGGAGGAGGAAATTCCAACCATGAATGACACCCACGCCGTAGAACTCCTGCTGGTCGAGGACAACCCCCAGGATCTCGAGCTGGCGTTGCGGGCCCTCCGCAAAGCCAATCTCGCCAACCGCATCCAGGTCGCCCGCGACGGGGCCGAAGCCCTGGACTTCATCTTCGGCACGGGGCCCTTTGCCGGCCGGAACATCACCGACGGCCCCAAGATGATCCTGCTCGATCTGAAACTGCCGAAGGTCGACGGGCTGGCGGTGCTGCGCCGCGTCAAGGGCGATCCGCGCACCAAGGTCATCCCCATCGTCGTACTCACGTCGTCGAAGGAACAGCGCGACGTGGTCGAGAGTTACCAACTGGGGGTGAACAGCTACATCGTGAAGCCGGTGAACTTCGAGCGTTTCGCCGAGGCCGTGCGCGACCTCGGCCTCTACTGGTTGCTCCTCAACCAGCCGCCGAAGGTCGAGGAATGACATGGGAACGCCGCTGAAACTGCTGATGGCCGAGGACAACCCCGCCGACGCCGAGCTGGTGCTGATCACGCTGCGCCAGGCCGGCTACAAGTCCGACTGGCGGCGGGTCGAGACCGAGGCGGATTTCCTTGGCGCGCTGCAGGACGATCCGGACCTGGTAATCTCGGATTACAGCATGCCGCGGTTCTCCGCGCTGCGCGCGCTCGAGTTGATCAAGGCGCGTCGTCCCGAAACTCCCTTCATCATCGTGTCCGGCACCATCGGAGAGGAAACGGCCGTGGAGGCGATGCGACTGGGCGCGACCGATTACCTGCTCAAGGACCGGTTGGGCCGGCTCGGCCCGGCGGTGGCGCAGGCCATCGACCAGGCCCGGCTACGGCGGGAGCGCCGGCAAAACGAAGAGGCGCTCCGGAACAGTGAGGAGCGGCTGCGGATCGTGACCGCCAATGCCCGGGTCGGGCTGGTGATGGTCAACCGCGAACGACGCTATACCTTTGCCAACGCCGCTTACGCCGAGATTCTCGCCCTGCCTTCGCCGGACATCGTCGGGCAGCGCGTGGCGGATGTGCTCGCCCCGCTTTATGAGCAGCAGATCCGGCCCCGCCTTGACCGGGCCTTTGCGGGGGAACGCGTCGCCTACGAGCTGAGCCGGCCGACCCCGGATGGCCTCCACCACTATGCGGTCAGGTATGAGCCGACCAAGGGGGGCGGGGAGGTGTCGCTGGTGGTCGTGGTCATCACCGACATCACGGAGCGGAAGCGGGCGGAGGAATCAGTGCAGGCGAGCGAAGCGCGCTATCGCACCTTGTTCGAGTATGCGCCCGACGGCATCGTCATCGCCGATGCCGAGAGCCGTTACCTCGATGCCAATGCGAGCGCCTGCCGCATGTTCGGTTACAGTCGCAAAGAATTCATCGGGCTGCACGCCTCCGACATCGTGGTGGCGGCGGAAGTCCCCCATATCGCGCCGGCGTTGGCAGGGATCAAGGCCACCTCAGACTACCATCGCGAGTGGCAGTTCCGGCGCAAGGATGGGTCGACCTTCTCCGCGGAAGTCATGGCCACCAAGATGCCCGATGGCAACCTGCTGGGGATGATCCGGGACATCACCGCGCGCCAGCTGGCGGAGGCCGCGCTCCAGCAACGCGAGGCCGATTTCCGGGTGCTGTTCGCCAGCAACCCGATGGCGATGTGGGTCTACGAACTGGACACCCTCCGCTTCCTGGCGGTGAATGACGCGGCCGTGCTGCACTACGGCTACACCCGCGAGGAATTCCTCGCCATGACGATCAAGGACATCCGGCCCGCCGGGGACATGCCCACGTTATTGCGCTCGATGGAGCGGCGGCCGCAGGGGGTTGATGTGTCCGGCGTCTGGCGGCACCGGCAGAAGACCGGGAAAATCATTTTGGTCCATATCACCTCCCATCCGATCAGCTTTCAGGACCGGCCGGCCGAGCTGGTGCTGGCGCAGGATGTGACTGCACAGCACGAGAGCGAGCGGGCGCTCAAGGCGAGCGAGGAGCACTTCCGCAGGCTGATCGAGAACGCCTCGGACATGATCACCGTGATCGACGAGGCCGGGGTCGTTCGGTTCCAGGGGCCTTCCACCCAGCGCCTGCTCGGTTACGTCGCGGACGAAATGGTGGACCGGCCGGCGGGCGAATTCATCCATCCCGACGATCACGACAAGGTCGGCGAGTCCGTCCGGCGCGCGCTGGCGGGGGAGCGAAAACCCATCCCGGTGGAGTTTCGCATCCGGCACCATGATGGCAGCTGGCGTATCTTCCAGTCCTTCGGCCAGCGTATGGCCGAGGTCGCCGGCAACGCACAGATCGTGGTGAATTCCCGCGACATCACCGAGCAGAAGAAACTGGAGGAGCAGTTCCTGCACGCCCAGCGCATGGAGGCCATCGGCACTCTGGCCAGCGGCGTCGCCCATGACCTGAACAACATCCTGGCCCCGATGTTGATGGTGGCCGGCATTCTCAAGTTGCGCCGCAATGCCTCCCCCAAGGACATCGAACTCCTCTCGATCATCGAGAGCAGTGCATTGCGCGGGGCCGGCATCATCCGGCAGCTGCTGTCTTTCAGCGGGAGCTTTTCCGGCGAACGGGTCACCCTGCAGCCCAAGCACCTGATCCACGAGATGACCAAGATCATGAGGGAAACCTTTCCCCGCAACATCGCCATCGTCGAGTCCGTGCCGTCCGGCCTGTGGACGGTCGAGGCCGACGCGACGCAATTGCACCAGGTCATCCTGAATCTGTGCGTGAATGCTCGTGACGCCATGCCGGCGGGCGGAACGCTGACAGTGGAAGCGGGCAACGTCACGGTGGGAGAGGGGGCCGGGACGGCCGCGATCGATCCGGCGGCCAAGCCGGGTCCCTACGTGCTGTTGCAGGTCAAGGACACCGGGACCGGCATCCCGCCGGAGATCATCAACCGGATATTCGATCCCTTTTTCACGACCAAGGGCGCCGCCAAGGGCACCGGCCTGGGCTTGTCAACCGTGATCGGAATCATCAAGGGACATGGCGGTTATGTCAGGGTTTACAGCGAGCCAGGTCATGGCTCTGCCTTTCATGTCTACCTGCCTGCCACGGAGGGGACGGGCAGCTCCCGGCGCAGCGACACCGTCCCGCCGCTGGCCCGCGGGCACAAGGAGCAGATCCTGGTGGTGGATGACGAGGAATTCATCCGCGAAGCGACGCGCAGCTTTCTCGACAAGCAGGGCTACCAGGTGCTGCTAGCGGCGACGGGGGAAGAAGCGGTCAAGGTGTTCCTCGAGCACCAGGGCACGGTGCGCCTGGTCCTGACCGATATCATGATGCCGGGCATGGACGGGCTGGCCCTGATCCGGGCGCTCCGGGTTCTTGCGCCCACCATCCCCATCATTGCCACCAGCGGATTGGATCAGAACCAGAACGCCGCCGAATTCTCCGCGCTCGGGGTCAGGAAAATGCTCGCCAAGCCAGTTACCCCGACCCAGTTGCTGCAGGCTGTCGCCAGCAGCCTAGCCCCGCCAGTCCCGCCACAGGCTAGCCCGTAAACCAGTTTGCATTTGCGGCCGGGGCCGGCTGCGCGCATCTAGGCGCAGTGAAAATCCATGTTCTCCCGTCCGGCCCGATCCAGACCATCGGTTACCTGCTGACCGAGCCCAAGCTGGGCGAGGCGGTGTTGGTGGACGCACCCGGCGGCATTCTGGACAAGGTCCGGCCCTTGCTGGCCAAGGACGGCTGCACCCTCAAGGAACTCTGGCTGACCCATGGCCATTGGGACCATACCCAGGATGCGGCCAAGGTCGTGCGGGAGACCGGTGCCCTGGTCCGGGGCCATGCCGACGACCAGGTGCTGTTCGAGACCCCGGCGATCATGGAGGAACGGATGGGGCGCAAGCTCGGCCTGGAGCCGGTGAAGATCGACTCGTGGGCGGAGCAGGGTGACCGTCTGGCGGCCCTGGGCCGCGAGTTTGCCGTGCGCCACGTGCCCGGACACTGCCCCGGCAACATTCTCTTTTATCAGGCCGGGACGCAGGCGGCATTCGTCGGCGATGCACTGTTCAAGGACGGGGTGGGGCGATGGGACCTGCCGGGCGGCAACTTCGAGCTCCTCGAAAAGTCCATCCGCGAGCAGATCTACACGCTGCCCGATGCCACCGTCGTCTTCCCCGGCCACGGCCCGCGCACGACGGTCGGCGCGGAGAAGGCCGGCAACCCGTATGTCGCCGCGGTGGCGCGCACCTGATGGATCCGAAGCCCATGAGCGCGCCTGTAGCGGCGGTCTATGACCGCCGATGCGGCAAGACGGCGGTCATAGACCGCCGCTATAGGAAATGAACCCGCACGAACCTTTCATGCGGCGCGCACTCGAGGTGGCGAAGCACGGTTGGGGTGACACGCACCCGAACCCGCTGGTTGGCGCGTTGATTGTTGAGAACGGCGAGGTGGTGGCCGAGGGCCACCACGCCCGGGCCGGCGAGGCGCACGCCGAGATCAACGCCCTGCAGGCCCTCGGCCGCAGGCCGGCGTCGGGCGCCACGCTCTATGTGACCCTCGAGCCCTGTTCCACGCACGGCCGCACGCCGCCGTGTTGCACCGCCATCGTGGAGGCCGGGCTCCGCCGCGTGGTCATCGGTGCGACCGACCCGAATCCGGCGCACGCCGGCAAGGGGTTTGATATCCTGCGCGCCGCCGGCATCGAGGTCGTCACCGGGGTGCTGGCCGACGACTGCGCCGACCTGAACCTGATTTTCAACCATTGGATCACCACGGGTCGGTCGTTGTTCGCCGCGAAGTCCGGCGTGACGCTCGATGGCAAGGTGGCGACGCGCACCGGCGACTCCAAGTGGATCACCGGCGCACAAGCGCGGGCCGACGGTCACCGCTGGCGCCGGCTTTTCCCGGCCATCGCGGTTGGCGCCGGCACGGTGCGGGCGGACAACCCGCGGCTGACAGCGCGTGTGGACGGCAAGGAGTGGTGCCCGTGGCGCTTCGTCTTCGACGGACTGCTGCGCACGGTGACGGACAAGGCGATGCCCAACGTCTACACCGACGAATTCCGCGAGCGCACCATCGTGGTGACGACGCCCCACGGGGGCATGGGCTACGTGCGCAAGCTGGGCAGCATGGGCGTCAAGACCTGGGTGCTGCCGGCGCAGTCGCCGAAGGTGAACTTCGCGGATTTCCGCCAGCGCTGCACCGGGGAGGGGATCTCCGCGGTGTTCTTCGAGGGCGGAGCCCAGCTGCTGAGCGAGCTGCTCCAGGCCCGCGAACTGGACTACCTGTTCACCTACCATGCGCCGGTGCTGTTCGCCGACGACAAGGGCAAGAGCATCCTGCGCGGGTTGCGCACCGAGACCCTGGAGAACGCGATCCGGCTCGCGCACGTGCGCCACGAGGTCCATGGCGACGACACCCTGATGCGCGGCTTCGTGCAATACCCGGAGAAGATGTTCGTCGACGAGGCCACCTTCTCCCGGAAGCTTTACGGCGAGTGAACCTCATCCACCTGGCTACGGGCAACGCGCACAAGGCGCGCGAGATGCAGGCGCTGGCGGACGCCTCCGGCCTGCCGGTAAAGATTGTGGCGGCCGCGACCATGCCCGCCGTGGTGGAGGACACGGGCACCTTCGCCGGCAATGCCCGCAAGAAGGCCGCCGCCTTGAAGGCCGCGCTGCCGCCCGGCGCCTGGGTGCTGGCCGACGACAGCGGGCTTGGGGTGGAGGCGCTGGATGGTGCGCCGGGCGTGGAGTCGGCCTACTACGCCGGCCCGGCCGGGGACAGTGCGGCCAACCTGGCCAAGCTGGTGGAGGTGATGCGACCGGTGCCGGACGACAAACGCGCGGCCCGTTTCGTGTGTGTCCTCGTGCTGCTCACTCCGGCGGGTGGGGAGCAGCGGTTTGAAGGACGCTGTGACGGCACGCTGCGCCGGGAGCCGGCGGGCGGCGGCGGTTTCGGCTACGACCCGATCTTTGTTCCCGACGGATTCAACCGCACCTTTGCCGAGTTCGCCGAGGCCGAGAAAAACAAAATCAGCCACCGGGCGCGGGCCTTTGCGGCCCTGGCCCGATGGCTGAAGGAGAATTCCCCGGTTCAGGGCAGCGGCGTATAGCCCCAGGAAGTGAGCTTGGTGTTGTAGACGGTCTTCGTGATGTCGTTGGCCATGGAGCGGCGGAAGGCGATCGTCTTGGGCGTGAGGGGGGGCATCACGCCGGTGTTGAAGAGCAGGTTGAAGCCCCAGACACGGTTCGGCGGATCATAGGTGCGAAGGTTCCAGGGATCGTTGCCCACACGGCATTCGAACAGGGCCACCATCGAACCGCGGATGCGGCATTCCACCCCGCTCCAGGTTTCCAGGAATCGGGGAAAATTGTGGAGACCGCCACTGGTCTGGTTTACTCCGTTCTTGCCCGTGGGAACCAACCCGCAGAGAATGGCGACCGAATACTCGGAAAAACTGGGCACCAGCTTCTGCTGGCTGGTCGTCGCCAAGGTTCCGTTGCTGGCATCATAAGGAACGGTGTAAAGGGCGGTGGATGTATTGATCCCGTCGGTTCTGTTGGTGCTGCTCGGCGCCGTGGTGGCCCAGTTGGTGTTCCAATTGGAGGCGCTCTTCCGATTTCCGCTGAGCGCATCATTCCATCCGTTGGCCTGGACGGTTGCACTGGTAAAGACGGGTTGGGACAGCAAAACTACGGCGTCGGCCGCGATGGAGGCAGGCACTTCGCCGGGCTCGTAGTTATGGCCGGTGGAATCGCCCGGGACGGCGGGGACGGTGACAGCCACCGTCGCCGGGGTGGAGGGGAGGCCGTCGGCGTTGAACGTGCCCAAGACGTAGACGACATCGTTGGTCGCGAGGGTGAAGCCCGGCGTGAGGGTGGTGGACGCCACATGGCCGCGACCGTTGACGAGGCGAACACCCGAGTTGTGCAGCTCATGCGTCCGGGCTTTGCGGATGGCCACCGTGGATCCCGTGGTGTCAAACTGCTGCGCCGCGATGGACTCCACATATACCGCGCCGTTCCAAATGGCCGTGGTGCATCCGTTGGTGATGGCCGAGGCCGTGGTGATGATGCGCGTGGTGTCGTTCAGAGTCACGTTGATGCCCGCGGGCGTGGCCGCATAGATGTGGGTCGGGGTGGTGACAACATTGGCCGTCGTGGGGAGGCCGGTTGCAAAGAAATCGCTGGCCGTGGTGGTGAAGGCGGTGCCGGTGGTGACGGACATGGTCTGGACGGCCTTTTTCAGCTCCATCATGTCGAGGTCGATCATGTAGAGGTTTTTCGGCACATACTGGTTGGTCGTGCTCCGGGCCGTCGAGTGGATGAAGGTGGTGTCGGCATTCGTGGCGGGGGAGGTGAGGTCGCCGCCTTCCACGCGGCGCATGTCGGTCATGCGGCGTTGATTGGCCGCGCTGTTGGCCGACTCCACGCCGGTGGTGTAGTTGATGTTCAGCATCTGGACGATCGGCATGGCCAGCGAATGGGCCGAGTGGGTCGGATTCGTCGTGGCATCGACCGTGGTGTTGGAGTCGCCGTAGGTCTTCTGGCCGGGGAGGATGACCTCCGTGATGACCGGGGCGGAGGGGGTGGTCGTGTCGTTGATGAACGCCCGGTAGCTGCGGGCACCGACGTTGATGGTCGTGCCGTCGGGCATGTGGCCCACCGCGGTGGCCTGGGTGGTGTTGGCCACGATGTAGAGGGCGGCGTTGCGGGAATACTTGATGTCCTCGACGGCCTTGATGTAGCTTGGCGCCGTGGTGAGGCGGGGGGGCTCAATGAGCCCGTGTGCGCTGTTGTTGATGTCGTTTCCGCCGGAGATATAAGTGTAGGCGGCATCCGTGGTACCGGTGGCGGGGTCGGGGTAGACCGAGCCGTAGGTGTAGCTGTAATCGGGGATGCCCTGCAGGTTGACGGCGGTGAGTCCATTCACCTCGGTCAGGAGGTTGCCCTTGATGTTTTGCTTGATCCAGTTGGCGAAATTGGCCTTCGAGGCGATCGTCGCCGTCGGGGTGATGCCGCCGTCGCCGATGTGCTGCTGCCAAGTCTCGCCGGCCGGGGCCAGATTCCAGGTCGACTCGACCCAGGTGTTGGCCGGCAGGTTGGGCGAAAAGCCCGTCGTCGCGGCGGCCAGTTGCATCGGCACCAGTGTTGTGGTGCCGGCTTGCAGGATCTGAACTATCCCGGTGGTTGCGTTCGTCTGCAAAGCGCCCGAATCATTGATCGATTGGAAAAAGGGCATGAGGTTTGTGTTTTGGAAGTTGGTCCAAAACCCTTTCACGGCCGTAACGGGCCCGGCAAATGTGATGGCCGTGGGAGAGGCGCTGGCGCTGCGGGCGAAAAGCCTTTGGTTGGTATGCGTGGACCCGGTGAGGATGAAGTTCGGGCCAGGCTGAACTTCCAGGTCCATGTTGTAGTAGACGGCATTGGCGAAGAGGGGACACGCCCGGATGGAGAACGTCTGCTGCATGTATTTCGTGACGTTGCCGCTGCCGAAGGAGTCGACGGCTGTGGCCCGGGACAGGATGTCGAGGTCGTAGCGGAAGACGCGCTTGCCCTTGAGGGGATCGTTGTCGTTGTCCGGGTTGGTCGGATCGACATAATACAGGCCGCCGGCCGAGGTATCGAGAATCTTACCGATATGCATCAGGGGCACCTCCGTCGAACTCCCGGTGGAGTTGACGATGTGCCCGCCGCCCCAGAAGCTGTCGGGGGGCATGGTGACCGCCCCGGCATAGGCGCCGCCCGGGACGAAGAGCGCTTGATCGCTGGCCGACCAGACGCTGTCCGTGAACTGCCGGTTGGACTCGAGGATTTTCTTCACCTGGGCGATGCCGTATTCCGAGATGCCCTCGCCCGCGCCACGGGCCTCCATCAGCAGCTTGGCGCGGTTGTTGAGCCGGCGCTCGTAGGTGGAGTATTTCAGCACGCTGGCGATGAGCAGCAGCAGGATGGTACAGAACATCATCACCGTGATGAACGCGCTGCCGCGCCGGGCGGAGGAGAAGTTTGTTTTCATGGGAGGAAAGGATCAGCCACGGGGCGTGACCGTGAAGTTGTAGGTGCTCTTGACGATGCGCTGGGCGGTGTAGTTTTCGTAGATGCGCCCGCGCACCAGGATGCTCGTGTCGTTGAAGTTGTAGAACATCTTGTTGCCGCGGTTGACCGACGCGGTCGGGACCAGGTCGCTGGCCTGGCCGTCCACATAGGGGAAAATGCTGGTCCCGTTGGTGGCGGCGGTAAGCTCGGGCAGCAGCTTCATGATGCCGGCGGATTGCACGGCCGCCGGGATGGCGACGACCAGCCGCTTGAGCGCGACCGTCCGGTTGGAGACGGTCGTGCTGTTGGTGCCGGTGGTGCCGCCGGCGGGCGTGGAGTTTACGCGGTAATAGACGATCAGCTGCCAGATTTTCGTGTTATCGCCGTTGACGTAGTAAACCAACACGAGCACGTCCCCGGGCATGCCGCTGTCCAGCTTGGCGGTGCCGGGGGTCGCGGTGGACACCGGATTGGCCGGGAGGGTGACGGCGAGATCGGCGGTGTAACCTTGGTAACCCGGATTGGTCGGATCGGTGGATGAGCCGGCGGCGGTGTAGCCGGTGCGGCTCAGGTTGCTGATCTGGTCGTAAATCTGGAAGTTGTTGGCGTAAGTGGCGTCATCAATCATCTGGATCGTGAATTTCCGGATATCCCGGTTGATGAGCAGCTTTCCCGTCTCGTATTGGTAGGCCTTCAGGGTCTGGATGACGAAGCTCAGTCCGACCGTCACCACGATCAGGCTGATCGAGGCGGCCACCAGGATCTCGACCAAGGTCATGCCCTTTTGTTTGGCGATGGTTTTCATGAGTGAGAAAATCAGCCGTCGGTCGGGACGATGGAGCGGATCTGGCGCGTCATCTCGACAAAACTGCGGGTGCGCCCGCCGTCTTTGACCGTGTATTGGTAGACGATCACGATCGACTTGCAGTTGGCCACGTTGGTGCCGGTCAGGTTGTTGATCCAAACCCACATATTCAGCATGCAATTGTCGGTGTTCGAATTGATGTTATCGATGTCGACCGACTCGGTATGCATCGCCGCGTTGGTGGGCAGGGTGCTGACGTCGGGCAGGCTCGTGGGCGCGGCACCTGCAGCCAGGCAGAAAGTCACGGCGGCCTGGTTGGAATCCTTGAGATCCAAGGTGGGGTTGTTGTCATCGGTGCCCGGCGTGCCCACGTAGGCCTGCCAGTCGGCCAGGGTCCCGGCGCCCGGTGTGACGGAAGGGGAGGAAGGGAGGTCGTTCAGCGTGGTCGCATATTTCAGACTCTTGATCTGCTCCATGTAGCCCTGCACCAAGCTGGCGCAGGTCCCCTGTCGGATGCTACCCTCGGTCAGGCGGCGGCTCTGCAGCATGCCTTGCAGTACACCCAGCAGCACCATTGAGAGAATGCCGGAGGCGAACATCACCTCCACGAGCGACATCGCGTGATTGCACTGGCGGCGTCCGCCGGCTGGCCTGAGGTCCCGGGTTTCGGCTCCGGGCGAAGGGCGGGCAGGGGATGGCAGTCCGGGCCCGCGTAGAGTGAATGGATTGAGCAGCATGGCGGCACCAGTATGCCAGCTATTGTCCCTAGGTGTAACAGCCCTAAGACTTGCGCAAAAGCCTCTATCTACACTAGAGGCGGTTGCCTCTATTTCGGCAAAACCTCAAGGATTGCCCGACTTGCCCGCCTCGACGAAGAGCGCAGCGGCCTGCGAGCGTCGGGCGATATTCATCTTGGTGAAGACCGTCGCGAGGTAGTTCTTGATCGTCTTCTCGGTCAGACCCAGGCGGTCGCCGATTTCCTTGTTCGTCAGCCCTTCCGCCAGAAAGGCCACGACGCGGCGCTCCTGGGGGGAAAGCTGGCTGAGTCTTCCGGCGGCGGTCATTTCCCCGCGGTGCTTCACGAGATTGAGCATCTGTCCAGCCATCGAGGGGTCGATCACGGGCTGTCCGCTGGCGACCAGGCGCAGCGCCCGGGCCAGGGCCCCCCCGTCATTGTCCTTGAGCAGATAGCCCCGGGCCCCCGCGCTCAGCGCCTCCTGCACGTTCCGTTCATTGCTGCTGGACGTGAGGACCAGGACCTTGGGCTGGGGGCGCATCTTCAGCAATTCCCGGCAGGCGATCAGCCCGGACTTGTCGGGCAGGTGCAGGTCGAGCAGCACGACATCGGGTTTGAGCTTGGCGGCGGCGGCCAGGCCTTCGGTGGCCGAGCCGGCTTCCCCGGCGATGACGATGTCGGCGCAATCCTCCAGCGCACTCCGCAGGCCGAGCCGGATAATGGGGCTGTCATCAATCAACAGCACCTTGATGGGCTTGGGTTCGGCCTGGGCGTTCATGCGGGCGACGCAACGGGCAGGGTCAGCAAAACGCGAGTCCCTTTTCCCGCGGCGGATTCGATGCGCAGGTTGCCGCCGAGGGCGGCGGCGCGTGCCTGCATGTTGCCGAGGCCATGCCCGGCCTGGCCTGACGCCGCTGGCGTGAAACCCTGGCCATCATCCTGCACGGCCAGCGCCACCGCCTGGTCGCTCCGTCCGGCCAGCAGGGTGATGTGGCGGGCCCGGCCGTGTCGCAGGCTGTTGCTCATGGCTTCGCGCAGGATGTTCATGATTTCGGCGATGTGCATCGGGGCGATCTGGGCGACGGCTTCGTTGTCGAGCCGGTGTTCGATCCGGACGTCCTGCCCGGCGGCAAACGATCCGATCAGGTCGTTCAACGCGCCGGCAAAAGACTGGCCCGAAACCCGCGCCGGTTCCAGATCCTCCAGGTAGGCCCGCACCTCGCGGTTGAGCCGGCGCAGCTCCACCATGCATTGGTCGAAGCGTTGCTGCAGCTCGGGGACGAGGGTGGATTTCTTCTGCACGCTCTCCAAGGTGAGGCAGACGGCATAAAGGGTCTGGCAAATGTTGTCATGCAGCTCGCGGCCCAGCCGGACGCGCTCCGCCACCGAGTGGCCGAGCAGCGTGCGGTTGACCTGCAGGTCTTCCTCGGCGCGCAGCCGGGCCCCGTGTTCCTGTTCGAGGGCGGCGCCGCGTTCGTTGGAGATTTTGGCAAAATGCTCGAATCCGACCGCCTGGGCGCGGTCGGCGGCCCAAGGGGAGCGCGTGCCTGTGTCGCCGGGGAGACCCCGGCGGGTCGACAGGATGACGATCAGGAGCGGCACGAGGGCCAGCAGCAAGGAGAGCATCACCATCGTGGCCAGCACCCGTTGCTGGAGCACCTGCACCTTGAGCAAGGCGGGCGGGGCGAAGGCCACCCGGACCTGCCAGCCCGGCGCGCCCGCCAGCTCTTGCGTGAAGGACAGCGTCGAACCAGCGGGCAGTGCAGCGGGCGGCGTATCGGTCCGGAACAGCTCCACGGTGCCGCCGAGCATGGCGCCCAGTTCGCGTTGAAAGGCGGCGTCCCATTTGTTTGGCAACCGGCCGCTCACGGCCACGGCCCGGGCGAGCCGGTCGCGCGTCTCCTCCACGGCCACGCCTTGCAGCTGCCGGGTCTCCCGGCGCAGCCACCACTGCAGGGTCACCGTCGCGCCGAGGAAGAGCAAAAGCAGGAGCAGGGCCAGGCCCAGCGAGCGGGTGTTGAGGTTCATGGCGGTGACTTTCAGGGTGCAGATTAGACCGGCGGAGGCGAGCGCGTCAAAACCTTCGACAAACGCCGCCCGGTAGGTAGGTTTTTGACCCTTTTATGCAGTCTTTCTACATCACGACCGCCATCGACTATGTGAACGGGTCGCCGCACCTGGGCCATGCCTACGAAAAGGTGCTGACGGACGTCATCGCGCGCTTCCGGCGGCAGATGGGAGACAAGGTGCATTTCCTCACCGGCGTCGACGAGCACGGGCAGAAGGTGCAGGCGAGCGCAAAGAAGCGCGGCATCGCACCCCAACAGTTCGTCGACGAGGTCAGCGCGGAGTTCCGCGCGCTGCTGCCGAAGCTCAACATCTCGAACGACGATTTCATCCGCACCACCGAGCCGCGCCACCAGCAGGTTGTGCGCGCCGTCCTCCAACAGCTCTTCGACAAAGGCGAGATCTATAAGGCGGAATACCAGGGCTTCTACTCGACGCGTCAGGAGCAGTTCCTGCAGAACAAGGACCGCAATGAAGACGGCACCTGGCCGGAGATTTTCGGCGAAGTAACCGAGATCGTGGAGGCGAACTACTTCTTCAAGCTCGCGCAGTATCAGGAGTGGTTGGTGAAGTTTCTCACCGACAATCCCAACTTCATCTTCCCGGCGTATCGCCAGAAGCAGGTCGTCGAGTTCCTCAAGGAGCCGCTCAACGACCTCTGCATCTCGCGGCCGAAGGAGCGCCTGGAGTGGGGCATTCCGCTGCCGTTCGACGAGGGCTACGTCACCTACGTGTGGTTCGACGCGCTCCTCAACTACTACTCCGCGGTCGTGGACCGGCCGGAGATCTGGCGCGAGGCGCACCACGTTATCGGCAAGGACATCCTCGTGCCGCCGCACGCGGTCTACTGGCCGATCATGCTGCACGCGGCGGGCATCCCGCAGCCGAAGGGCATCATCGCCCACGGTTGGTGGCTGCAGCGCGGCGCCAAGATGTCGAAGAGCACCGGCAACGCCCTCAACCCGCTCGACCTCGTCACCGAGTTCGGCGTGGACGCGTTCCGCTACTTCCTCATCCGCGAGATGAACGTCGGCCAGGACAGCGACTTCACTCTTGAGCAGTTCATGGTCCGCTACAACAGCGAGCTCGCGAACAACCTTGGCAACCTGGTCAACCGCACGCTCAACATGACGACGCGCTTCGCCGGCGGCGTCCTGCCCGCGGCCGAGGTCGCGGAGGACCTGGAGAAACACCTGCACGATCTTTGGGCCAAGACCCGCGACGAGTTCATCCCGCTTTGCGAAGGCTACCAGTTTCACACCGCGCTGGAGCGGGCCATGGTCTTCCTCACCGAGACCAACGCCTACATTGAGAAGCGCGCCCCGTGGAAGCTCGGCAAGTCCGCCGAGCCAAAGGACCAGGCGCTGCTCCGCACCTCCCTCGCCACGATGGCCGAGGCGCTGCGGCTGGCCGTGGCGATCATCCAGCACATCACGCCCGCTACCACCGAGAAGATCAATGCGGTGCTCGGCTACCAGCCCGGGGCCGCGTGGCGCGACGAGCTGAACTGGGGCACGAAGCTCAGCGGCGCCAAGGTCGCGCCGGCCCTCGTGCTGTTTCCCCGTCCGCAGCCTCCGGCGAAGCCGGCGTAATCATTCTCTTTCTCGTAATCTTGATCGTTCGCTTTTCCGAGAGAACGAGAAGGATCAGGAGAGCGAGAACGATTGAGATGAAAACCCTCCCGCTCAACCCGACCGAAAACCAGTCGCCCGAATCTTTGCGGGCGTTCCTGACGCAGTGTGGCGCGCTCGCCCGGGAGGCCGGCCGGCCGCAACTCGTCAGCATCAGCCTCGCCGTCGACCACCTCGACCCGCTGGCGGTGCTGGAATCCATCTTCGAGCCGTCGGAGCTGCACTTCTACGCCGAGCGTCCCGCGCAGGGTTTTGCGGTGGCCGGGGCGGAGGCGGTGCTGGAGTTCACGGCGACGGGACCGGACCGCTTCACGACTGCGCGCGACCACATCGCCCGGGTGCTGGCTGACACTATCGCCGTCGGCCCCCTCGACGAGCCGTTCGCCGGCCCGCATTTCTTCTTTGCCAACAGCTTCGCCCACGAGTCGCCGGCGGGCGCCTCCTTTCCGGCCCTGCGGCTGTTCGTGCCCCGCTGGCAGGTGGCTCGCATGGGCGACAGCACCGTGGCTGTCGCCAACCTGCTCATCACGGCCGACGCCCCGGTCGACCTGATCGCGGCGAAGGTCTGGAAGGCGCATGCCAAGTTCCGGGCCTTCGATTACCGTGGTGCCCAACGCAATGACCGGCCGTCCGCGCCCAAGCATGCCGAGGAGATCGGCGGGGAGGGCAGCTATCAGCAAGGGGTGGCGCAGGCCCTGCAGGAGATCGCGCGCGGAGCCTACCAGAAGGTCGTGTTGGCCCGGGCCCGGCGGCTCACGACCACCGAGGAATTTCATCCGCTGGGTGTGCTCAACCACCTGCGGCAGCACTATCCCGCCTGCTACGCCTTCTCGATCGCGAACGGCCGCGGCCAGAGCTTCATCGGCGCCAGTCCCGAGCGGCTGGTGCGCGTGGCCGGAGGGCGGATGCACACCGAGGCGCTCGCGGGCTCGGCCCCGCGCGGCGACTCGGCCAGCGAGGACGCCGCCTTTGCCCGGGCGCTGCTGCTGAGTGAAAAGGACCAGCGGGAGCACCGGCTGGTCCTCGAGTCGATCGCGCGGCGCGTGGCCGACTTGGACCTGAAGCTGGAGCATGCCGGCCAGCCGCGCGTGCTCGGTCTCGCCAACGTGCAGCACCTGCACCTGCCGATCAGCGCCACGCTGCCGGCGGGTGTGCACATCCTCGATCTGGTGGCCCGGTTGCATCCGACCCCGGCCGTGGGCGGCACGCCGCGGGAACCGGCGGTTGCGGCCATTGCACGGCTCGAGCCGTTTGCGCGCGGGCTTTACGCCGGACCGCAGGGTTGGGTGGACCACCGCGGCGGCGGCGAGTTCTTTGTCGGCATCAGGTCGGCGCTGGTGGACGGCCGGTCGGCGACGGTCTACGCCGGGGCCGGCATTGTGGCCGGATCGTCCCCGGAGAAGGAATTTGCCGAAACCGAGTTGAAGTTCAAAGCTCTCATCGAAGCCCTGACCAACAGCTGACCGATTCAAAAACCACGAATGAACATGAATGGACGCGAAGTGGAGAATGAGAAGAGGGTGCTCGGATGGGATTCCTTCCAGAAATTAGTGTTCATTAGTGTCCATTAGTGGTTTCCCTGTCTTGGTCATGCACGCTCTCGATTACCGCAACCCGAACAGCCTCTGGGGCAGCGTGCTGGTCGAGACGCTGCACCGGCTGGGCTTGCGCGAGGTGGTGATCTCGCCCGGCTCGCGCTCGACGCCGCTGACCATGGCGTTTGCCCGGCATCCGGGCATCGAGGCGATCCCGGTGCTCGATGAGCGTTCCGCGGCGTTCTTCGCGCTGGGACTCGCCCGGCAGCATCAGCGTCCGGTGGCGCTGCTGTGCACCAGCGGCACGGCGGGGGCCAATTATTTTCCGGCGGTCATCGAGGCGCAGGAGAGCGGCGTGCCGCTGCTCGTCCTCACCGCCGACCGTCCGCCCGAGATGCGCGAGTGCCGCTCGGGTCAGACGATCGACCAGCAGAAGCTCTACGGCAGCCACGTGAACTTCTACCACGAATTCGCCGTGCCGCAGGCGTCCCTACCCATGCTGCGCTATCTGCGGCAGACCACGGCGCACGCCTGGGAGCGGACCCAGTGGCCGTCTTCCGGTCCGGTGCACTTGAATGCCCCGTTTCGCGACCCGTTGCCGCCGATCGAGGACGGCCAGACCGGCGGACTGCGCGACGAACTCGATGAGCAGAAATTCTTCGTCGCACTCAAGCCCCGGCGGAAGCAGGAATCGCGCCTGACTGAGTCGATCCGTTTGGGCGGCCGCGGTGTCATCGTCGCCGGGCAAGTGCGCACGGGCAATCCGGCCGCGTATGCCCGCACGGTCGGGAAACTGGCGCGCAAGCTCGGCTGGCCAGTGCTGGCCGACGCCCTGTCGCCGCTCCGGCACCACGCGCGCCTCGTGCCGGGTTTGGTGACGACCTACGATTGCATCGCGCGCTCGGAAGCGCTGGCGGGGCAACTGCGCCCGGACCGTGTGCTTTGCCTGCACGACTGGCCGACCAGCAAGGCGCTGCGGCAATGGCTGCAGGCGGGCGACGCGGAAGTCACCCTTGTGCGGAGGGACGGCCAGAATCCCGATGCGCTCCACAGCCGCACAACGCTGGTCCGGGCCTCGGTCGAGTCACTGGCGGCCGCCATCCGGCCCGGGCGCAAGCCGCGCGGCTGGCTGGACGCCTGGCTGAAAACCGACCGGCGTCTGGCCCGCGGTTTGGCCCGCGAGCTGGCCGCGACGGAGGGACTCTTCGAAGGGCGGGCGAGTGGGTTGCTCCCCGGCCTGCTGCCCAAGGGCACGCCGCTGTTCGTGGCGAACAGCATGCCGGTGCGCGATCTCGAGTATTTCTGCCCGGCCAACAACCGCGGTTTGACCGTGCATTGCAACCGCGGGGCCAACGGCATCGACGGCACGCTCTCCACCGCGCTCGGGCTCGCGCACGGCAACAGGCCGGCGGTGCTGCTGACCGGCGACCTGGCGCTGCTGCATGACACGAACGGGTTTCTCACCGGGCCCAAGTTCAAGGGCAGCCTGACGGTCGTGCTCATCAACAACGACGGGGGCGGAATTTTCGGGCACCTGCCCGTCGCCCAGTTCAACCCGCCGTTCGAGGAGTTCTTCGCCACGCCCCAGCAGGCTGATTTCCGGAAGCTTTGCGCGGCCTATGGCTGCAGCCACAGCGCCGTGCGGGACTGGAAGCATTTCGCGCAACTGCTGGCGAGGCGGCCGGCCCGCGGGGTGCGCGTGCTCGAGGTCCGGACTGATCGGAAGCGTGATGCGGCCACGCGGCGGCGGATCTTCGCGCAGCTGGCCGGCTAGGGCAGGGGCAGGTGGATGTTGAAGGTCGTGCCGGCCCTTGTGCTGGTGAAATCGATCGCGCCGTGGTGGGCCTCGATGACCGCCTTGGCGATCGCGAGGCCAAGGCCGGTCCCGCCGGTCTTGCCATGACTGACAAAGGGCTCGAAAAGGGTGGAGCGGATCTCCCGCGGCACGCCCGGCCCGTTGTCGGTGACGGTGATGTGGCACTGGTGCCTGAGTCTGCGCGCGGCCACGGTGATGCGGCCGCCCGGGCGCGGGCCAATCGCCTCGCGGGCATTGTTGACGAGGTTCTGGAGGACGCGCAGGACCCGGTCGGCGTCGAGCGGCAGCTCGAGCGCGGTGGGCTTGACCTGGAGCTTCAACCCGGCCCGGCCGAGCGGGGCGACATTGATTTCCTGCAGGTGGGAGAAAACGTCCGCGAGTCGCGTGACGCGGAGGCGCAGGCGGGTCTCGCCGCGGGCGAAGTCGAGCACCTCCTCGACCATGCCGCCCAGGCGGGCGACCTGGCGGAGGATCATGGCGCAGAGTTCCTGGGTCTCCGGCTTGCGATCGCGCTTGGCCAGCAGCTCGGTGGCGAGCTTGATGGTGGAGAACGGCCCGCGGAAATCATGGACCATGCTGTTGGCCATCTCGCCAATCAGGGTGATCTTTTCCTTGCGCACCACCTCGGTGACATAGCGTTCGTTGGTCGCGCGCAGGTTTTCACTGACATGGCTGAAGAGGCGCAGGACGGTGTGCCAGGAAGTTTGGGAAAGCAGGCGCAGGAATGGCTTCTGCGCGATCCGTCCGAGCTGGACGGGGCCATCGGCGACGGCGGCGGTGCTGCGGGCGGAGCCATCCAGGACGCCGAGCTCGCCGAAGTAGTCATCCGGGCCCTTGTAAGCGATGACCTGGCTGGCGCCGCCGGGAGCGAGCTTGGTCAGCGCGACGCGGCCGCTGAGCACGAGATAAATACAGTTGGAGGGACTGTCCTCCTGGAAGATGACGGCCTGGTGCGGAAAACGGACGTGGCGCACTTCCTTGGCGAGCAGGGCTCCCTGCGCGGCCGGGAAATGGCTGATGAAGCGATGCGAGCGGACATCCATGGCAATGGGACACAGCAAGGCAGGCCGCGGCGCGATGGGCAAGCTGCTAGAGCTGGATGGGCAGGCCGACCTCGATGATCTGCATTGGCGGCAGGCGGTAGTAGTCGCGCACGGGGCGGGCGTTGCGGCTGAGCAGCGCATAGAGGCGTTTCTGCCACTGCCACATCTTCGTATCGCCGTCGGTGATGATCATCTCGCGGTTGAAATAGTAGGTGGCCTCGTTGAGCTTCACTGGCACGCCGGCCGCGCGCACCTGTTCCATGAGGTGTTCGACGTCCGGCGATTCCATGTAGCCGTAGCGGGCGATGGCGCGCCAGACCCCGTTGCCGGAGCCGATCTCACGCACCTCCAGCCGCTCGTCCGCGGGCACAGCCGGCACCTCGTCGGTCACGACGCTGAGCAGGACGACGGTCTCGTGCAGCACCTTGTTGGCCTTGACGTGGTGGAGCAACACCAGAGGCGTGCCGGTCGGGTTGCCCGCCATGAACACCGCGGTGCCGCGCACGCGGGCGATGCGGTCCGAACTGGCCACGCTGGAGAGCTCGTCCTCCGTGATCTCGTTGGCGTAAATGCGACGGAAGATCTCGTCCTTGCCTCTCTTCCACGTGTGCATGATCGCGATGATGCCGAGGGCGACGAAGATGGGGAACCAGCCGCCGTCGGTGAACTTGTGGATGTTCGAGGCGAAGAGGGGCACGTCCACGAGCAGGAACGACCCGCAGAGCAGCGCGGCGGTCCACGCCGGCCAGCGCCAGTGCTTGCGCAGCACCGTGTAGAACGCGAGGGTCGTGACCACCATGGTGCCGGTGACGGCGATACCGTAGGCGGCGGCGAGCCGGTCGCTGGAGCCGAAGGTCAGCACGACATAGATCGAACCGAAGGCCAGCAGGCCGTTGACCAGGGGCAGGTAAATCTGGCCGGACTGGTCGGGGTTGGTGTAGGTGATCTTCAGGCGCGGGAAATAGCCGAGTTGGATCGCCTGGCGGGTGAGCGAATAGGTGCCGGTGATCATCGCCTGGCTGGCGATGATGGCGGCCACGATCGAGAGCAGGGTCAACGCCAGCCGGGGCGCCCCTTCGGGCACGAGCGCAAAGAAAGTGTGCGAGGTGGTGTCACCCGGATGGGCGAGCACCCGGGCGCCCTGGCCAAAGTAGTTCAGGATGAGCGCGGGCCACGCACAGAAATACCAGGCCCGGGCAATGTGCTTCCGGCCGAAGTGGCCCATGTCGGCGTAGAGCGCCTCGGCGCCGGTGATGGCGAGCACGACCGAGCCGAGCAGTGCCGTTGCCTGGCCCGGGTGATCGGCCAGCAAGCGCAGACCGAACAGAGGATTGAGGGCTTCGACGACTTGAGGCGCATCCTTGATGTGCCATGCACCCAATCCGCCGATGACGAGAAACCAGACGAGCATCGTGGGCCCGAAGATGCCGCCGATGGCCTTGGTGCCCTTGAACTGGAACGCGAAAAGCCCGGCCAAGACCACCGCCGAGATGAAAGGCACCTTGTGGGCGAAGCTGGGGTCGAAGGTGTTCAGGCCTTCCACGGCGCCCAGCACCGAGATGGCCGGTGTGATGATGCCGTCACCATAGAGCAGGGCGGCGCCAAACAGGATGAGCAGCGTCATCGTGCCGATGCCTTGGGCGGTCCGGGTCCGGTCGCCGTGGCTCAAGGCCAGCAGGGCAAAGATTCCGCCTTCGCCGCGATTGTCGGCCCGGGTGACAAAGACCAGGTATTTCCCCACCACGACCAGGAGCATGGCCCAGAAAACCAAGGACAACGCGCCCAGCACGCCGGCCGAACGCTCGACCGAGGGCAAATAATTCAGGCATTCGCGCAATGCGTAAAGGGGGCTGGTGCCGATGTCGCCGAAAACGACGCCGAGGGCGCCGAGCGTCAGGCCGGCGGTCGCGGTGGCTTTTCCTGCTGTGCCCGTGACTTGCATAAAGTGGGAGAATGTTGGGCCGGGGGGCCGGCTGAGCCAGCAGTTTCAGGCGGGGCAGGCATATTGCTTGACCTCTTTTGGTAAAAAGGACGCGGCCCGCAAAAACGGTTGCCGCCCAAGGCTTTTGGCGCAGCCTGTCGGCATGTCCATCGCGTGGAAAACCGCCAAGAAATACGACGATATTCTTTACCACAAGGCAGCCGGCATGGCCCGGATCACGATCAACCGGCCCGACAAACGCAACGCCTTCCGCCCGCAAACCGTGGCCGAGATGCACGAGGCGCTGCTCGACGCTCGCGAGGACCAGACGATCGGCGTGGTTTTCCTGACCGGCGCCGGTCCGGCCAAGGACGGCAAGTATGCGTTTTGCGCCGGCGGCGACCAATCCGTGCGCGGCCACGGCGGTTACATCGACGGCAAAGGCGTGCCACGCCTCAATGTGCTCGAGGTGCAGAAGCTCATCCGCTCGATGCCCAAGGTCGTGATTGCGCTTGTCGCCGGCTACGCGATCGGCGGCGGCCACGTGTTGCATGTCATGTGCGACCTCACCATCGCGGCCGAGAACGCCATTTTCGGCCAGGTCGGTCCCAAGATGGGCAGCTTCGACGGCGGCTTTGGTTCCAGTTACCTGGCGCGCATGGTCGGCCAGAAGAAAGCCCGGGAAATCTGGTTCCTCTGCCGCCAATACAACGCGACCGAGGCGCTCGAGATGGGTCTCGTGAACAAGGTTGTGCCAGTGCAGGACCTCGAGGCCGAGGGTGTGGCGTGGGCGCAGGAAATCCTGCAGCGCAGCCCGCTGGCCATCCGGTGTCTCAAGGCCGCGTTCAACGCCGAACTCGACGGCCAGAGCGGCATCCAGGAACTCGCGGGCAACGCCACCATGCTTTACTACATGACCGAGGAGGCGAAGGAGTTCATGACGGCCCAGCAGGAAAAACGGAAGCCGAAGGCCGGGCAATTCCCGTGGCTACCGTAAGTGCGGCTGGCTGATCAGCCGCTGCCCTTCGTAGCAGCATCCGTCGACCACACGACCAGCCAACCGCTGTCCTTGTCGACGTAGGCGATGGTGGAAGCGGTGGCGCCGGAGGCGTCGGCATGTTCAGCGACTTGGGCGGGCCCGGACTGCGGCGCAGCCGGCCGATTCACAAAGAAGGCAATGGCCAGGGCGGCCGCGGCGGCGAACGGTGCGCTGAACCAGATGATCGGGGCCAACGGCCGTTTCCGGGTGGGTTTGGCGGCTGCACCGGACAGCTGGGCCCGCAGGGTACGCCATTCTGTGTCGACATCGGGCACGGCGACATTGGCGGCGTCAGTTTTCAGAAAAGCCGCGGCTTCCCCAAGGTTGGCGCGCAATTGCTGGCAAGCAGGACAGGCGGCGACATGCACCGAGAGGGTGGCGTGCTGCGCCGGGGGCAGCACGCCGTCCCGTTCGGCGAGAATCAGGGATTCGATGTCGCGGCAGTTCATGACACAGGTCCCGGCAAAGTTCAGCGGCCCCGGCCGTAGCCCATGCGCCGGTCGTCGCGGTCATAACGGTCGCGGCGGTCATCACGATCATAGCGGTCGTGGCGTTCGTAGCGGACATCGCGTTCGTAGGCGACCCAGACTCGGTCGGTGCGGTAGGCGTAGTGGCCGTCAACATAGCGGCGGAACTCGCAGCCAGAGTAGCTGCGTTCGATGATCCAGCAGCCGGGTACCCAGACTTTCACGCTGACTTCCTTCCAATAGCCATCGGCGCAACGATCGTCGCGGTCGTTGACGATCACGGTCGTGGAGCGGGCCGGATAGCCGTCGTAGTGGTTGTTTTCGTTGAGGGCGGCGCCGATGATGAGTCCACCGATGAGCCCGCCGAAAACGGCGAGACCCTTGTCACTGGCTTGGGCCGGCTTGGGCGCGAGGGAGAGAGCGGTAACGGCGATGAGAGCGAGAGCGGTGATTTTGGTTTTCATAAGTCCTCCAAGGTTGGGTTCATTCCTTGGGACGAAACTCACCGGGCGTTTATTCAATCGTTGTGAGAGAAATCGTAAGTTATTGGTCGTCAGCTTTATTTGCCGACTAATATCACGGCGTAAACTTCTCCCTTTTTGCCGGTGGAGGAGCCGCCGAGCACGGTGATGCCGCCGCGCTGCAGCACATACTCGTGCCGGACTGAACCCCAACGCACCTTGAGCAACACGGTTTTCCCATCAGAACTCGCAGTCGCGAGTTCCACCTGCTGGCCTTCGCCCAAAGACAGGGCGCCCTTTGCCGGCACAGCCAAGGAGACGGAATCCTCGCCGAGAAACCGGAAACTTTCAAAACGCAGGATGCGCCGGAGGTTTGGCTCATAGGCGGCGAGGCGGCGATCGGATTCGCCGCTTTCATTGGACGCGGAAATGAGGATGCCGCGCACGGCGACCGATTCGGCCGAGCGAGCGACGGAGAACAGTCCGGCAAGACTGGCGAGCATGAGAATGAGGCGGATGGTCTTCATGGTTTGGCTCCTGGTTTTTGCGCCAGCAAGCGGCGCGCGTGATAAAGTCGGGACATGACCGTGCCGGTCGGGATGGAGGTGGCTTGGGCGATCTCCTCGTAAGAAAGGCCCTCGACCTCGCGCAAGGCAAGCACGGCGCGCAGCTTCGGCGGCAGGGCCTCGATGGCGGCTTGGAGCACGGCCTGGCGCTCGCGGCTTTCCGCCTGTTTGCCGGCGTCATCGGTTGTCGCGGGCTCGGGGGCGGCCTCCGCAGTTTCGTCGCCGAGATCGAACGGCAGGAAACGGTCAAACCAGCGGCGCCGCTTGCGCAGATGGTCGAGTGCCCGCCGGGTGGCGATGGGATGCAGCCAGGTGCTGAAGCGGGCTTCGCCGCGGAATTTCGGCAGTTCGCGCCAGACGGTAAGCCAGATTTCCTGACAGACGTCCCGCGCGTCCGCATCGTGGCGGACGATGGCGTAGACGAGGCGAAAGGTCCGTTCATAGTGGCTGCGCATGATGACGCCGAAGGCCGGCTCGTCGCCCGTTTGCGCGCGCCGCAGCAACTCGGGATCGGGATCGGGCTGGGGCGGCTGCGTGTTGGGCACGGGGGCGGACAGACAGGTGAATGGTCAGGACGGTTCCGTCCCGGGCAGGATGAGGCTGGCGTCGAACGGCAGGTCCACATGGATGAGGCTGCGGTTGAGCACGGTGGGATCGGGCCGGCGCAGGCAGAATCCATAACCGTCGCCGAGCGCGACGTGGCTCTGGGCGTTTTCGTCCAACAGCGGGTGGTAGAAAAGCCGGCCCGCCCGGGCGAGCGAGGTATCCTCGGCGACAATGGCGACTTCGCCCAGCCGGCGGGCGCCTTCGTCAGTATCAAGCAGCTGCTTCAACAGGTCCGCCCCGGTGCGGGCCTGCGCGGCCGTGACCCGGCCGCGTTTGAACTCAAGTTCGATGCCGCTGATCACGGCTCCACCGTAACTGATCGGGCGCGAAATGCGCACCGTGCCTTCGGCGGAGTCCCGGTGCGGGGCCGTGAAGACCTCTTCGGTGGGCAGGTTCGCGACGAATGATGTGCCGGATTGGGTGGTGAGCTGGGCGGTTCGCCAGATGTGTCCGGGGGGCAGCGTGACCGTGAGGTCGGTGCCTTCGCCCTTGTAGCGCAATGACGTCAATTGCCGTGCGTTCAGCGCGTCGCGGCGCTGGCGGAGCAGGCGCAAATGAACCTGCCAGGCGGCGAACGGAGCCGGTTCGTTCACCCGGGTTGCGGTGAAGACCTCCTGCCAGAGCGCCGCGAGCCGCTGCTCCGACGGCAAGTCCGCATAAACCGCCTGGGCCCAGGCCGGGCTTGGGGCAGGGGCGACAGTCCAGTTGGTCGCACCCTGCACCAGCTGCTGGGCGACCGGCCCGAAGTGTTCCCAGCCGATGCGGCGCAACTCGGCGACGCGCCCGGCCGGCAGGCCGTCGAGCAGCCGCGGTTGGCTGCTTTGGAGGAAGAGCAGGGCGTCGCCCCGCCGCACACCGTCCGCCAGGCGCCGCGCATTGTTGCCGGCCAGCTGCGCGAAGCCGCGCCAGTCGGCCTTCTCGGCAAATTCGCGCAGCCGCGGGCCATCGCCCCAGATCACCTCGGCATCGGCGGCGGCCGTCTTGATCACGGTTTCGACAATCACCTCCGTGCTGCGCGCCACGCCCTGCAGTTCGTAGGGCTCGGCAATGAGCAGGCGCTGGCCGCGCTGGAGGTTTAGGCCC
The DNA here is from genome assembly GCF_900104925.1 of Opitutus sp. GAS368. NCBI lineage: Bacteria > Pseudomonadati > Verrucomicrobiota > Opitutia > Opitutales > Opitutaceae > Opitutus > Opitutus sp. GAS368. The sequence continues at coordinate 3,750,623 of NZ_LT629735.1, forward strand.
ACCCGCACAATGACCTCGGCGAAGGCATGCAGGCGCGGCTCAAAATCAGGCAGCATGCCGAGACTGAGACAGAAATCGCGAAATCACGGAAGGGCGAATCACGGCCCGGTGAGTTGGAAATGTGCGGCGATCTGCCGGGCGGCTGCACCGGGAGGGGCGGTTCCGGTGTCGATGAGCAGGTCGGTGCGCGGGATGAGCGGCGAGGCAAAGGTGCCGCGGTCGCGCAGCCGCCGGTAGAGGGCGACGTCGGTGAGCTTCTTGAACCGCCGGCGTTGCTTCGAGCCGATCCGCTCCTCAATGGCGGTTTCACTCGCCGTCAGGCCGATGGACAGCAGCTGCACCCCGCGGCACGGCAGTTCGGTGAACAGCCAGTCGATGAACGCCTGCGGGACGGTGTTCTCGGGATTGAAGGTGAAGATGAGGCGCGCCCGGTCCGGCCGGGGGAACTGCGCGAAGAAGTCCCGCCAGAGCCGGTCGCGCCGCGCCACGAATTCCGGTGTGCCGAACGGGTGCTGCCGGAGCACCTCGTCCACCACCAGGTGGTTGTGGTAGAGCTCGAAGCCGGTGAGCGCAGCGAGCTCCCCGGCCACCGTATATTTGCCGGCGGCCACCGGGCCGTGCAGGAAGACGAGGTGCAGGCTCATCCGGATTGCACTTCCAGCAGGATGGCGTCGTTCAGGTAATTTCGCAGATAGCCGTAGGTCACCGTGCCGTAACCGCCCTGGCCCCACTGCGGCCCCCAGGAATTCTTGAAGAGAAACACCGCGTCCTCGATCCGTCCCGTCGGGCATTTGTAGCCGACGATGGTGACGGCATGGCCGCCGCCCGACTGGGGCTTCTGGCCGCTCAGGTAACCGGTGCGGATGGACCGGTAATTGGGCCAGGCCATGCCGACCGGGATCGGCACGCCGGCGTTCAAGGCCTGGACGAGGTTGTTGATGAGTGTCGCGGAATCGCGGCCTGGCAGGCGGTGCACGAAGACGCGCTGGTGACGTTTCGCTTCCTCGATCACGGCGGGCGGCGGGTTCTCGATGGCGTTGATCTTCGAGCCGAACTTGTTCGGCATGGTGGTTTGCAGGGGTATGCCGTAGGCGCGCAGCGCCTCGACGACTTCGCTCAGGGCGAAACCTTCATCGGCGTCCTCGGCCGCCTCGCCTCCGGTCGTGCCGCTGGGCGGCGGGATGTGCTGCACGGTCTGCCGCGCGGCCCAGATAAGGTATTCCTCCGAGAACCGGTCCACGCGGCCGGTAAGCTCGGCGTTTTGGAACTCCAGCGCGCTGACCACGGCGAAAATCGCGCAGCTCGGGCGATGACCCTGGTCTTTCACCCCCAGGTCGAGCTGCAGGAATTTTGGCCGCAAATCGACCTCGGTCTGCGGTTCCGTCGGATGCCCGAATTGCTGCAGGAGCCATTCGAAACGGGAAGAAGACTTTTTCGCCGTGGCATGGGCCACGACCGCCGGCTTGGAGGGTGCCGCGGTCTCCTCCGGCGCCGCGGCGGAGGGATTGTAGTGAAACCGCGCCTGCCACTCGGGCGCGAGATCGCGCAGCCCGATGGACACCATGCCGCCGGTGTGGGTGATGACGAGCGTGCGGGCGTTGACTGAACGGATGACGACCTGATGGTAGGTCGTGTTGCCGACTGGCAGGTCGCCGAGCCGCGTGCCTGGGGCGAGGATCTCGTCGGCCGCAAGACTGTCCAAGATGGTCAGCAGGAAGGCACCGGCCAGATACAGCGGGACAAATCGGTTTAAGCAGGGCATGCGGGACAGATTCACGTTGGGCAACCGGCCCGGGCGCGCAAGAGTGGGACGACCGTGCGGGAAATATGCGGCCCGGAACGGAAGAGCAGAACCACGCTAGCGCAGGAGGTGGAACGAATCGAGGAAGTGGAGGGCTTCCGGGCTGCTCTCGGTGCCCGACGAGGATAGATACATGATCTGGTAAAGCCGGTGGTCGACCAGGTAGCAGCGCACCCGGGCGCTGAGTTTGTCCTTCGAGTTGTCCAGGATGTATTCCCAGCCCGATACATCGCCCAGCTTGTGTTCCACCTTGGAGCGGATGACGCCGTTCATGCTGCTCACCACGTTCTGGATGATGCCCTCATAACTTTTCGCCAGATCCAGCTTCTGGGCGGGGTCGTAATCGTTGTAACTCAGGATGCAGGCCTGGGCGCCATCCGCCGACTCATGCGTCAGCATGTGCAGGACGGTTTTCCCGAGCTTGGACTCGGTGGTCGAGTCGGAGCGTTTGACCGGGGACGGAAGGTCCACGGTAAACCGCCCGGGGTTGTCGACAATAATCTCGGCGCGGATGGGTCCGGCCCACAGCAGCCCGAGCGTGCAAATCAATCCGACCCAATGCCGGTTGCGTTTCATGGGCGGAAAGCAATCACACGGGGGGATGCTTGCCAAGCCCGGAGACCGGGCGGAGCCGGCGGCCTACTTGCCCAGGCTCTGGCGCAGGGCATCCAGCTGGTTGGCGGAACCGAGCAGGACGTTGCGGCTGGCGATGAACTTCGCGTATTCCTCGATGAAGATCTTGCCCGGCGGGCGGAAGTCGAATTCCTTGGGATTGTCGCGGAAGAACTCGCGGTGGACGCGGGTCCAGACGAGGCGGCCGTCGGTGTCGATGTTGATTTTGGTGACGCCGAGCTTGGCGGCGGGAAGGTATTCGTTCACGTCGACGCCCATCGAGCCGGCGATCTGACCGCCGGCGGCGTTGATGCGGGCGACCTCGTCCTGCGGGACGGAGGACGAGCCGTGCATGACCAGCGGGAAGCCGGGCAGGAGGGCCTTGATCTTGGTGAGCACGTCGAAGTGGAGCGACTGCTTGCCCTTGAACTTGAAGGCGCCGTGCGAGGTGCCGATGGCGCAGGCGAGAGAGTCGCAACCGGTCTGGGTGACGAAGTCCTTGGCCTCGTCCGGATTGGTGAGCATCGCATGCCCTTCATCGACCTTGATGTCCTCCTCGACGCCGCCGAGCATGCCGAGCTCGGCTTCGACGGAGATGCCCTTGGCGTGCGCCTTGTCGACGACCCGCTTGGTGATCTCGACGTTCCTGGCGAACGGGTCGTGGGAGGCATCGATCATCACGGAGCTGAAGAAGCCGGAATTGATGCAATCGTAGCAGGTCTCCTCATCGCCGTGGTCGAGGTGCACCGCAAAGATGGCCTCGGGGAAGATCTCGCTGGCCGCGCGGATGATGGCCTCGAGCATGCGTTTGTCGGTGTATTTGCGCGCGCCCTTGGAAATCTGGATGATGAAGGGAGCCTTCGACGCGATGGCGCCCTTGAACAAGCCCATGGCCTGCTCGGCATTGTTGATGTTGTAGGCCCCGACGGCGTATTTCCCGTAGGCGTGTTTGAAGAGCTGCGCAGTGGTGACGATCATGGGAGATGGAGGGAGGGAACACTTAGCGCCGGCAGGAAAGCTGCCACAAGCCTATTGTTGGGCAGGGGTGTCATAGGGGGCATCTTCTGGAGGGGCGGGACTATCAGTCCCGCGGGATATCAGTTTCGCTGCTCCAGATTCGCGGGACTGATAGTCCCGCCTCCAGGGAATCACCGCGGCGGGAATTCGAACTCCGCCTTGTCCTGCTTCTGCGAGAGCACGAGGTAGGCGCTGAACTTGTTGCCGCGCTTGGAGACAAAATTTTCGATGAGGTCGGAGCGGCCGTCTTCCAGCAGCTTGCGCACCTGCTCGACCGGGATGTCGATTTCGCACAGCTTCTTGGAGAGCTTGAAGACCTGGCGGTTGTCCTGGTCGGGCTTGCGGACATAGTAGGCGTCGCCGAGCTCCACCAGCTGGCCCGCGGGCGATTTGCTTTCGCCGAGCACGGTGGCCTTGGAGAGGTCGGCCTTGGCCCGCGCCTTGCGGACGACCGGGTTGCCGTCCTTGTCGAGCTTCGGCGCGCGCGGCGGAAACTCCCAGGAGAACTTGCCGCCGTCGCGCTTGAGGAAGGCGCTGAAGGGCCGGCCTTTCTTCGAGATGAAATTCTCGATCAGGTCCGTCTTGCCCTCGCCGACGAGCTTGATGGCCTGCTCGGGCGGGATCTGCTTCTGGCACATGATGCGGCCGACGCGGAAGGTCTGCTCCCAGGTGCCGTCGGGCTTTTTCTCGCGGACGATGAAGCTGCTGCCGCTCTCGCAGATCTCGGCGCCGGTCTTCGGGTCGGTCCAGAAGGGCGTGAGCGTGGCGATGTCCACCTTGTCCCCGAAGTCGAAGGCGGTCTTCCATTTCCTGGTGGTGACGTCCTTCTTGGTTGCCTTGTCCTTCTTCGTCTCCTCGACCACCTCCAGCTTGAGCACGGCGGAGAAGCGGTTGCGGGTCTTGTTGGAAATGAAGCCGTCGAGCGGACCGACCGCGCGCTGCTCGACCAGGGTCCGGACCTCGGATTCCTCCAGCCGGCGGCCGCCGACGATCTTGTAGACCATCAGCGCGCCGTCCTGCGACTTGTAGCCGCGGAGGGTTTCCTTCAGCGGCTTGTTGTCGGTCGGCGAAATGATGTCGGTTACGCGGGCGACGGAGTCGTCCTCCTCGAAGCCTTTCACGCGCTCCACGATGCCCTTCGTCTCCTTGACGATCTCGGCCATGAACTTCTCGCGGGAATACTTGTTGTGCTCCATCTCGCGGAGGTGGAACTCCCACTCGCCGGTCATGGCGGGGCTGGTGAGGTTGTCGACCTTGACGGCGCCGAGGAACTGGAAGAGCTGCTCGGCCTTGGTCGAGGGGACGAGTTCGCGCTGGTTGCGGTCGAGATACTTCTGGTTCACCAGGCCCTCGATGGTGTCGGCGCGCGTGGCCGGCGTGCCCAGGCCGCGTTCCTTCATCGCCTCGGCGAGTTCCTCGTCGTCCACCAGCTTGCCGGCGCCTTCCATGGCGGAGAGCAGCGTGGCTTCCGTGTAGCGCGGTGGCGGACGGGTGCTTTCCTCGTGCAAGGTGGCGTCGAGGGTCCTGGCCTTGGCCTTGTCCTGGGGGGAAAGCGCGGGCAGGGCCTTCGAATCGGGCGAGTCCTCGTCGACGGTGTTCTTGCCGTAAACCGCGAGCCAGCCGGGCGCCGTGAGCACCTTGCCTTCGGTCTTGAAGGCGTGGCCGGCGACCGTGCTGATGCGGGTCGTGATGTCGAACTCCGCCACCGGGTGGAACGTGGCGACGAAGCGCCGGGCGATCATGTCGAACAGCTTGGCCTCGGCCTCGTCGAGGTGCTTGGCCTCGTGCTGGGTCGGGATGATGGCGAAGTGGTCGGAGACCTGCGCGTTGTTGAAGATGCGCTTGTTCGGCTGGACCCAGCCCGACTCGAGCACGCGCTCGGCGTGCGGCTTGAGGTCGCCGTGCAGGTTGCCGAGCGTCTGGCGGACGAGCGGGATGTAATCCTCCGGCAGCGCGCGCGAGTCGGTGCGGGGGTAGGTGATCATCTTGTGCCGCTCGTAAAGGGCCTGGGCGATCTGGAGCGTGCGCTTGGCCGGGAAACCGAAGCGGCCGTTGGCCTCGCGCTGCAGGGTGGTCAGGTCATAGAGGCGCGGCGGGGCGGAGGTGCTGCCTTTCTTTTCCTCGGTGACGCTGGCGACCGGCTGGCCCGAGCAGGCGGCGACGATGGCCTCGGCGGTCTGCTTGACCCAGAGGCGGTCAATGCGGTCGTGCTCGTCGTCGTTCTTCTTGAAATCCGGCCGCTGGTAGCTGCCCTCGTAGCTGCCCTTGGTGATGCCGAAGTTGGCGGTGATGCGCCAGTAGCCGCGCGGCTTGAAATTGCGGATCTCGAGCTCGCGGTTGTAGACGATGGCGAGGGTGGGGGTCTGGACGCGGCCGACGGAGGCGACGTTGCCGGCGCGGGAGCCGAACATGCGCTTGGTCAGGGCGCGGGTGCCGTTGATGCCGATGAGCCAGTCGCTCTCGCTGCGGCAGCGGGCGGCGTCGGCCAGACCCTGCATTTGCGCGGCGCTGCGGAGATGCTTGAAGGCCTCGTTGATGCCCTCGTTGGTCATCGAGGACATCCAGAGCCGCTGGAAGGGCTTTTTGCACTTCGTCAGCTGGTATATATAGGTGAAGATCAGCTCGCCCTCGCGGCCGGCGTCGCAAGCATTGATGACGGTCGTCACGTCCTTGCGGGCCAGCAGCTTCTTGAGCTGGCCGAAGCGCTCCTTGCCCTCGGGCAGGGGCTGCAGCTCGAATTCCTCCGGGATGATGGGCAGGGTCTCGAGGCGCCAGAAACCGTATTTCTTCTTGTCGATGTCCTCCGGCATCTGGAGCCCGACCAGATGGCCGACCGCCGACGAAATCACGTATTCGTCGTTCTCGTAATGATCGCCCTTCTTCGGGATTTTGCCGAGCGCGCGCGCCAGATCGGCGGCGACGGAGGGCTTCTCGGCAATGATGAGACACTTCATGCGGGGGACGAGCCGTTAGCCGGCCCCCGGAGAATTTCAAGCAATACTTTTAAAGTGAATGCGGTTCGGCTTGGTGCAGGCCGGGCTTTAGGCCCGACAAAAACGATGAGTGTCGGGGATAAACCCCGGCCTACAAAACTAAGAATTGCGCCCCTTACTTCACGCCCAATTCCGCCAGCGACGCATCGAGCGCCTTGAGCAGCGCGGCGATGGTCTCGTCAGTCTCGTCGCCCATGTTCGAGATGCGGAAGGTCTTGCCCTTGAGTTTGCCGTAGCCGCCGTCGATCACGAGGTGATGCTTCGACTTCAGGAGTTTGTTCAATGCGGCGAGATCGACATTGAGCGTGTTGGCGAAGCAGTTGAGCGTGACCGAGCCGTAGCCTTCCTTCGGGAACAGCTTGAAGCCCTTGGCGAACGCCCAGTCGCGGACTTTCTGGTTCAGGCGGACGTGGCGGGCGTAGCGGTTCTCCAGGCCCTCGGCGGCGAAGTCCTCGAGCTTGGACTTGAGCGCGTAGATGAGCGGGATGACCGGCGTGCTCGGGGTCATGCCGCCTTCGTGGTTCTTCTGGAACTCGAGGAAGTCGAAATAATAGCCGCGGCCGGTGATGGTGGCGGCCTTGGCGAGGGCGCGCTTGGAGACCGAGAAGATCGACAGGCCCGGCGGCATGGCGAAAGCCTTCTGCGAACCGGTGATCATGACGTCGATGCCGAGCTCATCCTTCTTGATCGGCAGAGCGCTGCAGGAGCTGATGGTGTCGACGATGCTGGTGACGTCCGGGAAGTCGCGCAGTACCGCCATGAGCGCGGGCAGGTCGCTCATGCAGCCGCAGGAGGTCTCGTTGTGGATGAGCGTGACGGCGTCGTATTCGCCGGTGGCGAGCGCGGCGCGCAAGGCGGCCGGGTCGACGGGCTGGCCCCACTCGGCCTTGAGCGCGCCGGCGGCCAGGCCGCAGCGCTGGGCGACGTCGAGCCACTTGTCGGAGAAGGCGCCGTTCATGCAGCAGAGCACCTTTTTCTTCACGACATTCCGCAGCGAACCCTCCATCACGCCCCAGGCGCTGCTGGTGCTGAGGTAGACCGGGTCCTTGGTGGAGAAAACCGCCTGCAGCTGCGGCGTGAGCGACTGGTAGAGCGCGACGAAATCCGTGCTGCGGTGGCCGATCATGGGCTGCGCCATCGCGCGCAAGGTTTTCTCCGAGACGGCGATCGGGCCGGGAATGAAAAGTTTGTAGCTCATGTCGGGTGATGAAGCCGGTGTTGCATGTGGCAAAACCAATGGCTAGCACTGACTCACAACCGCCACCTTCGTCGCGTCAAAGCCAATTTGCTCATGCCCAACCGCTGGTTCCGTCATAAAGCCGATGAATTCGAGCAGTTCGCGATCGATGTCATCATGGGGCGGCGCGAGGGGACGCTGGCGGCGCTGTTCGGAGCGTTCCTCCAGCTGTGCTCGTATCTCTTCAGCGGCATTGTGCAGCTCCGGCTCTGGCTCTACCGCAACCGCATCCTGCGCGACCAGCCGCTCGGCTGCCTCGTGGTAGTGGTCGGCAACCTGACCGTCGGCGGCACGGGCAAGACGCCCGTCGTGGAAATGTTCGCCAAGGCCCTGCGCGACCGCGGCCGCAAGGTCGCCATCCTTTCCCGCGGCTACAAGAGCAAGGCCCCGCCGCTGTGGCAGAAGTGGTGGTTCTGGCTCAACCACACCGCGGAGCCGCCGCCGCGCATCGTCAGCGACGGCGCGAAGGTGCTGCTCGATTCCGAGGTGGCCGGCGACGAGCCGTTCATGCTGGCGCGCAACCTGCCCGGGGTGGTCGTGCTCGTGGACAAGAACCGCGTGAAGGCCGGCGCCTTCGCCATCAAGGAATTCGGCTGCGACACGCTCGTGCTCGACGACGGCTTCCAATACCTGCCGCTGAAGGGCCGGCTCAACCTGCTGCTGGTCGACAAGACGAACCCGTTTGGCAACGGCTTCCTGTTGCCGCGCGGCATCCTGCGCGAGCCGGTGAAGCACCTGCAGCGCGCTTCCTACGTGTTCCTCACGAAGTCGAAGGGCGTGCGCGACGAGGAGCTGGAGGCGATGATCGCGAAGTTCAATCCGACGGCGGAAATCATCGAGTGCGCCCACAAGCCGCAATACCTCCAGCGCATCGATACGGGCGAACGGCTGCCGCTCACGGCGCTGGCCGGCCGCCGGGTCGGCGCGCTCAGCGGCATCGCGGCACCGGAGAGCTTCGAGGCGTTCCTGCGGGAAACGGGTGCCAAGCTCGTCTACACGCGCCGGTTCCTCGACCACTACCGCTTCACCCACGAGGATCTGGGCGACGTCTTCAGCGAGGCGGAGGAGGCCGGCGTCGAGATCATGGTCACGACCGAGAAGGACGCCGTGCGCATCGAGGCGGGGGAGAAGTTCCCCATGCCCTGCTACTACCTCCGGCTCGAGATCGAGATTTTGCGCGGGGCGGCGGACTTCCAGGAGGCGGTCGGCAAGATCTGCTTCCCGCGGGGCGAGCCCGCCATCGCCTCGAATCCGCCGGTGTGAGGTAGGGCGAATCCTCCGGATGAGCCGCGGCTCGTCGGGACGACTCGCCCTACCTTTATGATTGCCCGGAATTCACCCTCTCGCGAGCGTCTGAACATGAGTGATCCCCGTTTTACCCGGCTGGCCGAGGTGCTGACCGGTTTCTCCACCGACCTGAAGAAGGGCGAGCGCGTGCTCATCGACGCTTTCGACGTGCCCGACACCTTCACCATCGCCCTCGTGCGGGCCGCCCAGGAGCGCGGGGCGCTGCCCTACGTGAATGTGCAGCGGGCCCGGATCACGCGCGAATTGCTCAAGGGCGCGACCATTGAGCAATACGGCACGACCGCCGAGGTCGAGCTGCAGCGCATGAAGCACATGCAGGCCTACATCGCCGTGCGCGGCTCGGACAACATCTTCGAGACCTCCGACGTGCCGGCCGACCGGGTGCAGGCGATGTCCAAGGTGATGAAGCCGGTGCTCGACCACCGCGTGAACAAGACGAAGTGGGTCGTGCTCCGCTGGCCGTCGTCCGCCATGGCCCAGCAGGCCGGCATGAGCACGCAGGCTTTCGAGGATTTCTATTTCCGCGTCTGCACCTTCGACTACCGGCGCTACGGCCCGGGCATGAAGGCGCTGGCCGGCCTGATGAACCAGACCGACCGCGTGCACCTGCAGGGTCCGGGCACCGACCTCCGGTTCTCGATCAAGGGCATTGGCGCCGTGCCGTGCGGCGGCCTGCGCAACATTCCCGACGGTGAGGTGTTCTCCTGCCCGGTGAAGGACAGCGTCGAGGGCGTGATCCAATACAACGCACCCACGGTCTACCTGGGCACCTCGTTCGACAACATCCGGCTCGTCTTCAAGAAGGGCCGGATCGTCGAGGCCACGAGCAACAACACGAAGCGCCTGAACGAAATTCTCGATACCGACGCCGGCTCGCGCTACATCGGCGAGTTCGCCATCGGCTTCAACCCGCACATCCTCGAACCGATGCGCGACATCCTCTTCGACGAGAAGATCGCGGGCTCCTTCCATTTCACCCCCGGCCAGGCCTACGAGGAGGGAGGCAACGGCAACAAATCGACCGTGCACTGGGATATGGTCAACATCCAGCGCCCCGAATATGGCGGCGGCGAAATCTGGTTCGACGGCAAGCTTATCCGCAAGGACGGCCTTTTCACGCTGCCGGCGCTGAAGAAGCTCAATCCGGACCAATTGCTCAAGGTTTGAGCGCCATGGATTGTCCGGATGATCACGGATCATGCAGTCACCCGCAGAAGTCTTGTCATTCTGAGCGAAGCGAAGAATCCAGTCGTTCTTTCGATCAGTAGGCATCGTCCAACTGGATTCTTCGCTCCGTTCAGAATGACAGGGATCGGGAGTCTTGGCATTTATCCGTATTCATCCGTTTAATCCGTGCCTAAAAACATGCCTCCCGATTCCACCCTCCTCGCGTTCGTCCAGTCCCTCCCGAAGACGGAGACCCACCTCCATCTCGAGGGGGCGCTGCCCTTCGAATTGCTGCAGCGCGTCCGTCCGGAGTTCACGTCGCCCCCGGCCTCCTGGGCGCACAATTTCAAGTTCCGCGATTTCGGCCATTTCGAGCAGGAGCTGCTCGATATGGCGTTCTCGTGGTTCACCTCACCGGAGCATTACCACGAGGCGGCGAAGATCATCTTCGCGCAGCACCTCGCGCAGAACGTCCGATACGTCGAGACCAGCTTTGCCTCCGGCGTGATCGAGTTCGGCGGCCTGAACGGCCGCGAGGTGCTGGCGGCCATCCGGGCCGCCGTGCCGGCCGGCCTGGAGGTGCGCGTTTTTCTCGGCATCCACCACAACGGCGCCGGACCGAAGATGAAGCCGGTGCTGGACGAGGCGCTTACCTGGAAGGATCTGGCCGGGGTGGACCTGCACGGTTTCGAAGATGCGCCGGTCGAGGCGTGGACCGCGCCCTATTGGGCCGCGGCCCGTCAGGCCGGCAAATACACCAAGGCGCACGCCGGCGAATTCATGGGCGCGGATTTTATCCGCCGGATACTGGGCGAACTGCAGCCCCAGCGCATCGAGCATGGCACGCGATCGGTCGAGGACGCCGCCGTCGTGGCCGAGATCAAGCGGCGCGGCATCGCGCTCGATATGTGCCCGATCAGCAATCACAAGCTCATGCCCGGGATCAGCCTGGGCAACCATCCCATCCGCCGCCTGTTTGATGCCGGGGTGAAGGTCACCGTCAGCACCGACGATCCCATTTCTTTTGGCAACACGGTCACGGACGAATACATCGCACTGGCCGAGCGCAGCGGCTTCAGCCGCCAGGAGCTGGTCCAGTTGGCCCGCAACGGTTTCGAGGTGGCGTTGTTGAGCGATGCGCAGAAGAAGTTGTGGCTTGGCGAGCTCGACGCGGCCTCGAGGTAGGGCGGTGACTCCGCTCACCGCCATGGCGCGGAACGGAGTCCGCGCCCTACCTGTATTATTGTAGGAGCCTGCTTGCAGGCGATGGATTGCCGTGCAACATCCGGTCCCTTGCAAGCAAGCTCCTACACAATTCCCGCAGGCAGCCGCCGCGAGCGCGCCGACAAGGTGCTGGCCCAGGCCTTTCCCGAGCACAGCCGCGCGGCCATCCAGCGCGCCATGGAAGCCGGGTTGGTCAAGGCGGATGGCAAGGTCATAGACCAGAGCCAGGAAGTGCTGCCCGGCCAGACGCTCGAGTTTTCGTTGCCAGAGACCGTCGCCGCAGAGCTGCGGGCGGTGGACATCCCGCTCAACGTGATTTTCGAGGACAAGCACCTCATCGTGCTCAACAAGGCCGCGGGCATGGTGGTGCATCCGGGCACCGGCACGGGCGAGGACACGATGGTGCACGCGCTGCTCGCCCATTGCGCCGGCGAGCTCAGCGGCATCGGCGGCGTGGAGCGGCCGGGCATCGTGCACCGGCTCGACAAGGATACGTCCGGCCTGCTTGTCGTCGCCAAGAACGACACGGCGCACCGCGCGCTGGCCGACCAGTTCGCCTCGCGCGCCCTCACGAAGGAATACGTGGCGCTCGTGTCCGGCGTGCCCAAGACCGACAGCGGCAGCATTGACCGGAGCATCGCCCGTCATCCCGTGCACCGGCACCGCATGACGACGGGCGAGGGCGGCCGGCCGTCGCGCACCGACTGGACCGTGGAGAAGAAATTCGGCAGCCAGGCGGCGCTGCTGCGCTGCCGCATCCACACGGGCCGGACGCATCAGATCCGCGTGCACCTCAAGTCGCTCGGCCACCCGATTCTCGGCGACGCCACCTACGGCTGGAAACAGAACCCCCAATTGCCCACGCCGCCACGCGTCATGCTCCATGCCGAGCACCTGGTCTTCACTCATCCCGTGAGCGGCAAGACCATGGATCTGAACGCGCCGCTGCCGTCCGATTTCAAGAAGATGCTGACGGCGTTGCGGAAGCTGTAGCGGCGGTCTGTGACCGCCGGACGGCGCTCATAGAGCGCCTCTACAATTTGATCCTTCAGTTCTTCGGCGGCACCGGCTTCAGGATGGCGCTGAGCCGGTCGAGGCGGTCGCTATAGACATCCAGCGCGTGGCCGGTGATGGCGGAATATTTCTCCGCCTCCGCCCAGCGCCGGCCTTCGATGGCCTCGCGCACGCCGGGCAGGGTCTTCACCCCGTAACCGGTGAGCAGGCCCGGCGCATAGATCATGTGGCGGAACCAGTCGCGGCCGGGCAGCCCGGTGTTGTCCGTGAGCGCCTGTTCCATGCCCTGCAGGAGCGTCTCGACCTCGGCGCGCTGGGCTGCGGTGAGCTTGAGTCCCTCGGCGAGGGCCTGGCTGCCGGCCCGGTCGCAGGTCGCGGCGCTCTGCTTGAGGCGGAGCACGGCGTTGTCGAGCGCGGCCAGGTTGAGGAAAGGCACGACGCCTTCCTTGGCCGGTTGCACGTAGGTTTCGGTCGGGTCGGAGGCGAGGATGTAGGCGTTGGCGTCGATCAGCCTGTTCTTCTCCTCGGTGCTGCTGCGCAGGTTGTCGGCGAGCGTGTGGATCTCCTCCAGGTAACGACCGACGGTGTCGCTGAAATCCGTCTCGTGCACCGGCAGCACATCGGCGTCGGCCATGCGCAGCATCACGCGGCCGACCGTTTGCGCCAGGGCGATGCCGTAGTGGTAACCCGGGTCCCCGAAGCGGTCGTAGTGGTCGAAGGAGTCGTAGATGGAGTGGTAAACCCCGGCCTGCTGGTCCTCGCCGCCGAACTCGATGCTCAGCGTGCCGATGCCGAGATGCTGGAGGAAGGGCGTGAAGTCCGAGCCGGAGCCCAGCGCGCCAATCGGCACTTCCTGGCCGGCGGCGAGCTGCTTGGCGATGGCGCGCTCCGGCGCCGAGGCGCCGTCCTTGCTGCCGTCAACGAGCAGGCTGGCGCGCAGGCGGGCCAGCACACTGACGTTCATCTCGGGATCGCGCACGCTGCCGGCGACCTGGTTGACGAAGCTCTGCAGCGCGTGGCTGCCCGCCACCTGCAGGAAGCCGCGGCTGTTCGTGTCGGAGTTGAGATAGAGGACGGCCTTTTTCTGCAGCTCGTCGGCGTGCGTCTCCGCCCATTCGGTGGAGCCGAGCAGGCCCGGCTCCTCGCCATCCCAGCTGCAGTAGACGAGCGTGCGCTTCGGCTTCCAGCCGGACTGCACGAGCGCGCCGATGGACCTGGCCTCGGCCATCATCGCGACGTGGCCCGACAGCGGATCCCACGCGCCAAACACCCAGCCGTCGCGGTGGTTGCCGCGGATGACCCACTGGTCGGGCAGTTCGCGGCCCTTGATGGTCGCGATGACGTCATAGACGGGCTTGAGACTCCAGTCGGAGGTGATGGCGAGGTGAACCTTCGCCGGGCCGGGTCCGATGTGATACGTGATCGGCAGCGCCCCGCGCCAAGCGGGCGGCACGACCGAACCGGCGAGGGCGGCGAGCATGGGCTGCGCGTCGGCATAGGAAATCGGCATGACCGGAATCTTGAGCACGGTCTTGGCCTCGGAGAGGGGCAGGCGCTTCGCATCCTTCGTCGCACCGATGCCGGGCGTCAGCGGATCACCGGGATAAACCGGCATGTCGGCGACGGAACCACGCTGCACGCCGTCGGCCGGGCGGTAGCCGCCCTTCGGATAAACATCGCCGGCCCCATAGCCGTCATCGGCCGGATCGGAGTAAATCAGGCAGCCGACCGCGCCGTGCTCATAGGCGAGCTTGGGCTTGAGCCCGCGCCAGCCGCCGCCGTAACGGACGATGACGATGCGGCCCTTCACGCTGACGCCGTGCGTCTCGAGTTCCTTGTAGTCGTCGGGCATGCCGCGGTTGACGTAGACCAGTTCCGCGGTGACATCGCCGTCGGCGCCATAGGCGTGGTAGGGCGGCAGGGCATCCTTGGTCTTGCCGGAGGTCCGGTCACCGGCGATCTCCGGCTCGTGGATCCTGGCGGTGAACGTGGTCGGTGCGACGAGCTCCAGCTTCTGGGTGAGCGGCGTCGGATAGAGCACGTAGAAGGTCTCGATGTGGGCGTCCCAGCCCCATTCCTGGAACTTCGCGAGGGTGAACTCGGCGTTGAGTTTGTCGTGCGGGGAGCCGACGTGATTGGGCTCCGCCGCCATCGTCTCGAGCCAGCCGCGGAGATCGGCGGGATTGAGCTGGGCGTCGAATTTCGTCTCAAGGCCCGCTTGGGCGGCAGCATGCTCGGGCAGGAAGCCGAGCAGGCCGGGCGCCGGTTCGGCCGCCAGGAGGGGAGCCGCGACGCAGGAGAGCAGAACCAACAGGCGGGGGGATGTCATGGGTGGATGCGGTTAGCCAAGGGAAGCCAGGGCCTCGGCGGCGAGTCCCCAGCGGAGATTGTGGAGCGAATGGTGGAAGCGCGCAATATGCGCGTAGTCGGCCACCGTGACAATGGTGATCAACGCCGCGGGGAAGACGTCGGCGCGCGCGGCGGGCAGGCCCGGGATGGCCTTGCGTTCCTCAAGGGTCATCGGTGCCACCTCGTCGAGCAGCTGGCTCAGCGTGTCGGTGCCGATGATGGCCGGCGTATTCTCGAGCGCCAGGCCGTGCCGGGCGCCCTTGATGGCGCGCACGGTGGTCATGCTGCCGCCGGCGAAGACCGCGGCCGGGGCGATGACGGGAAAGCGAAAGCCGCTGCGCTTGAGTTCGTCCCACACATGCCGGGCCAGGGCCTGGCCTTCGTGCGGCGGCAACGGACCGGCCGGGTCTTGGATGAAACGCTCGGTCAACCGCACACACCCGAGCTGGAGGCTCATGGCCTGTTGGATCTGGCGGTCGTGAAAGAAGAGGCACTCGAGGCTGCCGCCGCCGAGATCGAAAACATAGAAATCCTTCAGATCGGCGAGCGCGGGGTCGCAGGTCAGGCCGCGACCGATGAGATTGGCCTCCTCGTCGCCGGATAGGATCCGGATATCGTAGCCGGTGGCGGCCTTGACCCGGCGGCGGAAGTCGGCGCCGTTGCCGGCGTCACGCACCGCGCTGGTGGCGACGAGGATGGTCTTGGCGGGAGCAAAGGGCGCCGCATCGGCCAGCAATTCCTGGACGGCGGCGAGGCCGCGGGCCATCCCTTCCTCCGTGAGCTGCGGCTTGGCCTTGCCGATGCCGGCGCTGATGCGGGCGTCGATGGTCCTGGATGTGAGCTCGGTGACGGCGCCCGACTTGTCGCGGGCCGCGACCAGCACCTTGATCGAGTTGCTGCCGATGTCGATGACCGCGACGGTGGGAGTGTTATTGACCACGGATTTCACGGATGGACACGGATAAATGCCCCACACGGTTTGGTTGTCATTCTGAACGGAGTGAAGAATCCAGAATGATTTCCGCGGGCCAACATGATGCTGGATCCTTCGCTACGCTCAGGATGACAGACAGCGTTGATTTCATCCGTGATCATCCGTGCAATCCGTGGTCAAAAAAGGCCTCGTTCAAGGCACAAAGTCTCTCGGGGCGATGAGCACGACGAACTCGCCCTTGAGGCTCATCTTCAGCAACCGGGCCAAGACGTCGCCGGCGAGGCCCACGAGGAACGTCTCGTGCAGCTTGGTGACTTCCTTGGCGATGCAGATCACGCGGTCGGCGCCGAGCACCTCGACGATCTCGGCGGCGAACTTGTCGATGCGGTGGCAGCTTTCGTAGAGAGCGAGGGTGTAGTCGAAGTCGCGGTGCTTCTGGAGAAAGGCGATGCGCGCGGCGGACTTGGGCGGCAGGAAACCGGCGAAGAGAAAGCCGTTGGTCGGCAGGCCGCTGGCGCTGAGCACCGCCACGAGCGCGCTGGGCCCGGGCACGGGCACGACGGGCAGGCCGCGGCGGCGGCAGGCGCGGACGACGCGGAAACCGGGATCACTCAGGCCGGGCGTGCCGGCGTCGCTCACGACGGCGACCGATTTCCCGAGCGAGATCTGTTCGGCCAGGCGTTCGGCGGCCTCGGTCTCGTTGTGCTCGTGGTAGGGCGTGAGTTCCCGGTGCAGGCCGAGGCGGGTGAGCATGGCGCCGGTGGTGCGGGTGTCTTCACAGGCCACCACATCGACGGCGCCGAGGATGGCGCGAGCCCGGTCGGTCAGATCGGCGAGATTGCCGATGGGCGTGGCCACGACATAGAGGTGGCCGGGCAAGGGCACCAGCGAGGGGTTGTCGGCTGGCGTGGTCATGACGTCGCCGGAAGGACCGCAGGGGCGGCCTTACTTGCCCATGCCGGGGATGCGGCCTTCCCAGTCGGCAGGGCGGCTCCACGGAATCGAGGAGTCCTGCTTGGAGGGCCCGCAGCCGGTCAGGCCGGCGAGCGCCAGGAGGGACAGCAAGAACACAAAAAGAGCTTTGCGAGAAGAGGGCATGCTTAGGGGTTGAATACGACTAAATCGCCGCTCTGCAACTGTCCTTTCAGGGTGCCGGGCAACACCTGGGCGAGGGAGAAACGGGGGCGGACATCGCTGATTTGAACCTGCGCCAGCTCGGAAGTTCCCCGCTGCAAACGAATAATGGCCTGGGGCCGGGCGCCATGCTCCGCGCCATAGTCCAGCACGACAAAGGTGCTGGCGGCTCCCACCCGAACGACCTGGTGTTGCACCGGTTCGGGTTCCGGCGGGAGAGCGACCGCCGGCTCGGTCAGGGCGCGGGTCAACAGCTGCGTCAATTGCTCCTCGAGTTGGGCGATCCGTTCCCGGTAGGGGCTGACATCAACGGCGGGCTCGGGGACGGGAATCGGAGCCGGCATGCTCGCGGGCGGGGTCGCCCGCGCTCCAATTGGAGCCGCGGCGACCTCGCCGCGGGATGTCGCTGCGGCGGCCGGCGTCACTTTCTGCCGTAAATCAGTCAGCTCGGCCATGAGGGCGACCGCGCGTTGCTCGCGCTCGGTGAGCCGGCTCCTGGTCTCCGTCAGCTCGCGGGTGAGCTGGACGCTTCTGGCTTCGGTGGCCGTCGTGCGGGCCTTGGTTGTGCCGAGCTGGGAATCGAGTTCGATCGCGCGCTGGCCGACTTCGGTCGCCTGCTTGCTGGCTTGCTTCACCTCGTAGCGCAGGTCGGCGTTCTGCCGGGTCAGGCGGGTGACCTGCGCAGCGAGTTCGCGGTGACCAGCATGTTCGCGCCATAGGCCGATAACCAGTCCGAGGGCGACCAGGCTGGCGATCACGGCGTAGATGCGGGCATTCATGACGGTGTTTTCAGGTGTAGGAGCCTGCTTGCAGGCGATTGGATGTGCGCTGCCGGTTTACGTTCTGAATCGCCTGCAAGCAGGCTCCTACAAAGAGAAGAATCAACCTTGCCAGGTGTAGGTCGAGTCGGACCAGGGCTTCTGGGCGGTCTTGACCACCTTGCCGCCCGGGTTGGCCGCGAGATGCTCGAGCACCTTGAAGACGAGTTCGGTCCGGTCAGGGGCGCCCAGCCTGGCCGCGAGCGTCTCGGCGGTGAAACCGGTTCCCGGGGCGGCCTGGAGGGCGGCATCGATCTTGAGCTTGAGCGTGATGACGCCGCCGGCGGCCTTCTTGCCCGCCTCGACGCCGGGCTGGTGGTAGGCGTTGATGCCGACGAGCGAGGCGTAGAGGCCCACGGCGCGCTCGTAGAGGGCGATCAGCATGCCGATGGTCTTCGGTGAAACCTCATTGACCGTGATCGTGATCGAGTGGCGGTTCTTCTCGCTGAGCGCGTCCCGCGTGCCGAGCAGGAAACCCTGCAGGAAATCGCCGCTCGTGACGCCCGGCTCGACCTCGAGCGAGGTGTCGGCGCTGCGGTCCTTGAGGACCTCGATGAAGGTGACGAAGAAATTGTTCACGCCCTCGCGGAGCTGCTGCACGTAGGCATGCTGGTCGGTCGAGCCCTTGTTGCCGTAGACGGCGATGCCCTGGTTGACCACATGGCCGGCGAGGTCGGTCTCCTTGCCGAGCGACTCCATGACGAGCTGCTGGAGATAGCGCGAGAAGAGCAGCAGGCGGTCCTTGTAGGGGAGGACAACCATGTCCTTCGTGCCGCGGCCGTCGGTGGCCCAATACCACATGAGCGCCAGCAGCGCGGCGGGATTGTCGCGGGAGGATTTCTTGCGCGTGACGGCGTCCATGGCCGCGGCGCCGGCGAGCATCTGGTCGATCTTGATGCCCTGCAGGGCGGCGGGCAGCAGGCCCACGGCGCAGAGCTCCGAGGTGCGGCCACCGACCCAGTCCCACATCGGGAAGCGGGCGAGCCAGCCTTCCTGCTGCGCGACCTGGTCGAGCTTCGAGCCCTCGCCGGTGACGGCGACAAAATGCTTCGCGAAGTCGAGCCCGGCGGCCTTGAAGGCCGCTTGCGCCTCGAGCATGCCGTTGCGGGTCTCGGCCGTGCCGCCGGATTTCGAGATGACGATCACGAGCGTCTGCTTCAGGCGGCGGCCGAGCGTCTTCAGGACGTAGTCGATGCCGTCCGGATCGGTGTTGTCGAAGAAGGAGACGCCCATCTTGTCGCGGCCGCCCTTGAGCCGGCCGAGGGCGTGACTGACGAACTGCGGCCCGAGCGCCGAGCCGCCGATGCCAATGACGAGGACCTCCTTGAACCTGGCCCCGCCCGGCGCGGTGAGGGTGCCCTGGTGCACCTTGGTCGTGAAGTCCTTGATGGCGGCGAGCGTCGAGGTGATGGCGGTGCGCAGCTCCGCCGTCGGGGCGAGCTCGGGCGCGCGGAGCCAGTAATGGCCGACCATGCGCTTCTCGTCGGGGTTGGCGATGGCGCCGGCCTCGAGGGCGGCCATGTCGGTGAAGGCTTGCTTGAGCTTGGGCTCCATCAAGCCCAGGAAATCATCCGGGAAAGGCATGCGGCTGACGTCGAGCGACAGGCCGAGCTTCGGGTGGGTGTAGTAGAGTGACTTGAAGCGGTTCCAGGTCATAGGTGGATAGAAGTAGCGGCAGGGCGGGGCGGGAGCTAGCCCGAAAAACGGCCTAAGCGCGGGGCGCTTCGTCGGGGCGACCCTTGTGGACGCCCGCGGGCGCCGACAAGCGGCGCCCCTACACAATCGAACCATGTTTTCGGGATTGCTAGGGCGACGCGGGGGCCCAATCACTAAGGGCTTAAAGCATGGCCTTTGATCTCAAACGTGTCTTGAAAGTGATGCTGTTCGCCTCGAACGGGCCGCTTTCGGTGAAAGATATCCAGACGGCGATCAGCCGTTTCCACGAGCAGGCAACAACGCTGCCGCTGGTCGAGCCGGGAGCAGGGAGCGGGGAGCAGCGGGACAACCCTGAAGCCGCCGCTCCGGCCCCTGCCGAGCCGGAGGAGCCCGTGCTGCCCGCCGCGGTCGAAGACGATGAATTCTACCGCGACGTGCCGGCCCTGGTCACGACCGCCCAGATCCGCGAGGCGATCGACAGCATCTCGCTGGAGTTGCAGGCTGCGGCCAGCGAGATCGTGCTGGTCGAGGGTCACAACGGCTGGCGGCTGGTCACGCACCCGCGCTTCGCCCGCTGGGTGCGCCTGCTGCGCAACGAGCCGCCGCCGGTCAAGCTGAGCCCGTCGTCCCTCGAGACCATGGCCGTGATCGCCTACCGTCAGCCGGTGACGCGCGCCGAGAT
The DNA here is from genome assembly GCF_900104925.1 of Opitutus sp. GAS368. Classification (NCBI taxonomy): domain Bacteria; kingdom Pseudomonadati; phylum Verrucomicrobiota; class Opitutia; order Opitutales; family Opitutaceae; genus Opitutus; species Opitutus sp. GAS368. The sequence continues at coordinate 3,770,569 of NZ_LT629735.1, forward strand.
CGAGCAGATCCGCGGCGTGTCCGCCGAGGCCGGTCTCAACAAATTGCTCGAGCGCGACCTCGTCTACATCGTCGGACGCGCCGACCTGCCGGGCCGGCCGATCCAATACGGCACGACCGACGCCTTCCTCGAGTTTGTCGGCATCAAGTCCCTCGACGAGCTGCCGGCCTCGGACGTGCTCTCGCCCCGGCAGATTGACGCCTGGCTGCAGACCTCGAACAACCCGCGGGCGGCCGGTGACGCCGACATGGGGCTCGACGAGACCGAGGAGCAACAGATGTCGCTCGAACAGGCGGCGGCGCCGGAGCAACCGGCCTCATGAGCAAGCCCGTCCGCATCGGGGTCATCGGCGCCGGGGGCAACACGCGGACGCGGCACATTCCCGGTTTCAAGGCCATCCCCGGGGTCGAGGTGGTGGCGGTGTGCAACCGGACCCTGGCGTCCGGCGAAAAGGTCGCCAAGGAATTCGGCATTCCCAAGGTTACGGACAACTGGAAGGAGATCGTCGAGGCGCCGAACATTGATGCCATCTGCATCGGCACGTGGCCGAATCTGCACGGCAAGCTGACGGTGGCGGCGCTGCGCGCCGGCAAGCACGTGCTGACCGAGGCGCGGATGGCCCGCAACCTGGCCGAGGCCGAGCTGATGCTGGCCGAATCCAAACTGCATCCCCGGCTCGTGGCGCAGATCGTGCCGGCGCCGCTATCGCTGCCCTTTGACGCCACGATCATCGATCTGCTCCAGGCCGGCACGCTCGGCACGCTGCGGGAGGTTTTCCTGACGGCGACGACGGACGGGCTGGCCGACAGCGCGCTGCCGCTCAGCTGGCGGCAGAACCTGACCCTGAGCGGGAAAAACACCCTCTACCTCGGCATCTATTACGAAATGATCCTGCGCTGGCTGGGGCGCGCCGTGACCTCGCTGGTGGCCGACGCGGCCATCTTCTCCAAGGAGCGGAAGGACGAGGAAGGCGTCCCGCAAGCCACGACGATTCCGGAAAGCGTGACGGTGCTGGGCAGTTACGCGGCGGCCACGGCGCCCACGGCGGCCACCAATGCTCCCTGGGCGGTCAACTGGCAGCCCACCGGGGCCCGGTTGGTCGCCCATTTCAGCGGCGTGGAAACCTCCGCGCCGCGCGCCGAGATCCGGGTCAACGGCAGCAAGGGCGGCCTGCGGCTGGATCTGGCCAAGGGCGAGCTTTGGCTGCGCCTGCGCGGCGAGGCGGAAAAACCGGTGGTCATCGCCCCGGAGAAGCGCGGCGCCTGGCGGGTCGAGGCGGATTTCATCGACAGCATCCGCGACGGGAAGCCGGTCCGGCTGACGGATTTCGAGACCGGCGTGAAATACATGCAGTTCACCGAGGCCGTCTGGGAGTCGTGGAGCAACGGCCGCTGGCGCGTGACGCTGTAGGGCGGGATCACCGTATCCCGCCTCGAACGCGATATCCTTTTCGAACGAAGGCGGGATGCGGTGATCCCGCCCCACACGCCTACTGCCGGCGGAGATAGAAAAGGTAGATCGTCCCGACAACCAGCAGGAAGGTGCCCAGCGCCACGAAGAAATAGGCGTAGCAACCGCGCTTGACGTTCTTCGCCGTGCTGCCCGGCGGCGTTTGATACTGGGCGATGATCTCGTCGGCGGCGCGGGCCGCGGCCGCGGACATTTCCCTGGGCGCAGCAGCCACCGGGGCGGCGGGCGTCGCGGGGAGCGGAGCCGGCGCAGCCGGGGCCTGGCCCGATTCCCGGGCGATCTCGCGGTCCAGCCATGCAAGCTGCTCCTGGGCGAGGGCGCGCTGGCGTTGGAGTTCGGAGAGGCGGTCGGACACGGGGGAAGGAAAGGGGAAAGTGTCCCGGCGTGCAAGGATGGGGTGTAGGGTCGTCGCTTGCGACGACCTCGATTGCGTTCAGGTCGCCGCAAGCGGCGACCCTACAGGATACAAAAAAGGCGCACCTTGCGGTGCGCCTTGGAATTGATGCGGGATCGTCAGCTCAGACGACGTTCACCTTGCGGTGGGCCTTGTCGAACTCGACGGTGCCGTCGCGGAGCGCGAAGAGCGTCCAATCGCGGCCGGTGCCGACGCCCTTGCCGGCGTGGTGCTTGGAGCCGCGCTGGCGGATGATGATGCCGCCGGCGAGGACCTTCTGGCCGCCAAAAATTTTGACGCCGAGGCGCTTGGACGCGCTGTCGCGGCCGTTGCTGGAGGATTTTTGACCTGTTTTATGTGCCATGGCAGTGGTTCCTTAGGCTTTGATGGACTCGATCTTGATGACAGAGAGCTCCTGACGATGGCCGCGCTTGCGCTTCGAGCCCTTGCGCTTGCGCATCTTGAAAACGATGACCTTCTTGCCGCGCTTGTTCTCGAGGACCTTGGCCTTGACCGAGGCGCCGGTGAGGAAGGGGGTGCCGACCTTGAAATTCTCGCCTTCGCCCGCGGCGAGGACTTCGTTGATTTCGACCGTGGAGCCGGCTTCCGTCTTGGGATAGCGGTCCACGATGAGGATATCGCCCTCGCTGACCGAGAACTGCTTCCCCTGTGTTTTGATAGTGGCTTTCATAAGTTCAAAGGGGCGAAATAAGGGGAGTCGGCGGAGGGTAATCAAGGCTTTATTTTAAACGGCGGCGCGAATCGGCATCCGCCGGCCTCACAAAGAGATAATTGACGAAAAAACTCAAGCCCAGCACCCCGCTCAGGGTGCGGATGTTGCGCATGGCTCCGACCACGCTGCCCAGCGGACTGGAGGCGGGCTCCTCTATGCGCAGCAACAAGATACAACCAAGCAGGGAAACGGCCGGCTGCAGCAAAAAGACCACGTGATAGACATCGAGCGGCGCATAGCCTTGGGCGAACAGCCGGGCCAGCACTTCGCCACCGATGATCGGGGATACCGCCGCCACGATCGACGTGACCGCCAGGTTCAGGCCGATGGCCAGGCTGCGGGCCTCGGCCGGGATCAATTTCAGCAGGATCGTGAACTGCCCGAGGATGAATCCCGCGCTCAGGGCGCCGCCCCAGAACCACATGCCGTAGAGGATCGCGCTGTTGCCGGGGGTCAGGAAGCACCAGAGGAAATTCGGCCCCTGCCACAACCCGAGCGCCACCGCCATGCAGGCCTTGTTGCCATAGCGGTCGAGCAGGCCGCCCCAGATGGGCAGGGAAATGATCCCGCCCAAGGCCGTCAGCGTGGCCAGGAGGCCGACCTGCAGGCCGGAGAAATCCAGCTGCTCGAACATGAAGACGTGGTAGAACGGGCCGAAGCAGTTCGAGGCGAAGTTCCACACGGCGCCGAACGCGATGAAGAGCAGCAGCGAGTGCGACCGGCGCACCACGGCGACCTGCTGCCGCAACGGCAGCGTGGCGGGTCCCGGCGCGTGCGTCTGCGGCCCGCGGTCGGGCATCCGTGCGAAGTAGAACAGCGACGCGACCCGGCACAGACACGCGACGGCGATGATCGCCTGGAAGGTGCGGGCCGAATAGCCGCCCCACGACAGCGCGCAGCCGGTGCCGAGGACAAACACGAGCGTCGCGCCCTGGATGAGGCGGTTGCGCTGGCCGAAATACCGGCCGCGCAGCCGCGCGGGCACGATCTCATGCATCCAGCCGTTCCACACGACGCTCAGCACGGCGTTGAAGAGCGAGGCGATGAAGACCCAGAGGAGCAGAAACCGGCCGGTGGCGACCGGGTCGGCGGGGGAGAGAAACGGCAGCTTCCAGCCGAGCCAGGCCCAGCAGCCGGTGTGCAGGGCCGCCGCGATGATGGCCGTGGGCCTGGCCCGGGCCCGGCGGGTCACGAGCGGCGTGATGAACACCTGCAGGAAATTGCACGCAAACGGCAGCGAGCTGGCGCCGCCGATGTCCGGCTTGGACAGCGGGAAGCCCTTCGCGACCAGCGCCGTCATGAAAATATTCACCGGGAGCGACATCGTCACGACCGGCGTGGCCAGCACGCCTTCCGCCACGCTGGCCCGCAGGCCCTGCCGCAGGATCGCGCGATTCTGGGCCAGCGAGGGCCGGGCGGGAGTTGCGTTCATGTAGTTCGTTCGCAGATATCAGGCCATGCGCCGCACCGTTAAAGCGAAATCTCTCCAGGACCGCCGGACCGTGACGCTGGCGCGCGGCTTGGTGGGCAAGGTGCTCGCCCGGCGTCACGCCGACGGCGCCGTCACGCGGCATCGCATCACCGAGGTGGAGGCTTATGACGGGGAAAGGGATCTCGCCTGCCACGCTAGCAAGGGCCGCACCAAACGCACCGAGGTCATGTATCGGCCGGGCGGCATCTGGTATGTTTATCTGTGCTACGGCATGCACGAGATGCTGAATCTCGTGACCGGTCCGGCGGACTATCCGGCCGCAGTCCTGATTCGTGGAGTCGAGGACATCAGCGGCCCGGGCCGGCTGACGAAACGGTTGAGCATCGGCCGGCAGTTGAACGGAGCCGCGGCGGCGCGAGTCTCGGGGCTCTGGCTCGAGGATGACGGCTTCAAGGTGCCGCGTAGAGCATTGCGGGTCAGCGCCCGCATCGGCGTGGACTATGCCGGGCCGGTGTGGGCGCGGAAGCCGTGGCGGTTTTGGATGGAGGCAGGGGCGCTTGCCCCCAAGCGCCCGGGCCGTTGAGGGCAACGGCCCCTACCTATTTCGTCGCGGCCGAGAGAGTCGCCGGAGCCTTGTAATCGCTCAGCAGCAGGGTCGCGGTGCCGAAGTTCAGCTTGAGCTGCATCTTCACGGGCAGGTTGCTGGCGTCCTGGGAAATCCAGACCTTGATCTCGCCGCCCTTCTTGAAGAGGCCCTTGGGGTCCTTCTCCATGCGCGGCACCAGCACGAGGGTCCGGTAGGTGCCGAGGGGCGTGCGCACCTCCTCGTAGGCCTCGGCCTTGATGCTCAGCGGGTAGAAATCGCTGCCGAACTGCACGATCACGTCCCGCTTTTCCCCGGGCTGCAGATTCCAGTCGCGCGTCTGCACCAGGGCGCTGATGAGGTCGACGGGATTTCCCTCCGGGATGGGAACCACTTCCGAGCGGTCGGAGCGGACGCGATCGATGTATTGGGCCACGCGGGCCTTGTAGTCGAAGGTGATCTCCGTGTCGGTGGCGCGCTTCGGGTCGGCCCCGCTTTCCTTGACGTGCAGCATGCGGCCCGAGGCCTTGTCGATGAGGACCTCGGCCTTGTTGTCGAACGCGTAGACGGCGCGGACAAATCCATGCGACCTCGTGTCCGTGGTCACCCGCACCACGTCCGCCCCATCCTTCTTTTCGTCGTGGGCCGAGATGACAATGTCGCCTGCGCGGCCGAAGATGGCGAAACCGACCTTGTAGGTGAAGGTTTCGCCGTCACGGAAGGCGGTGAACGGTGCGGCGCCGGCGAGCGCCGGCAGGCCAAGGAGGAGGAAGGCGGGAAATTTCACAGGGTAGAAGGACAGCACCAATGAGCGAAAGTGCGGCCGGCGTCGAGTGTTTGCCGGGGGGACTGAACGAAACCACGAATGGACACCAATGAGCACGAATATGACCCAAGCCACAGATCAGCAGCGGAACGTATTTTTGGCTGGGTCGGCCTGGAGGCTCTGCTCAAAAAATTCGTGCCTCTTTGTGTCCATTCATGGTTAATCGCTCAGAGCGCCAGGTCCATCTGATTCTGCTGGCCGATGGCCCAGGCCTCGGTGCCGCGGGCGCGCAGGGTGGCGGCGAACTCCTTGGCGAAGCCGTGCAACGTGTAGACGAGCTTCGGCCGGACCCGGTCCACGAGGGCCAGCAGGTCCGGGAAATCGGCGTGGTCGGACAGCGGGAAGGCGGCATCGCACTTGTTTTGATAGATGGCACCGTGGTCCATCGCCCAGCCGGTGGCGACGGCGGTGCGTTTCGGGTGGATCCAGGTCAGCGGCTCGAGGTGGTTCATCATGGGCGGGGCGATGACGACGTGACCGGCGTGCCCCTTGGTCTCGAGCAGCGCATAGGGCGGCAGTTTCATGCCCAGCTCGGTGTAACGCCGGGTCACCTTGTAACTGGTGGCGTGCAGCATGACGGGCAGGCCGGCGCCGCCGACGATCTGCAGCAGCTCCTGGGTTTTGCCCAGGCTGTAGGCATAGAGCACGGGCGTCACCTTGTCCGCCAGCGCCTGTCGGCAGAAGTCGACGATGTCCCGCTCGATCTCATGCTGTGGCGGAAAGACGTAGCGCGGCAGGCCGAAGGTGGTCTCCATGATGAGCACGTCGGCCCGCGGCACGACGCAGGTTTCCGCGCCGGGGCTCGGGCGGAGCTTGAAGTCACCGGTGTAGAGCAGGCGGCCGTGCGCGGTGGTGGCGTGAAACATGGCGGAGCCGAAGATGTGGCCCGCCGGATGGAGTTTCACCTCGCAGCCGAAGTCCGCCGTCCAAGCCTGGTCGAAGGCGAGGATGTGCTCCTGGCGTTTGCCGCCCATCCGCAACCGCATCAGGCTGGCCGTCTCGCGGGTCGCGAGGATCTCCCGGTGCGAGGCGATGTGATCCGAGTGGGCGTGGGAAACAAAGGAGCGGGCCTGGGATTTCTGCGCGTCCAGCCACCAGCCAATCTGGGGCAGATGGACGCCGTGCTTGAAATTGACCACCCAGGACATGAGGCCTCCCAGCAAGGCGGCAACCGAGGTGAAGTCAAAGCCGCGGCCCGGCCCTGCTGACAACCCCTGTCAGGAGAGGTTTTCTGCCCGGGCGTCGGGATGAGCGGGCGCAGGCTTGGCCGATGGAAATGAGGACCTCTTTTGCCGGCTGCCCGGAGACGCCATTTAAGCCGGACGGACCAATATCAATTGCCAAACGGCATCGGATTTTTCACACGAAGATGCCAAGGACACAAAGCACCTGATCGTTTGGGCATGAATCCGCTCCGCGTTCTTTGCGATCTTGGGGTAAAATCTCATCGCAAATCGTAATTGGTATAAGGCGGGTTTTTCAAAATGGGGGAACCAGGTGGCAGGTAACGGGTCGGAGCCGGGGCTTGGATTTGAACGGTCGCCGGGCAAACCCCACGCCGCTGCGCGGCGGTCGGTTCCGGCCCACCAGTAAGAATGAACGCTGCCGCCACCCCCAAGGATAGCGCAAGGGCAGCGCCAAGATAGCGCAAGGATGCAGTAAGATGCAGTAAGGAAGAGCGAAGGAACTGTTGAGCTTCGCGCATCAGCCTGACGGTAGGGCGCACCGGCCCGGTGCGCCGAGGGATGGGCTGTTACGCTCGCGACGGAGCGGGCCGCTCCGCCCTGCCTCATGCAGCGGCAACGACCGGCCAATTGATGATTGGCCTCGATGCCGCCCCGACTGTCTGTCCGGCGCCCGGGAAGGCGGGTCTGCGGTCGCCTACGCGGCGAAATACTTGCGCCGGACAAAGCGCCAGGCCGTGACGAAGAACGCTGTGAGCGGCACTGCCAGCATCATGCCGAGCACGCCACCGAGCGCCTTGCCCCAGAAAAACACGGCCACGATGATCACCACCGGGTGCAGCCCGGTCTGCTTGCCCATGATGCGCGGCGTGAGGAACCAGCCTTCGATGGCTTGCACCGCCGCGAAGACGCCGAGGCAGACCCCCAGCATGGTCAGGCCGCCGCCGTCCGGCTGCAGGTAGGCGAGAGGCAATGCCACGCTCAGGCCGAGAATGCTGCCGAGGTAGGGCACGATGTTGAGCAGTCCCATCAGCAGGCCGATCGCCAGACCGAACTTGAGGCCGGCGAGGGAGAACCCGGTGGCGAAGAAGAGGCCCATGATCAGGCCGATAAGCAGCTGGCCACGGAAAAACGCCACCAAGATGCCGAGGAACTCGCGCACGAGGAACACGACGTCGTCACGGTGTTCCTTTTGCAGGAAGGGCAGGTGCTCGGGCAGGGCCTGCGTCGGGTCGTCGTTTGAAAGCAGGAAGAAGAACAGGTAGACGGGGATGATGGCGAGCGACGCCGCGAATCCGAAGAGTCCGAAAATGCCCGCGCCGGCCGACTTGAGGGTGGGGGCCAGGTTGCCGAGCAGGTCCTGCGCCTGATGGGTCAGGCCGTCGAGCGTGGCCTTGACGGTGGGGTTGTCGAGATAGGGTCGCACGATTGCCAGCCATTCGGGGAAATGCTGTTCACTCCATGCCACCGTCTTTTGCCACAGGGTCGGCAGGTAGGCGATGAACTCGAGGATTTCGGAGACGAGGACGGGCAGGAAAGTGACCAGCAGCCCCGCGACCAGCAGCAGGAAGACGAGGTAGAGCAGCACGACGGCCACCGGACGCTTCACCTTGAGCCGGTGCTCGAAGACCGTGACCACCGGCCGCATGAGCAAGGCGAGTATGCCCGCGACCGCCAGCGGCCAGATGACGACCGAGAACGCGCTGATGAAGCTGGCGACGCCCGCCAGCAGCACGTAGAGCAGCCAGCCGATGGCGCAGAGCGCCGTGAAACCCAGCGCGAAACCCACCAGTTTGCGCTGGGCGGGCGAGAGGAGGGGGGTGGGCTCGGAAGACATCGGAGGACGGATGACAGAGAACAGAGGACGGAAGAGGCAGCAAGCCCGGGGATGGTGGAAAGGCGGCCGATTATTTGACCACGGATTGCACGGATGAACACGGATGACCCCGATGCCTGTCATCCTGAGCGCAGAGAAGCAGCGGTGTCAGCCGACAAGGGTAAAGTGTGGGTCTTTGAGCATGCGGTTGAGCACGACAATCATTTTGCGCATGACGGCGAGCAGGCAGACGTTGGCGGGTTTGCCGGCGGCCTGGAGTCGCTGATAGAACAGCGACAGGACCGGGTTGTGCTGGGAGGCACTGACTGCGGCCATGTACAGGACGTTGCGGACCTCCACGCGGCCACCGCGGGCATGGCGCGGCCGGGAGGTTTCGCCGCTGTCGTGGGCATGCGGGGCCACTCCGACCAAGGCGGCGATGCGCTTGTCGTCCTCTTCGCCCAGTTCCGGCAGGTACGCCAACAGCGTCGTCGCCAGCACCGGACCGACCCCTTGCAACTGCTGCATCCGCTCTGCCTTGGCCCGCAGGGCGGGATGCGCCCGCACCTGCTGCGCCACCAACTCGTCGGCCTTGGCCAGGGCGGCGGCTTGTTGCTCGCGTTGCGCCTGCAGCAAGGCCTGCAAGGTCGGGCCTGCTGTTTCCAGCCGGTTGGCCGTTTGCGTGCCTTGATCTACCAGCTGCCGGCGATAATCCAGCAGCTCGCGCAACGCGGTTACCTCGGGCAGCGGCGGCTTCTCCACGCGGGGATGCATCGCGCAAGCGTAGCGATAGATCAGCCCCACATCAATCTTGTCGGTTTTGGCCAGCGTGCCCTCCGCCCGGGCGAAGTTACGCACCCGCCCGGGCTGCAAGCGGCAGACCGGTACGCTCGCTTGGTGCAGCTGCTCCAGCAACCGGCGTTCATACCCGCCCGTCGCTTCGCATACCACGCGCACTCCCGGCAGCGGCTGGACGAGGGTGATCAGCGTGGCAATGCCCGCTGCCGTGTTCGGGACCTGCCGGCACTTCTGGCCGGCAATGGTGTAGTCCAGGCGCGCCTTGGAGATATCCAAGCTGACGTACCGCACAGGTTCGGTCGACTCTACCTTGTAATACGAGTTCATGACTCTTTCAGCGGTTCGAGGTTTGACCAGGCACAAGACCGCGACCCGGCTTCACTACGGGCTCGAGGGCCCAAGGATCCAGCGATCTGTCGGTCTTGCCGTCCACCGTGCGGCCTGCACGGCGAACGCCCTGGTGGGCGGCCTCCAGTCAATCCACCCGGACTGACTTGGCAACCCAGCCCAAGCCGGCCTCCTCCGACGAGCCATCGGGCCCATTCTCGGAGCCCGGCTCGGGCCAAACCCTTTTCAACTTTCATCGCCCAAGACATACAAGGATCCAGAATGACGCAGGCCGACTGACAGTGCACTGGATTCTTCGCTCTGCTCAGAATGACAAGCAAAGTGAGAAGGTGGTGTATTCGTGAATATCCGTGTCATCCGTGGTCGAAACCTTCTCGCCTTGACAATCTAGGGGAGAGGCGGCTCTCTCCTAGAAACTCTAGGCAAGCGCCCATGACTCACAACAAAGCCGACCTCCTGCAGGGCACCCTCGACCTGCTTATCCTGAAATCGCTCCAGAACGAGCCCATGCACGGCTTTGGCATCGCCGTCCGGATCGGGCAGATGTCGAAGGACATGCTGACGGTGGAGCAGGGTTCGCTCTATCCCGCGCTCTACCGGCTCGAGGACCAAGGGTGGATCAAGGCCGAGTGGGGCGTCTCGGAAAACAACCGGAAGGCGAAATTCTACGCGCTGACGGCCGCGGGCCGGAAACAGCTCGCGACCGAGGAGCAGAGCTGGGCCAAGCTCTCGACGGCGATCAACCTCGTGCTGGGCGGCGCCTGAGCGCCACTCATTCACGTTCTCCTAATCTTTCTCTTTCTCAAAACGGAGCAACGAACGGGGAGAACGATTACGAGCAAGAGAATGAGAACGACCTGAAATCCAGACTCATGACCCTCGTTCGCAGACTCCGTTCGCTGTTCACTAAAAATAAACTCGAGACCGAGATGACGGAGGAGATGCGGCACCACGTGGAGCTGCAGACGGAGCTGAACGGCAAAGCGGGAATGTCGCCGAAAGAGGCGCGTTACGCCGCGCTGCGGCAATTTGGCAATGTGGCAAACATCCAGGAGCAGACGCGGGAAGTGCGCGGCGGGGTGTGGTTGGAGCAATTGGCGCAGGATTTCCGGTATGCGGTCCGCTCGTTGTGCAAGAGTCCGGGCTTTGCCGCGGTGGCGGTGCTTTCCCTGGGCCTCGGCATCGGAGCCAATACCGCCCTTTTCAGTCTCGTTGACGAGGTTCTGCTCCGTTCCCTGCCGGTCGGAAAACCGCAGGAACTTGTGATCTTTCGTTGGCTTTCCAACAACGCGCCATTCGAGGGCCTTGTGGGGCGCCACGAGCGCGATCCGGAGACGGGCTTGAACAGCGACACGGTACTCTCGTACCCGATTTTCGAGCGATTGCGGAGTCGCGCCTCGATGATGAGCGAGCTTTTCGCCTTCGCGCCGCTCTACGGCATCACCGTGACGGTCGACCATCGGACCAAACCTGCCGCCGGCCAGCTTGTCACGGGAAATTATTTTTCCGCCCTGGGCGTTCTGGCCTTCCGGGGGCGAATGCTTACCGCGGACGATGATCGCGCCGCTGCGGCCCCGGTTGCGGTGCTGTCTTTTCGCTATTGGCAGCAAAATTTGGGCGGCGACGAAGCGGTGCTCGGCAAGGTGATCAAGGTGAATCAGGTTGCAGCCACCATCGTGGGCGTCATGCCGCGGGACTTCATCGGGGCGCTGCAGGCCGGGGAGGCGCCCGATGTCACGCTGCCACTGAACTGCGAACCGCGACTGCGGAGCGGCGTCTATTCGTTTTTCGGGCGCCCGTTGATCTGGTGGCTGCATGTCATGGGCCGGCTCCGGCCGGGCGTGGACATTACCCAGGCCGAGGCGCAGCTCGAACCCGTCCTGATCGCCGCCGCCCGCGATGCCTGGAACCAGGGCGGGGCGAAGCAGGCGGGAAAGGCCGAGCGCCGCGACATGCCGCGCCTTCGGCTCGAGCCCGGCGGGCAGGGGTTGATGGACAGCCGGCGCTCCTACGCCCGGCCGCTGGCGATCCTGGTGGGAATGGTCGGCCTCGTTCTGCTTCTCGCGTGCGTCAACGTCGCCAATCTCCTGCTCGCCCGGGCGGCCACCCGTCGCCGGGAAATGGCGGTGCGTCTTTCCGTAGGTGCCAGTCGCGGGCGGATCATCCGGCAGTTGCTGACCGAGAGCGCGGTGCTGGCGCTGGCCGGCGGAGCACTCGGCGTGCTGATCGCCTGGTGGGGCCGGGCCGGCTTGCTGCATCTGTGGCCGGTGGGCGACGGCGGGGCGCTTTCTCTCGACGGCCGGATTCTTGGTTTCACGGTCGGGCTTTCCCTGGTCACGGGACTGCTTTTCGGCCTGGCCCCGGCTTGGGGATCGACCCGCGTGGATTTGAATTCTGCGCTTAAGGGAGCCGGCGGAAATGAAGACCGGCGGACGCGTCCCGCCTTGCGCGGAGGTCTCACGGTGGCCCAGGTCGGGCTTTCGATGCTCCTGCTCATCGGCGCGGGTCTGTTCCTCGGCACCCTGCGCAACCTGCGCAGCATTGATGCCGGGTTTGACCGGAGCGGACTGGTACTTTTTCAAGCCAGTGCGGGGCCGGCGGGATATTCGGATACGCAGGCGGCGGGCCTTTTCGAACGGATCCGGGAAAGGATCCAGGTCATTCCGGGGGTGGAGGCGGTGGCTTTCTCGAACTATGGCCTGCTCACCGGACAAGAGTCCAGCGGTTCGATCGTGGTCGACAACCCGCGGCTGCCGGCGGGCCTGTATCACGGCGCCACGGCCAACAGCGTCAGTCCTGAATATAGGCGGACCATGGGGATTCCTCTTCTGCTGGGCCGCGACCTGTCCGCAGTCGACCGGGGCGGCGGCCGCGCGGTCGTGCTCGTCAACGAAGAGTTTGCCCGGACCTATTTTCCCGGAGAAAGTCCGCTGGGCCGCCGCATTACGTTTCCCGGCCGGGCGTCAATTGGTTCAACGGATCTAAGGGCCGAAATCGTGGGCGTGGTCGGCAACGCCCATTCCGCCGAGCTGCGCACGAAGATTGCGCCGACGGTTTTCACGGCTTTTGCCCAAGTATCGTGGGGCGGCGACGCCTGTTTTGCGGTGCGCACGACGATTCCTCCGGAAGCACTGGCAGACGCCATTCGGGCCGCGGTGCGCGAGGTTGAACCGGCCCTGCCGGCCTATGACCTGCGCACACAAGAGGAACAGGTTGACCGCCTCTTTGCGCAGGAACGCCTCTTTGCAGTGCTTTCGTCGTTGTTTGGTGGACTCGCCCTGGTTCTCACCTGTATCGGCCTTTACGGCCTGCTGGCCCACGAGGTGACGGCCCGCACCAAGGAAATTGGCATCCGGCGGGCGCTGGGCGCGCAGCTGCATGAGATTCTTGGGCTCGTCATGCGACGCGGTTTGGGACTCGCCGTGCTGGGCTGCCTGATCGGAATCGGCGGCGCATTCGCGCTGACCCACCTAGTCAGCCCGTTTCTATTTGGGGTCGTCCCGACCGATTCGCTCACTTTCCTGGCCGCCACGGTCGTCCTGCTGGTGGTAGCGGGTATCGCATCCTGGCTGCCCGCCCGCCGGGCTGCGAAAGTCGATCCCACCATCGCGCTGCGCGCTGAATAATGGCATGAACTTCCTCGCGAAACTCCGCCTGTTGTTCCGCAAGGGAAGACTCGACACCGAAATGGCCGAGGAGATGCGGCATCATGTCGATTTACAGACGGAGCTGAACCGGAAGACCGGTATGAGCCCGGATGAAGCGCGCTATGCCGCGCTGCGACAGTTCGGCAACGTAGCCGTCATCCAGGAGCAGGCAAGGGAGGGAAGGGGCTGGGTGTGGCTGGAGCAGTGCGGGCAAGATCTGCGCTACGCGGTGCGGCAATTGTGGCGGAGCCCTGGGTTTGCCGTGGCGGTTGTGCTCACCCTGGCCCTCGGTATCGGGGTCAACACCGCGGTCTTCAGCATCGTTGACGCATTGCTGTTGCGCCCCAAGCCAGTGCGGGCGGCATCGGAAGTGTGGTCCATCGGGTTTCGCGATCCGGAACGCGGCGCGCTTAATCAAAACATTTCCTACCCGTTCTATTGCGCGTATCGGGACGGCACCACGACATTCGCGGAATTCTTCGGGTTTGCGGGCGCCCGGGTGTCCTTGCGCGAAGGCGCCGAGCGCACGCCGGTCTACGCACAATTGGTGACGGGCAGGTATTTTTCGGGACTTGGCGTAACGCCCGCGCTCGGTCGGCTCCTTGTTAAAGAAGACGATGAGACGCCGGAGCACACCATGGTGGCGGTCATCAGCCAAGAGCTCTGGCAAAGCCGCTGGGCGGGCTCGGCCGAGGTGCTGGGGCAGCCATTGGTGGTGAATGATGTGAAGCTGACTATCGTCGGCGTCGCGCCGCCGGAGTTCGATGGACTTAATGCATTCGGGGGGGTGCGCCCCGCGTTCTGGGCTCCGGCGAGCCTGTGGAAGCTGATCAAGGCTGATCCGGTATACCAAATGGCTGGGCGTCTGACTCCGGGAACCAGCCCGGAGCAGGCAATGGCGGAACTCGATGCGATCACGCTCCGCCTGAGCACAGAGTATAAGCAGAAGGCGCCGGTGGGCTACGAACGGTATGGCATCATGCCGGCCAGATACCGCACATTCCTGTTCAGATCCGCCCTGGGAAACATGGGCCTGCAGTTTGGTGGACGCGAGCAAGTCGCACGGTTGGCCACGCTGTTCCTGGCGGCGGTGGGTTTGGTGCTGCTCATCGCCTGCGGCAACGCTGCGAATCTGCTGCTGGCGCGGGCGCTCCGGCGGCGACGGGAGATCGCCGTCCGGCTGGTGCTCGGCGCCACGCGCGGCCGCCTCACGCGCCAGCTGCTGATCGAAAGCCTGCTGCTCTCTCTGCTCGGCGCGGCGACCGGGCTGCTGCTCGCTCACTGGGGCACCGATGCCCTGCTGGCCTTGCGAACGGGTGCGCTGAAATATCTGCCCGTCGAGGGAGTTCGGCTGGACGGACGGGCACTAGGTTTCACCCTGTGCCTGTCGGGCTTGACCGGCCTTGTGTTTGGCCTGGTGCCGGCCTGGCAGATGTTCCGTGTTGAACTCGCGCCGGGTCTGAAAACCGATGCGGTGAGTGCGACAACATGGCGGCGGGGCCGGTTCACGTTGCAAAACTTTCTGCTCGTCGGCCAGGTGGCGGCCTGTGTTGTCCTGCTGTTGTGCGCCGGGCTCTGCGGGCGCAGTTTCGGGAAACTCGTTTCCGTCGACGCCGGGTTTGAGTCGCAGCACGTGCTGGTGGCGACAGTGGCATTGGAACGGGAAAAATACTCCAACGAGGCTACCGCGGCTTTTATCGAGCAATTGATCGCGCGAATGCGTGCGCTGCCCGGTGTCGTGGCCTGCGCGACGTCGGATGAAGTGCTGCCGCTCGGAGGGCAATATGCGATGGGAGGGCTCGACACACTGGAAGGCTTCGAACTCCGGCCGGGGGAACGTATTTCCTATATAATGAGCGCAGTTGGCCCAGGCTATTTTCGTCTGCTGGGGATTCCGCTGGTGGCCGGTCGGGAGTTCGATCTGCAGGATCTCACGGCCAGCCGTGGACCGGTGGCCGTAGTCAACCAGAGTTTTGTGCGACGCTATTGGCCGAACCAGAACCCTCTCGGCAAGCATATCAACAAGGCGGAGGTGGTCGGGGTCGTTCGTGATATCCGCATGTTGCAACTGGGCAAGGAGCCGGAGCCGCAGGTGTCTTTCGGGCTGTTGTCGGGTAGTGAGCTGTTCCGGTTCTCTTCTGACCGGAGTTTCATCCTGCTGTTGAAATTGGAGCGCCCGCTGGAGTTGCTTGTGACTCAACTGCAGCACGAGCTCAGCGCCATGGATACCACGGTGAAGCTTGTCCGCACGGACAGCCTGGAGCACATCCGTGCAGAGTCGCTCGCCGGCCAGCGAGGGCTGATGCAGGTCCTGACGGTGCTTGGCGGCGGCGCCATCGTGATGGCCATGATCGGACTTTACGGGGTGCTGGCCTATTCGGTCATGCAGCGAACCAAAGAAATCGGGGTGCGGATCGCGATCGGAGCGCGCCCGCAGGACGTTCAATGGCTGACGCTCCGCCAGGGAATGAGTGTGTTCGGCGTCGGCCTCGCGCTCGGTCTGTCGGTCGCGGCACTGGTAACGCGGGGCATGCAGGCCTGGCTCTACGGCACGAGTCCGACCGATGCCGGAACATTCCTCGGCGTTTCCCTCCTTTTCGGCGTTGTGGCCGCGCTCGCCTGCTGGCTGCCCGCCCGGCGGGCGGCGAAGGTTGATCCGGTGATTGCCCTGCGGGCGGAGTGAGATTAAGAGTGAAAGTGAGGGTGAAAGTGGCAGACTGAGAGGCATGCCGAGGAATCCTTCGCCTGGAGTGGGGCTGACGGTGGTTCTGCTTTCAGCGGCCGGCTGCCGGCATGTGCCGCCGCCGGACACGGGGGCGAGTTCTTTCGTGGTGGTCGAGGCGCAGCGGGTGGCGTCGGACAAGGTCATTGTGGGCGATGTCGGTGAGCCCAGTGCGGCAAAGTACTCGGAGGATTTCCGGCAGGCGGTGCCGCTGAAAGCGACGGTCGTGCTGCCCGTTTATCCGGCCAAGGCGCTCAAAGCAAAAGCCGGTCGGGCCACGGTGGGCGTGCAGGTCACGGTGGACACGGCCGGACGAGTGACAGACATCGGGCCGAGCCTCCTGACCTACAATACACCGGGCCCCTATGCCGAGGATTTCCACGAAGCGGTGAGGGTGGCGGTGCGCCAGTGGCGCTTCGCGCCGGCCGAGATCCTGCAGATGGAAACGGCCAGGTCCGGGGACTTCACCTATCAGCGGATCGCGCGCAGCACCAAGACGGAGACCAAGCTGGATCTGGCGTTCACGTTTACGGCCAGCGGTGGGGTCGAAACGTGGAAGTGAGCAAAGGACAGGTCTGGTATGGAGGGCTCATACCAAACACCCAAAGCTTTTACACGAAGGCCGCAAAGAACGCAGAGATATTTCCCATCGCAGAATCTGCTTCGCGGTCTTGGCGACCTTGGTGTAGAGTGTAGTAGCTTGAGGCGATTGGTATCAGCTCCAGCTAAACGGCCCGCAGGGACACGGACCCTCCAAAAGACGGTCTGCCGACAAGCGTCACCCTACTTGATAACAATCGGTATCGGATTTTTCACACGAAGGTCGCCAAGGACACAAAGCGCTCAATCGTTTGAGCATGAATCTGCTCTGCGTCCTTTGCGATCTTGGTGTAAAATATTATCTCAAACCGTAATTGGTATGACGAGCGTGGGTCCGCCAGAAACGGCCCGCAGGGACGAGGGCCCGCCAAAAGACGGTCCGCCGACAAGCGGCGACCCTGCATCAGCTTTCCGGCGGCGCCGCCGGCTTGAGCCGGCAGGCCAGCTTGTCGCGGAACAGCCAGCGGCCGAGGGCGGGCATGAGCAGCATCGCGCCGAGCATGTTGAAGAAAAAGAGGAAGGAGAGCAGGATGCCCATGTCGGCCTGGAACTTCAGCGCGGAGAACGCCCAGGTGCCCACGCCGACGGCCAGCGCACTGCCGGTGAACATGACCGAGGTGCCCATGGTGGCGAAGGCGAAGCAGAGCGCGTCTTCGAAGGTATCCCCGATCCGCAATCGTTCGCGGATGGCCGAGAAAAGATAGATGCCGTAGTCCACGCCGATGCCGACACCGAGGGCGATCACCGGCAGGGTCGAGGTCTTCAAGCCGATGTGCAGGTGATACTTCATCGCGTAGCCGAGGTAGGAAACGACGATCAGTGGCGCAATGACGCACACCGTGCCGCGCCACGAACGGAAGGAGAGCAGGCAGAGCACGATCACGGCGGCGTAGACCCACAGGACCATGGGCGTCTGCGCGGCCGCCACGACCTCGTTGGTGGCGGCCATCACGCCGACGTTGCCGGTGGCGAGCTTGAACCGGGCGCGGTCGGAGTCGTGGATGGCGCGAAACTCCTTCACGGCGGCGACCACGCGCCTGATGGTCTCGGCCTTGTGGTCCTGGAGGTAGATCATCACCGGGATCACGCTGCCGTCGTTGTTCAGCAGCCCGCTGGCCGTCTCCACCGGCGAGACGGACTGGGCGAGCGCGGCCGGGTTGCGGGCGATGACGCGCCACTTGAGGCTGCCCTCGTTCCAGCCGGCGTTGATGGTTTTCGCGAGGTCGGCGAGCGACAGGGTGGACTGGACGCCCTCGACGTTGCGCATGTGCCAGCCAAAGCGGTCCACCAGCGCCATGATGTCGTGATCGATCACCGCGTTGGGCACGGTCTCCACCAGCACGGTGATGACGTCGACCCCGATGCTGAACTCGCGCGTGATGACCGCGCTGTCGCGGTTGTAGCGGGAATCCTGCCGCAGTTCGGGCACCCCGGCGTAGAGGTCGCCGATCTTGACCTCGTGCGACGCGACCCAGCCGTAGGCGAGCAGGATGGTCGAGACGACGATGATGACGACGGAGCTGCGCGGGCCGGTCGTGAAATTCGCCAGCCGGCGCCAGTAGGGCTGCAGGGCGAAGCGCCGGAAGTTGACGCGCTTCCGGAATTCCGGGGGCACCCGGAGGTAGGAGATGAGCACCGGGAGCAGGAAGCGGTCGGTGAAGATGATCAGGAACACGCCGAGGCTGGCGGTGATGGCCAGCTCCTGGATGGTCGGCACGGTCACCAGGTAGATGGTGCTGAAGCCGACGGTGCCGGTCAGGATGGCCACGCAGCCGGGGACAAAGAGATTGCTGAAGGAGGCGCGGGCGGCGGCGAGCCCGTCCTTGCCCAGGTTGATCTCGTAGCGGAACGACCGCAGCATCTGCGTGGCGTGGCTCAGCGCGATGGCGAACACCAGGAACGGCACGAGGATGGAGAGCGGGTCGATGCCAAACCCGAGCAGGTTGAGGATGCCGAATTGCCAGACGACGGCGCAAAACGAGGTCAGCAGCGGCAGCACCGTGAGCATCAGCGACTGCGAGAAGTAGAAAAGCAGGATCGCGGAGATCACGAGCGCGATGCCGAAGAACACCAGCACGCCCTCGGCGCCCTCGGTGATGTCGCCGATGACCTTGGCGAAGCCGATGATGTGAATGCTGATCCGGTCGCTCTGGTATTTGTCGCGGATGTTCTTTTCCAGCGCCGCCGCGACCTGGGCGTAGTCGAGCTTCTGCCCGGTGGACGGGTCGACCTCGAGGAGGGATACAATGACGGCCGCGCCGGTGAAATCGTTGGCCACCAGCATGCCCACGTGGCCGGACTTGATGATGTTCTGCCGGACCTGCGCCAGGCCGGCGGCATTGGGGGAAAAGTCCGCCGGGATGACATTGCCGCCCGCCAGGCCATCCTCGACGACCTCGATGTAGCGGACATTGGGCGTGTAGAGGGAGGTGACCTGGGCCCGGTCGACGCCCGGCAGGTAATAGGTTTCGTCCGTGACGGCCTTGAGGGTTTTGAAGAATTCCGGGGTGAAGATGTCGCCCTGCCGGGCCACGAGGGCGATGACCACGCGGTTCGCGCCGCCGAACTGGGTGCGGTACTTCTTGAAGGTCTTGATGTATTCGTGCCCGGTGGGCAGCTGCTTGTCGAAGCTGGCGTCGATCCGCGTGCGCGCCGCGAAGAAGCCGAGCACGGCGGTGATCAGCACGAACACCGTGAGGGTGACCGGGCGGTGCCGGAAGACGAATTCCTCAAGGCGCGCGATCATGGGCTGTAGCGGCGGTCTATGACCGCCGTTGAGCGTAACGTGGCTATCGAACGGCGGTCATAGACCGCCGCTACAGAGTTTTCTCCGTTTGGTGTCGGCGAACTCATGGCACAGTGACGCGAATCGCGCCAGCCTCGCCGACGGTGAGCAGGGTGCCATCGCCGGCATCGATGACGTCGGCCACGCTGGTGCCGAAATCGGCCGGCTGCCAGGGGCTGAACACGCGGCCGCCATCGCGGCTCACGAAGAAGTTGCCGCCCTGGCCGGCGAGCACGATGAGGCCGGCGGGCAGCCGCACGCCGCCCATGATGAGGACCTGCACGGCGCTGTTTTGCGGCTCCCACCTGGCCCCGTGGTCCTCCGAGCGCAGGATGTGACCGCGCAGGCCGTAAACGATCACGCGGCCGTTATCGAGGGGCAGGGCGCCGAAGAGCGAGCCTTCGTAAGGCACCTCGGATTTGATCCACGCCTTGCCTCCGTCATGGGACACCAGCAACAAGCCGCCCTCACCCGCGAGGTAGAGATAACCGTCAAGGCCCTCCGTGATCCGGTTGTAGTGCACCTCGTCTGCGGATGGCTTGGCCGTGGTCCAGGTTTTTCCGCCGTCCGTCGTCGCGACGAACTTGCCATAGGCCCCAACGGCAAACCCATGGGTCGCGTTGCGGAAAAGCACGGAGAGGTAGACGGTCTCGAGGTCCTTGCCAGTGTCCTGTCGCGTCCAGGTCAAGCCGCCGTCGCCGGTCGCGAGGATGACGCCATCATGGCCGACGGCCCAACCGTGCTGGGCGTCGGGGAAGGAGACACCGGTCAACAGGGCGCGGGTCGGGGCGAGGCTCTGCGTCCAGCTGCGGCCCTGGTCGGCCGAGAGCAGCACGTGCCCCCGCTCGCCGACGGCGACGAGCCGGTCCCCGGCGTAGGCGACCGCGAGCAGGAGTGACTTCGAGGCCAGCGGGGCCAACTCCGAGGTCTCGGCGGCGCCCGAAGTGAGAGTGAAAGTGAGAGTAAGGGTGAGAAACAGCCATGCCCTGTAGCGGCGGTCTATGACCGCCGACAAACGGAAACG
The DNA here is from genome assembly GCF_900104925.1 of Opitutus sp. GAS368. Taxonomy (NCBI): domain Bacteria; kingdom Pseudomonadati; phylum Verrucomicrobiota; class Opitutia; order Opitutales; family Opitutaceae; genus Opitutus; species Opitutus sp. GAS368. Next base: position 3,790,931 of record NZ_LT629735.1, read on the forward strand.
GCGGTCACAGACCGCCGCTACAGGATTCGACTGGCTCGGCATGGCTGAGTGAATGATTCTCCGTGGGGCCGAATGACACACAAGAAAAAGGGCGGCCGGTGAGGGCCGCCCTTGGGCTTAAGTTGGGTCAGCGCACACCTTCCTGGCGCAGGGTGGCCGGGGTGTAATCCGCCGGGGTGCGGACCAGGCTGAAGTCATACATCTTGGCCTCGTTGTCGAGACCGATGGCGAGATAGCGGCCGGCGAGCAGGTCGGTGTGGACCTCCAGCGTGCTCCAGAAGGTCAGGGCATCATAGTAGTTGATGCAGTGGGCCTCGGAGACGCGCCACAGCTGGCCGCGACTGTCGTATTGGTCGACCGCGAGGATCTGCCAGCTGTCCTCGTCGACATAGAAGGTGCGCCGGCTGTAAACGTGGTTGGTGCCGGCCTTCAGGGTGGCGTCCACGACCCACACGCGGTGGAGCTCATAGCGGGTGAGGTCCTGGTTGATGTGGAGGGGCTTCAAGATGTCGCTGTATTTGAGCGAATCGCTGTGCAGCTTGTAGGAATTGTAGGGCACATACATTTCCTTTTTGCCGACGAGCTTCCAGTCGTAGCGGTCGGGCGCGCCGTTGAACATGTCGAACTGGTCGGACGTGCGCATGTTGTCGGCGGCGGTGCCGGGATTGTCGTAGGCGACATTGGGCGCGCGGCGGACGCGGCGCTGGCCGGTGTTGTAGAGCCAGGCGCGGCGCGGCTCCTTCACCTGGTCCATCGTCTCGTGCACGACGAGGATGGAGCCGGCGAGGCGGGCGGGCGCGATGACGGCCTGCTTGAAGTAGATGAGGACGTTGTCGAGGTCCTTCTCGTGGATGCCATCGCGAACGTAGTTGAAAAGGAACTCGTCATCGAAATTCACGAGGTTGTAGCTGCCGTTGCGCTGCGGGGCCGCCTGGCTGATGTGGCGGCTGGCCGCGACGCCGCGGTAGCGGGTGAGGTGGTTCCAGATCACCTCGAGGCCGTTCTGCGGGATCGGGAACGGGATGCCGATGACGGCGCCGGTGATGCCGTTGCCGCCCGCGGTGAGCGCGGCGGTGGTGGCGTATTGCTTCGTGGCGTCGTAGATGCGCTGTGGGTTCGAGGCGCTGCGGTGCGTCGGGTAGACCGGCATCTTGTAGTCCGCATATGCCTTCAGCAGGGCGAGTTGGCCGGCGGTGAGCTTGTCGGCATATTTGTCCGCGTTGGCCCCCGTGATGGTGAAGAGCACCGCGTCGTCCTTGTAGGGATCGGGGTGGTGCATGCCCGGGGTGTAGCCGGCGGGCGGGGTGGTGATGCCGCCGGTCCAGGCAGGGATGGAGCCATCGGCGTTGCCGGCCTTCTCGCCGCCGAGGGGCGTAAGGTCGTTGCCGAGGCGGCTGGCGTCGGCGGCGGAGATGCCGGCGTGCAAACTGAGAGCGACGGACCCGCCTACGCACAGGAGTGCTACGGCGAGGCTGCGCAGAAGACAGAGGACGGACAGAAGATTTTTCGTTTTCATGTAGTGAGGGGTCGGCGGGTTAGAACGAATACTTCAGGTTGCAGGAGACGTAATCGCGGTCGCTGAGCAGATTGTAGCGGCCGGCGCCGAAGAAGCTCACGTAGCGCAGCTCGACGCCCCAAGAGTCCTGGAAGTTGAAGTCCGCGCCGAGGGTGATCGTCTTGCGCCCGTGGATGAAGTTGCCCATCGGCAGCGGCGTGTTGCCGCCGACGTCGTGGCTGAAGACCAGCAGGGGCGATACGTTCACGCCTTTGAAGGCGTTGTTGTAGTCGAGGCGGCCCACCAGCTGGTAGCCCCACGAGAAGGTGTCGGCGAAGGCCGAGGCCGGCTCGGACAGCGGCAGGACGCCCGAGGCGTTGCTGCCCGAGTTGTTCATATAGTTGATGTCGCCGCCGACGAAGGTGCCGGAGCCGTCAAAGCGCAGCGTGCTTTTGCTCGGCAGGTCGGCTTTCACGAACCCGACCTCGCCGATGAAGGTGCTCTGGTCGGCGCCGAAGAAGCCGCGGGTGACCTTGGTGGCCGTCATCTGGCCGGTCCAGACCTTGGTGCGGCGGAAGCCGGGGATGTAGGTGTTGAGGGCATAGGCGCCGAGCTGGTTGTTGGCGCCGAAGCGTGCGCTGAGCGGGGAGAGCGCGGCGAAGAGGAGTTCGACGTCATCCACCTGCAGCGGCTGGTTGTCCCGGTAGCTGATCTCACCCTGGATCGCGACGCCCTTGACGCTGGTGTTGAAGCTGGCGCCCCAGAGGTGAATGTCCGGCGGGAATTCGATGATGTACTGGCCGGTGGCGGCGGCGACGAGCAGTTCGCGCTGCCCGATCTGTCCGGTGACGCCCGCGACCGTGGGCAGCAGCGCCTGCAGGGGCGTGAGCACGGCGAGCGTCTGCGTCGCGGTCGGATCACCGAGCGAGGCGCCGATGAGGACCTGGAGCGCGAGGGCCGGCGGCACGCCCGCGGCGGTGGCGGACGGCACCAGTCCGCCCATGAAGGCGGCGTTGCCCAGGAGGGCCGCGGCCGAATCGGACACGACCTTCGCGCCGTTGACCGGCACTGTCGGCGTCATGGCGGAGATGACCGGCAGACGGCTATGGTAGTTCATGTAGTAGAGGCCGAACTCCGTGTCGCCGAGGCCATGGGCCAGCCACTTGAGGTTGAGTCCATACTGGCCGGCGTTGCCCGGCTCGCGGTCCGTGCCGCGATAGATGGCGCCAAGGCCGGAGCTGTCCCCGATGGCCCCGAAGCCCAGGTAGACCTTCGTGCCACCCTGGGCGACAAAATCGTTGGTGCTGAAATAGGTGCCCGGCGGATCGATGCGGGTGCGCTGCCAGTCGAAGAGGTAGAAGGCCTCGGCGCTGAGCGATTCCGTCAGGGTGATCGAGCCGGAGGCCATCATGAGGGGGCGCAGTGCCTCCTTGAGCTCGGAGCCGGGGGTGCGGAGCTTGGCGACGTCGATCGGGTTGATGGAATTGACGCCATTGGGGATGAAGGTGCTCTCGCCCCAGCTCAGCACCTGGCGGCCGACGCGGAAGCTCACCGGCATGCTGCCGATATTCGCGTTGAAGTAGGCGTAGGCGTCGAGCAGCTCGGCGCCCGCGCCGACGACTTTCTGCGCCTGATCGGTCAGCTGCGTGTGCGGGCGGACGCCGTTGGAGTTCATGAGGTCGTTGAAATAAAACCCCCGCACGAACAGGCCGGCCTGCTGGTATTTGATGAGCAGGTCGTGGTTGGCCTTCACCAGGAAGGAGTCAAAGCCCTGTTTGTAGTTGAGGTCGCCGTCGTCGGCGTTGACCGAGCGCTGGAGGCCGCCGTTGGCGAGGCCGTAGAAGTTCGGGTCGGGGGCATTCAAACGGAAGAGGCTGCCGACCGAGATGGTCGTGTCGAAGCTGCCTTTGGCCTCGCCGAGCTCGAAGAGAAACGCCCGGGCGGTGGGCGCGATGCCGAGAGCGAGGATCAGGCTGACGGCGACCGGGAGGCGCAGGCAACGGGGGGTGGCTTTGCGTAGGTTCATAGCGGATTACACAATGCGCCTCAGGGGAGGCGGGGTTAGGGTGGGGTGGGGAACAAGCCGACCGGCGGCTTGGATTTTGCTGGCGGCCATGAAGCTGGCTTTAGACCGTGACTTCAAGTGCTAAACCGCAGCCAGGCAGGGGCTTCTTTTTTGATTAGCCTTTTGACGCCCGGCTCAAAACGACAACCTTGGGAGGCCATGGACGCCACGACGCACCTCCACATCAAGGGAGCCCGGGAGCACAATCTCCGGAACCTGGAGCTGCGCATCCCGCGGGGCAGGCTCGTCGTGCTCACCGGGCCCAGCGGCTCGGGCAAATCGTCGCTGGCGTTCGACACGATCTACGCCGAGGGCTACCGCAAATACATGGAGAGCCTCTCCGCGTCGGCGCGCCAGGTCCTCGAGCAGCTCAAGCGGCCCGATGTCGACTTCATCCACGGCCTGTCGCCCGTGCTGGCCATCGAGCAGCGCACCGGCGGCGGTTCGCCCCGCAGCACGGTGGCGACGGTCACCGAGGTGGCCGACTACGCGCGCCTGCTCTGGGCGCTTTGCGGCGAACAGCGCTGCCCGAAGGACGGCGGCCGCGTGGAGAAACGCTCGCTCGACGACTGCCTCAACCAGCTTTTCCGCGACGCTCCCGGCGAACGCGCCATCATCCTCGCTCCGTGGATGACCGCCAAGCCATCGGTGTTGCGCGACGAACTGCCGCGCCTCCACCAGCGGGGCTTCCAACGCGTGCGCATCGCCGGCGAGATCAGGTCCCTCGACGAGCCGCGCCTCGTGCCCAACGGCGCGGAGGAGCTGGTGGTGGAGCTCGTCGTCGACCGCGTGCAGGTCACGGCCGAGCAGCGCAGCCGGCTGGCCGACTCGCTCGAGCTGGCCTTCCGGGAGGGCGGCAACCGCGCCCTCGTGCTGGCGCAAAAGGGCCCCGACGCGCCGTGGCGCGAGATCAATCTCAGCCAGAGCCTCAGCTGCGCCATCTGCGGCGACGTGTTCGAGCCGCTCACGCCGCGGCATTTTTCCTTCAACCACGCCGAGGGTGCCTGCGAGACCTGCGGCGGACTCGGCCGGCAGATGACGTTCAGCGAGGAGCTGATCGTGCCGAAACCGGAGAAGTCCGTGCGCGAGGGCGCCATCAAGCCCTGGCGCATCGGCGGCCGGAACCTGATCATCCGCCACAGTTCCATTCTGAAGCAGCTCGCCGAACAGCTGCCCTACAACCCGGAGACGCCGTGGCAGGACCTGCCGGCGGAAATCCGGCACACGCTCCTGCACGGCGCCGGCGAGCGGCTGTTCAGCTTCCGGGTGCGCCGCACGCAGCGGGCCGAGTCCAGGCCGTTTCCCGGGGTCATCGCGCTGCTCGAGGCCGGGCGGCGCGAATCGCGCAGCGACGGCTACCGCGCCCGCCTCGCGACCTTCATGACGAGCGGCGACTGCCCGTCGTGCCACGGCCTGCGGCTCAACGCCCGCAGCGCGGCGGTGCGCCTGGGTGTAGGGTCGGCGCTTGCGCCGACCGCGCTTCCAGCTGCAGGCAAGGTCGTCGCAAGCAACGACCCTACAGGGATCGGTTTCGCGCAGTTCATGGCGCTCGATATCCGGCATGCGCTGCAATTCACACAAGGCCTGCGGACCGTCCTGCCGGCCACCGACGCCGTGCGCGAGGTGCTGGACGGTGTGACCCAGCGGTTGCACTTCCTGGACGAGACCGGCCTCGGCTATCTCACGCTCGACCGCGAATATCCCACGCTCTCCGGTGGCGAGGCGCAGCGCGTCCGGCTGGCGACACAGCTCGGCATGGGTCTGGTCGGCGTGATCTACGTGCTGGACGAGCCCAGCATCGGCCTGCACGCCCACGACAACCAGCGGCTGCTGGCCACGCTGCGCGAACTGCGCGATCGGGGCAACACGGTGCTGGTGGTCGAGCACGATGCCGACACGATCCGCATCGCCGACGAACTGATCGAACTCGGGCCCGGCGCGGGCACCGAGGGCGGCCAGATCCTTTTCCAGGGCTCGCCGGCCGACTGCGCGAAGCTGCCGGCGTCGGCGTCGCGCACGGGCGCCTATCTGGCCGGCAAGCTCGGCGTCGTGAAAGACGGCAAGACCAAGCCGCCCGACGACCGCTGGCTGACAGTCAAGGGCGCGACCGAGCACAACCTCAAGAATGCCGAGGCGAGATTTCCCGTCGGTTTGCTGACCTGCGTCACGGGCGTCTCCGGCTCGGGCAAAAGTTCCCTCGTGAACGACATCCTCGCCACCGCCGCCGCGCGGAAGCTCAACGGCGCGAAGACGCTGCCGGGCCGCCATCGCGGCCTCACCGGGCTCGAGTATTTTGAAAAGGCGGTGGTGGTGGACCAGGAGCCCATTGGTCGCAGTCCGCGCTCCAATCCGGCGAGCTACGTCGGCCTGCTCGACCTCCTGCGCGATCTGTTCGCGAAGCTGCCCCTCGCCAAGGTGCGCGGCTACAAGGCGAACCGTTTCAGCTTCAATGTGCGCGGCGGCCGCTGCGAGCGCTGCCAGGGCGACGGCCAGATCAGGTTGGACATGCAGTTCATGGCCGACGCCTACGCGCCGTGCCCGAGCTGCGACGGCCGGCGTTTCAACCGCGAGACGCTGGAGGTGCGCTTCCACGGGAAGAGCATCGCCGACGTGCTGGCCCTGACGGTGCGCGAGGCGATGGAGCTGTTCCGCGCCGTGCCGCGCATCATAGAGAAGCTGGCAACGCTCGACGCCGTCGGCCTCGGCTACCTGCAGCTCGGCCAGTCCGCCACCACGCTCTCGGGCGGCGAGGCGCAGCGCATCAAGCTCTCGCTCGAGCTGAGCAAGCGCGAGCAGGGCACCACGCTCTACATCCTCGACGAACCCACGACGGGGCTGCACTGGACCGACATCCAGCGCCTGATGGACCTGCTCTTCAAGCTGCGCGACGCCGGCAACACGCTGGTCGTGATCGAGCACAACCTCGACGTCATCAAGCTGGCCGATTGGGTCATCGACCTCGGCCCGGGCGGCGGCCCGGACGGCGGCGAGATCGTGTATGCCGGGCCGGTGGATGGACTTGCGAAGGAGCCACGCTCCCTGACGGGGCGGGCGGTGAAAGGGTAGGGCGAATCCTCCGGATGAGCCGCGGCTCGTCGAGGACGACTCGCCCTACCCATAGAACCCTGCAACTTTGGGCCCGGCGGCGGTGTGCTAGGGGAGTCGCAACGTTCTCCCCAACCCAATCCGCCATGAAAAACCTGATCCGTTCCGCCTTTGCCGCCGCGACCCTGTCGCTGGCTTTGACCGCGTTTGCCTCCGCCGCCGAAGTTGAAACCGGCGCCATCGATATCGGCCAGCTGATGCCCTCCGCCAAGGGCAAGTTCGTCGAGATCAACCTTTCCCCGGCCCTGCTCAAGTTCGCGGCCCGCATCGCGGCCCGCCAGGAGCCCGAGACCGCCGAGCTTATCCGCAACCTCAAGAGCATCCGCGTCAATGTCGTCGGACTCGATGACTCCAACCGCGCCGCCACCACCGAGCAGATCGAGGGTGTCCGACGCAAGCTGGAGACGCAGGGTTGGACCAAGATGGTCACCGTCCGCGAGCAGGACGGCGGCGACAACGTCGACATCCACGTCAAGCAGCACGGCGAGGAATCCATCGATGGCCTGGTCGTCACCGTGCTGGACAAGAAGGGCGAGGCCGTCTTCGTGAACATCGTCGGTAACATCAACGCCGACCAGCTCGCGCAGATCGCCGACAAGTTCGACATCGAGCCCCTGCGCAAGCTTCACCTGAAGATCGAGGCCAAGAAGAAGGCGAAGGAAGTCTAATTCAGAAACCTGAAACCTGACTTTCCTTACACCGAGCGACGCGCTTGAAGCCATCCTCAGGTCTCAGGTTTCAAGTTTCAGGTTTCTCCCCACTACCATGAATCCTCCGCCCCAAGCTCCCGCGCCCCGCCGCCCTGTCTGGCGGTGGGTGTTGCTCGGGGTCGGCATCTGCCTCGCGCCCTTTCTGGTGCTCGGCGCCGTGGCCCTCAGCTACCTGACGCTGGACAGTGACGTGCGGGTGCTGCGCCAGCACCTGATGGCTGCGACCGATGCCAGCTGGCACACCAAAGTCCAGATGAGCCTCGGCCGGGCCACCCTGGGCGCGATCGGGCAGGGGCTGCGTTTTGTCCACGCCAAGGACGTGGCCGACGCCCGGCTGGCCCTGCGCGCCGTCCAACACGCCAGCGTGGGGGTCTATGAGCGCACTTCCGGCGGAACCGACTGGTCCCGTGAGCGGCTTTTCACGGAGACCGACCGCGCCATGCAAAAACGCGGCTGGTCCCGCCTGGTGGGCGTCGTCGACCAAAAGGAAACCGTGCTGGTCTACGTCCAGAATGACTTGGCCGACGACGAACCGGTGGAAATCTGCGTGGCCGTCGTCAAGGACAAGGAAATGGTCGTGGCCTCCACCACGGTGGACGCGACCGCCCTGGGCGAACTGGTGGCGCAGCACACGGGCACCGATGTGAAAGGGCGCCTTCGCTTCGCGAAGCTCGGGTTTTAATGGGTAGGGCGCGGACTCCGTTCCGCGCCGCGGCGGGCAAGGGACTGCCCGCCCTACCTTGATATCCGCGAAGGACGCCAAGTTTTGCGAAGGCCAGTCAGTGCAGGGCGGGGTCGCTCTGCCCCCGCCTTTGTTTTTGGCCTCCTTGTAGGAGCCTGCTTGCAGGCGATTGTTTATTGATTCGCCTGCAAGCAGGCTCCTACAAAAGTGGTTCCATGCTCCCGCTGCCGACCATCGTCCACCTCGACGCCGACGCGTTCTTCGTGTCGTGCGAGCTGTCGCTGAAGCCCGAGCTGCGCGGCACCAAGTGCGCCGTGGGCGGCCGCGAGCGGGGCATCATCTCCTCGGCGAGTTACGAGGCGCGGGCTTGCGGGGTCTACACGCCGATGCCCACCAAGCTGGCGCTGAAGGTCTGCCCCGACCTGATCCTGCTGCCGCACACCGCCGGCATCTACAGCAAGAAGTCCCGTGAGATGTTCGACCTGTGCGAGACGCTCACGCCCGTCGTGCAGCGGAATTCCGTCGACGAGGGTTACCTCGACATCGGGCCGTGCGGCTTCAAGACGCTGCCGGAGATCGAGCGGCGCGTGCGCGCCCTGCAGCAGCGCATCTGGGACGACCTGCAGATCCCGACCTCTTTCGGTATCGCCGCCAACAAGCTCGTGTCCGCCATCGCCAGCAAGGCCCGCAAGCCGCGCGGGTTCACGGTCGTGCCACCCGGGGAGGAAGCGGCGTTCCTGGCGCCGCTGAAGATCAGTGTGATTCCCGGCGTGGGCAAGAAGAGCGAGGAACGGCTGGCGGCGTCCGGCATCCGGCTCGTCAGCGACGTGCTTACGCGGAGCGAGCGCGAACTGAAGAACCTCTTCGGCAGCGGCTGGGAGGAGATGTTGCGAACCGCCCGCGGCGAGGACGACCGGCCGGTGCATACCGACCACGAGGACGCGAAGTCTTATTCGGTGCAGGAGACCTTCGGCGAGGACATCAGCGACTTGGCCGAGATTGAGCGCATCGCCAAGCGAATGATCGACGAGCTGATGCCCGCCATCCGCGGCGATGGGAAACGGGTGAAGACGATGACGGTCAAGGTGCGCTACCCCGGCATGGAAAACAGCACGGCCGGCCGAAGCCTGGCCGAGGCCACGGACCTGGAGGCGCCGTTTTATCCGCTGGTGCAGCCGCTGTTGAAGGCGGCGTGGACGCAGCGCCGGCCGTTGCGCCTGGTGAGCGTGCGGTTTTCCGGCGTGGAGGAGAAGGGCAGCCAGCTCGAGATGTTCGCCCAGACCGACGAGAAGAAACGCCGGTTGGCCGCGGTCATGGACAAACTGAACGCCAAGGGCCAGGCCGGCATCGTCCGCCACGGGCATCAAATACAAAAAGAAGATTAACCACGACGACACGACGTCACCACGAGCTTTTAAGCTTGGTCTTAGGAGCGTCGTGCCGTGGTGTCGTGGTGGTGAATGAACTAGATCAACGTATTGCCACCGCCAAGCAGGTCGTCATGGCCGAGACGGCGCTGCTGCACCGGGAATTCGGGCACGCCAAGCCCGTCATCAAGCACGACGGCACCAAGGTCACGCCGGTGGACATTGCCATCTCGCAGCACCTGCAGGACGCCATCACCCAGGCCTTTCCCGCCGACCAGTTTTTCAGCGAGGAGCTGACGCCCACCGCGGTGCCGGTGCCGCTCACGTCCCGCTTCTGCTGGGTGTGCGATCCGATCGACGGCACGAACAATTACGCCAACGGCATCATCTACTGCGCCATCTCACTCGCGCTGCTGGAAAACGGCACACCCATCTACGGCATCATCTACGACATGGCGCGGCGCGTTCTCATCCACGGCGGTCCCGGCCGCGGCGTGTGGGACGGCGACAAGCCGGCGAAAGCCCGGGCGGAGGCGCCGAACAGCCACAGCCTGGTTGGGTTTCATTCCCCGGTGGAAAAGGTCTATGCGGCGGAAGGCAAGAAGCTCATCGAAAATTTCAAGATCCGCGGGCTCGGCAGCAGCACGCTGCACCTGGCTTATGCGGCCATCGGACTGCTCGACGGGGTGGTGGACCACAACAACAAGGTCTGGGACATCGCCGCCGCCTGCGCGCTGCTGACGGAGGCCGGCGTCGAGATCCACTACCTGGAAAACCCGCCGTTCCCGATGACGGAGTTCACGCTCAAGGCCAAGCGCATCCAATACGCCGCGGGCAATCCGGCGATGGTGGCGAAGCTGCGGGAAGTGATCGGGAGATAGGATACTCGGGGGACTGGAGCTATCAGCTCCTGCCTTGTCATTCTGAGCGAAAGCGAAGAATCCAGTCGTGGGCCGACGCAATGACTACGCATGCTTACTGGATCTACATTCTGACTAATCGCTGGAATGGCACCCTCTATGTTGGCGTAACCAACGACCTGAAGCGCCGCATTTGGGAACACAGGGCCGGTGCGATTCCGGGTTTCACCAAGCAGTATGGATTGAAGAGGTTGCTTTACTATGAGGAATTTCGCGATGTGCGCCGAGCCATCGACCGCGAGAAGCACCTCAAAGGATGGAACCGGCAACGAAAGCTTGAGCTGATCGAGAGAGGGAATCCCGATTGGAAGGACCTGAGCACTGATTGGTTTAGCGAAGGACTGGATTCTTCGCTGCGCTCAGAATGACAGGCCGAGGAACTTGAACCTACAGCGAATGCCGACCAGCGGTGCTGAGCGATTTCTCTGTCATACCTGATACGTCTGGAGCGGAACCGGGTCGAGGATCTTGGACTTCGGCATCTTGGCGGTGAGCTGCTCCATGAACCAGGCGCGGGCCGGCGGGTCGCCGTGGGTCAGGACGATGGAACGGGCCTGCGTTTTCACCGCGAAATTGAGGAGTTCGTCGCGCGTGGCGTGGCCGCTGAACTCGAAGCGCTCGATGTGGGCGCGGACGCGGGTCTTCACGTTGACGGCGTCGAAGAGGAACTGGTCGCCGTTGTTGGCCGCCAGCAGGTGGCCGCCGGGGGTGTCGGGGTCGCAGTAGCCGACGAACAGGATGCTGTGCTTGGCGTTGCCGAGCAGGCAGGAAGCGATGGTGTAGGAGGGCGTGTTCTCCGCCACCATGCCGGCGCTGACGACGTAGATGCCCTGGATGGGCGGCTCCTTGCCGGGCTTGAGGTCGCGGGGGGCTTTCTTGGCCTTGAGGTCCTTGAGGATGCTGCGGGTGAAGTGGACCATGCCCGTCTTCTTGCTGATCTGGTCGAAGTAATCGGCGATGTCCATGCCCAGCCCGGAGACGAAGATCGGGCACTCGGCGAGGCGGTCGAATTTCCGGGCGTCGTGGAGGATGGCCATGATCTCCTGCATGCGGCCGAGCGCGAAGACCGGGATGAGCACCGAGCCGCCGCGCTGGATGGTGGCGTTGATCGTTTCGACGAGGCGGATCATCTCCTTGGAGCGGGTGATGCCCGGCGGCTTCTCGGTGGCGCCGTGGGTGGTCTCGGTGACGAGTGTGTCGAACTTGCCGGTCGGGAACTTGGCGCCGGCGAGGATGCGCTGGACCTGGAAGAGGACGTCGCCCGTGAAGAAGATGCGGCGGTGCTTGTGGTGGATCTCGATGCCGGCGGCGCCGGGCACGTGCCCGGCGGGATGGAAGGTGAACTCGATCTCATCGCGCGCGCCGGCGAACTTCTTCGGACTGTTGAAGGCGAGGGGATACATCCGCGGCGCGACGCGGTCGATTTCCTCGTGGGTGAAGAGCGGGTAGTCGGGGATGTTCTTCTCCTCCTTCTCACGCAGCATGACGTTGGCGGAGTTGTGCAGCATGCGCTCGATCAGCATGTGGCTCGGCTGCGTCATGATCACCGGGGTGTTCGGGTAGGCGCGCATCAGCAGCGGCAGCGAGCCGATGTGGTCCAGGTGGCAGTGCGTGATGAGGATGAGGTCCAGCTTCACACCCTGCAGCGGGCGGAGGTTTGGCGCGGCGACGCGGCCGATCTTCTTCGGGTGCAGGCCGCTGTCCACGACGAGGTGGAAATCGCCCAGTTGGACGTAGAGCGAATTGGCGCCGATGCCGCCGTCCGCGTTGAGGTCGATAATCTTCATTAGGTCAAGATGAGACAGGCGGGATGCGTTGGCGGGTGCAAGAGAAAGGTGGTTTTTGAGAGGCCACTAATGGGATTCCGCCAACGGCGGAATCTACTTTCACTGCTCCGGCTAATCGCCTCCGCCGACAGGTTCAGGGGGCGGCTGATCGCCGCCCTCTCTCTGCCCGCGATTAGCGGGCCCCCGAAACCCACCGTGCAGGCGATCAGCCGGAGCGGTTTCCGTGGATTTCACCTTTGGTGAAATTCCATTAGTGGTCCTTTTCGGAGGTTTGAAGACACATCCTGGTGATTTCAATCGCTCGGCGGAATCTCCATCTCAAACGCTGGGATGCGAACAAAGACGCGGCGACCCTGGTCGTCGAGGCCGTGGAAGCTGCCGTGGGCCCGACCGGGCTGGCCGGACACGTGGTAGCTGTTGTAGGAGAAGTGTCCGCCGGGGGCCAGGGTGGGGGTCTCGCCGACGATCTTGTCGCCCTCGACCACCAGGCGGGTGCCGTCGGCGTGCTCGATGACCCATTTGCGGCCCAGCAGGGTGACCGTGCGCTCCGAATCGTTGCGGATGGTCAGGTAATAGACGAAGGCATGCGGCTGGTCGGGCGGCAGGTTGCCCCCGTGGTGATAGACGAGCTTGTCCAATTCGACCTTCAGGCCGGGCAGTTCGAGCGGAGCAGACATGTGGTGGGACTGACTTGAACCACGAAGGCACGAAGGGCACGAAGAAAATACCGGCAGGCTTTTTTAACCACTAATCCACACTAATAAGTCACTAATTAAGCCGGGTTGGGCAGTCTGGGATTAGTGCCTCATTAGTGTGGATTAGTGGTGCCAAGCCTTGGGGATAAACTTTCCCGCTTGCCGCGGAAAAGCCCGGGGCGCACAAAGGCCTGATTCTATGGAAAAGCTCGCCCTGCTTTCGGTCAGTGACAAACGCGGCTTGGTGGAATTCGCCACGGCCCTCGTCAAGCAGCACGGCTACCGGTTGCTGTCCACCGGCGGCACCGCCAAGCTCCTGGCCGAGGCCAAGCTGCCCGTGACCGAGGTCAGCGCGCATACGGGTTTCCCCGAAATGATGGAGGGCCGCGTGAAGACGCTGCATCCGAAGATCCATGGCGGTTTGCTTTGCCGGCGCGACAAGGCCGACCATCTGGCCGCGGCGAAGCAGCACGGCATCGACCTGATCGACCTCGTGGTGGTGAACCTCTATCCCTTCGAGCAGACGGTGGCCAAGCCGCACGTCGAGTTCGAGGAGGCGATCGAGAACATCGACATCGGGGGACCGTCCATGCTGCGCAGCGCGGCCAAGAACCATGAGAGCGTCACCGTCGTGTGCGACCCGGCGGACTACGATCCGGTGCTAGCGGCCTTGGCGGAGCCGGCGAAACTCAGCGAGCTCCGCCGCAAACTTGCGCTGAAGGTCTTCCAGCGCACCGGCGCCTACGACACGGCCATCGCGAAATATCTCGAGGGCCAGCAGGCCGAGCCCGATCTCGAGGCGCTCAGCGGCTTTCCGGCGAACTTCAGCCTGTCGCTCAAGAAGGCCCAGAGCCTGCGTTACGGAGAGAACCCGCACCAGAAGGCCGCGCTCTACGGCACCTTCCACGAACATTTCTCGCAGCTGCAGGGCAAGGAACTCAGCTATAACAACATTCTCGATATCACGGCGGCGACCTACCTGATCGGCGAGTTCGAGCGCCCGACGGTCGCGATCCTCAAGCACACCAATCCCTGTGGCGTCGGCAGCGCCGATACGCTGCTCGAGGCGTGGGAGAAGGCCTATGCCACGGACCGGCAGGCGCCCTTCGGCGGCATCATCATCGTCAACAACACGCTCGATGGCGCGCTGGCGAAGATCATCAGCGAGATCTTCACCGAGGTGATCATCGCCCCGCGGTTCAGCGACGAGGCGCGGCAGATTTTCGGCAAGAAGAAGAACCTGCGGCTCATGATCGCCAAGGAGGGCCTCGGCGCCGACGCGCTGCAGGAGGTGCGCTCCGTGGTCGGCGGCGTGTTGGTGCAGGATCGCGACCGCTCCATGGAAAAACCCGCCGGCTGGAAAGTGGTGACGAAGCGCCAGCCGACGGCGGAGGAGATGGCCGCCATGCTGTTCGGCTGGAAGGTCGGCAAGCACGTGAAGTCGAACGCCATCGTCTATTGCCGGGGCGAGCAGACGCTGGGCATCGGCGCCGGCCAGATGGCGCGGGTGGACAGCTCGCGCATCGCGGTGTGGAAGGCGGGGGAGGCCAAGCTGGACCTGAAGGGCTCCGTCGTGGCCAGCGAGGCGCTGTTCCCGTTCGCCGACGGCCTGATCGCCGCCGCCGAAGCCGGGGCCACCTCAGCGATTCAACCCGGTGGCTCGGTGCGCGACGAAGAGGTCATCAAGGCCGCCGACGAGCGCGGTCTGGCGATGGTCTTCACCGGCGTCCGGCACTTCAAGCACTAGCCGGGGGCGGCGGGGTGGGCGCGGCGGCTTCCTCCGCTTTGCGTCCGCGCATCCAGTTCCAGAGTTTCTTCAGGGAACTGGCGGCCGCGACCAGCGCGAGAAGAATGACCTTCTTGAACGCGAGGATGCCCACCCAGAGCAACTTGAAGAACCCGGCCTTGGCCGCGAGGCCTCCAGCCACCAGCGCGGCCAGGCCGTAGGTGGCGACCTTGTCGGTGCTGGTGTTGAAGTCGGCGTAACGGTGGCCTTCCTGGAAGTCCACCATGGCGAGCAGGGCGGGGGTGGCCGCCTCGACCACCTTCAGCTGCGGCATCACCGCCACGACGTTGAGCACGAGCACGCCGCGGCGCCCCAGCATGCGGATGTTGTAGTTCAGCGTGTGCTCTTTCTCGTCGCCAAACTTGATTTCCTTGGCCCAATACAGCTTGTGGGTCGAGGCGTCGTAGCGCGGCGGCGCCGCCCAGCCGATCAGCTCGATGGGCGGGTAACCGGCCTCGGTGCGCTCCTTGTTGGCGCCCGTGGTGTCCTCCTTCATCTTCTTCAGGAGGTCCGCGTAGTCGATCTTGGCCGCGTCATCGTCCTTCACATAACCGTCGTCGCTGAAACTCAGGACCACGGCCCAGTCGGCGCCGCCCAGCGGGTCGAAGCCCGCCGGCACGATCATGCCGAGCGTGGCGCCGCCGCCGGGATTGCCCCACAGCTTGGTCAGCAGGGTCTCGGTGTCAGCCGGGTTGAGGTAGCGGTAATTCTCGGGCAGGCTGATCCGGGCGAGGCCGTCGCGCAGGGTGATCACGCCCTTTTCATACTTGAGCGTGGCGGCGAGTTTCCCGGCCTTTTCCGCGGCGGCGGCCGGGTCGGGCGGCGGGGCGTCCGCGGCGAAAAGGGCGTTGGCGGCGAAAAGGCCGAGCAGGGCGGGGACGAGACGCAGGTTTCTCATGGGTCAATAATGGATCGACGGATAGATCACGCTGGCGGCCCCCAGCAGCAACCTTGGCAGGATGGGCGAAACGATCCGCGAGGCGAGCAAAATGCCGGCATACCGGAGCCACGGGCTGCGCATCACGGCGGAATATTTCTCCGCGGCCGCGGGCGGCAGCAGGAGCAGCGGGGCGCTGCTGCCGTCGAGCGGCGGCAGGGGCACGAGGTTGAAAAGGGCCAGCAGCAGGTTGAGCGAAAGCAGGACGCTCAGCAGCGGCGCCAGGATCCCGCCGGGACCATCGTGTGCGGCCACGGCCAGGTGGGCGGCGGAAAGCGAGGAGGGCGCCCGGAAGAAATCCCATTCGTAGCCGACGCGGATCAGCAGCGCGGCGCTGGCGGCCAGGAGCAGGTTGGTGGCGGGCCCGGCCAGGGCCATGAGCGCGGCGCGGCGGGGATATTGCCGCGCCCACTGGGGATCATACGGGGCGCTCGCCCAGCCGAAGAGCCAGCCGCCGGCCAGCCAGGAAAGAATGGGCACCACCACCATGCCGAAGGGTTCGCGCCGGATGTGGGGCACCGGATTGAGGGAGACCTGACCGCCCCGCGCGGCGGTGTCATCGCCCAGCTTCAGTGCGCTCCAGGCATGGGCCGCTTCGTGACAGATCGTGGAGAAAAGAAAGACGCCATACCAGAGGAGGCCATCCGCCAAGTTGGGTGTCATCGCGCAGAGGCTACGGGTGGCTTTGGCGGCGTGGGAAGCAAAAACCGGGACGCGCAGGCGAACTTTGCCTTGGAGCCGGCGGCGGATGGGCTAGGGTCGGCGCATGAAGTCGCGCTTGGGCCTGGGTCTGCTGACGGGAGTCCTCTTGCTGGCGGGTTGTTACACGGTGCCCGAAACCGGCCGCAGCTCCTTTATCATGCCCTTTGTCGACGACGTGGCCCAGGGCACGGCGGCTTTCACCGACCTCAAGGCCAGGGAAAAGATTTCGGACGACCCGGCGGCCAACGAGCGCGTCGCCCGGATCGGCCGGCGGATCGCGGCTGCCGTGGGCGACGCCCTGCCGGGCGCCAAGTGGGAGTTTGTGGTGTTTGACGCACCGAAGACCGTCAACGCCTTCGCCCTGCCGGGCGGCAAGGTGGGCGTCTATTCCGGTCTGCTGGCGCTGACCGATTCCGACGATGAGATCGCCATCGTCATGGGGCATGAAATCGGGCACGTGACCGCCCGCCACGGCGCCGAACGCATGAGCAAGGGCGTGGCGGCGGCCCTCCTCGGCGTGGCGCTGGATGTCGGCCTGAAAGAGAATCGGAACCACGACCTGCTGCTGGTCGCCTACGGCGTGGGTGCCGGCGGCGCGATGCTGAAGTTTTCCCGCGACAACGAGAGCGAGGCCGACTTCATCGGCATCCGCTACGCCGCCAAGGCCGGCTATGACCCGCGCGCGGCGGTCAGTTTCTGGCAGAAAATGGAAAAGCAGGGTTCGTCCGGCGCGGTGCCGGCCTTCCTTTCGACGCATCCCACGCATGAGCGGCGGGTCGCCGACCTCCAGGGCTGGATGCCGCAGGTGCTGCCGCTCTACGAGGCGGCGAAACTGAAGTATGGGAATTAAGAAGTAAGAATGAAGAATTAGGAAATTAGACCCCGGCTTTGGATTGTCTGATCGAGCATACTTCTTAATTCGTAATTCATCCTTCCACCTTTAATTGGCTAGCGCCGCGGGGAGAGTTGGTGCAACCTGCGGCATGTTTGACCCTGTTGAAAAGCTCAAGGAATACGTCCGCCAAGGCAGCGTCTCGGCCGACCCGCAGTTCAAGGCGGGCATGGCGGGCGCCCAGCAGTTCCTGACCAGGCTGCTGACGGAAATCGGCTTCAAGGTGGAGCTGGTGCCCACCGCGCTGCATCCGGTGCTGCTCGCCAAGCGCGGCGACAACCCGGCCTGGCCGCATGTCATCATCTACGGCCACTACGACGTGCAGCCGCCCGACCCGCTCGACAAGTGGGTCACGCCGCCGTTCGAGCCGACCATCCGGGGTGAGCGCATCTACGGCCGCGGCACGGCCGACAACAAGGGCCCGCTGCTGGTGCACATCACGGCCGTCGCGCGCCTGCTGGAGAAGAACCCCCACCTGCCGCTGCGCCTGACCTTCATGGTCGAGGGCGAGGAGGAAATCGGGAGCAAGAATTTCAAAACCTTCCTCAAGGAGAACAAGGAGAAGCTCCGCGGCGACTTCATCTATATGTCGGACAACGGTATTCTTTCGCCCGACCAGATGATCATCACCGTCGGCCTGCGCGGCATGCTGGCCTTCGAGATCGAGCTGACCGGGCCGAACTCGGACCTGCACTCCGGCATGCACGGCGGCGTGCTGATGAATCCGCTGCAGGCGCTGGCCGAGCTCTGCGCCTCGCTGCACACGCCGGACGGGCGGGTCAACCTCCCGGGCTTCTACGACGCCGTGGTCCAGCCCGAGCCCTGGGAGCGCGAGCAGCTCGCCAAGGCGGGCCTCCAGGAGAAGGACTACGCGGCCTTTCTCGGCATCAAGGAATTCCACACGCCGCCCGGCTACACGCCGTTCGAGGCCATCCGCTTCCTGCCGACGCTCGAGTTCAACGGCTTCAGCGGCGGCTACCAGGGCGAGGGGACCAAGACGGTCATCCCGAGCAAGGCCAAGGTGAAGATCACCTGCCGCCTCGTGCCGAACCAGACGCCGGACAACATGAAGGAAGCGGTCTTCAACGCCATCAAGGCGCGCTGCCCGAAGGGCGTGACGATGGCCATCACGCCGCAGCACAATGCCACACCCTACGTGGTCATCCCGCCCGACCGGTCGAACACGCCGAAGAACCAGTCGCCGGCGCTGGCGAAATGCTTCCGCGCGGTGGACAAGGCGGCGACCGAGGTCTTTGGCAAGCCGCCGATCTATCTCCGCGAGGGCGGCAGCGTCGGCCTGCTCGCCGACCTGAAGGAAGTGCTCGGGCTCGACGCCGTGATGATGGGGCTCTTCCTGCCGGAGGACAACCTGCACGCGCCGAACGAGAGCTTCCACCTCGGCGTGATGAAGAAGGGCATCGATACCTCCGAGCGCGTGCTGGCCGAGCTGGCGAAGGGGTAGTTTTTCCGGATGTAGGGTCGTCGCTTGCGACGACCTTTGATTTGAATGCCGCGGGTGAGGTCGCCGCCAGCGGCGACCCTACAGACGAAGCCGGCCCGCAGGGACGCGGGCCCTCCAAATAAAAAGGCCGCGGATTGCTCCGCGGCCTTTGAAATTTGATCTCGCCCGACGCTTACTGCTTCTTGAGCTCGATGAAGTCGACGCGACGGTCCTTCTGCCACTCGGATTCACCGCCGCCCTGCTTGGCGTCGGTCGAGCCCTTCGAGAGGGTCTCGAGGCGCTTGGCGTCGGCGCCCATGGACTCGAGGAAACGCTTCACGGAATTCGCGCGGCGGTCACCCAGGCCGAGGTTGTATTCGGCGGTGCCGCGCCAGTCGCAATGGCCGACGAGCACCATGTTTTTCTCGGGATTGTCTTTCAGCCACTTGATGGCGGCAGCCAGCTTCGGGCGCTCGGCGGGAGCGACGGCGGCGCGATCGAGGCCGAAGAAGACGGAGTCAACAACGCTCTTGTTCTCGCTGTCCGGGGTGCCTTCGTTGCGCTGAGGAATGGGAGTCTGGTCCGGAGCAAAGGCGACCGCGTTCGGGTCGATCGTGTTGCTTGGGCCGCCCGTCGCGGGGAGCGTCGAGGCGTCACGGACCGGCTTCTTTTTGCAGCCGGAAAGGACGAGGGCGGAGAGGGCCAGCGTGAGGCCGAGGAGTTTGGCGAAGTTCTTCATGTAAGTGCAGGGAAAGAGTGGCCTCGTTATTGGTTAATCCCCGAGGGCGGGCAAGAACGAATCTTCAAGCTCACCACGTCTGGGCGCGGTGGTCGATGAGGCCGATCTCCAGGGCGTAACGGGTGAGGCTGGCGACGTCGTGGAGGTTGAGCTTCCGCATGAGGTTCGTGCGGTGGTTGTCCACGGTCTTGACGCTGATGCCGAGCTTCTGGGCGATTTCCTTGGTGCTGTTGCTCTCGGCGACGAGCTTGAGGATCTCGCGCTCGCGGTCGGTGAGGGTGTCGACGCCGGAGGCCGGGCTGTTGTTGGCGACGACGGTGCGAAGCAGGGCGGCCACGCCGGGGCCGAAATAGGTGCCGCCGTTGGCAATGGTCTCGAGGCCCTTCTTGAACTCGCCCAGGCCGGCGGTCTTCTCGACAAAACCGTGGGCGCCGGCCTCGAGCATCTCGCGGACGAGGGCGGGGCTCTCGTAGGCGGAAAATACCAGCACGCGGGTGTTTTTGAGCTGCTTGCTGATGCGGCGGAGGATGTCCACGCCGCTGAGGCCCGGCAGGCGGGCGTCGAGCACGAGCAGGTCGGGCTTCAGATCGAGGCAGAGCTGGCAGGCCTGCTGGCCGTCGCCGCTTTCGCCGACAATCTTATAGGCCGGGTCGATGCGGAGGATTTCCGCCAGCATCTCGCGGATGGCGGTCTGGTCCTCGATGATGACGATGCGTTTGGCTGAAATGAGTGTGGGCACAGGTGACGGAGGGAAGGGCGGCGGGACAGGAGTGGCGCGACTTTTGGCCATCCGCGGCAAAACTCAACCCCGATTAGTAAAAAGAGGGCCATGGGTAAAAAAGCCACGAATGCCGGGCTGGCCTGCCAGCCGTAGCCACTCGGGGGCGAGCGGAAGTGAAATGTCCTCCTTCGCCCAGGCTTCGGAGGACAGCCTCCGCCCTCGCTTCGCTTGGCGTAGGCTGGTGGGGCGACTGGGATTCGAACCCAGAACCAATTGCTTAAAAGGCAACTGCTCTACCATTGAGCTATCGCCCCAGCTAGAACCCAAGGGCGCAGATAGTTTTTCGCTTGGGCGGCAAGGCAAGGATTAATTGCACCGGCGGGCCCCGGGCGGTCCCGGCCAAGCGAGCATTGACCGCCGGGTCGGGGATGGTGCAATCTGCCCACCAACTAGCGACTTTCGTGGGAACAATCCTCAAATTTCCGGATCAGAACGAGCCTGATCCTATGACTGCCAAAGCCCAGGAAGTAGCCTTGGACCGCCTGCTGGTCGACCGCTTCAAAGGCGGCGACGCCACCGCCTTTGACCAACTGGTCACCCGATATTGGGACCGCATCTATGCGATGACCAACCAGCTCCTGCGCAACCAGCAGGACGCCGAGGAAGTCACGCAGGACGCCTTCATCCGCGCCCACCGCGGGCTGGTGAATTTCCGCGGCGACTCGGCCTTTTCGACCTGGCTCTACCAGATCGCCACCAACCTGGCCCGCAACCGGTATTGGTATTGGTGGCGCCGCAAGCGCGACAAATCCATCTCCTTCGAGGCCCCGGTCAGCGGCGAAAACGACACCACGCTCGCCGAACTCATCCCCGCCGAGCAGGAGACACCCGAGGACGCGACCGTCACGCAGGAGTTCGTCAACCGCGTCGCCGAGTGCATGGAGGAGCTGAACGAGAAACACCGGGAGATCCTGATCCTGCGCAATGTCCAGAATCTCGCCTACGAGGAGATCGCCGAGATCCTCGGCATCAGCGTCGGCACCGTCAAAAGCCGCATCGCCCGCGCCCGCGAGAGCCTGCGCGAGAGACTGGGCCACGAATTTCAGCCATGAAAGACCAACGCTTCATTGAATTGGTGAACCTGTATATCGACCGGCAGATCACCGTTGCGGAAACCGCCGAGCTTGAGGCGGAAATCCAGACCAGCCCGCGCCGCCGCGCGGTCTACCGGCAGTATTGCCAGCTGCACAGCGCCACCAAGCAGGTCTATGACAGCTTCCGCACCAGCGCCGCCAGCCCGCAGCCCGGTTTGCCGGCCGGCCGGGCGGTCCTCACCGATTTCAAACCCCGTTCGCGGTCGAACTGGATCCATTATGCCGGCGGCCTGACGGCCGCGGCGTGCCTCACCGTGGTTCTGATCCGCTTCAATTCCAACTCCCGGCCCGCCACAGATACGCCGGTCAAGGCCGGGTCGGTGCCGGCCGTCCAGGTGGCGGCCGTGGCCCCGGCGGTGCCCGTCGTCGCGACGCCGACCGTGCCCACCGCCACTCCCGCAGCGCCGGGCATCACCAGCCTGCGCAGCAATCTGAACGTCGAACCCGATTATGCGGCCATGCTCGCGGCGCTGCGCCGCGAAGAGCAACGGTCCTTCGCCAACGGCGAGATCCAGAACAGTCGGCTGCCGTCGTTGTTTGATGACGGGGTGTTTGAGGCCCGCCCGTTTTCCCCGGCGAACAACCCGCGGACCTTCCGCAGCAAGCAGGTGCCGGCGCAGCCGGCGGAGTTCACCGCCTTCGAGTTCCGCCACTGAGGATGGGTAGGGCGCGGACTCCGTTCCGCGCCTTTCTGCCGGTGCAGGGACTCACCACCTTGCCGCTCAGCCCAGGGCTTTTTTGATCAGCGCCTCGGTTGAGGCCGCGGCGCCCAGGGCAACCCAGGCCTGCCGGACGGCCTTGTCCGCATCCGGGGCCTTGTAGCCCAGCGCCGTGAGAGCGAGCACCGCATCGCGGATCTTGTTCTCGGCCGCGGGCGGCGTGCCTTCCCCCCTGGCCGGTGCCACGTGACCCAGCTCGGCGGGGTTCAGCTTGTCGCGCAGCTCGATGACCAGCCGCTCGGCGGTCTTCTTGCCGATGCCCGGGCATTTGGCCAGCAGGCCGACGTCGCCGGCGGCAATGGCGCCCTTGAGGGTGGGGAGGGAGAGCTTGCTCAGGACACTGAGGGCCATCTTCGGGCCGACGCCGGTGACCTTCTCGACGAGCAGGCGGAAGAAGTCGCGCTCCTCCTCGGTAGAGAAGCCGTAGAGGGTCGCCGAATCCTCCCGGTAGACCGCCAGGGTGTGGAGCTTGACCGGCTTGCCGGGCACGGGCAGGCGCTCGGCCGTGGTGACCGGGATGTGGAGCTCGTAACCGAGGCCGCCGGCCTCCACGACCGCCGTCAACGGGGTGGCCGCAACGAGGGTGCCAGAGACGCTGGTGATCATTTGAGGCCGAGCACGTCCTGCATGTCGTAGACCCCGGGCTTCTGCTTCACGACCCAATGCGCGGCGCGCACGGCGCCGCGGGCGAAGATGGCCCGGTCGCTGGCCTTGTGAATCAGCTCCACGCGTTCGCCGAGCGCGGCGAATAAAACCGTGTGTTCCCCCACGACGTCGCCGCCGCGCAGCGCATGCACGCCGACCTCGGTCGGCGGGCGTTCACCCGTGATGCCGGAACGGCCGTGCCGCAATGCGTCGGCGGTCAGCTTGCGCTCCTCGAGGATGATCTCGAGGAGGCGGGCGGCGGTGCCGCTCGGGGCGTCCTTCTTGAAGCGATGGTGCATCTCGACGACCTCGGCGTCGTAATCGGCGCCCAGCACCGCGGCGGCGCGCCGGGTGAGGGCGAAAAGGAGGTTCACGCCGACGGAGAAATTGCCGGCCCAGACGCACGGCACCTTGGCCGCCAGGGCGAGCAGTTTTTTCTTCTCGGCGGCGCCATGGCCGGTGGTGCCGATGACGATGGGCTTCTTCTTCGCCACCGCGAGCTCGAGCAACCGGCCGGTCGCGGAGTGAGAACTGAAATCGATGATCACGTCGCAGCCGGCGAGGTGCGCGGCCGGGTCGTCGCCGGCATCGGTGGTGGCGCGGATGGCAGCGTCCATTTCACCGGCGAGGCCGGCGATGGTCCGGCCCATGCGGCCTTTGGCGCCATTGAGGAGGATCTGGAGCGGCATGGCGTCAGCCCTGGCGGAAGGCAGCGAGCGAGGCGAGCAGGGTCTTGCGGTTGACGGCGCCCATCGGGCAGAGCGGCGACCGCACCTCTTCGGAACCGATGATGCCGGCCGCGACCATCGCCGTTTTCACCGGCGAGGGATTCGACTCGATGAAAAGCGTCTTGAACACCGGGTAGAGCCGGCGGTGCAGCGCGCGGGCCTTCGGGTAGTCGTGGGCCAGGGCGAGCGAGACGAGCTTGCCGACTTCCTTCGGGTAAAGGTTGCTCGCCACGCTGACCACGCCTTGGGCGCCGACCGCCATGAAGGGCAGGGTGAGACTGTCGTCGCCGCTGAGCACGGTGACCGAGTCGCCAAGCGCGGAGATGATCTGGTCGACGCGGTCGACGCTGCCGCCGGCCTCCTTGATGTGGGCGACGTGGGGATACCTGGCGCGGAGGCGCTCGATGACCGGCACGCTGATCTCGATGCCGCAGCGGCCCGGGATCGAGTAGAGGATGATGGGCTTGTCGGTCGCCTCGGCAATCTGCGCGAAATGCTGGAACAGGCCCTCCTGGGTGGGGCGGTTGTAGTAGGGCGCCACGAGGAGCATGCCATCAGCGCCGGCGGCGTCGGCCGCCCTGGTCAGGTCGATGGCCTCGTGCGTGGAATTGGAACCCGTGCCGGCGATGACCGGCACCCGGCCCCGGGCGGCCTCGATCGTGGCCCGGATGATGTCCAGGTGTTCCTCGTGGGTGACCGTGGGTGACTCGCCCGTGGTGCCGACCGGCACGAGGCCGCTGATGCCGGCCTTGACCTGGAACTCCACCAGTTTCTTCAACTCGTCATAGGCGACGGTGCCGCGCCGGAAGGGCGTGACGAGGGCGGTGTAGGTGCCGGTGAAGGTGCGGAGACGATTCATAGGAAAGTTACCTTGAACGATGCAAAGAGACGCTGTATCGAAAGCACAGCTTTAAAGCCGGTTCACGCATAAAATTCCATGAGCACGACGACACTTCATACCGAAATTATCAACGATCTGCTTAAACTGGCCGTGGAAAGCGGCGCCAGCGACATCGTGATCAAGTCCGAAAAGCCGGGTTACCTGCGCATGGGTGGCAAGCTCAGGGCGGTCGAGATGGACGCCATCACCTGCGATACCGCCCAGGCCTGGGTCGACGAGCACGTGCCGCGGGTTTTCAAGCCCAAGTGGGAGAAGGATGCGCAGGTGGACTTTGCCTACGCGGCGGACGAAGTGGGGCGTTTCCGCGTCAATGCCTTCCACCAGCGAGGTCTGGTGAGCATCGTGCTCCGCCACATCAAGAGCCGTCCGCCCACCTTCGAGGACCTGAAAATCGAGCCGGACACGTTCATCAAGATGGCGCAGGCCAAGGACGGCATCCTGCTGGTCTGCGGCGCCACGGGCTCCGGCAAGAGTTCGACGATGGCCGCCATGCTCAACTGGATCAACCAGAACATGGACAAGCATATCGTGACCATCGAGGACCCGATCGAATACACTTTCAGCGATGAGAAGTCCCTGTTCCAGCAGCGCGAAATCGGCCTCGACGTGCCGAGCTTCGAGCTGGCGATCAAGTCGGTGCTGCGCCAGAACCCCGACATCATCCTGATCGGCGAAATGCGCGACCGGGAGACCTTCGAGACCGCCATTTCCGCGGCCGAGACCGGCCACTTGGTCATCTCGACCATGCACGCCGCCACCGTGAAACAATCGCTGACCCGCCTGTTCGAATTTTTCCCGCCGGAGCAGATCGAGCAGGCCCGCCGGCAGATCGCCGGCACGCTCCGGGGTTTTATCTGCCAGAAACTCATCCCGGCGCTCGAGGGCGGCGGCCGCTTCGCCGCGCACGAGATACTCATGGCCGACGCCACGGTGAGCAACCTGATCCTCGACGGCCATAACGACAAGATCCAGCAGCTCCTGGAGTCTTCCAGCGAGCAAGGTTCGAAATCCTTCAACAAGGATCTCTACCGGCTCATCAAGGAGGGCAAGATCAGCAAGGCCGACGGCTTGCGCTTCTCCCCGAACGCCCCGGCGTTGGAGATGAATCTGAAGGGTATCTTCTTCAAAACCTGACGCCAGTTTGCTGCGTGGGCCGCCCGGAAACCGGGCGGCCGGGGCGCGGGAAATTTTAGGGCTTGGTTTTTGGACGGCGGGCCGGTTTAACCGCTCCTTTCATCTATGTCACTCGCTCTGATTTTCGCCGGTCAAGGTGCCCAAAAAGTGGGCATGGGGAAGTCTCTGTATGAAGGTTCCGCCGCGGCCAAGGCCCTCTACGACGAGGCCAACACGGTGTTGGGCTGGGACTTGAGGAAGATCAGCTTCGAGGGTCCGGAGGCGGACCTGACCCAGACCAAGGTCTGCCAGCCGGCGCTTTTCGTGCACGGGCTGGCCGTGGTGGCCGCACTGCGGGAGGCGGGCAAGCTGCCGGCCGTGAAATTCGCCATGGGCCTGAGCCTGGGCGAGGTCACGGCGCTGACGGCTGCGGGGGTTTTTGATTTTGCGACCGGCCTCAAGGTCGTCGCCGAGCGCGGCCGGCTCATGCAGCTGGCGTGCGAGAAGTCCGTCGGCGGCATGGCCGCCATCATCGGCGAGGAACGCCCGCGGGTCGCGGAGCTGTGCGCCGAGTTCGGCATCGAGGCCGCCAATTTCAACGCTCCCGGCCAGATCATCGTCTCGGGCGAGAAGGCCAGGGTGGACGCGCTGGTCGCCGCGGCCAAGGACAAGGGTCTGAAGCGCGTCATGGCCCTCAACGTCGCCGGCGCCTACCACAGCCGCCTGATGGAGCCGGCGCGCGCCGCGTTTGCCGCCTTCCTGGCCGGCGTGAACTTCCATCGCCCCCAATTCACGGTCTTCAGCAATACCACCGGCCAGGCCGTCAGCGAGCCCGCGCAGGTCCGCGAGGCGCTGGTCAGGCAGGTCGTGTCCTCGGTGCTGTGGGAGGACTGCATGCGGGCCTGCGCGGCGGCCGGCGCGACGGAGTTCTGGGAGTGCGGTCCGGGCGGCGTGCTCGCCGGCCTGGCGCGGCGCACCGAGAAGGCGTGGGTCGTGAAGTCATTCGCCGAGTTCGCCGACACCGCCGCCTGAGATGCCCGCCAAGCTCACACGCAATTTCTGCATCATCGCGCACGTCGACCACGGGAAGACGACGCTGTCCGACCGCCTGCTCGAATACACGAGCACGATCACGAAGCGGAACATGACGGACCAGCATCTCGACTCGATGGATCTCGAGAAGGAACGCGGCATCACGATCAAGATGCACCCGGTGGTCATGAATTACCCGGCCAAGGACGGGAAGACCTACAAGCTGCACCTGACGGACACGCCCGGCCACGTGGACTTCGCCTACGAGGTCTCGCGCTCGCTCGCGGCGTGCGAGGGCGCGTTGCTGCTCATCGATGCGGCACAGGGCGTCGAGGCCCAGACCGTGGCCAACGCCCACCTGGCCGAGCAGCAGGGCCTCAAGATCATCCCGGTCATCAACAAGATCGACCTGCCCAGCGCCAACCTCGAGCTCTGCATGCGCCAGCTCGAGGACATCCTCACGATTCCCGCCGAGGAGGCCATCCTCGCCAGCGGCAAGTCCGGCATCGGCATCCAGGACATCCTCGAGGCCGTGGTGGCGCGCATCCCGCCGCCGCGCTGGACGGATTACCCGACGCTGCGCGCCCTGGTGTTCGACTCGAAATATGACGCCTACCGCGGCGTCATTTCCTACGGCCGCATCTTCTCCGGCACCATCAAGGCCGGCGAGATGATGATGCTGATGAGCACGGGCCAGCGCTCCGAGGTGAAGGAAGTGGGTGTGTTCCGGCCCGGCATGGAGAAGATCGACAAGCTCGGTCCGGGCGACGTCGGCTACATCATCAGCAGCATCAAGAGCACCGACGACATCAAGATCGGCGACACCATCACCCACGCGAACAAGCCGGCCGCGGACATGCTGCCGGGCTACAAGGAAGTGCGGCCGATGGTGTATTGCGGCCTGTATCCGCTCGAGTCCGACGATTACGAGAAGCTGAAGGTGGCGCTGGCCAAGCTGCGGTTGAACGACTCCGCCCTGATTTATTCCTCGGAGAGTTCCGTCGCCCTCGGCTTCGGCTTCCGCTGCGGTTTCCTCGGTCTGCTGCACATGGAGGTCGTCCAGGAGCGCATCCGCCGCGAATACGACGTCGAGATCATCTCCACCTACCCGAGCGTGGTCTACAAGGTGAAGAAGCACAACGGCGACGTCATCGAGGTGGACAACCCGATCAACCTGCCGGACCCGGGCACCATCGATGAAATCTCCGAGCCCACCATCAAGGCCGCCATCCACATCCCGAACGAGTTCCTGGGCGACATGATGAACCTCATCATGGAGAAGCGGGGCAGCGTCGACCAGACGGACACGCTGGACGGGGCGCGGGTCATGATGACCTGCACGCTGCCGCTGAACGAGATCCTCGTCGATTTCAACGACCGGCTGAAGAGCATCACCCGCGGTTACGGCTCCATGGACTACGAACTCGGCGAATACCGCGCCTCGGACCTCGTGCGGATGGACATCCTCGTGAACCAGGATCCCGTGGACGCCTTCGCCAGCATCGTGCACCGCAGCAAGGCCGAGGGGCAGGGCAGGGCGCTCTGCGAGAAGCTGGCCGACATCATCCCCCCGCAGATGTTCAAGATCGCCGTCCAGGCGGCCATCGGCGGCAAGATCATCGCCCGTGACAACGTCCGCGAGATGCGCAAGGATGTCACCTCGAAGTGCTATGGCGGCGACATCTCCCGCAAACGGAAGTTGCTCGACAAGCAGAAGGAGGGCAAAAAGAAGATGAAACTTATCGGCAAGGTTTCGATCCCACCAGATGCCTTCATCCAGGTTTTGAAAACCAACAGCTAACCCCGACCATTCCCCGTGTTCAGCTTCCTTTACTCCCAGGAAAAGAAAATGCGGCAGAATGCCGCCAACTGGCTGGAGGTGGCGGACCGGGTCTACAGCTTCCGTCGCGACCAGCTGACCGACGTCCAGAACCAGCGGCTGGTGGGCGCGACCACGGCGGTGAAGCTGCGGCTCAAGGAGAAGGCCGACGTCAGCAAGCTCAAGCTGGCGGTCGAGGCTCTGGAAGGGGTGTTGCGGGACACGGGCGGCAAGATCTACCCCCAGTCGTCGCTGGTGGAGAACGTCGAGTTTTTCCTGGTCGCGGCCATCGTCATCCTCGGCCTGCGGGCGTATTTCATCCAGCCGTTCAAGATCCCGACGAATTCGATGTGGCCGAGCTACTACGGCATGACCTCCGAGGTCTTCAAACCCGGCGAACAGCCCGGGGTGCTGGGCAAGGCGGCGCGGCTCGCGACGCTGGGGGCGAGCAATTACACGCTGACGGCGCCGGCGGACGGGGAAGTCATGATCCCGGTCTTCGGCAACGGCATAGCCGCGTATACCGAGAAACCGGGGCGCACGATGTGGGTGTTTCCCGCCTTGATGCGCGAATATACGCTCGCGGTCGGTGGGCAACCGGTGCGCGTGACCGCGCCGGCGGATTGGGCCCAATCAACGGACTTCGGCTTCGAGGATGTGATGGGCAGGACGTTTTTTGGCGGTGATCGCACCGGAATCTATCGCGCGTTCGAAGCCGCGCGCGGCGCGCGGCAGCTTGAGTCCTCGACCATGCAGGTGACCCTCGGCGCGCGCAGTGGCGAGACGCGTGTTTACTGGGTCCCTACGGGCAAGATGGTCCGCAAGGGCGATCCGATCATGTCATTCGACGTCCTGACCGGCGATTTGCTGTTTGTGGACCGGTTCACCTATAATTTCATCGCGCCGGGAGTTGGCTCGGGGTTTGTGTTCCGGACGGGCAACATCAAGAGCCCAGTCATACAGACTGCCACAGGTGGCGTGAGCCAGTATTACGTGAAGCGGCTGGTGGGCACACCTGGTGATACGATCGAAATCAAGGAGCCGGTGCTGTATCGCAACGGCAAGCCGATCGAGGGCTCCGACGCATTTGGCAAGAACGCGCGCCGGGAGGGCTTGTATCCCGGCTACAGAAATAACACCGCAGGTCCGGTGCTGGGCGACGGCGTGCAGGCCAGCGACGGGATGTTGCCGCTCGGCGGCAAGGTTACCGTGCCGGCGCATTCCTATTTTGCGCTGGGGGATAATTCGCCCAACAGCCTCGACAGTCGCTTCTGGGGCTTCGTCCCGGACAAGGAAGTCGTGGGGCGGCCGTTGTTCATCTATTTCCCGCTGACCAGCCGCTGGGGCCCGGCTCGTTGAGGCGGGCGAACTTAAGTTCTTAGGTTTATTATCCGCACAATATATATTATGTCTATAATATATCTACGCTGGAATGCAGTCACTTAAGTCACGTTAGAAACGCATCAATCTCCCGCAGGCATTCCTGCCCCGCATCCTCGAGCACATAGTGCCCCGCTTCCTCTAGATAGTCGGCATTCGCCCCCGGCAGCAGTACCCGCCACCGGTTGTAGTAGTGCCGGTTGAAGCAAAAGTCCTGGCCACCCCACAGAATCCGGACCGGGTGGTCGCGCAGCAGGCCCAGCTTTGATTCCACCCCGGCCAAGGCCCGGTCGCTGGCGCTGCCCTTGCCCGACGGGATATCCACTACGAACCGGTGCGTGGCGATCCGGTTGGCCCAGTTGTCGTAGGGATAAAGGAAGCCGCGCTTCACGTCCGGGGCCAGCGGCTGTGTCACGGACATCCAGGTCGCCGGCCAAGCAAAGCCGTTAAAACCGCGCACCAGCCACTCGCCGATCACCGGCGCCCGGCACAACTGGATGCGCCACGGCACCACCGTATCGGCAAAAGCGGCCGTATTGAGGATGACCACCCGATCGAGCTGCTCCGGCCTGGCCAGCGCCGTGCCCAGCCCGATCGGCCCGCCCCAATCGTGCACGATGAGATGGATTTTCCGCAGGTTCAGGCTGTCGAGCAGCTCTCGCAGGTTCTTGATGTGCTCGGCCAGCGTATAATCGAAGCCCGGCGGTTTGTCCGACAGCCCGCAGCCCAGATGGTCCGGCACGATGCAGCGGATCTTCCCGCGCAGCCCCAGCACCAGGTTCCGGTAATAAAACGACCAGGTCGGGTTGCCATGGACCATCACAACGGCCTCGTCGCCCGACCCCTCGTCCAGGTAGTTCATCATCCCGCGACCGGTATCAAACCGCTTCGGTTCGAACGGATACAGGGTGCGCAGCCAGTCTGGCAGTGGGCTGCTCATCTCACCACTCCACGGCCAGCATCAGGCTGTTGATGCCGCTGCCGATGCCCAGCAGCGCGGCCTTGTGGCCCGGTTTGACCACGCCCCGGTCCACCGCCAACGCCAAGGCGGTCGGCAGCGCGGCCGACCCGGTGTTGCCGAGGGTTTCAAAGGTCGAGAAGTCCTTCGCCAGGTCCAGCCCTACGGTTTCGTAGAGCTTCCGGCGGTGCGTGCTGCCCACCTGGTGGCAGATGAAATGGTCCGGCGTCGCGCGATTCCAGCCCGTCTCCTGCTCGAATTTCTGCCAGGTCTCGCGGGCGACCTCGACACCGGCGACCAGCAGTTGCTCGGAATCCGTCTCCATCTGCAGACCCTGGCCGGACGTATCGCCCTGACAGAGCTCGCTGTGCTGGGTGGCCGACAGATACGCCCCGGCCAGCAACCGGTGCTTGGGGCCGGCCGGCAGCAGGTCCTCGTGGCACACGATCGCGGCCACGGCCCCCGATCCGATGGTCAGGTTGGCGAAGAACGGCTTGATCTCGTTCCGGTTCAGCGGCGCCGTCAGCAGGTGCTGCACGGTCTGTTCCACCAGCGGCCGGCCGTTCTCGCCCGCCACGACCATGCCGCACTTGATCTGGCCGGAGTCGATCATCGCCCCGAGCGTCACGAGGCCGTTGAGAAAACCGAGACAGGCGTTCAACAGGTCGAAAATCTGGCAGGAGGCGCCCAACCCGATCTTGTGGTGCGCGAACGACGCCGTCGCCGGCTCGAGCATGTCGCGCGACACGGCACAATGGATGAACACTTCCACCTGCTCCGCCTTCAGACCCGAGCGCTGCAGGACCGCTTTGCCGGCCTTGGCGCTGGCGTCGGACGGCTTCGTGCCCGCCGGCCACTGGCGGCGCTCCCGGATGCCCGTCATGAGCTCGAGGCGCCCGGCCGGCAGTTTCAGGCGCTCATACAGCGGCCGCAGGCGTTCCTCGATCGAGGCCGAGGTCCAGGTCTCCTCCGGCAGCACCGTGGCCAGGGACTCAATGCAAACATGGGCGAATTTCATTCGCAAAATTCCAAAGGCCAATGACCAAACGCCAAACTGCTTCCGACGGACTTCATTTTGGCGTTTGGGCTTTGGCCTTTGGCGTTTCCGGTCTCATCGCCAGCCGGATGATGTCCTTGTCGAAGAAATTGGAACCCAGCCCGGCGTCGACGACCAGCGTCGTGCCGTTCAGGCCGCTGCTCCGCTCGCTGAGCAGGAACAGCGTGGCGTTGGCCACCTCCTGAGTGTCGAGATTGCGCTTCCGGAAGGTCAGCTTCTCGGCGTAAAGGTAGCTCTCGAGGTAGCCCGGGATGCCGGCCGACGCGCTGGTCTTGAGCGGTCCCGCCCCGATCACGTTGAAGCGCACGTCGCTGTCGGCGCTGAACGACTTGGCCAGGAAGCGGCTGCTCGACTCCAGCGCGGCCTTGATCGGCCCCATGTAGCCGTAGTTGTCCGGCGTAACCTGGAGCGACGAGATGCCGATGGTCACGACCGACGCGTTGCGCGCCAGGTGCGGCTTCAGGGCGTTGGCGAGCTCGACCAGCGAGAAGGCCGAGATGGCCGTGGCCTGCAGGAAATCCTTCCGCTTCGTGCCGTGAAATGGCTTGAAGCCCTCGCTGTAGTTGGCGAAGGCGATCGAGTGCACGACGCCTTGCAGCGGTGCGAAGCCCGCCGCGGCGACCTCGGCCGCCAGCTTCTCGCAGGCGCCCTCTTGCTCGACGTCGCAGATAAAGATGGGCTTGCCGGCCAGCAGCGTCTCGAGCGATTTCTTCCGGGCCTCGGAGCGGACGCTGCAGACGACGCGGGCGCCCTGCTCCTCCAGCGACTTGGCGATGAACCAGGCTACGCTCTTCTTGTTGGCGACGCCCATCACGAGGAAGGTCTTGCCCGAAACCTGGAGGAAGTCGCTCATGCAGTGGTAACCTGGCCGTCGGGTTTCTTCCACGCGACGGAGAAATCGACGTTCATCACGCGTTTGTCGCCATTCTTCATGCTGCCGGCCATGAAATGGAAATCGCCCATCGTCTCCTTGCGCCGCACCTCGATGGTGACGGTGTCGCCGGGATAGACCGGCAGGCGGAAGCGGACGTCGCTCACCTTGGTGAGGAGTGGCACCCCGCCCTGCCCGCCCGGGGCGTTCAGGAGCTTGGCCATGAGCAGTGCACCGGTCTGGAACACCGCCTCGCACAGCAGCACGCCGGGCGTGATGGGCGCGCCGGGATAGTGTCCTTGGTAGAAATACTCGTCGGCCCGCCAGGTGCGTTTGGCCACCAGCACCTCGCCGTCGTGCGAGACGATTTCGTCCACGAACAGGAACGGCGGGCGGTGCGGGATGAGTTTTTCGACTTCGGTCATGGAAGATTCAGCAGGATGCAGAGGGCACAGGGATAAAGGGTGGTCTCCATGGCTCAGGCGGTGGCGCCCACGGCGGCGCGTTTCCGGGCGGCGAGGGCTTTGTCGATCTGGTTGGCGACGATGACGCCGTAATTGATGGTGCCCAACCAGCCCGACATGATGATGCCGACCGAACCGGCGTGGTAGAGCCCGGGCAGCTGCGCCGGCAGATCCATCGAGACCTTCAGGCCCTCGAATTTCGTGCCGAACGACGTGCCGGCCCAGTGGCGCGTGTAGCGCTCGATCGTGCGCGGGGTCGCGGCCTCCTTCCACTCGATCTTGCCGCGCACGTCGGGAATGTATTTTTCCAGCGCGGCGATCGACTCGTCGATCAGGCGCTGTTTCTCCACGACATACTGTTCCGGTGTCAGGTTGTTCCAGTCGTCATACTTCGCATTGATCGAGACGACGACGGTGTAGCGGTCCGAGCCCGGGCGCGTGTCCGGGTAATACATCGAGAACGTCCGGCTGGTCGTGTGCAGGTCGACCAGCTTCTCGCTCGAGAAGACCGGTTCCTCCGAGGTGAACACCAGGTCGCCGATGTGTGGGAGGGTCTCGCCTTTCCGGATGCCGAGGTAGACCTGGCAGGAGCTGCTGTTGACGCGGACGGCCTTGGTCTGCGCCACGAACTCGGGCGGGAAGCTCTCCGCGCCCGCGAGCCGCAGCACGGTGTTCTTGATGTTGGAATTGGACAGGACGATGTCGCAGCGGATGGTGCGGCCGTTGGCGACGACCCCGGTGACCTGCTTCCGGCCGTCGCGCTCCTCGGTGAGGATCTTCTCGACGACGACGTGCTTGCGCACCTCCACGCCGCTGGCCTTGAGCTCGGCGCCCATCTTCTTGATCAGCACGTCGGAGCCGCCCTGGAAGGTGTAGACGCCCTTGCTCATGAAGTTCGAGAACACGATGCCGAACGTGATCGCCGGGTCGTCCAGCGTGGAGCCGTTGGCGTAGGCGATCGGCTCCATCAGCAGGCGCTGCACGTCATCCCGCCCCGGGAAATAGCGGGCGAACATCTGGCCGGTCGTTTCCTGGCTGTTGTCGTAGAAGTTCATCGCCCGGAGGTCGGTGAAGAAGCGTTCGACGGTCTCGGCCGGGACCTTGAATTTATCGACCAGCTGGCGCGTGAAGTCCTCGCGGTCGAAGGTCGTGTCGATCGAGAACTGCGGATTGATGAACCGCACGCCCTTCAGCTGGACGATGGAGTTGGCGATGTCCTGGCTCCAGTATTTGCGGATGGATTTGATCATCCCGATCGGGAAACCGTGCAGGGAAATGTCGAAGATATGGCCGCCCTTCCGTGTGAACCAGGTGGCGAGGCCGCCGAGCTGGTAATGGTGCTCCAGCAGCAGCACCTTGTGGCCGCATTTGGCCAGGACATTGGCGCCGGTCAGGCCGCCCAAGCCGCTGCCAATCACCACGATGTCGTAGTGGTCTTCGATTCCTTTGAGCCAGTCGTAAGCCATGCGAGCCGCCCAATCAAGTTTGGCGCCCGGGAAAGCGCAACGCGGAATTGTGGATGGGTGGAGCCCACGCTCCGCGTGGGCTTAACCTGCGCGGAGCGCAGGTTCCACCTACGGCGGCGAAGGGACTCGCCGCCCTACCCTTTGGCCTGCAGCACGTGGTAATTGGCCATCGAAATCCCGCTCAACATGGCGCCGACGATGCCCAGGAAGCCCTGGTCGGTGCCGCACAGGTAGAGGTTCTGCAAGTGGGTCCGCCCGTTGCGGATTTTGTGCGGGGCGCCGTAAATCGCGCCGTTCAGATGGCCGGTGAACTTCCGGATCGTGCGGGGCGTGAACATGTCGGTTGTGAGCTGCGCTTTGGCCAGTACGTCATCGCTCACCGCCGGCAGGAAGCGCCGCGCGCTGGTCACGGCCGCGGCGAACCAGCGTTTTTTGTCGGCCTGATACTGCTCCTCCGGCAGGTGCGCCCAGCGGTCGTAATTGGCCAGGCAAGTGACGCGGAAGAGGCCCTCGGGCAGCTGCGCGCCGGCGAAATCGAAATTGTTGGGCAGGCAGATGACGCCGCTGCGGATGTCGACTTGCTCCTTTGCCTGCGCATACTCGAAGCGGGCGGAGTCGTTGAAGAAGATGATCGTGTCGTCGCCCCATCCCCACTCCGCCGGCTGGCGGTTGAACACGCTGATGGTCTCGATGAACGAGAGTTGGCCGACGTTCTGTAGGTCGGGGTTTATCCCCGACGGGTCGAGCGTTAAGCCCGACCTACATAGGGCCATCGTTTCCGGGTAGCCGATGGAGGAGATGACATGGCCGGCGGTAATCTCCGTGCCGTCGTCGAGCAGCAGCCGGGCCGCCCGGCCCTGCTCCTCGATGATCCGTTGCACGCCGCATTTCATCCGGCGCTCGCCGCCGGCCGAGCGGAACTTGTCGAGCAGCACGCGGATGATGACGCGCACGCCCTCCAGCGGCCGGGCGAAGCCCTCGAGGTAGAGCGCCTTGAACATGATGACGAACTGGCCGAACTCCATGTCCCGCTCCTGGGCGCTGCCGTAATACATCACCGGGCAGAAGATCATGTCGGTCAGCAACGGGTCGGTGATGTGGCGGCCGACCACCTCGCGCGCCGACAGCGGCTGGGCGTCGAGCGAAACATCGTCGTAGGTCTTCACGAGCCCGACCAGCCGGCGCCACCCGTCGGCCTGGACCGGAAACTTGGCGGCGACCTCGGCGTCGAGCACCGCGAAGTCGTTGGTGAACTTCAGCGTCGTCTCGCCGCGCGGACCGAACGAGACCCTCGATTGCTTCTGCGGGCAGAGCGCGAATTCCTCGCGCTCGATGCGGAGCTGGCGCAGCAGCTTGCCGAGCGGCGTGCCCTTCACGCCGGGCGCCACGTAGTTGGTCATGGCGTGGAGGCCGACGTCATATTTGCGGCCACCGAGGCTGTAGAAGCTGTTCAGGCCGCCGGGCGCGTTATGGCGCTCGAAGATGCAGACTTTCCGGCCGAAATGGGCCAGCCGTATGCCCGCGGCGAGTCCGGACATGCCGGCGCCGATGATGGCAACGTCGTAGTGGGAGTCCTTCATGCGCTATTTTTGAGACAGTTGGGACACAGAGGACACTGAGACGAAGCAAGAGGCCACCGAGAAATACCGGCCATGCCTTGCTCGGTGAACTCTTTTCTTTCTCCGTGCACTCCGTGTCTAAAATCGGGAATAAAAAAAGGCGGGATCAGTGATCCCGCCCTACAAAATCAGGCGAAGCCCAAGCTCAGGCCTTGGTGGCGAACTTCGGGGTCAGGTATTCCGCGCAGCTCTCCAGCGAGGCGAGGTGCGAATAGTCGGCCTCGGGCACCTCGATGCCGTGGCGCTTGCGGAGTTCCATGACGATGTCGAGGAAGTCCATCGAATCCAGCTGCAGCTGGTCGCGCAGCTTGATCTCCGGCTTGATGGCCGTGAGGTCCTCGTCCGGGGCGATATCGGAGATGATGTCGATAACCAGCTTCTTGCAGTCGTCTTTCGTCATGATGTGTGGGCAGAGTTAGGCGGCGAATCGCTTGATAATCAATGTGGAATTTATCCCGAGCATGCCGAAGGAATTGTTCAGGATCACGTCCATGCGTTTTGCCTTAACCGGTTGATTGATAACCAGACCGGGAATATCACACTGGGGATCCAGTTCGTCGATGTTGATGGTCGGATGCACGACAAGGTCGTCGAAGCTGGGCAGGTTGCCGGCCAGTTCGAGCGCCCCGGCGGCCCCCATGGCGTGGCCGATGAAACTCTTGGTGTTGTTGATATGCGGCGGGGTGCTCCGGCCCTTGAAAACCTCGGCGATGGCCTGGCACTCCTGGATGTCGCCCTGGGGGGTCGAGGTGGCGTGCGTGTTCACCAGGTCGATGTCCTCGATGGTCATGCCGGCGTGGGCGATGGCCTTGCGGACGCACTCGGCCTGGCGCTCCGGGTTGGGCAGCACATAGTCGGTGGCGTCAGAATTGACATGGTAGCCGGCGATCTCGCCGTAGATCCTGGCGCCGCGGGCCTGGGCGTCTTCCAGCCGCTCCAGCGTGTAGATGCAGCCGCCCTCCGAGATCACGATGCCGTTGCGGGCCTTGTCGAACGGCCGGCTGGCCTTGGTCGGGTCGGCGTGCGCCGCGAGGGCGTTCTGGCTCTTGAAACCGGCGAAGATGCCGAAGGTCTGCGGACTCTCGCTGACGCCGCCGCCGAGGGCGAAGTCGATCTCGCCGAGCCGCAGCATCTGCGCGGCGTGGATCAGGCCCATGTTGCCGGCGGCGCAGGCGGCGCCGATGGTGTAGGCCGGGCCGGTGATGCCGAGGTTGAGCGACACCTCGCCCGCCGGGTTGTTGGCCACGGTCCGCGGGTTGTGGTGGTGCGTCCAGAACTTCGTGTCGTATTTGAACTGCGAGATGTTGTAGACCTCGTTCTCGGTCTCGACGTTGCCGTGCTCGGTGATGCCGAGGTAGATGCCGACGCGGCTGCGGTCGCGGGCCTCGAGGTTCACGCCGGCGTCGGCCAGCGCCTCCCGGGCGCAATAGATGCTGATGCCGCCGGCCCGCGTGCCGATGCGGACGTCCTTCTTTTTCTGGTATTTCAGCGGGTCGAAGGTGCACATGCCCGCCGGGTGGCGGCCCATGAAGCGGACGTCGACGGTGGTGATGCCGGACACGCCGTTCAGCAGGTTTTTCCGGAACTCGGCCAGCGAGTTGCCGTTCGGGGCGGTGAGCCCGACGCCGGTGATGACAATGCGGCTTTGCTTCATGCGTGTTTCTCGAAAGGAGCCGATTTACCTAGCCATGGGAAATCGAAAAGCAATAGAAGTCTGCCCCATGAAAGTGCTCGTCGCCGGCGGAGCCGGATACATCGGAAGTCATTGCGTCCGCCAGCTTACCGCCGCGGGCCACGAGCCCGTGGTCCTCGACAACCTCGCCTACGGCCACCGCTCCGCCGTGCCGGCGAACGTCAGGTTCCTCGAGGCGAATCTCGGCGACACCGTCGCGCTCGACCGGATCTTCGCCGCGGAGAAATTCGACCTGGTGATGCACTTCGCGGCCTTCTGCTACGTCGGCGAGTCGGTCAAGGCGCCGATGAAGTATTACATCAACAACTGTTCCGCCACCTACGCGTTGCTCGAGACGATGATGCGGCACGGGGTGATGAAGTTCGTCTTCTCCTCCACCTGCGCGACCTTCGGCGTGCCGGCGAAGCTGCCGTTGACCGAGGACATGCCGCAGGCGCCGATCAATCCCTACGGCCAGACCAAGCTCGACGTGGAGAATGCGCTCAAGGCGCTCGCCCACGGCCAGGGCCTGAGCTTCGCCACCTTCCGCTACTTCAACGCCGCCGGCGCCGCCGAGGACGGCAGCATTGGCGAGGACCATGACCCCGAGACGCACCTTATCCCGCTGGCCATCTGGGCCGCCCAGGGCAAGCGCCCGGCGCTGGAGGTCTTCGGCACCGACTACCCCACCCCCGATGGCACCTGCCTGCGCGATTACGTGCACGTCGACGACCTGAGCCGCGCGCACATCGCGGCCTTCGACCGTCTCGCCCAACCCGGCACCGCGCTTTTCTACAATCTCGGCACGGGCCAGCCGACCTCGGTGCTTGAGGTCATCAAGGCCGTCGAGAAGGTCACCGGCCTCAAGGTGCCCGTGAAATACAGCCCGCGCCGCGAGGGCGATCCGCCGGCGCTCTACGCCAATTCCGCCAAGGCGCAGGCCGACCTCGGCTGGAAGCCCAAGTTCATGACGATCGGCTCCATCGTGGAGACCGCCTGGCGCTGGCATAAGGCCAAGCCGGGCGGCTACGGGGATCGGTAGCAGGTTTGCCGTAGGGTCGGCGCTTGCGCCGACCTCGTTCACGATATCCCAAGGTCGGCGCAAGCGCCGACCCTGCACCAGACGCGGCCCGCAGGGAGGCGGGCCCTCCACTACTACTTCTTCTTCGCCGCCGGCTTCTTCGCCTTGGCGGCGGGCGCGGCCGGCGCCGCGGGAATTTCCATCGGCGGCTTGCTGCCGGCGGCATCGCGTGTCTCCAGCGCGGTTTTCACCGCCGCCAGCATGTCGGCGGGATGCGTCACCTTGAGCTGGCGGTAAAGCTGGTCGAACAGCGCCTCGAGCCCCGGCGGCTCGCCGGCGGCGGCCCCGCGCACCTCGTCCGGCAGGTCCTTCGGCAGGATCGTGTCGCTCTGCGCAATCACGGCGCTGCGGTAGATCATGTTCTCCAGCTCGCGCACATTGCCGGGCCAGTTGTGGCGGCACAGGATGGCCAGCGCCTCGGGCGAGACCTTGCGGGCCTTCGTCTTTTTCGCCTTGGCCATGCTCTGGATGAAATAGTCCACGATCTGCGGCACGTCCTCCACCCGTTCGCGCAGCGGCGGCAGGCGCAGCCGCACGACGTTGAGCCGGTAATACAGGTCCTCGCGGAATTCCTTGTCCTTCACCAGCGCCTCGAGGTCCTTGTTGGTCGCCGCGATGACGCGCACGTTGACCTTGAGCGTCTCCGAGCTGCCGACGCGCTGGATCTCGCCCTCCTGCAGCACGCGGAGGATCTTCGTCTGGGTGGCCGGCGTCATGTCGCCGATCTCGTCGAGGAAGATGGTGCCGCCGTCGCAGACCTCGAACTTGCCGAGCCGCTGCGCCGTCGCACCGGTGAAGGCGCCGCGCTCGTGGCCGAACAGCTCGCTCTCGATCAGGTTCTCGGGAATGGCCGAGCAGTTGACCGCGACGAAGGGCCGGCCGCCGCGATGGCTGTGCCGGTGGATGCTGCGGGCGATGAGCTCCTTGCCGGTGCCGCTCTCGCCCGTGATCATCACGGTCACGTCGCTGGCCGCAACCTGGCCGATGATCTTGAAGACCTGCTGCATCGGGTCCGAGGTGCCGACGATGCCCTCCTTGTGGTCCTCGGAATTGATGACCGGCACCACGCCGCCCGCGGAGCGGATGTCGG
The DNA here is from genome assembly GCF_900104925.1 of Opitutus sp. GAS368. Classification (NCBI taxonomy): domain Bacteria; kingdom Pseudomonadati; phylum Verrucomicrobiota; class Opitutia; order Opitutales; family Opitutaceae; genus Opitutus; species Opitutus sp. GAS368. The sequence goes on from NZ_LT629735.1 coordinate 3,830,744, forward strand.
CCTGGGTGCGCAGCGCGCTCTCGACGAGCGCGAGCAGCTTCGGGGGATCGAAGGGTTTCACCACGTAGTCGAAGGCCCCGAATTTCATCGCCTCGATGGCGGTCTGCGCCGTGCCGTAGGCCGTCATCAGGATGACCAGCTGCTTCGGGTTGGCTGCGCGGATGTGCTGAAGTGTTTCCAGACCGGTCATGCCGGTCATGCGGTTGTCGAGCAGGACGACGTCGGGTGGCTGCTTCTTCACGGCCGCCACGCCCTCCTCCCCGCTCGGCGCTTCCTGCACCTTGTAATGCCGCGACGAAAGCACCCGGTTGAGCGAATAGCGCACCTCCGTGTCGTCGTCGACGACAAGGATATGCGGAACTGGGGCGGCCTCGGACATGACTTAGGTGGGAATGGTCAAAATGATTAGCGCTTTGCGCAAAGCTGGTTCTACTTACCGGCCATGCTAGGGTGGTCAATTAACTTGTTTCGGGTCTTCGGGATCCAACTCGCGGTGCACGCGAGCTTCGTGCTGCTGCTGCTCTACGCCGGCCTGGAGGGCTGGCAGGATGACGGCGGCTGGACCGGCATGCTGATCAGCGTCATAATGGTCGTGGTTTTTTTCATCTGCGTGGTGCTGCACGAACTGGGCCATTCGCTGACGGCCCGGCGTTACGGCATCCGGGTGCCGCGCATCCTGCTCATGCCGATCGGCGGCATGGCGGAGTTCGAGCGCATCCCCCGCCAGCCGTCCGCGGAGTTTCTCATCACGATCGCCGGGCCGCTGGTCAATTTTGCGATCGTCCTTGTGCTGTTGCCCTTCGTGGGCTTGCCGCCGGGATTCCCCTTTCATCCGGTCTATGAGGACTCGATCCGCGGATTGTGGCAAATGCTGCTCTATTGGAATGGCCTGATGGGGCTCTTCAACCTGCTGCCGGTGTTCCCCATGGACGGAGGCCGGATCTTCCGCGCCCTGCTGGCCAGCCGGCTCCCCTACCTGCAGGCGACCTGGTGGGCGGTGATGGTCGGGCGCGTGCTGGCCATCGGCTTGATCCTCAGGAATCTTTACCTGGAGAACTACATGCTCGCCGTCCTGTTCACCTTCATCCTGGTTGCCGGCAACGCCGAATACCAGGCCGCCCTGCGTCGCGAGCAGGAGGAAGCCTATTGGCGGGAAATGGCCCGGGAGGCGGTGACGGTGCCGCCCGCGACGGACGAGCCGCCACTCATCCTGCACGGGCCGAACTAAAAGCGAAAGCCGTCCACGGGTGGACGGCTTTCAAAGTGGTGGACCCTAGCGGGTTCGAACCGCTGACCTCCTCAATGCCATTGAGGCGCTCTACCAACTGAGCTAAGAGCCCGTAACTGAACTAAAGAAGGGCCTAAAAGTAAGTTTTGGCCGGGGAACGCAAGGACTTTTTATGCCTCGTCCTTCATCTTGAAAGTGACCGTCCAGGTGTCCGGCCGGTGGTTCGGTGTCGGCCCGATCGAGCGCATGCGGCGGAAGGCATCGAGCACCGAATCGTCGAATTCCCGGTTGCCGGAAGTCTTGGTGATGCGGGGGTTGAGGATGGCCCCGCTGGCGGTGATGTCGAAGGTCACCTTGGTTTCCAGCTGGTCGCTCACGCCGCTTGGCGGCTCGTGGGCGCGCTTCAGTTCCTGGATGAGAAACGAGATGTAGGTGCTGAGCTCGTCCGCCTCCTCGCGGGTCAGCGCCTTGCCATTGCTGCCGCGCGTGCTGGCCGTCGAGCCGATCTTCGCGCCGCCGAGAATGCCCTGCACGTCCACCTTTGGCACGTTGGCCGCGCGCGCGGTGGTGGCGATGGACGGCTTCGGGGTCGGGTGTTTCTTGAGGTAGTCCTTGTAGGACATCCTCGCGCTCTGGTTCATCTGCTTGGCGATGCTGGTGTCCGATTTGACCTTGGGTGATGATGTCACCGCTTTGGGCGGTGCCGTCTCGGCCTTGGGTGGCGCGGTCTCGGGCACGCTGGGACTCTCCTGCACCTGGGGCTCTACCTTGTCCGGCGGCAGCTCGACCTTGGGCACGTTCACCTTCATCGCCGTGTTGCCCGCGGCGGGGGCGGCCAGCGCGGTCGGGTCCGCGCCCGGCCCCTGCACCAGCTCGAAGATCACGGGCACTTTCTCCGAGTGCGCCATGTAGATCGTCGTGCAGAAGATCAGCGCGGCCACGAAACCGTGGAGGATCAGCGACGTGAGGAACGCACTGGAGGAATTCGGCCGCATCGTATCACTTGGATTCCGTGTCGAGGGAGATCCGGGTCAGGCCGCGCTTGGTGAGCTCGTCCATGACGCGGACGACCTGCTGGTATTGCAGGGACATGTCCGCGCGGATGCGGATGATGGGCGGCTTCGAGCGGGCGGCGAACTCCGTCAGGGTCCGGGACAGCTCGGCGAAGCTCACGGGCTTGCTGCCGACGTAGAGCTTGCCGGATTGGTCGATGGAAACGGTCTGGAATTCCGACTCGGGCGGAACCTGGGGTTTCTTGCTTTCGCCGGGCAGGTTCAGCGGGATGGTCTGCTCCTGCTGGATGAGCGGCGTCGTGATCATGAAGATGATCAGCAGGGTGAAGCCGAGGTCGACCATGTTGGTCACGTTCAGCTCCGCAACCGGGTGCAGCTGGCGTTGACGGCGGAAGATCTTGGCCATGGCGGGGGTTACTTGGCCTCGAGCTCGATGCGGTCGGCGAGCGTGCTCGCGTAGTTCTCGAGCTCGGTGATCATGGTCTTCACGTTTCCGAGCAGGATGTTGTAGCCGAAGACCGACGGGATCGCGACCACGAGGCCGGAGATGGTGGTGAGCAGCGCGGCGGACACGCCGGGGGCGAGCGTGGCGAGCGTGGCCGAGCCCTGCTCGGCGATCGCGCCGAACGCCTCCATGATGCCCCACACGGTGCCGAACAGGCCCATGAACGGTGCGCCCGAGACGAGCGAGGCGAGGATGATCATGCTGGCCTCGTAGCGCAGCGACTGGCGGGCCAGCGCGCGCTGGATGGCGTTCTCCGCGTGCTCCAGGCGGCTGCGCGGCGTGTCGTCGCCCTTCTCCTTGCCGATGGCGGCGGCTCGCCAGTAGGCCTCGAGCGCGTCGGCCAGCAGGTCGGCATACGGGATGTCGCGGCGGTTCTTGAGGTTCTCGGGCAGGTCGAGGATGTGGCGCTCCTCCGCGAGCTTCCGCTCGAAGGCGAAGTTCAGCTGCCGGAGCTTCTTCAGCTCGGAATATTTGCCCATCATCAGCGCCCAGGCGAAGATGCTGAAGATCGCCAGCAGGCCGATGACGACCTGACCGACGTGGTCGGTGATGAGGAAGACCTGCCAGATGTTGAGCGAGGCGAGGAGCGGCGGAAAAAGAAGGCTGGGCATGTGGTTGAAGTGTTGGCGCGTTTGCCGCGGCCAATCAATGGGAATTCTCGCCTTTCGGCGGCAATCTCCCGGCCCGCGCGGCTGAATCTGGTTGCGCGCCGCCGCCAACCTTTTTTCGTGGGAGCTGTCTCCCCTGCTTATGCCCACCAAGCCCAAATCCGCCGGCCAGCTCATCTCCTTCGAGGGTTCCGAGGGGAGCGGCAAGTCCACCCAGATCACCCGCCTCGCCGAGCACCTCCAGCAGGCCGGCCGGGAGGTCGTCGCCACCCGCGAGCCGGGCGGCACCGAGATCGGCGAGCAGATCCGGAGCATCATCGTCCACAATTCCAAGGGCGACGAGATGTGCCCCGAGACCGAGCTCCTGCTCTTCACCGCTGCCCGGGCCCAGGTCGTCCGCGAGGTCATCGCCCCCGCCCTGAAGCGCGGCGCCGTGGTCCTGAGCGACCGCTACCTCGACTCCTCGACCGTCTACCAGGGCATCGCCCGCAACCTCGCTTCCGGTCCGGTCAGCGCGATCAATCGCTTCGCCGTCGGCGAGGTCATGCCGCATCTGACCATCGTCATCGATGTGCCGACCGAGGTCAGCCTGGCGCGCATCCGCCGGCGCGCCTCCGGCCTGCCCGACCGCATGGAGCGCGAGAACATCGCCTTCTACACCAAGGTCCGTGAGGGCTACCTTCTGCTCGCCAAAGAATGGCCGGAACGCGTGATCGTCGTCGACGGCACGCTGTCGCCCGACGCCATCGACAAGAAGATCTGGGCCGAGGTCCAGAAACGCTTCGGGTGATCTTGCATTGTCATTCTGAGCCTGGCGAAGAATCCAGCGGCACGGCCGCTGCGTGCATGGTTCTGGATTCTTCGCTACATTCAGAATGACATTTTGATTGGTTAGGTTTCTGACTTCTGTTTTCTGTCCTCGATGTCTGCCACGATCACGCCCTGGCCCGCCGCCCTTGCCGGCACCCCCGCCGTCGCGGTCATCGAGCGGGCCATCGAGCGCTCGCGACTCGCCCACAGCCTGCTGCTGCACGGCGAAAACCTCGCCACGCTCGCGACCGTCGCCCACGCCATCGCCGACCGCCTGCTCAACGACCCGCGGCACCAGGCCCAGCATTTCCCGCCGAAGCAGCACCCGGACTTCTTCGCGCTCCGCCCGGCCGGCAAGATGCGCCAGATCTCGGCCGAGGTCACCCGCGACCTCATCGGCTCGATCCAGGTGTCGCCGCAGGTCTCGCACCGCAAGGTCGCCGTCGTCTATGAGGCCGACCGGATGAACACCGCCGCGGCCAACATCTTCCTCAAGACCCTCGAGGAGCCGTCCGCCAGCACGACGATCCTGCTGCTCACGACCCGCCCCTACTCGCTGCTGCCGACCATCCGCAGCCGCTGCCTGCACTTCCGCTTCACCGACGCCGGCAGCGAGACCCTCGCCGGCGCCGACGAGCCGACCCGCGCGCAGTGGAAGTCCGCGCTGGCCGACTACGCCGGCTGGCTGCAACTGCTGACCGCCGGGGTCGTCGAAAAGCGCGCCGTGGCCGATCAGCTGATGGGCGTCTACGGTCTCATCACCCGCTTCAACGCCGTCCTCGCCGCCGCCACCGACCAGGCCTGGAAGCAGCAGAAGGAGAAACTGCCGGATGACATTGACGACGACGAACAGGCCGCCATCGAGACCGGCATCGCCAACGGCATCCGCCTGAAGCTTTTCGCCGAGCTCGAGCACGCCACCCGCGATTTCGCCCAGAAGCGCCTGCTCGAAGGCGACGAGTCCGCCCGTCGCTCGCTCGTGGCCGCGGTCGGCCAGCTGGAGCATGATATCGGCCTGCTCCGTCTGAACCTCAACGAGGCCGCCGCGCTGGAGAACTTCCTGCTCTCGTCGCTGCGACTGTGGGCGAAGCGCTGACCTTATTGTAGGGTCGCCGCTTGCCGGCGGACCGCACAGCACGGCACGGCGACAAGCGCCGGCCCTACATTCGCAACCAAGAGCGCCCGTAATTCCGCTTTACTCGGCACGGCGTTGGCTGTGTGTGGTTCGTTCCACCCGATGAAAACCGCCGCCACCGCTTCCAAGCCGACGTTGCTCGCGATCGCGTGGCCGATCTTCATCGAGCAGACGCTGCGCATCCTGATCGGCACGGTGGACACCTTCATGGTCAGCCATGTGTCCGACGGCGCCGTGGCGGCGCTCGGCATCGCCAACCAGCTCGTGGTGCTGGCCCTGATCTGCTTCAACTTCATCGGCATCGGCGCGAGCGTCGTGATCACGCACCACGTCGGGGCCAACGACCGCGCCGGTGCGGAAAAGATCGTGACGACCGCGATCGCGGTGAACACTTGGATCGGCCTGGCCGCCAGTCTCGTGGCCTTCCTGTTCGCCGCCCCGCTCCTGCGGCTCATGCAGCTGCCCGAGGACCTCATGCCCTACGCGCAGCCTTTCCTCACGCTCATGGGCGGCACGCTCTTCATGGAGGCCATGAACACCGCCATCGGCGCCGCCCTGCGTGCCCACGGCCACACGCGCGACGCCATGGTGGTGACCGTCATCCAGAACGTCCTCAATATCGCGCTGAGCTGCGTGCTGCTCTTCGGGTTGTTCGGCGCGCCGCGCATGGGCGTGACCGGCGTGGCGCTGGCCAGCGTGGCGAGCCGCGTGGTCGCCAGCATCATTTTCTGGGTGCTGCTCGACCGCCGGCTCAAGCTCATGCTGCGCGCCGGTGACTTCTTCCACCTGCAGCTGGCCCGCATCAAACGCATCCTGCACATCGGCCTGCCGGCGGCCGGCGAGCACATGAGCTACTGGGTCTCGCTCATGGTCATCACCAGCTTTGCGGCCCGGCTTGGCGGCGAAAGCCTGGCCACCATGACCTACACCCAGAACGTCCAGCGTCTCGTCATCTTGTTCAGCATCGCGCTGGGTCTTGGCACGGAGATCCTGATCGGCCGCCTCATCGGCGCCGGCGATTTCGACGAGGCCTACCGGCAGGTCCTGAAGAGCATCCGCACCGGCCTGCTCATCTCGACCGGTGGCATCCTGCTGGTGGCGGTTTTTGCCACCCCACTGCTTGGCCTGTTTTCCCACGACGCCACGATCATAGCCGGTGGCGTGCTGCTGCTGCGGATGTCCGTCCTCTACGAACCGGGCCGGGTCTTCAACATCGTCGGCATCAACGCGCTCCGGGCGACGGGCGACGCGCGCTTCCCGGTGCAGATCGCCGCGTGTTCCCAATGGCTGCTGAGCGTGCCGCTCTGCTGGCTTTTCGGCCTCAAACTCGGCTGGGGCCTGCCGGGAATCTGGGGCGCCATGATGTTTGAGGAATGGCTGCGCGGGCTGATCATGTATCGGCGGTGGAAGCGCCGGGACTGGCTGAAATACGCGCACCGCAGCCGCGACCAGGTCTCGGCCCGGACGCTGCCGCTAATCCCCGAGGCCTAGGCGAACGTGTTCGGCATGTAGGAGCTTGTTTACAAGCGATGCAGGACGATTGCTCGCGGAGAGAATCTCAATCGCCTGTGAACAGGCTCCTACAATCAAAATTAGGCGCCGAGCACCAGCCGCACGAACTCCTCGCGCTTGTCCATGTGCGGGTTGTGCCCGGAGTCGGCGATCACCTCGATCTTGGCGGCGGGAAAGTGCCGGCGGATCAGGTCGTGGTCGCGGGGTTCCGAATAGCGTGAGCGGCCGCCGAGGATAAAGAGTGTCGGCCCGGTGAAGCGATCGTTCGGCTGCAGGCTGTTCTTCTCCATCACCGGCAGTGCCGCGGCCAGCACGGGCACGTTGACCTGCCAGCGCCAGCGGCCCTCCTCCTGCACCAGGTTGGTCGCGAGGAATTTCCTCATGCCGAGGTTGTCCACCCGGGCCTCGAAGCGCAGCTCCGCCTCCTGCCGCGACTGCAGGCTGCCGAGGTCCAGCTCGGTCATCGCCAGGAACTCCCCGCGGTGCGCCACCCAGTAATAGTCCTTCGGGGCGATATCCACCACGATCAGCCGCTCCACCCGCTCAGGGTGACGGCAGGCCAGCAGCATCGCCGTCTTGCCGCCCATGCTGTGCCCGGTGATCACCGCCTTGGCCAGGCCCTGGGCGTCCATCCAGCCGATCAGGTCGTCGACCATCACGTCGTAGCTCATCTCCGCGGCATGGGGCGACTTGCCATGGTTGCGGGCGTCGAGGGCGAACACGTGGAAGTGCCGGGCCAGGTCCCGTCCCGTGCTCAGCCAGTTGCGGGACGAGCCGAGCAGGCCGTGCAGCACGATCATGGGCGGAAGGCCCGCCCCGCCCAAGTCGGTATGATGCAATTGAACCACAGAGACACGGAGACACGGAGAAAACACCCGAGACAAATCAAATATCACCTGACGACAGGCAGCCTGCTGCTTTTGGCTTCCCAAACCTCTGTGCCCTCTGTGACTCTGTGGTTAATTAATTATGTCAGCCGCAGAGAAGCTCACGCCGATGATGCAGCAGTATTTCGAGGTCAAGCGCGGCCTCCCGGCGAACACGCTCCTGCTCTTCCGCCTCGGCGATTTCTACGAGATGTTCTTCGAGGACGCCGAGATCGGCGCCCGGCTGCTGGGTATCACCCTGACCAAGCGCCAGGAGACCCCGATGGCGGGCATCCCCCATCACGCCGCCGACAATTACGTCACCAAGCTCCTCGCCGCCGGCAAGAAGGTCGCCATCTGCGATCAGGCCGAGCCGGCCCAGTCGGGCAAGCTCGTGAAGCGCCAGCTCACCCGCATCCTCTCGCCCGGCACCACCCTCTCGGCCAACCAGCTCGACGCGGCCAAGAACCACTACCTCTGTGCGCTGTCGCTCGACAAGGCCGGCCTCCACGCGGCGTGGCTCGATCTGTCCACCGGCGAGTTCCGCATTGCGACCGACGCCCACCCGGAGAACCTGCTGCCGGTCCTCACTGCGCTCGACCCGGCCGAGCTCGTGCTGATCGAAGGTGATCTCGGCCGCTGGCAGGCAGCCCCGCACGAGCAACACGCGGTCCATGCGCTGCACCAATTCTGCGCGCCGCGCCTTTGCTCCGAGCTGCCGGGCTACCATTTCGAGGTCACCGGCGGAGCGAAGACCGTGATGGACGCCCTCGGCGTGCTCAACCTGCAGGGCTTCGGTCTTGCCAACGGCCACCCGGCGCTCGGGGCGGCCGGCGCCGTGGTCTACTACGCCACCGAGAATCTCTGCGCGAAGCCCCAGAACCTCCGCTCGCTGCAGGAATATCGCAGCACGCGCACGCTGCTCCTCGATCCGGCGACCCTGCGCAATCTCGAGATCTTCTCGTCCACCCGCGGCACCCGTGACGCCTCGCTGCTCGGCGCCATCGACCGGAGCACGACGGCCGCCGGCTCGCGCCTGCTGGAACGCTGGCTCGCCGCCCCCACCCTCGACCTGCCGGAGATCGTCCGCCGCCAGACCGTCGTCGGCGAACTCATCGCCCAGCCGAGCGACCTCGCCGGGCTGCGCGAGCTGCTCAACAAGGTCCGCGACATCCCGCGCATCCTCGGCCGTCTCCAGAACCGCCTCCGCAATCCGCGCGAACTCGGCGGCGTGAAAGACACCCTCGCGCAGATCCCGGCCATCATGGCCTGCCTCGATCTGCTCGACGCGCACCTGGTCGGCACCCACGGCGGCGAGACGTCCAAGGTCCGCGCCCGGCTCACCGACCTGCCCAAGCTCCGCGAGCTGCTCGCCGGCGGACTCGCCGACGAACTCCCGAACGACCTGGCCGACGGCAACTACATCCGCGCCGGTTACGACGCCGAACTCGACCGCCTGCGCAGCCTCACGACCGACAACAAGTCGTGGCTCGCCGAGCTCGAGCGGGCCGAGCAGGAACGCACCGGCATCAAGAGCCTCAAGGTCCGCTACACCTCTGTCTTCGGTTACTACATCGAGGTCACGAAGGCCAATCTCGCCAATGTGCCCGCCGACTACATCCGCAAGCAGACCACGGTGAGCGGCGAGCGCTACGTGACCGAGGCGCTCAAGCTGAAGGAGAAGGAGATCTTCTCCGCCGAGGAAAAGTCACTCGCCCGGGAACTCGAACTCTTCAACGAGCTGGTTGCAGCCGTCCTTGATGAATCCATGACCCTCTCGCGCACGGCCGATGCGCTCGCCGAACTTGACGTGCTCGCCGGCTGGGCCGTGCTGGCCCGCGAATGGGATTATTGCCGTCCGCAGCTCGACGAGGGCGAGCTTCTCAGCATCACCGACGGCCGCCATCCGGTCGTCGAGCAGATGATGAAGCAGGAGCGTCTTGGTCTCGCAGGCAGCTACACCTTCGTGCCGAACGACACGGCGCTCTCCGCGGACGACGCCCAGATCCTGCTTATCACCGGCCCCAACATGGCCGGCAAGTCCACCTACATCCGGCAGGTCGCGCTCATCGCGCTGCTGGCGCAGATCGGTTGCTGGGTGCCGGCCAAGGCCTGCCGCCTCGGCCTCGTGGATCGCATCTTCTCCCGCGTCGGCGCGAGCGACGACCTGGCCCGCGGCAATTCGACCTTCATGGTCGAGATGAACGAGACGGCCAACATCCTCAACAACACGACCGACCGCTCGCTCATCATCCTCGACGAAATCGGCCGCGGCACCTCGACCTATGACGGCCTGAGCATCGCCTGGGCCGTGGTCGAGCACCTGCACCGTTCCGCCGAGCGCGGACCGCGCACCCTCTTTGCCACGCACTACCAGGAGTTGACCCAGCTCGCCAAGCATCTGCCGCGGCTGAAGAACTATTCCGTCGCGGTGAAGGAGTGGAACGACGACATCGTGTTCGTCCGCCGCGTCGTCGAGGGCGCCGCCGACCGCAGCTACGGCATCCAGGTCGCGCGTCTCGCCGGCCTGCCGCTGAGCGTCATCGATCGCGCCAAGACCATTCTCACGCAACTGGAGTCCGAGGACGTGAGCGTCACGCTCCCCTCGCCCCAGGCCCGGCCGAAGAAAAAGATCACGGTTGCGCCGGCGGACGACTCGCAGCTTAACTTGCTTTAGCGCGACGGGCTGTCGCGCGACACCCCCACCCCCATGAATGTCGAGACGGCAAAAAAGTTCGAGGACCTCCTGTCGGGGCCGATCGATCCGGCCCCTTACGATTATGCGATGCTCTTCAAGGCCGACGGATTTTTCGCCCGCCAGCGCTCGAAGAACCGCTTCAAGCTGCTCAAGGGCATCGATGCCAAGCTACGGCAGATCCTGCGGCCGGATGAGCGCGTGTTCTTCATGACACCCGGCACGACCGTGAGCGTTGGCGAACACTTCTTCGTCGGCTGGGTGGCGCATCTGCTGAACCTGCGCGCGCTGGTCTTCACCACCGACCGCGTCCTGCTGCTGGCCATCAGCAGCCGGCACCGGGCGGAGAGGCTCGTCTCGCAGATCCCCTACACGGCCATCGCCAGCGTGGCGTCCACCTGGAGCGGCGTGTGCCGCGTGAAGCTGCTCAACAAGCAGACCCTCGACTTCCAGCAGGTGCCGAAGGCCGACCGGAAATTCCTCGCGGACTTTCTGGCCGGCATCGTGAAGGGAACCAACGCCCCGTTCGAGCGCGTGCAGGGCCTCGAACACCTTTGCCCGCACTGCTACACGATGGTGCCGGCGCATCCGCCCGCGTGCCCGGCCTGCCGCGGCGGATTCAAGCAGCCGAACAAGGCCGCGCTCCTCTCCTTCATTTTCCCCGGGGTCGGCGACTGGTATCTCGGTCACCGGTGGCGTGCCGTCATGCAGCTGGCCGGCGCGACCTTCCTCTGGCTCGGGTTCGTGATTTTCCCGCTGCTGGCACTGCTCGATCCGGAATACGAACGCCCCCCCGTCAGCTTCTGGGCCACAAACGCGGTCATCCTCCTGGTTGCTCATACGCTCGATGCAGTGATGACGCGGCACTTCGCGCTCAAGGGCCACCATCCGCACGGTCCGGCGCCGGCGGCAGGCGCGGTGCCGCTCCCGTTGCGCACCTGAGGCGCGCTGCAATACCCGGCCGACGACTCGCAGCTGGGTTTGCTGTAGAAAAAAGGCTCGCAGAGACGCGAGCCCTCCATGCCGCTATGGGCCCAGTCCCTGCGGGCCGTTCCGTTCCCCCGCCCTCAATACCCCGCCATGAACTCGCGTGGCAGCGGCGCGGCGGCCTTGAAGGGGTGGCTCTGGCCGGCGAACTCGTAGGTGAAGCTCGTCTCGAGCGAGTGCAGGAAAAGGCGCTTGGTCTTGTTGGCCTTGGCGAAGGCGCGGTTCAGCGCGAAGTCGCCGTAGGTCTGGTCGCCGATGATCGGCAGCTGGCGCTTGGCGCACTGCACGCGCAGCTGGTGGCTGCGGCCGGTGCGGGGTTCGAGCTTCACCAGCGAGGTCGAGAACGCCTTCTGCGTGTGCTTGATGAGCTGGAAGCTGGTTTGCGCCGGCACGTTGCCGATCGTCGCCGTGCGGATCCGGCCGCCCTTCTTCTTCACCGCGAGCTGATCGTGCCAGTGCTCGAAGTTCTTGTGCGGATGGCCGAAGACGAGGGCCGAGTAGACCTTGTGGACCTGCTTCTTCGCGTAGTGCTCGCGCACGGCCAGCGCCAGTTTCTCGCTGGCGGCGGTGAGGATCACGCCGGACGTGGCGGAATCGAGGCGGTTGAGCAGCCACAGCCAGCGCTCGGCCCCGTCGGCCGTCTTCCAGATGAAGCGCTGGGCCTCCTTGTCGTAGCGGCACGTCAGCAGCGCCCGGCCCTCGTCCTGCGAGTCGTTAGGGTGCGACAGGAGGCCGGCGGGCTTGTTGAACGCGGCCAGGCCGTTGGCGTCGCGGGTGAGCGGCGTCACGCCCTCGCCCAGCGGCAGGGTGTCCCAGAAGTCTCCCGGCAGCGCGCTCACTGATAGTAGAAACTGAAGGTCAGTTCCTGGGAGTCGCCGAGCACGGCGATCATCGCGTCGGACCACTTGCGGTAGGGCTGCGGATAGGTGATGGCGTTCTGGCAGGAGAAGACGCCCTGCTTGCCGGCGTCGGCATCCTCGACCTTCGTGATCTCGGTCTCGCCCTTGGAGTTGATGCGGAAGGTGACGATCACGTGCGAGCCGCGCGGCGGGGAGACCCGGCTCTCGCGGAGAATGCTATACCATTGGGCCTGCACGATCTCGATGAGTTCGTTCAGATACTCGCCGTATTCGCTCCAGCGGGCGTCCATGCCGATGATGCCCATGTTGGCCACCCCGGCGATGTGATTGGCAATTGGCGACTGGCGGTTCAGCGAGACCGACGACAGGCGCGGACGCTCCTTCGGCTGCTGTTTCGCGGACTGGGTGACCGCGACGAGTCCGCCGGTGGGATCCTTGGCATCCTTGGCTCCCTCCGCCAGCTGATCGGCGTTGGTCGTGAGCGACTTGCTTTTGGCGATGTTGGTGGCGATGCCGTCCTCGGACTTGCCCTCGGTCTTGTCGAAGCCCTCGAGCGGCACCTGCTCCAGGCGGGCCTTTTGCTCGGTGCGTGCCTGCGCCTCGTCCTTCGTAACCTCCGGGGTCGGGGCCGGCGCGAGCTGGGGCGGCGCCATGTCGCCGGAAACGATCGCGGAGCTGTCCTTGAACTTGTCGTCGCCCTTCGTGGTCGGGCGGTGCTCCGGGTCGAGTTCCTTGGCGGCGACCTCCTGGGCGGACTGCTGGTTGCGGTTGCTGAAGTTGTTGGTCTTGTCCGGCGTGTTCTCCGGCGCGGCCGAGTTGGTCTCGACGAACTGGGCGGGGTCGCGCTCCTTGGGCTTGGGGAAGGCGTCCGGGGCGAGCTGGAAGTCGAAGGTCTTGCCCTTGTTCGCGCTGGTGACGGAGATGCCGCCGTGCACGCCGGAGAACTTCATGAAGTCGAACTCCGGGGCCACCCACACGAGCAGCAGGTGGAACAGCAGCGTGGCGGCGAGGCCGATGGCAATGGAGTAGTCCGCGCGGTCCTTTTCGGGGGCGTCGGGACGCGGGCTGAGCTGGGCGAGCTGGGTCGTCACTGGGTTGAAATCAACGCGTCTGACCCGCCCTAGTCAAAAGTTGTTTCATTTCTTCTAGCGGCAAACCCACAATATTTGTCAGCGACCCCGTAAAACCGGCCACAATGAGGTCGCCTTGCTCCTGGATGGCATAGCCGCCGGCCTTGTCGAGGGTGTGCACCCGGCTGAGGTAGAGCTCGAGCGTGGCGTCGTCAAAGGCCTTGAACGTCACCTCGCTGGCCACGCCCTGGTCGAGCCGCAGGCCGTCGCGCTGGCGGCGGATCGCCAGTCCGGTGAATACGGTGTGCGTCCGGCCGCGGAGCAGCCGGAGCATGGCCCGCGCCTCGGCCGGGTCGCGGGGCTTGTTGAGCACCGTCCGGTCGATGAAAACGGTCGTGTCGGCCCCGATGACGGTGGCGTCGGGGTGCCGCGCCGCGACCCAGTCGGCCTTGAGCGCGGCGTTGTGCCGCACCATCTCGCGCGGGTCGGCGTCCGGCGCCTCGTGTTCGGTGACCTCGGCCGGCACGACCTCAAAAGCCACGCCGAGCGACGCGAGCAGCTCCTTCCGCCGCGGCGAAGCGGAGGCAAGGATCAGGCGGGATGGCGCGGCGGATGGCACGACCGGCACAGTAGGTGTGATTTCTGGCCGAGCGCTAGCGGATTCTGTAGGGCGGGATCACCGCATCCCGCCTTCGTTCGAAAATGATATCCCGTTCGAGGCGGGATGCGGTGATCCCGCCCTACAAATCCACGGCTTGAGGTTGCAGTCCAGCACTTTGCCCTCAAGTTAGCCCTCCCATGCGCATCGGCCTGGCCCAGATCAACACCATCGTCGGCGACCTCGCCGGCAACTCCCGCCGCATCCTTGAGGCTTACCGCACGCTGGTGGCCCAAGACGCGGAGCTGGTGATCTACCCGGAGCTGGTGGTTTCGGGCTACCCGCCGCGCGACCTCCTGTTCAAGAAGCGCTTCGTGGCCGATGTCGAAAAGGCCACCCGCGAACTCGCCACCCAGATCGGCACCGTGCCGGCCCTCATCGGCTACACCGAGGCCAACATGACCGGCGCGGGCCGCTCGGCGTTCAACTCCGCCGCCTTCTGCCACCAGGGCAAGGTCACCGCCACCGCCCGCAAGTGCCTGCTGCCGACCTACGATGTCTTCGACGAGGACCGTTATTTCGAGCCGGCCGCCGCGCCCATCGTCGTGGAATTCGGCGGCCTCCGCCTCGGCATCACCATCTGCGAGGACATCTGGACGCACGCCATGATCTCGACCCGCCGCCTCTACAACGGCGTCGAGCCCGTCCGCCAACTCGCCGGCCAGCGGTGTGACCTGATGGTCAATCTCTCCGCCAGCCCGTGGAATTACGGCAAGGGCGACGTCCGCCACAAGCTCGTGGCCGACACCGCCCGCCAGCTCGGCTGCCCGGTCGCCTACGTCAACGCCGTCGGCGGCAATGACGAGCTGCTCTTCGACGGCCGCAGCGTGGTCTGCGATGCCCAGGGCAACGTCATCGGCGGCCTCGCGGCCTTCCGCGAGCAACTGCAGGTCGTGGAGGTAGGGCGAGTCGTCCCGACGAGCCGTTCCGCGACCGCGGCTCATCCGGAGGATTCGCCCTACCGTCACCCGACCTTCGAACAGGAAGATCTCGCCGACATCTACGATGCCCTCGTGCTGGGCGTCCGCGACTACGCCCAGAAGACCGGCTTCAAGAAGGCCCTGCTCGGCCTCTCCGGCGGCATCGACTCAGCGCTGACCGCCGTCATTGCCGCCGAGGCGCTCGGCCCGAAGAACGTCATCGGCGTCAGCCTGCCGTCGGTCATCTCCAGCCAGCACTCGAAGGACGACGCCCGCATCCTCGCAGCGAACCTCGGCATCGAGTTCCACACCATCTCCATCGCCGACACGGTCGGTGCCGCCGAGAAAACGCTCGCCCCGATCTTCGCCGGCCGGCCGCGTGACATCGCCGAGGAGAACATCCAGGCCCGCGCCCGCGGCCTGCTGCTCATGGCGATCTCCAACAAGTTCGGCGCGCTGCTCCTCACCACGGGCAACAAGAGCGAACTGGCCGTCGGCTACTGCACGCTCTACGGCGACATGTGCGGCGGGCTCGCGGTCATCAGCGATGTCTTCAAGATGCAGGTTTACGCCCTGTCCCGCTGGATCAACCGGAACAAGGAGATCATTCCCGTCTCCAGCATCGACAAGGCGCCGAGCGCCGAGTTGCGGCCCGACCAGACCGACCAGGACAGCCTGCCGCCCTACGCGATGCTCGACGCCATCCTCAAGGGCTACGTCGAGGAAGGCCTGTCCCGCGCCGATCTCGTCGCGCAGGGCTTCGACTCGGCCGTCGTCAACGACATCGTCCGCAAGGTCGACCTCAATGAATACAAGCGCAAGCAGGCCGCCCCCGGCCTGAAGATCACCCCCCTCGCCTTCGGCGTCGGCCGCCGCATCCCGATCGTGCAGAAATATGTCAGCTGATCTGGTCACCACTAATCCACACTAATGGGCCACTAATGGAGACGATCTATGACCACAGTGACCGGGCTGTACCAGCAGGAGGGCTATGATTTCATGGCTGCTGTTTTCGATGTCTACAATGAGATGGGACATGGCTTCCTTGAAGAGGTTTATCACGAGAGCCTTGAACTCGAATTAGTCCACCGCGCCATCCCACACGTTTCAAAGCCCAAGCTGTCCCTGTTCTACAAAGGTCAGCTTCTGAAGAAACAATACGAAGCCGATTTCATTGTCATTGGGGAAATCGTGGTGGAGTTGAAAGCCGTCAAAGCCCTGCTTTCCGAACACGAAGCGCAGCTCATCAACTATCTTCGCGCGACCGGGAAACGCGTAGGCTATCTCGTGAATTTCGGTTCATTCCCTAAACTCGAATGGAAGCGTTTTGTTCTCTGAATTAGTGGCCCATTAGTGTGCATTAGTGGTTAAAAATGTCTTCCTCTGAATCTCTCTTCGCCCGTGCCCAGCAACTCATCCCCGGTGGTGTGAACTCGCCCGTCCGGGCGTTTCGCTCGGTCGGTGGTGCGCCGTTCTTCACCCGGTCGGCCAAGGGCGCGACGCTCACGACGGCCGACGGCAAGGAGCTGATCGACTTCGTCTGCACCTGGGGCCCGGCCATCCACGGCCACAACCACCCGCGCATCAAGGCCGCCATCGCCGCCGCGCTCGAGAACGGCACATCCTTCGGCACACCGAATCCATACGAGGTGCAGATGGCCGAGCTGATCGTGAAGTTCTTCCCGTCGATCCAGAAGGTCCGCATGTGCAACAGCGGCACCGAGGCGACGATGTCGGCCATCCGGCTGGCGCGCGGCTTCACGAAGCGCGACAAGATCATCAAGTTCGCCGGCTGCTACCACGGGCACAGCGACTCGCTGCTCGTCGCGGCCGGCTCGGGCGCACTCACGCACGGGAATCCCGACAGCGCCGGTGTGCCGGCGGCGTTCGCCCGGGAGACCGTCGTCCTGTCCTACAACGATGTCGCGGCACTCAACGCGGGCTTCGCCGCCAATCCGGGCCAGATCGCCTGCGTCATCCTCGAGCCCTACATTGGCAACGTCGGCTTCATCAAGCCCGACGCCGGCTACCTGCAGGCCGTCCGCAAGGCCTGCACCGCCAACGGCGCCGTGCTCATCTTCGACGAGGTCATGACCGGCTTCCGCCTCGCCCGCGGCGGCGTGCAGGAAATCGAGCGGATCGTCCCCGACCTCACCTGCCTGGGCAAAATCATCGGCGGCGGCCTGCCCGTCGGTGCGTTCGGCGGCCGGGCGGACATCATGGACCTGCTCGCGCCGCTCGGCCCGGTCTATCAGGCCGGCACGCTCAGCGGCAACCCGCTCGCCCTGGCCGCGGGCATCGCCGCGCTGCAGCTCCTCGACGAACTCAAACCCTATGCCAAGCTCGACGCCCTCGGCCGGCAGGTCTGCGCCGCCGCCCTCGCTGCCGCCAAGGCCAAGGGCATTCCTCTCCAAGCCCCGCAGGCGGGTTCGATGTTCAGCCTGTTCTTCACGCCGACGCCGGTGCGCGACCTGCCCACCGCGCTCGCCTCCGACGCGAAGCTCTTTGGCAAATTCTTTCACGCCTGCCTCGCCGACGGCGTCTACCTGCCGCCGAGCGCCTACGAGTCGTGGTTTCTGAGCACCGCCCACGAGGGCGCGGCCGTTGACCGGGCTTGCGAAATCATCACGAAGGCAATTAAGTCCCTCTAAGAAACCGGCCGGTCGGGCCGTCGTCTCGATGCGCATGAACCCAAAGCAGCCAAGCAGCCAAGCCAGTTCCTGGATTTTGCTGGCTTCGCTTCTTTGCTTCTTCGTGTTTTCCCCGACACTTTCCGCCCAGCCGGCGGACGCCCCGGTGCTCCCGCTCAGCGAGCTGCGGCCGGGCATGAAGGGCGAGGTCTGGACCGTCTTCAAGGGCAGCGCCCCCGAGTCGTTCGCCGTGCAGGTGACGGGCATCCTCCAAAACGCCCTCGGTCCCGGGAAAAGCATGATCCTGTGCGAACTGACCGACCCGCGGGTGCAGGACATGGGCGCCGTCGCGGGCATGAGCGGCAGCCCGCTCTACATCGACGGCAAGGTCGCCGGCGTGCTCTCCTACCAGATCCAGCGCTTCGAGACGGTGCGCTATGCCGGCTTCACGCCGATCAGCGACATGCTCGAAGTCAGCGCGCTGCCGCCGGGCAAGGACGGCCTCGCGCCCACTCCGATCCCGGTCAAGGGCGAACGCCAGGGCACGCGCGGCGCCGGTGATTTCGCCGCGTCGTTCACCCCGATGACACCGGCCTTCTCGCTCGGCGGGCTCGCGCCCGAGGTCGCGGCCATGCTCGAGCCGCAATTTTCGGCGCTCGGCCTCAACGTCACCGCCCTCGGCGGCAACATTGGCACCGCCGACGCGGCCCCCCCGGCCCCCGCCGCGCTCCATCCCGGCGACGTCATCGCGGTCGCACTGGCCACCGGTGACATCAGCCTCGCCGGCACCGGCACGGTGTCGCACGTCGACGGCAACCGGATCCTCGCCTTCGGCCACCCGATGCTCTCGCTCGGCGCCACCGAGCTCCCGATGGCGTCGGCCGAGGTCGTCACGATCCTCCCGAGCACGCTGAACTCCGTCAAAATCTCCAACACCGGCGGCGTCATCGGCTCCTTCAGCCAGGACCGCCTTTCGGGCATCTACGGCGAACTGGGCCGCAAGGCTCCCATGGTGGCGGTGGACGTCGTCTTCCCCACCCGCAGCAGCCGCAAGGCGCTGCACTTCGAGGTCGTGCGCCACGAGCAGTTGCTGCCGGCCATCGCCGCCACCGGGTTGGCCCAGGCCGTCATGGGTTCGAACGAGTCCGGCTTTTCCCGCGGCTTCAAGGTGACGACCACCGTGGACTTCCCCGGCACGGCGCCCGTCGTGCTGAGCCAGCTTTATCCCGGTCCGCAGGGCTTCCGGCAGGGCCTCAATGAATTCGTCGGCAACCTCTCGCTCTGGCTCTTCAACCCCTACGAGCGCGTCTTCCCCGAGCACATCCGCTTCAGCGTCGAGGACACGGCCGAGGTGCCGGCGGGCTCGATCGAGCAGATGCTCGTGTCGCGCAATGCGGCGGGACCCGGCGACCGGGTGGACCTCACCGTGGGCTGGCGCGCCTTCCAGCACGACGCCGAGAGCGAGGTCGTGCACCTCGACATCCCGCGCGCCTGGGCCGGCAAGGAGCTCGAGGTCATCCTCACCACCGGCCCCGCGCTGGACGAGCTGACCGGCCGCGCCCACTCCGTGCCGATCGCGCAGCTGCGGAACTTCGAGGAATACATCTCCGCCCTGCGCGATTTCCGCGAGACCGACGGCCTCTACCTCGCCGTGATCGAGAAGACCCGGCTGACGACCGACCAGCGCACGACCACGCCGGACCTGCCCGGCTCGCTCGAGCGCATCGCCCGCAGCGCCGACGAGGCGCGCTTCCAGCGCCGCGACGCGTTCACCCCGTTGTGGGAGCAACGCGTGCTGCCCGGCCGGCTGTTCAACATCATGGTGCGCCGCCCGCTGACCGTCACTGACTGATTCACGCTCATCCCCTCATGTCATTCTGAGCGCAGCGAAGAATCCAGTTCAGTGCGCCAATCGCTGGATCCTTCGCTGCGCTCAGGATGACACATAAATAATCTCGCATGCATCATCGCCGTTCCTCCCTTCCCTTTTTTGCGTTTTTTGCGCTTTTTGTGGCCAATCTCTCCGCCGACCCGCTGACCAAGCAGCTCGAGATTGATTTCGGGCGCGACGTCGCCAGCCGCAACCTCAAGGGCCTGGCCACGCGCTCCGATGGGCGCGTGCTGCCGGGGCCGGTCTTCACCGACCTCGCCGGTCCGAAGCTCGGTGAAATCCTCTGGGTGATGAAACCGGTGGCGGCGAACAAGTTCCTCGTCGGCACCGGCCCCGCCGGCAAGGTGCAGGAGGTCAGCTTCAACGCCAAGGACGGCTCCTACACCGCCCGCGAGGTCGCCGACGTCCCCGAGACCAACGCCCTGGCCCTGCTGCCCCGGCCCGACGGCAGCCTGCTCATCGGCACCTCGCCGACCGCCGCGCTCTACCTCTTCAAGGACGACAAGGCCACGGCGCGTGTGCCGCTGCCCGCCGACTCGGTGTTCGACTTCCTGCCTTTGCCCGACGGCACCGTGCTCGCGGCCACCGGCAACCCCGGCAAAATCTATCGCCTCGACCTGAAGAAGCTCGCGGCGGCGGGGCTCATCGAGGGCAAGGCCGGTGACGACAAGCTGCTCGCCGACAAGGGCGTCACGCTCTTCGGTGAGATCCGCGACCGCAACGTGCGCAAGCTGGCGCGCCTCGCCGACGGCCGCATCATCGCCGGGTCCTCGCCGAAGGGTAACATCTATTCCTTTGGCACCGCGGGCGGCCCGCCGCTCATCCTGCAGGAGAACCGCGACGCCGAGGTGGTCGACCTGCTGCCGCTCGACGAGGGCGGCTTCTATGCGGCGCTCGTCTTCACCACCGAGACGGCCAGCCGGCTCAACCGCCCGGTCCCGGTCGATCCGAAGGGTGCGGAGACGAAGGACAAGCCGCCCGTCGCCGTCGTCGAGGAGAAGCCCGGCTTCACCGGTCGCTCCAGCATCGTCCTCTTCCCCACCGACGGATTCCCCGAGACTGTCATGACCAAGCCCAACATCGCGCTCTACCGTCTCGCGCGCCACAACGGCTGGCTGCTGCTCACCGCTGGCGAGCTCGGCGACGCCTTCGGCTACGACCCGGTCTCGCGGCGCGCGCTCACGTTCGCCGGCAGCGCCTCGAGCCAGCTCAACGACCTGGCGCCGCTGGGCGACGGCCGCTTCCTGCTGCTGCGTAACAACGCCCCCGGCCTCGCCCTGCTGTCCTTCGCCGCCGCCCCGGTGCGTGAGCTGGAGACCAAGCGGCTCGATCTCGGCGTGGCCGCCGACCTCGGCGCCTTCCGTTTCGCGCGGTTGCGCGGCGTGGAGCCCGTGGCGCTCAAGGTCGAGGTGCGGACCAATTTCGGCAGCGACGAGCTGGAGGGCTGGACGCCCTGGACCGAACTCAAGGCGCACGACGGGGCCTTTGCCGCGGAGGGCCTGCGCGGCCGCTACGTGAAGTTCCGGCTGCAGGTCACCGGCGCCCCCACCGACTTCCAGCTCGACAAGGCCACGCTGTATCACCTGCCCCAGAACCGGCGCCCGCTGCTGACCGACTTCCGGATCCTGCCGCCCAACCTCGGTCTGATTCCCGCCGGCGACCGGCCGGCCAGCGCGAGCGCCACGCTCGGCCAGCTGTTGTCCCCCGGTCCCCGCGGGGACCGGGACGATAATGAGAAGCGGAGGGATGCGCTCCTGGGCAGCCAGGTGGTGCCCTCGCCCGGCACACAGATCGTCTACTGGGCCGTCACCGATCCCGACGGGGACAATCTCACCCAGACTTTCTCGATCCGGCCGGAGAACGCCGACACCTGGACCGACCTCGCGGTGAACACCACCGACAGCTACGTCCAGTTCGAGACCGGCGGCCTGGCCGAGGGCCTCTACCTCACGCGGCTCACCGTCAGCGAACAGGCGCCCCGCCCCGCCGCCCAGCGCCTGAGCTACACCTTCGAGACCGACAACCTGCTGGTCGACCGCACCCCTCCCGTCCTCAGCGCCCCGATCATCACACGCGCGAACGGCCTGCTGAAGATTTCCATCACGGGTCGCGACGCACTGTCTCTGCTCGAGGGCGCCGAGTTCGTGCTGAACAACGGCGACCATGAGACGGTGGTTCATCCGGCCGACGGCATACTCGACGGCCGCGAGGAAACCTTCGTGGCGGAAATACCCGAGGCAGTGGCCGCCGGTGCGACCTCCGTGGAGATCACCGTCTACGACCGCCCCGGCAACGCCGCCTCCATCCGCGTGCCGCTGAAGTAGGAAGCAGTCTCACACAAAGTAGCAAAGCAGCTAAGTCAGTGCGGGATTAGGGAGTGTTTTCAAACCCAACAAATACCCGTTTCCTGTCATTCTGAACAAAGTGAAGAATCCATGCGTTCGCTCGCGATATGGCCTTCGTTGCCGTGGATCCTTCGCTCCGCTCAGGATGACAAACCGGGTTTGAAAACACTCCCTAAACAACCGGCGGATGCCGTCCTTGATCAGCGACACGTTCAAGTTGACGAGCAATCCGAGCTGCAATCCGGTGAGTTTGAGATAGGTGATGGTCTGCGCTTGGTGCACTGGCAGCAGGGCATCAACCGCCTTTAGCTCGAGTAGAACCTTGTCAGCGACGATGAAGTCGGCCCGAAAACCGACATCCAGTCGACGTGACCTGTAATTCAATGGGATGGCTGCCTCGCGGGCATGCCGGATGCCGCGATGCTTGAATTCTTCCTCCAAGCAGGAGGCATAGACACTTTCCAACAAACCCGGTCCCATTTCATTATGAAGGTGGAATAGTGCGTCGACCGACTTGCGGGCGGCTTCTTCCACGTCTGGCGTGATATCCAGTTTTCGATTCATGGTGGTGGCGGCCCGTCGTCAGCAGAATGCCAATGCAGTAATGGCTGTCCACGCCTTTGCTCCTTAGCTGCTTTGTGTTCTCCCCTGCTTCACGCCCGGGGGTGCGCCTTGGCATAGATCTCCTTCAGCCGCGCGACGCTGGTGTGGGTATAGATCTGCGTGGTCGTCAGGTTCGCGTGGCCGAGCAGCTCCTGCACGGTGCGCAGATCGGCGCCGGAATTGAGCAGGTGCGTGGCGAAGGAGTGACGCAGCTTGTGCGGCGAGAGATCCATCGGCAGGTCGGCGAGCGCCAGGTATTTCTTCACCAGCAGCTGCACGGCGCGCACGGTCATCCGCCGGCCGGGGGCCGCCACGACGACCGGATCGGCCGGCCCGGTGCCGTGCGCGAACTCGGCGCGGAATTTTGCGAGCACCTTCATCGCCGTGGCGCCGAGCGGGCAGATGCGCTCCTTGCGGCCCTTGCCCAGCACGCGGGCGCTGCCGGCGCCGAAGTCGACGGCGCCATAGTTCAGCGCCACCACCTCGCTCACGCGCAGCCCGCCGCCGTAAAGCAGCTCGAGCACGAGCCGGTCGCGCCAGGCGTCGTGCGCCGGGAGCGACTTGTTCTTCAGGAGCAGCGCCGGCCCGTCCAGCAGCGCGGCCGCCTGCGCCTCGGTCAGGAACTTTGGCAGGTTTTTTTGCAGCTTCGGCAGCGGCGCGCCGGCGAAGGGGTTGCGCTCCAGCCGGCCGCGTTGCATCCAGTAGCGGTAGAACGCGCGCAGGCCGGACACATGGTTGTGCAGCGTGCGGCGGTCGTAGCGGCGCTGGGCCTCGATGACAAAGTCGCGCACGTCGCGCGCGGTCAGCACGTCAAAGCCGCCTTCCCCGCGCTGGCTGCGCTGGAGCCAGTGAAAGAAATCAACGAAGGCCTGCCCGTAGTTGCGCGCCGTGTAGACGGAGTAGCGCCGCTCCTTCCGGAGGTGGTCGAGGAAAGGCTGGAGCCACGCGCCGGCGATGTCCGCGGGCAACGCGTCTGGCGTCTTTTCTGCCTTTGGTTTCATGGTCGGGGCCATTGCCCTCAATGGCCCTTCATGGGCGGTTGGGGGCAACCGCCCCTACCCTCGCTTCGATTCCTCCCATCACGCGGTCACATTCCTTGCGCAGGGCGGACTCGGGGTCGAGGCCGCGCTGGCGGCAGGCCGCCGCCAGTTCGTAAAGCTGCCGCCCGGCCGCGGCCTCCGTGAGGCCGGCCGCCAGCCGGGCCACGCCGGCGCCGTCCACGATCCCGTCGGCTGGCAGCGACTGTTTCTCGATCCGCTTGGCCACTTCCTCGGCGAACATCAGCGCCGGAAGGCGCGGCGGCAGTTTTTTGAAGACGGCCGACTCCGTCTTGCCGGCGGCCGCCTTTTCGGTGGCCTTCACCTTTTCCCACACCTCGATGACCTGCGCGGAGTTGTCGGCGCGGCCGTCGCCGAAGACGTGCGGGTGGCGGCGGATGAGCTTCTCATTGATCTCGCGCGCGACGTCGTCGAAGTCGAAGTCCCCGCGTTCCGCCGCGAGCTGGGCATGGAACACCACCTGGATCAGCACGTCGCCGAGTTCCTCGCGCATGTGCGGGAGGTCGTTCCGGTCGATGGTGTCGAGCAGCTCGCTGCACTCGTCGATCAGGCAGCGGGCCAGCGTCTGGTGGGTTTGCTCACGGTCCCACGGGCAGCCGTCGGGGGCGCGGAGCCGGGCCATGGTCCGGCGGAGTTCGTCAATCGCACTCATTCATCTTGGAGTAACCACGAAACCCATCAAATACACCAAAAAAGCCGGGTATTTTCAGTTTCCTTTTCGTGTGTTTCGTGTGTTTCGTGGTGCCCTTCTGATGGACAAGCTGACCGAAATCATGGCCCACAAGCGGCGGGAGATCGCCCCGTTGCTGCGGCCCGTGTTCCCGGACGAACTGGCGGCGCTGGACCGCGACCTGGCCAGGCCGCCGTCCTTCCGGGCGGCGCTCCGCCGGCCCGACGGCCGCCTGGCGGTCATTGCCGAGATCAAGCGCCGGTCCCCTTCCGCCGGCGTCATCAAGGAAAATGCCTCCGCGCTCGAGCAGGCGCACCGTTACCGCGCCGCGGGCGCCGGCGCCCTGTCCATCCTCACCGACGAAAAGTATTTCGGCGGCCGCCTGGAGGACCTGCAGGAAGTCACGGGGGATTTCGCCGCGCAGGGTCCGGCCATTCCCTGCCTGCGCAAGGACTTCATGGTCCACCCCGTCCAGGTGCTGCAGGCCCGCCTGGCCGGCGCCAGCGCCATCCTGCTCATCGTCCGGGCGCTGACCGACGAGGAAATCGAGGCGCTGCACTCGGCCGCCACCGCCGCCGGGCTCGACGCGCTCTTTGAGATCCACACCGAGGACGAGCTGGCGCGCGCCGTCCGCCACGGGGCGAAGATCATCGGCGTGAACAACCGCGACCTCGCGATCTTCCAGACCGACCTCGGCCTGTCCGAGCGCCTCATTCCCCTTTTCCCGAAGGACGTCGTGGCTGTCAGCGAGAGCGGCATCGCCACCGGGGCCGATGCCGCCCGGGCCAAGGCCGCCGGCGCGCATGCCGTGCTGGTCGGCGAGTCGCTGATGCGGGCCGCCGACCCGGCCGCCGTGATCCGGGAGTTTCACCGCCATGTTTGAGCACCGCAAGGACCAGCTCCTGCCCCGGCGCGAATTCGTCCTGCGGCTGGGCTGGAGTATCGCGGTCGGCGGTGCGCTCATTCTCCTTTCGCTCAGCATCGGCCTGCTGGGTTACCATTTCATCGCCGGCCTGGGTTGGATCGACGCCTTCCTCGACGCCGCCATGATCCTGTCCGGTATGGGGCCGATTTCGCCCCTGCACACCGACGCGGCCAAGCTGTTCGCCGGCTGCTATGCCATCTACTGCGGCGTCGCGCTGCTCGGCACGACAGCCATCATCTTTGCGCCGGTGATCCACCGCTCGCTCCACAAGTTCCATCTGGAGTGGGACGACAAGAAATAGCCGCATGCCGCTGACGCCAAAAAGCACGCGCGAGCTGCTCGCCCAGCTCGGCCACGAGCCGAAGCGCTTCCTCGGGCAGAATTTCCTCGTCGACGGCAACATCGTCCGCAAATCCCTCGAGCTCGGCGGCGTCGCGCCGGGCGACACGGTCGTCGAGATCGGGCCGGGCCTCGGCACGCTGACCAACGCCCTGCTCGAGGCCGGCGCGGAGGTCTGGGCGATCGAGCGCGACTACAACCTGCACAAGCATCTCGCCGCCACCCTCGCCGCGACCAACCCGCGCCTCCACCTGATGGAGGGCGACGCCGTCGAGCACCCGCTGGCGGGGCTTGATCCTTTGGAGCGCGGGCGACCCCGCCCGCGAGACGTGGGCGGCGAGGTCGCCGCCCCTCCATCAGCCCGTCCCTTCAAGATCGTGGCCAACCTGCCCTACGCCATCGCCACGCCCTGGCTCGATGGCGTGCTCTCCGGCCCGCTGCCGGACCGCATGGTGCTCATGCTCCAGCAGGAGGCGGCGCAGCGCTACGTCGCCCGGCCGGGTTCCAAGACTTTCGGCGCCATCTCCATCTTCCTGCAGGCCGCCTATGCCGTCGCGCCCGGCCACAAGGTGGACGGCTCGTGCTTTTATCCGCAGCCGGACATCGAGTCCTACCTGCTCCACCTCACGCGCCTGCCGGCGCCGTTCACCTTCCCCGCGGCCACCAAGGCCGTCATCCGCGCCTGCTTCCAGCAGCGCCGGAAACAAATCGGCGGCCTGTTGCGCGGCAAGCTGCCCGACGGTGGCGCGGCGTGGCTGGCGAAGCTGGCGGCGGCCGGCCTCAGCGCCGCCACCCGGCCGGAGCAGATTCCCGTGGCACAGTGGCGGGAACTGACGGTCTGACGGGGTGGCTTGAAAAATCATCTCCGTCCGCTAGCTTTCACCGCCATGTTCCGCCAGTTCCTGCTTCTCACCGCCGGCGCCCTGGTGCCCGCGGCCGTCTCCGCCCAGAACGTGGAGCTGGCGGGCAGGCTGGAGGGCGACACCTACGTGTCGGCCACGGGCGAGTTCAAGGTGCCCCTGCCGGTGTTGCGCGAGCTGGGCGGCACGATCACCGACACGGAGAACGTTGTCACCTTCACCGACAGCTACAACACGCACATCAGCATCGCCTGTTTTCCCCAGGATGCCCTGCAGCGCTGGGAGTTCGAGACGCGGGGCCGGCGCGACTACCTGCTGTATTTCTTCACGGATTTCGTGCTCGCGGACTTTGCGCGGCGGTTTCCCGGTTCCACGATCGAGAGCGCCCGGTTCATCCCGGAGCTGATGGAAGGAGCCCTGGTCACCTATGCCCTTCTGCCAGGCGGTTCGTATTTCGAGCCCAAGGACAGCGCCCTCGGCCCCCCGGCGAACAAGGTCACCGCCAAGCGCGGCACGCTGCTTTTCGTGCGCAACGGGCACGTCTTTGTGCTGAGCACCGAGCTCGCCGAGCGGGCCACCCAGCGCAGCACCTATCAGGCGACCCCCGAGAAGGAAAACGCCCAGCTGACGGGCCGGCTCACGGAACTCGTCGGCCGCCTGGTCTTCCCCGGCCCCAAGCCGCACAATCCCTGAGCGTCCGCGCATGAGCGAAGCTTACGAGGAGGTCATCCAGGGCGAGATGGTCAGCCGGCGTCCGCCGCCCCTCGCCCACGAAACCCTCGTCAACCGGTTGCACGCGCTCGTGGCCACGGCCCTGGGGCCAAACGCCGCCCTGCAGCTCCTGCCGCCGCGCGCCAGCCTGCAGCTGGCCGACGACTGCGTCCTGCGGCCCGACCTCACCGTGGTCCGCACCGCGCCGGAGCTGGCGGGCTCCGCCCGTCTCTACCTTGTAGCCGAGGTGCTGCTGCCCGGCGACCACCACCTCGACACCTTCGTGAAGAAGCAGCTCTGGTCGGATCTCCGCCTGCCGCGGCTCTGGATGGTCGATCCGCGCTACCTGAACGTGGAGGTCTACGGCCTCGGGGAATACGGCTTCACGCTCGAGGATATCCTCGCCCACCACCATCCGCTCACCGATCCGGAGCTGCCCGGACTTGGTTGCAGTATGGACGAACTCTTCGCTAGGCTCTGAACTTCATCCATCCCCCCATGCTCCGCCTCCTCGTCCTCATGTGCGCCCTCACCGTGTCCGTCCCGGCCTTTGACCTGGTCAATCCCAAGCCGCCCGTCGCGGCGAAAAAGCCCAAGGACGTCACCGTCCACGAGGACAAGCGCATCGACGACTACTTCTGGCTGCGCGAGAAGGGCCAGCCGGAGGTGGTGAACTACCTCGAGCAGGAGAACGCCTACACCGAGGCCGTGCTCGCCCCGGCCAAGGAACTCCGCGCGGCGCTCTACAAGGAGATGGTCGGCCGCATCAAGGAAGACGACAGCTCCGCCCCGGTGCCTTTCCGCGGTTACGCCTATTACACCCGCACCGAGAAGGACCGGCAGTATCCGATCTATTGCCGCAAGGGCTTGGCGGCCGGCGCGGCCGAGGAGATCCTCCTCGACCTGAACAAGATGATCGGCACGAACACCTACATCTCCGTCGGGCAATACCACGTGAGCGACGACGGCACACGTCTCGCCTACGCCGTCGACTGGACCGGCTACCGCCAATACGAGGTCTTCGTCATGGACCTCGCCACGAAGGCGCTCATCCCGCAGGCGATCGGCAAGGTCGCCAGCCTCGAGTGGGGCGCCGGCCACGACGTGCTCTATTACGTGACCGAGAACGACAGCAAGCGCTCGGACAAGCTCCACCGCTGGACCCTCAGCACCGGGAAGCACGAGCTGCTCTACGAGGACAAGGACGAGCTCTTCAATCTCGACGTGCAGAAGTCGCGCGACAACCAGTTCATCTTCTGCCTCTCCGAGAGCAAGCTCACCACCGAGGTCTTCGCCCTGCCGGCCGTCAGCACCGGCACGGAGCTCAAGAGCCTGCTCGGCCGCACCGAGAACGTGAAATACTTCGCCGAGCACCGGGCCGGGAAATTCTACTACGTCACCAACCGCGACGGCGCCAAGAACTACAAGGTCGCCGCCGCGCCCGACACGGCCCCCGCCCAGCTGGCCGACATCATCCCGCACAATCCCGCCATCAAGGTCGAGGAGTTCGACATGTTCGCCGGCCACATGGTGGTCACCGAACGGGAGAACGGCCTGCCGCACTTGCGCGTCTACGACTTCGCCACCGGCCGGTCGAAGCGTCTGGAGATGCCCGACGCGGCCTACGAGGTCGGGGGCGACCGGAACTGGGAGTTCGACACCACCGAATATCGTTTCAACTACCAGTCGCTCGCCCGGCCGCCGACCGTATACGCCGCCAACCTCACGACCGGCGCGCGCACGCTCATCAAACAGACCGAGGTGCTCGGCGGCTTCGCCCCGAAGAACTACAAGTCCGAGCGCCTCTGGGCCGTGGCCCGTGACGGCACGAAGGTGCCGCTGTCCATCGTCTACCGGGCCGATCTTGACCGCACCAAGCCCCAGCCGCTCTGGCTCTACGGTTACGGCTCCTACGGGATCAGCCTGCCGGTGTCGTTCAGCTCCAGCCGTGTCAGCCTGCTCGATCGCGGCGTGATCTACGTCATCGCCCACATCCGCGGCGGCGGCGAGCTCGGCGAGGAATGGCGCGAAGCCGGCCGCATGGAGAAGAAGATGAACACGTTCAACGATTTCGTGGACTGCGCCCAGTGGCTGGTGGACCGGCACTGGACCACGCCGAAGCAGCTGGTCACCTCCGGCGGCAGCGCCGGCGGCCTGCTGATGGGCGCCGTGCTCAACCAGCGGCCCGACCTCTTCGCCGCCGCCATCGTGCAGGTGCCGTTCGTGGACGTGCTCAACACCATGCTCGACGCCACCCTGCCGCTCACCACCGAGGAATATATCGAGTGGGGCAACCCGAACATCAAGGAGCAGTATTTCTGGATGCGCGCCTACAGTCCCTACGACAACCTGAAGAAGGCCGCCTACCCCAACCTGCTCGTCAATGTGTCCTACAACGACAGCCAGGTGCCGTATTGGGAGGGCACGAAATACCTCGCCAAGCTCCGCACGCTCGACACCGGCCACAACGCCACGCTGCTCCACGCGACCATGGGTGCCGGCCACGGCGGCGCCGCCGGCCGATACGACGCCCTCAACGATGTCGCGCGGAACTATGCGTTCTTCTTGCAAGCCCTCGGTATGAGCAAATAACCCCGCTGCTGTAATTCTGAGCGCAGCGAAGAATCCATGGATCCTTCACTCTGTTCAGGATGACACGCCTTCACCCCATGAAACCTTTGCTTCTTCGCTTCTTTGTGTTCTCCGCCGCTCTGGCCGCCGTGCCCTGTTTCGCCCTGAGCCTCGCCACCTCGGTGCCCGCCGGCAAGCGCTACGGCCTCGTCATCCACGGCGGCGCCGGCGTCATCGAGCGCGCCGCCATGAGCCCGGAGCGCGAGGCCGAATACCGCACAGCCCTCAACCAGGCGTTGCAGGCCGGCTACGCCGTCCTCGACCAGGGCGGCAGCGCGCTCGAGGCGGTCACCGCCGCCATCAACCTCATGGAGGACAACCCGCTCTTCAACGCCGGCAAGGGCGCCGTGTTCAACGCCGACGGCATCTGCGAGCTCGACGCTTCGGTGATGGACGGCCGCACGCAAGCCGCCGGCGCCGTGGCCGCCCTGCACCACATCAAGAACCCCATCAACCTCGCGCGCGACGTCATGCTGAAGTCCGAGCACGTCATGCTGGTCGGCGACGGGGCGGAGAAGTTCGCCCAGTCGCTCGGCTACCAGCTGGTGCCGAACGCGTATTTCCAGACCGACTGGCGCCGCGAACAGCTGAAGAAAGCCCAGGAACAGGAGAAGGAAAAGGCCGGCAAGAAAACCGCCGCGCTGCCGGCGGCGCCCGTGGACTATTTCACCCGCACGCTCCGCTGGGGCACCGTGGGCTGTGTGGCCTTGGACCGGGCTGGCAATCTCGCGGCCGGCACCTCCACCGGGGGCATGACCAACAAGAAATACGGTCGCGTCGGCGACGCCCCGATCATCGGCGCGGGCACCTACGCCAACAACGCCACCTGCGCGGTGAGCGCCACCGGTTGGGGTGAGTTCTTCATCCGCGTCGGGGTTGCCCGCGACATTGCCGCCCAGATGGAATACCGCGGCACGCCGCTGCGTGCGGCCGCGGCCGCGACGATCGCCAAGGTCGCGCAGCTCGGCGGCGACGGCGGCGTCATCGCCCTCGACGCGCAGGGCGACATCGCGATGGAGTTCAATTCCCCCGGCATGTATCGCGCCTTCCGGTTCTCCGACCGGCCCGCAGTCATTGCCATCTACGGCGACGAGGCGAAAAACTGAGCCATGCTCCCCGACCAATCCCCCGTGGGCCTCACCCCATGAACAAGCGCGACCTCCTGGCCCGCATCAATGCCAAGCTCGCCGCCGAGTTGGAAGCGATCACCTCCGCCGCGCTCGCCACCCATGCCGAGGCCACCGACGAGGAGAACAAGGCCGAGGACAAATACGACACCCGCGGACTCGAGGCCTCCTACCTGGCCCACGGCCAGTCCAAGGCCGCCGAGGAGGCGGCGCAGGCGGTCGCCCAGTTCTCCGCGCTGCCCGTCCGGGACTTCGCGGCCGGCGAACTCATCAGCCTCGGCGCCCTGGTGCGGCTCGAGGGTCGCGGCCGGAGCCACTATTTCATCGGCCCCCGCGCCGGCGGCACGGAGGTCGACGTCGGCGGCGACCCCGTGCTGGTCATCACCCCGCAGTCGCCGCTCGGCCGCCAGCTCATGGGCCGCAAGCAGGGCGACACCCTGCAGCTGGACCTCGGCGGCAAACGCAGCGAGTTCCGCGTAAGTTCTGTTGCCTGAAAACACCAAGAAGCAAAGCAGCCAAGAGGTGGTGGGCTGTGTGATTGCACTTTGCTGCTTAGCTGCTTTGTGTTTTCCCATACTTATGCCGACTACCTACGAAACTCTCCGCGCCGACATCATCACCGCCATGAAGGCCCGCGATACGGCCACCGCCACCGCGCTCCGCACCATGGACGCCGCCATCCAGCGCGCCGCGATGGACAGCAGCAAGCCGATCGACGAGGCGCTCGTCGTCGCCACCTTCCGCAAGGCCGTGAAGAACCTCACCGACGCCCGCACCGAGTTCGAGAAGGGCGGCCGGGCCGATCTCGTCGCCGCCAACAGCGCGGAGATTGCCATCCTGGAGAAATATCTGCCCAAGGGCCTCGACCCCGCCAAGCTCGAGGCGCTCGTCGCCGAGGTCATCGCCGCCACCGGCGCCACCTCGAAGAAGGAGATGGGCAAGGTCATCGGCGCCCTCAAGCAGCGGCCCGAGGCCGCGCTCATCGACTTCGGCGCCGTGAGTAAACTCATCCAGGCGAAGCTCTCCTGAGGTTTTTAACCACGGATATCACCGGTGAACATGGATAGGGCATTCATGGCCTGTCATCCTGAGCGTAGCGAAGGATCCACGACTGCGTATGTCACACCACCAGCGAATGCATGGATTCTTCGCTGCGCTCAGAATGACAAACACGGTGATCGGGTCTGTCCTCCGTCTTCTGCCTTCCGTCCTCTGTAGATGGCTTTCATCGACCCGCTTTTCTCGGTAGGGTTTTTGCGGAAGACGATCTGGAAGCTGTGGTATCCGTTCCTCACACGCCGGCTGCGCGGCGAGGAGGTGCTGTTCCTCAATTACGCATTCGAGGCCGAGCCGCCCGTCGGGTTGCCGCTCGATACCGCTGACGAACCAAACCGCGCCTGCATCCAACTCTACCATCACGTTGCCACGCAAACCGAACTGCGCGGCAAACATGTCTTGGAAGTGAGCTGCGGCCACGGCGGCGGCGCGTCGTGGCTCACACGCACGCTGCAGCCGGTTCGTTACACCGGCCTCGATCTGAATCCCACGGGCATCAAGTTCTGCTGGCAGCGCCATCCGGTCGCCGGACTGGAATTCGTGCAAGGCGACGCCGAGAACCTGCCCTTCCCGTCGGCGAGCTTCGACGCCGTCATCAATGTCGAGGCCTCGCACTGTTATCCTGATTTCCCGCGCTTCCTCGGCGAGGTCGCCCGGGTGCTGAAACCCGGCGGTCATTTCCTCTACGCCGACTTCCGCTTTGGCGAAGGGCTCGCCGACTGGGAACAGGCGCTCGCCGCCGCGCCGCTCAAGCTACGGCACTCGCGCACCATCAACGCCGAAGTGCTGCGGGGCATGGATCGCAACTCCGAGCGCTCCCAGAAGCTGCTCGTGCGTCACCTGCCGGTGTTCATGCAGTCGCTCGGCCGCGACTTCGCCGGTATCCGGGGCTCGCGCATCTACAATGCACTGAAGGAGGACCGTCTGTCCTATCGCTCCTATTGTTTTCAGAAAATGTAGGGTCGCCGCTTGCCGGCGACCTTGGGCTGTGAGGACGAGGTCGTCGCAAGCGACGACCCTACAATTGGCGGTCTCACTCCTCCGTCACGTCCACACCCTCGAGCTCGCCGTCGTCGCTGATGCGCACGCTGACCGTCATCGGTCGGCAGCAGACCTCGCAGTCCACCGTAAATTCCGCACTACCCTCGCTGGTGTCCAGCGCGAGCGAGAACGTCTCGCCGCAGTGCGGGCATTCGATGTTGAGGGAATCGTGCATTTGACTGGGGTGGAACCGGGCCTCTGGACCGGTTTGGGTTGCTAGCCCTACTCCGTCAGGTTCCGACCCACCCCGTCGCCGGGCCTATGGCCGACAGGCCCCTCTCCGGAGGGGATTATCGCCGGCGTTGGTTTGGGTCCCCCCTCGAGAGGGGTGCCCGGCAGGGCGGGGTGTGTCGCTCGAGGCATCATATACCTGAAGGAGTAGTGCCAGACGACCGCCGCCAGGTAGGCGACGGCGATAAGAGGTGCAGGCTGCCGAGCATGGGGTTGGGGGTGAGTGAAGCGGGTCAATCCAACGGGCCCGGGGCGGTCAGGCCGGGCCAAATCCTGCTGACCGTAAGATTCGGATGCAAAGCGCCGCGCGAGGCAAGGCATGAAGCGGGATCGAATGTAGGGTCGCCGCTCGCCGGCGGACCTTCCGGGCCCAAGACTCGGTCCGGCGACAAGCGCCGACCCTACAGGCTTGGACCGGTAAAGCCCGCGTCAAAGGAAGCGTGGCGCCAGACGGCGGTTGCCTCCGCCGCCCGCTTGCGCTGAACTGCCCGCCAACCCTCCCACCCCATGAAATTCCGCCTGCTTCCCGTTCTCGGCGCCGTCTGTGCCCTTGCCGTCGCTGTCTGCGCGGCCGACAAAGCAACCCCGACGCCTGTCCTCACCACGTTCATCACCGCCAAAAAATCCTCGATCACCGTGGGCAGCGGCTCCATCGCGCTCGTCAAGGGCACCAAGCTCGAGGTGCTGGCGCGCGAGGGTGACCTGCTCCTCGTCAAGTTCCACGCCGCCCAGGGCAAGGTGCCGCTGGCCGATACCGATTTTAATCCCGATACCCCGCTGCCGGAAGCGACCCCGGCGGTGGCAGTGGTGGACAAACCTGCACCGGCGGCCGCCGTGGCGGCCACTCCGGCTCCAGCGACCGCCGCCAAGGCCACTCCCCCGCCCGCGCTCTCCCTCGACCAGAAACCCGCCAGCAACTACGGCAAGATGGTCCAGAAGGCCAAACAGGTCGAGGCGGCCCACAACGACAAGCTCGTCCAACCCTCCGACGAGATCCTCGACGATAAACCGAAGAAATAGGATTATGGTTCACCACTAATTGTCACTAATGCCTCACTCACTCCAGGGCATCTGATTAATTAGTGTGCCGTTAGCGTGGATTAGGGAGTGTTTTCAAACCCGGTTTGTCATCCTGAGCAAAGCGAAGGATCCACGGCAACGAAGGCCATATCGCGAGCGAACGCATGGATTCTTCACTTCGTTCAGAATGACAGGAAACGGGTATTTGTTGGGTTTGAAAATACTCCGTAGTGGTGACTGCCTGCTTCTCTCAGATCCCCATCTGGCTTTAGCGGCTGATTAGGCCGGCTGAAACGTCCGGCCCGGTCCACATTGCCTTTGACCGGCACCAGCGTCTGTCGTTAGGTCTTTGGCTCTTTAACTCCCAGCTCCGCGCTCCCTGCTCTCCGCTCATGTCCACGAACCCGACCATCATCTACACGAAGACCGACGAGGCCCCCGCGCTCGCCACCTACTCCCTCCTGCCGATCGTGCAGGCCTTCACCAAGCACGCGGGCATCAACATTGAGACGCGCGACATCTCCGTCGCCGCCCGCATCCTGGCCGCCTTCTCCGACCTCCTGCCGGCGGAACAACGCGTGCCCGACGCCCTCGCCGAGCTGGGCGCCCTGACCCTCAAGCCCGAGGCCAACATCATCAAGCTGCCCAACATCTCCGCCTCCGTCCCGCAGCTGAAGGAGGCCATCGCCGAGCTCCAGGCCCACGGCTACAAGCTCCCCGACTTCCCCGAGGTCCCGAAGACCGAGGCCGAGAAGGACGCCAAGGCCCGCTACGCGAAAGTCATGGGTTCCGCCGTCAACCCGGTCCTCCGCGAGGGCAACTCCGACCGCCGCGCCCCGAAGGCCGTCAAGGACTACGCCCGCGCCCACCCGCACTCCATGGGCAAGTGGTCCCCCGACTCCAAGACCTCCGTCGGCACCATGGGTCACGACGATTTCTTCTCGAACGAGAAGTCCGTCACCGTAGCGGCCGCGACCACCGTCAAAATCGAGTTCGTCCCGGCCCCCGCTGGAGACGGGACTATCAGTCCCGTGGTCGTCCTGAAGGAAAAGACCCCGTTGAAGGCCGGCGAGATCCTCGACGCCACGTTCATGAACCGGAACGCCCTCGGGGCCTTCTTCGCCCAGCAGATCGCCAAGGCCAAGAAGGACGGCGTCCTCTTCTCGCTCCACCTCAAGGCCACCATGATGAAGGTCTCCGACCCGATCATGTTCGGCCTCTGCGTCCGCGTGTTCTTCAAGGATCTCTTCACGAAGCACACCGCCACCCTCGCCCGGCTCGGCGTCGACCTGAACAACGGTTTCGGCGATCTCGTCGAGAAGATCCAGACCCTGCCCGCCGCCGAGAAGGCCGCGATCGAGGCCGACATCGCCGCCGTGTTCGCCGCCCGCCCGGGCGTCGCCATGGTCAACTCCGACAAGGGCATCACCAACCTCCACGTCCCGAGCGACGTCATCGTCGACGCCTCGATGCCCGCGATGATCCGAACCTCCGGTCAGATGTGGAACGCCCAGGGCAAGGGCCAGGACACCCTCTGCGTCATCCCCGACAGCAGTTACGCCGGCGTTTACGCCACCACGATCGACTTCTGCAAAAAGCACGGCGCCTTCGATCCGAAGACCATGGGCTCCGTCCCCAACGTCGGTCTCATGGCCCAGGCCGCCGAGGAATACGGCTCGCACAACAAGACCTTCAAGATCCCCGGCAAGGGCATCGTTCGCGTTACCGACGACACCGGCAAGGTCCTCTTTGAGCACCTCGTGGACGAGGGCGACATCTGGCGCGCCTGTCAGACGAAGGACGCCCCGGTGCAGGACTGGGTGAAACTCGCCGTCAACCGCGCCCGCCTCAGCAACACGCCGGCCATCTTCTGGCTCGACGAGAAGCGCGCCCACGACGCCCAGATCATCGCCAAGGTGAAGACCTACCTCGCGCAACACGATACGAAGGGCCTCGACATTAAGATCCTCGCCCCCGCCGCGGCGTGCCTCGCGACCCTCGAGCGCCTTAAGGCCGGCCAGGACACGATTTCGGTCACGGGCAACGTCCTCCGCGACTACCTCACCGACCTCTTCCCGATCCTCGAGGTCGGCACCAGCGCCAAGATGCTCTCGATCGTCCCGCTGATGAACGGCGGCGGCCTGTTCGAGACCGGCGCCGGCGGCTCGGCCCCGAAGCACGTCGAGCAGTTCCTGCAGGAAAACTACCTCCGCTGGGACAGCCTCGGCGAGTTCTTCGCCCTGGCCGCCAGCTTCGAGCACCTCGCCATCACGCAGAAGCACGCCCAGGCCAAAGTGCTCGCCGACACCCTCGACCAAGCCAACGGCAAGTTTCTGGAGAACGACAAGTCCCCCGGCCGCAAGCTCGGCACGATCGACAACCGCGGCTCGCACTTCTACCTGGCCCTGTATTGGGCCCAGGCTCTCGCAGCTCAAACCTCAGATCTCAAATTGCAGAGCATCTTCAAGCCCATCGCCGAAAAGCTCGCCACGTCCGAAAAACAGATTGTTCAGGAGTTGCTGGCGGTTCAGGGAAAGCCGGCGGACGTGGGTGGTTACTACCAGCCTGACGATGCCAAGGCATCCGCGGCCCTCCGCCCCAGCGCTACCCTCAACGCTATTCTCGCGCAGCTATAAGCCCTATGAGCCTTATAGGTCCTATATGCCCTATACGTCCTATCTCCCCCGGGCCCGGCTTGCGAGCCGGGCTTTTGTCATCCGCTCGCGCAGGCCGCCTTCCTTGAGGAAATCCTGCTCGAGCCGGCGCAGCTGCTGGTCGAGCAGGTAGTTGGCCTGGTGGATCAGGCACAGGGCGATGTTTGCCACAATCGGCCCCGGCCGCGTTTCCGCGAACTCGCGGATGTCGGCGAACTTCAGTTCGGGATTGCCGCCGAGCCGCCGCACATACCGCGCCTCCTTCGAATCCTTGCTCCAAGCCACAGACCGGTTCGTGCGCAGGTAGTCCTCATAGTCGATAAACAGTTCCTCCAGGCTGGCTCGCGCCACGCCCACCAGCTTCAGCTCCATCTCCGTCGAGGTCTTCGCTGCCTTCGAACCTTCGACAATGTTCTGTTTCCCCGACCGCGCCGCCTGCACCATCTGGTCGATGGTCCGGTCTCCACGTTTCAGAAACCGCGCGCAGAAAACCTGGGTCAGATCGTAGACCACCTCCGCTTTCCGATAGAATCCGCAATGGTCGAGTCAAAGGGGCAGGCTACGGATGTTGATGTCGGACTGTCACCCAAGGGGCTAAACAAAACGCCCCGCATTGCTGCGGGGTGGTGGTGACCATTTTTAGTCGGCTTACTTGGGCGGTTTGGACTTGGGCGTGCGGTGCAGACTGCTGGCGCGTTCGATGCGTCTCACGCCCCCCGGCCTGTTCGTATTGCGTCGAGCCCGCCCCATGTCATCTTTTGTCTCTATCGCGGGTAATCGGGTTGCCGGTTTATTCCCAAAGCGGTCAAACTCATCGCACTTTGACATCCACGTCCAAGAATCTCGCGACCGAGACGGTAAAGACCATTGGGGCCTATATTGCTCTGAATGTCGGAACGCTGCTACTCCTGAACCTTATCGTGCAGTATGCGACATTCGACCTCCATGTCGGATTCCTGCAGGCAAAGCAGGATTATATTCATATCATGATCTGGAGGGTCGCGTTTTATATCCATGTTTTTTCCAGCATATTCACGCTGCTGGCCGGCTTCAGCCAGTTCTCTCCGGAAATCCTTAAAAGGCATAAGCGAGTTCATAAACTAATCGGTAGGATTTACGTCTGGGATGTTCTGCTCATAAACTTTCCCACCGCCTTGATCATGGCTGTGTATGCCAATGGTCATATCCCGTCTAAAATCGCTTTCCTCACCCTAGATTGTCTGTGGTTCTGGTTTACGCTCAAGGCACTGATCGAAGTGAAAAGGGGCAACATTGCCAATCACCGAGATAACATGATGAGAAGCTACGCTCTCACCTTCTCGGCCGTTACCTTGAGAACCTGGCGACTGATATTCGCCAGCTTCTCCAACTTCGATCCGGAGACGATTTACATGATCGATGCCTGGATGGGCTTTGTCCCCAACCTGTTGTTTGTCGAGTGGCTGATTGCCCGCCGGAAACGGTCTATCGATGGAAAAACCCGGCAAACGCCAGAGCACAAACGATCACAAGTAGCGTCGCGAGATATGTCCCGATAAAAACGAGAACGGCGGCCGCCATCGCCCACTGGTTCTGTTTCTTTTTGAGCGCAGCGTAGGTCTTCCGCGAAAGCAAATAAGCACCGATGGCGGGCAGAATCAGCACTGCGGCTAGTACCAAATAACCAAGGATGTTCTGCACAATACCAGAGGTATTCGCCCCCAACTGGCCCTACAATCATTTATTCATAGGATTGAGCCAAGGGGTCGGGCTGGGCTTCACCCGATGCCTCGGACAGTGATTCCGACGGGATGATGTCCGGATTGGGGTCGGTCGATCGTTGTAGTAACGAGGAACACCCCCTATGAATCCAAAAATGAACCTGTCATCCCACCCCCAAGTCGTGACCGAAGAACTTGGCCTTATTCCGGAGCCGGGAGACCGGCGATCGCTGCGACAGTGTGTGCCGTCGCCGCGCGCCCGGACGATGGCCCTGTTGCTGCTACCCCTTGCCCTGGGCGTCCTTCCCGTCCTGCCGGCCCAGGAGGTAGAGGCTCCGTATCCCAACATGGCGCCCATCGAGCAATACCTCGGGGCCGATCGAAGTGCCGAGATCGCCCTGGCCCGAAGCGCCGCGCCGGAGGCAATTTCCCGCGATGCCACGGTGCTGGTGTTGGGCAGGAATGGTTACGAGACGGTCATCGAGGGCAAAAACGGCTTCACCTGCCTCGTCGAGCGCTCCTGGATGTCGCCGTTCGACAGCCCGGAATTCTGGAACCCCAAGATCCGCGGTCCCATCTGCTACAATCCGGCGGCGGTGCGATCCATCCTTCCTTACACGCTCAACCGGACGAAGCTGGTGCTGGCCGGTGTGTCCAAGGCGGAGATGCACCAGCGCATCGCAGCCGCGGTGGCGAAGGGCGAACTGCCGGTGCCGGCGCCCGGCGCGATGTCCTACATGATGGCGAAGGACGGCTACCTCAGCGATGCCGGCGTGCACTGGCACCCCCACCTTATGTTTCACATCCCCACGACCGATGCAGCCACCTGGGGAGCAAACCAACCCGGATCACCGGTCGTCTACAATAACGGGGCCACCGACATGCCGGAGCCAGAAACCATCTTCTTTGTGCCCGTCGGCCGGTGGTCGGATGGATCCGTCCCGCAACTCAAACAAACTATCTGCGGGAATTAAGGGCACGCTAAGGCGTGTTTGCAAAATCCCCTGATTGTCATCCTGAGCCGGGCGAAGGATCCAGAGGCACGCGCGAATCCTGCTGGATCCTTCGCGCGGCTCAGGATGACCGGTAGCGAAAGTGACGGATTGAGCGGCAGATTGGGCGGTTAAGGTATTTTGCAAACACATCCTAGACGGGATTGGGCTCCAGGGCGGTGGTGACCTTCCTTCGCCGAGGCTTCTGCCATCGCTTTCGCTAAGGCGGGACGAGCCGCAGGGACTTACTTGGCCGGTTCGGGCGGTAGAAAACCACGGGTATCTCGGTCAATGATTGCAGATGGAGCGTGAAGGCGCACCTCGTTCAGGATGCAAGCGAGCCCTTCAAGCGAATATAATTTGGGATTAAACGACCCGAGAACGCTGTCCCCACTCTTGAAGACAAATTGCCGGGCGGCGCTGTTATTCGCCCAGACCGTGCATACTGGCATACAAGGGGCTAAACAAACGCCCTGCATTGCGGCGGGGCGTCGGGTGACCTGATTTGCCGGCTTACTTCCGCCGTCGCTTTCCCTAATCGGCTGATCCCGACCTCGCTTTCGTTGTCCGGAAGCGATGAGGGATTGGTTTTGGGCCTGCTGACCCAAAGGGCACGCGTCTTGACGTCCGGGTATCGTCTCTCCCTTTGAGAGGAACGCGCATCCCTCTTCGGGTATCGCGTCTCCTTCTTTGGGTCGGGCGTCTCCCGCCTTGGGTATCGCGTGTCCCGGTTCGGGTATTGCGTTCCCCGCTTTGGGAGACGCGTGACCTTCTTTGGGTATCGCATGTCCCCCTTCGGGTTGTCCGTCTCCTTCTTTGGGTATCGCGTGTCCCGGTTCGGGTATCGTGTCTCCCGAACATCAACACGCCTTCCCGAAAGATCAGAAGACGATACCCAAGCCCTCCCAGGCGTAAAATGATCAATCCGAGAGCTGCGTAACGGTTATCTGCACCAAAATCATGGCGCGACAGGTTGCCGTGACCCGAAACCAAGTGGAAATTTACAAACCACCTGATTAAAAGGCGGTTTTTGCGTCAGGTGCCGCGCGGGCGGGCTCGCCCGCGCTCCAGTTGGAGCCACGGCGACTTCGCCGTGGGATCCGCGCTCCTTAAGACTTCACCGGTGCCTTGCCGGGTGGGTTGAAGTTGAAAGGCAGATCCACCAGCGTCTCGACCGGCTTGCCGTCCTTGATCCGCGGGAGAAAGCGCCAGAGCCGTGCCGCGGTCAGCGCAGCCTCGCCAAACGCCGGGTCGGTCGCGCTCTTGACGACAGGGTCGCGCACGCTGCCGGTGGACCGAATCCACAGGCTGATCACTGCCTGGCCACCGACTTTCCTGTCCCACAGCGATTGTGGGTAGATTGGCGCAGGGGTGAGGAATGGCTTGGGCCCGCCATCCGGCAGCTTTTTCGTCCGCTTCTCGACCATGCGATCCAGTGCCGCCTCGCGGACGTCCATCGGTATTTCCGAGTGAAAAGCCTCCGCGCCGCCGACAAAGACATGGAATTGAAAGTGCCCCGACCCGAGGGGACTGGACAGTGGGACCCTCAGGTTGAGTGTTTTGGGAGCTTGCGGGCCCAGGTGCCCCACCTCGTGCAGAAAGAGAACCTTGCCCGCCTCCGTCACATCCATATCGAGCAGGACGAAGACATGTTCCAAGGGATAGCCGGTTTCAAAGGTGGCGTTGAATTCCAGCTCGTTGTTTATCTGCGCGCCGCCATTCACGTTCATATATGTGGAGCGCACATTCAGATCCCTCACCGAAATGAGGTAGGGCAGATACTCCTCCACCTTCCTAAGCCCAAAGCGCTCTCCGGGGACACCCACCACTTTGCCATTCACCTCAATGCAAGGGCTGATGCCATGGGCGTCGACCACCAGGCAGGGCTTGCCGTCATTTTCAACGAAAAGCAGGTTCTGCGCCGCGAGAGAACCGGCCAGCGCCACCAGGATGGCGGTCCGCTTCAGGCAATGATGCATGGGCACATGGGTTGTGAATTCGCACATGGCATTGTGGCCCCAATGCCTGATCCCGGTCTTGTCGCACGACTCCCCACCCTTGGCCAGCCTATCCTGTGTGGTGATCTTGATCGGCCGGGCGGTTTACCGTTAACATGGACGACACCGGGCGGGGTCAGATCGAGTATCTTGCGGTCAACTGTAGCGGATTGAAACACCGGCGGCTGCGCCGCCGGTGTCTGGGTGAGGGCTTGTGCGGGTAACGGGATGGGATTTCCTGACGGCAACCCAATCCGCTGCCGGTGAAAATCATTCAGGCCAACTCCGTCGAAGACATCGCTGCCGTCAGGCGATTGTTCGAGGAATATGCTGCCTCGCTGCAGATCGACCTGTGCTTCCAGAACTTTTCCACGGAACTGGCGGGCTTGCCCGGGGCCTATGCCTCGCCGCGCGGACGTTTGCTGCTGGCGTTGGCCGACGGCATTCCGGCGGGTTGCGTGGCCTTGCGGCCGCACGACAACCAGGCGGCCGAGATGAAGCGGCTCTATGTGAGTCCCAAGCGCCAAGGTCTCGGTCTGGGTCGCAAGTTGGCCGAGGCCGCGATTGCCGAGGCCCGCGCCATCGGCTATACGTCGATGCTCCTCGACACCCTTCCGACGATGCAGAAGGCCATCAGGCTCTACGAATCGCTCGGCTTCGAGCGCCGCCCACCTTACTTCAACTCACCTGTCGATGGGAACGTCTTCATGGAACTCAGGCTTGGCAAAGCGGAAGACCGGACAAAGATGTCAGACTGCGGGTGTTGATGTCGGGCTGGTCCACGGGGGTAAAGTAAAGATCCCCGGAGCTTGCTCCGGGGCCTTTGATGAAGTCAGCCGCCAACTCATCGGGCCCATCCCCATCCATTCCGTTCCTTGTAGGAGCCTGCTTGCAGGCGATTCCGGGGGCTCATCGACGGACCGTAAACAAGATCGCCTGCAAGCAGGCTCCTACACTCCGACCAAGCCGGAGCAAGCTTGCTCCGGGGTATTGAACCCAAAGGGAATGAAACGCCGCGTATTCAGCCGCCGCTTTGCCATGGCGAGACAAGCGCGGCGACTTATTTGTCGGGGGAGGAATTGACCTGCCGCACCGTCTGCCCGACGCTTCCGCTCCATGCTAAAAGTCGCTTCCACTCTCGCCATCGCCGCGGCCGGCTTCGCCTTGGTGTCGGTCACGCGGGCAGCTGACGCCGCCGCCCTTCCCGTTGTTCAGACCATCGCGCTTGCGGG
Source organism: Opitutus sp. GAS368 (assembly GCF_900104925.1). NCBI lineage: Bacteria > Pseudomonadati > Verrucomicrobiota > Opitutia > Opitutales > Opitutaceae > Opitutus > Opitutus sp. GAS368. The sequence continues at coordinate 3,873,324 of NZ_LT629735.1, forward strand.
CGTCGAGGGGCGTATCGATCACATGGCCTTGGATGCGGCTGCGGGACGACTGTATGTCGCTGCGCTCGGCAACAACACTGTCGAGGTCATCGACCTCGCCTCGGGCCGGCGCATCGAAACGCTCAAGGGCTTCGAAGAACCGCAGGGAATCGCCGTCATTCCCGATTTGCACCGCCTCGTCATCGCTTCCGGGGGCGATGGCAAATGCCGCATCTACGATTCATCCCTCAAGCTGGTCGGCCAGGTCGACAACCTCGCCGATGCGGACAACGTCCGCTACGACGCCAGGGCGAAGCAGGCCGTGATGGGGTTCGGCGACGGCGCACTCGCATTTATCGACCCGCAGACCGACGTGAAGGTCGGCGAGGTCAAGCTCGACGGCCATCCCGAGTCATTCCAACTGGAGGCGAACGGCAGCCGGATCTTCGTCAACGTTCCCCATGCCGGTCATATTGCCGTGGTGGATCGCGCCAGTCAGGTCGTGGTCGCCAAGTGGCCGCTGGCAGACGCCCGGAGCAATTTTCCCATGGCACTCGATGAGGCGAACCACCGGCTCTTCGTCGGCTGCCGCTCGCCGGCAAAACTGCTGGTGCTCGATACCGATTCCGGCAAGACCGTGGCGAGCGTCGACATCGTGGCCGACACCGACGACGTGTTTTATGATAATGCCGCCCGGCGCATCTATGTCTCCGGCGGCAAGGGCAGCGTGAGCGTCATCCGGCAGGCCGACCCGGATCACTACGCGGTCATCGCCGATGTGCCCACCGCGTCCTGGGCTCGGACCTCGCTGCTCGATGCCGGCGCCGGCCGGTTGTATGTGGCGGCGCCCCACCGCGGCTCGCAGCCGGCGCACCTCGAGGTGCTCTCCGTGCCACGACCCCTGGTCCTGAAGCAGACGATTCCGCTCCCGCAGCTTGCCGGCGGCTTCAATCACCATTCGGCCGACGGCAAGCTCCGCCGCGTCTTCCTGTGCGCGACCACCAACAAGAGCGTCGAGGTCCTCGATCTCGCGACCGGCCAAATCATCAAAAGCCTGCCGGGCGAAAAGCCGTCGGCGACCTGCTTCGCCCCGGACCTCAATGTTCTCTGCGTGTCACGCGGGAAGGTTGTCCAGCTCTATGATGCCGCGTCCTTCGCCGAGCTGGCCGCCATCGCCATGCCTGGCAGCACCGACGAACTGCGCTACGATCCCCGCACCCGGCAGCTGCTCGCGGGCAGCATGACCGCCCCCGACGAGGGCATCGCCACGATCGACATCGCCGGGCGGAAATTGCTGGGCGTGATCAAGACCGCGCCGCCCCAGGGTTTCTGCGTGGAGGATGACGGCAACCGGGTCTTTGTCTGCACGCCCAAGGCCGACCAGATCAGCATCGTCGACCGGCAGAAATCCGCTGCGCTGACGCCGTGGAAACTAACCGACCCCACCGGCGGCAATCCCGTGGCCTATGACGCCGCCACCCACCGGCTCTTTGTCGGCTGCCGCAAGCCCGCCAAGCTCCTGGTGCTCGACACGACCAACGGCCGGACGGTGGCGCGCGTGGACACGGGGGCCGGGACGGACGACCTCTCCTTCGATCCCGCCAACCGGCGGATCTACGTCGCCTGTGCGCAGGACGTGATCAGCGTGATCCAGCAGGACGACGCCGACCACTATCGCAACATCGCCGACGTGCCTTCCGTCGCCGGCGCACGCAACTGCGTTTTCGTCCCCGAGTCGGGGGAACTCTGCGTCACGGCGCCACAAAGCAAGGACCAGACCCAGCCAGCGCGGATCCTCGTCTATCAGGCCCGGCCATGACTACGACAAAGGTTCAGGCTTCCACCGTCGCCAAGGCTGTGGCGGGACAAGTCGCGTGGGACTTACGGGGACTTACGGATGAAACAGATTGCCACGACCTGCTTCGGGGCCAATCTCACGCCTGTTCCTGCTCCCTGGCGATTTAAGGGCCCGCTAGCGCAGTGGGACGATGCATGCACAGTAATCTTCGGACCCAAACGTGAAGGCCCCCACTAGCAGGCTATACGGACCCAAGCAGATAACCCTTAGCGCGACACCCGCTCAGTCCGTCGCGAACTGGCGGCGCCGGCGATGGATGCGGGACGGACTATCCCTTTTCACCCTCATTCTCTTCCTGCCGGTGTGCGGTCTGGCCAAGGAGCCCTGGCAACCGGTGACACCGGAGGAAATGGCCGGCACCAAGTCGAGCCTTGAGCCGGACGCGGCCGCCGAGGCTTTGGTCTTGAACATCGACATAAACGACGAGAACTGGCCGCACACCCGGCACCTTGAGCGATACATCCGCTACAAGATCTATGATCCGGAAAAAGCCGCACGGATCATGCGCCTCTCCGAGCAGATCCCTTCCTATGATGGGATCCTGTTGAGGGAGGTTGAATTCAAGGCACGGCTGCACTTGCCGGACGGCACGGTCCGCAACTTTGGGGCGGAATCCGTGCACGAACGGGACATGGTGAAACAAGGCACAACGGGCACAACCGACTCCTTTTGGCGACGGCTCCTTACCAACGAGGGGTGGATCGTCAAAGAGAAGTTCCTGGCGGTGGGCGGGGCCGTGCCAGGCTCGATCCTCGAGTATAGCGTGATCGTGGACGAACATAGGAACGAGCGCACGATGTTTCATGTCCTGCAGTTCGACTCGATCCCGGTCCGGCAGGTGACTTACCGGCAAAAATTACCCTTCGACAAAACATTTTGGGTCCATGCGCTTTACGGACTCAATACCGCGCACTTGGAAGTGAGTGCGGACGCGTCGGGCCAGACCCTCACGGCGAAGGCCCGCGATCTGGGCTCACTGTCGGATGAGCCTTTCAGCGGCCCCCTGACCGACCGCGCAGTGACGCTGGCCGACTGTTACATCCTTCGCACTCTGACCACCTACAAGGAAACCAGGCACGAGACGAGAAAGTTCACGGCGGATGAGCCTTGGGCCCCCATCGCGACCCTCGAGTATTGGTGGGCATCGGACCATATCGACCCCACGGTCAAGGTCACCAAAACCGCCGCCGAATTGACGCAGGGCGCGGGCTCGGACCTGGAGAAGGCACGGCGGATCCACGATTTCGTGCAGCGACTGCACCAGCAGTTCATCCATGCGCCGGCCTCGACCGCGCCGGCCTCCGGCCGGCCGGTGAAGATGGATGACGTGCTGGACCTCGCCAAGGCGCATCCGACACAGCTCGGCAACATGGATTTCGTCTGGCTCGCCATCAGCCTGTTCCGGGCAGCGGGCCTCCAGGCTGAGCAGTTGATGCTGCCTGATCGCGGCATGGTCTTGTTTTCCCGGAAGCTGGTCTCCCCGGCGTTTCTCCCGACGCGGTGCGTGGCGATCCACGTCGGGGACGCCTGGCACTTCTCGATGCCGGACCAAAAGAACCCGCTGGCGTTCGATGAACTGCCGTGGCAGGCGGAGGGACTGGGCGGTTTGCTGGCCCTGGACCAGAAACAGGAATTCATCGATGTGCCGTTCTCCGCCGCCGAAAAGTCGGCCGTCCGCCGCACCGGTGATTTTCATCTGGATGCGAGCGGCACCTTGATGGGCGAAGGCGCGGTCGTGTATGGCGGGCATGAGGGGCAGATTTTTCGCGCCAAACTGGCCGGACAAACCAAGGAAGCCCGGTTCGCCACGCTCCAGCACGACCTCACGGGCGAATTCGAGGGCGCGGAGGTTGAAGTGACGGATTTGCGTCAGATGGATGATGTTTACGAGCCGCTGGAGGTCAGGTTCAAACTCAACTGGCCGGGTTTCGGCGTAGTGACCGATCAGCGCATGATCTTCCGGGCTTTTGTCTTTCGTTCAAACTCCAGACCGCCCTTCGCCTCGACTGAACGCCGCAACGCCCTCGTTTTCCCCTTCCGCCATCGGGAACTGGACTTATACACGATCGCCTTGCCGGCAGGCTACGAGCCGGAGGCCAAGGAAGCTCCACCCTCCTATCCCGGACCGACTCTTTCCTACCAGATCGACCTGGGCCTCGATCGCAAACGGATGGTCCTGCATGTTTCGCGGGATTTCTCCGCGGGAGTGATCCTGGCCTCGCCCCAAAACTATCCGAGTATCAAGAACTGGTTCGATGCGGTAACGCTGAGTGACCAGCACAGTCTGGTGCTGGTTCAAACGCCAGGTGAGGCTCAACCGGCGAAATCCGCAACCGTGCCATGACAAGCGCAGTGACCAGACGGATAAAACGCCGGGATACCGGGATCGTCCGGGTAATCCTTGGTCTGCTGGCATTCACCGGGGTGGCGGCCAAGGCCAGCCAACCTCCAGCCTGGCTGGCGTCGTTGATCACCGTCCCGGCCTCTCTGACCAAACTGGAGGGATCAACGGTGGTTCTGCGTGAGGAAGCCACGGTCCGATATCTGCCTGGCGGCAAGGTGCGAGAGACCTTCCGTCAGGCCATCAGGGTCGTGACGCTCGACGGCCTGCCATGGGCGCATCCCGGCCGCAGCTACAACGCCGACACCGATCGCATCCTTAAGGCGCAGGCCTGGGTGGTCTCGCCGGATGGGCGCCATACCGATGAATATGGACGCAGCGATTTCATCAACGTTGTGGCCGAAGCCGACCCCAGATTCTGGCACAGCAGTCGGGTGGTTGGCCTGGCTAATGTGAGTCAACTCCAGGTCGGGGGCATTGCCGCGGTGGAGTTGGAAATTGAACGCCAGACCGGAATGAATGATTCCAGCTGGTCTTTCCTGGGGCCCAGGCCGGTGGAATGGAGCGTTTTTGAGGTTGTCCCACTGCCCGGGGAACAATTGGTCTACCATGCCAGCAGCGATAAAATTCCGCCTCCGGTTTCCGGATCGACGCCAGGCAGCTTGCGCTGGGAGGTGCACGATCTGGCTACCATACCTCATAATATGCCCGGCGGATTCATTCCCAACCCCAGACAGGTGAATGTCCGCAGCCTGGGGCCGGATTCTCTCGCCAGCCAGATGAAAACCTGGGGACAATTTGCCTCGCTCGCGACCAAGATCGTGGAGCCACGGATGATCGCCAGCCCATTCGTTGTGGCGCAGGCGCAGGCGTTGGCGGGCAGCAAGACGGATCGTTGGGCCCGAATCCGCTCCCTGACCGAGAGTGTCCAGAAACAAGTCGCCTACCTGTCGATCACTTTGGAAAAGGATTCCCTGGCCGGCATGCGCCCCCATCTGCCGGAAGAAGTTCTTCGGAGTCAACTCGGTGACTGCAAGGACAAGAGCACTCTTCTCGTCACCATGCTGCGCTCCCTCGGGGAAAGGGCGTATGACGTGGTGGTCCATGCCAACAATCCCAAGGCGGTGATGCCGGAGTGGCCGTCGCAGATCTTCAACCATGTCGTGGTGGGAATCGTCGCTGATGCCGGTGTGCCCGTTCGCTGGCCCGTGGTCGACGGTGGCTCCCTGGGCAAACTGGTGATCTTTGACCCGACCGACCCCGCCACCCCGCTGGGTGCCCTGCCGCTCAGCGATCAGGGAGGACTCGGCCTCGTCGTGGCGGAAGGCGTGCAAGACCTGATAACACTTCCGTCCGAAACCCCGGAGGCCTGTAACATTGTCCGACATCTGGCCGGCGAACTGACCGCTGCCGGCGACCTGATTGCCGAAGTGGATGAGGTGCTGCTCGGGGCCCGTGCGGCCGCCGTTTCCGGGGAAAGGGTCAGGCTGGGAGATGCCAAATTCCGTCAGCGGCTGGAAGCCCAGTTTCATGCCGCCTTGCCGTTCTTGTCCGATCTGAGTTGGACGGAGGACTGGTTTCCCGCTGACGTCCGCGACCACATCGCCTGTAAATTCAAAGCGGCGAGAGCAATGCGCACGATGGGAACTGATACTTTGCTCGTCTGTCCGCGATTGGTGGCTGGCGACTTCCCCTATGAGCTGTGGAAAACAAATTGGGAGGGCGAGGTCCGGGTGACCGCGCTTGGTGTCACCGAGGAAGTGAGAATGCTGCTGCCCGAGGGATTTACCGCCGCCAGTCTTCCCTCAAATTTGCACCAGGAACTTCCTTTTGTGACGGCCTCACTCGCCTATCGGCTCGAGGGCAGGATGCTGGTCTATTCCCGCCAATACTCCCGGAAGGCCTGCTTGTTGGCCAAGAATGACTACGATGCCATCTGCCGTTTCAATCAAAAGCTGGATGAGGCGGAGCGAAGGCCGGCTATGGTCCGGCGTCGGCCTCAGCCGGCTATATCCGATACGCCTGGCACCCATTGAATCGGAAGCGATGAAAGCCCAACGCCGAGGCGTAGGCGAGTCGAGGTGACCTGATTTGTCGGTTTACTTGGCGGGAACGGGCTTAGGCGTGCGATGCAGGCCGATGGGGATTGTCTTGATTGGGAGCCGGCTGATCCCGACCTCGCTTTCGTTGTCTGGAGGCGCTGAGAGATTGTTTTGGGGCCCGCTGACCCAAAGGGCATGCGTTTTGATGTCCGGGTATCGCCTCTCCCTTTGAGGGGAACGCGTCTCCCGAACGTCAACGCGCCTTCGCGAAAGATCGGCAGCCGATACCCGGACTCTCCTGCCGGCGCAGAGTTCGGGCTGGGAATTCGACTTTAGGAAAACACCCTGCAAAGCGGTCTGTCTGCCTCGCAAGATCCTTACCGGATCATACAGATACCGGCTGGCGCTAAAACTGCCTGTCACCCTGCCCGGTCTTGCACCCGGGCCGGGCTTCGGCTGTGCTCCAGTCCATTCGTTATGGCGTGGATGAAGGCACTGTCTTTTCTGGTCCTGGTTTTGCCGGCCTTTGCCGGTCCGACGTCGAGCCTGGAGGAAACCTATGCGGCGCAAGGCCGCCTCATCGTCGCGTCGTTTGCGTCCGCGCCCTTTCCGCATCCGGCCCGGGCCGAGGGACACACCTATCAGGGCAAGCTCTACCCGGCCGCGGAGCACTACGCCGACAGCACGGTGGCGATCTTCATCCCCAAGGGATTTCGCGAGACCGACCGGATCGACTTTGTCGTCCACTTCCACGGCTGGAACAATACCGTCGCCGGCACGCTGGAGACCTATCATCTGGTCGAGCAACTGGTCGCGAGCGGCAAGAACGCCATCCTGGTCGTCCCCGAGGGTCCGCACGATGCCCCTGACTCTTTCGGCGGCAAGCTGGAGGACACCGGCGGTTTTCACCGCTTCATGGACGAAGTCCTCGCCACGCTCCGCGACCGGGCCGGCTTCAAGCGGAAGGATTTCTCCTTCGGCCGCATCATCCTCTCGGGCCACAGCGGCGGCTATCATGTCATGGCCGGCATCCTCGACCGCGGCGGCCTCGACCGGAACGCCGACGAGGTCTGGCTCTTCGACGCCCTCTACAGCCAGACCGATTCCTTTGTCGCCTGGGCCCAGCGTTCCCCGGGCCGCTTGATCGATCTCTACACCGACCACGGCGGCACCAAGGAGGAGACGGAGAAGCTGATCACGCACCTCCGGGCCCAGGACACCACCATCCTGCAGGCCGAGGAGGCGCAGCTCGACCCCGTGTCACTTCCGGGCCGGCACTACGTCTTCATCCACACCGACCTCACGCACAACGAGGTGCTGGACAAGCGCGGCGAGTTTGCCCTCTTCCTGAAGACCAGCGTCCTTACCGACCGCTGACGCGTTCGCCCAGACTGTGGCAGACAAGGCGGATATTGCGGTGGACGCAGTGGGTGAAAGGCTCGACCTGCCGCGCGGAAGAGTTTTTGGTGGTCGCATGACTGGCTGGCGCCCCTTCACGATTGCCCGGATATTGGCCTCATTGCTCTGCGGGATGATGCTGACCGGCAGTGCTTTTGCCGCGGACCCGCCGGAGTGGCTCGCGCCCTACCCGCCCTTCAAGATCGCCGGCAACCTTTACTGGGTCGGGAGCAAGGACCTCGCGAGCTACCTGATTGCGACGCCGCAGGGTTGCATCCTCATCAACAGCTCCCTCGAGCCCAGTGTGCCGCTGATCCAGGCGAGCGTGGAGCAGCTGGGCTTCAAGTTCAGCGACATCAAGATCCTTCTCATCAGCCACGCCCATTGGGACCACGACGCGGGCAGCGCCCTGGTCAAGCAGCTGACCGGCGCCACCTACATGGTGATGGAACCGGACGTGCCCGTCGTGGAATCCGGCGGCCGGGCCGACTTCTACTACGGCAGCTTTCCCGGCTCCCTCTATCCGCCGACGAAGGTGGACCGCGTGCTGCACGATGGGGACGAGGTGAAGCTGGGCGACACCGTCCTTGTCGCGCACCTGACCGCCGGCCACACGAAAGGCTGCACCACCTGGACCATGAAGGTCACCGAGGCCGGCCGGGAATACAACGCCGTCATCGTCGGCAGCCCTAACGTGAACACCGGCTTCAACCTGATTGACAACAAGCGCTACCCGCAGATCGCCGACGATTATGCGCGGGGATTCGCCGTGTTGAAGACCCTGCCCTGCGATCTGTTCCTCGGCGCCCATGGCGCTTATTTCGGGATGCTGGCCAAGCGCGCGCAGCTGAAGCCGGGCGCCGCGAACCCGTTTGTCGATCCCGAGGGCTACGCCAAATACGTCGCCGAACGGGAGCAGGCCTTCCGCGACGAGCTGGCGAAGCAGAAGGCCGCCGCGCATCCCTGAGGACAGGCAAAGGGAATCCAGGCCTTCATGGAGCTGGGGGCAGTGGGTCGGTTTCGGTCCTTTTGAGGGTAGCCGGGCTTTTGCAGGTTGGGGTTTATACCAATCGCCTCAAGCTACTACACTCTACACCAAGGTCGCCAAGACCGCGAAGCAGATCCTGCGAGGGGAAATATCTCTGCGTTCTTTGCGGCCTTCGTGTAAAAGCTTTGGGTGTTTGGTATTATCCCCGACAGGCGATCATTGACTGTCGGGCATAAAGCCCGACCTACATCAAACTGACCCACTACCAGCTGGGGCTCGGAGGAAACGCAAAGACGCAAGGGCGCTAAGGATTTCCCGTTTGTCGATCCTTCGCGTCCTGGCGTTCTTCTGTCGGACTCGGTGAGCTGGGCGAACGATTCCAGGGCGGTCGCGAGCCGCCCCTGAAAGTTAATAGAAAAACTCTTCGGAGACGATCTTGCCCTTCTTGACCTGATACACGCAGAGTTCGCCCATCTTCATCCGTCCCTGCCCCTTCATGGTCATGTCGATGCTCATGGTGCAGGCGAAGGCCTTTTCGGCCACGACCGGCTCCGAGACCTTGAGGGAGTGCAGTTTCTCAATCCCGGCGGAGAATTGCCGGCTCTTGGCGATGATGGCCTTGAGGCCCTTGGTCTCCTTCTCGGAGCCGGGCATGGCTTCGGCCTCGATGCTGACTGCATTCTTGGCAAACAGTTTCTTTTGGGCTTTTTCCCATTCGGCCTTGCGGCAGAGGGCGACGAGTTGCTTGGCGATGGTTTTCGTTGTCATGTTTTTGTGACCGGGGATTTGGATTTCGATCGGCAGCATTCTACCATGCCTCCTGACAACCCTATGTCAGGAGTGCGTGACAAATCAGCCAATGAGGCCAATCCGGGGGCAGGTTTTCTGTTTTGGAGCTGAGCCGGACTCATGCAATTGAAGTTCGCTCCATTCGCCAGCGGCCCAGGGCAAGGTGAAGTGCTCTGACCCAGCGCGCTTCAGGATGTTCGCTCCCAAACCAGTGTGTTGGGGTCAACCCGCTCCACCACCGATTGCATGATCCCGGCTGAGTCCAAAGATCGGACAGCGCCTCCTTTCCCACCGGATGCTTCCGGCGCGCGCTTTGCCATCGACGCCGGAGAAAACGCGCCTACATCTTTCCGCCTATGGCAACAAAGGATGCTTCGCTTTCCACGGCGTTGGTCGGGACCTGGTCATTGCTCTCGCGGGAGGATCGCACTCCCGCCGGCGAACCCCGCATCGAGCCTTCGCTGGGCCCGGACCCGGTCGCGCTTTTGTTTTTCGACCGGCAGGGGCATTTTGCCGCCCAATTCATGAAGCGCAACCGGAGCCCGGCGGGCGAGGCTGAGGCCAGCGGTGCAACCGGGGTGCCGAACAACAGCCGCGCGCGGGGCGGGTATGACGCCTACTTCGGCACCTACGTGGTCGATGAGTCGGCCGGAACCGTCGCCACAACCCTGGCTGGTGCCCTCTCGCCGGAGAATGTCGGCGCGGTCTTTGTCCGCCACATGAGCGTGGCCGGCGACGTGCTCACCATCCGGTTGGAAACGGCATCCGGCGATGGCGAACGCATTGTCCGGACCCTGCGCTGGAAGCGCGTGGGCTGACCCGCCGATGGCCGGGGCCACAGTCTCCGGCCGGCAACCTGCACAGTTTCTTTGGGTTCAGTCTCAGCACCGCACGGTCTTGCGCTTGGGGGCGATGGCCGCGCCGCGGCGGGACTTCAGGATGTAGGCCTCGGCCTCGGGGATCTTGCAGTCGGTGTCGCCCACATCGACCTCGACCTTGCCCAGCTTCCGGGCGGTCGCGATCGCTTTGGCGGCGAGCGGTGCCACATAGGTGCCGATGGCGATGACGAAGCCGTTCATGGCCTGCCGCACGCGGTTGGGCGCGGCGGGCAGGGTTTTCGGGATGCGGTCGAGCAATGCACCGAGTTCCTTGATGGGCAGCTGGTCGTCCGGGAGAATCGTCCCGAGGGCGCCGAGTGTGTTCCAGCCGGCGATGACCACGGGCTCCTTCTTCGAGTCGGTCCATGCCCTGGCCAAAGCGAAGCCCTCCGGGTGCTCGGATGCCACCCATGGCACGATCGTGGCCGAGATCATGCGCCACGCCGCCAGGTCGGCCCAGGACTGAAGCTGCTTGGCGGTCATCTGCGCGCCGTCGGCGAACATACCGGCGAGGTATTGGGCGTCGCCGTTGCCGGTGGCGTAGAGTTCCAGCGCGAGCGCCTGGTCGCCCTTGAGCTTCTTCGCGAGCGGCTGGAGGTCGCCGATCTTCACGCCGAAGAACGGTTCCTTGGCGCCGTGCTTCAGCCAGAGCGTCTTGACCGCCGGGCTGCCCAGCGCCTGCAGCGCGGCCATGGCTTCCTTGAGTTTCATGGAATTAATCTTTGTTTGGAAAACGCCAAGGCGCGAGGTCTGAACCTTTGTGTCATTGCGCCTTTGCGTTCAATCTTCACCGCAGCACGCCGCGGGTGCCAAGGGATCTTGGCCGCAGAGCTATCAGTGTCGCCATGTTTTCAGAGACGATTTTCCCGCAGTTTAGTCAATCCCGGGCGCCGGCTCCGCGCACGTCCTGGAGGGCGGCGATCAGGGCGTTGTCGAGCTCGCGCAGGCTGTTGAACTGACGCTTGGCCTGCGTCATCTTCTGCGTGAGTGCATCGATGGCGGCCTGCAGGTTTCGATAGTAGGCCAGGTGCGCGGGCTTCGTCAGCGGTCCGAGTTCCCGGGCATCCGGCCAGGTGCGTCTCTTCTCTTTGTAGCCTTCGGGATCGGCGCGATATTCCGCCAGGGACGCTTCGATCATATCGGCCAATGTTTCGCCGCGGATCAGTCGCTCCCGGCTGAGGAGCAGGATGGCCGTGGCCGCTCCCCTCACCCGGTCGTCGTTCCATTTGATCTTCAGCCGCATGCCGGATGGTTCCGCCCGCCGCTCCCCGGGTCAATAGCGCCGGCGTGGACCGATCGGGACGATGCGCCCGTCAAAGCCGGACCGTCACGCGCATGAAGGTCGCGGGAATGTGGGTGCCCGGGGCGGCCTTGTTGTGGGCCTCGGCCTGCTCGACGAGCAGGCGCTGCAATTCCAGCGCAGTCCCGTCCCGCCCTGCTTGGGACCTACTGGAAATAACCCTCGGGCTGCAGCATGCCGGCTTCGTCATCGAGTTCATCCGGACCTTCCTCCCAGCACGATGAGGGAAAGGCGGGCTGGCGCTGCGTCCAACGCACGGCGCACAGGCTGTCGGTGAGCGCCTCGTGCAGCGCCGAGCCGAAATCATACGCCCGGCCATCGAACCCCGCCTCCACGGCGCCCTGGTCGATCGCCAGCATGACGGCAAACATCCGGGCGCGGATTTCCGGGATGAGGACGTCGACCGTATCGAAGCCGGATTCGAGATTCGAGCGGCAGCCGGCCAGGTTGCGGCTGTGATGGGCGCGGCAGGCCTCGGGCCGCGCCTCGTAGATCGAGCAGCTGCCCTCGCGCAACAGGGCGCAGGGGATTTTCAACGCGGCGCGTTTTTCGAGGCTGCGTCCGGCGAACGCCTGGCGATGGGCCGCGGTCCGGGTGATGACGCCCTCCAGCTCGGCGGGCGAGAAGTGGGTCTGGATATGCTCCGCCGCGATCAAGACCTCGTGCGCCTGCACCCCCACCGGCACATGGCAACAGGTGCCGCAACCGGCCCGGCACGCCACCACCGCTCGGGCCGCGGCGGGCGCCGAGTCGTAGGCGCGGTCGAAGCGCGTGCGCACCGTGCGGAGCACCGCCAGGGAGTCGGCCGGATTGCGCACCTTCTGCAAGCGCTCCAGCACCCAGCCCCCGGTTTTTTCAAACAGGGCTTCCTCCTCGGTTGACCAGACGGCGCACATGAGCCCGCCACTAGACGGAAGCAGGTGCAGGATGACAAGGACTGTCCGGTGCGGCCCCGACCCGAAGCGCGCTATTTGTTCCTTCCGCGCCCAAGGGCACCCGCGTCAGTCACCCCTCCGCTAATGGCCCAAGGTGCCACCTGATCAGGGCTTGGCGGCGGGTTCTTCCACAATCTCGAAGATCGGCTCGGGCATCATCGGCTCGGGGCAGTTGACGGTGAGCGGCGTGTGGCCGTCCCAGTAAGGGAAGCGCGCAAGCAGTTGGGCGTGCGCTAATGGGTTGAGCGGACTCAACTCGTAGGAGCGCTTCTTAAACCGCTCGAAGAACGCCGGGAACTCTTCCGCGGTTTCGGGTGGCGAGCCATAATCCTTCATATGTTCAATGTCGGTGCAGGCCCCGCTGCCAAAGACCAGCAGGTTGTAAGGACCGGCAACAGTCTGTTTCGCTTTGTAGCGATCCCAATCCGGCTTGGCGGACACCCCAACCGTGACGCTAAACCAGTGAATGGGCAGGCTCGTCAGTTTTCTGAACTCCGTGATAGCGGCCCGAAAAGCCTCCGTGAGCGCCTCTTCCTTGGACACCGCCCCGTAGACAAACCCGCAGGCCTTATTGTCGCGATACATGCCGGTCGCGTTCGCGTCGAACACACCCTTATCTGTAAGCGTAACATAGGCCACCCATCCAAGCGATATCCGGCCAAGCTGGTCACTGCCTTTCAGGGCCTCGAAGTTGGGCAGTTGGTGAGCGTCGATCACAACAGCGGAGATGTGCTTTGCCTCCTCGAGGCTGCTCCCCGCGGCCAATTCGCCCGAGGTCGGGTCTGATCCCCCTTTAAACCGATTCCCCCAGAACGCGAGGATGACGTCAGACGGCTCGAGCATTTCGTAACCTTTCGGTGCTTTCAGGTGCCGCTCGGCCCACGATGCCGGCGTGCTGTTTCCAACCCGCGCGGGCAGTGCGCGGGCCTTGGCCGCGGTCTGCTCCGCTGCGGTGACTTTTTGGAGGGCCTGCTGTTTCGCCCGGTTGAGCTGGTCGTCGGTGATTTGGTTGAGCAGCTCTTTAGCCTTAGCGAAGTCTCGCTTCACGCCGGTGCCGTTCTGGTAGGCCTCGGCGAGGTCCAGTCGCGCACTCTGGCCGTAATAACTGCCCATTGCGACGGCCTTCTCGAGCCAGCCGATCGCCGCCTTCTCGTCCTTCGGCACGCCGTCGCCTTTCATCAGGATCTCCGCGATTTCATTCATGATGGTGCCCTGGGTCATCGGGTCCTCGATCTCCGCGCCGCGCTGGAGCCACTCGAGCGCCTTGGCCGGGATCTTCGGCACGCCTTTGCCGGAGCGGTAGGCCTCCGCCACCCGCCGGAACGCCTCGGCGGCGCCGGCGTTGGCCGCCTTCTTGAACCATGCCACCGCGAGTTCGTCGTCCGGCTTTACGGCCTGCAAGAGCGCGCCCGGCTGCTGCTCCTTGTATTCCGTTTCCTGGTAGGCTTCGGCGAGCATATACATCGCATTCGCGCTGCCCGTGTTCGCCGCCTTGAGGGCCCACTCCAAGGCCAGCTTGCCGTCCGCTTGCACGCCCCAGCCGTAGCCGTAGGCCTGCGCCACCCGAAACATCGCCTCGACGTGGCCGCGCTCCGCCGCGCGTCGATACCAGTACAACGCCTTCGTTTCCTTCGCCTCGTCTTCGCGGTTGAATTTGTTGAAGAAGTAAGCCTCTCCGAGTGCGAACATCGCTTGCGGATCGCCCTTCTCCGCGGCGGCAATCATCACCGCCTCGGAAGGCGCGGCAGGCTTTTCATCGGCCGCCCGGCCCGGCGCTGTGCCGGCGAGGACAACCGCGACCAGCAGGGCGCCGGCAAGTGTTTTGGTGAGACGAAACAGGGAGCGCATGGTCCGGGTTATTTCGCCAGTTCGTAGAGATATTCCACATACGACAGCGTGGCGCCGTCGTAGCCCTGGATCTTCGGGTTCGTGGACTCGATCAGGACGAATTCGTCCGGCGCGTGCTGGCCGGTGCCGTAGCCGAGGCCGAAATGACCGGCGGCGAGCGACAGCGGCGGATCCGTGAAGATGAAACCCGGATACGAACCCGCCAGCCAGGGCCAGATCACGGGGTCGATGCCGTGGCCTTTCAGCACGCTGATCTGCGCCTGGATCAGCGGCGTGTTGAGCGAAGTGCGCGTCGGGTTGTAGCCGCCGGTCATGTTGACGTCGATGTCCCCGTAGCCGCGCTTTGCCAGGTGGGCCTTCAACTGGGCCAGCGCTTCGGGCGCGGTCTGCCCGGGCACGAGCCGCAGGTCGAGCTTGGCGGCCGCCTTGTGCGGCAGGATGGTCTTGCCGCCCGGGCCGGTGTAGCCGCCGTAGATGCCCTCGATGTTCACCGTCGGCATGGCCTCGTAGCGCTCCAGCGCCGGGAGGAACGGCAGGTCGTCGATCCATTTCACCGCGCCGGAGGCGACCTTGAACTGCTGCTCGTTGAGTTTTCTGGCGGCCGTGGCGATGAGCGCCTTGTCCGCGTCTCCCAGCGGCGGAACCTTGGCCATGAACCCGTCGATCAGCGGTGTGTTACCGTCGGGCGTGACCAGGGTGCCGAGGGCCTGCACCAGCCGCCAGACCGGGCTGTCGATCATGGACTTGAACGAGGAGTGCGTGTCCCGCATCGGGCCGCGACCCCAGGTCAGCGAGTCGGCGGTGAGTTCGGCCTCGATGAGGCCCTTGGCGCCGAGATTGACGGTGACATTGCCGTCGAGTCCCTGCGTCAGGTGCGGCAGGAACAGGCCGATGCACCTGGCCAGCGCAGCCGACACCTCGGGCCTGCGAACGATCTGCGCAATGTGCGGCGAGCCGATCTCCTCCTCGCCCTCGGCGACGAGCACCAGGTTGACCGGGAGTTTCTTGCCGGCAGTGCGGAAGGCGTCGAGCGCGGCCAGGAAGGCGGACTCGGGGCCCTTCTGGTTCATGGCGCCGCGGCCCATGACGATCTTGCCCAGTCCCGGCCGGTCGAGCAGCGCGGCCGCCAGCGGCGGGGACGACCACTCCTTCGGGTCGAATTGCTTGACGTCATACATGAAGTAGACGCCGACCGTCTTCGGGGCGCCGGCGTCGAGCGTGGCGAACACGCCCGGCTTGCCGTCGGTGTCGATGCGCGTCGCGGTCTGAAAACCGACGGACTTGAGCAGGCCGATCAGGTGATCGGCGCCCTCGGGATAGCCGAGGTTCTCCGCCGCGATCGCCGGCTTGCGGACCCACTCCTGCAGCCGGATCACCGCGTGGTCATGATTCCTGGCGATCTCCGCCTTGAGCGCGGCGAGGTCCGCCTCCGTCGCCATCATCCGCCCTGCCCACCCCACCGCCAGGGCGGTGGCCATCCCGAGGAAACGTAGGTTCATGGCCGGGACGATGCCAAGCCTCATACAGGCGGCAATCCAAGATTGCCGTGCCGCTTCGAGGTTGCCTGCCGCCGCGCGCACGGGCACTGTGCCGATGCCCGCCATGAGCCATCTCCGCGCCGCCCGCCTTCTTGCCTTGCTGGTCCTAGCCGCTGGCGAATTGGTGCGGGGCGCGGCCCCCGACAACCGATTGGCCGGTTACTGGGTTACTCCGCCAGAAGCAGCCGTATCGGCCGCCTTCACCTTCAGCATCTTTGGCAAATGGACGATCGTTGCCCCGCACCTGGCGGGCGCACCCGACACCCGGGCCCGTTACACGGTGGAAAGCACGGGCAACAGCGGAACCCTCACCCTGGATGAACCGGCGGGCAAGCAGCACCAGGCACCGGGCAGCATTCACTACGAGTTGCAGGGCGGCGAACTCGCGCTTGAGCTCTCCGGCCCCGCGCAGCCGACCCGCTGGCGGCTGGTCAAGGGAGTTCCGCCGCCCCCGCCGGAGATGGTTGACCTGACCAAATCGAAGCCGGCGCCGGTGAAGCCCGTGCGGCCGGCGGAGCCGGCCAAACCCGCCCCGACGCTGGGCGGCAGCTGGACCACCGAGCCCGGAGTCGAGAAACAGCTCATGCTGTTCATCACCCGAGGCCGCACCGCGGACATGGCGATCAACCAGCAGTGGATCAAGGGCAGCGACCTCCCCGTCACGGCCCGGAGCACTCCCTACACCGGCACCTTTGCCGACGGCCGCGGCCAGCTGAAGCTGGCCCGCCCCGAGCCCGAAGGCTCGCAGATTCCCCCGGTGCTGAACTTCACCTTCGAGGGCGAGGCGCTCATCATCACGGTCGACGACGGCAATTTCGCCGGGCAATACCGGCTGGTCCGCAAGGGCAAGTGACAGGATCGTCGGGACAGTGTTGGGAGTGCGCCCGCGTCGTTTTCGGCCGGACATTTGGTCGCCGGTGCGCTAGCGCTGGGACATGGAAACAAGCTCCCGGTCCGTCCGACGCCGGTTCACCAGGTCAGTGATTGGCGCCGCATTCCTGCTGTGTGGCGCCCTGTCACTGCGGGCTGCGCCTTCCGCAGTGGAACGAGTCATCCTCGACGTCGACCCGGGCAATGACGACGCGCTGGCCATGTTGTTGGCCCTGGATTCGCCGGCGCTGCATGTCGAGGCCGTCACCGTATGCCCCGGCAACCTGGGGCCGAATTATGCGCAGCAGGTCCGCAACGCCCTCTACATCGTCGAGCTGGCCGGCAAGGCGGGACAGGTGCCGGTGCACGCAGGCATGACGCATCCGCTCCTGAACAAACCCTACCCCGTTGCCTCCTTCATCCACGGGAAATTCGGCCTGGGCCGCGTGGAGGTGCCCGCGGTCGCCCAACCGGTCGATCCCGAGCATGCGGTCGACGCCATCATCCGCCTCGTCAACCGGTCGCCCGGCGAGATCACCATCGCCGCGCTGGGCGGCCTGACCAATGTCGCGATGGCGATCCAGCGCGACCCGGGCGTGGCGCAAAAACTCAAGGGTGTCCTCTTTGTCGGTGGCCGTTACGCGATGCCGGGCATGGCCCCCGGCTACAATGTGCTTGTCGATCCCGAGGCCGCGCACATCGTCCTGACCTCCGGGGTCAACATCACGCTCGTCGGCGTGGACGTATTCCGCAACGACTCCCAGCTGACCGACGCGGACTTCGCGCGGATCGCCGGCTTCAACACCGCGCGCAGCCGGTTTTTCATCGAGTCCAACGACCTCCGCCGGACTTTCGAGCAGGCCAACCGCGGCACGACCGGTTCGACCAATCCCGACCCGATCACCATCGCCACGCTCATCGATCCCTCGATCGGGCTGCGCTATGTGCCGCTCTACATGCACGTCGAACTGCAGGGCGAATCCACGCGCGGACTGCTCGTGTTCGGCGACGACATCTACAGCGGCCGCCCCACCCCGCCCCCGAACGTGCGCATCTGCGTCTCGGCCGACGGGGCCAGGTTCAGGCAGTTGGTCTTTGCGACGTTAAGCCGTCCCTGACCGGGTCCCACCGGACGGCGACGGCCGCGATGCGCTCGACCACGGCGACGCGTTCGGCCGGCGTCGTCTCATACTGGCACGGCCTGATGGTGAGCTCGAGCGCCGCCCCGCGTCGCACCAGCAGGCCCCAGCCGTCGGGGACCTCGTGGGGGGCGCACAGGCCCTCCTCCACCACGAGGTAAAGCAGGCTCGCCGCGCGCCAGCGGGCAAGTTTGGCGAACTTGGTGCCGTCATGCAGCTTGCGCTGCGCGGTGCGGAACTCCGCCTGCAGCCGGTCGTGCGTCTCGTGCCGGAGCCCGCGCAGGTCGATCGCGTCGAACTCGGGAAACAGCTCCTCGCGCCGGCGCAGGTCCGGCCGGTGTCCGCCGATGAGCGCCCGCAGCGCCATCAGGCGCTCACTCATCCGGACGAGCATTTCCACCCCGCCGGTCTCGCGCGCGCTGTCGCGCAGGAAGTCGGCGCGGGACGCCTTGCACTCGAAGACCGCCGTGGCCGCGTTGGCCGAGAGGGAGCGCGGGGTGGCGGCCACGACGTCCGCCCGGTAACCGGAGCGTGGCAGGCGCACTTCCGCGGCGGCGAGCACGAGCCGGTGCGCCCGCGCCCATTCCAGGGCGAGGCGCTTCAGTTCGCGGTGCGCGGCGCTTTCGTTGCTTTTGGTGGCTGGCGGCAAGCCCGCCCACTCTACCCCAGGCCGCTGACAACCCTATGTCAGCAGGCCCGCCAGCCTTTGTAGCGGCGGTCTACGACCGCCGAGCGTAGCCTGCGAGACACCTCGACGGCGGTCATAGACCGCCGCTACAGGACAACAGCTCGGGTTTATCGGGGGGTCATCCGCTGGGCCGGCACGGCCTCGATCTCGACATAGACCGCGGTCGCCCCGGTCAGGGCGACGGTATCGATGGCGCCGCCGACTTCCTTGATGGCCTTGGACTCCGCGTTTTCGGGACTGACGCCGACCCGGCAGATGAATTCCCACTGGGCGAAGCCCTCGGGCGGGGTCTTCCGCTGCGAGCGGCGGACGTATTTGTTGATCTCGTGGCGGATCTTGTCGCGCACGCGGGCATCGTCCTTGCCGGGGGCCTGGAGGGGAAAGCTTTTCTTCATCGCGGGCGCATCGTTGCCCGTCCGCGCCGTGAGACAATGCGATTTAACCACTAATCCACACTATTTGGGCACTAATAAGCTCCTTTGCGCCAAGGTTCGTTGTTCGTTGAATTCATAATTAGTGAGAGATTAGTGTGCATTAGTGGTTAACCCTCCCAGTCATCAGTGCGCTTACCACTTAAGCTTCCAATCACATGCCCAATCCCGCCTGCCCGCTCTGTTCCCTCGACGATGTGCTGAGCCATGCCGAACACTGGGAGTGCGCCACCTGCGGCCACGAGTGGCCCAAGGAAGCGGCGCCCGAGGCCGCGCGGGTCGTCAAGGACGCCAACGGCAATCCGCTGGCCGACGGTGACACGGTCGCGCTGATCAAGGACCTGAAACTCGGCAGCGGCGCGCAGGTGCTCAAGGCCGGCACCAAGGCCAGGAACATCCGCCTGCAGGACGGTGACCACGAGATCGCCTGCAAGGTCGAGGGCATGCCGCTGGCCCTCAAGGCCTGCTTCGTGAAGAAAGCCTGAACGCCCGGCCGACGCCGGCGGGCCCGGCAGGTGCATAACTATCTGTGCACATCGGGCGCCAACCGGCATTTCCGGCTAGATATGCCCCGGGAAGGCCGGTTTATCCTTGGGTCGATGCAATGCTCCACCGGTTGGTCCCGACCGCGCTTTCTCCCGCTTTGGCTGGTGTCCCTGTTTTTTCTCCCGGCACACGACGCCGTTGCCGCACCTGACTTCGGGCCGAACGTCCTGATCTTTGACCCGGCCATGCCGGACATTCAGCAGCGCATCGATGCCGTCTTCGCCCGGCAGGAAAGCAGCCAGTTCGGTCCCGGCCGCGTGGCCTATCTCTTCAAACCGGGACAATATCAGCTCGATGTGCAGATGGGCTTCTACATGCAGGCCGTCGGCCTGGGACGCTCGCCGGACGACGTGCAGATCACCGGCGCCGTCCGCTCCATGGCGGCGTGGATGCGCAATCACAACGCAACCTGCAATTTCTGGCGCGGCGCCGAGAACCTCGCCGTGATCCCGGCGCTGACGGACAAGGTGGACGTCTGGGCCGTATCGCAGGGCACGATGCTGCGCCGGGTGCACATCCGGGGCGACGTCAACCTCTGGGCCGGCGGCTGGGCCAGCGGCGGATTCCTGGCGGACAGCAAGATCGACGGCCGGATCAACTCCGGCACGCAGCAACAATGGCTCTCGCGCAACAGCGAGTGGAGCGAATGGACCGGCAGCAGCTGGAACATGGTCTTTGTCGGCGTGGCCCGCCCCCCGGCCGGTCGCTGGCCGGAGCCGGCCTATACGGTCGTCGACGAAACGCCCATCAGCCGCGAGAAGCCCTACCTGTTTATCGACGGGGCCGGTAATTATTCCGTGTTTGTGCCGGACCTCGTCGCCAAAGGCACCAAGGGCATCACGTGGGCGAACGGACCGACTCCCGGGACCGTGCTGCCGCTGGACCGCTTTTATCTCGCCCACGCGGACCGCGACAATGCCGCCAGCATCAACGCCGCGCTGCAGGCCGGCCAGAACCTGCTGCTGACCCCGGGCATCTACCACCTCGAGGCGGCCATCGAAGTGAACCGGCCGGATACCGTGGTGCTCGGTCTCGGTTTTCCGACGCTGGTGCCGGACCGGGGCTCGCCCGCCGTCACCATCGCCGATGTCGATGGCGTGAAGGTGGGCGGCCTGCTCATGGAGGCCGGCCCGGTCAACTCGCCCACCCTGCTGCAGGCGGGCGATGCGTCGCACCACTCACGCCACGCGGCGAACCCGGTGTTTCTTTACGACATCTTCTGCCGCGCGGGCGGCGCGACCACGGGCGTTTGCTCCTGCTTCGTCACCATCGAGAGCGCGGATGTCGTGGGCGACAATTTCTGGCTCTGGCGCGCCGACCACGGCACCGGCGCGAGCTGGAACGGCAACCGCAACGCCCACGGCCTGATCGTGAACGGCCGCGACGTCACGTTCTACGGGCTCTTTGTCGAGCACACGCAGGAATACCAGACGCTTTGGAATGGCGAGGGCGGCCGCGTTTACTTCTACCAGTCCGAGCTGCCCTACGACCCACCGCGCCAGGCCGCCTGGATGAACGGAAGCACCCGCGGCTACGCCTCCTACAAGGTCGGCGCTGGCGTGACCACACACGAGGCCTGGGGCCTCGGGGTGTATTCGGTTTTCCACGAGCCAAACGTCTTCCTGGACAACGCCATCGAGGCGCCGGACGTGCCGGGCGTGAAACTCCACCATCTGGTCACCCTGCGCCTTGGCGCGCAGACCACGAGCGGCATCAACCATATTGTCAACGGCCGCGGCGACGCCGTCATCACGCGGAAGATGGCGCGCCTCGACGAGAATCAACCCTAGGCCCGGGGGCGGCCGTCGTGGTCGCCTGCCGGACGACCGGCGCGACCACGGTGCCGAGCAGCTCGATGGCGCGCATGATCTGGCGGTGGGTCAGCACGCGGTTGTCGAGCAGGATGGTCTTGCGCACAAACCCGCCCAACGCCTCATGCTCGGCGAGGATCTTGGCGGCGACCGCGTCACCGTCCCCCACCAGCAGCGCACCGTGCGGACTCGCGACCGCGTCAAACTGCGGCCGGGTGGGCGGCGGCCAGCCCCGTTCCTTGCCGATCTTCCCGAAGGCGTCGCGGTAGGCGGGCCAGAAAATCTCCTGCGCCTCCGCGGTGGTGTCGGCGAGAAATCCGATGCCATGGACGCCGACCGTCAGTTTGTCCGCGGCGTGGCCCGCCTTGGCGCCAGCCTCGCGGTAAAGGTCGATGAGCGGCCGGAAGCTTTTCGCCTGGCCGCCGATGATGGCGACCATCAGCGGCAGGCCCAGCCGGCCGGCGCGGATCGCCGACTGCGGCGTGCCCCCGACCCCGATCCATACCGGCAGCGGGCTTTGCAGTGCCCGCGGGTAGACGCCCTGCCCGGTGAGCGGCGCGCGGTGCTTGCCGGACCACGAAACGTTGGTCTGCTCCCGGATCCTGAGCAGCAGCTCCAGTTTTTCCGAAAACAGCTCGTCGTAGTTGTCGAGGTCGAAGCCGAACAGCGGGTAGGACTCGATGAACGAGCCGCGGCCGACGATGATCTCGGCGCGACCTTGTGAAATGAGGTCCACGGTGGCGAACTGCTGATAGATGCGCACCGGGTCGTCCGAGCTGAGGACGGTCACGGCGCTGGCCAGCCGGATGTTTTTCGTGCGCGCGGCGGCCGCGGCCATCAGCACGGCGGGGGCCGAGGAGACGTAGTCCGCCCGGTGGTGCTCGCCGATGCCGAAGACATCGAGGCCGACGCGGTCGGCCAGCTCGATTTGCTCGAGCAATTCCCGGACGCGGGCGGCATCGCCGACCGGCCCGCTCTTCGCGGTGGCCACAAAACTGTCTACGCCGATTTGCATCGGTCCCATATAGCCAGATAACGGACTTTATCCAGCGCCGGCCGGGTCCGCGTTGCCGGGCGGGCGGTTTTATTCGCGATGGGTCCAATCCCCCGGAGCTTGCTCCGACTTGGTCTTGAGATTCCGCGGCGAGGTCGCCGTGGCTCCAGCACGAATAACTGGAGAGCGGGCGACCCCGCCCGCGGGTGGTTCGAGCAATGCTCCGGAGCTTGCTTCGGGGATCTTTATTTAACCCCGCCGGGACAGTTCGGGCCGTGTTCCCTGACAAGCGGTTAGGCGCAGGTGGCCGTCGCCTTCAGCGCGAATGGTGCGATGGTTGTCGCTATTGGAGATTTTCTGCGCACCTGTGGGTCATGCACACCGCGCGCATTCTCGAACTGGAGCAACTCCTGGCCGCGGCCAACGAATCGCTGGCCAAGCTGACCGCAACAAACACCGATCTCACGCGCCAAGTCGCCGAGGCCGAGACGCGGAACAAGAAACTGAAGCGCGCCTCGCGCAATGACGAGAGCGCCCTGAGGGAGCAGCTCACGACCGCGCAGAACCGGCGCAGCTGAGCCGGTCGACGGCGCCTTACTTGGATTTCTCCTGGATCTTGTCGCCGAGCTTCTCGACATCCTTGCCGAAACCCTTCGAAGTCTGGCAGCCGGAAGTCGCCAGGGCGATCAGGGCGACGGTCAGCATGAGGCAGAGAATGGCGAAGCGGCCGATGGCAGAATTCATGGGAGCAAGATAGCCGCTGCGGTCACCGGCCACCATGGGGTGTTCAAGGCAGGCCGTCAGTGGGCCCGTTATTTCCGGTCAACGCGGACGCGGAAACGTTCCAGCACCAGCAAGACGCCGGCAATCACCGCGAGCGCGCCGGCGATCCAGAGTGGAATCGACAGTCCGATCAGGATGTTCAGGCCGAAGACAATGAGGAAGAGGGCGAGAAAGAGATGAGCCATGACCGATACTAAGCATTCCGGCCCGGCGCGACGATGGGGTGTTCCACGTAGGTTGCGGGGCGCTAGCACTACACCCCATAGGCACTCCGCCCTTCCGCCGCTATGCTGGCCCGGTGAAAACCATTGTTTGTCTACGCCATGTCACGGTGGCCATGGGCCTCTCCCTCCTGTCCAACGCGGGTTGTGCCGAGAATGAAAAAGTCGCCGCTGCGCCGTTGCCGCCGGCCAAGGAGTTGCCCGCGGCGCCGGTCACCGGTGTTCCCGTCGCCGATGCCCGCTGGCGCGAGATCAAGGATCTCAGTTATGATTCGCGCGCCGCGTTTTTCGCCGGCTTCAAGCGGTTGCAGGCCCGGCTCGATGAGCAGATCAGCGAGTTGTCCGCCCACCGGGCCGCCATGAAGGGCGATGCCGACACCAAGGACTGGGATTTCGCGATGAAGGAAGTGGGCAATGCCCGGTCGTATCTCACCGGCACCGGTGAGATTGTCGCCAAGGCCACCTCCGAAAGCTGGGCCCAGGATCGGGAGCGGGTCGGACAGGCTTGGCTGCGGGCGCAGGCAGCCTGCGCCAGGGTCAAGGCCAGCACGACCATTTGAGCCTCGCTGCCTACAAGGCCCCATAGCAGCACGGCGTCGGCGCCGCTATGCTTCCCCTCATGAACAAAAACATGTCCCACCTCCCGGTCCTCCCGCCTGCCGCGCAAAGCGCCGGCTGGTCCGTTCCGTTCCTCGCCCTCGGCTTCGTCTTCGCGGGCTGCGCTTCCGAACCCGATTCCCATGTGGTCTCTGCTCCGCCTCCGCCCCCGCCGAACACCCGCGCCGTCACGACGACGACCACCACCACTTCGGCTCCGGCCACCGTGGTCGTGGGCAACACCGCCTATGTCGCCTCGGCCCCGGTCGTGAGCACCACCGTCATCACCCAGGCCCCGCCGGCCATGCAGGAGGAAGTCGTGCTGGCCCAACCGTCGTCCCAGCACGTCTGGCTCGCCGGCTACTGGACGTGGCGCAACGACCGCTATGAGTGGATGGCCGGACACTGGGAAATGCCCCCGAGTTCGGGCTCAGCCTGGGTCGCCCCGCGCTGGGAGCGGAACGGCAGCAACTACCGGTTCTACGAAGGCTACTGGAACTGATCCGATACCCTCATTTCAATAACCGCTGCGGCCCCTTCTTCCCGGAGGGGCCGCTTTGTTTTCAGGGGGTGCGGCCGCCCAGCCAAAGCAGGGCCTGGAGGATGAACTTGCTTTGGGCTTCGCTGGCGAAGGTGGAGGAGAGTTCGCGGTTCGTCCGGTGTTCGTAGTCCATGTCGTTGTGGCCCATGTTCACGTAGATCATCCGGTAGTTCCGGTTGGTCCATGCCACCGGGTAGTAGCCCTCGTGCCAGATTTCGTGCGGCTTGGGCCCGGTGCCGAGCGGGAAACTGGCCGCATCGATGGCCAGCAGGATTTGGATGGAAGGATTGGTGCGCAGGTCTTTTTCCCAGCGATACCATTCGTTGGGCGCTGACGCGAAGGTAGCCGGCAGGCCCCGGGTCGCCGGATGCCCGGGTGTCACCACCCGCAGCACGGCGGACGTGGGCCGCCAGGTGTTGCTCACGTATTGGCCGGAGCCGAGGAACTGGTCGTGATACCAGTCCCAGTTCTGCGGGAAAGCGGAGGGCGTCAGCGCAAACGCCGCAAAATGAAAACCCAGCCACGCGCCGCCGTGCTCCATGTAGTCGCGGAAGGCCGCCCGCTGCGCCGGATCCTCCGGCCGGGTGTCGAGGAAGAGCACGACCCGGTAGCCGGCGAGGAAGCTGGCGTTGAGTTTGCCCCAGTCGTCCGTCGCCTCGTAGCTGAAGTGGTGTTTCGCCGCCATCGTGGGAAACCAGCGGTTGGCCTCGTGGACGAAACTGATGTGTGCGAGGTCGCTTTTGCCGGTGTAGAACGCGATGACCTTGAAGGCGGGTGCGCCGTCCGTCGCCGCCCCGCTCATCCACCCCAGGCCAAGGAACACGCCGGCGATGATTTTCCAGATCCGGGATAACGCGGTCGGCGGCAGCATGAGGGCGAGCAAACGCCGGGAAGCCGCGCGCTCCAATCCTTTTCAGCCGGCCGAATTCACCGGCGTGAGTTCCGCGCAGACCTCGGCGACACGGGCCGACGCCGCGACCGCCACGTCGGCGGCATCGAGCCGGCCCTGGCGTTCCAGCGCGTAAGCCTGCTCGATCAGCTCGGCGCGCAGGGCGGCGAGCTTGGCCAGGACGGGGTCGTCGCAGGAAACCGGCATGTGGTCAGCGGGCGACCAAGACCTTGAAGCCGGCGTAAACCACGCGCTGGCAGTCGAACGGCATGTCCTTTGGGTCGCACATGGCGGCCATGCGCGGGTCCTTCATCACCGCGGCGTTCACCTTGTCGCGGTGCGCGCGGGATTTGAATTCGATGTAGGCGAAGACCACGGTCTCGCCCCGCTTGAGCTTCATCCGCTTGGCGAAGGGCACACCCCATTTGGTCTGGAGGTCGTCGCCGGCGGTCTCGCGGTAGGCCAGCGCACCCTGGTCCTTCCAGACCTTGGCGGTCAGCCGCGCGATGCGTTGGTAGGCCTTCAGGTTTTTCTTCGGCACGGGCAGGACATAGCCATCGACGTAGTTGGGCATGGGGGGCGGGAGTTGAGGTGGCGGAGGGAGACCGACGGGGCGGGTTATTTCTTGGCGGCGGCTTCCGAGTTGGT
The DNA here is from genome assembly GCF_900104925.1 of Opitutus sp. GAS368. Lineage (NCBI taxonomy): Bacteria > Pseudomonadati > Verrucomicrobiota > Opitutia > Opitutales > Opitutaceae > Opitutus > Opitutus sp. GAS368. Next base: position 3,899,376 of record NZ_LT629735.1, read on the forward strand.
CTTGAGCGTGGCCAGGCCCTTCTCGAAGTCGCCGCCGACCATCTTGTCCATGTTCATGAACAGGCAGAACACCTTAGACCCATAGTTTTTCGTGCCGGACATGGTCCAGGTGACATTCGTGCCGGCGCCTTCCGGCCGGAAGGTGAATTCGGTCGGGCAAAGCCCGGGCATGGGCTTGAAGAACTCCAGCTTGATCCGGATCACCTCGGCGGGCCGGCTTTCAGCGATCGTCATCTTGCCGGCGCCCACGTCGCTGTTGCCTTCCCAGGCATACGCGGCTCCCACGCCGGCCGCCGGGCCTTCGAAGGTGCGCTTCATCGCCGGGTCCAGCTTCTCCCAGGGCGACCAGGCGGCCCAGCGGTGGAAATCATTGACCTCGGGAAAAATCACGGCGGCCGGCGCGGCGATGGTAACGCTCCGCGTGATGCGGAACTCGGCGGGCTGGAAAGCGGCGACAACGAGGATGACGGCGATGATCGCCACGAGGAGGAGCAGGATTTTCTTGATCATTGGGGGCGTGGGTTCGTGGATTGCTTTAAGCGGCCGTTACGAGGCTGACAAGCCGGTCCACACTTTCGCCCCAGCCTTGATGGAAACCCATCTTTTCATGCCTTTCGCGGTTCTCCACCGTCCAGTGCAGCGCCCGGGCGGTGTATTTCATTTTGCCGCCGGGCAATGCCTCGAAGGTCGTGATGGCGGTGAAGAAGGCGCCGGGGTTCGGCGCCCAACCGGAATCGAAGGCGTCGGTGAAGACGATGCGCTCGTTCGGCACAACCTCGAGGAAGACGCCGCGGGTCGGGTATTCGGTGCCGTCGGGCGCCCGCATGATCGTGCGAAAACTGCCGCCGGTGCGGAGCTCCATCACGCAGAAAGGCGTCGTCATGCCGTGCGGCCCCCACCACTGCGGGAGCTGCGTGGTCCATGCCTGGTACACGCGGGCCGGCGGAGCGGCGATGACACGGGACAGCGAGAGTTCGAGCCCGGAAACAGGCGGGACTGGGGCGGTGGTTTTCATGGCCGTTCGGCCGAATGGGTTTTCTCCGCTGTGCGGGTGGATGTCGCGCGTCGCCAGGCGCAGGCCAGCAGCAAGGCGCCGGCCACGAGACCGAGTGCGGCGGTGGCCACGGCAGCGCCATTCGACGGTGCCGCCGATCCGCCGCACAACTCCGGCACGACGGCGGCGAAACCGCCGGCCAGTGCGATGTAGCCGGCGACACAGAGCAGGCACTTCGGCAGCAGCAGGGCCGTGATGCCGGCGGCCAGCCAACGGGTCCGGTGGCGGAAGGGGGCAGTCTCAGCCGGCATATTCATCCGGGAAGGGGTTGAGGTCCGGCCGGGGCGGCAGACCCATGCCGGGGGTGCGCCCCTTGGGCTCCTCCCAGTCCTCCTGCCGGCCGAGCGCCGTCAGGTCGAGGAGGTAGTAGGATCCGCCGGTGGACTCGCCGCCGCGCGCGTAGGTGGAATACGTGTGGAAGACCTCGTCGCCCTGGCGCAGGAAGCAGCTCAGCCCGGGCAGGTCGAAGGGCTGTTCGCCCTGGAGGTAATACCCGGTGCCGGCCCTGGCATGCTCCTCCGGGCCGCGGTAATTATAAACCACGGGCGCGACCGAGGCGTCGATCGTGGTGTTGAAGTCGTAATTGAACGAGCTGCCGGAGGAGGAATACCAGGGCACCGTCCAGCCCATGCGCCGCTTGAAGGGCAGGATCTTCGCGAGGGGCGCACGGGAGACGAGGACGAGACTCGTGTTGCGCGCGCGCAGGACATTGAAGTGGCCGCGGGCGAGTTCGTCGACCCAGCCAGAGCAGCCCCGGCAGGGCTCGTCCAGTGGCTCCCCTTTCTCCCAGCGCCACATGAAGTGGTGGACGATTAGCTGGGGCCGGCCGGCAAAGAGGTCGGCCAGCGTCCGGGGACCTTCGGGACTGTCGAACCGGTAGGGCTGCTCGATGCGGACCATGGGCAGCTCGCGGCGCGCCGTGTTGAGGCGGTCGCGCATGCTGGTGAGTTCCTTTTCCCGGGCGAGCAGCTCGAGGCGGGCCTTGAGCCATTCGGAACGGGAGACGATCTTGGGTGGGTTGGGAGCGATGGTTGACATGGGGAAACGGTCAGGCTCGGTCGCCGCGCTCGCGGCCGCCGGCGGCGGGCTCGGTCGCCACGAGGGCGGTAAGCAGGGCGAGGATGAGGACGGCGGACAGCATGGAGCGGGTGTTCCTAGGCTCAACGAACGGCCCCGCCGGTTCCGGACAGCGGGGTTGAAGTTTTTCGCGCCGTAGGCTTGTTTGATGGTGCCTGCCCGGCAATCCGGGTTCGACCCAAGCCGGTCATTTCCGCACCGAGCGGTGAAAATCCACGACCAATCCCGCAATTTCCCCCGCCGTGTCCGGTGGGGCCGCCTTCGTTCGTTGTAGCAGTGACAGCCCACTTCAACCCGCCATCCCATGCCGACCAACCCGACGTCCCCACCCGCCCCCTACATGCTGTTCTTCCGGAATTCCGGCCCGGAAACCCACCAGCACCTCACGCCCGACCAGCGCCAGCAGCTGGTCACGCGCTGGAACGCCTGGTTCGAAGGGCTCGTCACCGAGGGCAAGGCCATCGAGGGCCAGCCGCTCGAACTGGAGACCCGCATTGTTTCCGGGCCCGGCGGCGGGCGCGTGATCGACGGCCCGTTCCCCGAGGCCAAGGAGGCCATCGGCGGCTACGTGAAACTGGTGGTAGGCAGCCTCGATGAGGCCACCGAAATCGCGCGGCGCCACCCTGGCCTGGCCTACGGCCTGATCATCGAGGTGCGGCAGGTGACACCCACCTGCCACCTCGGGGTGAACACTATGCCCGGCGACGCTCGGGAAGTGATGAGGCATCGATGATATTTCTGTAGGAGCCTGCTTGCAGGCGACCTTGGATTTCCACCGATGGCTTAAGCCCTGAATCGCCTGCAAGCAGGCTCCTACAATTTGAGAGACTCAGCCTGAACAGATGACTTCGGAACCCACCACCACCGCGCAGCTGGTCGAGCATTTCTTCCGGCATGAGACCGGCCGCCTGCACGGCGCGCTCCTCCGCCTGCTCGGCGTGCACAACCTGGCGCTGGCCGAGGACGTCGCGCAGGAAGCCATGCTGCGAGCCCTGCGCACCTGGTCGATGGGCGGCGTGCCGCCCAATCCCTCCGCCTGGATCACGCAGGTGGCCATGAACCTGGCCAAGGACCACCTGCGCCGCCAGCGCATGTCCGCCGCGAAGGAGCCGGCCATCATCACCCACCACGAGCAGACGATCGCCTCGCCGGCCATCGCCTGGGAGACGGCCCACGAGATCCGCGACGACGCACTGCGCCTGATGTTCGTTTGCTGCCATCCGTCGGTCGCCCCCGACGCGCAGGTCGTCCTCGCGCTCAAGGTGCTGTGCGGCTTCGGCACGTCGGAGATCGCGCGCGCCTTCCTCAGCAGCGAGGCGGCGATCGAAAAGCAGCTGACGCGCACGAAGCAGCGCATCCACGAGGCCGGCATCGGCTTCGAGATCCCCGAGGGCGAGGACCTCGCGCCCCGGCTCGACGGCGTGCTCGCCGCGCTCTACCTGCTGTTCAATGAGGGCTACAAGGCCTCGTCCGGCGACCGCCTGCTCCGCGAGGAACTGAGCCACGAGGCCATCCGCCTGGCCTCGCTGCTGCTCGCCCACCCGGCCGGCCGGACGCCCCGCGCCCACGCCCTGCTGGCGCTCATGCTGCTGACGGCGGCCCGCTTCCCCTCCCGGCTCGACGAGCACGGCGCCCTGCTCCGCCTGCACGACCAGGACCGTTCCAAGTGGGATCGCACGCTGATCGAGCAGGGCCTGCTGCACCTGGTCGCCGCCGCCGAGGGCGCGGAACTGAGCGAATACCACCTGCAGGCCGGCATCGCCGCCATCCACTGCACGGCGGCCGATTACGCCTCGACCGACTGGGCGCGCATCCTGCGGCATTACGACGAGCTTTACCGGCTCAAGGCCTCGCCGATCGTGGCGCTGAACCGCGCGGTGGTTGTCGCCCACCTGCAGGGGCCGCAGGCCGGGCTCGACGCGCTCGCGGCGATCACCGACCGCGACCGGCTCGAATCGCATTACCTGCTGCACGCCGTGGCCGGCGAACTCCACTGGCGCCTGAAGGACGAGCGGGCCGCCGCGGCGAGTTTCCGCCGGGCCCTCGCCCTCGCGCACGTCGGCCCCGAACAGGCCTACCTCGCCCGCATGCTGGAACGCTCGGCCGAGGACGACACTTCCCTTTCCGCCTGAAATCCCTCCTCACCCCATGGAATACTCCCTGTCTAGCAGTTCCGGCACTGAGCCTCAGCTCCCCGGTCCGGGATGGGCCTGGAAGAACTTCACAATCAGCTCGGGCGCGACGTCGCTCGGGTAACGGTGCCCCCCGGTGTGCAGGTAGACCGCCACGTCGTTGCCGCCGCTGGCAGGATACGCCGTGTAGCCCATCGCGTCGGGTTTTAATGGCCCGCAGCCGTCCAGCTTGAGCACGTAGTCGAGCATGCGCTGCTGCCAGGCGAACTTCACCAGTTCGTCCTGGGGACTGCCAATGTGCAGCACGGGCTTGGGCTTGAACTTCAGGAAGCCGCGCGCCAGCAGCGCGGATGACGGGGCTAGGGCCGCGAACACATCGCCCCGCTCCGCCCAGAGCAGGTAGGTGAAGCCGCCGCCGTTGGAATGACCCGTCGCGTAGATGCGCTTCGCGTCCACGCGGTAGCGCTGCTTCAGGTCGGCGAGCATGACATCGAAGAATTTCAGGTCGCGGTCACCCTGGGCGCCGGCCATGGCCTGCCAGCCTGCCTCGGTGCCGGCCCGGTCGGTCAGCCGGCCGGCGGTGGGCAGACCCTGCGGGTAAACCACGATCGCCTCCGGCCATTTCTCGTGAATGGGAAAGCTATGCGACGCCTGCGCCATCGAGCCGCCGTGGCCGTGGAACGCGAACACCAGCGGGGCGCCGTCGGCGGGGATCTTCGTGGGGATGGACAGGAGCGCCTCGCGGGTCACGCCGTCCACGATCCAGGTGTGGCGCTCGAGTTGGTTGGCGGCCGGCAGCCGGCCGGCGAGGAGAAGCAAAGCAAGGCCCAGGAACCGGAAACACATGATGAGATGACGAACCACCGCCGCGGTGGTTTCAAGGGTGGAACCCGGCCGTGGGAGGCAGGTGCGGTAAGGCGCGGACTCCGTTCCGCGCCGGAAAGGCGGCGAAGGGACTCGCCGCCCTACCTCACTTCTTCAGCCCGGCGCAGAACCGCCGCAGCCGCTCGATCCCCTTGCGAATGATCTCGTCGGAGGTGGCGTAGCTGAGCCGCAGGTAGCCCTCGGCGCCGAACGCCGAGCCGGGCACGGCCGCGACCTTCTCCTGCTCGAGCAGCTTGGCGCAGAACTCGGTGTCCTTGAGGCCGAAGCTCGAGATGTTGGGGAAAAGGTAGAACGCGCCGCCCGCCAGCAGGCAGGTGATGCCGGGGATCTTGTTCAGCTCGGCGTGGAGGTATTTCCGGCGGCGGTCGAAGGCGGTCTTCATCGCCTCGATGGCGGCGTCGGCCTTGGCCTTCTCCTTGAGCGCGGCGAGCGCGCCGTATTGGGCGAAGGTCGTGGCGTTGGAAGACATCTGGCTCTGCAGTTCGGAGCAGGCCTTGGCGATCGGTGCGGGCGCGACGAGCGTGCCCAGGCGCCAGCCGGTCATCGAATAGGTCTTGGAGAAACCGGCGACCGTGACGGTCCGCTTCTCGACCTCGGCGCCGAGCATGGCGAAGTTCACCGGCTGGTGGCCGTCGTAGATGAGGTGCTCATACATCTCGTCAGCCAGCACATAGAGGTTGTGCTGCACGCAGACGTCGGCGAGCGCCGCCAGTTCCGCGCGGTTGTAGATGGCGCCGGTGGGGTTCGAAGGCGAGTTGAGGATGAGCAGCTTGGTCTTCGGCGTGATCGCCGCCGCGAGCAGCGCCGGCGTGAGCTTGAAGCCGGCCCGGTCGTTGCAGAGCACGAATTTTGGCGTGGCGCCGGCGAGCTTCACCATCTCCGGGTAGCTGACCCAATACGGCGCGGGGATGATGGCCTCGTCGCCGGGGTTGCAGGTGGCCATGATGGCCAGGTAGCAGGAATATTTGCCGCCCGGCGAGACGACGACCTGCGACGGGGCGATCTTGTAGCCGTATTCGGCGGCGTAGCGGTCGGCGATGGCCTGGCGCAGCGGCTCGATGCCGGGCGTGGGCGCATACTTGGTCTTGCCGCCCTGCAGCGCGGCGATGGCGGCGTCCTTGATGAATTGCGGCGTGTCGAAATCGGGCTCGCCCGCGGCGAAGCTGCAGACGTCCTCGCCCGCCGCCAGCATGGCCTTGGCTTTCGCGTCGATCGCGAGAGTCGGCGACGGCGAGACATTGCGGGCCCAAACGGACAGCGGATGCGGAGTGCTCATTCGGGGTCTGGACTAAAGGCCCGGTGTTTCCGAACGCAAGCCAGCCGTTGCCGCGCGGGCTGTCATAGGCTCCCCCATGTAGGGTCGCCGCTAGCCGGCGGACCGGCTTGCGCGTAATTCGCGGCCCGGCGACTAGCACCGGCCCTGCACAATCTTACCGCTTCTTCTTTCGCCTCTTTCGCGGCTTCGGTTTCACGACCGGTTCGGCCGGCACCGGCAGGGCCTCCAGCTCCGGCAGGTAGGCCTCCACCGCGGCGCGGACCAGGTGGCCGACGCTGGTGTGCTTGCTGCGGGCCGTCTTCTTCAGCTGCCGCCGGATCTCGCCCGGCAGCCGCACGGAGATCTGCAGTTGCACCGGGTGCATGACCAGCACGTCGGTGAAATCGTAGCGGTCCAGCGCGGTGCGGATGATGTCGCTGACGGACTTCGCCTTGCCGTCGCGCACGGGCTCGCTCAGGCGGTCGAGGAACTCCACCTCCATCTGGATCGGGAAAGGCTTGGACGCTTTGCTGGCCATGCTGGTGTCGTAAGGGTGGGTGGTGGGTCAGTTTGGTTTCTTCGGTGTTGTAGGTCGGGGTTTATCCCCGACAGGTCGCGTGGTATGTCGGGCATAAAGCCCGACCTACATCAACTGACCCACTACCTAAGGGTGGAACGGCTTGACCTCAAGACGTTGTCGCAGGCGGGGTCGCCCGCGCTCCAAGTGGCGCCACGGCGACCTCGCCGTGGGGATCGATCAGCGCGTTGGGGGCAACGCGCTCCATCTCAAAGTTCCTGGATGCTGGCGCGCGGCACCGCGGGGGGCGGTTCCGCCAGCTGCGCCGGCGCGAACGTGCCCGCCGGCAGCGTCAGGTTCAGGGCCGCGGCCTTGAAGGTGAGGCGGGTCTTGTCGCGGGTGCCGAGGTTGCGCAGGTCGATGGATTTCACCAGCCACTGCCCGTCCACCTTCTTCAGGTCGAGCAACGTGACGGTTTTGGCGGGCTTGCCGTCCGGACCGAGCTGCTCGACCTGCACCAGCGCCTGGAACTGGGTGTCGAGGAACACCCGCACGCCGCTGAGATCGGGCCGGGCCTGGGCGAAGTCGGCCGGCGGATAGAGCACGAACTGGTGTGCCGGGCGCCCGCGCACCTTGGCGAGGCCCTCGTAGACAAAATCGCTCCAGTGCAGGAAGGGCATCTGCAGGTCGAACAGCGTGAAGTCGGTGCCCGCGACCGGCTGCAGCGTCTCCACGATGGTGGTCTCGTGCACGGTCCCCTTGTCCGGCTGGGTCCACGCCGCCGGTTTCGCCCCGGACTGAATGAGCCAGCGGGCGCTTCCGACGGTGAGGCGGGTCAGGGGTCCCGCTTCGGCCGGCGTGCCGAACAGCTCGCCCTCGAGGAGGCGCTCGACGCCCTGCCGCGGCATCACGCGCAGTTCGAAGGACAGCCAGTAGGTGCCGGTGATACCGGTCTCGCGGAATTCGCCGAGGATGCGCGCGCCCTCGGTCTGGTCGGCCTTACCGCCGGCGACGTAGTTGGGCGCCGGGCGGAAGCGGGTGCCTTGTGCGGTCAGCCCCGGCACCGCCGCCAGCACGAGCGCAAACAAGAAAGCCCGGCGGGGGGCCGGGCTTGAAAGGTCAGGGCTTCTTGGGCTCAACCGGCGCAGGGGTTGCGGGTTTCGGCGCCGGCATCGGCGCGGCGGGAGCGGTGCTCGCGGGCGCCACGATCGTGGGCAGCCGGTTGTCGCCGTCGTCCCGGTGCTTGGACTGGTAGATGTGGGCCAGGTAAAGGACGAAGCTGATCACGAAGAAAACGATGGCGCCCTTGATGGTCGCGCCGCTGAGGACGTTGTTGGTGTCCGCGCCAAAGGTCGACTCCATGGCGCCGCCGCCCATGGCCGAGCCCATGCCGCCGTCGGTCTTGGCGCGCTGCATGAGGACCAGGAACACCAGGACGAGCGAAGTGATGATCAGGACGAAAGTTAGGATACCGATAACGAGACTCATAAAGGGTGCAGAAGAAGCGTATTCGGACCGGCTTTGTCAACCAAAGTTCTGGCGCGGGTAGTGTCCTGCTCTCGGTAGGGCGGTGAGTCCCTTCACCGCCGTTCATGCCCGGCGCGGAGCGGAGTCCGCGCCCTACCCCAAGGCAAACCGTAGCTGGCATTTGCACCAGTGGGAACCGTGGTTACGGTGGGCCGGTCAGTCCCAGCCTCCGACCCCTGCCCCGTATGAAATCCTACCTGTCCTTCCTGCGTTTCCCGGTGGCGTTCGCCGCCTTGGCCATCTTGGCCGCCCTCGCCCCGGCCGCTGACACCAAGTCAGCCGCGGCCAAACCGGCCGGCCTGCAGGTCTTCGTGAACGTGCCGCCCACCTGGCGGCCGTTTCTGGACGATGATATCGCCGAGGCCCTGTTCTACCGCCTGAAAGACGTCTTCCGGCAGCGCGGCTACAAGGGCGAAATGGTGCAGCTCACCGCCTTCGATGCCGGGGCCAAGGATGTGCCCGGCCTGCAGCTCAACCTGACAGAGTGGCGCGTGGACCGCATGGGCAACGCCCAGTGCACCCTTACTGCCACTCTCAAGACCGCCGCCGGCGAGAAGGGCCTCGGGCTGGCCACCGGCACCGCGATGCTTTGGGTCCACGGGAACCGATGGGGCTTCGGCCGCCAGCTGGAGACGGCGGATGCGCTCGAGAACGCCGCGGACAGTGCGCTGCGCGAACTCTACGACGCCGTCGCCAAGACCGGCCTGGTCGCCGGCCTCCCGGCGAAGAAATGATGAGGCAATTCGGTAGGGGCGGTTGCCCTCAACCGCCCTTGCCCGAGGACCGTTGAGGGCAACGGCCCCTACCCCCCGCACAGAGCGCGAGACGCCCTACAGCGTCACGCCCAGCTTCTCGAGCACGCGCGCGAGATCCTCGTTGCCCTGATACTCGATGATGATGCGGCCGCGCTTCGGCGAGTGCTTGAGCGTGGTCCGCGCCCCGAGATGCGAGGTCAGCCGCTTCTCGATGTCGCCGAGCGCGGTGGCGGTCGCGCCGGGCATGCGGCGCTTTTTGCCGGGACCGCCGGACTTGTGGCGCAGCAGTTCCTCGAGCGCGCGGACGCTCAGGCCCTGCTCGAGCGCGCGCCGCGCAAGCAGCAGGCGCTCGGCCGAACCCTCGACGCCGAGCAGCACCTTGGCGTGGCCGACGCTGAGGAGACCCTTGCCGACGTAGCCCTGCAGCTCCGGCTCGAGGCCGAGCAGGCGCAGGGAGTTGGCGACGGTGGCGCGGCCCTTGCCGACGCGCTGGGCGGCGGCGTCCTGGGTGAGGTCGAAATCGCGGATGAGGCTGGCATAGCCGTGCGCCTCCTCGAGCGGGTTCAGGTCGGCGCGTTGCAGGTTCTCGATCAGGGCCAGCGAGGCGGAGGAGGCGTCGCTCGACGTCATCACGCGGGCCGGGATGCTCTTGATCCTGAGCTGCTGGAAGGCGCGCCAGCGGCGCTCGCCGGCGATGAGCTGGAACTTGTCGCCCACGGCGCGCACGACGATCGGCTGCAGCAGGCCCTCGGCCCGGATGCTCTCCACGAGCTCGGCCAGCGCCTCGTCGGCGAATTCCTTGCGCGGCTGGTAGGGATTGGGCTCGACCAGGTGCACGGCGACCTCGCGATAACCCGGCAGGCCGTCGGAGGCCGGGGCCGGCGACACCGCGGGGGCTGCGGCCGTCGGGACGGCCGGGGCGGTCTTGGGCAGCGTGGTGCCGCTGGTGATGAGGGCGCCGAGCCCGCGGCCGAGTCGTGATTTCGGGGGAGCCATGATTATTTGCCCTGCGGGATGAAAAGGGTCTGGCCGACGCGGATCTTGGTGTCGTCGGAAATCTTGTTGGCGTTGCGGATGTCCGCCAGCTTGCCTCCGGTCTTCTTCGCGATGCCGGAAAGGGTATCGCCGCTCACCACGGTGTAGTTGGTGCCCTCCTTGGGGAAATCCTCGCTGAACGTCGTCTGCACGACCGGCCGCGTGGCCTGGTTCTTCGCCAGCGCGTCGAGCGCGGCGTTGGTTTGCTTGCCGAGGCGCTCGATCTGGCCGGCGACCTGCTGCAGCACCTCGCGCTTCTGGTCCGCGAGCGCCGCCTGCAGGGCGCGGTTGGTTTCGGCGACGGACTTGTTGAGCTGCTCGATGGTGACGTAGCTCTGGCTGGCCTTGGCCTGCAGGGCGGCGTTCTCCCGGGTGAGCTGCTCGATCGCCATGGTGAGCTCGCCCACGCGCTGGTTCAGCAGGGCGACGTCCTGCCGCAGGTTGGCCACTTCGATCCGGGTGCCGTCGACCTGGCCGTGTGCGAAACCGAGGAGGGAGAGCGACAGGGCGCCGTAGCGCAGGAAATGGCGGGTCATGGCACTGAGGCTGGGAAATTCGCCGGATAAAAACAAGCCTTAGACTCTAAGGGGCGAGGCGGAGCGCGTTGCCCTCAACGCGCTGGTTTGCGAGCGAACGTCCTGAAGCGCAGGGGTCAGCGCGCTCCACCACTGGGCCGCGGGAATGGGACGGAGCCAACCAGCGGCGGCATCGGGTGCGACGGCAGGCGGGTGCCTGGCACCACCGGCCAACCGCGCAGGAATTCCGCCGCCGGCAGCATCTTTCCGCCCGGACGCTGCAGTTTGCGCAGGCGCAGAATCCCCTGCCCGGTGCCGACCAGCAGGCCGTCGGCATCGGCGCCGCTGACCTCACCGGCCGATCCCGTGCCCGGCAGGGCATCGGCCAGGCCGAGCTTCACCACCTGGCCGTTGATTTCCACGGTGCAACCGGGCCAGGGCATCAGGCCATTGATCCGGGCCGCCAACGCTGCGGCTGGCTGGGTGAAATCGAGCACACCGTCGGTCTTCTCAAGCTTGCGGCAGAAAGTCACCTTGATCTCATCCTGGGCGGTGAAGGACTGCGCGCCTGCGGCAATCCTGGGCAGGCAGCGTGCGAGTAGCGGCACGCACGCCAGCGCGAGTTTGGTCTCAACCTCGGCCGCAGTGTCGAGCGGCGCGATGGCCACGCGCTCCACGTCCGTCACCGGGCCGGCGTCGAGCGCCAGCACCATCCGCATCAGCGTGACGCCGGTTTCCTTGTCACCGCTGGCGGTGGCTGTCTGGATCGGCGAGGCGCCGCGGTATTGCGGCAGGATCGAGGTGTGCAGGTTCAGTGTGCCGAGACGCGGCGTGTCGATCACACCTTGCTTCAGGATGTGGCCATAAGCCATGACGAGCGCGAGGTCAGGCTTCAACTCCGCGAGTTGCCGGCACTCGGCGTCGCCGAATTTCTCCGGCTGCAGCACCGGCAGGTTGCGCGCCTGCGCCCAGAGTTTGATTTCGCCGGGCTGGATCTTCTGGCCGCGCCCGGCGGCGCGATCGGGTTGGGTGAAGACGGCGACTACCTGGCCGACCTTGCTCCCCTCGCCCGCCAGCCAGTCCAGCGCGGGTCGCGCGATCGCATCCGAGCCCATGAAGACGATCCTAAGCATGGTTCAATTCCGATTGGGTTATTTCTTCTGTCGCGGCGGTCTGTGACCGCCGTTCACGCCCTCCGGCGGTCACAGACCGCCGCTACAGGATTGCCGCCTTGCGCCATAAGTTTGTTTCAATCGTCGAGCAATGAGGAGTTGATGTCCTCGCCCGCTTCCGCGGCGGCGAGATTCTGGCGCTGGCCCTTGGCGGCGAGGCGGTCGGCGACGGACTGTTTCTTCTTGCCGATGAGGTCGAAGTGGATCGGGCAGCCGTCGAGGTCGAATTCCTTGACGAGACAGGACTCGAGGTAGCGCCGGTAGGACTCGGTCAGGCTGCGCTCCTGGTTGCAGAAAATCTTGATGCGAAACGGCCGCGTGCCGGTCTGCGTGGCGTAGTAGATGCGGAAGCGGACGCCGAACGTGGAGTGCGGCGGCGTGCGGTCGGCCAGCTGGATGATGGCGGCGTTGAGCTTGGCGGTCGGGATCTTCGTATCGAGGCGCTTGTTGAGGGCGCGGGCCGACTTCAGCATCCGGGTGATCTCGTGGCCGGTGAGGGCCGAGACGAACATCACCGGCGCGCCGGGCGTGAAGAACAGTTTCTGGAACAGCGTCTTCTCGTAGTCCTCGCGGTATTCGCGCTCGGTGGCGAACTTCTCGACGAGGCGCTTCTGGAACTGCTCGTGCACGAGGTCCCACTTGTTGACGACGATGACGATCGGCTTGGCGGCCTTGATGATCTCGCCGGCGATGGCCTGGTCCTGCTGCGTGATGCCGTCCACGGCGTCGACCACCATGAAAACGACGTGGGCGTGGTGGATGGCCTCGAGCGAGCGCAGGCGGGAGAAATACTCGACGGACGACGCAAGCTTGGTCGCCGGGCGGATGCCCGCGGTGTCGATCAGGCGGAACGGCCATGATTTTCCCTCGCGGCTCTTGTATTCGAAATCGAGCTCCACCGCGTCGCGCGTCGTGCCGGGCTGGTCGCTGACGATGAGCCGGTCGCTGTTGAGCAGGCGGTTGCTGAGGGAGGACTTGCCGACGTTGGGCCGGCCGACAAACACGATGCTGAGCCGCTCCTTGTCGAGTTCGGTCTCCTCCGCCACCGGCCCGAGCTTGGCCAAGATGGCCACGCGCAGCTCGGCCTCGCCGACGCCGTGCTCGGCGGAAATGTAGAACGGCTCGCCGAAGCCCAACCGGTGAAACTCGGAGATGTCCTTGATCTTCTCCTGGCCGCTGTCGGCCTTGTTGGCGACCAGCAGGACCTGCTTCCGGCTCTTGCGGAGCAGCTGCGCGATGCGCTCGTCCAGGGCGGTGACGCCCTCACGGGCGTCGATCGTGAAGAGAATGACGGTCGCGGCCGCGATGGCGAAATGCACCTGCTCCTCGGAGGCCTTCGTGATGCGGGCCGGGGTGTCGCTGCCGGTCAGGCCCAGGCCGCCGGTGTCGAGCAAGGTGTAACCGCCCTCCTTCACCTCCGCCGTCACGACGTCCCGGGTGACCCCCGGCATGTCGTGGACGATGGAGATGCGCTTCTTGGCCAGCCGGTTGAACAGGCGGCTTTTGCCCACGTTGGGGCGGCCTACGATGGCGACGGTGCGGGACATAGCGCTAAGGTCTAAGGGAGAAGCCCGACTGGCCAGCAAGAAGATTCCTAACGGCATAGGTGGAACCCGGCCTCCGGACGGGTTTTCCGGGACGATCGCGGCCCAACCCGCCCGGAGGTCGGGTTCCACCTTAAGGCGCCCTCAAGATTAGTGTTTATTCGGGCCCATTAGTGGTTTCAGTTCCGGGTTCCATGTTCGAAAGCCTGACCGATAAACTGACCGGCGCCCTGCGCAACCTGCGCGGAGTCGGCTCCTTGTCCGAGGCCAACATGGCGGACGCCCTCAAGGAAGTGCGCGCCGCCCTGCTGGCCGCCGACGTGCATTTCAAGGTCGCCCGCGAGTTCATCGACCGGGTGCAGGCCGAGTGCACCGGCCAGCAGGTCCTCAAGTCCGTCACGCCCGGCCAGCAGGTCGTCAAGATCATCCACGACGAGCTGGTGAAGCTCCTCGGCGAGGGCGCAACCGAGCTCGCCGCGAAGCGTCCGCTCAAGGTTCTCCTGGTCGGCCTCCACGGTTCCGGCAAGACGACCTCGACCGCCAAGCTCGGCAAGTTGCTCAAGAAAAAGGGCGCCCGGCCGTTTGTCGTCGCGTGCGACGTCTATCGCCCGGCCGCCATCGACCAGCTCGAGATCCTCGCGAAGCAGGAGGAGCTCGGCTTCTACGCTGACCGCAATTCCAAGGACGTGCCCGCCATCGGCGCCGCCGGGCTCGAGACCGCGCTCGCGGCGAACGCCGACGTCATCCTCTTCGATACCGCCGGCCGCCTGCAGATCGACACCACCCTGATCGAGGAGGTCAAAAAGCTCCACGCGAAGATCCAGCCCGACGAAGTGCTGCTCGTGGCCGACGGCGCGCTCGGCCAGGAGGCCGTCAATGTCGCCAAGGCCTTCCACGACGCCCTCGGCCTGACCGGCCTCATCCTCACCAAGCTCGATGGCGACGCCCGCGGCGGCGCGGCGCTGTCCATCAAGGCGGTCACCGGCGTGCCCATCAAGTTCATCGGCACCGGCGAGAAGACGGCCGACTTCGAGCCGTTTTATCCGGAGCGCCTCGCCTCCCGCATCCTCGGCATGGGCGACGTCGTGTCGCTCGTCGAGAAGGCGCAGGAGCACATTGATGAAAAGGAGGCCGAGCGCATGGCGGAGAAGATGCGCAAGGCGGACTTCAACCTGGAGGACTTCCTCGCGCAGATGCAGCAGGTGAAGAAGATGGGTTCGATGCAGTCGCTCATGGGCATGATGCCCGGCATGAGCGGCGTGCAGCTCCCCGACGACGCCGAGCGACAGATGAAGCGCACCGAGGCGATCATCCAGTCGATGACGATCCAGGAGCGCCGCAAGCCCGGCCTGCTCAACGGCAGCCGGCGCATGCGCATCGCGGCGGGCGCCGGCGTGAAGGTGCTCGAGGTCAACCAGCTCATCAAGCAGTTCGAGCAGATGCAGAAGCTCATGAAGATGATGAAGGGCGGGAACCAGAAGAAGCTCATGCGCCAGATGGAACAGATGAAGGGCGGCCGCGGCGGGATGCCGTTTTAAGCGATAAGGGGTAAGCTTTAAGCCGTAAGCCCAAGACATCTAAACATGGAGGCGGGACTATCCGTCCCGCGAAGCCAGAGAATGAAACGCTTCCTTCACCTGCTGATCGCCCTCGCCGCCTTCGTTGGCGGGTTGTGGTTTTTCTATGCGGGTTACGAACACAGTGTTTCCCTGGCGGGGAAAACGGAGACCGGTCTCACCTACCTGAAGACCGGCTTCGACGGAAAGACCCGGGTGCTGACCGAACACCAGGACTATGCCGTTGGGCTGGCCCTGATCATCGGCAGCTCCTGGTGGATGCTGCACGGGCACAAGCCAGCCAGGGGTAAACGCTCGCGCCGGCGTTAGCTCCTTCCTGTCGTTCCGGCTCTTGGAGGGCCCAGCTCCCGCCGGGCCGCGGCTCAGCAGGAGCTGAGCCCTCCGAAAATCATTCCCCCGGCCGTGTGGTCGCGTAGCGATCCCAGTGCTTCAGAATCTCGTGTACCACCGGGGCGCCGATGCGCCAGCACGAGTCGGCGGCGACCGCCGTGCCGGTTGACTCGCCGGAAAGCACGCTCTCGACCACCGAGGCGCCGCGCGGCGGTGTCGAGTAGTTGCTGGCCGTGCGCAACACCAGGTGCCGCAGCGGATCGACGCGGCCGGCCTTGCCCAGCATGTACATCGCGTAGCCGATGCTCTGGTCCTCGCACTGGGTCATGACAAAGTTGCCCTTCCCCTGCGTGTACATCTTCACCCAATTGTTGGCCCACGCGGTGAGCGCCGGCCCGTGCCAGTAGCGCGCGGTACCGAGGGTGTCGCCGAGCAACACGAACGGCGGCTTTTGTGCGACAGGCTGACCGGTGTAAGTCTCACGGAATTTTTCCACTTCCGGCGTGTCCAGCAGCGCAATGTCCTTCGTCAAGGCAAAGGCCCACGCCACCAGCTTGGGGTTCAATTCGAACACCATCGGCTTCTGGCTCCAGTCGTGCTGGCCCGGAGGATCGAGCGGCCCGGTGCTGCCATAGGCAAAAATGCCGTACGGCCAGTCGGCCGGCGCATCGTGCCCGTCGATCTCATGCACGTTGTCGCCATCGACGATCCGCTGCACCCACGCCGCGCTGCCGACGCTCGCCTTGTCGGCATCCACCCCGGCAATACCGGCCGTCAACCAGTAGGTCTGCTTCAGGTCGAAGCGTGCATCGAGGCCCAGCGCCATCAGGGCGAGCCCGCTGCGATTGCAGGTGCCTGTGACCATGGCGTAGACGCCCGAGTCGTTGTAGAGAATCGGATGCGCCACGCCGGGGATCTCGATCGACTTGGTGAGATGCTCCCGCTCGACCCAATACTGCAGCTCGCCGGGCGCGTCGCCGGTGTCGGCTCCCGCCTCAAACGTGGTCAGGATCATGACCTTTGGCTTGATGAGTTCCGCCCGGCCGGTCGCGGCCAATGCGCAGAAGGCAGAGAGGGAAAGGATCAGCAGGCGGGGCGGTTTCATAAGAAAGACTAAGCTAATTCTGCGCCAACCATGTCCGTCACTTTGCCCGTCCGCGATGGCCTGGCGACGGCGGAAGCGCGGCGAAAGATCCACGGTGTCGACGCGAGCCATGATGACCGCTTGGATCCTTCGCCCGGCTCAGGATGACGATGACGGGTGTTTGCATTGAATCCCTGTCCTCAGCGATAGGACGGGTTGTCGTGCTTGGTCGCGTTGTGCAGCGCGAGCACGAGGGCCTGGAGTTTGGTCGGGCTCTTGATGCCCGGGGCCTGTTCCACCCCGCTGTTCACGTCGACGAACTTCGCGCCGGTCGCGGTCACGGCCGCGGCGATGTTCTCCGGGGTCAGTCCGCCGGACAGAATCCAGGTCTTCCCGGGATGTGCTTCGCGGTGGCGCTTGAACTTGGGCCAGTCGCCGGTCTCGCCCGTGCCGCCGAATTTGTCGGCGTGGAAGGTGTCGAGGAGAAAGGTATCGGCGAACGGCAGCCACTCGGGCTTCACGTCCTGACCGGGCGGCAGTTTCGGCGCCAGCCACAGGCGGCTGCGCCCGGCCAGCTGGCTCCAAGCCGCGAGCGTGGCGACCGGTGTTTCCGTGGCGAAGTGGATCTGGAAATAGTCGAAACCGAGCCGGTCCAGCGCGGCCAGCTCGGCGGCCGACGGCCCGACGCACACCGCGACCTTCTTCCGCAGCGGCAGGCGTTCCTTCATCGCGGCATATTGGGCCGCGGCGAGGGTGCGGGGTGACTTGGCATGGAAGATGAAGCCCAGGCCGTCCGCCCCGACGGCGTCAGCGGCATCGGCGTCCACCAAGGAGGTGATGCCGCAGACCTTGAGCCTGATGCCGTTGATCATGCGAAAGGGTCTAGTCACAGAGAACACTGAGGAATACCCGAGGGCACAGAGCCAAACCGTTCTCTGTGGCCTCTGTGCAATCTCTGTGAACTCTGTGGCTAAAATGCATTGACCGCCTTGATGACATGCTCGACCTGCGCGTCGGTCAGCTCGGGGAAGATGGGCAGGCTCACGCAGGTCGCACTCGTCTTCTCGGCGACCGGCAGGCTGCCGGCGGCGTAACCCAGCGAAGCATAGCAGGGCTGCCGGTGCATCGGGCCGGGATAAATGATCTCCGTGCCGACGCCGGCCTGGTCGAGGTGCACGCGCAGGTCGTCACGCTTGGGGTGCAGCAGCGTAAACTGGTGCCACACGGACTCGCCGTAGGCCGGCACGACCGGCAGCTGGACATCACTGCGCTTGATGCCGGCGCGATACTGGGCGGCGATGGCGCGGCGGCGGGCGGTCCAGCCGGCGAGTTTCTTGAGTTTGATGTTGAGCGCCGCGCCCTGGAATCCGTCCATGCGGAAGTTGAACCCGACCTCGGTGTGGGTGTAGCGCTTGGGCGAGCCATGCACCCGCAGCAGTTGCGCATGGTCCATCACCGCCGGGTGTCTCGACACGAACGCCCCGCCCTCGCCGCACGCACCGAGGTTCTTGGTCGGGTAAAAGCTGAACGTGCCGCAGTCACCGATGCCGCCGATCGGCGCACCCTTGTAGGTGGCACCGACGGCCTGCGCACAATCCTCGACCACGAACAGCTTGTGCTGCTTCGCAAGGACCATGATCTCGTCCATCCGCGCCGGCTGGCCGAAGATGTGCACGACCACGATGCCCTTGGTCTTGGGTGTGATCGCCTTGGCCATGGCCTCGGGGCTGATGCACCACGTGTCCGCGTCGATATCGACGAACACCGGCTTGGCGCCGACGTAGCTGATGCCCCAGCAGCTGGAGGCGAAGGTGAACGACGTGGTGATGATCTCGTCGCCCGGGCCGAAGCCGCCGCAGATCGAGGCGAGGTGCAGCGGTGAGGTGCCGCTGTTCAGGCCGAGGGTGCGTGGATAGCCGAGCGTGGCGCTGAAGGCCTTCTCGAAATCCTCGACGTCCTTGCCGAGACAGAAGCGGGTGTTGTCGTAGGTGTCCGCCAGCGCCGCCAGCACCTCGGTGCGGATGGCCTGGTGCTGGAGCTTGAGATCGAGGAAAGGGACTTTCATGGGGGATTCGATTCTCCGCGGATTACGCGGATGAACGCGGATTAGACAAGACAACACCCGCAATTGTCATCCTGAGCGTAGCGAAGAATCCAGTGACATGGCCGCCAGTGTGAACCGTGTTAGATCCTTCGCTTTGCTGGAATGACCGATGACGGGGAATCCATCCGTGTTCATCCGCGTAATCCGCGGTTAAAGTTTTTTTAGCAACGCCGCGACCAGGGATTCCAGCGTCGCGTCAGCGGCTTCGAAGTCCACCGGCAGGCCGAGCTGCTTCATGGTGGCGGTCGTGCTCGGGCCGATGCTGCCCGCGAGAGGGCGCCGGGCCCTGGCGGCGAGCTTGAGCGCGGCGGCCTGGTCGAAGAAGGACTGCGCGGCCGACGGGCTGGCGAAGAGGATCGCGTCGGCGCCCTTGGCGCGGAAATCGCCGGCGACCGGGTCGGCGGCGAGGTCGGTTTCCTCCGTCTTGTAGACCGGCAGGATGTCCACGATCGCGCGGACTTCCTCGAGCTTCTGGACGAGGATATCGCGATTCTTGTTGCCGGTGACGACGAGGACCTTGGCGCTGTCCATGCCCTCGCGTTCGATGAGGGCCTTGGCGAGTTCCTCGGCGTTGGCTTTCTTCGGCTGCAGCTCGACGCGCAGGTGCTGCTCGCGGATGGCGGCGGCTGTGGCCTCGCCGACCACGGCGATGCGCATCAGCCCGAAGGCGCGGATGTCGTCGTAGACGCGGTGGAATTCCTCGAAGAAGTGTTTCACGCCGTTGACGCTGGTGAAGATGATCCACTCGTAGCCTCCGATCTCCTGGAAGACCTCGTTGAGCGTGTGCAGGTTGACGTCCTTGCGGACCGCGATGAGCGGCAGTTCGACGACCTCGGCGCCGAGCGCCTCCAGGCGCGTGCGCCAGTCGGCGGACGAGGCGGCGGGACGGGTGAGCGCGATGCGGCGGCCGGCGAGGGATGGTTTAGACATGGAATCCGAGTTCCTGGAGTATCCGGGCCGCGCTGCGGCGGGGTTCGGTGAAATCCGCTGCCGTGAGTCGCAGCGTGTGACTCCCGGTCTTTTCGTGGAAGAAATGCAGGTTGTCGCCGGTGACATGCGCGGCGAAGGCGATCTGGCAACCGGCGCCCAACTGCGCCTGGAACGCGCGTTCCAGCGTGACGCAGCGCGCCGTGGCGGCATCCAGCGCCGGGGCGAACCGCGCCTCATCGCCACTCCGGCATTGCAAGGCGATGGCCCCCTGCCCCACAGCCGGCACGCTCTCCGCGAAACTGAGCGGACGGAACACCAGCCCGGGCCAGCCCTTGATGCCGAGGCGGTTGAGGCCGGCGGCGGCCAGCACGGTCGCGTCGGCCTGGCCGGCGGCAATCTTCTTCAGGCGCGTGTCCACGTTGCCGCGGATCTCGGTGAAGACCGCGGCCGGGAAAAGCGCCTTCACCTGCAGCTGCCGGCGCGGGCTGCTGGTCGCAATGGTGGCGGGCGAAGTGACGCCTTCGTGCAGCACCAGCACGTCGCGGGTGTCCTCGCGCGGCAGGAAGCCGGCGACCACCAGTCCGGGCGAATTCTCGCCGGGCAGGTCCTTGCAGCTGTGCACGGCCGCGTCGGCTTCGTGGCGCAGCAGCGCCTGCTCGAGCTCGGCGGTGAACAGCCCCTTGCCGCCCTGTTTGCTGAGCGACCACTCGGCCTGCTTGTCGCCGGTCGTGACGACCTTCAGCAGTTCGCACTGGGCGCCCGGAATTTTCGCCGTCAGCCGCGCCGCCACCTGCTCGGCCTGGACGAGGGCAAGCGGGCTTTTGCGCGTGGCGAGGATGATTTTCAAAGGGATGGATGGAGAATGGCTTGCCGAGTCGAAACAGCAGCGAACAAGTCCGCCTGCACTTGGCAAGCCAAGCTTCGGCGCGACAGTCTTCACTTTCGCTGCGCTGCGAATGAAGACTGGACGCTGAGGGACTCGAACCCCCGACACCCTCGGTGTAAGCGAGGTGCTCTAACCAACTGAGCTAAGCGTCCGAAGGGGGCCAAGAAACGTCAATCGCCCCGGCCTCGCAAGGGAGAATTGGTAGGGCGCGGACTCCGTTCCGCGCCAAGGCGGTGAGCGGAGTCACCGCCCCACCTTCAGGCCCGCAACGGCAGGCCCAGTGCGATCATCTTCTCGGCGGTCTGGAGCGCATTGAGGGCGGCGCCCTTCCACAGGTTGTCGCCGCTGACCCAGAGGGCCAGGCCGTTGTCGAGCGCCGTATCGAGGCGGATGCGGCCGACACCGCACTTCTCCTTCCGACTGTAGGCGAGCGGTGTGGGATACGCGTTCCTGGCCGGCTCGTCGATGAGCTCGGCGCCCGGGAAGGCCGCGATGGCTTGGCGGGCGGCCTCGACCGAAACCGGCTTGGTGAACTCGGCGTGGATGGCGACCGAGTGGGCGCGCACCACCGGCACGCGAATGCAGGTGGCCGAGACCTTCAGGTCGGGCATTCCGAGGATCTTGCGGGTCTCGGCGCGCATCTTGGTCTCCTCGCCGGTGTAGCCGTCGCTGCCGAACGAGTCGATGTGCGGGATCAGATTCTGGAAGATCTGGTGCGGATAGACCTCGTGCCGCAGCGGCTGCTTCGCGGCGTAGGCCTGCACCTGCTGTTCCAGTTCCACAATCGCGTCGGCGCCGGTGCCGGACACGGACTGGTAGGTCGAGAAGACGACGCGCTTCAGGCCGAACGCCTGGTGCAGCGGGTAGAGCGCCATGAGCGCGACCGCGGTCGAGCAGTTCGGGCTGGCGATGATGCCCTTGTGGCTGCGCAGGGCCTGCGGGTTGATCTCGGGCACGACCAGCGGGACGTTGGGGTCCATGCGGAAGGCCGAGCTCTTGTCGATGACAAGGCAGCCGCGCTTCACGGCCTCGGGCGCGAGCGCCTTGGTGACGTCACCGCCCGCCGCGAAGAACGCCACGTTCAGGCCGGCGAACGCCTCGGGGGTCGCCTCCTGCACCGCGATTTTCTTCCCGCCAAACTCGATGCTCTTGCCCACGGAACGCGCCGAGGCCAGCGGCCGCAGCTCCGTCAGCGGAAAGGCGTGCGCCGCCAGCAAGGCAATCAGCTCTTGACCGACTGCTCCCGTGGCCCCGACGATGCCGACCCGATAGGAATTATTGCTCACCGTGAATGAAATATTGGAACGGGTGAAACAAAGGTGCGCGGCGCAGGGAATCAAGCCCACACCGCGTGTCATAGCCGTTTCCATCGCACAGCAGCTCCTGATGTTTTTCCAAGACTGTGCTTTGCAGAAGAGCCACGTCATCTCCACTTCCCTGCGTCCGCCCTCGAATGTGAAGGATTCCCTCGGCACGCCGCGCGGGCTGCACACTATCGCAGAGAAGCATGGCGCCGGCGCGCCACCCGGCATCGTGTTCAAGGGGCGGGTCAGCACGGGCAAGCATTTCTCCGAACTCGACGCCACCCAGCAGGCCAAGAACCTCATCACCACGCGCATTCTCTGGCTCCGCGGCCTGGAGCCGGGCGACAATGTCGGCCAGAACGCCGCGGGCGAGTCGGTCGACACCTACGAGCGCTACGTCTATATCCACGGCACCAACCACGAGGAGCGCCTCGGCCGGCCCTTCAGCGCGGGCTGCATCGAGATGAACAACCTCGAGATCATCGGACTCTTCGACCAGGTGCGGGTGGGCGATCTGGTGTGGATTGAGGATTGAGATGGCTCGTGTAGGGGTGTCGCTTGACGACGCCCGCGAACTACTCGCCGTGCGCCAGTCCGGCAAAACGCTCATCGGGCCACTCGATCCATTCTCGCGGCGGTGCTCCGCTGGCATCCAGAGCGGCGGTAAACTTGAACATCCGCGGCACGGGTGCCCATCAACCAGCCCAGACCGAGTCTGCTGGCAGCAACCAGGCAAGATATGGATTCAAAAAGACATACAACGCATAATCATCCACTTCCTCCTTCTCGCGCAATCGATGTTCCCAGAAATCCCGCTGAAAGGACTCGGCGTATCCCACCACCTTCCGCATGGCTGTTTTCCAGCGCGCGACCGTCTGCCCCACGGTCAGGGTATCGCTCAGTTCAAACAGGGTGTGGACGTGATCCGGCATGACCGTTGCCGTCAACACCAGCCCGCGGCCTTCTTCCTGCCAGAGCCTCAATATGGCCAACACGGCCGCACCCACAGTCGGAACCGCCAGCCACGGCTTTCGTCCCTCGGTGACGACCGTGACGAAATAGCGCGCGCCGGCCGCCGTGATCCTGCCTCGGCGCAGATTGTCCGTTTTGCGAACGGGAAACGGTCGCGCTTCCATCGCGGGAGTATCAGCGGTCGTCGCGGGCGCCGTCAAGCGGCGCCCCTACACAAACCGCCCTACCCATTCTTTCCGAACAGCAATCGCAGGGAATTGAGGCACACCACCAGCGTGCTGCCCTCGTGGGCGGCGACGCCAATGGCCAGCGGCACGGCGCCGAACGCCGTCGCGACCACCATGATGATCACCACGCCGAGCGAAATCGTCAGGTTCTGCCGGATGATGGCCTTGGCCCGGCGGCTGAGCCGGTGCGCGGCCAGGAAATTCTCGATGCGATCGTGCATCAAAATGACCTCCGCCTGTTCGAGCGCCGCATCGCTGCCGCGCGCGCCCATGGCCACGCTGACGTCGGCCGCGGCCAGGCTCGGCGCGTCGTTCACGCCGTCGCCGACCATGGCGACCTTGCGGCCGGGGGCAGACGACCGCAGCTCCTGGATCGCGGCGACCTTCTGCTCCGGCGTCAGGTGCGCCCGCACCTCGCTGACCCCCAGCTCGCGCGCCACGGCCTCGGCGGCCTGCCGGCGGTCGCCAGTCAGCATGACCGTGCGAATGCCGCGCCGGGCGAGCTCGGCCAGCACGGTTTTCGATTCGGAGCGGATCTGGTCGCGCAGCAACACCCGGCCGAGGAAATCCTTTCCGACGACCCATACCTCGGACAGATCGGCGGAGGCGGGGGGCAGCTTCGTGGCCCAGCCCGCGAGCGGGCCGGCCTCAAGCAGCTCGCGCCGCCCGAGCAGAGCGTGTCCGCCGTCGTAGTTGCCGCGCACGCCCTGTCCCACGATGTTCTGGAAATCGGCGAGCTCGATGGCGCGGATGCCGCGGGCTTTCGCATCGCGAACGATGGCCCGGGCCAGCGGGTGCTCGGACCTGGCCTCGAGCGCGTAAGCCAGCTCCATGACCTCGGTCTCGCGGCCGGCCGGGAAACTTTCGTAGCCGACGACCGCCAGCTCTCCGGTGGTCAGCGTGCCGGTCTTGTCGAGGGCGACGACATTGACGTCAGCCAGCTTCTCGATGGCCGCGCCGCCGCGGAACAGCACGCCGTGCCGCGCGCCCCAGGCGATGGCGGCGAGAATTGCGGACGGGATCGACAGCACCAGCGCGCACGGGCTGGCCACGACCATGAGCGTCATGGCCCGGTAGAAGGCCGAGCGCGCCTCCGGCGTATTGGTGAAGGCCGGCAGATGGAAGCCCAGCCACCACAGCAGGAACATGGCCAACGACCCGCCGATGACGAGGTAGGTGTAGCCGGTGCCGAACTTATCCGTGAAGCGCTCGCTCGGCGCCTTGAGCTTCTGCGCCGTTTGGATGAGCCGGATGATTTTCTGCAGGGTGCTCTCGGCCGGCAGGCGCGCGACCTCGAAGTCCAGCGCGCCCCACAGATTGAGCGTGCCGCTGAACACGGGATCACCCGGGCCCTTTTCCACGGGAACCGCTTCGCCGGTGAGGTTGGATTCGTCGCTGGCGCTTTTGCCGGTGACAACCGTGCCGTCGGCGGGAAACGCCCCGCCCGGCCGCACACGAACGTGCTGCTTCAACTGGAGTTCCTCGACCGCCACTTCGTGCTCGGCGCCGTCGGGTCCGACGACGGTGGCGCGCTTGGGCGTGGTCTTGAGCAGTGCGCTGACCTCGCGCTGCGTCCGGTCGAGCGCGAATTCCTCCATGGCGCCCGAGGCCGAAAAGAGGAACAGCAGGAGCACGGCTTCGCCCCAGGCGTCGATGAACAGTGCGCCGATCGCGACGGCGAGCATCAGGAAATGGATGTCGATCTCGCGCTTCCGGAGGTTCGCCCAAGAATCGATGGCGGCGTCCCACCCGCCGGCGACCAGGCCGACGAGGAAGCATCCCTTCACCAGCCAGGGCAATCCGGGCGCAAAATACGCGGCCAGCAAGCCGGCAATGCCCGCGGCGGCGCACACGGCGGCGAGCACGGCCAGCGTGCGCCACTCCTGATCCTCGGCGGTCGGCTCGGCCTTGATCTCGGGCCATTCCATTTCGCGCCAGAGCCAGAGCTTCTCGGCCGTCTGGCCCATGTTGCGGCCGATGACCACCGCACCCCCGTCACGTCGCAGTGAGAAACCGAGCGCCGCGAGGCGGGCGGGCTGGTCGGCAAAACGGGTTTCCACGGCCGCGATGGTCGCGGCCAGATGCGTCTCGAGGTCGGCCAGGTCCACCTGTCCGATGGTCGCGACCGAGACCTGCCGCGTGGCCGGATCGAGGCGCACGGCGCCCACGCCGGGCTGTTCGCACAGGAAGCGCACGAGGTCCTCGGTCCAGTTGCTCGTCGTCGGTGTGGTCATGACCGTCACAGCATGGCCCGGCCCAGCGGTCTCGCAAATTGATTTGCAGGCGGGTTGCCCAAGGTGGAACCCGGCCTCCGGACGGGTTGGTTGAGCGAACGCCGGGAAAACCGGTCCGGAGGCCCGGTTCCACCCAAAATACCGCGGTTCGACCGTCGTCAAACGGCGAATGGGTTGCCCGCATCTTGCCTTGCACCACTGGAATTAAAGCGCTCTTTCAGCACCCATGATTGGCCTCAATGACGACGGTAGCACCGCGACCGCGGGCGGCCCCAAGCCGAGCCGGATGCGCAAGCTGGCCGCAGGGGTCTTCGCCGAGACCGGGGCGCTGTGCGACGCGCTGAACCTCGAGCACCGCCCCGAGCAGGAGCAGATGGCCTGCTTCGTGGCCGGATCGCTGCACCGGGACGAACCGCTGCTCTTCGAGGCCGGCACGGGCGTCGGCAAATCGCTCGCCTATTTGATTCCGGGACTCATTCACGCGGTCGACCAGGGGCGCCAGCTGATTGTCTCCACGCACACCATTTCGCTGCAGGAGCAGATCGAGCAAAAGGACCTGCCGATCTGCCGCCGGGTCTTCAAGAGTTCGCCCAACCTCGCCCGCTATGCCGATTTCCGCTCGACCGTGCTCGTGGGCAAAGCGAACTACCTGTGCCCCACCCGGCTCGGCCACGCGCTGGCGGATCGCGCCAGCCTTTTCGCCGATGCCGACTACGAGGAGCTGCAGCGCATCGCCGGGTGGGCCGATACCACCACCACCGGTCTGCGCCACGAGCTGAAGCCGCCGCCGCGCCCCGAGGTGTGGGACGCCGTCAACGCCGATTCCTCCGCCTGCTCGCGCAAGCACTGCGACGACACCAAGTGCCACTACCAGCGCGCCCGCGTCCGGCTGCGCACCGCCCAGGTTATCATTGTCAACCACGCGTTGCTCTTCGCGCTCATCAACGCCGGCGGCGCCCAGGCCCACGGTGCGACCACCGATGTTCGCGGCGTGCTCTTCCCCGACGACTTTCTCGTGCTCGACGAGGCGCACACGGTGCCGGACGTGGCCACGGACAACTTCGGGCTCTCGCTCAGCAGCTACGGGCTGGACCGGGCGTTGAAATATCTTTTCAACCCGCGCACCAAGCGCGGCCTGTTCAGGAAGCACGGTGGCGCCGCGGCCCAGCAACTGGTGTTCGACGCCCTCGAGGCTTCGCAGCAGTTCTTCGGCTTCCTCGCCACGCGCCTGCTGGAGCAGCGCGCCATCGTCCGGGTGCGCGAGACCGGCGTGGCCGAGCCGATGCTCGACGGTCCGCTGGGCGCGCTGCACCGGCTGCTCGGCGCCCTGGCTGACAAGCTCGAGGACGGCCGCGAGCGCGACGAGCTGCTCGAGCAGCAGCAGCGCATCAAGGGCCTGCAGGCCGGCCTCACCGAGTGGCTCACGCTCGGCGACAAGGGGCACGTCTACTGGGTCGAGCGCGGCGGGCGCAAGCAGACTATCGTCACGCTGCGCAGTGCGCCGATCGACGTGGCGCCCGAGCTGCGCAAGCACCTCTTCGGCTGCCGCACCAGCGTGGTCTGCACCAGCGCCACGCTCGCCATGGGCGCCAGCATCGAGCCCTTCGCCCGGCGCATCGGCGCGGACACCGCCGAGGCCGTCGCCGTGAAATCGCCGTTTGATTTCGAGAGGAACATGCGGGTGTTCGTCGCCACGGACGTGCCCCTGCCCTCGCCCCAGGAGGCGAAGCTCGCGCTCGAGACACTCGCGGACTACATCCGCTTCTGCACCGCCAAAGTGCGCGGCGGCTCGCTCGTGCTCTTCACCAGCTATACCGACATGCGGGCGGTGGCCGCGGAGCTCGAGCCCGGCTGGCGGGCGGCCGGACGGCCCTTCCTCATCCAGGGGGCGGACCTCTCGCGCACGGAGCTGGCGCACCAGATGCGGACGCTCGGCAACGCCGTGCTCTTCGGCACCGACAGCTTCTGGACCGGGGTCGACGTGCCGGGCGCGGCCCTGTCGCAGGTCATCATCACGCGCCTGCCGTTCGATCCGCCCACCCACCCCATCACCGAGGCCAAATGCGAGCGGATCCGGGATGCCGGCGGCAACCCCTTCAACGAGCTCACCCTGCCCGACGCGCTCATCAAGTTCCGGCAGGGCGTCGGCCGCCTCATCCGCAACAAGACCGATCGCGGCACGGTCACGATCCTGGATTCCCGGGTCCTCGCCAAGACCTACGGGCGCGAATTCCTCGGCTCCCTGCCCACGGAAGGTTACGAGCGCATGGACCGGTCCGACCGGGAACGTATTTTTAGACCTTTCCCTTGAGCCAAAGCTGCCACTAGGCTGTCCCTCCTGTAATGAAGTTGCGATCCTTTGCCCATACCGACGTCGGCCGCGTGCGCCCTGAAAACGAGGACAGTTTTCTGTGCAACGACACCCACCAGCTCTACGCGGTTGCGGACGGGATCGGGGGATTGCCCTCGGGCGGGCAGGCCAGCCAGCTGGCCGTGGCGACCCTCGAGAAAATTTTCACCAGCCATGCGGCCGGGCATAAGCTCAACTACCCCCGGATCCTGTCGGAGGTGAACGACCAGGTCTTCCGCCTCGGCCGGGTGTTGAGCCCGCAGTTTGGCATCGGCTCCACCCTGACTTTCGCCCATGTCACCGGCGTGAAGCTGAACATCGGCCACGTCGGCGATTCCAGCGCCATGCGCCTGCGGGCCAAAGCCCTCGAGCAGCTGACCAACGACCACACCATCGAGAACGAGCTGAAGGAGCGCGCCGCCCGCGGCGAACCGATCGGCCTGCTGATGGAAAACCGCAACGCCCTCACGCGCTGCATCGGCCAGCCGCCGCCGCTCGAGGCCGAGTGCACGGTCCACACCGTGCTGCCGCACGACCGCTACCTGCTCAGCAGCGACGGCATTTCGCGCTTTGTGGACCACAAGGAGATCGCGGAGATCCTGGCCAACGCGACGGACCCCGAGGCCGCCGCCCGCCGGCTCGTCGACCGCGCCAACGAACACGGCGGTCTGGACAATTCCACGGCCGTCGTGCTGTTTTTCGACTGAGCGTGTGCGGATTGGTGTAGGAACCTGTTTACAGGCGACCGCTCAGCATCGCTGGCAAGCAAGCTCCTACAAATGAATCCCCGATCCCAGCAATTCGCGGCGCTCGTCGCGTCGCAGCCGGACAACGAGCTTTTTCGCTTCAGCCTCGCCCAGTCCTTGTTGGCCGAGGACCGGCCAGCCGGCGCGCTGGAGCACCTGCAATTCTGCGCGGTCAGAAAGGCCGACTGGATGATGCCGCGCATCCTGCTCGGCAAGACGCTTCTCGGACTCGGCCGGCGGGCCGAGGCGAAACCCTGGCTGGAACAGGCGCTGCAGCTCGCCGTGGTGCAGGCCCACGAGGACCCGGAACGGGAACTGCGGGCGATACTTTCCGAACTGTAGGAGCGGCTTCATGCCGCGATAGGGCGCTGAATCGCGGCATAAAGCCGCTCCTGCAATAAGAGGCCTATCCCCAAAGCGGCGCGGGATACTTGCCGGCGGCAATCAGGGCGCGGATCGCCGCCTGCGACGCGGCGAGGTCCTCGCGGTAGGTGATGCCGAACCAGGCGTCGCTGCTCCGGAGCAAGGCCACCTTGGCTTCGCCCCGCTCATTCAGTATGCTTAGAGCCGTGGGCAGGTAGAACTCGGCCTTCGGGTCCCCGGCGTTCTTCGCCATGAAGTCGGCAAACAATTTCTCCAATTGCGGAAAGATCTGCGGCGTGAAGCCCCAGAAATTCATCGAGACGATCTCGTCGCCGGTCAGCGCCTTGGTCGTGCCGTCGGCGCCGGTGTAACGCGCCCCGCCGGCGGTCTTCTCGATCCTGGTGATCTCGGTGATGCTCTTCAACCGGCCGGCGGTATCGGTGGCGCACAGGCCGCGGCTGACCGTGCCGAACTCGGACAGCGTCTGCTTCAGCGGATAGCCGACCATCGCCTGGTCCGCCGACGTGGCGAAGTGCGCCGCCAGCGCCCGATAGCCCGCGGCGCCGTAGAAATCGTCGGCATTGATGACGGCGAACGGGCGCCGCACGGCGGGGCGTGCCGCCAGCACCGCGTGGCCCGTGCCCCAAGGCTTCGTCCGGGGTGGAACCCGGCCTTCAGCCGTCGCCGAGCCTATGGCTGACAGGCCGGGCAGGTTGGCTTGGGTCTCCTGAAAAACATACTCCACTTCCATCCGCGACTCGAGCCGCCGGCCGATGGTCGCGCGGAAATCCGCCTCGATGTCCTTCCGGATCACCAGCACCAGCCGGCCAAAGCCGGCCTGCAGGGCGTCGTAGGCGGAATACTCGATGATGAGTTCGCCCGCCGGGCCGACCGGCTGCACCTGCTTGAGGCCGCCGAACCGGCTGCCCATGCCCGCGGCGAGGATGACGAGGTCGAAGGAAGGCTTAGCCACGGTGGACACGGAACACCGGGAAACCCCCGCCGTAAAACAAAAAGCCGCCGCTGAAGGCGACGGCTTAATTGGTGCCAGGGGCGAGGATTGAACTCGCGACCAAAGGCTTATGAGTCCTCTGCTCTACCACTGAGCTACCCTGGCGTGGGTTTCCCTGTACCCGGGAGATCGCCCCGACAAGTCGGGGCTGAGCTACCCTGGCGAAAGGGACGCGGAAGAAGTCACATTTTTCCCGGGAAATCCACAAGATTTTTCTCGTCCCCGAACCGGCCCGCGGGCGTCGCGAAACGAAGCCTTTTCATGCAGGCGTTTTCGCCTACAGTGGCCCCGCATGACTCAACCCACCCGCGGTGACGAGGCCAGCACGTTTGACCTGCTGCGGCGGGTCAAGTCGGACGGGCTGTCAGCCGACACCCGGGCGCAGCTGGAACTCGCCCAGGACAGCGCGACGGACAAGCAGGCCGCCATCCTGTTAGCCGAGGATAGCGCCCTCCTGCGCAAGGTCATTGTGCAAATCCTCCATATGCTGGGCTACACGAACGTCACGGAGGCCGTCGACGGCCAGATCGCACTGGACCTGCTCGCCCAACAGGAGTTCGACCTCGTCCTGCTCGATATTGAAATGCCGCGCGTGAATGGATTCGAAGTGCTGGCCGCGCTCAAAAAGAATCCCGCCCTGCGTCACCTGCCGGTCATCGTGGTCTCGGGGCTGGACCGGCTGGATGCCGTCGTGCGCTGCATCGAGCTCGGCGCGGAGGATTTCCTGCCCAAGCCGGCCAATTCCGTCCTGCTCGGCGCCCGCGTCGGCGCCTCGCTCGAGCGCAAGCGCCTGCGCGACCTCGAGCGCCTGCGGCTGCTCGAGCTGCAGCGGGAAAAGCAGCTCCTCCTGACCGAGCAGGAAAAATCCGAGAGCCTGCTGCTGAACATCCTGCCCAAGGTCATCGCCGAGCGGCTCAAGCGCGGCGAGCACACCATCGCCGAGCGCCACACGGATGTCACCGTGCTGTTTGCCGATCTCGTGGATTTCAGCACGCTGGCGAACCATACCGACGCGCAGGAACTCGTCGCGTTGCTCAACGACCTTTTCTCGCGCTTCGACCGCCTGGCCGACCGCCATGGCCTGGAGAAAATCAAGACCATCGGTGACTGCTATCTCCTGGTGGGCGGCCTGCCCGAACCGTCCTCGCGGCATGCCACGGAGGTGGCGGCCATCGCGCTGGACATGCTCGCCGCCCTCGCCGATCTCAACCGCGAGCGCGGCCTCAAGCTGAGCATGCGCATCGGCCTGAATTCCGGCCCGGTCGTGGCCGGGGTCATTGGCAGCCGCAAGTTCACCTACGACCTGTGGGGCGTGGCCGTGAACCTCGCCCAGCGCGTCCAATCCTCGGGTCTGCCCGACCGGGTGAACGTCTCCGCGAACACCTATGAGCTGTTGAAAGAGGATTTCCGTCTGATCGAGCGCGGCACGGTGGAATGCAAGGGCATCGGCCAGGTGAGAACCTACCTGCTCGAGGGGAAAATCCCGCCCGCTCAGATGTCGTCCGGCCCCAGCCAGCGGAAGTAGCCGACCACGAAGCGCCGGCCGAAGCCGGGCATCAGGTCGGGGGTGCGCTGGACGATGGCTTCGCAGAAGGCCGTGGCCTCGACCTTGGTGGGATCGGCCGGATTCACCGCATCGCCATAGGCGCGGATGCGGAAAGTGTCGGAGCGCACCACCAGCATCGGACCGATCGCATTCATGATCTGGTTGAAATTGGGTGTGCCCGTGATGGGAAAAATGGTGGCGAGATAGGTGGCGAACCCCACGGTTGAGGTGAAGGGGCCGTTGGCCGGTTTCCCGGCGGTCGTCCCGGCAAAATTATTGCCGAGGAGATTCCCTTTCGAGATCACATTGCCCGACGTGATCGTTGTCACGCCCGGTGCGGTGTTGTAGGTGTCGAGCAGGCAGCGCCAGACCTGGGTCGAAGCAGTGTTGATGTTGATCGTTCCCGAGGCGTATTGGTTTCCCAAAACGCTCCACGGAGTCAGCGTCACGTAATGGAAACAGTCTTGCAACACGGATGGGGTCACCGGTGACAGCACGCCCAATTGTTCATACGACACGACGCCGGGCAGGACGGCGGTATTCGCGTCGATCGCCGTCTTGAGTTTCAACTGATTGGAGAGCATGGACGGCCCGATGCTCGGCGCGACCGCCGTGATCACCCTTTTGCCCGCGGGCGCATAGGCCCCAACCTTGATGCCCTCATCGGTGACCAGATAAGCGTAATGGCCCACCGTGACCGGGGCCCCCGGTGAGGTGGCGGTGCTGGCGACGACAATGGGCAGCCGGCCGGCAATCACATGCTCCTTCTCCACGTTGGCCGACGTGGAAGCTGCCGCCCCCACCGTATTGCCGGAGATCAGTTCGACGGTGTCGGTCCCGGCGCTCGTCGGGCCGACCGCCCCCGAGGTCAGCCAGGTCACGAACGAGCCGTCATTTCGCCAGATCCCACACCAATAGCGGGTCGAGGCGTTCTGGTTGATCGCGATTCCCGTGATGCCCGCCATGCCGGTGATCCGGCTGTCGTCGCCGGCATGGCGCTGGAGTTCGCTCAAGGCGAAATTGAGGGCCAGTTGGGCGTTCTGCCGGGCCTGGGCCTGCTGCACGGCGGTCGAGGCGACCTGCGAATTGACCCGGGTCAGTGAACTGAGCGCCAGCACGGCGAGCACCAGCAACGCCAGCAGCGAGAGCGTGATGATCAGGGCGAACCCCGCCTGGCGGTGAGATGGTCGGCCTGTTCTCATAGCGCCGTCCCCCGCACTTCGATTCGCCGGGTGTAGACATGCGAATTGGCCTCGACGACCGCCCACCACCATTCCGCGTCCGACGCGTAGTTGGGCGGCCGGGTGACCCGGCCGGCGCCATTTTCCATTTGGGCCAGCAACGTCGCGCCTTGCTCCGTGAGGATCCTGACCATCACATCCGCCACATCCGGGAAGCGGTTGGCGTCGGCGGCGGCCCCGGGGTCTTGCGCGACGTGGACCAGATCGGTGTTGTCAGCGGGAAAGATGCGGCGCAGCCCGCCCGTGGTCGTGTCGCGAACGTGAAGCCAGACACCGAAGTCCACCACGTTCGTCGCGAGGGCGTCGCTGCCGTTGGGGTTGGTTAGGGTCGGTTGGTTACGGGTTCCAGCCGGCGTGGCCGAGCGGCTGGCGTAGCTGGGCGCGGTCACGTTGTTTCCGCCGGTCTGGGTGTTGGCCGCGCCGACCGCGGCGCGGAACAGCGTGTAGCGCACATCCGCCGGGCTGGCGGCACTGATCGCCCCGGTGACCGGCCGGCGGGCGATTTGATAGGACACGGCGACCGGCAGGCTGCCGGCCGATTCGACATTGGTGGTGATAAAGCGGAGCCAGGCACCCGACAGACCAAAGCGGGCATCGCTGATCACCGGCGTTGCGCCCCCCACGGTGCCGGGCACGAGCCGCTGGCTCTCGGTGGTGGCGGGCTTGATCGAGGTCGTGGGCACGAGCCAGCCATGGCTGGTCAGGCTGGCCGGGGTATTGATGACATCCACCGCCAGCCATGGGCCGCCGTCCTTGCGAAACACAGCGGCCTGCAGGTCGCGTTCGACGAGATCCAGCAGCAGTTTGGCCTGGGTGGCGGTGGAGAATTTATCCTGCGTGCGATGCCAGAGATTGAGGGTGTTTGTCACCACCGTCAGCATCAGTCCCGCCAGCACCAGCGTGATGGTGACGGCGACCAGCAGCTCCAACAGCGTGAACCCGCACCGATTGGCCAGCCGTTTCATCGGGTAAGCGAGAGCGTGAAGGTGACTTGCTCGCGGTCCGCCGGCGCGGTCGCCGAAGCCGAGCCGGGGGTGAAATAAGGCCAGGACACACGCACCTGCAGCGCGAGCACGGCGCCACCCGGGTCATAGGCCAGAGGAGCCTGGTTGAAGGTCCACGCTTCGATCAGGAAAAACCGGTCGTCCTGGGCCACCTGATCGGCTGCGGCCGGGGGCAGGTAGCTGAGCGACTGGATGCGGGTGGCGTCGCGCGACGCCACAAGGGCCAGAGTGGCCGGCAGCGGCGCGGCCATCGGCTTGGTCTGGCCCGCCAGGGCATCGAAGCCCCCCACTCGGTTCAGGCGACCGAGTTCCACCCTGATCGCGTCCGGCAGCCGCAACGCCGTGAGCGAGTCGGCCGAAGCGGCCGCTTGCCGGGAAAGCGGCGCCAGCAGGGCGAGGATGACGGCCACGGCGGTCGCAAAGATCCCGACCGCGATGATGACTTCAACGAGGGAAAAGCCGCGGGGCTGGCGCCAGGGAAATCGCATCAGAAACCGGCCCGGGCGTTGATCAAGGCCGGCACGCCGTAAACACTCAGCGTCAGGCCGCGCACATTCTCCGGACTCTCCAGTTCGACCGGGGATTCGCCGGCGAGATAGGAACCGGGCGGCCGGACATGACCGGCCGCGAGGACGATATCCCCCGGTTGCGCCGTGCCCGCGGAGGAGGAAAGCGTGAAGCTCACCCATTGCTCCGTCACCGGGCTGTTGATGGTTTCAGCCGTGATCTGATTCGAACGCAGGGCGGTCGAACGCAGAGCCGAACCGTCCGTCTTGATCCAGGGGGTCGATGTGTTCGCGGCAAACAGTCCGGCGGGAATGGTGCCGAAGTTGCCCGGCACAACATAGATACCGTCCGGCAAAAAAGCATCCGACACCGTTTGCCAGCCGGTCGTGGTTTGGGTTTGGATCGCGACATAGCGCAGGTAGCGCAAGGGCTGGCCGGTGCTGGTGACGTCAACGTGCACGAGGACCCGGGCCGACTGCCCGCTGGCCATCGCTTTGGTGCGGGCCGCCGTGACAAGGTTTGCCAGGGTGGCTTGCGCGGACTGCAGCGCCGCCGATTTGCCGCCGCCCGCCAGGCCGCCCGCGATGAAGAACGAGAAGACGGCGATGAGCCCGATGACAACCAGCAGCTCCAGCAGGGTAAAACCAGAGGACCGGGGACGGGAGACGGAGGACTGCAATGAGACCGGTTTCATTTCCAGCTGAAGATGAACTCGGGGTTTGCGGCGTCGGCACCGGGCGCCGGGGCATAGAAGATCACCCCGGCCCGCACCCCGGCGGCGGGGAAATCCGTGGCGCTGGGCGTCATTCCGCCGACCGCCGGCAGCACGGTGAAATCGCTGCCCTGCTTGATGACACCGTCGAGATTCCGGTCCACGAGCACCGCGATCTCGGTGTTGTCGAAGGCGTCGTGCAGCAGGTTGGACGTCGGGGAGGAGGCGTTGGTGAAATCAGAGTCACTGAAGGAATAGAAGCGGACGAGCTTGCGGTTCTGCGCCTCGGGTAACTGGGAGTCGGTGCCGGGGGTGTAAGCCGGCAGCGCGGAGCCGTCGCGGCGTTTCGCGGCGAGCACGTCATGGAACAGGTGCAGCATGGCCTGATCCGTGGTCTGGCCGGGCGGGTTGACGAGGTTGGAGCTGTGCAGCACCGGGTAGTAGCCGTATTCGGCGCGAAAACCCTCCATGGCGGCGGCCCACTGGCTGAACTGCACCTTGGTCCGGGCCTTGTTGGCCGAGACCCGGGCCGAGCGCACCGCCGGAAAGATGAGCGCCGCGAGGATGCCGATCACCGCGATGACGGAGAGAAGTTCGAGCAACGTGAATCCACGGGTGTGACGGCGCATGGCGATCAGCGATTGGCGTAGAGGTTGTCGAGGTTGAGCGGCCGTCCGTCCAGCTGGGTCGCTTCGTAAGCGGCACTAATGAGACCATCGCTGGGGATTGGCAACGTCACGTTCCCGTCGGGGCCGGCGGACAGCAGGACGAATGAAGAGTTTTTCCAGCTCGCCCCGGGGTTGTAGGCGTAGCGGTAGGGATTGCCCCAGGGATCGAGCACCGCGTTGACCGCATTGTCCGCCGCCGTCGGGCTGGTCAGGGTGAACCGGGACTTCTCGAGGAGCACGCGCTGCTGCGCGGGAAAGTCGGTGGCGCCGAGCTGCGGCCCTCGCTGGCCGTTGAGCGCGGCATAAAGCGCCTGTCCCGACGCCGTGTCGGTCGAAAGCGAATCGGACAGGATCCGCGGATAATCTCCATAGATGCGCTTGTAGGTTTCGAGGGCGGCTGAGAGCGCCGCGAGTTCGGCCTTGGCGCGGGCCGTCTTGCCGGCCTCGGAAGCCCGGCGGCCGACGCCGATGACGATGCCGGCCAGGATTGCGATGAGGGTGATGACCGCCAGCAGCTCCAGCAGGGTGAAGCCCCGCCGCGACTGTCCAGATGGGCGGCGAGAATCCATAGCGGCCGGCTTATTCTTCGTCCGCCTTGAGCGCGGTGATGATCGAGAAGTCCTCGAGCGTCGTGGTGTCGCCCTTGATGTCGCCGGAGGTCGCCAGCTCCTTGAGCAGGCGGCGCATGATTTTCCCGGAACGGGTCTTCGGCAGGCCGGCGGCAAAGCGAACGTCGTCGGGCTTGGCGAGGGAGCCGATCTCCTTGCCGACGTGGGCGCGGAGCTGCTCCTTGAGCGCGTCGCTGGCCACCATGCCGGACTTGAGCGTGACAAACACGACGAGCGCCTGGCCCTTGAGATCGTCGGGGCGGCCGACGACGGCGGCCTCCGCGACGGACGGGTGCGAGACCAGCGCGCTCTCGACCTCGGCGGTGCCGATGCGATGGCCGGAGACGTTGAGCACGTCGTCGATGCGCCCGACCACCCAGAGGTAGCCGTTCTTGTCCTTGCGCGCGCCGTCGCCGCAGAAATACAGGCCCGGGATCTCGCTCCAATATTGCTTCTTGAAGCGGTCGTCGTCGTTCCAGAGCGTGCGGAGCATCGAGGGCCACGGCTGCGTGAGGAAGAGCTTGCCGCCGCTGTTGACGGGGACCTCGACGCCCTTTTCGTCCAGCACCTTCGGCACGACGCCGAAGAACGGCAGGGTGCACGAACCGGGCGTGGTCGGGATGGCGCCGGGGAGCGGCGTGACCATGATGGCACCGGTCTCGGTCTGCCACCAGGTGTCGACGATTGGGCAGCGTTTCTTGCCGATGAGCGTGTGATACCACATCCACGCCTCGGGATTGATGGGTTCGCCCACGGAGCCGAGGAGGCGGAGCGAGGCGAGGCTGTGCTTCTTCACGTAGTCGTCGCCCCAGCGCATGAACGCGCGGATGGCGGTCGGCGCCGTGTAGAAGATCGTTACGCCGTGCTTGTCGATGATCGACCAGAAGCGGTCGGGCTCGGGCTGGTTGGGGGCGCCCTCATACATGAGCACGGTCGCACCGCAGCTGAGCGGGCCGTAGACGACGTAGCTATGGCCGGTGATCCAGCCGATGTCGGCGGTGCACCAGTAGACATCGGTGTCCTTGAGGTCGAAAACGTAGTGCGACGTCATCGTCGTGCCGAGCAGGTAGCCCGCGCTGGTGTGGAGCACGCCCTTCGGTTTGCCGGTGGAGCCCGACGTGTAGAGAATGAAGAGAGGCGTCTCGCTGTCGTGGGCCTTCGCCTTGTGCGTGATCGGCGCGCTGGCCATCAGGTCATGCCACCAGCGGTCGCGACGCTCGGTCATGACGACGGCGTTGCCGGTGCGCTTGAGCACGACGACGTGCTGGACGGTGGGCGTGTGCGGCAGGGCGCGGTCGACATTGGTCTTGAGCTCGACGACCTTGCCACGGCGCCAGCCGCCATCGGCGGTGATGACGAGCTTGGCCTGGCAGTCGTTGACGCGGTCCTTGATGGCCTCGGCGCTGAAGCCGCCGAAGATCACCGTGTGGATCACGCCCACGCGCGCGCAGGCGAGCATCGCCACGGCGGCCTCGGGCACCATGGGCAGGTAGATCGCCGCCCGATCGCCCTTCCTGAGGCCGAGCGATTCGAGGACATTGGCGAACTGGCAGACCTCGCGCTGGAGCTGGGCGTAAGTGATGGTGCGGGTGTCGCCGGGCTCGCCTTCGAAAATAATTGCGGCCTTGTTGGCGCGAGCCGTTTGCAGGTGCCGGTCGAGACAGTTCTCGGAAACGTTTAACTGTCCACCCGTGAACCACTTGGCATGCGGCGCCTTCCATTTGAGGACGCTGCTGAAAGGTTTCCGCCAGGCGAGAAATTGTTTGGCTTGTTTGCCCCAAAACCGGTCTGGAGCGTTGACAGACTCAAGGTAGAGCCTACGGTAAGTCGCGTAGCTGCCAAGGTTTGCTTGGTTCTTGAATTCAGCCGATGGTTTGAAAATCCGGCTTTCGCGAGACACCGAGGTAATCGTTTGGTCCGTCACTAGTTTTTTCCTCTTGATTGGGGTTGAAGCTTGCTGGTTCCGAAATGCCCCCGACGGATTGCACGGTCAAGCTCAGGCAGTTGCATAAAATCGTTTTGTATGGATAAAGACAACCCGTCGGTCGCCGCTTCCACGGCATCGCCGACTCCCTCCCCCGCTCCGGCCCAGCCGGACAACAGCATTCGCGTCGAAGGCATCCTCGATCTCGACAACAGCCGCAATGGCCAGTTGCTCGACCTCGCGAAGCACGGCAAGCGCCGGCCGACCGACCCCTTTGTGCCGCGCGAACTCGTGCGCCGCTTCCACCTGAACCAGGGCAGCATGATCACGGCCATGGCGACGCCGGACGAGCGCTTCCCCAACCCGAAGGTCCGCTTCATCGAGAAGGTCGACGGTCTGGACCTCGAGGCGCGCCGCAAGTCCCTTGAGTTCGCCAATCTCACGACCATCACGCCCAACGAGCAGATCAAGCTCGAGTTGAAGGACGGCCGTATGACCACCCGCGTCATGGATCTCTTCGCTCCCATCGGCAAGGGCACCCGCGGCCTCATCGTCGCCCCGCCCCGCACCGGCAAGACCACCTACCTGCGCGACATCGCCCTCGGCGTCCTGCAGAACCATCCCGAGTGTCACGTCATGATCCTCCTCGTGGACGAGCGCCCCGAGGAAGTCACCGACTTCAAGCGCAGCGTGCCCTGCGAGGTCTGGGCCTCGTCCAACGACGACCCGGTCGAGAACCACATCCGCATCGCCGATCTCTGCATCGAGCGCGCCAAGCGTCTCGTCGAGGCCGGCAAGGACGTCGTCATGCTCATCGACTCCCTCACCCGCCTGGCCCGTGCCCACAACACCGCCAAGAACTCCGGCCGCACGGGCACCGGCGGCCTTGATGTCCGCGCGCTCGAGAAACCCCGCCAGCTCTTTGCCTCGGCCCGCAACACCGAGGAAGGTGGCAGCCTCACCATCATCGCCTCCATCCTGATCGAGACCGGCAGCCGCATGGACGATGTGATTTTCCAGGAATTCAAGGGCACCGGCAACATGGAGCTCGTCCTCGACCGCAAGGCGGCCGAGATGCGCATCTGGCCGGCGGTCAATGTCGCCTCCTCCGGCACCCGCAAGGAGGAGCTGCTCCTCGACGAGAAGACGCTGGAGGCCATCCACTTCTTCCGCCGCGCCCTTGTGCAGCAGAAGATCGAGGAGGCCACCGACACCATGGTCACCCGCCTCAGCAAGACCAAGACCAACGCCGAATTCGTCAAACTCATCGTCAAGTAACTTCACTCTTGCGCCGGCTTTTCGCCCTCGCGAGAACTTCCCTTCCTTATTTTCACCCTCTGACACGAAAGACTCCTGAATGAACAGTTTCTCCGAGCAATGTCTCGATATGGCCCGGTCGATGTTGGCCCACAACCTCGACGCCATTAATGCCGACGGCACCGTCACTCCCATTCCCGGCGAAAGCCCCCGTTCCGACGAGCCCGGCCACGTCGCCTTCGCCCTGGGCGAATATTACCGCGCCACCGGCGAGACCACGCTCAAGGGCTACGACCTGATCGACCTGGCCGCCCGCACCATCACCGCCCAGGCCTTCACCGAGCCTGCCGGCGAGAACGGTGTCGCCTATGCCTCGCTCGGCCTCCTGTCCTTCGGTCCCTCCAAGGAACGCAACCCCGTCTGGGAGCGCCTCGTCGAGGAGACCCGCCAGAAGCTCGACAAGCTCCTGCTCACCCGCAGCGACTACGACAACTACTGGCAGGCCTTCAACATCGCCAAGGCGGTGTGCCGTTACAGCCTCGGCCTCTCCAAGAAGGACGAGACCTCGCGCCTCATCGAACGCCTCGCGGAACGCATCGAGCAGACCAGCTCGGCCGGCTTCTTCGACGACGTCGAGAAGGGCTACGGCGGTCACTTCAACCTCTACGGCGTGATGACCCTGGTCTTCACGCGCTCGGCGCTGCAGCTCCACGCCAACTCCGCCCTGCGCGAGCGCAAGCTGCCCACCCTCCGCACCTACGCCGAGAAATACATCAAGCTCATGCCCGACATGGTCCGCCCCGACGGCCTCGGCTGGGCCTACGGCCGCGCCGCCGGCGCCTACGGCCAGATGCACTGCATCACCCTCATCCTGCAGGGCCTGCGCGACGGCTGGATCCCCGACGACCAGAAGAACAAGTATTTCGATATCCTGCGCCGCCTGTTCTACTATTTCTTCCAGACCTACCTGGACCAGGAGCACGGCTTCCTCGACATCCGCGACGACGAGCGCACGGCCTACGCCTCGCACACGACGCGCATGGCGAACTTCGACGCCGCCCGCTACCTCTGCCAGTGGTCCCGCCTCGCGAAGACCGTCCAGATGCCCGACAACGTCAAGGTCGAGCCGGCGCGCACCAGCGGCCGCTTCGTCATCTTCGACAAGTCCAACCGCAAGGAGCAGGGCCTGTTCCTCTACCGCGACGCCGAGTCCGGCCTGCAGGTGCAGCTGCCGCTCGTCAGCTCGGGTGTCGACTGCACGGCGGACAACCTGCCCTTCCCGCACAGCCCGGGCGTCTTCGACTGGCCGAACAACGTCTACCTGCCCGTGATGACCCCCGAGCTCACGTTCGGCGAGAATGTCACCCTGCCGGCCTTCTACGGCCAGAAGTGCGTGACCGGCCTGGGCCTCAAGAACTCCTTCTACTTCCGCTACGAGCAGCCCGAGCTCATCAACACCAAGGAGGAGATCGTCAAGGGCCTCGGCAGCGTGAAGGTCCAGTGGACGTTCACCGGCAGCAAGATTTCCGCCGAGTTCGCCTATACGGTCAAAAACCAGGTGCAGCTCGACAAGTTCCGCTTCGCCCTCGTCATCGGCGCGCCGCACTCGAAATACCGGATGCCCACGTCGCCCGCGCTCGGCCCCCACGGCCACCGCTGCTCGGTGCTCAAGGACGACTTCCACGCCAACTGGGCGGAGACGGAGGTGGTCAGCGCCGACCCGGTCTACCGGACCAACTACGGCAAGCTGCACTACGTCCAGATGTTCACCCGCGACCACCCGCTCATCATGCGGCCCGGCCAGGTCTACCGCTTGGCGGTCAGCTTCGATCCGGAACTGACGGTTGCCGGCGCCTGAGTTGGGTGGAACGCGGCTTCTGGACGCGTTTTCAGGATTTGCGCCGAACCAACCCGCCCGGCGGCCGGGTTCCACCTTCCAGATTGTCACGTCCTTGTTAAATCCCAACAACTTGTGCGGCCAAGGCCCGCGGCTTGCTTGCTAGCCGCGCCATATCGGGTTTGCCTTGGCGCACCTCCTCCCTCCTCCCATGGCCAAAGATCCCACCGCCGCCCCCTTTTCCGCCACTCCCCCCACCCCCAAGCAGGAAGACGAACTCATCAAGCGCGTCCACCAGGATCTGATCGACGACTACGATGAGGAACTGGAGATGGAGCGCGAGGATTGGGAACACCTCGAGCCCGGCGCGCCCGCGCGGCCGGTGGAGACGGACAGCACCCGGGAGGCGCGCAACACGTATTTCAAGGAGCTCTTCCGGATGCAGGGCGAGCTGGTGAAGATGCACGACTGGATCGTGGCCAGCGGCCACCGGCTGGTGATCCTGTTCGAGGGCCGGGACGCCGCCGGCAAGGGCGGGGCCATCAAGCGTATCACGCAACGGCTTAACCCGCGCGTCGCCCGCGTGGCCGCCCTGCCCGCGCCCTCCAGCCGCGAGAAGACGCAGTGGTATTTCCAGCGCTACATCGAGCA
This sequence comes from Opitutus sp. GAS368, assembly GCF_900104925.1. Classification (NCBI taxonomy): domain Bacteria; kingdom Pseudomonadati; phylum Verrucomicrobiota; class Opitutia; order Opitutales; family Opitutaceae; genus Opitutus; species Opitutus sp. GAS368. Next base: position 3,940,918 of record NZ_LT629735.1, read on the forward strand.
CCTGCCCGCCGCCGGCGAGATGGTGCTGTTCGACCGCAGCTGGTATAACCGCGCCGGCGTCGAGCGCGTCATGGGGTTCTGCAACGACGAGGAATACGAGGAGTTCTTCCGCTCCGTGCCCGAGTTCGAGAAGATGCTCGTGCGTTCCGGCATCCAGCTGATCAAATACTGGTTCTCCATCACCGACGAGGAGCAGGAGTTCCGGTTCCGCTGCCGGATCAACGACCCGCTCAAGCAGTGGAAGCTCAGCCCGATGGACCTCGAGTCCCGCAAGCGCTGGGAGCAATACACCAAGGCCAAGGAAATCATGTTCAAGCGTTCGCACATCCCCGAGGCCCCGTGGTGGGTCGTGCAGGCCAAGGACAAGAAAAAAGGCCGCCTCAACTGCATTCATCACCTCCTTTCCCAGGTGAAATACACCGAGGTCGCGCACAAGGCCATCAAGCTGCCGCCGCGGGAGCACAATCCCGACTACAAGCGCGAGCCCATTTCCCCCAAGATGCTCGTGCCTGAGGTCTACTGAGTCGGTGGCCCGGGGCAGGAGGTGGAGCGCATTGACCTCAATGCGCTTTGCCCGCCACCCGCAGCAGACCGCGCGTTGCGGTCAACGCACTCCACCTTTGGGTGATTCCCGCTGCAGGCCCGACTGCAGTTCCCAACTCAGACCGGGGCAATCGGGGGAAGCTCCGGCGGCATTGGCGGGAGCTCAACCGGGGCGGGTGCGGCCACCGGCTTGGCGCGTTTCGCTGCAGCCTTGGGCGCAACGCGCTTGCGCGGGGCCTTCTTCGTCCCAAGGGCCATCAGCTCAGCCTTGAGCGACTTCACGGCCTTGCGGAGCTTCTTGGCGGTGCGCTTGGCCACCTTGAACTTGTCCTTGGCGTGCCGGAAACCAAGCTTGGCCAGCTTGGCCAGCTTCTTGGCGTGGTCGGCCTGCCTTTGCGCCGCGGCGATCCGGCTGAGCAGTTTCTTTTTGGCGGGAGCGGCGGGAGCGGGAGATTTCGTGGTCATGGACTTGGGAAGGGGTTGCGGGCCGAAGAGCCTCCCTACCCTTGGCCAAGCCAAACCCGACCGCAACGCTCCGAATGTTACATTTTCCGGGGTCAACACCCCCTTGCAATCAGGTCGCTACCGGCGTGGCGGGTGTCGCGATCTCCGCCTTGGGCTTCGGCGTGCCGACGAGCACGCCGAGGTGCTCCTGGATCTTCTGGAAGAATTCCACGTTCAGGTCGCCCACCGGCACCTCGTAGAGCTGGTGCGTCGGCATGTGCTCGTAGATCTGGCGCTGGTTGTCTTCGGTATAGCCGCGCAGCTTGATGAGCTTCTTGCGTTCCAGCATCAGGGCGAGGAACTGCAGCAAAGGCGTGTTCAGGGCCTGGGATCCCGGGTCCGGGGTCTCGGAGCCGGCGGGCGTGGCCAGGGTCAGGAAAAGATTGTCGGCCGTCAGCTTGAGATTCCGGGCCGGATCCTCCTCGGCCTTGCGCTGCTTGAAGCCCACCACCCAGCGGCAATAGACGAACGCCGGCGGCATGAAGCGCCCGCTTGCCGCGCCGAAGCCGGGCGAAGGCTGGTCCTCGCTTTCCAGCAGGTCGCGCCGGGCGACCTCGCCCGTCGCCTCCCGCACGAGATAGCTGGCAACGCGGTCGTTTTCGGCGAAATCGCGGCCGCTGACGAAACACTTTGTGGCAATCGGGTGAAGAGTTAACTCCATGGGCGTTTTCTTGTTTACCCCCGCGAGCCCTGAACGCTAGCAAATTTCCGCATGAAGGGCCGCCTCATTGCCGTCGGGGACATCCACGGCTGCCACAAGGAGTTCGAGGAGCTGCTCGCCAAGCTCGATCTGGGGAAGGACGACCGGTTGATCCTCCTTGGCGACCTGATCAACCGCGGCCCCGACAGCGGCAAGGTCGTCGAGCTGGCCCGGCAGTATGCCACGGCCTCGCTCCTCGGCAACCACGAGCTGCGCCACCTGAATTACCGGCGGACGGACGACCCGAGCCATCTCAAGAAATACGACTACGCCACGATGGAGCAGCTCCGCGGCAAGGACTGGGACTACCTCGCGGACATGAAGCTCACCTACGAGGACGAGGAACTCGGGGTGGTCTTCGTGCATGCCGGCTTCCTGCCCGACCGGCCCTGGTCGAAGCAGCCGGCGCGCATCGTCACGCGCATCCAGGTCGTCGGCAAGGACGGCGAACCGCACAAACGCGCCGAGGAGCCCGAGGCCCCGCACTGGTCCGAGTTGTGGTCCGGCCCGCCGTTCGTCGTCTACGGCCACACGCCCCGGCCCGAGGTGACGCGCACCAAATGGACCCTTGGCATCGACACCGCCTGCGTGCTGGGCGGCAGCCTGACGGCCTATATTTTGCCCGAAAAACGGATTGTGCAGGTGAAGGCGCGGGAAGCCTACTTCAAGACGTAGGCTCAGAGGACGGGGAACGGAAGATCGAGGACAGCCCGCCATCCTCAACCGGCTCGGCGCCTTCGGCTGCAGGCAGCGATTATCTGTTGTCCGTTCTCCATCCTCTGTTATCTGTCCTCTGCTCACCATGACTGCCTCTCCCGCCGCGCCCCTGCTGCTGTGCCTCGACCTGCAGCCGGTGTTCCTGGCGGCGATCAGTGACAGCCAGCGGGTTCACTGGCGTTGTTCATTCGCTTTGGAGGCCGCCAAGGGTCTCGGCCTGCCGGTGGTCTTCACCGAGCAGGTGCCCGACAAGCTCGGCTGCACGGCAGAGGACCTGCTCGCGCTCTGCCGCGAACCGGAGGTGCTGGCCAAGACCGCCTTCTCCCCGTTTGCCGAGAAGAAACTGGCTGCGCACTTTCGTGCCAAGGGCCTGAAGCATCTGCTCATCTGCGGTCTGGAGACGCCCATCTGCGTTTATCAGACCGCCATGGACGCCCTGAAGGCCGGTTACAAGGTCACCCTGCTGGCCGACTGCCTGGGCGCGCGCCGCGCCGCCGATGCCACCACCGTGCTGGCCCAGCTCGCCCATGCCGGCTGCAACGTCCTGCCAGCGGAGACGGTCTTCTACGCACTCGTGCACGAGGCCAGTCATCCCTTCTTCCGCGACTACACCAAACTCGTTAAGAAATACGGTTGAACAGTCTTTGCGCTGTCCTCCGTTTTCTGTTCTCTGTCCTCTGACCTATGGCTGACATTTCCACCACCCTCGCCGTTCGCGACGTCAAGAGCCTCGATCCCAAGGGCGGCGACACCTTCGCCAGCGTGCTGCTGATCAAGCGGCTGGCCGAGCGCCCCACCAAGACCGGCAATTCCTTCCTCGCGGTCGAGCTGGGCGACAAGACCGGGTCATTCACGGTCAATTGCTTCAGCGACAATCCCGCCTTTGAATTTTTCAAGGGCCTCAAGGAAGGCGCCATCGTCCGCATCGAGGCCAAGGTGGACTACTACCAGAACCGGCTTTCGCCGCGCCTGCTGCGCGCCGAGCAGATTTCCGCCGACCAGCTCGCCGGCTCGCCGCTCATGGCGAACCTGGTCGAGACGGCGCCCGAGGACGCCGATGCCCTGTGGAAGGAATTCGAGGGTCACATCGCCGCGATCGGCCACACCGAGATGCGCGCCACGGTGCAGGCGGTGTTTGACGAGATCGGCGCCCAGTTCCGCATCGCCCCCGCCGCCGTCGCCATGCACCACGCCTACCGGCACGGCCTGCTGGAGCACACCTGCCACATGGCGCGCGCCGCCCGCGCCCTGCTGCCGCTTTACCCGGAAGTGGACGCCGATCTCGCTCTCGCCGGCGTGCTGGTGCACGACACCGGCAAGGTGATCGAATACCAGGGCGACCTGGTCACCTCGAAGAGCCGCAAGGGCATCCTGCAGGGCCATGTGGTCCTCGGCTACCAGCTCGTCCGCAAGGCCGGGCTCAAGGCCAAGCTCAACCCCGATCTGCTTGAGCGGCTTGAGCACATCGTGCTCAGCCACCAAGGGGAACTTGAGTGGGGCGCGGCCGTCATCGCCGCCACCCCCGAGGCCGTGTTCGTCGCCAAGATCGACGACCTCGACGCCAAGATGGGCATGGTCCAGAAGCTCCTGCGCCAGGCCGGCGACTCCGACGAATTCTCCGACCGCCACCTCGGCCTGAACGCCCAGCTGCTGCTCACGAAGCCGCAGAAGTGAAATCTTTGGAGGCGGGACTATCAGTCCCGCGGGTTGTGAACCTCGCCGGCGGCCGCCCGCGGGACCTCCGCTAACAACCTCACGTCAGCAGTTGCACGATCCGAATGATCGGCAGGAAGAGTGCGATGACGATGGTGCCGACGACGAGCGCCAGGAACAGGATCAGGATGGGTTCGATGAGCGAACTGAGACCGGCGACGGCGTTGTCCACCTCGTCCTCGTAGATGTCGGCCACCTTGCCCAACATCTCGGGCAGCTGACCGGTGTGTTCGCCGACGTCGATCATGCTTGTGACCATCGGCGGGAAGACCTGCGTGGACTCCAGCGGTCGGGCGACCGGCGCGCCCTCCTTCACCCGGTCGTGCACCTCGGTGATGGCGCCGGCGATGCGGGTGTTGCCGCAGGTGTCACGGGTGATGAGCAAGGCCGGCAGGATCGGCACGCCGCTCGACAGGAGAGTGCCGAGCGTCCGGCCGAAGCGGGCAACGATGGCTTTCAGGAACAACTGGCCGAATAGCGGCAGCTGCAGGGTCCACGTATCCAGCAGACGCGCCCCGGCCGGCGTCCGGCGGAAGGCCTGCGCCGCGAACCAGAGCGCGATGCCCACGCCCAGGGCGACGATGGAGTGGTTCTTCACCGCGTCGCTCACCGTGAGCACGAATTGCGTCAGCGGCGGCAGCGGCGCGCCCTTGAGCAGGTCGGCGAAGATCTGCTGGAACTTCGGCACCACAAAAACCAGCAGGCCGGCGAGGATGAGCACCGCCACGGCCATGACGATGAGCGGATACACCATGGCCGAGGTGATCTTGCCCTTCAGCTGGAGACTCTTCTCCTGAAAGCGCGCCAGCCGGCCGAGCACGACATCGAGCACGCCGCCGGCCTCGCCGGCCTTGACCATGTTGACATAAAGCCGGCCGAACACGCGCGGGTGCTGGGTCATCGCCTCGGAAAGCGTGCCGCCTGATTTGATGGCCTCGGCCAGCGCCTCGATGACGTGGCGGAAACCCTGGTTGCGTTCCTGCCGGGCCAGCACCTCAAGTCCGCGCAGCAACGGCATGCCCGCGCGCAGCAGCGTGGCCAGCTGGCGGGTGAACACCGCGAGCTCCTTCGCGCCGATCATCCGGAGGAACGGCAGGCGGAGCTGCACAGAGGACAGAGGACGGACGACCGAGGACGGAACCGGGCGCAGAGCTGGGCTTGATTTCGTCACCGCGGCTACAGCTTCACCACGTTGCGGTATGACGTCGGTTGGAAACAGGCCCTGGCCTTTGAGAATGGCCGCCACCTGTTTCACGTCGGGGGCATCCAGCAGTCCGGATTTCTCCGCGCCGCGCACATCGAGGGCGATGTAGGAAAACCGGGGCATCAGAGAGGAAGGATCAAGGGACAGGTAACAAGTGCCAAGAAAGACTCCACGGGATTTGTTACTTGATGCTTCATACTTGTCACTTGCCGCGCGGTTCAGGTGTATTTGACCACCTCTTCAATCGTCGTCTCGCCGGCCAGAATGGCGGCGAGGCCGGCGTCGCGCAACGAGGTCATGCCCTGCGCCACCGCCTTCTGTCGGAGTTGCACCAGGGACACGCCCTGCCCCACCAGCTCGCGCAATGCATCGGTCATCGGCAAATACTCGAAGAGACCGAGCCGGCCTTTGTAACCTAATAGGTTACAAGAAACGCAACCGACACTACGGTAGAACTCGCGCCGGGATGATTCCGACGGATTCAGGCCGAGCTGCCGCAGCAGGGATTCATCCGGCGTGTAGGCGGAGCGACAGGCTGGACAAAGCCGTCGCACCAGCCGCTGGGCGAGCACGGCCTCGAGGGTCGAGGCGAGCAGGAAGGGCTCGATGCCCATGTCCGCCAGTCGGGTGACAGCGGACGGGGCGTCGTTCGTGTGCAGCGTACTGAGCACGAGGTGGCCGGTGAGCGAGGCCTGGATGGCGATCTGCGCCGTCTCCAGGTCGCGGATCTCGCCGACCATGACGATGTCGGGATCCTGCCGGAGAAAAGTCCGCAGCGCGCGGGCAAAGGTCAGGCCGGCGGCCAGGTTCACGGGCACCTGCATCACGCCGTCGATCTCGTATTCGACCGGGTCTTCGACCGTGAGAAGCTTGGAATCGGCGGTGTTGAGTGTCTTGAGACAGCTGTAGAGCGTGGTGGTCTTGCCCGAACCCGTCGGGCCGGTGACGAGGAAAATGCCGTTAGGCCGGCGGATGACCTCCTCGACACCGATGCGGATCGCGTCCGGCAGGCCGAGCTGGCGGAGCTCGAGCTGGACGGAAGTCTGGTCCAGGACGCGCAGCACGACGCTCTCGCCGAACTGCGTCGGCAGCGTGGAGACGCGCAGGTCCACCGCGCGGCCGCCGAGGTTGAGTTTGATGCGGCCGTCTTGCGGCAGGCGGCGCTCGGCGATGTTCAGGTTCGCGAGCACCTTGAGGCGCGAGATGATGGGCCGCGCAAGGTTCTTGGGCGGCGGCGCCATCTCGTAGAGCGCTCCGTCGATCCGGTAGCGGATCTTGAAATCGTGCTCGAAGGGTTCGAAATGGATGTCCGATGCCTTGTCGCGGATGGCCTGCGCGAGCACGAGGTTGACGAAGCGGATGATGGGCGTCTGCCCGGCCATCTGCTCGATGTCGGCCTCGGTCAGCGCTTCGTCGCCGGTATCGCCCACCTGGGCCTGCAGGTCGCCGAGCGCCGCATCCAGCGAGATCTCCTCCTCGCCGTAATGCTGCCGGATGAGCAGCGATACGCGCTCGGGATCGGCGACGCTGATGCGCACATCGCGTTCGAGGGCGAAGGTCAGGTCGTTGACCAGGTTGGGATTGAAGGGATCGACCGCGGCCACCGAGATGGAGAATCCGTCGGAAGCAATCGGCGCCACGCCGTAGGTGCGGGCCATGCCGCCCTCGACCAGGGCGAGCGCATCGCCCGGCAGCGTGGCCGGCAGGTCCCCCGCGTAGTCACAGCCGATGTGGTCGGCCACGGCGTGAAGCAGTGCGGATTTATCGAGCAGGCCGAGGTCGAGCAGCATCCGGGCGAGCGGCTTGCCCGTGGCGCGGTGCTCGTCAAAGGCGGCCTGGAGCGAAGCGGGCTCGACGAGCCGGCGCTCGGCGAGCAGATCGAAAACCGCCTGGTCGTGTCCTTCGAACATGAAGAAGTCCGGCCGGGCGGCGGAACGGAGGATTAGAGCTCGCGCAGCTTGAAGCCCATGGAGGTGAGCTTCTCCTTCATGACGACCGGGTCCTGCGACTTCTCGAGCGCCTCGTCGGGCTCGATGAGCTCGCGGTTGACCAGGCTCATCAGGTGGGTGTCGAGCGTGATCATGCCGAGGTTGGCGCCCGTCTGAATGTCCGACGGGATGCGGAAGGTCTTGTTGTCGCGGATGAGCGAGGCGATGGACGAGGTGTTGACCATGATCTCGTAGGCCGCGATGCGGCCGCCGGTCTTCTTCTTGCAGAGCGACTGGGAGATGACGGCGATGATCGAGGTGGAGAGCTGCATGCGGATCATCTCCTTCATGTTGGCCGGGAAGGCGTCCACGATGCGGTCCACGGTCTTGGCGGCGCTGTTGGTGTGCAGCGTGCCGAACACCAAGTGACCCGTCTCGGCGGCCGAGATGGCGGCCTCGATGGTCTCCAGGTCGCGCAATTCACCCACGAGGATGACGTCGGGGTCCTGGCGCAGGGCGCGCTTGATGGCCTCGGCGAAGCTCGGCACGTCGGAGCCGACCTCGCGCTGGGTGACGACGCACTTCTTGTGCGGGTGATAATACTCGATCGGGTCCTCGATCGTGATGATGTGGCCGTCGCGGTTCTCGTTGATGTAATTCATCATCGAGGCGAGCGTGGTGGACTTGCCGGAGCCGGTCGGGCCGGTGACGAGGAAGAGGCCGCGCTGGCGGTAGAGCAGCTCCTTGATCTTGTCGGGCATGCCGATGGTGCGGAGGTCGAAGAGCTGGTTGGGGATCTGCCGGAGCACCATGCCGTAGTTGCCCTTGGCCTTGAGCACGGACACGCGGAAGCGGGCCTTGTCACCGAAGGCGAAGCCGAAGTCGGTGCCGCCGTTGAGCTTCACGTTCTGGATGTGGTTGTCCGGCGTGATGGAGAGCATCAACTGCTCCGTGTCCTCGGGGCGCAGCTCGGGGCCGTCGATCGGGGTCATGCTGCCGCGGAGGCGCAGGCAGGGCGGGACGCCGACCTGCAGGTGGAGATCGGAGCTCTTCTGGTCCACGACCAGCTCCAGGAGGTCATTCATTTCGTAGCTCATGCGGTGGTAGGGTTAAAGCGGGTCGCCAACGGTGACGGTCACAACCTCCTCGATTGTCGTGAGGCCGGCAAGGACTTTGCGCACCCCGTCCTCCCGCATGGTGCGCATGCCGTCCTGCCGGGCCTGCGCCCGCAGGCGGGCGGCCGTTACATTGTCGTAAATCATGGCGCGGATGCCGTCATGCACGCGGAAGATCTCAAAGATCCCCATCCGGCCCTGGTAGCCGGTGCCGTGGCAGGCAGCGCAACCGGCGCCGTGGGCGAAAGTCGCGCCCTCCAGCCGGCCGGGCTTCAGCCCCAAGGCGTGCAGTTCGTGCGCCGCGGGCGTGTAAGGGCGCTTGCAGGCCGCGCAGATGCGACGCACCAGCCGCTGCGCCATGACCGAGCGCAATGCGGCGGCCACGAGGAAGGGCTTGGCGCCAATGTCGATCAGGCGCGTGACGGCGGACGGGGCGTCGTTGGTGTGCAGGGTGCTGAACACCAGGTGGCCTGTCAGCGAGGCGTTGATGGCGATCTCGGCCGTCTCCAGGTCGCGGATTTCGCCGACCATGACGATATTGGGCGCCTGGCGCAACATGGCGCGCAGCGCGGCAGCGAAGGTCATGCCGATGGCCGCGTTGACGGGCACCTGGTTGATGCCGGAGAGTTGGTATTCCACCGGCTCCTCGACCGTGATGATCTTGCGGTCGGGCTGGTTCAGGTGGTGCAGCGAGGCGTAGAGCGTGGTGGTCTTGCCGGAGCCGGTGGGTCCGGTGACGAGCATGATGCCGTCGGGCGAGGCGATGAGCTGCTCGAACTCCCCCTGGTCGTCCGGCAGAAAGCCGAGCTCCGGCATGCCGAGCTTCAGGCCCTCCTTGTCGAGGATGCGCATCACGATGCTCTCGCCGTGGGCCGTGGGCAGCGAGGACACGCGCAGGTCCAATGTGCGGCCGCCGAGGTTGACCTGGATGCGACCGTCCTGCGGCACACGCTTTTCGGCGATGCTGATGTTCGCCATGATCTTCAGGCGCGAGATGACGGCGAGTTGCAGGCGCTTGGGTGGCGCGTCCGCCTCCAGCAGCACGCCGTCGATGCGGTAACGCACGCGGAACCGCCGCTCGAGGGGCTCGAGATGGATGTCGGATGCACGCCGGCGAATGGCCTCGGCGATGAGGGTGTGCACGAGCTTGATGATCGGTGCGTCGTGGTCACTCGCCTGTCCCTCCTCGCCGCTCGCCACCGCGACTGCAGCGGCAGGTTCATTGCCCGAGGCAGCATCGAGGTCGGCCACCTCCCCGCTGTAATACCGGGTGATGGCCTGCCGGACATCCGCCACGGAGGCCAGGACCGGTTGAACCACGGTGCCGGCCAGGTAGGCCAGGCTGTCGATGACATCGACCGCGATGGGGTCCGCCACGGCGACACGCAGCACCCCACCCTCCCGGGCAAAGGGGATGACGGTGTGTTCCACCACAAACGAGCGCGGCAGGGTGGCGAGCACCGCCGGGGAGATCGGCATCCCGGCCAGCGTGACCCAGGGCATGCCGAATTCATCCGCCACCGCGCGCCCGAGTGCCGCCTGGTCGAGCGCGGCGTCCGTCAACAAAATGTCCAGCACGCCCGGCGCGGCGCTCGTAAGGGCGGGGTGGTCCGCCGCCTTGCGTTGGGCCGCTTCCAGCTGGCCAGCCGTGACCAGGCCCCGTTTGAGGGCGATTTGCACAGCGTAGTCGTCGGCGGTGGTCACAGGAAAGTGAGCCGGTCCCGCGTCCGCGGGCTCAGCGGTTGAGGCTCAGCAGGAACTCGGTGTTGGTCTTGGTCTTTTTGAGCCGCTGGATGAGCATGTCCATCGAGTCGGCCGCCGGCACGCCCTGCATGGCGCGGCGCAGCGAGTAGATTTTGATGAGCTCGTCGGGGTGGTAGATGAGCTCCTCCTTGCGGGTGCCGCTCTTGTCGATGTTGAGCGCGGGGAAGATGCGCTTGTTGACGAGGTCGCGGTCGAGGTGGAGCTCCATGTTGCCGGTGCCCTTGAATTCCTCAAAAATGATCTCGTCCATGCGGCTGCCGGTGTCGACCAGCGCCGTGCCGATGATGGTCAGGCTGCCGCCGCCCTCGATGTTGCGGGCCGAGCCGAAGAAGCGCTTGGGCTTCTGCAGCGCGTTGGCCTCGAGGCCGCCGGACATGATCTTGCCGCTGTTCGAGGCCAGCGCGTTGTAGGCGCGGGCCAGGCGGGTGATGGAATCGAGCAGGATGACGACGTGCTCGCCCTGCTCGACGAGCCGGCGGGCTTTCTCGATCACCATCTCGGCGCAGTGCACGTGGCTCTCCGGCGCCTCGTCGAAGGTCGAGCTGACGACCTCGCCCTTGCAATGGCGTTTGAAGTCGGTGACCTCCTCGGGGCGCTCGTCCACGAGCAGGATGATGAGTTTCGCGTCGGGCGAGTTCTCGGCGATGGAGTTCGCCATGTTCTGCATGAGGATCGTCTTGCCGGTGCGCGGCGGGGCGACAATCAGGCCGCGCTGGCCGAAGCCAATGGGCGTGATGATGTCGACCATGCGCATGGAGACGTCCTTTTTCTCCGGCACCTCGAGCAGGATGCGCTTGAGCGGATAATACGGCACCAGTTCCTCGAACGGCGGGATCTTGGAGATCTCACCCGGCTTGCCGCCCATGACCTTGCGGACGGCCACCACGGCCGGGCAGCGGTCGTTGCCCTGCGGGGGCTGCAGCTGGACCTCGACCGCGTGGCCGCGCTTGAGCCCGAAGTGCTTGACGAAGATCTCCGGCAAGAAGGCGTCCTCCGGGTAGAGCCGGTAGTTCACGTCGTCGTGCACGACAAACCAGAGGCCGCGATCGGTCAGATCCAGGTAGCCGCGGTCGTAGAGCGGGATCTTCTGCTCGGCGATCGTGGCGAAAATCTGCGTGATGAGCTGGCGGCGGTTCGGCGCGCCCTCGAACTTCACCTCGAGTTTCTTGGCGAAGGCGGTGAGCTCGGCGAGGTTCAGCGCGAAGAGTTCGTTCAACCAGACCGGGTCGGTCTTGCTCCTGGCGATCTCGTCGGCGAGCTGCTCGAGGGCCTCGAGGCTCTGGAAGCGCGCGGGATCAGGGAGGTCGCCGTAGTGGACGACTTCCTTCGGTGGCGCGGGTTGCGGCGGATGCTTCGGGCCTTGGAAATTCTGGTTGCCGCCACCCCACTTTCCGCCTCCACCGCCGCGAAACTTATTACCGCGGTGACGCCGGCCCCATTTTCCGCCGCCCCCACCTTGCTGGTGCTGGCCGCCATTGCCACCTTCCTGCTGCTGACCGCCGCCGTCGTGCTGGGCTTGCGGTTGACCCTGGTCGCCGCCGTAGTCACCATGATCGGCGGGCGCTGATTCGGCCTGGGGCGGCGCTTCGCGCACGGGTTCCGGCGCCGGAGCGCGGACCGGCTCGGGTGCGGGAGCCGACGGGGCCTCGTGAAAGTCGATCTCTTTGGTGACCACCTTGGGGGTTTTCTTGCCGCCCCGGATCAGGCGGGAGCGCGCGGGCTTCTTGGTGGTGGCCGAATCACTGGCGGCGCTGGAATCTTCGTCGGATTTAGGGGGGACTGACATGAATGCGGCCTGCGGGCCGGTCGGGTTGGGAGTTCAAGAGGCGGTCTGCCAGCGCGTCGACCTGTTCACGGAGAAATTCGGGGGTACCGTCATTCAGGAGAACGTGGTCTGCCAACTCGCACTTGCGGGCCAGTGGCAGTTGCTGGGAGATACGCTCGCGGGCTTGGTCCCGGGGGATGCCTCGCTGTTCCAGCCGCCTCAATTGCGATTCGGAGTCTGTGGTGACGCAGACGGTGAAATCAAACCAATTTTCCAAACCCTTCTCAAACAACAGCGGAACCTCGACAATGAAGGCCGTGCCCGGGCTCGCGGCGACCATCCCGCGCCAGCGTTCCAGCAGGCGCGGATGCAACAGTTCCTCCAGCCAGGCGAGGGCCGCCGGGTCCTTGAAAACCTTCCCGGCCACCCGGTCGCGGCGCACGCTGCCGTCGGCGGCCAGCATCGAGGGCCCCAGCCGGTCCCGGATGGCGGCGGCCACCTCGGGGCTGGGCAGCAATTCGTCCCGGACGACCTGGTCGGCGTCCAGCCGGCGGAAACCCCGCTCGGCGAACCGGGCCGCCGCGGTCGACTTGCCACATCCCATGCCGCCGGTCAGGCCGACCATCAAGTTGGTGCTGTTAACCATTTCTCGAGAGCGGACTATATGGGCTTGCTGCGTATGGGGGGCAACCCCTATCTCCTGTGCTGTCGCATGGTTCCTCCCCACGCAGTCGATACCAAGCACCCGGCCGCGGTGCTCAAGGCCGTGCAGGCGGCTTTTGCGGGCATCGGGGCCGAGGCCAGCTTTCCCCTGCTCGCGCGCTTGTTCGAGGATGTGACGGGGATGTTCGAGGGCCACTACGCCGGATACCGGGCCATCGACATGCAGTATCACAGCTTTGAGCACACCATGCAGGCCACCGTGTGCCTCATGCACCTGTTGCAAGGCCGCAGCCGGACCTTTGACAAGCCCGTGCTGCGCGCGCGCGACTGGGAGCTGGCCATCATGGCCGTGCTGCTCCACGACAGCGGCTACCTGAAGAAAAGCGATGATGTCGGGGGCACCGGCGCGAAATACACCTTTGTCCACGAGCGCCGCAGCTGCGACTTTTCCCGGGAATACCTGCCGCGCATGGGTGTGACCGCCTCGGAGATCGAGGACATCTGTGCCGCCATCATCTGCACCGGACCGCGCAGCAAGATCAGCCAGGTTTCCTTCCACCGCGACGAGGCCCGGCAGATGGCCTTCCTCCTGGTGACCGCCGACTACCTCGCCCAGATGAGCGCGGCGGACTACCTGGAAAAACTCCCGGCCCTGTACAAGGAGTTCGTGGAGGCCTTCGATTTCGAGCAGGTGCCGCCCGAGAAGCGGCCCTACCACAGCCTCCGGCAGCTGCTGGAGAAAAGCACCGATTTCTGGACCAAGTATGTGCGCCCTATGCTCGACTTCGAGGCGGGCGGCGTGCATCGCTATTTGACGACAGCGGGCCAACCCAATCCTTATCTGCAGGCCGTTGAGGCCAATCTGGCGGAATTACAACGCCGTCTGCAGGCAGGGACGGGCTAAATCCCACCCTTCGCTTCCCGCCACCTGTCTCATGTTAGCCACTATCGGCTCAGCCGCGCTGCTGGGCATTGATGCCGTGCCCGTGTCGGTCGAGGTCAACACCGGCGAGACCGGCGTGCCCAACCTGATCCTCGTCGGCCTGCCCGACGCCGCGGTCAAGGAATCCGAGGACCGGGTCTTTTCCGCGCTCAGCAACTCCGGCCTGCGCATGCCCCGCACGCGCACGACCATCAACCTCGCGCCGGGCGACCTGCGCAAGGAGGGCGCCATCTACGACCTGCCCATCGCACTCGGCATCCTCGTCGCCACCGGCCAGCTGGTGTGCGAACGGCTCGGCGACTATCTCATCGCCGGCGAACTCAGCCTGTCCGGCGCCACGCGCCCCATCAAGGGCGGCCTCGCGATGGCCGTGCTGGCGCGCGAGTCGCGGCGGCGGTCCGCCCTGCTGCCACCGGGGGCCGCGCAGGAGGCGGCGCTCGTCGAGGGCCTGCAGGTCTACGAGATCACTTCGCTCGACCAGGCGACACGTTTCCTCGCCGGCCAGCTCAAGCTCACCCCGCTCGCCGCCCCGCACGCGGCCACCGTTCCCGCCCGCGGCGATCACGAGCCGGATTTCGCCGACATCAAGGGCCAGCACGCGGTCCGCCGCGCCGTCGAGGTCGCCGTCGCCGGCGGCCACAACCTCATCATGATCGGGCCGCCCGGTTCCGGAAAATCCATGATCGCCAAGCGCATTCCCGGCATCATGCCACAACCGACGCTCGACGAATACCTCGACATCCTGCGCATCCACTCCGCCGCCGGCCAGACCATGCAGGACGGCCTGCATTTCCTGCAACGCCCGGCCCGCGCGCCGCATCACACCATTTCCGACGTCGGCCTGCTCGGCGGCGGCGCGATTCCCGGCCCGGGGGAAATCTCCCTCGCGCATCACGGCGTGCTTTTCCTGGACGAATTGCCGGAGTTCAAGCGCTCGGCCCTCGAGGTTCTGCGCCAACCGCTCGAGGACGGCCACGTGACCATCTCGCGCAGCGCCGGCAAGATCACCCTGCCCTGCCACTTCATGCTCGTGGCCGCCATGAACCCCTGTCCCTGCGGCTACCTGGGGGACGCCAAGCACGAGTGCCGTTGCTCGCCGGCCCAGGTGCAGCGCTACCGGGCGCGCATCAGCGGTCCCCTGCTCGATCGCATCGACCTGCATGTCGAGGCTCCGGCCCTTTCGATCACCGAACTCCGCAGTGAGCGGGCCGGCGAGTCGTCGTCCTCGATCCGGGAGCGCGTCGAACAAGCACGGCAGGTGCAGTTGGTACGGTTCCGCGGCACGAAACTCACCGCCAATTCCCGCATGCCCGCTTCGCAGCTCAAAAAATTCTGCGCCCTCGACGCGGCGCTCGGCGACCTGCTCCAGCAGGCCATGGAGCAACTGGCGCTGTCCGCCCGTGCCTACGACCGCATCCTGAAGGTGGCGCGCACGATCGCGGACCTGGCCGGCGCGGAGCGCATCGGGCAGCCGCACCTGCTCGAGGCGATCCAATACCGAAGCCTCGATCGGAACGTTTTCTATTGAAACCCCATGTTTTGAACCTGACCGCAGGACCATTGGGTTTCTGTCGCTTTGTCCAGATAGATTCCACCTTGACAGTCTAGGTGAACAAGGATTTCCCTGTTTCGCCTAGAAGGTCTAGGCGTCATATTTTATGCCAAAGGAAAAACCGGACCTAGTGTACGGGACCCTGGATATGCTCGTGCTGCGAACGCTGCAGAATGGACCGCGACATGGGCTGGCCATCGCCGATCGCATCCAGCAGATGTCCACTGACGTGCTGAGGGTTGAACAGGGCTCGCTCTACCCTGCCCTCTATCGCCTGGAAGCGCAGGGTTGGTTGAAGGCCGAGGAAGGTCTCTCTGAGACCAACCGCAAGGCACGTTTCTACCGGCTGACGGCGGCGGGGCGGAGACAACTGGAAGCAGAGACGGAGCACTGGGCACGCGTGACCGCCGCGATCAATCTCGTCCTCGAAAAGGCCTGATGCCTTTTGCTCGCGCCACCGCCGCCCCGCCTTTCCTCGATGCAACTCTGGTTCAAACTCAGCTCGTGGTGGCGGCGAAGCCAACGGGAGAAAATTCTCAAAAATGAATTGCAAGACCATCTCGATGAACTGACCGCGCGACACGTCGCGGCGGGCATGTCGCCGGACGACGCCCGGTACGCAGCGCTCCGTCAATTCGGCAACATCGCCGGCATACAGGAACAGGCGCGCGAAAGCTGGAGCTTGATCTGGCTAGAACATCTTTGGCGGGATCTCCGCTTCTCCGCGCGCTCGCTGCGGCGCTCGCCGGCGTTCAGCGGAGCCATCGTCGTCACCTTGGGACTGTGCATCTGGGCGAACACGGCGGTTCTTTCCGCGCTTTACGGGCTGGTGTTGAAACCGCTGCCCTTTCCCGACGCGGGCCGCCTCGTCGACGTCTATAACACCCGGCCCAAACAGGGCCAGCAACGCCAGCAGCTCGGATACGCCCAGTACCTCGATTATCGCGCCAACGCGGACCTGTTCGCCAGCTTTGGCCTGTGGACCGGCTGGATGTTCAACATCGAGGAAACAGCAGGCATGGAGCGCTACGTTGGAATGCGCGTCTCGGCGGACTACTTCCGCACCCTCGGTCTGCAGCCGCTGCTCGGACGTTTCTTCACTGAGGACGAATGCGTTCTGGGGCGGGACAACGTCATTGTCCTGACCGAGTCGTTTTGGGAGAAACAGTTCCGGCGCGACCCCGCCATTCTTGGCCGCGAAGTGAAACTGACGGGCCGCATGTTCACCGTGATCGGGGTCCTGCCGCGCCGGTTCGAGGAGCTCAGCATCGCGCCAGTCCTGATGAAGCCCTTCGAAATCGATCCCAAGCAGACGCTGCTACCGCAACAGCGTCTGCAGGGCGTGGGTGACGCGTATGCGCGTCTGAAACCCGGCGTGGCACCCGGAACGGCCCTAGCGCAGCTGCAGTTGCTGGAAGACCGCTATCGCGAGCAGGTGGCGGATCCCGGATTGCGTGAGTTTCTCGCCAGCGGCGGCCACCGCATGGCGCTGCGGCAATTGCGCGCAGAGCAAACCGAACCGATCCGCAATGGCCTGTTGCTTTTGCAAATCGGCGCGCTGCTTGTCCTGTTACTGGGCTGCGTCAACGTTGCGAGCCTGATGCTTGCGCGCGCGATCGCGCGCCAGACAGAACTGGCAGTGCGGCAGGCCCTGGGCGGGAGCCGCGCGGCCCTGGCCCGGCAGTTATTCGCCGAGACCGTACTGCTCGCCAGCCTCGGCACCGTTCTGGGGCTCGGGCTGACGGGCCTCAGTCTGCGGCTGATCAACACCTACACGGATAAGATCATCTACGGGATTCCGCCGGTGGGGCTCGATGCGAACCTGCTCGGCCTGACTCTGGTGGGATCCTTCGTGGTCGCGCTCCTGACGGGACTGCTGCCGGTCATGCGCCTCTGGCGATCGCGGAACTTCCTCGCCTCGATCCAGAACGGGGCTCGCGGGTCGAGCAGCCGTGGCATGCGGACGATCAATGGCGTTCTGGTCAGTGCTCAACTCGCCCTCGCGCTCGTCCTGCTTGTGGGTGCCGGCCTGCTGTTGCGAAGTTTCTCGAAAGTGATGCAGATCGATGCGGGTTTCGACGCGGCCCAAGTCATTCATGTCCGCGTCGCCTACAATTCCGGGTTTAACGACGTCGCCAAACTGCAGGATCTGCAGAACCGTATCCTGGAAAAGATGCGCGAAATTCCCGGCGTTGCATCCGTGGCCTACTCGAGTTCTCTGCCAGGTTTCGCGGAGAACCACCCCGTGCCCCTGCCGCTGCGCGGCATGACCCAGGCACAAGCCGCCAGCTTCCCGACTGCGATCGTTTTCCCGGTCTCTCCGGAATACCTGCCGACCATGGGCATCCGGTTGCTCGATGGGCGCCACTTCACCACGGACGATCTGCGGCCGGGCGCGCGGACCGTGCTGATCGTCGATCGAAAGTTTGCTGAACGGTATTTCCCAGGCCAAAGCGCAGTCGGCCAGACGCTGGCCACCCCGCCTGCGACCAAACCCGAGAACGCCCCGCTGATCATCGGTGTCGCCGAGGTCGCCAAGGTCAGCGGCCTGGAAAAGCTCAACGTTGAACCCTATGTCTACACGGCCCTGCCGGTCTCCCGCACGGGCCTCTCCGTCGAGCTGCGGACGACACGTCCGTTTGCGGAGATACTGCCACAGATCCGGGCGCAGTTGCGCGCGGTCGACCCTGACTTGCCGATCTACCAGGCCCAGACGATGCAAATGCGACTCGACGATGCGGCCGCAAACCGCCGCGGGATCCTTTGCCTGCTGAGCGCTTTCGCGGGCATTTCTATGCTGCTCGCGGCGGTGGGCCTCTATGGCATGCTCGCCTACGACGTCACCCAGCGTACGAAGGAGATCGGTATCCGCGCAGCGATCGGCGCTACCCCGGGGGAAATCCTTCGCCTGATCCTTAAGCAAGGAGTGAACAAGGCCGCGACGGGGCTGTTGCTGGGTTTGGTTGGGGCATGGCTTCTGAGCCGCTATATCGCCGCGTTGCTCTACAATGTAGAACCCAACGATCCGCTGATTTTCAGCAGCGTGGCGGCCACGCTCCTTGCCGTGGGTCTGCTGGCCAGCTGGCTGCCTGCCCGTCGCGCCGCCAAGGTCGATCCCCTCGTTGCGCTGCGCCACGATTAAACAATCATCATGTCATGGCCAGGGTTCTCACGGAGCGGGGCCTCAATGTATCCCGGCAGAAGCCGGTGGAACCTTCATCCGGTGGCGCTGACGAAACAGGCTCGCGCGCCGATACCTTCAGCCAGCCAGCAGCCGAGGACTGTGAAGGCACCAGCAAGGATAGCGCCAACAAAGCGCAAGGATAGCCCTAAGATGCAGTAAGTATCCACGAAGGATGCCTTAGGATGCAAGGGAGGGCTATATGGGACGAAGTAAGGAGGTAAGAGCCAGCAGAGGTGACCGCTAAATCCACGCTAATCTTCACTAACCTGAACCACGGCACCGATCCATGGGCAACACCGCCGGTGATTGGATCCCCTCTGGAGGGGGTGGCGCGCAGCGCCAGGGTGTGTTTCTGACGTAACGAGTAGTGCTAATCCGGCTGGAAAAAAGCCTTGGCCTCACTTAGAAATCAGCCTCCGTAACAAAAATAACTCCATGAAAAAATACCTCATCCCCATGATCGCGGCCGGCGCGGCGCTGGCTTTCACCATCACGCCCGCCCTTGCCCAGACCACCCCGCCAACGTCAACCGCACCGGCCCAATCGTTCACGGCGCCGCACCACGAACGCCATCCGGCCATCCGGGCGGCGATTCGCGCACTGGAAAAAGCCAAGGAGGAGCTGAAGGCGGCCGATCACGATTTCGGGGGCCACCGCGCGCAGGCCCTGGCTGACTGCGACAAGGCCATGGCGCAACTGAAGCTTGCCTTGGAATACGACAAGAAGTGACCGAAAACAGGCCGTTCCCTGAGCGGGAATGAACGAGAGGGTGCGAGGCAATCGCCTCCCTCAAAGCATAAGGCCCAGCGTGCGGCTGGGCCTTAGTATTTTCTGCCGGGTTTTCCGGCTTGAACTGGTGCCCCCACCGGGAATCGAACCCGGGTTTGAAGAATGAGAATCTCCTGTCCTAGCCGCTAGACGATAGGGGCGGAAAATCGAAGGAACAAACAAGCACCCGGCGGCGGCCCGTCAAGTGCGCAAACTGGAATGTCAGAAAGAACGATGCGGAACTCAGGAATGCAGGAAAGGGAACCGCGTCAAGACCGGGTCGGTTCCTGTTTTCCAGCTTTCCCATCAGACGTTGAACAGCTCCCCGGGCTCGAAGAAGCGCGCCAGCTCGGCCTTGGCGTTCTCGTCGCTGTCGGAGGCATGGACGACGTTCTTCATCATCTCGGTGCCGAAGTCGCCGCGGATCGTGCCTTTCGGCGCCTTGCGGGAATCCGTGGGCCCGAGCAGGTCGCGGACCTTCTGGACGATGCCGTCGCCTTCGAGGGCCATGGCGATGACCGGGCGCGAGCTCATGAAGGCCTCGATCTCCGGGTAAAAGGGCTTGTCGGCCACGTGCGCATAGTGCTCGCGCAGCTTGGCGGGCGTCAGGCGCATCATCTTGCAGCCCACGACGGTGAAACCGGCGCTCTCGAAGCGGTTCAGCACGTTGCCCACATGGCGCTGGGCCATGCAGTCCGGCTTAAAAATGACGAATGTTCTCTGCATATAAGCGGCCCACCATACTTTTCAGACTCCGTTTGAAAAGCCCCGATTTCGGATTTCTTCACGGCCGGGCAGGCTTGACTGTGCCATCTTCCAGCCAACGCCTCAATATCCGCTTCTGTATCTCCCGCAGATGGTTGCGAACCGGCTCGCCCGATGCCTGATCATCTCTCCGCCCGCCACCCGCGGCTCAGAGCGCCTCGGTATAAAGCTGCTCGTAGGCGACGACGGCCTGCGTCCACGAGAAATCCTTCTGCATGGCCCGGTGCTGGACGGCGGCGTAGCGGGGCTTGTCGGCGAACAGCGCCAGCGCCCGTTTCAGGCCGGCATCAAATTCCTCCTGCTTGGGCGCGACCATGATCCCCGTGCCGCTGTCCGGAGCCGTGTCGATATCGGTCACGGTGTCGACCAGTCCGCCGACATTGCTGACCAGCGGCACGGTGCCGTAGGCCTGGCTATACATCTGGTTGAGGCCGCAGGGTTCGAACAGCGAGGGCATGACGAAGAAGTCCGAGCCGGCCTCCACGAGGTGGCTCATCGCCTCGTCGTGCCGCACGCAGAGCCCCACCTTGGCGGAATGCGCCCGGGCAAAGTCTGCGAGCAGTTCCTCGTATTTTTTCTCGCCGCTGCCGAGGATGACGAGCCGGCAGTTTTCCCGGGCAAAAAAATCCTTCGCGCCGAGCACGAGGTCGAGGCCCTTCGCCGGCGTGAACCGGCAGACCATGCCGAAGACCGGCCCCTTGAAGGTCGCGCTCCAGCCGAACTCCCTCAGCAGCTTGGCGCGGCACTTCGCCTTGCCCGTCAGATCGGCAACGCTGTAGCGCGCGGGCAGGCTCTTGTCGGTCGCCGGATTCCAGACCGCCGTGTCGATGCCGTTGAGCAGGCCGTGCAGGTCGTCGAGGCGCGTGCCGATGACACCGTCCATGCCGTTGCCGAACTCCGGGGTCTGGATTTCCTTCGCATACTGGGCGCTGACGGTCGTGACCTTGTCGGCATAGACGATGCCGGCCTTGAGCATGCACATCTGGTCGTAGTATTCGAGGCCGTCGATCGTCAGCAGGTCCTCGGGCAGGTTGGTCAGCGCGTAGGATTTCCGCGGGAACACGCCCTGGTAGGCGATGTTGTGGATCGTGAACACAGTCTTGAGCGCGAGGGTCACCGAATAGCGGCGCTCGGCCTCGCGCAGGAAGACCGGCAGCAGGCCGGTCTGCCAGTCGTGGCAATGCACGATGTCGGCCTTGAAGTCGGTCAGGCGCAGGAGCTCGACGACGGCCTTCTGGAAAAAGATGAAACGCGCGTCGTTGTCGTCATAATCGCGCTCGCCGGTCCAATAGGGCCGCTTGCGGTCGAAGAATTCCTCGCGGCAGATCAGGTAAAGCGTGAGGCCGGGCCGCGGGGTCAGGGTGTAGACGTCGCCCGCCAGGAAGAGGTCGCCCATCTCGATCTTGAGCTTGTGGCTGGGCTTGAGGCCCGCGACGTGCGGGCCATCGAGCACCGAGCGGTAGCCGGGCATGAAGACGGCCAGCTCATGGCCTCGGTCCGCCAGGGTGCCCGTCAGCGCCGCCACCGCATCCGCCAGCCCGCCAGTCTTGAGATAAGGAAACAGTTCGCTGGCAGCGTGGGCAATTCGCATGTTGCAACACTACGGACCCTGACACACGGTGCCACTAGAAAATCCCGCTGTGTCGTCCATAGCCTTGGCGAAGGACGAGGCCCGGTTCCCTGCCCATTGGCAGCCGCTAGTGTCTCCATTATGAGTTATTCCGACCGCCTTTTGGCCCATCTCAACCGCCGCGGCTATGTCCCGGCCCCCGCCGACGCCATCGCCAAGGAGTGGCGTCTCAATCCCAAGGATCGCCGCAAATTCAACCAGCAGGTCGCCGAGCTCGTCCAGTCCGGCCGCCTCGTCGTCATCAAGGGCGACCGCCTCTGCGTGCCGCGCGAGGCCGACCTCGTCACCGGCAAGATCAACTTCCGCCAGAAAGGCTCGGCCATGGTGTTCCCCGAGGTCAAGGTCACCGAGCCGCGCAAGCCCGGCATCTTCGTCGCGGCCGAGGACACCGGCGTGGCGTTGCAGGGCGACAAGGTCGTCGTGCGCCTCCGCTCGGCGAAGGACCGTGATTTCCCCCACTTCCTCAAGCCGGGCGAACAGGCCGGCAAGGTCATCAAGATCATCGAGCGCGGCAGCGCCACCCTCACCGGCACGCTCCAGCGCGGCCCCAACTACTTCTACGTCGCCTCCGACGACCCGCGCATCGGCCACGACATCATCGTGCAGGACCCGGCCAAGGCACCGTTGAAGCCGGCGCCGGCGGTGGGCGACAAGGTCGTCGTGAAGCTCAACGAGTGGAAGGAACGCCACCTGAACCCCGACGGAGTGATCATCGAGAAGCTCGGTCGCGCGCTCGAGCCCCGCGCCGAGCTCGCCGCCATCTACCACAAATACAACCTGGTGACGTCGTTTCCCGAGGCGGTCGTCCGCGAGGCCGCCGCCCTGCCCGCGGTCGTGGGTCCGGCCGACCTGGCCGGCCGCCGCGACTACCGCGCGATCCCGACATTCACCATCGATCCCGACGACGCCAAGGACTTCGACGACGCGCTCTCGATTGAATATCTCGACAATGGCGACATCCGCATCGGCGTGCATATCGCCGACGTCAGTTACTACGTGAAGCCCGGCACCGCCCTCGACCGCGAGGCGCAGAACCGTGGCAACTCCACCTACCTCGTCGGCACCGTCGTGCCGATGCTGCCCGAGAAACTCTCCAACGGCCTGTGCTCGCTCGTCGAGGCCCAGGACCGCGTGACCAAGGCCGTGCTCTTCACCTTCGCCGCCGCCGGCCGCCTCAAGGGCACCGAGTTCGCCAACACCGTCATCCGCAGCCGCAAGCGGCTGACCTACAAGCAGGCCTTCGCCCTGATGTTCGAGGATGATCTCAACAAGATCCGCAAGCTCCCCCTGCCCGCGGCGCACCAGACCGGCTCGACCGGTCGCGCCCTGAGCGAGCTGGCCGACGACGAACTCGGCGAGTTGCAGCAATGGGTCCGCCAGCTCTGGACCATCGGCAGCAAGCTCCGCCGCGAGCGCATGCAGGGCGGCAGCCTCGACCTCGACATGCCCGAGACGAAGATCTTCGTCGACGCCGCGGGCTATGCCGACCGCATCGAGCTCATCCACAACGACGAGAGCCACCAGCTCATCGAGGAATACATGCTGCAGGCCAACGAAGCGGTCGCCCGCCTCACCCGCAGCCAGCACCTGCCCTCGCTCTACCGCGTGCACGACGACCCCGACGAGGAGAAACTCGCCGAACTCCGCCAGTTCCTCGGCACCTTCGGCATCAAGACCGGCGATCTCGCCAACCGCGCCGAGGTCGTGAAGCTGCTCGCCGTCCTCAAGGATCATCCGCAGGGCTACATCCTCCGCACCCAGCTCCTCCGCTCCATGCGCAAGGCCTGCTACCGCGCCACGCCGGACGGCCACTACGGCCTCAACAAGACCGACTACACGCACTTCACGTCGCCCATCCGCCGCTACGCCGACCTGGTCGTGCACCGCGTGTTCGACACCTACCTCGGCAAAAGCCAGGGCAAGCCGACGGCCAGCTACCGCATCGCGCAGATCGACAACCTCGCCGAGCATCTCAGCCTCACCGAGATCAACAGCACCGAGGCCGAACGCGACTCGCAGAAGCTGAAGCTCATGGAGTATTTCGAGCGCGAGGCGGAAAAGAAAAAGAAGACCGTCTTCACCGCCATCATCACCGACGTCCGCAACCACGGTTTCTTCATCGAGGTCGCCGAGGCCGGCGCCTTCGGCATGGTGCCGGTGTCCTCGCTCAAAGACGATTTTTATGTCCTCAACGGCGCCGGCACGGCTTTCATCGGCCGCAAGACCAAGCGCAAGTTCGAGCTCGGCCACAAGGTGTCTGTCGTCGTGGACAAGGTCGACCGCCAGAAGCGGCTGATCGACTTCACCGTGCCTCCGGTCTAGGATATATCGCACACGAAGGCACGAAGGCACGAAGGCACGAAGGCACGAAGGCGCGAAGGCCGCGAAGCCGCGATGGAACCCCTTCCCCGTTCGCATTCTTCGTGTGGCGGTAGGGCGGGTTGTCCCCAACCCGCCGTTGCCCGCCGAGCCTGGGCGGCGCGGTAAGGATGACGCGCCTATCTCTCCCTTATTCGCGTATTCGCGTAAGCCCTTACCCCGGCATCATCTCCCGCCCTAACTGCGAAAACCCCGTCGAAAGCTGCTCACTCGATACGGTGACGGCGTAAGCGATTGCTCACTGCCGCCGCCTGTGTGTCGTCGGATCATGTAAACCTCAAAGGTTACATGAGCACCGGGGAGTCGGATATATAGTAAGTATTCACCTGGTCCTTATCGTCGAAACGAATGCTCAGATACCAACCCGGCCAGCTTGGTGAGACCGGGCCGTTCGCGTCCGATGGCGCAACGCTTCTATGCGGTGGATCATCAAAGTGGATAACTAGTCTATTGTCTCCTCTGCGCATCACCCGTTGAATGCCATCTCCAAACGGGCCTGCCCCAAAGATAGTGTATACGGTTTCCTTCGAGGTGCAGAATTTAAGCACCTTTTTATCGATCATTTCGATACATAGGCTGCGACGCTCAGCAACGGTGTTTACCAGCCTATATTTCTCTGCATAGTTCGCAATATCCTTAGACTCCGCCGCGCACAACGAACTGACCAAGCAAGATAGCACAATTGCTGTGTAGGTTATAGCTTTCATAGATTATTTCTTACTAAAAGAGACACACCATATAGTCCCCACATTACTGCCGGGCTGGTAGTCTGGGTCTCTAGTCTTGGGGGGCCAAACGGGGTCAGGCTGCGGATGTTGATGTGTGCGCTTTTCATGCAGGAAGCTAGGCGTGATGTTTGGCGGATAATGTGCCGGCTGGCGATTTAAAGGTGCGGGTGGTCCGGCTCTGATGCTTGGATAAAACGGCCGCCGGGGTCGGACCAGCCAAGCGTTATTGAGGACGAAGCGAGCGGCAGCAGCCAGCAACGGCGACGTCCCAGGATTGCGGGATTGCCCCGGAGGGAACCCTCGTCCTTGCTGGCGGTCTCGTCGGGCCAGACGGGAACGATGCATCCGCACCCTGATTCTCCGGCCCCCTGCCGCCCCCGGCACCGCGCAACCACCCTCCTTGTATCCCGCCCGTTACCGGGTGACGGAATGGTGAGGGGAAGATGTAGGGATGGTGTAAGGATGTAAGAAGGCAACACGGAGGTAACACGAAGGTAACCCGAACCTTCCCCGAACCAATCCATGGCCAAAGCCGAACTCAACCCAGCCCTGAAACACCTGCGCGGCAACGTGGACGGGATCGTCTTCAAGCATTACAGCTATGGGGTGGTCGTCACCCGGGCCCCGCGGATGGACCGGATCAAGCCCACGCCGGCCCAGCGCGCGCACCGGGAGCGTTTCCGCCAGGCCGGCGATTTCCACCGCAAGGTGCTCGCGGACCCCGTGCTGAAGAAGCGCTACACCGCCATCGCGCGGAAGAAGGGCCACCCCCTCTCGGCGGTGACCCTGGCCGCCTTCATGAAGCAGCGCCCGGCGACCCGGTGAGCCGGCATCGACGGCCGCGGGGCGCAAATCGTCCTTTGCTTCCAGCGGCGGAGGGAGTATCCTGTGCATAGACACCTCCCCGCCATGAAAACCCGGTTCCGCCTCGTTCTGGTTTTCGCTGCGATCCTCGTCCCCGGCTTCGCGGCCGATTCCACGCCCCTGCGCATCGAGCAGACCGTCGACCCGCACTTCCCCGCCGCGCTCGCTTTTTCACCGGTCTCGAACGGCGAGGCGCGGGTGGTGGTCGACATCGACGCCGACGGCAAGCTGGTGGACTGGCTGGTCGCCGGCTATTCCGACAAGGCCTTTGCCGACGAAGCTGTCGCCGCCCTCAAGCAATGGCGCTATCAACCGCCTACGCGGCGGGGCGAGCCGGTCGGCGCGCGTCGCGAGCTGCGTTTTTATTTCAACAGCACCGGCCGGGTGGTCTCGCTCTCCTCCATGGAACTGCCCGACTATTTCATGCAAAGGGTCGCCCCGCCGCAATTGGTTTCCCTCGTCTGCGCGCTGCCGGACCTCGACCGCCCGATCACGGCCGTGCAGACCGTCAACCCGTGGCATCCCGACCGGGCGAAACAGGTCCCGCTGCCCGCCGGCACGGTGCTGGTCGACTTCTATATCGACGAGGCCGGCCAGCCGCGCATGCCGGTCGTCCTCGACTCGACCCACGAGGCCTATGCCCAGGCCGCCGTCGAAGCGCTCAGCCAGTGGCGGTTCGCTCCGCCCACGCGCCACGGCACCCCGGTAGCCGTGCGCGTCCAGCAACGGTTCGTCTTCTCCGCCGGATCGTAACGGGTGCCGGTTGCGTTTCGCGCGGAGCCGGCTTTGTTGGGGATCGCATGAAACATTACGATTTCGCCGACAGGTTCCGCGCTCTCTACGACAAGGCCGTCAAGCTCTACGCCACCGGCAGGACCGGGGCCGGGACCTATTTCACCGCCGACGAGACCGCCTTTCTCGCCGCCAACGGCCTCACCGCCCAAGCCCTCTACGATTACGCCGAGGATCACAACAATGGCGGCGAACCCGGCTACGACCGCGCCTTGGCCATCGAACTGGTTCGGCGCGACTACTTTCTGAACGTCCAGGGCGGCAAGCCCCCGGGCAAGGTGCTCGACGAAGCCTCGCTGCCGGCCAAGACCGACGCCATCCGGGGCATCGAATGGCTGCCGCGCATCATCCCGAAGACCAAGGCCAAGCTCCGGGGTGAGTTGCCGGCCTCACTCATGTATAGCTGCGGCGGCGACCGGCGCTTTTTCAAACAGCACGACATCCATCCGGCGGAATTCCTCAGTCTCGTCTGGCGCAATGAAAACAATGACGGCGCCATCGTCGACTGGGTGGTGAAACGCGGCAAGGGCTGAGCCGGCAACTTAGCGGGCACCCTACATGGAAGTTTGACCCGGCCGGGGAAATTCCCAACATTGGAAGCATCTTCTCCATGCCTGCCTATACCCTGAAAGTAAACGGGCAGTCCCGCCCGGTGAACGTCGCGGCGGATACACCGCTGCTGTGGGTCTTGCGCGACAGCCTCAATCTTGTCGGCGCAAAATACGGCTGCGGGATAGGCATGTGCGGCGCCTGCACCGTGCATTTCAACGGCGCACCCGTCCGCTCCTGCCAGACGCCGGTGTCCGCCGTCGGCGGCGAGGAAATCACCACGATCGAGGGCCTTGCGCCCGACGGCAACCACCCGCTGCAGCAGGCGTGGTGCGAGCACGACGTTCCCCAGTGCGGTTATTGCCAAGCCGGTCAGATCATGACGGCCGCCGCGCTGCTCAAGAGCAACCCCGATCCCTCCGACGAGGAGATCGACGGCGCCATGGCGGGCAACCTGTGCCGCTGTGCGACGTATCTGCGCATTCGTCGCGCGGTGAAAGACGCCGCCGCGGCAACCCGGAAGGGAGGTGGCAAATGAGCCCGCCCAATCCCACCTTTTCCCGCCGTGAATTCATCCGGGCCTCCACGCTTGCCGGCGGTGGACTTGTCCTCGGCTTCTACCTGAAATCGACTCCGACCCTGTTCGGCGCGGAGTCGCCCGCAGCCGCGGGTGACTTCACCCCAAACGCCTTCATCCGCATCACGCCCAACGGCGTCATCACGATCATCTCCAAGCAACCCGAGATGGGTCAGGGCGTCAAAACCTCCCTGCCCATGATCATCGCCGAGGAGCTCGAGGTGAACTGGCAGGACGTCGTCATCCAGCAGGGCGACCTTAATCCCATCTACGGCGGCCAGAGCGCCGGCGGCAGCACCTCGACGCCGAACAATTACAGCGACTTCCACAAAGTCGGCGCCGCCGCGCGCATGATGCTCGTCGCGGCCGCCGCGCAGACATGGGGGGTGCCGGTCACCGAGTGCGACGCCCGCGACGCCGCCGTGCATCATCGCGGCTCCGGCCGCAGGCTGGGCTACGGCGAACTGGTGGCCAAAGCCGCCACGCTGCCGGCGCCCGACGAGAAGTCGCTGCAGCTGAAGGACCCGAAGGACTACCGGATTCTCGGCACACGCATCGGCGGCGTGGACAACCGGAAGATCGTCACGGGCCGGGCGCTCTTCGGCATCGACCAGCAGCTGCCGGACATGCTTTACGCCGTGTACGAAAAATGCCCGGTGTATGGCGGCAAGGTCGTCAGCGCCAACCTCGACCAGATCAAGGCTTTGCCCGGCGTGAAGGACGCCTTCGTGATTGAGGGCACGGCCAACCTCACCGGCCTGATGCCGGGCATCGCCATCGTCGCGGAATCGACCTGGGCGGCGTTCAGCGCCCGCAAGCAGCTCAAGGTCACATGGGACGAGGGCAAGGTTGCGGACCAGAGCTGGTCCGGCTTCGTGGCCCAGGCCCGGGAACTGTCCACCAAGCCCGGCGCGACCGTCGTGCGACAGGACGGGGACGTGACCGCGGCTCTGGCCGGTGCCGCCAAGGTCGTGGAGGCGGAATACAGCTACCCGTTCATCTCCCACTCGAACCTCGAGCCGCAGAATTGCACGGCTCATTTCAAGGACGGGGTGATGGAACTCTGGGCGCCTTCGCAGAATCCCGGCAGCGGCCAGAACCTCGTCGCCCAGGTCCTCGGCCTCCCAAAGGAAAAGGTCATCGTCCATCTGACCCGCAGTGGTGGCGGCTTCGGCCGGCGCCTGAGTTCGGACTTCATGGTGGAGGCCGCGGCCATCGCCCGAAAAACCAGCGCGCCGGTGAAGCTCACTTGGGCGCGCGAGGACGACCTGCGGCACGACCACTACCGTCCCGGCGGGCTGCATTTCCTCAAGGGTGCGGTGGATGCGAACGGCAAGCTGGTCGCGTGGCAGAATAATTTCTTCACCTTCGGCAACGCCGTGACCCGGGACGGCAAGACGGTCGTGCAACCCGGCAGCGGCGGCAGTTTCAGCCCGGATGAATTCCCCGGCCGCTGGGTGCCCAACTTCACCGCGGAGATGACGGTCTTCGAAACCGGCTGGCCGATGGGCCCGTGGCGCGCCCCCGGCAGCTGCGTGTTCGCGTGGGTCGTCCAGAGCTTCATCGACGAGCTCGCGCACGCGGCCGGACGGGATCCGTTCGAGTTTCGCCTGGAATTGCTTGGCGACAAGGACGTGATGCCCGGCACCGGTGAACGCGGGCAGGCTTACAACGTCGGGCGCATGCGGAATGTGCTGAAGCTCGCCGCCAGCAAGTCTGGCTGGGGTCAGAAGAAATTCCCCAAGGGCCAGGGTCAGGGCATCGCGTTCCATTTCAGCCATCGCGGCTATTTCGCCGAGGTGGCGGACGTCACCGTCGCCCCCGATGGCACGCTCAAGGTGGACCGGGTGGTCGCCGCGTGCGACATCGGCGCGCAGGTCGTCAACCTCAGCGGTGCGGAAAACCAGGTGGAAGGGTCCATTGTGGACGGGCTCGGCGCCGCGCTGTTCGAGGAGGTGACCATCGAGCGCGGCCGCGCCATGCAGAGCAATTTCCACGAATACGCGAAGATCCGCATCACGAACGCCCCGGCCAAGGTGGAGATACACTTCCTCAAAACAGACTATCCGACCACCGGCCTCGGCGAACCGGCCCTGCCGCCGCTCGCTCCCGCGGTGTGCAACGCCATTTTCGCCGCCACCGGCAGGCGCCTCCGCTCGTTCCCGCTTTCGCGGCATGACCTGAGCTGGTCGTGAGCCCGGCGCTCAGCGCTCCCGCCGTTCCTTGAGCTTCCGCAAATCGATCACCAGGTCGTAGTCCTTGGCGGCCGGCGCCTCGCGGCCGGAAGCCAAGGTGTAGCTGCCGCCCGTGGGCAGCCTGATGGGAAAACGCTCGTGCATGGCGGCGGCGACCATCTCCTTCGGCGCCCAGTCAGAACTGCTGGAAAGCGAACCAAACTCGTCGAAATAAACCCGGGTGGTGCTGCGGTCCTCGATCGACGGCGTGATGACGAAGACTTTGGTCGGCTTGGTGAAATTCACGCGCAACAGCGAGCCCCGGGCGATTTCCCACTCGTTGCTCTGCGGCTCCGCCAGCAGCTGGTAGGCGTTGCGATTGGCCATGAACGCCACCGCCGCCGCAAGGAGGGCCAGCCCGGCATACCGCAGCAAGGGCTTGCCGGTGGCCGCGTTCGCCATGGCGCGCAGGGAGTAGACCATCAGCACCACGACCAGTCCGGACAGGGCGAAAATCGTACGGTAGGCGATGGAGCGCTCGGCCGCCGCCAGACTCACGGCGTGCGCGAAGAACGGCAGGATGACCAGGCACCACAGCCACTTGCGCTTGGTCTGCGGATTGGGCTGCCGCAGACTGAGGCGCACGCCCGCGGCGATGAACGCGACCACTCCCGCGACAGTCAGCCAGAAGATCCACGCGCCTTGGCCGAAATCATCCCGCAAGGCGTAGAGGCCGAGCGCATTGGCCAGCGGATACTGGAAGAACCAGGCCAGTTTCGTGAGCGGATTGTTTTCCACCTGCATGCGGACCGATTCGCGAAAGACGCCACTCTCGAACAGGCCCCGCATCAGAAAATAGCTGAACGCAATCCCCACGGTCAGCGCGGTGAGATGGTAGGCCAGCCATTTGCCGTCGCTCGTGGTCTCCCGTGTGCCGCGCACCAGCAGGACGGCCGCGATGGGCACGATGGCGAAGAGGGCGTTGGATTGGTAAATCAAGGTGGCCAGCGCATAGATGAAGCAGCCGCCCACGAGGGCCACGAAGCGCTTCAAACCGCCGCGCTCAAGCTCGGTCTCGATCGCCGAGAAGCCGGCCACGGACAGCACCAGCGCGAGCACCTGCGGCCAGCTGATGGCCCAGCCGGCAGCCACCTGCGCGGCCGGGAGCAGCGCCACGCCCAGCCCGATGCCCGCGGCCTCCACCTCCGTCCAGCCCGACTGGTAAAGCTGGCGCCAGAGGGCCAGGGCCAGCACCGCCAGCAGCAGCACGGTGATCATGCGCAGCAAAGGCAGGCGGGCCACCTCATCGGTCAGGATGAAACTGGTCTCCAGCAAAGCCCCGTAGAGCGGGCGACCGTGCGACGCCGCGACCTTCACGATCTTGCCCGGCTCCTCCCTCGCCTCGCGGAGATAGGAGTAATCGTCGCGGAAGCCAAAATCCTCAAACACCGTCTGCCAATAGACGGCAAGCGGGGCAAGGATCAGGGCGTAAAGGCAGATGCGCGTGCGAATCATCAGAGGGTCATCTCTTGCTGAGCCGGTTGTGGCTTAATCCCGAGGAAACGTCCATAACGTTCCAGCCAGTCGTCGATTTTTCCCAGATAATATACAGGATCGTAAGGCGCCGCGGCGGCATCGTGCGCCGCCAGGGGCCGGGCCCGCTGCCAGTCGGAGGTCTGGCCCTTGGCCTTCGGCCCGATGAAGTAGCTGACCCGCTCGCCCATCCGGGGGCGGGGATTCATCTGCAGGGCGACTTCCGCCGCGGCCCGGCGCGGTTTGCCGCCGCCGGCGACCCACTGCTGGTAGGCCTCGGGATTCTGGCTGAGGGTCTCGGCCTTGGCCAGGTCCGCCACCGGTTGCTCGCGCGCGGCGATGGTCTTGCGCAACCGTTCGATTTCCGTGACGGGCGAAACTTCGGACACGCCGAGCAGGTACGCGATGAGCAGGTCGCCCAGCCGTTTCAGAAAGGGCTCGATCCCGCGCGACCGGAGGGCCGAACCGCGCAGGGTGACCTCGCCGCCGGCCGCCAGGGCGTAGTTCTTGGCCTTGTAGCAGAACATCGCGTCGTAGGTGCCGTCGTATTCCAGCTCGATGCCCGCGGGCAGGATCTTTCCCACCAGGGCCAGCAATTCCTCGGGCTTCGCGAAATACCTGTCCGTCGAAAGGTAGATGCCGTCCGTGTCAGCCTCGAGGATGGTGCAGCCGTGTTTCTGGAACTCCTCGATCAACGCCTGCAGCAGCTCGCGCCCACGCCGCGTCACTTCCGCCGCCAGTTCGCCGTCGCCGAAGCGCGCCCCGGAGAAGCCCAGGTAGCCGTAGAAGGAATTGATGAGGATCTTGAAGGTGGCCTGCCGCGCCTGCGCCTCGTCGCGCTCGGCCGCCGTCGGGGCCGCCTTGGCCAGCTGCTTGTATTTCAGGCGGTACTCGCGGAGCCGCCGCAGCATCGGGATGAACACCCCGAGCGTGTCGCTCGCCGGGTTCCGGCCCATCTGCAGCAGCAGGCTCGGGTAAAGCGACGCGACGTCGAAGTGCAGCACATGTTTGAACACCCCTTCCTGGAAGCTGCGGGTGAAGCCGCCCTCGAACGGCGCGATGTCGATGGGCGCCGGGCAGCTGGCGCGGGCATGGTAATATTCCTCCAGGAACAGCAGGTCCACCTTGCCGGCCGTGCCGCGCAGCGCGGCCTCCTGCAGCAGGAGGGGGAACGCCCGGGCCTGTTCGAAATAGGTCGGCAGCAGCACGTCGGCCAACCCCCGGGTCTCGCGCAGATCGTCCGCGAGATAGGCCAGGAACTCCTCCCGGTTTTGCCGGAACGTGTGCTGGATCTCCGCCCCGTCGATGTAGGTGCGTCCCTCCCCTGATTCCGGCGTGATGCCGAAATAGACCGCCGCATCCTTCAGGCCGTAGGCGGTCATCTCGCGGGCCGTGATATCGTAGAGCTGGACCATCAGGTAGGTGTCGATCACCGCCCGGCCGGGCAGGTCGCAGCGGGAGAAATCGATCCAGCGCTCCGCTACCTTCATCTTGCTGTTGCGGAATTCGGCCGGCAGGCCGAAGCGGCCCCAGGCGCACGGCACCTTGAGGCGCTTCGACCGGGTGCGCAGGTAGTCGAGGTCGAACTTGAAGATGTTGTGACCCTCGATGACGTCGGGGTCGAGTTCACGCAGCATGTCATTGAACGCCAGCAGCAGCCGTTTCTCGCCGGCGTCAGTCTCCTCGCCCAGCGTCAGCAGCTCGCGCCGGGTCCCGCACTGCAGGCCGATGGCCAGCACCCGGTCGCCGGGATTCTTCGCGTCGCTGAAGGCGCCGGCTTCGGCCGCGCCGGTCTCGATGTCGAGCTGGCAGCGGCGCAGGTCGGCGAACTTCAGGTCGGCATACAGCCGCGCGCGTTGCTGCAGCAGCCACTGGCTCTCGTAGGGCTTGAGCACGTCGATCGCCGCGCCCTCGCGCACGGCCTTGAAGAACACCTCGAAGCTGCCCAGCGATTCGGCGTGGGCCAGCCAGTTGAAGGTCCCCTCGCCCTTCAGGCGCTCAAAGCTGATGCCCTCGTGCGGCGTCTCCGCCGCCAGCCAGGCGAACGGTTTGAAAACCTCCGTGCGCTCCTCGCGCCCGCCCCCGGGCGTCGCGTAGCACCCGTGCACCTTGCCGGCGTCGTCAATCCAGAGCCCGCACAGGGTGTCGCTGGCCTTGTTTGTCATCCTGAGCGAAGCGAAGGATCCGGAATGATAAACGTCAACGGTCGGGCTGCTGGATGCTTCGCGCCGCTCCGCATGACAGAAAAAGCGAAAATCAGAACGGCTTGAAGAGCACCATCACCAGCGCCACGGCGATCAACACGAGGGCCGTCAGGCTCAGCGTGTCGCGCAGGTGCGGCCGGCGGTAGGCCACGCCGGCCAGGGCGGACAGCCCCAGCCAGCAGAAAAACTTCACCAGCACCCAGCCGGTGGCGAAGGGAATCTTGCTGAGAGCCAGCAGGCCGAAGCCGCTGCCGAGCATCAGGAGCGCCGCGATACCGGTGATCATCAGGGTGCGCTTGCGATTCTCCGGCGCCGGGTTGGCGAACGCCATGAAGGTGTGCGCCGTCAGCACGATCAGGGAAAGCAGGTGCAGGAGGAGATAGTAAGGCAGTCTTTCCATGGTGGTGGGTTGAAAATAATGACTCCCCATATGTGCCGTGCGCCCCGGGGCTCATGTCCTTTTTAAGTTAAAGGTGGGCACCACCCGACGGACCTTCTGCCTTCCGGTTTACGGCCTGGCATCAGCCCGCCTGTCAGCGGCTCCCAAATTATAGCAAAGGCAAAGAGCGTTGTATGGAGCACCTCGAACACTACAGGGTGTCGGCGAGGAAGCTAGCCCGCCCGCCCCCGCCGTCAAATGCGAATCCTTGGCTTCAGCCGGCGTTTCTGTAGCGGCGCTCTATGAGCGCCGGACGGCGGTCATAGACCGCCGCTACAGCTCTTGTTCACGCCTCGGCGGCCGTCGGATCCAGATGCTCCAAAATGATCTTCTGCACCTGGTCGAGGAAGGTGTAGCTGGCGAACGGCACGCGCATCTCGTCGGCGATGGCCTCGGGCGGCACGTCCTCGTCCTCCAACAGGTCGGCCGGGATGCCCTGCAGCCAGCGCGTCAGGATCTGGATGCGCAGCGCCGAGCAGCCGCGCAGCAGCGACTCGCTGTTGTGCGAGTCGATGGCGATCGTCCCCTCCGAGAAGAACTCCGAGCCGAACAGGCCGAGCAGCTCGCGCACGTCGCTGTTCTGCCCGGCGAGGAGCTCCCCGGTCCAGGTCTCGTTGAACTCGCTGTCATCCTCCGGGAAGGTGGCGCGGATCGCGAGGTTCTGGCGCAGGTCATCCGCCGCCTGCTTGATGATGTCGAGCAGCGGTGCCACGGCGCTGATGTTCAGCTTGATCTCAACCCGCTTCATTTACGATGGGGCCAATCCGCCGGCGCTTGCTCCGGCCTGGTTGAGCTGTAGGAGCCTGCTTGCAGGCGATAGGCAACACCCGCCAACTGACCACGCGCTGAATCGCCTGCAAGCAGGCTCCTACGAGGAAATGGAGAAGAAGCGGACATGGTTGGCCGGATTCACGTGGGCTCGGCGGGCTGGACGACGGCGGTGAGGTGCCACTGTTGCAGCGCGAAGACATACGCCTCGGCCTGCTCGCGCGTGCCCGACCACAGGATCGAGCGGCCCTGCTCGTGGATCTCGAGCATGTGTTTGCGGGCCCGCTCCTCGGCGAAGCCGAAGACCCGGCGCAGGACCATGACCACATAGGACATCCGGTTGACCGGGTCGTTGAGCACCACGACGCGCCAGACATCGGTCAGCCGCGGTTGCGGCACCGGCACGGTTTGCGGGATCTTTTTGGTTTTCGTCTCGGCCACAGTTAAAGGTGGAACCCGGCCTCCGGACGGGTTTTCAGGACGCGCGCCAAGCCAACCCGTCCGGAGGCCGGGTTCCACCTGGGGAGGCAATACCGATTCATCTGTCTCACGCTTTGCCGGCAGCTTCCTTGACGGCCTGGGCGACCGCGCTCTCGGCTTCGGCAATCGCCACCTTGCGCACTTCCTTCGCGTGGCGCCACTTTAATTCGAAGATGCCTTCCTTCAGGCCGCGGCCACCCACGGTCAGGCGCAACGGCAGGCCGATGAGGTCGGCGTCCTTGAACTTGACGCCCGGGCGCTCGGCGCGGTCGTCGATCAGCACGTCGGCGCCCGCCGCCTCGGCGGCTTGCGCGAGCTTGAGGCAGAGCTCAGTGCACGCGGCGTCGGCCGGGTCGAGGTTGACGACCAGCACCTGCCAGGGCGCGACGTTCCACGGCCAGACGATGCCGTCGGCGTCGTTGCTCTGTTCGACCACGGCCTGCAGCGTGCGGCTGATGCCGATGCCGTAGCAACCCATGATCATCGGGTGCGACTGCTTCTGGTCGTCGGTGTAGACGGCGCCGAACTTCTCGGAGTATTTCGTGCCGAGCTTGAAGACGTGGCCGACCTCGATCGCCCGGGCGATCTGCAGCGGCGCGCCCGTTTTCGGGTCGGGCTCGCCCACCCGCACGGTGCGGAAATCGCCAAACCGGGTGACCTGGAGGTCGCGGACGACATTCACGTTGCGCAGGTGGAAGCCGTCCTTGTTGGCGCCCGTCGTGCCGTTGCCGACAAGGCGGATGGCGTGGTCCGCGAAGACGCCAGCGAGGGCCGCCGGATTCTTGATGGTGCCCTTGACCGTGCCGAGGCTGCCGGGCTTGGCGCCCATGACCGGCTCGATCTCCTCCGGCGTGGCCTGACGCCACAGCTGGAAGCCCAGCGCGCCGAGCTTCGCCTCCTCGAGGTCGTCGCAACCGCGCAGGACCACGAGAAACGGCTTGCCGTCGCCCATGTAGACGAGGGTCTTGAACTGTTTGTCGGCGGCGACGCCGTAGGGTGCCGCCGCGAGGGCCGCGATGGTCACGATGCCCGGCGTGGCGAATTCCTCGAGCGCGCCCGCGGGGGCTGCATCGGCGAGGTCCGTCGGCACGATGCCGCTGGTGGCTTTCTCGCGGTTGGCGGAATAGCCGGAATCGGAATAGATGATGTCGTCGTCACCCACCGGCGCCGGCACCATGAACTCATGCGAGAAGCTGCCGCCCATGACGCCGGTGTCGGCCTCGACCGCGATGGTCTTGAGGCCGCAGCGGGTGAAGAACGCCGTGTAGGCGCGTTTCATCTTGTTGTAGCTTACGATGGCGGCCTCGTCGGTCGCGTCGAAGCTGTAGGCGTCCTTCATGATGAACTCGCGGGCGCGCATCAGGCCGTAGCGCGGGCGGATCTCGTTCCGGAACTTGGTGCCGATCTGGTAGAAATTCTTGGGCAGGTCGCGGTAGCTGGTGATCTCGGCCTTCACCAACGGCGTGATGACCTCCTCATGGGTCGGCCCGAGGACGAACTCCGGCTCCTTGCTCCGGCCCTTGCCGGCGCCGGCGTGGTCCACGCGAAACATGATCTCACGGGCCGCGGGCCAGCGCGGTCCTTCGACCCAGTTGTCGGCCGGGTGGATGAAGGGCATGGACAGCTCGATGGCCCCCTCGCGGTCCATCTCCTCGCGGCAGAGCTGGCTGATCTTTTGCACCACGCGCAGACCGGCCGGCATGTAGGTATAGAGGCCACCGGCCAGCTTGCGCACGAGGCCCGCGCGCAACAGGAGCTTGTGCGACGCGATCTCCGCGTCGGCGGGGCTTTCCTTCAATGTCGGAACGAACGTCTGCGACCAATATTTCATGTGAACCCGGACGAGAACAACTCGCCCGGGGCGGCGCAAATGTATTTGCGCCCCGCACTCCCTCTTGAATGGAGGCGGGACTATCAGTCCCGCGAGGCCTGTTCAGCGCCGCCAAAACCCGCGGGACTGATAGTGTCCCGCCTCCACGAATCCCACTTGAGGTCTGGCGGCGACTGTTATTGCCTTTCGGGCCATGTCCGCCGCCGACCACCGTCCGACCCCCAAGCCCTGGCCCATGAAATGGGTCGCGGTGGCCATTGTCGTCTTCGTGGTTGGTTACACGGTGGTCAACTTCTACTTCCGCAAGCCCGGCCGCGCCTACCGGCCCTACCAGGATGCGCAGGACCGGGCGACCACCGCCAGGCTGCTCGCCGCCGGCTGGCAGAAGATGCCGGTCGACGCGCGCCGACCCGTCGAGAAGCCCGCCGCGGACGACACCCCCGCCGCCGTGACCCGGGCCGCCCTCGGGCTCGGCCCCGACCTGACGGCCAACTTCGCCGAGCAACCCAAGCTGCTCACGACGATCGACCGCGTCGTCGCGCCGGCCAGCGTCGCCCACGGTGCCGACTACAACGCCTACTTCACCGCCAGTATCTCGAGCCAGAAGGCGCAGGTCGGCGACCTCGCGCTTTACCGCAAGGGCACCGAGCTCGTGTTGATTCCCAGCACCGAGCCGCTGCCCGGCAAGGACCTGATGAGCCGCTGGAGCGACTCCACCTATTGCGTGAATTTTTCCACGGCCAACCTGCCGCCCGGCCGCTACCAGGTCCGGATCGTCGCCCAGGGGCCGGCCCTCGCGTGGAGTTTTACGGTTAAGTAGTCTTGGTTTGTCATTCTGAGCGAAGCGAAGAATCCAGCTCAGCATGTGCGCCCACTCCGCCAACCGCTCGTATTGGGTCTACATTCTGACCAACCAACGTAATGGTACACTCTATGTCGGGGTGACCAATTCTCTCGAACGACGCATTTGGGAACATAAGACCAAGGCGATTGAAGGATTCACCAAGCAATACGGTCTCACTCAGTTGGTTCACTTCGAATCATTCCGTGACGTGAGCACGGCCATCGCCCGAGAAAAGGAGATCAAGGGCTGGCTTCGGAGACGGAAGCTGGCACTGATTGAAGAAGCTAACCCGCAGTGGACCGACTTGAGTGCCGGCTGGTTCGGTAGTTCGCTGGATTCTTCGCTGCGCTCAGAATGACATGAACGGGATACAATCCCCCATTGACGAACGCCGTCAGATGCCCGATTAAAGCGCACCTGCATCCATGAGCAACGGCTCCGACATCAAGCCCACCGACCTGCGCGGCATCCTGAAATACGTCCCCCGGTTTCAGGGCCAGACCTTTGTCATCGCGCTCGACGGCATTATCGTGGCCGATGACAACTTCCCGAACATCCTGACCGACATCGCGGTGCTCCGCAGCCTGGGCATCAAGATCATCATCATCCACGGCATCGGCCACCAGCTGGAGGAGCTGTCGAAGGCGCGTAACATCCCGATCACCGACGTCCAGGGCAAGGGCGTGGCGGACGCCGCCACCCTCGACCTCGCCATCCGCGCCTCGTCCCGCGTCACCCACCTCATCATCGAGGGCCTCACGCAGAACAGCCTGAAGGCCGCGCTGACCAACGCCATCCGCGCCGCCCCGCTCGGCATCATCAAGGGTGTGGACCACCAGTTCACCGGCCGCGTCGATCGCGTGGACAAGGAGTTCCTCATGCAGCTCATCGCCTCGCAGGTGGTGCCGGTGGTGAACCCCATCGGCTTCGACCGCGACGGCCGGCCGCTGCGCATCAACTCCGACCTGCTCGCCGCCGAGCTGGCCGAGGCGCTCGGCGCCACCAAGATCATCTACCTCACCCCGCACGAGGGCCTCGAGATCAACGGCAAGCTCCAGCACCAGATCTCCGCCGCCACGCTCAAGGGCATTCTCGAGGACAAGCCCGAGTCCATCAACGAGCCGATGCGCAGCCCCGCCGCCCATGCCGTCAAGGCCGTCGAGACCGGCACGCCGCGCATCCACCTGCTGGACGGCCGCCTGCTGGACGGCCTGCTCAACGAGATCTTCTCCAACGAGGGCGTCGGCACGCTCATCCACGGCAACGAATACCAGCAGATCCGGCAGGCGACCAAGCGCGACGTCCGCGCCATCTACAACCTCACCCGCCAGGCGGTGAAACGCGAGGAGCTCGTCTACCGCACCCAGGCGGCGATCGAGAAAAACGTCGAGCAGTTCTACGTGTTCGAGATCGACGAGAACATCATCGCGTGCGTCTCGCTCGTGTCCTACCCGGACAAGCCGAAGTTCGCCGAGATCGGGTCGCTTTACGTCATGCCCTTCTACCATCACCGCGGCATCGGCAAGAAGATGGTCGATTACGCCTGCCTGATGGCGAAGGAGCGCGGCGCGACCAACGTCATCGCCCTCTCAACCCAGGCCTTCACCTTCTTCACTTCCGTCGTCGGCTTCGAGGAAGCCGACAAGGAGGCGCTGCCGGAGTCGCGCCTCAAGGCCTACGAGGACAGCGGCCGCAATTCGAAGGTGCTGACGAAGAAGCTGTGATTGAGCCGTAGGGTCGCCGCTGGCGGCGACCTCGCGCGTTAGGTCGGCGCAAGCGCCGACCCTACAGCGCCCCTACCCGGTCAACCCGTCGGTGTGCCGCGTTCCAGCCGGTGCCCCACGAGTTCCACGATCACCTGGATCTCGACGGTTGAGCCCTTCGGCAGGCCGCAAACCGCCACGGCAGCACGGGCGTGCTTGCCGGCGTCGCCGAAAAGTTTTCCGAACAGCTCCGAGGCGCCGTTGATGACGGCGGGGCTGTCCGTGAAGCCGTCGACCGCGTTGACGAAACCGGTGACCATCACGAAGCGCTTCACCGTGTCGAGGCTGCCGGTGGCGGCCTTGATGTTGGCCAGGGTGTTGAGCGCGCAGATCTTCGCGGACTCGTAACCGGCCTGCACGGTGTGCTCCTTGCCGACCTGGCCGGTGTGCGTCATCTTGCCGTTGAAGGAGCTGATGGTGCCCGCCAGATATAGCAGGTTCTCGGTGCGGACGAAAGGCACGTAGCTGCCGGCGACGGCGGGCGGATCGGGAAGTTGGAGGCCGAGTTCGGCGAGTTTGGCTTCGATGCTCATGGGGTTGGATCCAGAGGTAACCACTAATTCACACTAATGAACACTAATCTGCCTGCCTTGCTTCGTGTCACTTCGTGCCCTTCGTGGTTCAATGGGCTTGAGGTTTGGGGAGGAAATCGAAGGTGGCAACGTCGTCCACCTTCACGGGTTTGTCGAGCACACCGATCGTCTGCAGCAGGTCGATCTGCTTCTGAAGGCGCGCCGCGGTGAGCTGGCCGGCGTGCTCCCCTTTCGCGGGGTCGCCGGTCACCAGCTGGTAGTCGTTCATCGCCTTGATGCTGTAGGCCATGAACTCGGGGGAAAGATCGTTGCGCTTGGCGGCGAGCAGCCGGTTGGCGGGTGCCGGGTCGCCCGTCAGGTAATCCACCCAGCCTTTCACGCTCGCGCGGACGAACTTCGCCACGATGCCGGGATGCTCGCTGAGGAACTTCTGGCTCGTGAACATCACGCGGTAGGGCTCGTAGCTGTCGCTGGCGATGAGCAACGCCCCGACGTCGGCGCCGCGCTGGTGCGCGAAGAACGGCTCGTTGGTCACGAAGCACTGCTGGACGAAGGTCTGGTCGTTCATGAACCGCGCCAGGTCGCCGACCAGCGGCAGCAGGTTGAACTTCACGCCGAGCTTTTTCTGCACCACCTGGATCCACGTCGAGCCGGCGCCGGCCATAAGCGTCTTGCCCTCGAGGTCCTGCAG
This sequence comes from Opitutus sp. GAS368, assembly GCF_900104925.1. Taxonomy (NCBI): domain Bacteria; kingdom Pseudomonadati; phylum Verrucomicrobiota; class Opitutia; order Opitutales; family Opitutaceae; genus Opitutus; species Opitutus sp. GAS368. Next base: position 3,981,525 of record NZ_LT629735.1, read on the forward strand.
GCTGCGCAACGGGTGCTCGTTGTGGAAGAGAATGCCCTGCGGGTCGCGCTGCATCTCGGCCCCGACCATCTTGACCGGCACGCCGCGCGCGACCGCCACGATGACGTCGTCGCCGTTGGTCATGCCGAGGTCGTTCCGGCCGGTGGCGACGCTGGCCATCACCTGGGCGTTCGGGCCGCCCGGGATGATCTCCACGTCGAGGCCCTCGGCGGCATAGTAGCCCTTCGCGAGCGCCTGGTAGTAGCCGCCGTGCTCCGGCTGCGGAAACCAGTCGGTCTGGAAGCGCACCTTGGTGAGGGCGGCCGGCCCGGCGGCGGTCTCGGCCTTCTTGCCGCAACCGATGCCGAGAAGAGCCAAGGCAAGCCCAACCACGAATGCACACGAATGCACACCCATCAGGACCCGGGGTGCGGTGTGGACCGATTCGTGTCTATTCGTGTTCATTCGTGGTTAAAAATATCAGTGGTCGTTGCGTTCAAAGGAATCGTGCCACTTGTGGAGCACGGCCCAGTTCAACCAGGCGACCGCGGCCACGAAGATGAAGCCGAGCAGACAGCTGGTCAACGCCGTCGCAAACAGTGCCGGTATCTTAATCTGCGTATTGTAGCTGTAGACGAGGAAGCCCAGCCCGCCGCTGCCCCCGGAGGCGTTGCCGACCATGTATTCGCCAAAGATCGCGCCGATCGGGGCGAGCGCGGCCGCAATGCGGAGACCCGTCAGGAAATAGGGCAGCGCCGCCGGCACGCGCAGGAGGAAGACCTCCTGCCAGCGACTCGCGTTGCACATCCGGAAAAGCGCCACGTGGTTCATGTCGGAGGAGAGCAGGCCTTGCGTCGTATTGGCCACGATCGGGAAAAAACTGATGAGCCACGTCACGGTGATGATGCCCGGGGTGCCGGGCCCGATCCACAGCTGGATGATCGGGGTCAGCACGATCACGGGCGTCATCTGCAGCACCAGCAGCCAGGGATACAGCCCCGCATGCAGTTTCCGCGACAGCGCCAGCACCAGCGCCGAGACAAAACCCATGGTGGTGGCCAGGACGAAGCCGCCCAGCGCCCCGCCGGCGGTGCTCAGGGCTGCATTGAACAACCGGGCCTTCTCCTGCCAGGCCGCCTGCAGGATCTGCACGGGTGTGGGCAGCAGCCAGTCGCTCGCGTGCAGCGCCGCCTTGGCCCCATACCACAAGGTGAAGAAAACCAACCCGCTCAACACGGGCATGAACCATAGAACCCAGGGAGGGGATTTTCTCATGTCCGCTTCTCCTCTGGCCTTCCTCTGCGTGTCATTCTGAGCAAAGGGAAGAATCCAGAGTAATGCACGCCGGCAGACATCCCGCTGGATTCTTCGTTGCGCTCGGACTGACAGAATCGGGTCTTCATGCGCTGATGGTCGCCTCCACCTCATGCAGCAGGCGCGAGACCTCGTTGACCTTGGCCTGGAACTCCGGCCGTTCGCGGAGCGCCGGGGTGCGGGGATACGGAAAATCGGCCTTTACCTCGGCGTGGAACCGGCCGGGGTTGGCCGCCATCACCAGCACGCGATTCGACAGGAAGACCGCCTCGCTCACCGAATGCGTGACAAACAACGCCGTGAAGCGCGACCGCTCGCGCAAAGCCAGCAGTTCCTCGTTCAGGCGGTTGCGGGTCATCTCGTCCAACGCCCCGAAGGGTTCGTCGAGCAACAGCAGCTGCGGCGAGAGCGTCAGCGCCCGCGCGATCGAGACCCGCATCTTCATGCCACCCGACAGCTGGCGCGGGTAATACTCGCGCGCCCTGTCCAGGCCGACAAGGGAAAGCATTTCCCGCGCCTTGGCCGCGCGTTCGCCGCCGGCCACACCGCGCAACCGCAGGGGCAGCTCCACGTTCCGCTGCGCCGTGTGCCAGGGCAGCAGCGTGGCGTCCTGGAAGATGAAGGCCTGCCGGTCGCGCGCCAGCTTGGGCGTGGTGCCCAGCACGGTCAGACCGCCTTCCGTGCCCGGGCTCAGGCCCGAAACCAGCTTGAGGATCGTCGATTTGCCGCAGCCGCTCGGGCCGATGAGGCTGACGAAATCGCCGGGCGCCACGGCGAGGTTGATGTCGTCCAGAATCAGCGGACCCGTCCCGTAACGCTTTTTCAGCGAGGTAAATTTGACGATGGGCGCGAGTGGCTCCATGAATGCTGACGAATGGATACAAACGCGCCCAAAACGCCAGCCGCTTTGCCGTTTGCCGCGTGGCAATCGATGTCAGCTGCGGAGGCCGCGCACACCGTGCACGCGCGGATCGCGGCACTGCCGGAGAAACTGCGCGCCGCCGCGCTCGCCTGGCTGCGCCCGGAGCGCGAGTTGGCTGAGGAACTGGAAATGTTTGGACCTGTAGGAGGGGCTTTACGCCCCGATGGGATCGCAGCCACGCCGACCGAATCGGGGCGTAAAGCCCCTCCTACAATAGAACAGACGTTGCATGGCGTGCCTTACCTGCTGAAAGACCTTTTCGACCTGGCCGGGGTGCCGACCAAGGCCGGCTCGGCCTTCCTCGACCGCGCGCGCGGCACGCCCACGCGCGACAGCGTCATCGCCCTCCGCCTGCGCGAACTCGGCGCCGCCTGCGCCGGCAAAACCCACCTGGTGGAGTTCGCCGCCGGGCTGTTTGGCGACAACTCGCACTACGGGGACTGCCCGCACCCGCACTTTCCCGACCGTCTCAGCGGCGGCTCGAGCAGCGGCTCGGCGGCGTTGGTTGCCGCCGGCGTCGTGCCGCTGGCCGTCGGCACCGACACGGGCGGCTCGGTACGGGTGCCCGCGGCGTTCTGCGGCCTGTATGGTTTCCGACTCAGCCCGCGCGATGATTTCATCCGCGACGCCATGCCGCTGGCGCCCTCGCTCGACACGGCGGGCTGGTTCACGGCCAACGCCGCCGACATGTTGACGACATGGGAAGCGCTGGTTCCTCGTAGGGTCGCCGCTAGCCGGCGGACCGGTCCGGCGACAAGCGCCGACCCTACATTTAATACCAAGGAGCCGCGCGGCTGCTTTCTTCCCGCCAAGTCACTGGGCTTGTCGTTCGATCCTGATACTGCCGCCGCTTGCGACCGCGCTGCCGCCGGTCTGGCCAAACCCGCCGATGCCGCCACGGCCGGAGCCCTGAAATCCGCGTGGGCCGACGCCATCGAGGCCTACACCGTCACGGCCCTGAGCGAGGCGCACGCGGTTCACCGCGACTGGCTCGCGCCCTATCACGAACACTATGAAGCCAGCATCTGGCAGCGGTTCTCGGACGGCGGACGCTATCCGGCGGAGCAACTGGCCAAGGCCGCCGCCACTTTCGAGACGGTGCGCGCCGCCTTCCGGCAGTTTTTTGCGAGCTACGACTACCTGGTCCTGCCCGCCACGCCCTTCCCCGCCCTGCGCAAGGCCGACTGCACTCCCGAGGCGCGCAAGGCGCTGCTCACGCTCACGACGCCCGCCAGCTTGGGCGGCTTGCCGGTGCTGAGCATCCCCGTGTCACTGCCCTCGGGCCTGACCACCGGGTTGCAGATTGTCTTGCCGGCGGCAGACAGTCCGGTCGTGCCGTGGATCTGTAGCGGCGGTCTATGACCGCCGTCCGGCGCTCACAGAGCGCCGCTACAGGCCGAACAATATCTCCGCATTGTCGCCCAACACCGCAGTCGATGCTCCGGCCTGCCGGGCCTCGCTCAACAATCCCCCGGCGCCGGGTGCAGATTCGGTCTGCGGATAAAGGATCAGCGGGTAGTCCGAGCCGAACAGGACACGTTCGGTCTTTGCTTTTGCCCACACTTCCGGACCGTAGAGCAGCGGAGAAGCCGCCGTATCGAACCACACATTCGGCAGCGCCAGCGCGTCGGACGCCCACGCCAGCCCCCCGCCCCAATGCGCGAGTATGAAAGTCGTCGCCGGGAACTCGCGCACCAGCCGGACGAAGTCGGCCAATGGCGTTTCCACCCGGCCCGGATACTTACGGCTCGCCGGATCGGTGACATGAAGGTTGACCGGCACCTTCCACTCGGCGGCCAGCCGCAGGATCTGCCGCCACACCGGGTCGTCGATGCCGAAGTGCTGGGAGTGCGGCGAGAGTTCGCCAAAGCCGGCCAGGCCGTCGTCCCTGGCGCGGACAGCCTCCTCAAACGCCACCGGTCCGGCCTTGGGCTGCACCGTGGCGAACGCCGCGAGACGGTCCGGATGTGCGCGGATGCAATCGGCATAAAACCTGTTCTGCGCGACACAGGTCGCGTGGTTCTCCCAATACCAGCCGAGCAGAATCGACTTGGCCACGCCGGCGGCGTCCATGTCGTGCAACAGCTGGTCCACCGACGGGAAAGTCTGAACGGGCTTTCCGTCCTTCCGCCGGCGCGTGCAGAGTTCGGCCCAGTGTTTCTCGCCGTGTGCGGCGGCCCATGCCGCCGGGTCGCGGTTCACCTCGGGCGGGTAAAGATGCACATGGGCGTCGACAATGGTCACGCCCCACGCTTCACCGGACGCGACACCCGGGCAAGCCGGGAAAGTAGCGCGTGACGCACTGGCCTGATTCGTGCTGAATGCGGGCCGTCCGGTCCCTCATGAACCCTCCAGCCCCTGCCCTGAAACCCCTGCCGCGTCACTGCACCTTCCCCGAAGCCGAATGGCGCGCTCTGGCACGACATTGGTATCCGGTAGCCTACAGTGACGAGGTGACGGACAAACCGCTTGCGCGCACCCTGCTCGACCAGCCGCTCATTCTCTACCGCACGACCAACCGGCAGGTCGTCGTCGCCCACGATCTCTGCATCCACCGCGGCGTGCCGTTGCGGCTCGGCTGGCAGGAAGGCGACGAGCTCGTCTGCGCCTACCACGGTTTCCGCTACGGTGCCGACGGACGCTGCACGCGGATCCCCGCCCAACCCGACCTGCCCGTGCCGAAAAAGCTCTGCCTCGAGACCTATGCTTCCGTCGAGCGCTACGGCCTGATCTGGGCCTGCCTCGCCTCCGATCCCGCCCGGCCGGCCGTGATTCCCGACTGGCCGGAGCTGGAGGATCCTGCGTTCAAGATGATGCACGACCCGCCGCCCGAGTGGGACGTGACGGCCGGCCGACAGCTGGAAAACTTCATCGATGTCGGCCATTTTTCCTGGATCCACACCGGCACCTTTGGCAACCGCGGGCAGCCCGTGGTGGCGCCCTACGAGGTTGTCCGCACGCCGCACGGCTTCCACGTCGAGTATCCCTACGAGGCGGCCAACCCCGCGGCCTCGGCGCTGGGCGCCTCGCCCACCATCCGGCGCTGGATGACCTACGACCTCCACCTGCCGCTGGCCTGCCGGCTGGCGGTGGACTACGGCGGGGGCCGCCGGCATCTCATTTTCGACGCGCCCACCCCGGTGTCGCGGCGCCGCACCCGCATCTTTTTCTTCATTGCGCGAAACTTCGACCATCACGTGCCCGCCCGGCAGCTGCTCGACTGGGAGAACGCCATCCTCGCGGAGGACAAGCCGATCGTCGAGAGCCAGCGACCCGAGGAACTGCCGGTGGACCTGAGCGAGGAGTTCCACATCCGCTCCGACCGGTTTGCCACGCAGTTCCGCTCGGCCATGAAGGCGCTGGAGCTGGGGGCCCATTATTCCGCGTGAAAGCCTTCGTCAAAGGCGACCTCGACGGGTTCTTCGCCCTCGCGCTCGACAACCTCATCAACCTGCTCCTCATCTCGAGCTTCTGCCTCGGGGTGCTGAAGTTCTCGGCGGCCGTCTTCTACGACCACATCCTGCCGGCCGCGGCGGTCTCGCTGCTCGTCGGCAACCTGTTCTATGCGCGGCAGGCGCGGGTCCTCGCCCGGCGCGAACAGCGGGACGATGTCTGCGCGCTGCCCTACGGCATCAGCCTGTTCACCGTGCTCGCCTACTCGCTGCTCGTCATGCTACCCGCGCAGCAGGCCGCGCTGGCGCGCGGGCTCGCCAAGCCCGCCGCCGACCTCGAGGCCTGGCGGGCCGGCATCGCCGCCTGCCTCGCGTCCGGCGTCATCGAGCTCCTGGGCGGCCTGTGGGTGGACAAATTGCGGCGGCACATCCCGCGGGCCGCGCTGCTGGCCACCCCGGCCATGGTCGGCCTGCTGTTCATCTCCGGTGACTTCTTCTTCAAGTGCATCGCCTATCCGGACATCGGCTTCGTGACCCTCGGGCTGATCTGCGCGATCTATTACGGCCGGATGAAGCTCAAGGGCGGCGTGCCGGCGTCGCTGCTGGTGATCGTGCTCGGCACGCTGATCGCGTGGCTGTGGCACCGGCAGGGGGCCTCCGAGGCGCCCCTCGTGCCCGTCGGCCGGCTGGCCGCCGAGCATGTCGGCTTTCATTTTCCCGTGCCGGTGATCGGTGATCTTGCGGCCTCGTTGCGCTACATCGTGCCCTATCTCGCCGTGAGCCTGCCGATGGGGCTGCTCGGCCTCGTCGGCTCGTTGCAATGCCTGGAATCGGCCGAGGCGGCCGGGGACCGGTTCGCCGGGCGCCCGGCGCTCGTGATGAACGGCCTGGGCACGCTGGCCGCCGCCCTGTGCGGTTCGCCCTACCCCACGACGCTTTATTACGGACACCCCGGCTGGAAGGCCATCGGGGCGCGGGCGGGCTATTCCACCCTCAACGCCGCGTTTTTCACGCTCGTGCTGCTGACCGGCACCTTCAGCTACATCGCCTACGCGGTGCCCGTCGAGGCCGGCATGGCGATCCTGGTGTGGATCGGCGCGACGATGTTCATCCAGGCGTTTTCCTCCGTGTCGGTGAAGCACTACCCCGCCGTGGCGATCGGGATGCTGCCGCCGGTGGCGGGATTCGCCGCGTTGGTCACCCGCCACGCCCTGGCGGGCGCCGGCGTCCCCTTCTCTTCCGAGCTGCTCGGCCGGATCTCGGAAACCCGGAACTATGCGCTGCGCGGGGTCTTCGCCGGCGATGCCGGCTACATCTTCATGTCCATCCTCTGGGCCGGGGCGGTCGTGGAAATGACCGAGCGGCGCTTCACCCGCGCCGCGCTGTGGCTGGTCGTCGCGGCGATCTTCTCCGCGCTCGGTTTCATGCACGCCACGATCATCACCCCGTTCGACGTGATCGGCGCCGTGCAGCCGGCGTGGCCCTGGGTGGCCGGCTACCTGGCCATGGCGGCGGTGCTCGCGGCGATGCCGTTGATCGCCCGGCCCACCGACGGCCCGATGCTTTGAAAACCCATGCCCACGCCGCCCCGTAACTGCACTTTTCCCGTCACCGACTGGGCGGTGCTGGCCGCGTGCTGGCACCCGGTGGCGCTGTCCGCCGGCGTGACCGCCGACGCGCCGTTCGCCGCGCGGTTGCTCGACCAGGACCTTGTGCTTTACCGGACGCCCGCCGGCCTCACCGTCGCGGCAGACCTCTGCGCGCACCGCGGCTCGCCGCTCAGCCTCGGTTGCATGCGGGACGGCGCCATCGCCTGCGCCTACCACGGCTACCGCTACGATGGCGCCGGCCGCTGCACGCTGGTCCCCGCGCATCCCCGGGCGCCGATTCCGGGCAAACTCGCCCTCAAGGTGTTCCCGGCCGTCGAACGCTTCGGTCTCATCTGGGTGAGTCTGGACCCGGCGGCCAAGGCGGAAAACCTGCCGGCTTTCCCGGAGCACGCGGACCCGGCCTTTCAAATCGTGCACCTGCCGCCGTTCGATTGGGCCGCGTCCGCCGGCCGCCAGGTGGAGAGCTTCTGCGACGTCGCTCATTTCACCTTCGTGCATCCGACGACCTTTGCCGCCAGCGACCCGGCGGTGCCCCGCTACGAAGTCGAGGCCACGCCCAACGGAGTGCGCGCCGATTTCGCCAGCCGCATCGGCAACGTCAGCGATCCCGCCGCCGCGCAACAGACGTGGCGTCGCGTCTATCAGCTGCACCTTCCCTTCACGGCGCACCTGTCGATAGATTTTCCCGCCGGTGGCCGGCTGGTGGTCTTCAACGCCGCCTGTCCGGTCTCGGCGCGCCGCACCCGGGTGTTCGCCGTGGCGGCGCGCAACTTCGACCGGGACCAGCCGGTCGCGGACCTGATCGCGTTCCAACAGAAGGTCTACGCCGAGGACCAACGCATCGTCGAACGGCAGAACCCCGAGGACCTGCCCATTGACCTCAGCGAAGAGGTGCACGTGAAGGCCGACCGCACTTCCGTGGAATACCGCCGGCAGCTTGGGCGCCTGGGCCTCGGGCGCGACTTCACCGCCTGAGCCATCGGCCGGAAATCAGTCGGCCGCCGCAATTTTGGCCGGCCAGACGAGCGTGAGCAGCAGCGCCGTCAATCCGCCGGCGGAAATGCCCGATTCCAGCAAAGCCTGCAGCCAGCCGGGCAGGCTGGCCAGCAGCCCCGGCTGCGTCGGCAGGCCGAGGCCCATGCCGAGCGACACGGCCACGATCACGCCTTCGCGCTGGCCGAGTCCGGCGGTGAGCAGCAGCCGCACGCCCGCCACGGCGACGAGCCCGAACATCAGCAGCGCCAGTCCGCCGAGCACCGGCGGCGGCAGGACGGTAACCCAGCGGCCCACCGCAGGAAACAGGCCTAGCAGCGCCAGGATGACGGCCATCACATAGCCGACCCGACGGCTCGCCACGCCGGTGATCTGGATGACGCCGTTGTTCTGCGCGTAGGTGGCGCTGGGAAAACCGCCGAACAGGGCGGCGACCGTGCTCGTGATGCCGTCGGCCAGAACGCCGCCCGACAAACGCCGCCAGTGGGCCTCCCCTTCCGTCGGCAGGCCGGACAGCTGCGACGTGGCGGCGATGTCGCCCATGGCCTCCAGCAATGAGACGAGGTAGATGAACGCGAACGGCGGCACGAATTTCCAATCGAAGGCAAAGCCGTGCGGCAGCAATTGGGGCCGGGTGAACCAGCCGCCGGCGCCCGGCTCCGGGGCATGCAGCCCGCCGGCCAATCCGCACACGATGCAGCCGGCAAGCACGCCCAAGGCCGCGCCGGCGATCCGGGCCCAGGCCCGGCCCGTGGCTTGGGCGCCGACAATCACGGCGATGACCACGCCGCCCACCATCAGGCCGAGCCACGGCGGGGCATCCGGGCGCAGCGGCGCGGCCAGGCCGTAGAAGGCCGTCGGGATCAGCGAGGTGCCGATGAGGAGCACGACGACGCCCGAGACGAGCGGCGTGAAGACCTTGCGCAACCGGGAAATGAACGGGGCCAGCACGATCAGCAACGGTGCCGTGACGCACGACAGGCCCAGCATGAGTGCGAGCCCGCCCGCCTGTCCGGCCTGGGTCAGCGGCTGCAGGAAGGCGAAACTCGTTCCCGTGACACTCAACAGCCCGGAGCCGACGGGACCGCGCTGGCGGCATTGCAGCCACGTGCCGAAGGCCGACGCCAGCAAGGCGATGCTGACCAGGTAGGCCGTGTCGGCCTGGGAAAACTTGAGCACCCCAGAGAGGATGAGCGGCGGCGTGATGGTGCCCACGACCATGGCCGAGACGTGCTGCACGCCGACGAGCACCGCCGGGCCCAGCGGGATGTGCTCCTCCAGGCTGTAAACGATCGCGCTGGCCGGGGATTTATCCGGCGTGACCGGCGGGGGCAGGACTTCCATGGTGGCTAGAGGTTAGCAGGGGCCGGGCCAGTTGTTTGCTGTAGGGGCGCTGCTCGTCGGCGCCCGCGGGCGTCATCAGGCGCCGCCCCTACAAGATAGTGCTACGGCGCGCGCTCGATGCGGGCGGTCCAGCCGCCGCCGGAGGACAGGCCGTGCGTGGCGGAGAAGCTGCCTTGGTTGAGCGCAAAGGCGACGTTCAGCAGGCTGTTCAGGTAGAGCAGCGGCGTGCCCTCAGGCACGTCGCCGAAGGTTCGGGCATAGGGAATGACGCCCCGGTAGGCTTCCTTGCCGTCGTGGAGGATCGTGACCGTGAACTTGTCGCCGAACGCCGGCTTCAGCTCGTTGAAGAGCGTATCGGGGATGTTGGTCCAGACATTGCCGTAGTGGAAATCGACCATCGGAATGGTCCCGCGCAACACACCTTTCTCCAGCGCCGGTTTCTCATAGGGCAGGCTGACCACCTTGGGCTCGAGCAACGGCCCGACCTGCTCGAAGGTGATCGTGCCGGAGGCCAGACGGGCCCCGGTGAAGGCGTAGATATCGCGACCATGGAAGGTGTAGCTTTTCTCCGAGCCGGGGCGGCGGTTCACCTTCTCGTCAATCCGCCGCACGGCCGCGATGCCCATTTCCTCGGCGACGAGCGTCCACGTGCCGTTGTCCGGACCGACGAAATAATGCCCGGTCTTGGTCTGGAGGACAATGGAGGCCCGTTCGGTGCCGACACCGGGATCGATCACCGAGACAAAGACGGTGCCGGCCGGCCAGTAAGGGGCGGTCTGCTTGAGGCGGTAGGCGCCCTCCCAGATGTCGTAGGGCGTGTTCTCCTGGCTGAGGTCGAAGATGGCCAGGTGCGGATCAACCCCGAAGGCCACGCCCTTCATGGCGGCGACCGCGCCGTCCTTGGTGCCGAAGTCGGTCTGGATGACGAGGGCCCTTGGCTCCGGCCCGGAGCCACGAGTAAGAGTGAAAGTGAGAGGGAAAAGGACGAGCAGCGTGCCAAGGAGGAAGCGAGACTTCATGGATGGGTTCCCGGTGGGTTTGTCATTCTGAGCGCAGCGAAGAATCCATAGGACGTTCGTGCGCATGGATTCTTCGCTGCGCTCAGAATGACAGGCAATCAATTATGGCCCAGAAGAAAACCGCCGGGAGACAAGCTCCCGGCGGTCGTGCTTTGCTGGTTCAGGTCGAAAGGAGCCCGGCTCAGAAACTATACTTGGCGGTGAAGGACAAGGTCGTGCCCGCCAGCGGCAGGAGCGAGCCATTGCCGTAAACCGGATTCGGCGGCGCCCAGTTCTTCTGGTTGGTCACGTTGCCCAGGCTGACCCGGTATTCCCATTTCTTACTGTAGTGATACCAGAAACTGGCATCGAGCTCGTATTGGGTCGGGATGACGAGGGTGCCGGCATTGTTGTTGTTGATCGGGCCGGTGATGAGCACATTGCTGGAAAGGCCCCAACCGTTGTCGAACGAGTAGGAAACCAGCGCATTGGCCGAAAGCTCCGGTAACCCGGCGGTGCGCCAGGAGGTGACGCTGCCGGGCAACTGGGCCTCATTTCCCACCAGTTCGCTGGGGCCACCGAACGGATAATCAATAAACGCCGCGCCTGCCGTGTTGGAGGTCGTGGCTTTGATGTAAGAGAACGAAACCGTCGCATAGAGGTGCTTGTCCGGTTGGTAATTCAATTCGGTCTCGAAGCCGCTCGCCTTGAATTTTTGGAGGGCGGTGCTGCTGGCCGGCTTGGCCGTGCGGGTTTGGTCGAAGTAGGCGAAGTTCAGAAACACCTTGTCGTGGTTCAGGTTGAACTTCGTGCCGACTTCAAACATTTCGGCCGGCTGCATGAAATTCCCCTTGTCCAAGGACGTGCCCGTGCCGTCCCAACCGGTGATGCCGCCGCCATTGCCGACCGCTCCGGAGATGTTTTTGCTATAGTTGTAGGTCACGTAGGCGCTGGAGCTCGGGGTCATCTTGTAGACCAAGCTGGCGTTATAGTTCGGATCCCAGACGCTGATGGTGCCATGGGCGTAGAAGGGGCCGAGCGGGTCCTTGACGTTGGCGCTCAGGTGGTCGTAGCGGGCCCCGGTCACGATGTTGAACTTGTCGCTTACTTTCCAGGTGGCCTGGATGAACGGGCCGACCGTGGTGCCATGGCTGTCGTTGGTGTCGCCGTTGATCGCGCCCTGGGTAGCATAGCGCCCCGGCCAGCCGGGGACGGGCTGGCCGACGAAGCGGCCGTAGAAGGCGGTGGCGTTGTAAACATTGATGTAGTTGGTATCCTTGGTGAGATCCCACACGTTGGCCGGCTCGAAGAAGTAGTCGTCGTAGGCCTTGGTGCGCTGGTAGCGCAGATCAAGACCCGCATTGAGGGAGACAAACGGTTTCGTGATGATGAACTCCGTCCGGTTCTCCATGAACCACGAGGGATCGATGATCTCGGAATAGTAATACGAGCTGAGCGTGTTGCGGGCCGTGTAACTGAAGAAGGAATTGTTCACGACCTTGAAACCATCGCCGACCAGGAAGGTCTGGATGGCCTGGGCGTTGAACTCGCGCCCAGTGGAGTGGTCACCGGGTTTCAGCAGCCGGTCGTGCCGGTCAATCTGCACGGTCGGTCCAAGGGCCAGGCTGTTGGGGCCCCCGTTGACATTGACCGAATTCTGCGGGTCGGAGGGCGCACCGGGCGCGTTGTTGTTGTTGATACCGGTGATGTAGTTGCCGTTGTCGATCAGATCCTGGGTCGGGCGGTTGAGGCCCCAATTCTCGGTATAGCGATACCAGCTGGCCGAGGCGTTGACGAACAGCTCGTATTTGTCGGTCGGCCGGAACGTCAGCGCGCCGTAGAAGGAGTTGTTCTTGTTGTAGTAGTCATGCCAGTAGCCGTTGCTGTCCACCCCCGAGTAGCTGAAGCGGTAGGCGAGCTGCTTCGAGAGCGGGCCGCCGACGTCGATCGTCCATTCCTTCTCGCCATACGAGCCGACCGTCGCGCTGATGCTGCCCTTGAAGGCGTCAAAGAACGGGCGTTTGGTCACCAGGTCGACGTAGCCGCCGACATACATCGAGGTGCCCTGCACCGCGGTGGCGGGGCCCTTGACGATGTTGACTGACTCGACCGAGTTGAAGTCGAGCGGCAGGCCGTTGCCGTTGGAGGTGATGCGGCCGCGCACCCCGTTGATGAACAGGTCGGCGGTCTGGCCGCGGATGGACGGGTTGGAAGGCGCGCCGAAATTCGTCGTGGTGTAGGAGCTGGAGGTCAGCTTCGTGAAGTCCAGCACACTCGAGATGTTGATGTCGCTCAGTTGCTGGGTGGAGATGATCGTGACGTTGCGCGGCACGTCGACGATGTTGTCGTCGGTGCCGAACACCGAGCTGAACGGACGCGCGGTCGGCAGGATCTGCTTGGCGGGCGCGACGCCGTTGACGCTGAGTTTCTCCAGCTCGAGCACCTCGTCAGGTGCGGTCTTGGTGTCGGTGGTTTGGGCGGACATCAGTCCAGTGGCGCAGGCGGCAAGGAGCACGGCCAGCGACAGGCGTAGCGAGTTAGGTTTCATGGAATATGGTGTTAAGGTGGTGGCACAGGCCACGCCACCCTTAAAGCAGGCCATATGCCACTAGGCCAGCAGTTTGATGACCAATAAAATTGCCAACGCGGTATGGGCTCTGCTGAATCGCCACCACATGCACGTGTCCATTCTGGCCCACCGGCTCGCCGCCGGACTGCTTGCCCTTTCGGTCGTCTTGCCGGCGGCCGAAATCATCCGCCCCAAGGTCGTGATTGTCGCCATGTTCGAGATCGGCGCGGACACGGGCGACCAGCCGGGCGAATTTCAATACTGGGTGGAACGCGAGAAACTGGACCGCGTCCTCCCGCTCCCCGCCGCCTACCATGCCATCCGCGCCAATGCCGACGGCTCCGTCATCGGCATCGTCACGGGCGTGGGCAACACCAACGCCGCCGCCAGCATCATGGCGCTCGGACTCGATCCGCGCTTCGACCTGAGCAAGAGCTACTGGCTCATCGCCGGCATCGCGGGCGTCGACCCGCAGGTCGCCTCGGTCGGCTCCGCCGTCTGGGCGGACTTCGCCGTGGAGGGCGACCTCGGCCACGAAATCGACGCCCGGGAGATTCCGGCCGGCTGGAAAACGGGCTATGTGCCGTTGAGGAAAAAGGAACCCTACGAGCTCCCCCTGCAGCCCCCGGAGGAGCTGGCGGACCACTGCTATCAACTGAACCCGGCCCTGCTGCATTGGGCCTATGAGTTGACCAAGGACACCCCGCTCGCGGACAGCGAGGCGCTGCGTGCGTTTCGCGCCCGCTACACTGACACCCCCGCCGCCCTGCGCCCGCCTTCGGTGCTGATCGGCTCCAACCTTGCCTCCAGCACCTATTGGCATGGCCGGCTTCTCAACCAGTGGGCGGAGGACTGGGTCGTCTATTACACCGCCGGCCGGGGCCGCTTCGCCACCACTGCCATGGAAGACACCGGCACCCTGCGGGCCCTGACCAATCTCACCCGGGCGGGCCGCGTCGACGTCAACCGTGTGCTGCTGCTGCGCACCGCCAGCAATCACGACATGCCGCCCCCGGGCGTCACCGCCGCCGAAAGCCTGGCCGGGGAGAAGATCGGGCACTATTCCGCCTACCTCCCCTCCCTTGAGGCCGCCCACGCGGTCGGCAGCCGCGTCGTACACGCGCTGGTCGGGGGCTGGAGCGTCTACGAGGCCACCCCACCCTCCGCCCCGGTCCGCTGAGCCCCGCTTTCCATGTTGCTTAACCGCCTCTACAAACTCGACCAGTCCGGCACCACCGTCGGCCGCGAACTCCAGGCCGGCGCCACGACCTTCGCGGCGATGGCCTACATCCTCGCGGTCAATCCCGCGATCCTGTCCGCCGCCGGCATGCCGCAGGCCGCGCTCATCACCGTCACGGCGCTGACCGCCGCCGTCAGCACCCTGTTGATGGGCTTCCTGACGAATTACCCGCTGGCCCTCGCCCCGGGCATGGGGATCAACGCCTACTTCGCCTTCACCGTCTGCCTTGGCCTGGGCGTCTCCTGGCAGTCCGCCCTCGGCCTCGTCTTCGTCAACGGCTGCATCTTCCTCGCGTTGTCGGTCACCGGCGTGCGCGAGAAGATCATCGCAGCCATCCCGCACCAGCTGAAGCTGGCCATCACCTGCGGCATCGGCCTCTTCATCGCGTTCATCGGCCTGAAGAATGGCGGCATCGTCGTCTCCAGTCCCGCCACGTTTGTCACGCATGGTGATTTCGGCACGCCGGCCGTGCTGCTCTGCTTCGGTGGCATCCTGCTCACGGCTGTGCTGATCGCCCGCCGCATCCCCGGCGCCATCATCCTGTCCATCCTGGCCGTCACGCTCCTTGGCCTGTTCGTCTCCAACGGCAAGGGCGGCACCGTCACCACCATGCCGGGGTCGCTGTTTTCCCTGCCCGCCTCGCCCATGCCGACGATGTTCCAGTTGAACTTCGACCTGCTGCTGCACGACTTCGCCAAGGCCCTGCCCATCATCCTCACCCTGCTGCTCGTCGATATGTTCGACAACATCGGCACGCTGATCGGCGTCACCCAGCGCGCCGGCCTGCTGGACAAGGACGGCAAGCTGCCCAAGGCCGGCCGCGCGCTCGTGGCCGACTCCATCGCCGCCATCCTGAGCTCACTCTTCGGCACCTCGACGGTCGTCAGCTACATCGAGTCCGCCTCGGGCGTCGAGGCGGGCGGGCGCACCGGGTTGACCGGTGCCACGACCGCGGTCCTCTTCCTCTTCGCCCTCTTCCTGACCCCGGTGATCCTCGCCATTCCCGCCGCGGCCACGGCCCCGGCGCTCGTCATCGTCGGCATCTTCATGTTCCAGTCCGTCGCCCAGCTGAAGCTCGACGACTTCGCCGAGACGGCGCCGGCCTTCCTGATCATCGCCGGCATCCCGCTCAGCTTCAGCATCGCCGAGGGCATCGGCCTCGGCCTGATCGCCTACGCGGTCCTCCGCCTCGCCACCGGCCGGGCCAAGCAGACCTCGCCCCTGACCTACGTCCTGGCCCTCATCTTCAGCCTGCACCTGCTGCGCGCCATCGTCGCCCGCCTGTTCTGACCGTTTTGCCGTTGCCGGCGCGGCGCCGGCACCTCGATGTTAACCAATGGTATGCTTGGGCACCCGCCTTCTCGCCCCCGGCCGGCATGGGACTTAAGTATACTATTAGTTGACATCCGCCGACCGACTCCGGCCGCAAGTTTCTGGTTGCCCGCCGCCGCGTCGCGTCGCCTAACTCATGTCATGCGACACCTCGCCCTCCTGTCCATCCTGACTCTCGCGGCCCACGCGGTTCCGTTCGCCGACCGTTTCGAGGAGATCAAGAAGACCGCCAAGCCGGCGGAGCTCTACACGTTCCTCTACGCATTGCCCAAGGGCGGTGATCTTCACAACCACAGCGGCTCCGAGCGCCCCGAGTGGATCTACGCCATCTGCACCGACCCGGCGCGTAACGGTGGCGAGACCTTCTACACCCGCGCCCGCTTCGCCGCCGCGCCTGACGCCATCGCGCCCGCCCAGCGGTTCTACAACATCCGCCAGCATACCTACGACGGGCTGACCCCCGAAGTGCGCAAGGAATACGTCAGGCTCACCGACCTCACTCCCGAGGAACGCGCCGCCTGGTGCAACAGCCTCCGCCTCGACGCCCCGGGCGAGGGCCGCGACGAATTCTTCAGCAATATCTGGCCGCGCCGCGGGGACATCGAAAACTGTCTGCCGGTCGTCACCGAGTCACTCGTCGAGAACATCAAGGCGTTCGGCGCCGAGCACCTCGCCTATCTCGAGACCCAGTTCAGCGTTGGCGGAGTCCGGGCCAACGACGGCAGCGTGATTCCCATCGAAGACGCGGTCGCCTTCGTCCGGCGCCGGCTGGCCCAGCCCGATGTCGCCAACAGCGGCGTGACCGTGCGCTTTCAAAAGGCCATCCTGCGCTTCCTGCCCGGCTCCGAGCAGCATCTTGCCCGGGCCTACGAGTTCGTCGACGCCCACCGCGACCTCTGGGTCGGCCTCAACATGGTCGGCATCGAGGAAAACGGCCACGGCTATCCTGCGCGCTTCCTCGAGGCCTTCCGGGCCCTCCGTGTCCGCTACCCGACCCTGGCGCTGTCGATCCACGCGGGCGAGATGGACGGCAACGACTCGCACATCCGCGACACGCTCCTCCTCGGTGCCAGCCGCATCGGCCATGGCGTGAACATCCTCAAGGATCCGGACACCCTGCTCCTGCTCCAGCAGACCCGCCGCGTGTTGATCGAGATCAACCTGATTTCCAACCGGCTCCTCGAATACACGCCCGACCTCGCGAAGCATCCCTTCCCGGAATTGCTCCGCACCGGCGTGCCGGTCTGCCTCAACACCGACGACCGCGGCATGTTCGACAGCAATTTGACCGACGAATATTACACCGCCGTGACCACCTACAACCTGTCTTGGGACGAGATTGTCCAGCTCGGCCGCAACTCGCTCACCTTCTCGTTCGTCCAGCCCGACGTGAAGGCAAGGCTGTTGGCGGACTACGACCGGGCCGTGGCCGCGTTCGAGGCGAAATTCACGCCGCCGGACTCGCTCAGCCAGCTCGCAGCGGTCAAGCCGGTCACCTACGGCTACGCGAAGCGCAACTGGGGCTTCCCTTTCGCGCAATAAGCCCTCTCGGCAAATGTAGGGTCGCCGCTCGGCGGCGGACCGGTCCGGCGGCAAGCGCCGACCCTACAATTTTTCTGCAATATAGCCGGGCATCCGGACTCACATGTGGTGCGTAAGTTGATTTGCACCATGTTCTCCCCGGCTGAAAAATTCGAGCTGGCCGCCATTCCCGTCGTCACCGCCGGGGTGGCCTGGCTGGCACCGCACGCCGGTGTGACGCTGGAGGCGGGCGAACTCATCGCCGGCGTGGCCCTTCTGATTCTGGTCCAGGGTTTCTTTCGCGACCTGTGGCTGCTCCGCCAGGCCCGACGTCAGGCCGCGGCCCCGGCCCGCGAGGCCAGGTGCATGTGTGTCGAGTCCGCGCTCGGGCTCACCGGCATCGTGGCCGGCATCGGGTTGGTCGGGCTGGGCTTTGCCCGGACCGTTTTCCTGCACGCCTCCGGTCTGGCGGCCATCGTTTTCGGCACGATGACCGCAGGCTACCTGCTCAAGGATTTCGTCTTCACGTGGTCGCCCTGGAAAATTTACCGAGAGAAGGACCACGCCCAGGTCATCTTTCGCTGGCGGAAGTGAAACTGTCTTGAGGTGAACGCGGCCTCCGGACGCGTTTTCTGGGGCGAGGCCAACCCGCCCGGCCCGCCAGCCATAGCCTTGGCGACGGTTGAAGGCCGGGTTCCACCTGGGTCAAATCGGACGATGAGTCCTAAAAGGGCGGCTTGGTCGCCGCCCGCGACGCACAGACCACGAGGAGCGGAATGGTCGTGTTGTGCCGCACCTTGTCGATCGTGCTGCCGTGCAGCAGGTCGCCGATGAGTTTGTGGCCGTGCGAGGCCAGCGCGATGAGGTCGCAGTGGGAGCTCGCGGCAATCTTGACAATCTCGGTCGGTGGATTGCCCAGCGCCAGCAGCGTGTCGACGCGCAGGCCGCCGAGGCGGAGCCGCTCGGCGGTGCTTTCAAGGTATTCGCTGTCGGCGCGCATCTCATCGGACTCGGCGAGCTTGAGCTGTTCGAAGTTGCGCGCGGCCCAGCCGTCGGCGACGTGCAGCAGCAGCAGCTCCGCGTTGACCTGGCGCGCCAGCTGGCAGATATGGGGCAGCAGGTGCCCGTCGGCCGGGCCGTTCTCGAGGGCGACCAGGATCTTGGTATACATGGTCAGTTCCCCCCGGTCACGCCGGCGATGTCCAGCAGCAGTTTCACGTTGAGGCCGATGATAACCAAAGTGACCGTCCAGCCGAGCAGTTTTATCCACCACGGGTTGACGAATTCGCCCATCTTGGCCTTCTCCCCCGTGAAGCGCATCAACGGCCAGCAGGCGAAACCCAGCTGCATGCTCAGGCAGACCTGGCTGGCGAGCAGCAGTTGCGTGCTCTTGCTCTCGCCAAAGCAGCCGATGACCACCAAGGCGGGCACGATGGCGATGGCCCGGGTGATCAGCCGGCGCAGCCAGGGCCGCAGGCGGATGTTCAGGAATCCCTCCATGACAATCTGACCGGCGAGCGTGCCGGTCAGCGTCGAGTTCTGACCGGAGGCCAGCAGGGCCAGGGCGAAAAGGGTGCTCGCGAACGTCACCCCGAGCACCCCGTCGAGCAGATGGAAGGCCTCCTGAATCTCACCGACCTGCTCGTGGCCGTTGCCGTGGAACGCCGCGGCGGCGAGCACGAGGATCGCCCCGTTGATGAAGAGCGCAAACATGAGCGCGAAGGTCGAGTCGATGGTCCCGAACTTGATCGCCTCGCGCTTGCCGGCCGGGTTCTGCGCGAATTTCCGTGTCTGGATGATCGACGAGTGCAGGTAGAGGTTGTGCGGCATGACCGTCGCCCCGAGGATGCCGATCGCCACGTAGAGCATCTCCGAGTTGCGGAGGATTTCCAGCCGCGGAATGAAACCGCGGAAAACTCCGCCGAGGTCGGGCTGGGCGACAAACAGCTCGACCGCAAAGCAGCCGCCGATGGTGAGGATCAGCGTGATGACCAACGCCTCGATGTAGCGGAATCCGCGGTGCTGGAGCAGCAGCACGATCATGACGTCGAACGCCGTGATCACGCAGCCCCACATCAGCGGGATGCCGAACAGGAGTTGCAACCCGATGGCCGATCCGACGACCTCCGCCAGATCGCAGGCCGCAATGGCGGCTTCACAGAGTATATAAAGGAACCACACCGTGGGTTTGGAATAGTGGTCGCGGCAGGCCTGCGCCAGATCCCGCCCGGTGGCGACCCCGAGCTTGATGCTCAGGTGCTGCAGGAGGATGGCCATCAGGTTCGAAACCATGATGACGGACAGCAGGGTGTAGCCGAATTTCGCCCCGCCCGCGAGGTCGGTGGCCCAATTGCCGGGATCCATGTAACCCACCGCCACCAAAAAACCCGGCCCGGAGAATGCCAGCACCTTGCGCCAGAAGCCGGCGGTGACGGGCACGGCCACGCTGCCGTGCGACTCCGGCAGGCTCAGCGCCACCCGGGCGTGCCGCCAGCCCGGCTCTGCTCCGGGGGGCTTGGAAGTGGCTTCACTCATGGATGGCCGGATCCTCAGAAGCCATAATTGAAGCGCAGCACGTGGTTCCAGTCCGCCGCACCGCGATAGATGGCATAATCCCACCAAGTATCTGCCGAAACGTGCAGGGTCGCGCCCAGACCGACGGTCCCCGCCCACGGCAGACCGCCGGTGGATTTGCCCATGGTCGCCTCGCCGTAGACCTCAATCGCCTTCAGGATCGAGCGTTTCACCGCCACCGAGCCGAACAACTTGTTGTCATAGCCGGTGGCGGCGGCGTTCCGCAGGAAATCCACCTCGCCCATCGCGTCGAGGCTGAAGCCGCCGGCCAGTTCGGTGTGCAGCGGCACGATGAGGCCGCCCTCCATGGCGTGGTTGCCGACGCCACCCGAATTCGTGGGCAGCTTCACGAAGGGCAGCAGGGCAATCGTGGTGTAATTATCCGGCGACTCGTAGAACCGCCACTTGGTGCGGAAATACACGTCGCCGATGCCGCTCCGGCGGTCGGTGAAGGTGCCGGCCACATATTTCTGGCTGACGAAAACCTCCGCCCCGGCCTGCACGTCCCAGCTGGAGGTCAGGCCCGTCGTCAGGAACGTCGTGGCGGCGCCGAAACCCGTATAGTTCCGGCCCGACTCCCGGTCGACGGTCACCGCAATGGCGTTCATCCTGAGCAGGAAGCGCCCCGGCTGCACCGTCACCGGCGTCTCGGTGATCTGGGCGCGCGCCATGACGGCGAGCAACAGCAACAGTCCCGTCGTCCGTAGGAATTGATACATAATGTAGCTTTGGCTACACTTGGAGCTCGACATGTCAAGCGCTTCCCATCAGCAAAGGCGGCGTGCCCGTGAAAAAAGCCGTCCGCTCCGCCGCCAAGCCCGTGCGCCCCTCCGCCCTCCAGGCCGAGAGCCTGCGCCAGACGCGGCGCGAGCATGCGGCGGAGACCGCCGAGGACTATGTGGAGGCCATCGCCGACCTGGCGGCCGCCCAGGGCGAGGCCCGCGTCGTGGACCTGGCCCGGCGGCTGGGCGTGACGCATGTGACGGTCAACCGCACCCTCGTTCGCCTGCAGCGCGAGCGCCTGGTCTCGGTCCAGCCCTACCGGGCCATCTTCCTGACCCCCGCCGGCCGCAAGCTCGCCGAGGAGTGCCAGCATCGCCACAGCGTCGTCGTCGCCTTCCTGCGGTCGCTCGGGATCCCGGAAAAGACCGCCGAAATCGACGCCGAGGGCATCGAGCATCACGTCAGCCCCGAGACGCTGGCCGCCTTTGCCCGGCAGACGGCAAGGTAGGGCGCGGACTCCGTTCCGCGCCTCACGAGGTGGACCCGGCCTTCAGCCGCCGCCAAGGCCATGGCCGACAGGCCAGACGGGTTGGCTGCGGCGTGCGTCCAAAAAACCGGTCCGGAGGCCCGGTTCCACCTTGTCACCGCCGCGCCGCCCGTGCATCTCAGCAGGTGCATGTCGAAGAACTTCGCGCGCCTGGTCTTCACCCTCACGCTCCTGTTTTTCTGCGCCTTCTTCCTGTGGCCGATCCTGCAGATCCTGAAGGGCGGGTTCATCGACGCCGACGGCAAGCTGACCTTCGCCTACCTTGCCTCGTTGCTGACTGACCCGATCTACCTCGGCGGCCTGGCCAATTCCTTCCTGCTGGCGCTGACGACCACGATTTTCGCCCTGCTCATCGCGCTGCCGCTGGCGTTCGTGTCCGACCGCTTCCTTTTTCCGGGCAAGGGCTTCCTCGGCTCGCTCATCCTCGTGCCCATGATCCTGCCGCCCTTCGTCGGCGCCATCGGCATCAAGCAGATCCTCGGGCAATATGGCGCGCTGAACGCCCTCATCATCAACCTCGGCCTGCGGCCGGAAGGCTGGACCTTCGACTGGCTCGGGGCGAACCAGTTTCTCGGCATCGCGCTCGTCAACGCCTTCAGCCTCTACCCCATCATCTACCTGAACGCCGTCGCGGCGCTCGCCAACATCGACCCCGCCATGGAGGAGGCGGCCGAGAACCTCGGCTGCACCGGCCTGCGCCGCTTCTTCAAGATCACGCTGCCGCTCATCAAAAGCGGCCTCTTCGCCGGCGGCACCATCGTGTTCATCTGGGCCTTCACCGACCTCGGCGTCGCGCTGATTTTCGACTACGACCGCGTGACCTCGGTGCAGATCTTCTACGGCCTGAAGGACATCGGCGGCAACCCGTTCCCCTACGCGCTCGTGGCGGTCATGCTGTTCAGTTCGGTCGTGTTCTACGGGCTCGGCAAGGGCCTGTTCGGCCGGGACGCCTACGCCATGATGGCCAAGGCCACGTCCTCCGGCGGCCCGCAGGGGCTCTCGCGCGGCCGGGCCTGGATCTGCACCGCGCTGTTCGCCGGCATCACCTTCATCGCCGTGCTGCCGCACCTCGGCGTGGTGCTCGTGGCGTTCTCCAGCGACTGGTATGCGAGCGTGCTGCCGAAAAATTTCAACCTGCACAACTTCGAGATCGCCCTGGGCCACGACCTCACGGTGCCGGCCATCGCCAACAGCCTCAAATACGCGAGCCTCGCGACCGTCATCGATCTCGTACTCGGTATCGCGCTGGCCTACGTGATCGTCCGCTCGAAGATCCGCGGCCGGCAGATCCTCGACTTCCTCGCCATGATGCCGCTCGCCGTGCCGGGCCTCGTGCTGGCCTTCGGCTACCTCGCCATGAGCCAAGACGGGAAATTCTTTTCGTTCATCAATCCCGTGCGCGACCCGACGGTGCTGCTCATCATCGCCTACTCGGTGCGCCGCCTGCCCTACGTCGTCCGCTCGGCCGCCGCCGGCTTCCAGCAGACCAGCGAGACGCTCGAGGAGGCCGCGCAGAACCTCGGCTGCCCCCCGCTCAAGGCCGTCTTCAAGATCACGCTGCCGCTCATCGTCGCCAACCTCATCGCCGGCGGCCTGCTGGCGTTCTCCTTCGCCATGCTCGAGGTGTCCGACTCGCTCATCCTCGCGCAGAAGCAGCTGTATTATCCGATCACCAAGGCCATCTACGAACTGTTCCAGCTGCTCGGCGACGGCAAGTTCATCGCCTCGGCCCTCGGCGTGTGGGCCATGGCCTTCCTCGGCATCACCATCGCCGGCATGACCATCCTGCTCGGCAAGAAGCTCGGGGCGATCTTCCGGGTTTAAAGCCCGGAATTTTTAACCACGGATTACACGGATGGTCACGGATAGTCGGCCTGTAGGAGCCTGCTTGCAGGCGATCCCGAGGCCCAGCCACTGACTGGATGGTGAATCGCCTGCAAGCAGGCTCCTACAAGGTTTGATCCGTGCTATCAGTGGAATCCGTGGCGGTTTTTGTTTCTGTCTGTCAATTGTTCGCCTTGAATTGGAACTGCCAGTGCTCGCTCGCGACGATGCGCCGCCCACCATCTTGCGGTGGTTCGTAGCGCCACTGCGACACCGCGGCGAGCGCGGCGTCGGCAAACTCCGGGGTGGTGGCCTCGATCACCTCGGGCAGCCGCACCCGGCCATCCTCATCCACATAGAACCGCACCGCCACCGTCCCATCCACCGCGCGGGCTCGCAGGGTGGCCGGGTAGGCCGGCATGGGCTGCGTCAGCGCTTTCGGGGCCTGCGCCAGCGCCTGCATCTGCGGCACCTTCACCGGCTCGGTCAGCCTGAAGCCGCCGGTTTCGGACTGCGCCGCCTGCGCCGGGTCCTTGCCGAAGGGAAAGACCACGATGCCCTGCAGCTTGAAACCGATGCGCAGGGTGTGGCTCTTGAGATCGTCCGGGTTGTTCGAGGGCTGGAAGCGCCACATGCGCACGGCCTCGACGGCCGCCTCGGCCAGGCCCGGATGCGTGGCTTCGAGCACCAGGATGTCAGCCGGCTTGCCGGCTGCGTCGCGGCTGAGGGCGATTGTGACGTGTCCTTCCGCCACGCCGTCGAACTTGACCGCCTCGGGGAACACGGGTTCGGCGAAACGCGTCAGTCCGAGTTGCTTGAAGGTCTCCTGATTCGTCGTCCCGAGGAGCGACAGCGGCGCAATGAGCACCACGGCGGCGCAAAGCCGCGCGACAAGCGGAGGGGTAGCATTGAACAACGCCCGCAACGGGCGTTGTCCTAATTGCCCCATGGAAGTCCCGCAGTATGCTGCGGGGTAAGTTACAGCATTCATGGCTTTGTGCCGGGAGTATACGCCCGACCGGCCCGGAAAACAATGAGGTCAGGCCCGCTGCCGCGCACCAATAACGCCGGCTAATCCCAGCACCCCCAGCCCCAAGAGGGCGCTGAAGAGGAAATACCGCCCGTTTTCGTGCAGGCCGAGCGCCGTGATCAGCACCGGCGCGAAACCGGCGAGGATGCGCCCGAGGTTGTAGGCGGCGCCGGAAAGCATGGTTCGCCAGGCCCCAAAAACCTCGTTGAACCACGCCCCCATCAGTCCGAACGGAATCCCGTTGAGCAGGGGTAAAACCAAGGCGAACACCAGTCCGGAACGCGTCGAAGCGCTAAACCACACCCCGGCTGACAGGGCCAGCAAACCGCCGGCGTAAAGCGTCAGGGCCCGGGCCACGCCCCAGCGGCGCACCACCCACGCGCCCAGCAGCATGCCCGGGGCGACGTTGCCCCAGAACAGCACCGTGTAGATGGGCGATTGCGGCAGCTCCTTCGCATAAAAAACATTCATGGTCCCGCTGGCGATCGTCAGGCTCGCCAGACCGAAACAGAGCAGGAACAGGCCCCCATTCTCGCGGATCGCCTGTAGGAGCGTGCTCGCACGCGATTCCTGGAGGGACGGCGACCCCGCCGTCCGTTCAGTAACTGTAGGAGGGGCTTTACGCCCCGATACCGGATCCAACTCGCGGGATAAACCCGCTCCTACAGCCGAACCCTCTCCGATCAGTCCGCGCCAGCGGATGAGCGACAGGATGACCACCGGCACGATCGACCCCGCAAACAACCAGCGCCAACCCACCACCGGTAGCGCATACCGCGACATCATCGCCGCGAGCAACCCGCCCAAGATGGAAAACTGCAGCAGCGCGGAAAAACGATACCGCCGCTCACCGCTCACCCGCTCCGCCAGATAGGTGTGGCTGATACCCCACTCCGCCCCGAGCGACAGCGACGCCAGCAACCGGAACGCGACCAAGCTTTCGTAGCTCCACGCCAGGCTCAGCCCCGCAATGCCCGCCACATAGACGCCGAACACCGCCAGCATCATCCGCCCGCGGCCGAAGCGATCCGCCAGGTAGCCGAAGATCAACGCGCCCAGACCGACTCCGGCGAGCCCCGTGAACTGCAGCCAGCCACTCTGCGGGGCCGTCAGCGCAAACTCCTTCGCCAGCACCTTCTCCAGGTAGATGAAGAGGTAGAGGTCGTAGCAATCGAAGAACAACCCGATGAACGCCGTCCAATAGACACGCAGGGCTGACGTAGGTTGGTCGCGGGACTCGGACATCTCGTGCGCGACTCCGGCTTTTACCGGTGCCCACCGCAACCGCAAAAACACCAGGTCAGGAATCTGAGCACTTGAACGGAGGCCTTTCCCGCGTTTTTGTCCCTATGAAACCAAACGCGGTTCAGCCTTTGAATTCAGCCAAATAACACTGTCTGCAAGAAAGATGAATTGGCCTAATTTATTTTCAGGTTTTGTGGGTGCTGTCGTCGGCGCTGTCGCAGGCTCATTCACTACCGTGGTCGTCTACTGGCATTCGAATATATCTTCCGCGCGTCTACGTTTGAAAAACAAGCTCACTTTGTTCCGTCATCACGTCTGGTGGGATATCAAGGACGATAATGTTTTTAAAGACTGGGACGGAAGCCTCGCCGATCTTTGGGAGATATATCACGCCTATTACTTATGGTCACCTTTTTGGAAGAAAAATGGCCTAGATAAAGCGTGGCGTAATTACAAAGGCACAAATGAAGAAAGGGTTGCCTTAAATCGAGATTCTAAGCGACCACCAGCAGGAAGGCAGGACCTTTTAGAGCGCATTGACTCGCTTATAGGCGCCTTATGAAAGAAAGGTCGGGCAAGTCGCCAGAGCCCATGGTCTCAAGCAGCCGTGGCTTATCGCGAACTTTAGCCAAGAAATGAAGCCCGTTGTTCAACAGGACCGCACGGGGTGCGGCATCGCCGGTGTCGCCGCGCTCACGGGACAAAGTTATTCCGCGGTGAAGCGAGAGGCCGCGCGGCTCGGGATTGCGGCGAGCGATCCCACTCTTTGGCACGACACCGGGCACGTCCGGCGGCTGCTGGCCCATTTTCGCCTGCAGGCCAGAAAGACCGAGGAGAAGTTCACTTCGTGGCGTTCCCTCCCCGGCTGCGCCTTGCTCGCGATCAAATGGCACCGGGAGAAGACCGGACCGGCCTGGCACTGGGTCGTGTTCGTCCGCGATGCTGCCGGCGCCTACGTGCTCGATCCGAAGAAGTCGCTGCACACCCATCGCCGCACTGATTTCGGACGCATGAAACCGAAGTGGTTCATCCGGGTGCGCAGCAAAAAAGCTCCGGTCAGCCTAAGGGTCACTTGGCCGGCTCGAGTTTGAGCTGCAGGTAGACGGGGCGGTGGTCGCTGGCGTCGGCGGTGCGCGGGCCGTCCCAGATTTTCGCACTGCCCGGGACGACGAACGGCTTCAGTCCCGGCGACACCAGCAGGTAGTCGATCCGGCTGTAGGTGGCCTCGCGCCGGTAGAAATGCGTCCAGAGCTGACCGCGTGAGTCAATCGCTTCGGCGAGCTCGCCGATCACCTTGTCGCCGCGCTTCTGCATCGCCTTCACCGGCCGGGTGCCACGGGTGTCGTTCCAATCGCCTACGACCATGAACTTCCCTTTCGCCGGGTCGGGATAGCGGGACAACACCAGGTCGCGCACGGCCTCGGCCTCGAGCGCCCGCTGCTGCGCCGATTCGGGATCGTCCTTCCGCTCGGTGCGCTTGCTCTTGAGGTGGACGACGAAAACCGAGAAATCGCCTTCGTTCGTGGCGAAGATCACTTCCAGCACGCCGCGCTTCACGAAGTCATTCTTTCCGAAATACCGGATGGGCACTTTGGCGTGCCGCCGCACTTCCTTGAACGGCAGCTTCGACAATAGTGCGACGTGGCGGTCCGCATCGGCTGCCTCCAACACCACCGTGTAGGGAAAGTCCTGTCCGGCTCGCTTCAACTCACGCTGGAAGTCGTCGAGATAAGCCTGCGCACCCATCTCTTCGACAGCGAGGATGTCTGGGTTGATGCTTGTGATGACTTCCCGCAGCGCCGATTTTTCTTTCGCGGGCTTGGGATAGGCCGAACGGTAGACGCCATCGACCATCCGGTCGGCCACGGTGTAATTCTCGACGTTGTAGGCCGCGACCGTGATCGCCGCCGAGGCGGCCACTGCCAGAAGGCTGATGGTCGAAAAAAGGCGCAGAAGACGCAAAAGATAGTCACCACTAATCCACACTAATGACTCACTAATGGCAGGTAGTCCCAATCCCAATTCTGATTAGGGCCTAATTAGTGGTCATGAGTGGCGACCAGGCGGAATCCTCACAGGAGGTAACAGAGGGAACGGAGAATACGGTTTTGACCACGGATTACACGGATTGACACGGATGGGGCTCAAGCCGCGGGCAAGCCTCAATCCGTGATAATCCGGGCTCCATCTGTAGTTAAAACCTCCTGTCTTTTCTCCGTTACCTCCTGTGCAAACTATCCCTGCAGCGCCCGCTCGCGCTCGACCAGCGTCGGGTGCGAGTAATACACGGCGCTGTAGAGCGGGTGCGGCGTGAGATTGGAGAGGTTTTTCTGCGAGAGCTTGCGCAGCGCGCCGACGAGCGGGGCCGCGCTGCGCATGGCGTTCTTGGCGAAGGCGTCGGCCTCATACTCGTGCTTCCGCGACACCCGGTTGCCGATCGGGGAAAACCAGAACGTCACGAGCCCGCCAAGCAGGCCGAAGAGCAGGAAGGTCGGCGCCGTAGCACCGGCCGGCAGCCCGAACGCGGCGTTGAACCACGCGGCCTGGCTCAGCCAGGCGATGGCGGCGAAGGCCGCGAGCTGCATCAGGCCGACCGTCACGAGCCGCTTTGGGATGTGACCGCGCTTGTAGTGGCCGATCTCGTGCGCGAGCACTGCTTCAAGTTCGTCCTGCGCCAGCTGGGCCATGAGCGTGTCGAAGAGCACGATGCGGCGGAAACGGCCGAAGCCGGTGAAAAAGGCGTTGGAGTGGCCGGAGCGTTTCGAGCCGTCCATCACCTCGATGGTCTGGGCGCGGAAGCCGGTGCGCTCGGACAGCGCGAGCAGCCGCGCGCGGGCATCGCCCTCGGGCAGCGGCGTGAGCTTGTTGAAGAGCGGCAGGATGAGCTTTGGGTAGAGCACGATCATCAGCAGCTGGAAGCCGAACAGCAGCGCGAAGCCCCACACCCACCAATACGTTCCCACCCAGCCGACGAGCGCCAGCAGCGCCCAGGCCAGCGGGAAGCCGATGAGCAGGCCGAGCAGCCAACCCTTCACATGGTCGGTAACCCACAGCCCGAGCGTGCTCTTGTTGAAACCGAAGCGCGCCTCGAGGCGGAACTGCGCCCACCATTCAAACGGGAGATTGGGCAGGCCGATCAAAATCATCGTGCCGACGAGAAACAGCGCGCCGCTCCACGCCGCGCCCGGCGCGAGGCCGTTGAACCTCGTCCAGAGCCACGGCAGTACGCCGCTGAACAGCACGGCGAACAGCACCGCGACCTCCCACACCGTCTCGACCGAGCTGAACCGGCTCTTCGCGAGCGTGTAGTCCGCGGACTTGGCGTAGGTGGCGTCGTCCATCACGCCCGCCAGCGCGGACGGCCGGGCACCGGCATGCCGGCGAACCTCCGCGCGGTTGAGGGCCTCCAGCGCCTGCTGGGCGAGGAAGCGGAGAAAAATGAGGGCGACGACCGAGGGGAGCAGCCAATCCATGAGAGTGAAATGGAGAACAGCTTTTCGATGCGGTGCCAGCTTGAAGAAGCGACTGGGGGATCTGGTGGGAGGGGCTTTATGCCCCGACCGGTGGAGCGGCTTGACCTCAAGACGCTTGCCGAAAACGCGCTGAGGTCAGCGCGTTCCACCCAAAGAGGTCGGGGCATAAAGCCCCTCCCACAAGAACTTCCACGCTTCCGTGTTTCCGCGATAGCAGCGCCTTCCTTTCCTCGCCAAAGTTTGGTTGAAATCGCCGCCTCCCGGCCCACATTGGCGGCGTGGATTCTGACAAGACCGCCAAACTCAGTTTCGAAACCGCGCTCGCCAAGCTCGAGGCCATCGTCGACTCGATGGAATCGGGCGAGGTGCCGCTGGCCGAGCTGCTGGCCAAATACGAGGAAGGCAGCAAGCTGCTCAAGGTCTGCGAAGGCCGCCTCAAGGAGGCCGAGCTCAAGATCGAGAAGCTGAAGAAGGCCAAGGACGGCAGCGCCGCCTTCGAGCCGTTTGAATCCAGCCGCAGCGAATAAGCACGGTCCGTCCCGTTCCCGATGAGCACCTCTCCGTCCACCACCCTCCTCTCCCGCATCGCCAGCCCCGCCGACCTCAAGGCCCTCGCGCCCGCTCAACTCCCGCAGCTCGCGCAGGAAATCCGCGACGAGCTGATCGAGGTGACCGCCCGCAACGGCGGCCACGTCGGCCCCAACCTCGGCGTGGTCGAGCTGACCATCGCGCTGCACCGCGTGTTCAACACGCCGGACGACCAGTTCGTGTTCGACGTCGCCCACCAGGGCTACGTGCACAAGCTGCTCACCGGCCGCCAGGGCGAGTTTTTCCACAAGCTGCGCAAGACCGGCGGGGCGTCCGGTTTCCTTTATCGCAGCGAGAGCCCGCACGACGCGTTCGGCGCCGGCCACGCCGGCACCGCGCTCTCGGCCGCCCTGGGCATGGCCACGGCGCGCGACCTGCGCGGCTCGAACGAGCACGTCGTCGCGGTGTGCGGCGACGCCGCCTTCACCTGCGGTATCACGCTCGAGGCGATGAACAACGTCGTCAGCTCGACCAAGCGCCTGATCGTCATTCTCAACGACAACGAGTGGTCCATCGCCAAGAACGTCGGCGCCATCTCCGGGTACCTGAACCGCATCAGCACCAGCCCGACCTACAACAAGCTGCACCACGACATCGAGGCGTTCTTCAAGAGCTTCCCGACCGGCGTGGAGATGAACAAGGTCTACCACAAGTGGAAGCGCGAGACGAAGGACTTCTTCGTCGAGTCGTCCCTGTTCGAGAAATTCGGCCTGCGCTACCTCGGACCCGTGGACGGCCACAACCTCGAGGCGCTGGAGAAGAACCTGGAGTTCGCCCGGCACTGCGACGTGCCCGTGCTGATCCACGTGCTGACCAAGAAGGGCAAGGGCCTCGACGCCGCCCTCGCCCACCCGGAAAAATTCCACGGCGCCAGCCCGTTCGACCCCGAAACCGGCGAGAGCGTGAAGGCCATCCCGGGCACGCCACCGAACTACCAGGACGTCTTTGGCGCCGCGTTGTCGCGCTTCGCCCGCTCGAATCCCAAGGTGCTGGGCATCACCGGCGCCATGCCCGCCGGCACCGGCCTTTCGCAGCTCGCGCGCGAGGTGCCCGGCCAGTTCTTCGACGTCGGCATCGCCGAGGAGCACGCCGTGCTGTTCGCCGCCGGCCTGGCGACCAAGGGCTTCCGTCCGGTCTGCGCGATCTACTCGACCTTCCTGCAGCGCGCCTACGACCAGGTCATCCACGACGTCTGCCTGCAGAATCTGCCCGTGACGTTCTGCATGGACCGCGCCGGCCTGTCGCCCAACGACGGCCCGACGCACCACGGCCTGTTCGACATTTCCTACCTCCGCTGCGTGCCCAACGCCACCGTGATGCAGCCGAAGGACGAGGACGAGCTCGTCGACATGCTGCACACCTCGCTGCACCTGCCCGGCCCCGGCTTCATCCGCTACCCGCGCGGCGCCGGCACCGGCGCTGCGATCAAGAACGAGCTGGCGCTCGTGCCCGTCGGCCAGGCCGAGATCCTCAAGGTCGGCACCAACATCATCATCTGGGCCATCGGCAACATGGTGGCCGACGCCCTCAAGCTGGCCCAGCGCCTCGAACGCGAGGAGCACATCTCCGTCGGTGTGGTGAACGCCCGCTTCATCAAGCCCCTCGACCGCAACCTGCTCCTCAGCCAGGCCGCCGTCGTTCCACTCCTCGTCACGATGGAAGACAACGTGCTTGCCGGCGGTTTCGGCAGCGCGGTGCTCGAGGCCCTGCAGGAGGCGCATTGCGCCACGCCGGTCGAGCGCATCGGCTGGCCCGACAAGTTCGTCGAGCACGGCAGCAGCGTGGAGATCCTCCGCGCGAGCTACGGTCTCGCCCCGGGCGCGATTTTCCAGCGGGTCATCGAGCGCTGGCGCGGTCTCCAGCCGGACAAGGTCACCGCAGATCGGGGGTAAAACCGGATCGAGGTGGAACCGGACCTCCCGGGCCGGTTTTCCTTGCACCCGTTCCCAGCCCGCCCGGAGGTCGGGCTCCACCAAGAAAAAGCCGCGCCCCTTCCGGGTGCGCGGCGCGGTGACCAAAGGAGCCTGGCTTACTTCTTGGGCGCGTCCTTCTTCTCGGCCGGTTTGGCTTTCTCGCCGGTGCAGCAGCAATCTTTGTCCTGGCCACAGACCTTGTCGTCCTTGTCCTTGGCGCAATCGCATGACTTTTCGGTGGGCTTATCCTTGGACTTGTCATCCGCGGCACGCACGGCCGGAAGGGTGAGAGCGCTGGCAAAGGCGAGAGCGAGAATAAAGCGGAGGGATTTCATGGCGTGTGTTTAGGGGAATTTAATAGCCCTCCTTCGCCAAGGCTGCGGAGGGCAATTTTCTTTCCGGGTCGGAAAGAAAATTGGTGCGGGCGGCGGGAATCGAACCCGCCTCTCATGCTTGGGAAGCACGCATAATACCGATATACTACGCCCGCAAGGAACCGAGGCGGCACTAAAAGCGGCCGGTGGCCGGGCTGCAAGTCATGAATACTGACCGGGGTTCAGCTTGGGTGGAACCCGGCCTCCGGACGGGTTTTTGCCAGTGTGAATCCTGAAAGCGCGTCCGGAGGCCGCGCTCCACCTTCGATCTCAGGTATAATCCCGCCGCGCCTCGAGTGCGCTCTTCAGCGTGACGGCGTCGGCATAAAGCACCCCGCCGCCGCTGGGCAGGCCGAAACCGATGCGGGTCACCTTCACCCCCGTCTTCGGCAGGCGTTCGGTCAGGTAATGGCACGTTGCCTCGCCCTCCACGTCATTCGACAGCGCCAGGATGACCTCCGTGATCTCGCCCGATTCGATGCGCTGCAGCAGAGCGGCAAGATTGAGATCCTCCGGCGCGACGCCGCGGATCGGGGAAAGCTTGCCGTGCAGGACGTGGTAGCGGCCACGGAAGGCGCCCGAACGCTCGATGGCGGCGAGGTCCGGCACGTATTCCACCACGCACACCTGGCCGGTGCGGCGGCGTTCGTCGGCGCACACCGCGCAGTGCTCCTGCTCCGCGAGGTTACCGCACACGGTGCAGCGGCGGACGTTCTGCGCGGCGGATTGCAGGGCCATGACCAGCTCGGGCAGCCGGCCCGGTTTCTCGACCAGCAGGTGGAGCGCGATGCGCTCGGCCGACCGATAGCCGATACCGGGCAGCTGCTTCAGCTGCTTCTGCAATGTTTCAAGGGCGGGGGTCATGAAAGGGATTTCCCGTGGATTACGCGGATAAAGGCACGGATAAAACCAAATCCTTCAGTCGATCCGCGTTCATCGGCGTCATCCGCGGTGTGCTGCGGTTTGATGCCTCAGAACATGCCGGGCATCTGGAACGCCGCGGAAATCTTCTGCATCTCCGCCTCGTTGCGTTCCTTGGCCTTGGCGGCGGCTTCCTGGGTGGCCTGCAGCAGCGTCTCTTCGATGAGTTTCACGTCCTCCTTCAGGAATTCGGGGTCCAGTTTGATGGCCAGAAATTTTCCCGCGCCGTTGATCCTGACCTGCACGGCACCGCCGCCGCTGGACACGTCGATCACCTGCGTCTCGAGCGTCGACTGCAACGTCTCGATCTGCTTCTGCATTTTCTGCGCCTGTTTGAGGAGTTTGCCTACGCCGGCCATGATTGGATTGGGTTGGGTTTTGGAACCACTAATGGACACTAACCGTGACTAATCACGCATAATTTCCGGAAATTCTTTTTAACCACGGATTACACGGATAATCACGGATTGAAAACAGCCCAATCATTTCACAGGAGGCCGCGGAGGTAACAGAGACTCACTTTTCTTACCTTTCCCTGCGTGCTCCTGTGAAAACCCTGCCTTGGTCCTTATCCGTGTTCATCCGTGTAATCCGCGGTCTCTGCGGCTAGGGCAATTAGTGAGAGCTTAGTGTGGATTAGTGGTGCCAAGGATTGATTCAAAGCCCGCGCGGTAGTCCGGATAATGCGGCCGCCAGCCGAGCACCTGCCGGATGCGGGCATTGCTGATGGTCCGGTCGGGCATCGGCGCCCCGCCCCGCCGGGTCGTGGTCGAGCCGTCGAAGCCCGGCGCTGGGCGCCCCAAGTGCTGCGCCAGCCAGGCTACCACCTCCGTCCGTGCTGCGGGCGCGTTGTCGGCGACATTGAAAATGCCACTGCCGATTGCAGCCGGCGCGGTGAGGCAGGCCAGAATAGCGGAGACAATGTCGTCGCGGTGGGCCAGGTTCAGCCGGTGGTTGCCGGAACCCCCGAGAACCGGCAGGCCCGCGCGCAGTTGGTCCAGCAGGTGATGCCGCTCCGGACCGTAGATGCCGGCCAGGCGGAGGATGAAGTGCCGGTGCACGGCTGCGGCGCGCGCCTGTTGCAGGAGAACTTCGGATTCCCGGATGATGGCTCCGTTGGGCGTGGCCCCGTCCGCGGTGGCGGACTCATCGAGCACCGCACCTGCGCCCTGCGGGTAAACCGCCGTGCTGCTGGTGTAGACCAGGGTGCCGACCGGTGCCGGGCCCCGGGCCGCCCAGGTCAGCACGGACTGCATGCCGCCAACATAGGATTGGCGATAGGTTTCGGGTCCGCCTGAGCTGACACAATTGACGACCAGGTCGGCGCCGCCCGCGATCTGTCCGTGCCAATCCGCCGAGGACAGGTCCGCCACCGCGACTTTTGCCAGGCCGGCGGCACGCAAGGCCGCGGCCTTCTCCGGGTTGCGCGTCAGGGCCTCGACCTGCGCGCCAGCCGCGAGCGCGGCGCGGGCCAAAGCCGAGCCGACGTAGCCGCAGCCGAAGATGACGAGGCGTTTGCCGTTGAGAGGAGCCATGCTTTGAAACCACTAATGGACACTAATGCCCCACTAATCTCAACCCAGCAGCAGAGACCACGGATTACACGGATAGCACGGATAAAAATCCATCCATGTTCATCCGTGCAATGGTCAAATGCCTTGGTGGCTCCCTCCAAAATTAGTGTCCCATTAGTGTGGATTGGTGGTTAAACACTCCGTCCATGCCCACCGTGCTTGTGCTGTTGGCCGATGGCTTCGAGGAAATCGAGGCGCTGGCGCCCGTCGATCTGCTGCGGCGCGCAGGGATCGAAGTCACGGTCGCCTCGCTCAACGAGAACCGCCACGCCACCGGCCGCAGCGGCATCACCACCCATGCGGATGCGGCCCTGTCCGCGGTGCTGGAGCAGGCCTTCGATCTTGTATTTTTGCCCGGTGGCGCCGGGGTCAAAAACCTTCGCGCCGACGGGCGCGTGGTGGAAACAATCCGCCGGCAACACGCGGCCGGCCGCTGGCTGGCGGCGATCTGTGCCGCGCCCACGGTGTTGCACGATGCCGGGTTGCTGGCCGGCCGGCGTTACACGGCGCATTTCTCCGTGGCCAACGAGTTGTCCGCCATCCTCGCCGGCGAGCGCATTGTCACCGACGGCAGGATCACCACTTCCCGGGGCGCCGGCACCGCGGTGGAATTCGGCCTGCATCTGGTTGCGTTGCTGACCACCGCGGACAAAGCGGCGGAAATTAGCAAAGCTATTTGCTTCTAAGGCTTTGCGTAAAATCGGCATTGCCACGCCGGAGGCTCTGCCGTTGCATGAGGGCGGCCGCTTTCCGGCCGATGATTTGCGAGTGAATAGAGCTGAATGCCGACTCGCCGCCTCCCGTGAACGGAAGCGACGCGGCGAAGCTGTCCCTGGTGTGTTTTCCTTATGTGCGGCATAGCCGGAATGGTCTCACCCAAGCGTGATCGCGCGGACCGCGAGGCCGCGGTGGACCGCATGGTGCAGCGGCAGCAGCACCGCGGACCGGATGACCGCGGCGTGCACTCGGACGGCCCCGCCACCCTTGGCATGTGCCGGCTGGCGATCATTGACCCGGCCAACGGTCACCAGCCGATGATCAGTCCCGACGGGCGCTTCACCCTCGTCTTCAACGGCGCCATCTACAACTACCGCGCGCTCCAGACCGACCTCGCGTCCGGCGGCTGGAATTTCCGCACCAACTGCGACACCGAGGTGCTGCTCGCGGCCTATGCCCGGCACGGCGCCGGCTGCCTGCGGCGGCTGCGCGGCATGTTCGCCTTCGCCGTCTGGGACGCGCACGAGCAAACCCTCTTTGCCGCCCGCGACCCGCTGGGCATCAAGCCGCTCTATTTTGCCCGGCTGCCCGACGAGGGCGTCGTGCTGGCCTCGGAACTGAACGCCCTCCTCGCCAGCGGCGCGGTGCCGCGCGAGATTGACCCCACATCCGTCGGCGAATACCTCGCATGGTTCAGCGTGCCGGCGCCGCGCACGCTTTACCGGGGCATCGCCAATCTGCCGCCGGGACACAGCCTCACGGTGGATGCCGCGGGTCGGGTGCAGACCAGCCAGTGGTGGCAGCTGCCCGCGCCGACGCAGCCGGGCCGCATCGCCACCAACTACCACGACTTCGTCAGCGGCCTGCGCTACCAGCTGGAGGATTCCATCCGGGCCCACCGCGTGGCGGACGTTCCCGTGGGCGCCTTCCTATCGGGCGGCATGGACTCGACCGCCGTCGTCGGCCTGATGGCCCGCAGCGGCGCGACGAAGCTGAAGACCTTCTCACTGGTCTTCGGCGAGGCCGGTTTCTCCGAGCAGGCCAGCGCGCGGCTCGCCGCGACGGCGTTCGGCACGGAACACCACGAGGAACTCATCACCGGCGCCCGGGTCGCCGCGGACCTGCCGCACCTGCTCGCCAGTTTCGACCAGCCGACCGGTGACGGCATCAACACCTATTACGCCAGCCAGACCGCCCGCCGCGGGGGCGTGACGGTGGCACTGTCCGGTCTGGGCGGCGACGAGTTGTTCGGCGGCTACCCGTCGTTCCGCGACCTGCCGCGCCTGCAGCGGCTGCTCCCGTTCTGGCGGCGGTTGCCGGGCGGGCTGCGCCGCACCGTGGTGGCGCAGTTGCGCGAGCGCCCCGGCGCCCGCGCCCGCAAGCTGGCCGATTTCCTCGCCCACGCCCGCGACCTGCACGAGCTCGCCTCGCTCCAGCGCCGGGTGCTGCCGGAGACGGCCCGCCTCGCCCTGCTCGCGCCGGAGGCCCGGGCCCAGGCGGAACGGCTCGGGCCCAACCACCCGATGCTCGAGGACTTCGCCTTCGAGCTGATCGGCGCCGACCCCTTCCAGATTATCAGCGCCTGGGAGCTGCGTACCTACATGGCGGACGTGCTGCTGCGCGACAGCGACGTCTTCAGCATGGCGCACTCGCTGGAACTGCGCGTGCCCTTTGTCGACCGCCAGCTGCTCGAATGGCTGTGGCCCCAGCAATCTTACTTCAAATACGACCCGGCGCGGTCCAAGCGCGCGCTGGCCGACGCCACGGCCGACCTGGTGCCCGCGGCCATCCGCAACCGCCGCAAACAGGGGTTCACCCTGCCCTTCGCGCTCTGGATGCTGGCCGAGCTGCGGCCGTTCCTCGACGAGACCTTCTCCACCGCCTCGCTGGGTGCGTGCCCCTGGCTCCAGGCCGCGGAGGTCCAGCAGGTGTGGGCCAGTTACAAGACCGGCCGTGACCCCCGCGCGTGGTCGCGCGTCTGGACCCTCGCCGTGCTCATCGCCTTCGCCAACCGCCGCGCCCCATGAAGGCCCTCCTCCTCTCGCCCGAACTGTTCCTGAACGAAGGCGGCATCGCGCGCATCATGCGGCTCTACCTCAAGGCGCTGTGCGAGATCGCCGGGCCGGCGGGCCGGGTGGACTCGCTGGTGTTGAACGACCAACCCGGCCGCGACCCCCGTCTGCCGCGCTACAGCGGGCCGCAGTTCGGCGAGCCGGTCGGGTGCAGCCGGAGCAAACTGCGCTTCATTCGCGAGACCATCCGGCTCGGCCGGCGGGCCGACGTGCTCGTCTGCGGCCACCTGCACCAGCTCGCGATCGCCCGGCTCGCCAAACTCCTCAACCCCGGGCTCCGCTATTACCTCGTGGCCCACGGCATCGAGGTCTGGCGGCCTTACAGCCTGCTCGAACGCCGGGCCCTGCTGGGTGCCCACCGCATCCTCTGCATCAGCGAATACACGCGCCGCCAGATGCTGCGGTTTTTCCCGGGTCTGCCGGCGGAGCGCCTCGTCGTCGTGCCCAATACGCTCGATCCCTACTTCGCCCCGGCCCTCAACGACCGGTTGTCGAAGGCGCCCTTCGCCACGCCGCGCATCCTCACGGTCTCGCGGCTCGCGGCGACCGACACCTACAAGGGCGTGGACACCCTCATCGAGGCGATGCCGCTGGTGCGGCAGGAATTCCCCCTGGCGCGGCTGCGCGTGGTCGGCCAGGGCGACGACCTCCCGCGCCTGCAGGCGATCGTCCAGCGCTGCGGCGTCGGCTTCGCGGTCGACTTCACCGGCCCGCTCAGCGACGAGGCGCTCCGCACCGAATACGCCGGGTGCGACCTCTTCGCGCTGCCCAGCCGCAAGGAAGGCTTCGGCCTGGTCTTCCTCGAGGCCATGACCTACGGCAAGGCCTGTCTCGGCGCGCGCGCCGGCGGCACCCCCGAGGTCATCACCGACGCCACCGGTCAGCTGGTCGAATACGGGAACATCCCCGACCTGGCCGCGGCCGTGGCCGACCTGGTCCGCCACCCGCGCGATTCGGAGGTTGTGCGGCGGCACGCCGACTCCTTTGCTTTCCCCGCCTTCACGCGGCGCCTCGCCACCGCCCTTGCCTGACCTCATGGAGAAACCCGCCCCGCCCGAACTCGTCCTCGAAGCCGGCCGCGCCAGCCGCAATTACTGGCGGGATCTCTGGCGCTACCGGGATCTCCTGGCGTTCCTGACGTGGCGCGACCTCGTCGTGCGCTACAAGCAGACCGCCGTCGGCGTGGCCTGGGCGCTCCTGCAGCCGCTGCTGACGATGGCGGTCTTCGTCGTCTTTGGCGGCCTGCTCGGCGTGCCGACCGGCGGAGTGCCGCGGCCGGTGATGGTCTTTGCCGCCCTGCTGCCCTGGCAGTTTTTCTCCGCCGCGCTGAGCGCCTGCAGCGGCAGCCTCGTGAACAGCAGCAACCTGATCTCCAAGGTCTATTTCCCGCGCCTCATCGTCCCGCTCAGCGCGATCCTCGTGAGCCTGGTCGACTTCTTCGTCTCCGCCGTGTTTCTCGCCCTGCTCATGCTGTGGTATGGGTTGGTGCCGGACTGGCGGATCGTGGCGCTGCCGCTGTTCACGTTCCTCGCCTTCGCCTGCGCCCTGGGCGGCGGCCTGTGGCTGACCGCGCTGATGGTGCGCTACCGGGATTTCCGCATCGTGCTGCCGTTCGTCCTGCAATTCGGCACCTATGTGTCGCCGGTCGCCTTCAACAGCAGCCTCGTGCCGCAGAAATGGTTCCTGTTCTACAGCCTCAACCCGATGGTCTCCGTCATCGACGGTTTCCGCTGGTGCCTGCTCGGCGGCGGCCAGGCGCTGAACCCCGCGGGGCTGGCCCTGTCGGCGGCGTTCGCCGCGGTGCTGCTGTGGTCGGGTCTGGCCTATTTCCGGAAAACCGAACGCTCGTTCGCCGACGTCATCTGACCATGCCCGAACCGATCATCGCCGTCGAAAACCTGGGCAAGTGCTACGCCTTGCGCGCGCCCGCCGCGCGTTCCGGCCTGCTGCGCGACACCCTGGGCGGCGCGCTGCGGAACCCGCTGCGGATGCTGCGCGGCGCCGTGGCCGGCGCCGGCGCGGCGGAGGATTTCTGGGCCGTGCGCGACCTGTCGTTCACGGTCCAGCCCGGCGAGATTGTCGGCATCATCGGCCGCAACGGCGCCGGCAAGTCCACGCTCCTCAAGATGCTTTCGCGCATCACCGACCCCACCGCCGGCCGCATCCGGCTGCGCGGCCGCGTGGCCTCGCTGCTCGAGGTCGGCACGGGGTTCCACCCCGATCTCAGCGGCCGCGAGAACATCTTCCTCAATGGTGCCATCCTCGGCATGACGCGCGCCGAGATCCGGCGGCGCCTCGACGAGATCGTCGCGTTCGCCGAGGTCGAGCAGTTCCTCGACACCCCGGTCAAGCGCTACTCCAGCGGCATGTATGTGCGCCTGGCCTTTGCCGTCGCGGCCCACCTGGACCCGGAGATCCTCATCATCGACGAGGTGCTCGCGGTCGGCGACGCCGCCTTCCAGCGCAAGTGCCTGGCCAAGCTCCAGAGCGCCACGCGCGACGAGGGCCGCACCATCCTGTTCGTCAGCCACAACCTCGCCGCCGTCCGCCAGCTCTGCAGCCGCGCGCTGGTGCTGCAGGCCGGCCGGCTCGTGGCCGACGGCCCGCCGCCCGAGGCCATCGCCCAATACATGAGCCTCATGCCGCGCGACCGCGGCGCCGCGGGCTACCGCCACATCGCGGGCGACGGTCGCGCCCTCATCACCTCCCTCCGGCTCAACGTCCCCGGCGGCACCGAGCCGCTCTACGCGGTTTTCGAGCCGATCCGCCTCGAGATCGACTTCGCGGTGAAACCCGACGCGGGGCCGCTGGAATTTTTCCTCCTCATCTACGGCGAGGACGGCGAGTGCCTCGCCTCCAGCTTCCAACGGGACACGGTCGACTTCCACCAGCCGGCGAGCGGCACCGGGACGGTCAGCGTGGCCTTCAAGAACATGTTCCTGCCCGGCCGCTACCTCGTCTCCGCCGGCATCTTCGACCGCTCGCGGCAGTTCCTCGACTGGGTTGAGTTCGCCGAGGGCTTCCAGGTCGAATCCAGCTTCGCCGACGGCCGCGCCTTTGACAACCGCCTCGGCCGTGTCTCAATCCTGCCCGAGTGGTCCGTATGAGCGCCGCGCAACCCACGTTCCTCCCGCGCCTGATCGGCCGCCTCGACCGGTGGCTGAACGCGCAACGTCGCGCCGCTTTGCTGGGCCAGTTCGCCGAGTGCGGCGAGGGCGTCTCGATCCAGCTCCCTGTGGTGATCAACCACCCCGACCATCTGCGGGTCGGCGCACGCGTCTCGCTCAACGCCTTCGTGCACATCTGGGCGCTGGGCGGCGTCACCATCGGCGACGACACGCTCATTGCCAGCCATGTGGCCATCACATCGCTGACCCACGACCCGCAGGCGCGGCTTTTCTCCGCCTCGGCGCTGACGCGTCCGGTCGTCATCGGCCGCAACGTCTGGATCGGCGCGCACGCCGTCATCCTGCCCGGGGTCACGATTGGCGCCGGCGCGATCATCGGCGCCGGCGCCGTGGTGACAAAAAATGTCGCTCCCGGCGCCGTGGTGGTGGGGGTGCCCGCCCGGCCGCGTGCGTGATTCCCCGTTCGTCTCCTGATCTGTCCCACTCAGAAAGTGTCCGGTCCCGGGCCGCTCCGCGGCCCACCCCGCCCGTTCGCATGAATCTTCCCCGCCTCCTCGCCCAGCTGCCCGCCCCGCCGGCAGGGCGCTCCGGCTGGCCGTGGACGGTCGAAACCGCGCCGCCGGCGGACGCCGCGACGGTCGCCTGGCCGCGCATCACGATTGTCATGCCCAGTTACCAACAGGCGGCCTTTCTCGAGGAAGGCCTGCGCTCGGTGCTCCTGCAGAACTATCCCAACCTCGAGTTCATCGTGAACGATGGTGGCTCCAAAGACGGTTCCGCGGAAATCATCGCGCGCTACGCCCCGTTCCTCGCCCACTGGCAATCGGCTCGGGACGGGGGCCAGGGCCACGCGATCAACCAGGGTTTCGACCGCGCCACCGGCGAGCTCGTGGGCTGGCTCAACAGCGACGATTTCTACCTTCCCGGCGTGCTCTTCGCCACCGCCCGCGAATTCCTCCGCGGCGCGCCGGACATCGTCTACGGCGACGCCCTCAACCTCTTTGAGGAGGACGGGCGCGCGTTCCAATACTGGCAGGGCTACTGGATCAGCCGGGGCTTCCTCCAATTCGGCGGCCTGTTCTCCTCCCACGCGATCTTCTGGCGCCGGGCGGTCCACGAACGGCTGTGGGACGAGCTCAACTGCAACGTCGACGGCGAACTCTGGCAGCGCCTCGTGCCCGGCCGCCACCTGCGCTACCTGCCGCTGCCGCTCGGGGTCTGCCGCATCCACGGCGAGACGAAGAGCAACGCGGAACAGTGGCGCAAGAAGTGGCAGGAGGACGACGAGCGCATCTGGGCGCGCCACGGCCGACCGACCCGCAGCCGGATCTACCGCCGCTGGTTCAATTGGAGCCAGCGCCTGTTCAAGTGGTTCACCCGCCGCCGCAACCGGCCCGCCAAGCACGCCCTGCTCGCCGCCTGCCAGTGGCCCACGCCGCGCTGGCGCGGCACCCTGCCATGAGCCGTCCGACGCTCGCCCTCTGCATTCCCGCGTATAACGCCACCGGGTTTCTCGGCCGCCTGCTGGCCGGGGCGCGCGCACAGACGATACCGTTCGACGAGATCTGGGTCTATGACGACGCCAGCACGGACGGGACGGCGGCTCTCGCCGAGAAACTGGGCGCGCGCGTCGTGCGCGGGGAAAAGAACGCCGGCTGCTCCCACGGCAAGAACGCCGTCGCCGCCCGTTGCACCAGCACCTGGCTGCACTTCCACGACGCCGACGACGCGCTCGAGCCCAACTTCGTCGCGACCGCCCGCCGCTGGATGGAGCGCCCGGATGCGCCCGACGTGGTGCTTTTCAACTACCGCACGCTGGAGGACGGGACCGAGCGCCCGCTCGGCATCCGCGAGTTCGACGGCGCCGCCCTGCGCGCCGATGCCCTCGCCTACTGCCTCGCCGAGCAGATCAACCCGTTCTGCGGCCTCTACCGCCGCGAACCCTTCCTCGCCGCCGGGGGCTGGGACGAGGACTACCAGGTGCTGCAGAGCGAGGACCAGGCCGGCCACCTGCGCCTCGCGCTCGCCGGCCTGCGCTTCGACGCCGATCCGACCTACACCGTCATCAACTACATCCGGGCCGGCTCCATGACGACCAGCAATCTCGCCGGCGCCCAGCGTTCCACTTACCACGTGCTCGCGAAGGGCGCCGCTGCCGCACCGGCGCGTTATCTCCCGATCATCGCCCGCCGCCTGTGGATCACGGCCGGGTTCTCCGGCGCCTACAATGACTGGGAGAACGCCGACCGCGCCGCGGCGCTGGCACGGCGCATCGCCCCGGCCCTGCCGCCGGTGGGCGGCCCGCTCATGCGGTTCGGTGCCCGCCATTTCCCACGGCTGACTCTGCGGCTCCGCGAAAAGCTTATCCGCCTGTTCCGGCCCTCGGCCCGCGCCGAACCGGTTTATCAGCGCGCGCCCAAAATCCGCCCCGGGACATGAACGCCCCGCTGTCCACCGAACCACCCCAGCCGCTGCGCCCCTGGCTCCTGCGCGCCGCCGCCCTGTTGGGTCTGGCGCTCGGCGGCGCCGTGCTGGCGCATTTCTCGATGGCGACGCATCCGCGCTTCCTGCACCTGCCCTGGTCGGTCGACAGCCAGAATGCCATCCTCGAGCGGCGGGTTTTTGTCTTCGAGGGCGTCCCGGTCGAGTTTCCCTCCTGGCGGAACCGCGTGCTGGTGCCACTGGCCATGCGGGCCATCACCGCTGTCACGCCCGCGTCGTCCAGCCAGGCCTACCTGCTCGTCCGCTGGGCGTCGGCGTGTGCGGCGCTCGCCGCCTTCACCTGGCTGGTGCGCACCGCGACCCGGGCGGGCTGGTGGCTGAGCGGCGGAGCCGCCCTCGTGTTCGCGCTCAGCCTGTTCCCCACCTTCCTGCATCTCTATGAGGTGCCCTCCGATTTCCTCGACGCGGCGTTTTTCAGCCTGCTCCTCGGCTGCCTGCTGCAAAGGCGCCGGCTGGTTTTCGCCGGCTGCCTGCTGCTGGCGCTGCTCAACCGGGAATCCGCCATTTTCGCGCTCATCGCCTGGTGGGCCGTGCACGCGTGGCCCTTCGCCCGGAGGAATTTCCTGCGCGAATCGGCCTTCTGCCTCACCCTCGGCGTCGCCGGCACGGCGCTGGTGATGGGCGTGCGCCAGGCCAACGCCATGGTCGCTGCCCCGGGATCCAGCGGACTGCAGCCTTTCGAGCCGGCGATGCTGTTCGGCATGCACTGGAACATGGTCGTGGAGTTTCTCCGGCACCCGAACTACGCGAATCCGTTGTTCTTCCTCGGCGCCTATCTGGCCTTCGTCGGGCTGGTCGCCGCGGCCAGCTGGTCCCGGCTGCCGGCCGAGTTGCGCCGGCTCGGATGGACCGCCCTGGCGCTGTATGTGGTCTCGGTGCTCTACGGTAACATCGACGAGTTGCGCATCAACATCCCGGCGCTCGTGGTCAGCACGCTGCTGCTCGCGTGGCTGGCTTTTCGCGACACCCGGCCGGAACCCGGGCCCGCGCCATGAACCCGCTCATTACCGTCGTCATTCCCTGCTACAATGCGGCGCCCTGGATGGCCGGCACCATCGCCTCCGTGCGGGCCCAGACGTGGCGGCGCTACGAGATCATCCTGGTCAATGACGGCTCGAAGGACGGCTCCGGCGAAATCGCCGACCGGCTGGCCGGCCCGGACCTACAGGTGGTGCACCAGGCCAATGCGGGCCAATGCGCGGCGTTCAACCGCGGGCTGGCCCTCGCCCAGGGGGATTACATCGAATACCTCGACGCCGACGACCTGCTCGCAGCGGACAAGCTGCAGATCCAGATCGAGCGCCTGCAGCAGCTGCCGCCCGGTTGGATCGCCTCCGGCGCCTGGGGCCGTTTCGCGGAGAATCCCGCGGAGACGAAGTTCGAACCCGAGGCCGTGTGGCGCGACCTGTCGCCGGTGGAATGGCTGGTCACTTCCTGGCAGGGCGGCGGCATGATGCACGGGGCCGC
Source organism: Opitutus sp. GAS368 (assembly GCF_900104925.1). NCBI lineage: Bacteria > Pseudomonadati > Verrucomicrobiota > Opitutia > Opitutales > Opitutaceae > Opitutus > Opitutus sp. GAS368. The sequence continues at coordinate 4,025,411 of NZ_LT629735.1, forward strand.
CTGGTTGGTGCCGCGGTCGGTGGCGCAGGCCGCCGGCCTGTGGGACGAACGGCTTTCGCTCATCAACGACTTTGATTATTTCTCCCGCGTCCTTCTGGCCAGCCAGGGAATTGCGTTCTGTGCCCGGGCCCGCACCTACTACCGCTCCGGCCTGGCCGGCAGCCTGAGCGCCAGCACCAGCCGGCGGGCCTGGGACTCGGCCTTTCTCTCCACCGAGCTCGGCACGAAGTCGCTCCTCGCCCGCGAGGACAGCCCGCGCACGCGTGCCGCCGCGGCCATCAACTGGCAGCGGCTGATCTACTCGGCCTATCCCTTCGTGCCCGATCTGGTCCGGAAGGGCGAAGCGGAAGTTCGCCGCCTCGGTGGCTGCGAACTCGAGATCGGCGGCGGGCCCGTCTTCCAGGTCCTGCGCCGTGTCCTCGGCTGGAAACCCGCCCGCCGCGCCCAGGTGTTCGGCCGCCGCCTCTTCAAACGCTGATTCCATGATCGCCGTCGTCTCCTCCTGCGTCGCACCGAGTGTGCTCCCGAGCCATGACGGCGCGCGCACCACGCTCACCCCCGAGGTCCGGCTCCAGCACACGCGCGGCACGGTCGACTCCCTGCTCGCCCTCGGCGTGAAGCAGATCTTCGTCACGGACAACTCCGCCGGTTCGTGGCTGGTCGACCGCGCCGCCGAACTTGCGCCCGCCCGCATCATCCCCTTCACGCAACCACCCATCCGCAACAAGGGTATCGGCGAGATGTGGTTGCTGCTCGGCGTCCTCCAACACTTGCCCGAAAACGAGCCGGTCCTGAAGATCTCCGGCCGCTACCGGGTCGGCCCGGCCACGGAACTGAAACTGCGCGAGGGCGACGACGTCGTCGGCAAGCTCTACGTCCACGGCCGCGTGCGCAGCCTTTCCACGCGTTGCTACCTGATGCGCGACCGGGCGGTCGCGGCGCGGTTATGGGAACGGACGCTGGACGAAATCTACGCCGAGGCGGCCCGCATCCACGGCCCGCGCTCGTTGCTGCGCATCCTGCAGAGTTCGTTGCGGCCGGCCCGGGACCGGCTGCGTTATGGCGATCCGACTGCGGCCGTCGAGACGGCGATCTACCACGCCATCCGCCACCTGTCCCTGCGCCTGCGCGAGGTCGAGCACCTCGACGTCGAGGGCATCATGGGCAGCTGGATCAACGAGGTCGTGACGGAATAACGCCCCGCGCGATGCGCATCTTTCTCTCCAGCCAGCAGGCCCTCCGCCGGCACGCCGTGCCGGCCTACGCCTTTTGGGAATACTATTTCCGGAACGGCCTGCTCGAAGCCGGTCACGAGATCGTCGAGGCCCCCGGCGTCGACTGGGCTGAAGGCCTGACGACCATGGCGCCCGTGGCACGGCAGCGCTGGCTGGCCGACACCTGGGGACGCACCGTGGATTTCATCCGGGCGGAACATGCCCGCCGGCCCATCGGGATGTTTCTCGGCTACCTTTTCCCCAACCAGGTGGAACCGTCCGCCGTAGATGCCATCCGCGTCCTGGGCATCCCGTGCGTGAATTTTTTCTGCGACAACGTCCGCGAGTTCACGCGCGTGCCCGCCAGCTTCCGGCCCTTCGACCTGCACTGGGTGCCGGAAGCCGGGGCGCGGGCCATGTATGCGGACGCCGGGCTGCCGCTCATCTATGCCCCGATGGCGCTGTGGATTCCGCCGGCCTACCGCACTCCGCCGGAGCGCGAGGAATCCGACATCATCTTCCTCGGTTCGCACGACCTGCTCCGCGAGGACCTGCTCGGCGACGCCGTTGAACGCGGCCTGCCGCTGCGCCTGCACGGCGCCGGCTGGCGCGATGGTGGCACCACGTCCGCCCCGCCCCGCGGCTCCCCGTGGCGGACGCTCCAGAACCAGTTCGCCTTTCTCCGGGACCACGGCCTGCGCGGCCTTGCGATGCGCGCCACCTACCAGCACCACCGTCCGCGAAATCCCGCCTGGATCGACCGCTGCTGGCAGCCGGCCCTCTTGGGGGACGACTATTTCCGCGGCACCCGCGAGAGCGCCGTGGTCATCGGCATCAACCGCTACCCAAGCTTCCGGCATTCGTTTTCCCATCCCGGCCGCTATTCCCGCCTGCGCGACATCGAGGCGCCGATGCTGGGCGCCTGCTATCTGGTGGAAAAAGCGCCGGGCCTGGAGGATCTCTATGAGCCGGGTCGGGAGATCGAGACCTACGACAACGCCGCCGAACTCGTCGAGAAGGCCGGCCGGCTCGCCCGCGATCCCGGATTGCGGGCTGGGCTGCGCCGCCTCGGCCAGCGGCGCGCGCTGTCCGATCACACTTTGGCCCGCACCCTCACCCGCATCGGCGAACGTCTCGGTCTTCCCGCATGACCGCGGCCCGTCCTCTCAATGCCGAGCTGGAAGGAGTGCGCGGGCTGGCCTGCCTGATGGTCGCCTGCAGCCACGTCTTTTATGTCACCCATCTCGACCCGACGGTGACGCTGCCGGGCTGGCTGCACCACCTCGAGGCCGGACAGACCGGTGTGCTCGTCTTCTTTGTGCTTTCGGGTTACCTGATCAGCTGGACCAATCCCGGCGACTGCACGGCGGAGAATCGCCGCGCCTACCTGTGGCGTCGCTTCGTCCGATTGGGCCCCATCTACTACGCCGCCCTGGCCCTGACATTTGCGGTGCTTTTCTGGCGCCGGGACCCGGCGCCTCCTTCCATGGTAATCGCGCTGCTGGCCGGCGCGCATAATTTCAACGACTACTTCGGCCTGCATGTGCCTCCGCCGATGGTCAACGGTCCGCTGTGGAGCTTGAACTACGAAATCCTGTATTACGGCCTGTTCATCCTCCTGTGGCGTTTCTCACCGCGCCTGGGCTGGGTTTTTCTCCCGGCGGCGGTGGCCACGGTGCTCGGCTGGTTCACGCCGCAATGGATGCCGCTGTTCCTCGCCAGCTATGCCTGCGGCTGGCTGTATTGGGCCGCCGGCTGGTGGCTCGCCCGCCTGCCGGAATTGCCGGCGACCGCGCCGGCCCCGGCCGCGGTCACCTGGCTGCTGCTGGTCTTTGCCGGCCACCAGATCGGCGGGATGGTGCGTGTCCTCAATGCCCTCGGCTTGCACAGTCAGGATGCCGGCATGGTGACATTGGGCCAGCTGGGGGGGCTGCCGGCGATCCTGCTGCTGCTCGCGGCGGTCACCCGGCGCCGGTTGCCCGGTGCGGTCTGGCTCGCCGCGCTGGCCTGGATATCCTGTGTGGTACCGCTGGCCGGCATGTTGTGGACGGGCCGGCTGTGGAGCGAGCCCGGTTGGATCAATGGCGGGATCGCGGTCCTCCTCGCCGTCGCGGCGCTTCCCATCCGGAGCACGGGCTGGTTGAAATCCTTGGCCGGGCTGGGGCGCATTTCCTACGCCTTCTACGTGGTGCACTTTCCGATGCTCTTCCTCGTGCTCCTGCTGCCGTTGCCCGGCGGCACCCTGCCCGCCTATCTGGGGCGCGTGCTTGTCTGGGCCGTTACCTCCCTCGCGTTGGCCTGTTTCCTCGAGCTACGCCTCCAGCCCTGGGCCAAGGCCCGCCTGTCCCCGCCCCGTTCTGCCCTGACGTGAGCCGCCTCTGCCTCTACTATGTTCCCGAGCCCGAGCGCGATCGCTGGGTGCCCGGCGACCGCTTCGTGCGTCCCGTCGTGCGGCGGCTGGTCCGCGGCCAACCGCGGCCAGGCGGCCTGGCCAAGGTCTTCCTCAACCTCCGGCTGGGGCTCGACCGCCTCGGCGTGCGCCACGAGGTTAATCTTCCCTTTCGCAAGCTCCGCGGGGACGACCGTGTCGCCATCCTCGGCCTCGGCCGCCACTGCCTCGACGGCTACGCCCAGCCCAACCCCATCGTCGCCGGCATCGGGCTCATGACGCATCCCTCGGAATGGCCCACCCTCTGCACCGACTATCCCGTCGTGCGCTACCTGCAGCACAGCGCCTGGTGCGACGCCGTCTACCGGCCCTTCTTCGGCGACCGCTGCGCGATCTGGCCGGTCGGGATCGACACCGACCGCTGGCAACCGGGACCGGCCGGCGCCAAGACGACCGATTTCCTGATCTACGACAAGATCCACTGGGACCGGGAACGACGTGAAACCGAATTGCTGGCGCCGCTGCGCGCGGAACTCGCGCGGCGGGGCTGCACCCATGAGACGCTGCGCTACGGCTTCTACCAGCCCGGCGCCTATCGCGAATCGCTCCAGCGTTGCCGGGCGATGCTCTTCCTCTCCGCCCACGAAAGCCAGGGGATCGCGGCCGAGGAGGCCATGGCCGCCGGCGTCCCCTTGCTCGCGTGGGACCCCGGGTTTCTGGAGGATCCCGAGCGCTTCCGGTGGGGCCAGGCCGAGATCCCCGCGACCTCGGTGCCGTATTTCGATGCGCGCTGCGGTCTCACGTTTCGCGACGCCCGGGAATTCGCCGCGCAACTGCCGGCGTTTCTTGCCACGCGCTTCTCGCCCCGCGACTACATCCTGGAAAACCTGACCCTGGAGAAGTGTTCACGCCATTTCGTCGGGATCGTCGATGCCGCGCAAGCCGCCCGCCCATGACGCCGCCCGTCACCCTCCAGATCAGCCTCGCCCCGTCGGACCACCGGCTGGCCGCTGAAATCCTGCCGCACCAGATCCGCACGTGGCGCGGGCAGGTGGCGGAAATCCTCCTGACCATCGACCTGCACCGCAGCCGCGGGCGGTTCGCCGACGGCTGGGCCGGGGGCCGCGACGCCATCCTCGCGCTGGCAAATTCCATCGCGGGCGCCCGGGTGGTCGCGGTCGACGACGGCCCGGAGGCCATGGCGGCGGTTTCGCGCGAGTTCTTCGGCGGCCGCCCGATCCCGCGCAAGGATCACCGCGGCGGGCCCTATTATTCCTATTTCTTCGCGTTGCATGCCGCGACTCACCCGCGGGTGCTGCATTGCGACGCCGACATGATGTTTGGCGGAGGTTCGCCGACCTGGGTCGCCGAGGCCTGCGCCCTGCTCGACGAAAACCCCGACGTGCTGCTCACGGCGCCGCTGCCGGGACCTCCGGCGCCGGACGGCCGCCTGCGCGAATTGCCCGGCCGGCGGCTCGCCCGCCCGGAGTTTGCCTACGAGTTTCCCGACGTCAGCACGCGGGTGTTCCTGCTGGACCGCAACCGGTGGCGCGACCGGCTCGGCGCACTGCGGCCCGGTTTGGCCGCGCCCCGCGGATTCATCCTGGCGCTCCTCGAGGGCAACCCCCCGCGGCAGCTGCCCGAGCGGCTGCTGGCGGCCGAGCTGGAGCGCCGCCACCTGCGCCGGATCGATTTTCTCGGCCAGGCCCCCGGCATGTGGTCGCTGCATCCCCCTTACCGTGGCGCGGACTTCTTTGCGAAACTGCCGGCACTGGTCCGCCGCGTCGAAGCCGGCGACATGCCACCGGAGCAGCTGGGCTTCCATGACGTCTGCGACCAGCTCGTCGACTGGTCCGAGGGCCGGCAGCGGCTCGCCGAGCGCCGCTGGTGGCGCCGTCTCCGGGAGAAAAAATAGCCGCATGGCCCGCATCCTCATTGTCAGCCCCGGCAGCCCGTGCCGCAATCCGCGCCCCGTCAAGGAGGCGCAGACGCTGGGCGCGGCCGGACATGATGTGGTGCTGCTTACCGTGAGCGAGTCGCCCGAGCTGGATGTCCTGGAAAAGAACCTCACCGCGGGTGCGGCCTACCGGCACGAAACGGTCGGCCGGGACCCGTCTCGTGTGGCGAAGCTGCTCCAGCGGGTGGGCATCCGGCTGGCGGTGCAGGCGACCATCGCCGGCTTCGAGACGCTCCATGCCCTTGGCGCGGTCGCGGCGCTGCGCCGTCGCGCCCGGGCCATTCCCGCCGACCTGACCATCGTGCACAACGAGCTGCCCCACTGGATCGGCTGCATCCTGTTGGACGAGGGCCGCCGCGTCGCCGCGGATTTCGAGGACTGGCACTCCGAGGATTTGCTGCCGGCCGACCGCCGCGGCCGGCCGCTTGCACGCCTGCGCGAAGTCGAGCGCCGGCTGCTGCACGAGGCCGCCTACGTCTCGACCACGTCCGCGGCGCTCAGCGCGGCGCTCGCGGCGCGCTACGACAGTCCGCCGCCGGTGGTGATCACCAATGCGTTCCCGCTCCAATCGGAGCCGCGCTCCGGGCCGGCCGGCCAGCCGCCTGCGTTTTTCTGGTTCTCCCAAACCATCGGGCCCGGGCGGGGGCTCGAGGAATTTTGCGCCGCGTGGGCCCGGACGACGCATCCCAGCCGTCTGGTGCTGTTGGGGCAAATCCGCGGGAGCTTCGCCGAGCGGCTGCGGGCGGGCCTGCCGGCGGCCTTCCGCCCCCGCCTCGCGTTCCTGCCGCTGGTGCCCCCCGGCGATCTGCCCGCGGTCATCGCCCGGCACGACATCGGCCTCGCCCTCGAGCAGCCGGCCATTCCCAGCCGCGACCTCACGATCACGAACAAGATCCTGCAATACCTCAATGCGGGCCTGGCGGTGATCGCCTCGGGCACGGCCGGCCAGCGCGAGGTGTTGGCCCGCGCCCCCGGTGCGGGCCTGGCCGTGGATCCGGCCCAGCGCGAGGCGTTCACCCGGCAGCTCGACACCCTGCTCGCCGACCGGGCGCAAATCGGAGCGATGGGCGCCGCCGCCCGGCGGGCCGCTGAGACCGTCTATTGCTGGGAAAAAGAATCGCCCCGGCTGATCGCGCGGGTGGAGGCGGCGCTTGCGCCGCCCCGCCGCAAACCCTGACATTACCCCGGACCATGCCCCGGCTCCTGATTGTCTCCCCGCACTTTCCCCCGGTGAACACGCCGGACATGCAGCGCGTGCGGATGAGCCTGCCGTATTTTGTCGATGCGGGCTGGGAGGTGGTGGTCCTCACCGTCGACGACCGGCAGCCGCTCGCTCCCGTGGAGCCCGACCTGCTCGCCACCGTGCCGCGGCCGGTCCGCGTGGTGCGGACGGGGGCCTTTTCCCGCAACTGGTCGCGTTACCTCGGCATGAACAACCTCGGCTTGCGCACGCTGCCTCACCTCTACCTCCGCGGCCGGCAGCTGCTCAAGAAGGAAGCCTTCGACCTCGTCTATTTTTCCACCACCCAGTTCATCGTCTGCGTCCTCGGCCGGGTCTGGCACATGGAATTCGACACGCCCTACGTCATCGACCTGCAGGATCCCTGGCTGAGCGACTACTACCAGCAGCCGGGCGCGCCACCGCCGCCGGGCGGCTGGAAATACCACTTCTCGCATGCACTGGCCAAGCACCTCGAGCGCTGGACGCTGCGCCAGTGCGCGCACGTCGTCAGCGTTTCCGGGCATTACCTGCTCGCCCTGCGCCAGCGCTACCGCTGGTTTCACGAGGATTCCGGCTCCGTGCTGACCTTTGGCGCGCCGGACGAGGATTTTGCCGTCGCGCGGGAAAAACGGACGACAGCGCCGGCCCTGCTGCCCGCCACCGCCAGCATCAAGATCGCCTACGCCGGCCGGCTGGGCCCGGACATGCGCCCGGCCCTCGACGTCCTCTTTGCCGCCATCGCGCGATTCAAGGACGCGCCCCGGCCGTTTGAGCTGTTCTTTTTCGGCACTTCCTATGCTCCGGCGGGCCAGGGCGCGGCGTCGACGACCGACCTGGCGGCCCGCCATGGCATCAGCCACCTCGTGCACGAAAAAACGGCGCGCATCGGCTACATCGATTCGCTCCGCATCATGCTGGAGACCGATCTGGCGCTCCTGCTCGGCTCCGAAGATCGCGCCTATTCTCCTTCGAAGGTCTATCCCACGCTGCTCGCGAGCCGGCCGACGCTGGCGGTCGCCCCCGCCAACAGCGTGCTGGAAGCCAAGATCCAGGAACTGGGCGGGGCGGCGCTGATCACCTTTGCGCCGGGCGCGGGCGGGGCGGCCGACGCCGCGCAAAACCTGTCGGCGCTGCTGGCCGGTTTCGCCGGGAATCCCGGCCGGCCGCTCGGCGCCCCTCCGCAGCTGGCCGTGCTGGAGCAGCAATATTCGGCGGCCGCCATCGCCCGGCGCCAGCTGGAGGTTTTCAACCGCTTGATTGCGCGATCCCGCACCACCCCACCCCCTCTGCCAGTGGCGGAATATTGGCCCACCTTGCCGCCCCTCCAGCCATGAAGAACGTCCTCCGTCGGGTGCTCGGCGTCGGACTGGCCTGGTTGCTGCGCCTGCGCAGCCAGCCCTATCCCTTTCCGCCCGGGGTGGCACTCGTGCTGGCTCCGCATGCGGATGACGAAACCCTCGGATGCGGCGGCCTGCTGGCGCTCAAGCAAGCGCGGGGCGACGCGGTCCGGGTGGTATTTGTCACGGACAGCGCCGGCTCGCCGGCGGTGCCCGGGCTGTCCGCCCGGCGCCGGGACGAGGCCCTCGCCGCGCTGGCAACGCTCGGGCTCGCGCACGACTGCGCTCATTTCCTCGGCGCCCCCGACGGGCGGTTGAACTCTCTGGCCCCGGCGGAGGGGGCGAGACTGACCGCCGCCCTCGCGGCGCTGCTGGCAAAACTCCAGCCCGCGGAAGTCTTCGTCCCCTATCTCGGCGGCGGCAGCAGCGAGCACGATGCCACCGTCCAGCTTGCCCGGGTGGCCCTCGCGTCGGCGGGAATGTCCCCGCGGGTCTGGGAGTATCCCGTGTGGGCGTGGTGGAATCCCGCCCGTCTGGCCGGGCAGCTGGCGCAACCCGCGCAAAACTTCCATCTCAAGCTGGGGGCCGTCCGCGCCCGGAAGCGCGCGGCCCTCACCTGCCACGCCAGCCAGTGCGCCGGCCGGCCGCCGGCCCTGCCCAGCGTGCTCGCCGCGCTGTGCACCGGCCCGGTCGAATTCTACTTTCACCGGCAGCCCTGAACCCGCCATGGATTCCCTCAAACGCCTCCCCTCGCGCCTGTGGCAAAAATTCGTCGGGGACCCGGCGGGCCTCGGCCGCCCGGCCCCGGCGGAGGTGTTCGACCGCGAATACCGCAGCGGCAGCTGGGATCATTTCTCCGACTCCACCGAATTGCCGCGCTACCTGGCGCTCGCCGGCGCCATTCACCACCACTACCCCGAAAAGCCGGCCGTGCTCGACCTCGGTTGCGGCAACGGGCGGCTGGCCGAGGTTTTCCAACCCCACCCGTTCTCGCGCTATGTGGGTGTGGATCTGTCAACCGCGGGCCTCGAGCGCGCGCGGACCCTCGCCCTGCCCCGCGTGGAATTTCTCCTCGGCGACTACGAGACCTGGCGGCCCGCGGGCCGCTTCGATGCCATCGTATTCAACGAGAGCATCGGGTATGCCCGCGATCCGGCCGCCACCCTGGCGGCGTTCCGCGCGGTGCTCACGCCCGGCGGACTTTTCTTCATCTCGCTGTTCCGCTTTGGCCACGCCGCGGCCCAATGGCGCCGCCTGGCCGGCATCTGCGCCACCGTGGCGGCGGCGGCCGTGACGGACGCGTCCGGCGAAAAAACCTGGGACATCAAGGTGCTGCGCCCCCGCCCATGAAGCGCGTCCTGATCATCAGCCCCCACTTTCCGCCGGTGAACGCCCCGGACTGCCAGCGCGTGCGGATGAGCCTGCCCTATTACCGCCAGTTCGGCTGGGATCCGGTGGTGCTCGCCGTGCATCCCAAGCACCGCTCCGACTGGCGGGACGAATCCCTGCTGGCGGGCCTGCCCGGCGATGTGCCGATCCACTACTGCGGGGCGCTGCCGACGGCGCTCACCCGCCTGATTGGCATCCAGAACATCGGCCTGCGCTGCGCCGCGTTCCTCAGCCCGCGCGGGCTGGAGCTGCTCACCCAGCAGTCCTTCGACCTGGTGTTCTTCAGCACCACGCAATATCTCGTGACCCCGCTCGGGCGCATCTGGCGCCGGCAGACGGGCGTGCCCTATGTGATCGACCTGCAGGATCCCTGGCGCAGCGACTACTATGAGCGGCCGGGCGCGCCGCCGCCGCCCGGCGGCTGGAAATACCAGTTCGCGCGGCTCACGGCCTGGCTCTGCGAGGAGCGGACCTTCCGCGACGCGGCGGGCTTCATGAGCGTGTCGCACCATTATTTCCGCGAGCTGCAGGGGCGTTATCCGTGGTTTGCCAGCCGGCTGCAAACGGTGATCCCGTTCGGCGGACCCCAGGCCGATTTTGATTTCCTCCGCCAGCATCCCGCGCCTTCGTCGATCCCGCTGAACCCCGCCGGCTGCATCCACTGGGTCGCCGCCGGCAGTCTCAGCCCCTCCTTCAGTCATGCCCTGCGCGTGTTGTTTGCCGGCCTGCGGCGCCTGCGGCAGCAAAATCCGGCCCTGGCCCAGCGGCTGCGCCTTCATTTTGCCGGCACCAGTTACGCCCCTCCCGATCAGGCGCCCTTGACGGCAAAGCCGATTGCGGAACTCTATGGCGTCGGCGACCTCGTCACCGAATATCCCGTGCGCATCGGTTATCTCGACTCCCTGCGCCTGATGCAGGCCGCCGACGGCCTGCTGCTGCTGGGCTCGGACGACCTCACCTATTCACCCTCGAAGATTTATCCCAGTTACATGACCGACCGGCCCATCCTGGCCCTTGTCCATCACGGCAGCCTGCTCGGCGAGCTGCTCGAACGCCTGCGCTGCGCGCGGCTGGTCACCCTGCTGGTCCCGGGCAAGGAGACCGAGCCGGCCGGTGAGGTCGCCGGATTCTTCCAGGCCGTGGCGGAACAGCGCAACGCGAGCCACGAGCAGCCGGCGCGCGATTCCCGCTGGTTCCAGGAGCACCTGCTCGCCGAGGTCTCCACCCGGCGGCAATGCGCCCTGTTCGACGAAGCCGTGGCCCGGGCGGGCCGCGCCTGAATTACATCCATGGAATACGTCAGCCGCACGCCCCTGCCCGACGAGACCGCGATGGACTACGCCATGCTCGGCGGCGCCCACGCCGAGCGCGGCCGCCGCCTCTTTGCCACCGGCCTGGTGCTGCTCGGCGTCATTCTGCTGTATCTGGTCTACACGGCCCAGGTGGATGACATTCTCCACCTGGGACTAGGGTTGATCATGTTCACCCTGTCCGTGCTCCCCTCGCTCCTGTGGGCCCGTGCCGGCGGCAGCCGGTTTCCGGTTTTTGAAACCATTCTCATCCTTTGCGCCAGCGCCTATGCCATGCCGGTGTTGAATGCCCGCGAGCAACTCGCCGGCTATTCCCCGGACGTGATCACCAAGGCCAGCCTGACGGTGATCCTCTACCAATTGAGCGCGATCCTGACCTATGTCGGCACGCGCGGCGTGCCGGGCCGGACCCCGTTCTGGCGCGAATCCCTCATCACCAACCGGGTCGAGAAGCTGATGGTCTACGGTCTCCTCCTTTCCAGCACCTACATCTGGATCAGCACCTTCACCACCTGGATACCCGGTGACCTCGAGAGCATCCTGCGCGCCATTTTTTACGGCGTGAGCATCCTGTGCACCTTTGTCAGCAGCCAGCGGTGGGGGCGGGGCGAGCTGACGCAGACCGAAAAGGCCGTGGTGCTGTGCACGGTGATTCCCCAGATGATCATGATGAGCGTCGGCCTCATCCTGATCTCCTCCATCAGCCTGCTCGGCATCGCGCTGCTCGGCTACCTCTGCGGGGGGAAGCGCATTCCCTGGCTTGTCGTCATCATCACCTTCCCCGTGCTGGCCGTGCTGCACACCGGCAAGACCCGGATGCGGGAGATATACTGGCAGGCGGACGTCCCCGCGCCCACCCTGACCCAGCTGCCGGCCTATTATGCCGAGTGGATTGATTTCGGGCTTCAGCCGACCAGTGGCGACAAAACGATCGGCCACAAGATGCTCGAGCGCACGTCGCTGATGCACCTGCTCTGCCTCATCATCGACTACACCCCGGGGCGGCAGGATTACCTGTATGGCAAGACCTATGCCTATGTCCTGCCCCAGCTGATTCCCCGGTTCTTCTGGCATGACAAGCCCCGCTCCCATGTCGCCACCTACGCACTGGCCATTTACTACGGATTGCAACGCGAGGAAGACACGGCGACCACCACCATCGCCTTCGGTCTCGTCACGGAAGCCTACGCCAATTTCGGCCTGTTCGGTGCGCTCATGCTCGGGGTGTTCTGGGGCTTCTGGCTGAAAAAGCTGCAGATTTGGTCGACCTTCAGCCCCATGTTCTCCTTTGCCGGGCTGCTGATGGTCCTGCTGACCGCCTGGGCCTTCAATGCCGAGCTGACCTTGGCGGCTTGGGTGTCGTCATTGCAGCAGGCCGTCATCGCGGTTCTCGGCCTGCCGCTGCTCATTCGCAGCTTTTTCGGCAACTGACCGGTTCATGCGCCGCCTCGCCGTCATCCTGTCGCACCCGGTGCAATACTACAGCCCGTGGTTCCGCTGGCTGCGGGCGAACACGCCGCTTGAGTTCCGCGTGTTCTACCTTTGGGAGTTCGGCGTCACCGCGCAGCGCGACCGGCAGTTCGGGACCACCTTCCAATGGGACGTGGATCTCCTCGCCGGCTACGAATCCGAATTCGTGCCGAACGTCGCGCGCGATCCGGGCACGCACCATTTCGGTGGGCTCGACAACCCGGCGCTGGTCGACCGCCTCGCCGCGTGGCATCCCGGGGCCGTGCTGCTCTTCGGCTACAACTGGCGTTCGCACCAGCGCGCGCTCTGGTGGGCGCGCCGCCACGGCGTTCCCCTGCTTTTCCGCGGTGATTCCCACCTCCTCGGCCGGACGGGCCTGCCCTTCCTGCGCCGCCAGCTGCTCCGGTTCCTCTACCGCCAGTTCGCCGCGCTCACCTATGTCGGCGCCGCCAACCGGGACTACTTCCGGGCGTTGGGCGTGCCGGAAAAAAAGCTCTTCTTCGCCCCCCACTCGGTCAATGCCGCACACTTCGATCCCGCCGACCCGGCCCCGCAGGCCGCGGCAGACCGGCTGCGGGCCGATCTCGGCCTCGCGGGCAAGCGCGTCGTGCTCTTCGCCGGCAAGTTCTCGGCCGCCAAGCAGCCCGCGGAACTGCTCGCGGCCTTCCAACATGTGGCCACCTCCGCCGACGCGCTGCTCTTTGTCGGCGACGGCGACGAGCGGTCGCGGCTGCAGAAACTCGCGGCCGCGCACCCCGCCACCCACGTCCGCTTCCTGCCCTTTGCCAACCAGAGCGAAATGCCGGCGCGCTACCGGCTGGCCGACATCTTTGTGCTGCCCTCGCGCGGCCACTATGAGACGTGGGGCCTCGCGGTGAACGAGGCGATGCACCTCGGCGTGCCCTGCCTGGTTTCGGACCTGGTCGGCTGTCAGCGCGATCTGGTCACGCCCGGCGAAACGGGCTGGGTTTTCCCGGCGGCGGACCCGGCCGCCTTGGCCGCCGCGCTGCGCACCGCCTTGCGCACGCCACCCGAGGAAATGTCGCGGCTTCGCCGAAATGCGTGCGCGACCGCCGGGCGTTACACCTACCAGCAGACCAGCGACGGCCTGCTCGCCGCCCTGGCCAGCCTGCCACCGGCCTGAACCATGCGCCTTCACCCGAGCCTAAGTATACTATTAGTTGACATCAACTGACGGCCCGCGAACCCATGCGCATCACCATTGTCAGCGGTTTCTTCCTGCCCATGCCTCCGGTTGGCGGCGGGGCCACGGAAAAATCCTGGCACCGGCTCGGGCAGGAGTTCGCCGCGCGCGGCCACAAGGTGACCATGATCTCGCGCCGCTGGCGGGGCTTTCCCCACGACGAGACCGGCGCCGGCATCCGGCATCTGCGCCTGCCCGGCTGGGACCACCAGAGCAGCCTGCTGCGCAACCTGCTGCTCGATTTCTGGTGGAGCTGGCGCGTGTTCTTTGCCCTGCCGAACGCTGACATCGTCGTGGTCAACGCCGTTGCGCTGCCGGTCTGGCTTGGCTGGCTGAAACCCCGGGCCGGACGGGTGGTCATCATGACCGGCCGCATGCCGAAGGGCCAGTATCGCCGCTACCGCGCCATCGCCCGGGTGCTGGCGGCGAGCAGTTATGTTCGCGACCGCGTGCTGGCGGAAAACCCCGGCCTGGCCCCGGTCACGCAGCTCTACGGCTATCCCATCGACTGGCGGATGCTGAACGAATCCGCCGGCAGCGCCCCGCCGACGATGCCGCCGTTCGCAGCCACCGAGGTTGTGTTCGGGTTTGTCGGTCGCATCCATGAGGAGAAGGGGCTCATGCTCCTGACCGAGGCGCTCCAACTCCTGGCCGCCCAACCCGGCTTGCCACCCTGGCGCCTGTTGCTGTGCGGCCCGACCGATGTGGCCCGCGGCGGTTCCGGCCCCGGGTTCCGCAGCCGGTTGATGCGGCAGCTCTCCGCCGTGATGCCCACCGAGCGCTTCCATCTGCTGGACCCGCAGTTCAACGAGCGCACGCTGGCCGGGGTCTATCACCGCCTGCAGGTTTTCTGCTACCCCAGCCTCGCCGCGCAGGGCGAGACTTTCGGCGTCGCCGTGGCCGAGGCCATGGCCGCCGGCGCCGTGCCGGTCGTGTCGCGGCTCGCCTGCTTCACCGATTTCGTGCGCGACGGGCAGAACGGCCTGGTCTTCGATCACGACGCCCCCGATGCTGCGGCCCGGCTGGCCGATGCCCTCCGCCGCCTGTTGACCGACGCCGACCTGCGGACCCGTCTGGCCGCGGCGGCCCGGCAGGACGTCAGTTCCTATGATTACGCCGCGTATGCCGGACGTCTGCTCGCCGACTTCGAGCAGTTGACCGCCCCCGCAAAGCCCGCATCCTCCGCCTCGTGAGCGCCCCCTACCTCGGCCAGGATTGCACCACGCCCTACCCGAAGTCGGCCGTCATTGGCCGCTGGCTGTGGCTGGTCGTCCAATCCACGCTGTTCCGCTGGAGTCCCCGCCCGTTCCACGGTTTCCGCGCGGCGTTGCTGCGCCTGTTCGGCGCCGACATCACCGGTCCGGTCGTGATTTTCCCCACCGCCCGCGTCGTCTTTCCGAAAAACCTCTCGCTCGCGCCGCACAGCATGGTCGGCCCGCACGTCAACCTCTACAACCTCGCCCGCATCCGCCTCGAGACCGGCGCCAACCTGAGCCAGCACTGCCACCTGTGCGCCGGCACGCACGATTTCACGCAATGGTCCATGCCGCTGGTCACCAAGCCGATCGTCATCGGCCCCAACGTCTGGCTCGGGGCCGACGTCTTTGTCGGCCCCGGCGTCACGATCGGCGAACTCTGCGTCGTCGGCGCCCGCTCGGTCGTGGTGAAGGACCTGCCCGCCCGGCAGGTTTGCGTCGGCTCGCCGTGTCGCCCGGTCAAGCCCCGGCCCGACCCGGTCTGAATTGTCACCACGACGGCACGACGACACCACGATGAAGCCCATCACCTCCCTTTCGGTTGAGACCGAATCGGTCGCGTCGGGCGCTATTGAATGTGCCTTTAGGGTTCACCGGCAACTGGGACCGGGGCTGCTCGAATCTGTTTATGAGGCCTGTCTCCTGCACGAACTGAAAAAATCAGGACTTCGATTCGAAAGCCAAAAAATCCTTCCTGTGATCTATGATGACCTGAAGTTGGAAACCGGTTTACGGCTCGATGTCGTCGTGCAGGAACAAGTCGTCTTGGAGCTCAAAGCCGTGGAGGCGTTGCTGCCGATTCATCAAGCGCAGGTGCTCACTTATCTAAAGCTGACGGGCTTCCGTCTCGGCTTGCTCATCAATTTCAACACGGTGCTGCTTAAGGATGGCATCAGGCGCGTGGTGTTGTGACTGCGTTGTGCCGTAGTGTCGTCGTGGTTCAACTCTAATGCGCGTCTGCCATATTGTGCCCAGCCTTGAGGAGCGTCACGGCGGGCCTTCGCGGTCGGTCCGCGCCCTCGCCAACGCCGGGGCGGCGCTGGGTGAATCGGTCGAGTTGCTGGCCACCCTTGAGGCGGGCCAGACGGTGGCGGGCGGCGAGGACCTCGCGACGGTCCGCACCTTTCCGCGAGTGGCCCCGCGCTGGCTTTCGCGTTCGCCGGAGATGCGCCGTTACCTGCAGGACACTCCCGCCGATATCGTGCACCATCACTCGCTCTGGCTGCTGCCGCTGCGCTATGCCGGCGAGGCGGCGCGCCGGCAATCCGTGCCGCTGGTAATCTCGCCGCGCGGCATGATGAGTGGCTGGGCCTACCGGCACCGGCGCGGCCGCAAGCGCCTGGCCGAGTGGCTGGTCCATCCCGGCGCCTTCGCCGCCGCGGCCGGCTGGCATGCCACCAGCCCGGAGGAACGCGCTGACATCCAAGCCCTCGGGTTCAAGCAGCCGGTCTGCGTCTCGCCCAACGGCGTGTCGTTGCCGGGCGAGGCCGAACTCGCCGCCGCCCGCGCCGCCTGGCACCAGCTCTGCCCCGCGACCCGGGCGCGGCCCGTCGCGCTCTTCTATTCGCGCCTGCACCGGAAAAAGCGCGTGCGCGAGCTGATCGACCTTTGGCTGGCCGCCTCGCGCGGCGACTGGCTGCTGCTCGTTGTGGGTGTCGCGGAGGACTACACTCCCGCCGAACTCGCCGCGAATGTGGCCGCGGCAGGCGCGCAGGACCGCGTGGCGGTCTTTGACGGCGCCGGCCGGCCACCGCCCTACGCGGCGGCCTCGTTGTTCGTGCTGCCGTCCCATTCGGAAAATTTCGGCCTGGTCATCGCCGAGGCCCTCGCCGCCGGAGTGCCCGCGCTGGTGACCGACACGACCCCTTGGACAGGTCTCGCCAAGAGCGGCTGCGGCTGGTGCACGCCGTGGGAAAACTACGGCACCGCGCTAACGGCGGCGCTGGCCACCCCCGCCGCCGAACTGACCGCAATGGGCCGGCGCGGCCGCGACTGGACCGCCCGTGAGTTTTCCTGGGCGCGGGCCGCCGGCCTGCTCAATGAATTCTACCGCCACCTCCGCCATGAGCGCCGCTGACCCCACCCATCGCCGTCGCAGCGCCGGCTGGCTGGAAAAGCTGGTGCTGTTTCACTTCGGCAGCCTCCTGGTTTTCACCACGTGGGCCTTCGGCGGGCAGGCGCCCTGGGTGCGGCAAGGCATCGCCGGCTGGGGTGCCGGGGGCGTGCTGCTGTTCATCGTGGCCTGCGTGCGCCGGAACAAATCCACCGGCGACCAGCCCTGGCCGGCGCTGCGCTATCTCTGGCCGCTGTGGCTCTACGACCTGCTCGTGATCATCAGCTGCTTCAACCCGGGCTTCAAGGAGCAGATGATTGCGGGTGAGCGCTCGCTGGTCATGGCCAATCCCATCCCCTGGCTGCCGACCGCGGCACTGCCGGGGCTGGCGTGGAAGGAGCTGTGGCAGTTCAACGTCATCGTGCTGTCCTGCTTCAACCTGTTCCTCGTGCTGCCCGGCCGCCGGTTCGTGCGCGGCGTCCTTTTCCTGATTGGCGGCAACGCCGTCTCGCTGGCCGTGTTCGGCACCTTTCAGAAACTCGCCGGGGCCAAGGGACTGTGGTTTGGCCTCGTGGCGTCGCCCAACAGCCGCTTCTTCTCCACCTTCATCTACCACAACCACTGGGGCGCGTTCACCCTGCTGAACACGGCCGTGTGCCTCGCCCTGCTCTTCCACGCCCTTCGCCGCGGCGGCCAGCGCGATCTCTGGCATTCCCCCGTCCTGATGGGGGCCGTCGTCACCCTGTTGCTGGCCGCCTCGGTGCCGCTTAGCGCCTCGCGCTCCTGCACCGTGCTCATCGGGCTGCTCTTGCTGGGCGCCCTGACGCACTTCCTGCTCCGGGTCGTCCGGCGGCAGCGAGAGCGGCACGCGTCGGTCCTGCTGCCGGTCGCAAGCATTGTCCTGGCGGCGCTGCTCGCCGCCACCGCCATCGCGTGGCTGGGCCGCGGCGCCATTGCCCAGCGGTTGGAGCAAACCACTGCGCAGCTCGCGCCGGGCGCCCGGGAAGTCACCTTCGGCTCCCGGCTCACGCTTTATCGTGACACCTGGCGCATGGCGTCAGAAAAGCCCTGGTTCGGCTGGGGTTTGGAAAGCTACGCCCACGTCTTCCGTGTCTTCAACACCCAGCGCACCACGGAGATCGTCTTCTGGATCCCCTTCTACGCCGAGGCCCACAACGACTGGCTGCAATCGCTGGCCGAGGTCGGTTTCGTGGGCACCGGCTTGCTGGCCCTGCTCGTCCTGCTGCCCCTGTGCGCGATCCCCTGGCGCCGGGCCGGATCGACCGTGCCGCGCTATCTCCTGACCGGCTGCGGCCTCGTGCTGCTCTACGCGTGGGTCGAATTCCCCTTCGCCAATCCCGCCGTCATGCTCACCTTCTGCGCCCTGTTCTACTGCGCCCTGCGCTACGCACAGCTGGAACTGCAGGCCCAGCGGGAAGAGGCGGGTTCCAGCCATGGCTGACTCCCCGCCGGTCTCCATCCTCATCCTCACGCTCAATGAGGAGAAAAAACTTCCCGCCTGCCTGGCGGCCGTGGCGCGCTTTGACGATATCGTCGTGCTCGACTCCGGCTCGACCGACCGGACCGCGGCAGTGGCCCGGGCCGCCGGCGCCCGCGTTTTTGTCAACCCGTTCCGGGACTTTGCCAGCCAGCGCAACCATGCCCACGAGACGATCGCGTTCAAGCACCCCTGGGTGCTTCACCTCGATGCGGATGAGATCATGATGCCCGAACTGGCGGCCGAGTGCACCACG
The DNA here is from genome assembly GCF_900104925.1 of Opitutus sp. GAS368. Classification (NCBI taxonomy): domain Bacteria; kingdom Pseudomonadati; phylum Verrucomicrobiota; class Opitutia; order Opitutales; family Opitutaceae; genus Opitutus; species Opitutus sp. GAS368. The sequence goes on from NZ_LT629735.1 coordinate 4,043,966, forward strand.
CTGGACCCGGCCGCCCCGCTGGACGGTTATTACATCGCCCCGCGCATGATGTTTCACGGCAACTGGCTGCGCCGCTGCACCGATTTCCCCGCCTGGCAGGCGCGCTGCGTGCGGGCCCGCGGCTTCCGTTTCATCCAGACCGGCCACGGCCAGCGGGAGGCGCCGGAGATGCGCATGGGCCGGCTCGCGGGCAATTATCTGCACGACATTTCCGTCGACGACATCGCCGAGTGGGAGGCCCGTCACCAGCGCTACGCCCGCCAAGAGGCGAGCCAGTTCCTCGCCGCGCCCGAGACGCTCGGACAGACCTTGCAAAAACTCCTCGCCGGCGCGCCGCTCGCGCGCCGGCGCGCGCTCAAGCGCCTGAGCTACCACCTGCCGGCCCGGCCGCTCATGCGTCTGCTCTACCAGTATGTGCTGCGCGGCGGCTTCCTGGATGGTGCCGGCGCCTGGCGCTACTGCCTCCTGCTGGCCCGCTATGAGCGGATCGCCGCGGCCGAAATCAAGCGCCAGCGCGCTGCCGGGCATGGATAAACCGCGCCTGATCCTGGTCAACCGCGTCTACTGGCCCTCGACCGCGGCCACGGCCCAGCTGCTCACCGACTTGGCGGAGGGTCTGGCCGCCCGCGGCTGGCCGGTGCACGTCATCGCCGCCGGCGAGGCCTCGACCCGCCACAAGGGCGTGACCATTCATCGCACCGGCGGGAGCGACCGGCACGGCGGCTTGTTCTCGCGACTGGTCAATTACGGGCATTTTCGTCGCGAAGCCCGACGGCAGCTCGCCGCGCTGCTCCAGCCGGGTGATGTTGTCGTGGTCATGACCGACCCGCCGATGCTCGGGGCCGCCCTGACCGGCCTGGCCGGGCAGCGCGGGGCGTCCGTCGTCCACTGGATCCAGGACATCTACCCGGAGATTGTCTCGGCGCATGTCGGCGCGCTCGCGGCCCTGCCGCTCAGTCCCTTGCGGGCCCGGCGCGATGCGGCGTGGCGCGCGGCCCGCGCCTGCGTGACCCTGGGCGAGGACATGGCGCAACTGGTGCGGGAGCGCCAGGTGCCGGCGGACCGCATCGCCCTCGTGCCCAATTGGGCGCCGCGCGAGCTGCATGAACCGGCCGCAACGGAAGCCATCACCGCGCGTCGCCTGGCCTGGGGCGTGGGCGACAAGTTCGTCATCGCCTACTCCGGCAACCTCGGACGCGTGCACGAGTTCACCGCCGTGCTCGCGGCCGCCGAACGCCTGAAGGCGCAGCGCAACATCGTCTTCCTGTTCATCGGCACCGGGGCCCGCTTCGAGGAGATCCGCACGGCGGCCGCCGCGCGTGGGCTGGACAATGTCCGGTTGCTCCCGCCCGCGCCACGCGCCGAACTCGCCGCCGCCCTCGCCGCCGCGGACGTCCAGCTGGTGACGCTCAAGCCCGCGTTCGGCCGGCTGGTCTATCCCAGCAAGCTCGCCGGCGTCCTGGCGGCCGCCCGTCCCGTGCTGTTCGTCGGGCCGCCGGAAGGCGAAATCGCCCGGTTTCTGGCGCGCGCGCAATGCGGCGCGGCCGTCGGCCCCGATGACGGGACCCGCCTGGCCGGCTTGATCGCCGAATGGCGCGCCGACCCGGCGCGTTGTGCGCACCTCGGCCGGCAGGCGCGCGCCGCCTACGAGCGCCATTTCACCTTTGATTCGGCCCTGGCGGCTTGGGAGACGATCCTGCACCACGCCCGAGGAAAGTAGGTCGGGCCCATAAAGCCCGACCTACGGCACAAACCGAGGCCGGGACCCGAAGTTCAGTTGCTATGAGGGGAAACCGCCGCGTAATGCTCACGCCATGATCCAGGGAAGAACCATCACCTTCATCCTCGTCCTGCTGGACGCGCTCGCGGTGGTGGTGGCGTTCAACAGCGTCGCCTGGGCGTGGGGCGTGCTGCAGTGGGAGGGATTCATCCTGGTGCCGCTGGCCCTGCCCGCGTTGATGCACTTTCTGGCCGTCTATCTCATCGATGGCTACAATCCGCGGACGGACATGATGTCGGTCACCTATACCAGCCTGCACACCATCGCGCTGGTCTTCGTCCTGCTGTTCACGCTGCTGCTCACCTACGCCTTCATTCCGGCGGGTTTCGCCCTGCAGGTCAGCCGCCTCGTCATCACGGGCTCCTGCCTGACGCTGATCCCGGTCACCCTGCTCTACCGGCGGTTTTTCTACCAGCGGCAGCTGGCGCACAAGCAGCAGCGCTATTTCCTGTTTCTGGGCACGCCGGAGAACTGCGTGGCCTTCAAGGAAGAATGCCGCAAGACCGGCATGCAGCAGTCCGTGCTCTACGCCACGCACTCCACCTTCGCCCGCGCCCTCACCCCGGCCACCCCCGCGGCCTCCGCGCCCCCCTTCGGCGACGTGGCGCACTACCTCGAGGAATACGAGGGCAATCTCGACGCCATCATCCTCCGCGAGACCAGCCAGGCCCTCCCGCCGGCGGTGGCCCAGAAACTGATGGAGTTGCATTTCTCCGGCGTGCCGACCTACACGCTCGAGCTGTTTCATGAGGTTTACTGGCGGAAAATCCCGCTCTACCGGCTGAACCAGACCTGGCTGTTTCAGGAAGGCTTCCAGATTGCCCGCGAACCGGTCTTCGAGCGCCTCAAGCGCATCAGCGACATCGGGCTGGCCGCCTTCGGCCTGCTGCTGGCGCTGCCGTTCTTCCCGTTCGTGGCGGCGGCGATCTGGCTCGATGACCGCGGGCCGGTCTTCTTCCGCCAGCCGCGCGTCGGCCGGAACCGCGTGCTCTTTGCCATCGTCAAGCTCCGCACCATGCGCGTGGGCGGCACCGGCAGCGACTATACGCAGAAGAACGACAACCGCATCACCCGCCTCGGCCGCTTCCTCCGCGCCAGCCGGCTCGACGAGGTGCCGCAGCTCTGGAATGTCCTCGTCGGCGACATGAGCCTGATCGGGCCGCGCGCCGAGTGGGTGCGGCTCGTCGAGGAGTATGAGAAGCAGATCCCGTGTTATCACTTCCGTCACCTGGTGAAACCGGGCATCACCGGCTGGGCCCAGGTGAACTATCCCTACGGGGCCAACCTCGAGGACACGCTCCGGAAACTGGAATACGATCTCTACTACATCCGCTATTTCTCGTTCGTGCTCGATGCCTCCATCGTCCTGAAGACGATTCACATCATGCTTTTTGGCAAGGGCCGGTGAAATACGCCTCCCGCGGATTGCGCGGATGCCCCGGATGGCTTTCTTCCTTAATCAGCGTTCATCCGCGTAATCCGCGGAGCATCTTCTCCTTTTTTGAAAACCTACGATTTCATCTGCATCGGCGGCGGCAGCGCCGGCTTCAACGCCGCCCGCGTCGCCGCCGGGCTTGGCCAAAGGGTTGCCGTCATCGATGGCGCCCGGCAGCTCGGCGGTCTCTGCATCCTGCGCGGCTGCATGCCGTCCAAGACCCTGATCTACGCCGCCGAGGTCCTGCACCACGCCCGGCACGCGGGCCGCTTCGGCCTGAGGGTCACCGGCGCCCGCGCCGACATGAAGGCGGTGCATGCCCGCAAGAAGCGCATCATCGCTGATTTCGCCCGTTACCGCGTGGACGCCCTCACCGGTGGCAAGTTCGACCTCTACCGGGCCTACGCGCGTTTCCTGGACCCGCATACGCTGGAGCTATCCGACGGCACCAAGCTCCGCGGGCGGCACTTCCTCATCGGCACCGGCTCCAAGGTCAGCGTCCCGCCGGTGCCGGGCCTGAAGGAGGCCAAGGCCTGGACCAGCGACGACGTGCTCGACCTCGACTTCCTGCCGAAGAGCGTGCTTGTGCTCGGCGGCGGCATCGTCGCCTGCGAGCTGGCCCAATACCTCAGCCGCATGGGCAGCAAGGTGACGCTCGTCCAGCGCAGCCCCAACATCCTGCGCGACCACTCCGACGACGCCTCCTGCGTCGTGCAGCAGGCCTTCCGCGACGAGGGCATCGAGCTGTTCACCGACACCAGGCTCCAGTCCGTCGCCGCGGACCGGCACGGCGCCACGGTGAAATTCCACCACGACGGCAAACTCGTGACGCGCCGCGCCGCACACCTCTTCAACGCCCTCGGCCGCGAACCCAACACCGCCGGCCTTAACCTCGCCGCCGCCGGCGTGAAAACCCGGCCCGACGGCCAGATCATCATCAACCGCTGGCAGCAGAGCAGCACCCCGCACATCTACGCCGCCGGCGACTGTTCCGGCCCGCACGAGATTGTCCATATCGCGATCGAACAGGGCATCCTCGCCGCCCGCCACGCCGTCAAGGCGAAAGGCCTCAAACCCGTGGACTGGTCGCTGCTCCTGAACGTCGTCTTCACCGATCCGCAGCTCGCCACCATCGGCCGGCTCGAACGCGATCTCGACGCGGCCGGCGTCAGCTATCTCACCGCCTCCCATCCCTTCAACGACCACGGCAAGTCCATCCTGATGGAGGCCAACTACGGCTACGTGAAGATCATCGCCGAGCCGAAGCGCGGACGCATCCTCGGCGCCGAGATCGTCGGCAAGGACGCCGGCGAGCTGATCCACGCCTTTTCCACCGCCCTCGCCCTGCGCGCCACGGTGCGCGACATGCTGCGCGCTCCCTGGTATCACCCGACGCTGGCCGAGATCGTCACCTACCCGCTCGAGGAGATCGCGGACAAGCTGGCGAAATAATCGCCGCCCTTCCCCGCCAAGGCGCGCCCATCCGGCGCGCCTTTTATATTGCTGTTTTTCCGGTTGCACGCCGCGCCCGCGGCCCCTCGACTCGCCCCGTGGTCGCCGAAGCTGATTATCGCATCAAACTCCCCGTCTTTGAGGGTCCCCTGGACCTGCTCCTCTTCCTCATCCGGAAGAGCGAGCTGGACATCTATGACATCCCGATCTCCACGGTGACCAAGCAGTATCTGGACGTCATCTACGCGATGAAGGAGCTGCAGATTGAGGTCGCCGGCGAGTTCTTCGTCATGGCGGCGACGCTCATGGAGATCAAAAGCCGGATGCTCCTGCCCAAGCACCAGCAGGCCGTCGATCCCAACGCCGAGGAGGACGACCTCGACCCGCGCTGGGAGCTCGTCCACCAGCTCCTCCAATACAAGAAGTTCAAGGAGGCCGCCGGCACCCTCAACCAGATGTCGCTCGACGCCCAGAACCAGCATGGCCGCGCCGCCTCGGCTTTCGCGCCCGCCTCGGAGCGCCCCCTGAAGCACGTCGACCGCATCGACCTCTGGAACTCCTTCAACCTCGTCCTGCGCCGCCTGGCCGAGAAGCTGGTCGTCGGCGAGATCCACGCCGAGCAGGTGACGGTCGCCGACCAGATGGAATACGTGCTTGACCGCCTCAAGACCGAGAAGTCCTTCGTCTTCTCCGCCCTCTTCCCCGGCAAGATCTCGCTCCGCCGGCTTGTGGCCACGTTCCTCGCCGTGCTGGAGCTGACCCGCCTGAAGAAGCTGCGCCTGGAGCAGACCGAGGCCTTCACCGACATCCTCTGCACCGCCGTCGAGGAAATCCCGCTTGAAACTCCGGCCGACCCGCACACGGTGCCCGTTTCAGATGAAGAAGACTCCGCGCCGCCGCAAAACTAAGTCCGCCCACCTGCTGGGCTTGGGCCTCGACAATGAGGACGGCCACAAGCGCCTGACCTCGGCCGAGCAGTTCACCATCGTCGGCGGCTCGGACGAGACCCACACGAAGATGACCGAGACCGTGATCAAGACCTTCGAGGAATTGAAGACCCGCGGCAAGCACCTGCACGCCGTCGAGCCCCGGGAGCTGGCCGAGATCATCCACAAGTCCACGCCGCGGTAGGCTGGGCGCGGACTATGTCTTGTTGTAGGGCGGGATCACCGTATCCCGCCTCAGTTCGACAATGATATCACGCTCAAGGCGGGATGCGGTGATCCCGCCCTGCAATTTCAAACCAGGACACCACCCTTTTCGCCCCCCGGCTTGCCTTTTCCCGGCCGCCAACTTTACTCCCCGCATGTCCGAAAAAATCGCCCACCTCGACACCGCCACCTTCCCGTCCGCCGTCGCCGGCGCCACGCCCGTCCTCGTGGACTTCTGGGCGCCGTGGTGCGGACCGTGCAAGGCGATCGCCCCCATCCTCGACGAGCTGGCCGTCGAGCTCGAGGGCAAGCTGAAGATCGCCAAGGTCAACGTGGACGACAACGGCGACCTCGCCGCGCAATACGGCGTCCGGGCCATCCCGACCATGCTCCTCTTCAAGGGCGGTCAGCTGGCCGAGCAGTTCGTCGGCATGATGGACAAGGCTTCGCTCAAGGCGAAGCTAGCTGGCAAGATCTGAACTCGATTCCAGTTTCTCACTGTAGCGGCGCTCTATGAGCGCCGTTTTTCTTTGGAGGGCCCGCGTCCCTGCGGGCCGTGCGCTCTGACTATGGGGTTGATCGCGGCCCGCAGGAACGCGGGCCCTCCACTATCGTCCCAAAATCAGTCCCGCACTCAACAGCACACCAAACGCCGCGAGATACTTGGCCGTGGCCGCGAGCAGCGCGATCTGCTCCGCCGGCTCGCGTGACGCTGCCAGCCGCCGGGTCAGGCCGAACGCCCACGGCGCCAGGACCAGCGGCAGCAACACCGGCCAGCGGTAGCCATGAATGATCAGGGCGGCCGGACACAGCAGCGCGACGATATGCGACAGGGCATATTGCCAGACGGCGAATTTCCGGCCGAAGCGCACCACGAGGGTCCTCTTGCCCGCGCGCGCGTCCGTCTCCGCGTCGCGATAATTGTTCGCGACGAGGATGTTCGCGGCGAGCAGGCCGACCGCCGCCGCACAGGAGGTCGCGTCCGGCGCCAGGCCGCCCGCCTGCACATAGAAGGTGGTGTCCACCGCCACGAGCCCGAAGAAGATGAACACAAACAGGTCGCCGAGGCCGTTATATCCGAGCGGAAACGGCCCGCCGGTATACGCAATCGCGCAGACGATGCTGATGATGCCGATGGGCAGCAGGATCCAGCCCCCCTCGCGGACCAGCAGCAGGCCCACGAGGAAGGCCACACCCAGCACCAGCCCCGTGGCGCGCAGCATGGTCCGCGGCGCGATCAGTCCCGCCGCCACGGCACGCCGCGGCCCCACCCGCGCCGGCGTGTCGGCACCCTTGACGAAGTCGAAGTAGTCGTTGGCGAAGTTGGTGCCGATCTGCACCAGCAGGGCGAAGAGCAGGCAGATGGCCGCCTTGCCGCAGTCCGCCGTGCGGTGCGCCGCCGCCAGGGCGGTGCCGACCAGGACTGGGATCACCGCCGCCGGCAGCGTCTTGGGGCGCGCCGCCTCCGCCCAGTGGCGCCATGCGGTCGGCCCCATCAGGAAGGCGTGGCCGCCGTCTTCGCCTTCTTGGTGAAGATGACCAGCGGCCGCTTGGACAGCAGGCTGAGCAGCGGTGGCAGCAGGATCAGCGCCGCATTCACCCCGAGCAGTTCCAGGTCGGCCCCGAACACGAACCCGAACGGCAGCAGCAGCAGGCCGTAGGCGATGAGAAACAGGCGCGGATTGGGTATGATCGGGTTGATTGCCAGCACGAGGGCGAACGCAAAAAACCCCGTGTAATGGCCGCTGGCCCCCACGCTCATGCCCACAAAGTAGAAAATCGGCGCAAAGAAACTCAGCCGGCCGTCAAAGCGCACGGACTGGATCAGCACCGCCACCAGCAGGACCGCCGCCTGCGCGATAAACGCCGCCTGCTCCGCGTCGTCATTGCCGGCGGTGAAGGCGAATTGCGACAGGCTGTAGCCGCCGGCGAGGGCCCGGAACAGGTCGAGGTAATTGCGAAAGTTCGCAAATTCGCGGCCCGGCTGCACCGACTTGTCGTCCGGGTCGCGCGCGCCCATGCCGGCCAGCCGCTCCAAGGCGCCATCGGGCTTGCGGCGCTTTTTCAGGACCCGGATCCCGGTGCGCAGCCACTGCCGGGGAAACCAGAGCATGGCCACGGCCATGAGCAGGTAAGGCCAGTTGATCGTCAGTTGGTCGGGCATGATGGGTCAGGCCAGTCCAAGCGGCCCCGGGGACCATGTCAAAGGCATCGTCATGCGGAGTCTCTTCGACATGAGCGGGCTTTATGCCCGTCAACCAACACACCCCGGCGCTGCGCGCCACCCCTCTCCAGAGGGGATCAAGGCAACGTGACTCCAGCTTGGGTCCCCTCTGGAGGGGGGTGCCCGTCAGGGCAGGGTGTGTCGGATTTCCGCCTCCAGGGCATTGATCCGCGCCCGGACCACCTCGCGCCGCGCCGACGGATCGTCCGCCGGCAACGCGGGCAGCACCCGCCGGAGCCAATCCAGCGCGGCCTGCGGGCGGCCCAGTTCCCGGAGCAGCTCGGCATGGATGCGCGCGGCGTAATACGGCGCCCCGGGCTGTTCGGCCGCGAGCCGGTAGCAGCGCGCGGCCGCCTCCAGGTCGCCGCGACGGCGGAGGTGGATGTTGGCCATCTCCACATACAGTTCGGCGGCGGCACCGTGCCAGCGCAGCCCTTTTTCGAGAAAGCGGAGCGCCAGCTGGGCCTGCCTTTCACCGGCCTGCTGCCGGATCGCGGCGGGCGCCGTGACGGGCAGCCACTCCGGCACGTCATACGCCAGCATCCGCGCCCCGTTCAGCCAGAAATAGACCGGTCGCTCATCGGCGGCGACGGTCAGCTCGAGCAAGGCCGCCGTCTCCACCGGATCGCGGTGTTCCCACGCCAGGTTCGCCCTCAGCCAGAAGCCGCCGGCCGCCACGGACCGCAGGCCGCCGAGCCCCGCGACGACACCGCCCTGCCCCGCCAACGCGGCCAGTTGGTCGCCGCGCCATGGGGCCGGCGCCATCGCCGGCGTTTCCAGCGCCCGCAGCAGAAATCCCGCCGCGAGCAACGCGGCCACAGGCAGCCCCCACCGGATCAGACAAGGAAGTATCCTTAAATCCTGGTTTGTCATTCTGAACGCAGTGAAGAATCCAGCAGCATGACCGCTGGCGCCCATCCTACTGGATCCTTCGCGCTGCTCAGGATGACGATTTCGATAATTTCGGTGTGGGGTCACGTTGGATGCCCGGGTGCTTGCTGTAAGCAAATGGGTAGAGTGAAGGCACTGCCTAAAACTCGCGGTGCTTGAATGCATGGGAGGCCAGAACACCGAACAGCAGCAGGCACGCCGCCCAGTAGCCCGCCAGGCTGAGCAACAGGGAGCCCGCGAGCGGCTGGCCCGCGGCCAGCAGGGCCTCGGCATCGAACAGCGCGAGATTGGGCCAGACGCGCAGCCAGACGACTGCGCCGCCGCCGAACGGCCGCAGATGCCCGATCACCGCGAAGAGCAGGCCCGCACAGCTCGCGAACAGCGCCGTGCCGGCGTAACTGCAGACAAACAGCGTCATGGTGGCGACCACGGTGAATTTCATCCACTGCAGCGCGCAGGCGGAAAGCAGCACCGGCAGGGACACCGGGGGCACGCCCAGCTGGCCGCTGCGCCACCACAGCAACGCCGCCAGCAGCGCGCCGAGCGTCGCGGTGAACAGGGCCAGCAACGCCGCCACGCCGCCGAGCTGGCCGGCCACATATTCCCACCGGCGCACCGGCCGCGTCAGCACGCAGGCGGCCGCGCCGCCCGCCAGGTCGCCGAAGAACAACTGCGCCGGGGCCAGCGCCGCCAGCAGCGTGCCGAGCAAACCGATCGCCCCCAGGCCGAAGTCCCCGATGAACTTCAACTCCGCGGTGCCGAAGTTGAATTCCCGCAACCCCAGCGCGCCGAGCACCAGCAGCGCCGCCACGGCCGCCAGGAGCAGGCTCAGTTTCATCCACAGGGCGGTGCCGAGCGTGTGGCCGGCGATGAGCCGGATCCGGTGCAACGTCGCGCTCATGACCGCATTTTCTCCAGATAGAGCTGCTCGAGCCGCGAGGGCGTCGGCGCCACCGTCACCCCGGCGCCGAGCAATCCGGCCGGGGTGCCTTCCGCGAGCAACCGCCCGCGACCCAGCAGGGCGAGGCGGTCGCACAAGGTTTCCGCCTGGGCGAGCAGGTGGGAGCTGAACACGACGGCCTTGCCGCGGGCCGCGAGGTCACGGATCAACCGGCCCAGCGCCAGCCGGCCCTCCGGGTCGAGACCGCTGGCGGGCTCGTCGAGCAGCACCAGCCCGGGATCGTGCAGGATGGCCTGCGCCAGGCCGAGCCGCTGCGCCAGGCCCTTGGAATAAGTCGCCAGCCGCCGGTCCGCCGCCTCGCGCAGTCCGCTCCAGGCCAGCACTTCGTCCACCCGCCGGGCGACCGCCGCGGCCGGCAGCGAACTGAGCCCGGCACAGTAGTGAAGAAATTCCCGCCCCGTTTGGTGCGGCGCGAAGCGCGGCGTCTCGGGCAAATAGCCCACCCGGGCCCGGGCGGCATCGCTGCCGGCGGCATGGCCGAAAACCCGGCATTCCCCGGCGGTGGGTGCGAGCAATCCCGCCAGGGCCTTGAGCGTCGTGCTCTTGCCCGAGCCATTGGGCCCAAGCAGCCCGAGCACCTGCCCGGGCGCAAGCTGCAGCGAAAGTCCCTGCACCGCGGCCACCGGGGCGGTCGCCCAGCCGGAGTGGTAGCTCTTGGCGAAGCCGCGCAATTCGCACGCCCAGGCATCCGTCGCCGTCGGGCTCATCGGATGGTGAACCCCGCGTATTGCGCGGCGCGCTTGGCCTCGCTCTGCTCGGTCTGGCGGATGTAGCCCTCCATCCGCTCCTGCACGGCCGTGATGAATTCGCGCACCTCGGGCGCCGCCCCCTCGGCCTCGAGCTGCACCCGCCCGTCGGGCAGGTTCTGCACAAAACCCGACACTTCAAAGCCCTTGGCCACCTGCAGGGCCTGGTAACGGAACCCCACGCCCTGGACGCGCCCCGTGAAAAAGACCGTGGCATGATGGACTTCCGACATGCGGTCAGGAAAAACCTCCGGCCGGCGCGACTCAAGGCCGGAACCACTGTAGCGGCGCTCTATGAGCGCCGTTCCGCCAGACCGGCGGTCATAGACCGCCGCTACAGGCAGGCCACGCCCGGAATTTTATTTGCCAGCGGGCACGGTCTAAGCACTCTCTGCCCTGACGCCGCAAGGCGTCTTCATTACATGACCAATTCTGATTCCGACGGGTTGTTTGATAACGACTGGGAAGACCGCGGCGAGCTCGCCTGGACCGAGCTGGATTGGCAGAAGTATTTGACCACGCAGGAGGCCGCCGTCCGCGCCTACATCAAGCATTACGACCAGCTGCCCGAAGCCATCGACCGCATCGACGAGGCCGCCCGGCGCATGGGTTGGGAACTCGCCGAGACGCCCGAGAGCGCGGCCGAGGAGGAGACCAAGGAAGAGGAAGACGAGGAGATATTCGCCGGCGACTGGGATCCCTACACCCTGCATCGCAACCCGGTCTACATTTCCACCCGTGCACTCTATGTGAGCCTGCTGGCCCACTGGGAACGCGTGGCGGCCCAGCCGGAGCGCGTGCCCGCCGCCTTGGGCATCACCCTCCAGGCCCTGCTCTACCGTGGCAACGAACAGGCCCTGCAGGCCGTGCAGGCGCTCGAGATGGGCGACTACACGCTCGCCGTCTGCCTTTTCAAGCGGGCCCTCAAGGAACTCAACCTGACGCTCGCCCGGCTCAGCCAGCCCGATGTCGCCGGGACCCCGCTGGCCATGCGTTACCGCGAATACGCCCTGCCCCGCCTCTTCGACCTGCGCGAGATCTGGCTGCGCGTCATGAACGAGTGCCGCCAGAGCGGCGGGAGCGACGATTCGCTGTCGGAGTGAACAATCGCGGGCGAGGTCGCCCGCACTCCAGCCAGACGATCCTTGGAGCCACGGCGACCTCGCCGTGGAATTCCCCCCGCGCCGGCTACTTGGGCCGGCGCTTTTTGTTGGCCGGGTAGGCCGCCTCGGTGCGGCCGGTGGTCTTGAAGTCGCCCGATTTGAGCGAGTTGATCTGGTCGCGCAGCAGCGCGGCCCGTTCGAACTCCAGCTTGTTGGCCGCTTCCTGCATCTCGTCCTCCAGCTCGGCGATGACCGCCGCCACGTCGTCGGCCGACTCGGCCACGGCGAGCGTCGCCTCCGTGCCGCTGCCATCGTAGGTGTGGAGACTGGCCTGGACGCCGCGCTTCACGCTGCGCGGCGTGATGCCATGCTCCGCGTTGTAGGCCAGCTGCTTTGCCCGGCGGCGCGTCACCTCGTCAATGGTCCGGCGAATCGACTCGGTCACGACGTCGGCGTAGAAAATGACGCGGCCCTTCTCATGGCGCGCGGCGCGGCCGGCCGTCTGCATCAGGCTGGTGGCGCTGCGGAGGAAACCCTCCTTGTCGGCATCAAGCACGGCGACGAGCGCGACCTCCGGCAGGTCGAGGCCCTCGCGCAGGAGGTTGATGCCAATGAGCACGTCGAAGTTGCCCTGGCGGAGATTGCGGAGGATCTCGACGCGCTCGAGGGCGTCGATGTCGGAGTGCAGGTATTCCACCCGGATCTTCGATTCGCGCATGAAGGTTGTCAGGTCCTCGGAGAGGCGCTTGGTCAGCGTGGTCACGAGCACGCGTTCGCCGGACTCCACCGCCTTGCGGCACTCGCCGATCAGGTCCTCGACCTGACCCTTGGTCGGACGCAGCGTGATCTCCGGATCCAGCAGGCCGGTCGGGCGGATGACCTGCTCGGCGATGACCTGGGAACGCTCCAGCTCAAACGCCGCCGGCGTGGCCGACACGTAGAGCGTCTGGCCGGTGATCGACTGGAACTCCGCGAAGCTCTGCGGCCGGTTGTCGAGCGCCGAGGGCAGCCGGAAGCCGAAGTTCACGAGCGTCTTCTTGCGGGCGATGTCGCCGTTATACATGCCCCCAATCTGCGGGATGCTCACGTGGCTCTCGTCCACCATCAGCAGGAAATCCTTCGGAAAGAAATCAATGAGGCAGAACGGGCGGTCGCCGGGCTTCCGCGCCGTCAGGTGCGCGGAGTAGTTCTCGATGCCGCTGCAAAAACCCATCTCCTGCAGCATCTCGAGGTCGTAGTTCGTCCGCATGCGGAGGCGCTGGGCCTCGAGGTATTGCTGGTTCTTCTCGAAAAAGGCCACCCGCTCGTCGAGCTCGCGCTTGATGCCGGCGATGGCGTTGTCGAGCCGGCCCTTGGTCGTCACGTATTGGTTGGCCGGGTAGAGGTCGAACTGCTCGATCTTGCGCAGCACGGCGCCGCTCACGGGCTCGAATTCCGTCAGCGCCTCGATCTCGTCGCCGAAGAACTCCACCCGCAGGCCGTGCTCCAGGTAGGCCGGCATCACGTCCACCGTGTCGCCGCGGACGCGGAACGCGCCGCGCTTCAGCTCGTAGTCGTTCCGTTCGTAGAGGTTCTCGACCAGGCGCTCGAGGAACTTGTTGCGGTTGAAACTGCCGCCGCGCGCGAGGGCGATGCGCATCGCGGCGAAATCCTCGGGCGAGCCGAGGCCGTAGATGCACGAGACGCTCGCCACGACAATCACGTCGCGCCGGCTCACCAGCGAGCTGGTCGTGGAGATGCGCAGGCGCTCGATCTCCTCGTTGATGGAGGAATCCTTCTCGATGAAGGTGTCGCTCGACGGCACATAGGCCTCGGGCTGGTAGTAGTCGTAGTAGCTGACGAAGTATTCGACGGCGTTCTCCGGGAAGAAGCCCTTGAACTCCGAGTAGAGCTGCGCCGCGAGGGTCTTGTTGTGCGAGATGATCAGCACCGGCCGGTCGAGCTGCGCGATGACGTTCGCCATGGTGAACGTCTTGCCGGAGCCGGTCACGCCGAGCAGCGTCTGGTCCTTGTTCCCCGCCCGGAATGACCGCACCAGTTGCGCGATGGCCGCGGGCTGGTCGCCCGTCGGCTGGTAGTCGGACTTGAGCTGGAACAACGGCATGCGGGTATATTCAGAAGCCAGGAAACCGGAAAAGGCTAGGAGGATTCGCAACGTTTGGGTGGAGGCGGGGCTAGCAGCCCCGCGAGGCTTGAGCTTCGATGACGGTAACTCGCGGGACTGATAGTCCCGCCTCCAAGGAAAGAATAATCCTACAGCCCGAAGATCCGCAGCACGCCGCCCCACAGGGCGGCCCAGAATTTCCGCACCTGTTCCTGCGGGCCCTTGGCCGAGGTTTCCTGGCAGAGGAAAACGCCCTCCCCCTCGAAGAGGTCGTCGAACAGCGGGTTCATGCCGCGGAAATACGCCCAGAAGGTCTCGGCCCGCACCGGCCGGTAGGCCAGGCCCGGGGTGAAACCGATCGTCGCGTCCTGGTTCGTGCGCCGGGCCGGCGCCAGGTTGCCCGGCATGGGGGTCAGCACCTCCGCGCGCACCCCGCGGCTGCCGGCCACCAGCAGGCGGCAGGGACCGACAAACTCGAAATAACGGAACTGCCCGGTGACCCACGACTGCATCTTGAACAGGCGCCAGTGCCGCCGGATGCGCACCTTTCCCCCGCCGACCCCGACCGCCCCGGCCAGGAAGCTCGGGCGCATGACCAGCGAGGCCCCGGGCGGGACGGAGACCAGCACCAGCTCGGTGTTGGGATTTTCCTTGCTGGAAAAGGTCGCGCGGTAGGTCGCCGCGTCCGTGCGGTTGTGCATCTCGATGAGTTCGCTGAGTCCGGCCGCCACGCACGTGACCGGCATGCTCCAGTCGAGCACGGTCTTGGTCCGCTTGTTCAGCCCCTCGTCCGAGGCTTGCAGGAATTTCTCCTTCACCCACAGCGTGTCGCCCGGGCCCAGGGTCAGATCCATGGAGGAGCGGCTCACGGTGATCTCGGGCAGCACTTCCGTCGCCGCCCCCAGCAACACCGGCGACCGTCCCGACACGAACGGCGCGAAGACCGTGTAGAGGAAGACCCGGCCGAGCGGCGGCCCCAGGAAATACAGCCCGACGATCAGCAGCACATAGGGTCCGTGCCGGGCCCAGGCCTCCCGGGCATAGTGCAGCACCTTGGACTTGTTCTCCTCGACCGACTTCAGCTGCATTTGCATCCGGCCGAGCGCGATCTCCAGGCCATCCTTTTCCCACTGCGTGCGCTTGAGGCCGTCCTGCAGGTCGGCGACGCGCTTGAGCGAATCCGCCTCCATCTGCCTCATGCGCGCCCGCCGCTCGTCGTTCTCCTTCAATTGGGCCGCGTCGGTGGTCAGCCGGTTCAGCCCGCCGCTGAGGCCCTCCAGATCCCGCGCCACCTTCGCGGCCTGGGCGGCGCGATCCTGCTGCGCGCCCAGCTCGACGCGCGCCGCCGCCATGCGGGCCTCCACATCGGACAGCGCGGCTTGGAGCTTGGCCGTTTCACCGGTGAGCGCCCGGACGATCTCCAGCCGGCGCACATCGAAATCCACCTGATCGCGCAGGTAGACCCAAAAGCCAAAGCCGGCCAGGCCGACCACGGCCAGAACCGCCCCAAAGATAAGCTTGTGCGTCAACCACGAGATAAATCGGCCGAGAGCCCCCATAAATCATGCAGACTTCATTAGTGATTAGATAGTTTCATTGAATTCGATGCCAATTGCTAAACGCCACCGAATGACGCAATCTGCGGCAAAACCAACGGGCCTCCCCGCCCCCATCCCCATGGCTCTTAACGAAACCATCTACAATTCGCCTGTCTTCCAGCAGGCCTGCACCCAGTTCGACGCCGCCGCCGACATCCTCGGCATGGAGGCCGGACTCCGCGAACGCACCAAGCGCCCCCGCCGCTGTGTCATCGTCTCGATGCCCGTCCGCATGGACAGCGGCAAGGTCGAGATCTTCGAGGGCTACCGCGTGCAGCACAACCTCTCCACCGGTCCGGCCAAGGGCGGCATCCGCTTCCACCAGGACGTCACCCTCGGCGAGGTCGCCGCGCTGGCCATGTGGATGAGCTGGAAATGCTCGCTGGTCGGCCTGCCCTACGGCGGCGCCAAGGGCGGCGTGGTCGTCAACGCCCGCGACATGTCCCTGACCGAGCTCGAACGCCTCTCGCGCCGCTACATGCAGGAGATCACGCCCTTCATCGGGCCCAACATCGACATCCCGGCGCCTGACGTCGGCACCAACGAGCAGGTCATGGGCTGGATGATGGACACCTATTCCAACCACAAGGGCTTCTATGATCCGGGCGTCGTCACCGGCAAACCGATTGCGCTCGGCGGCTCGCTCGGCCGCCGCGAGGCCACTGGTGAAGGTGTGGCGTGGTTCGTGAAGGCCTACCTGCAGGACATGGGCATCCCGCCCGAGAAGACCACCGTCGTCATCCAGGGCTTCGGCAACGTCGGCAGCGAGACCGCCCTCGCCCTCTACCACTGGGGCGCCGAGATCACCGGCATCTCCGACTTCACCGGCGGCATCCACAATCCCAAGGGCATCGACCTCAAGGCCGCCCTCGCCTACGTCGCGGCGAACAAATCCCTGCAGGGCTTCCCCGGCGGCGAGTCCGTCACCAACGAGCAGCTCCTCGAGCTGCCCTGCACCGTCCTCATTCCCGCCGCGCTGGAACGCGTCATCACCGGGCAGAACGCCCGCAAGCTCAAGTGCCGCCTGCTGGCCGAGGGCGCCAACGGCCCGACCACCAACGAGGCCGACCAGATCCTCAGCGAGCGCGGCGACATCCAGATCATCCCCGACGTGCTCTGCAACTCGGGCGGCGTCATCGTCTCCTACTTCGAGTGGCTGCAGAACCTGCAGAACTATTATTGGACGAAGAACGAGGTCTTCGACAAATTGCACCGCATGCTGGCCAAGGCGAAGGCCTCGGTCGACGAGACGCAGAAGAAATACAACTGCAGCCGCCGCACCGCCGCGCTCGTGCTCGGCATCGCCCGGGTCTCCGAGGCCAAGGCCAAGCGCGGGCTGTTTCCGTAAGGCGCGGGCTCAGACCGCTCGGTTTTGACTGGAGGCGGGACTATCAGTCCCGCTGGTTATCACCTGCGCGGAAATATCAGCTCCCAATGGAGGCGGGGCCATCAGCCCCGCGAGGCACGATGCCACAAATCATGTATTAATCCGCGGTATGGCCAGTCGTCGGCATTCGCCACCAACCCCTTGCGCACGGGATTCTGGGCAACGTATTCCCATTTTTGCCTGTAATCCTCCAGCGAGCGAAGATAGCGGTCGAAATAATCCGGCTGCCACATGGCACCACTGCAACCAATGCTCCGGTTGATGCGGGTGGCTGAAATCGATTTCCAAGTCCGCGTCCAAACAGCCAACGGCAGGGCCTCTGCGCCCGCTTGGGCGAACAAATGCACATGGTCGGGCATCAGCATGTATTGTCCGACAAACCACCCGTTCAGGTCGGCCGACCGGGTCCAGACGTCATGCAGTATCCCATGCGGCGTGGGATCGGCCAGCAGTAGCTGCCGCCCTCGCGTGCAAACGGTCAGGAACAGGATGGGCGTCCTCTGAAAGGCCGGAAGATGGGGAAGATGCATAAGCGGCTGCTGGGACGGCCCGATCCTCGCTGACAGTGATATAGCGGGGCTGATGGCCCCGCCTCCAGATTATTGCTCGCATCTCGCGGGACTGATAGTCCCGCCTCCAATCACAGCACCATGAACGAAAATGCCACGAGCAGGGTCGGCACGAGCGCCCCGAGCAGCAGGCCGAGCGGCGACACGCCGTCGGGAAAATAACGCTGCAGGATCGACTGCCCCGCGGGATTCGGCGCGTTGGCGATCACCGTGAGACCGCCCCCGGTGACAGCGCCGGACACGACGGCGAACTTCAGCTCCTCGGTGAAATTCGGCACCAGCGTGGCCAGGTAGGTGATGAGGGCGTTGTCGTTGAAGGCCGTCAGGATCGTGGCCCCAACAAACAGCGGCGCCTGGCCGAGACCGCCGAGCACCGGCTCGATCCACCAGCCTTGCAGGCCGCCGTGGACGACCAGGCCGGCCAAAAAGAATCCCACGAGCAACGGGCTGCGAAACGCCAGCTTGTCCTGATGCCGGGCCGTCAACCGGACGAAGCCGAGAAAGAGCCCAAAACCGGGAATGAACCACGCGGGATGGTGTGCCGCCCAGACCGTGAACCCGAGAAACAGGAGGTGCACCAGGGTCACCCAGACCGGCACCCGCGTCCCGTCGCCGTCCGCGGTGGACGGGGCCCGGAGCGCGAGCAGCTCGGATTTGAACACCAGCAGATAAACGACGTTGGACAGCAGGATGCCTGCGACGGCGTGCCAGCCGAAATGGGTGAACATGTAGGCGATGTCCCAGCCCCACGCTGCGGCGACCATCAGCACGGGGGGGGCGGCGAAGTGCGTGAGCGTGCCGCCGATCGAGATGTTGACGAAGAGCAGCCCGAGCGTCGCATACATCAGCCTGGGCGACGGCCGCAGGTCATAGAATTGTTTCGCCAGCAGCAGCGCCGCGATCGTCATCGCCGCCGGCTCGGTGATGAACGAGCCCAGCAGCGGCGCGACCGTCAAAATGGAAAGCCACCACGCCACCGGCCGGCCGCCGCCGAGCGCGGCCACCCGGCGCAGGCTTTGCTCGGCCAGCCGCATGACCGGCCGGGTCGAGGCCAGCGCCATGATGACGATGACAAACAACGGTTCGGTAAAGCTGACACTGCCGAAATACTGCCCCAAGGCACCGGGACCCTTGGCCCAGAGAAAAGCCGCCGCCAGGACCACCACCCACAGGCCGAACACCATCTCCACCTCGCCCAGCACGTGCAGCATCCGGGCGCGGGGGCTGCCCTTGGGGGCGGCATGCGCCGCGTGCGTCAGTTTCGGGCAGAAAAAAGTGTGCAGCACGGCCAGGGCGAAGATCGCCGTCACCGCCACGTTGAACGGTTCGGCCGCGGCGCGCGACTGGATCACCTCCCACATCCCGGCATGGGCCGGGTCGGCGTAGGCGGAGAGCTCGCGCGGGAAGCTCATCCCTGAAGCAAGGCCGGCAGCTCCGCCAGGCTGTTGATGAAGGCGTGCGCCCCGGCCTTCACCTTGGCGCGCGGCGTGTAGCGGCCGAAACCGACGAAGAGATCCACCACGGGCTTGGTCTCGAGGTCGCTGACCCCGTCGCCCACCATCACGACGCGAGCCGGCGTCAGCTCGCGCTTGAGCCCGGTGATCAGCTCGGGTTTGCCCCCGGAGCGGGTCGTGGGGAATTTGTCGTCGTAGCCGGTGTAGTTGCCCGCCGCGTCGAAAAACAGGTCCACCGCCTCGACCCGGGCGATGCCGAGATGCGCCGCCAGCGGCGCGATGATCGGCCGGAAGCCCCCACTCAGGATCAGCGGGGTCCAGCCGGCGGCCTTGAGCTCGACGATGGTCGCCAAGGCGGTGGGTTCAACCCGCTCCACATACAAGCGGCCCACGGCGGCGACATCCGCGCGGCGCGGCCGGATGATGGCCAGCCGGCGGGCAAAGACATCCTCCACGGCGATTTTGCCCTCCATGGCGGCGGTCGTCATGGCCTCGACCGCGGCGAACACCTGCGGGCCGCGCACCCGCGCCAGCTCGTCAATGCCCTCGATGGCACTGAGCGTCGAATCGCAATCGAAGATGACCAGTTTGGGTGATTTTGTCACAGAGGGCACCGAGACTCCGACACAGAGCGCACAGAGAGAAAAGCCGAAAGATTAGCCTATCTGGCTTGGGGCATCCCTCCGTGAACTCTGTGCTCATCTCCGTGTTCTCTGTGACAATAAAAAAGCCCTCCGCGACGGGAGGGCTTCGGGAAGCGGGCGGGAAGCCGGCTTACTTGACCTTGGTGGCGCGCTTGAACTTCGTGGTGAACTTCTCCACGCGGCCGGCGGTGTCGACCATGCGCTTCTCGCCGGTGTAGGCGGGATGCGAGTCCATGGTGACGTCGCGCACGATGACGAAATAATCCTGGCCGTCGATCTTCTCGGTGCGGGCGGACTTCATCGTGGACTTGGTCAGGAATTTCTTGCCTGTTCCGATGTCGAGGAAACAGACGTGGTTGAGGACGGGATGGCCTTCGGTCTTCACGGTAAAAGGGGGGATTTAATTAGCCTTGGCGCGCCTTGTAACGCGGTTCGACTTTGTTGATGACGTAGATCTTGCCCTTGCGCCGGACGACCTGGCAGGCCGGGTGACGCATCTTGGCGGATTTGATGGAGGAGACGACTTTCATAAAAACTAAGGAAGAAGATGGCGGCGGCCTACCCTGTCAAAGGAAAAGATTTGGCGGCCGTTTTTAATCGATCGGACGCCCGGACCAAACCGCCGCCGGACGCGTAAACTGCCCTGCCTGCGTCTATTAGGACTCGTCTTCCCCGGCCGGCCCGGCAGTCTCACCCTAACCCTATATCCCATGTGCCTTGACCGCAGAGAATTCATCCGCCTCTCCGCCGGTGCCGCCGGGGTGGCTTTCCTGGGCGCCCCGGTCGCCCATGCCCAGAACATGATCAGCGCGCCAACGGGCCAGGCCACGTTGCCCGAGCCCATCCGTGCCCTGCGGCGCATGACTGACGGCGTCGCCCCCATCAGCCTCGACGAGCGCCGCACCCGCATCGCCCGGGCCCAACAGCTGATGGCCGAGCACAAGATCGGCGCCATCTACCTCGAGCCGGGCTCCAGCTTTTATTACTTCACGGGCATCAGGTGGGGCAACAGCGAGCGCATGTTCGCCGTGGTCATCCCCGCGACCGGCGAGCCGGCCTACGTCTGCCCCAAGTTCGAGGAGGAACGCGCTCGCGAACTCATCAAGCCCGGCGGCGACGTGCGCACCTGGGAGGAGGACGAGAGCCCCTACCGGCGCGTGGCGGAGATTTTCCACGACCGCGGCCTCCGCTCCGGCCGGATCGGCATGGAGGAGCGTGTGCGGTTCTTCCTGTTCGACGGCATCCGCCGCGAGGCGCCGGCTTTCGACTACGTGAGCGCCGACCCGGTCACCGCCGGTTGCCGGATGTTCAAGTCGCCCGCGGAGATCGCGCTGCTCAAGCGCTCCAACGAAATCACGCTCGCCGCCTACCGCGCCACTTGGCTCACGGTGCGCGAGGGCATGCCGCAGCAGGAGTTCGCCGGCAACTGCGCCGCGGCCCTCGCCACGCTGGGCGGCGCCGAGGGCGGCATCTTCTGCAGTTTCGGCAAGTTCACCGCCTTCCCCCACGGCAGCATCACGCCGCAGGTGCTCCATGAGGGCGACGTCATCCTGATGGACGGCGGCTGCACCCTGGACGGCTACCAGTCGGACATCACGCGCACCTTTGTCTTCGGCCGGCCGACCCAGCGCCAGCGCGACATCTGGAACCTCGAGCGCGAGGCGCAGGACGCGGCGTTTGCGGCGGTCAAGATCGGCGCGCCCTGCGAGAGCGTCGACGCGGCCGCGCGGGCGGTCATCACCAAGGCGGGCTTCGGGCCGGACTACCGGCTGCCCGGCCTGCCGCACCGCACCGGACATGGCATCGGCCTCGATTACCACGAGTGGACCAACTTCGTCCGCGGCAACCAGACCCCCATCCAGCCGGGCATGTGCTTCAGCGACGAGCCGACCATCGCCATCTACGGCGAGTTCGGCATCCGTCTGGAGGACTGCCTGCACATCACCGAACACGGGGCGGAGTTCTTCACGCCGCAAAGCCCGTCGCTCGACCGGCCGTTCGGTTGAGCCGGACGCCATCCCCGCTCAGTTTACGGACGGATCATCGGGCTCGTCCGCCATCAGCTTCAGTTCCGGATCGATCGACCCCAAAATCTGCCGCCAGAGCGCGACGCCGTCGCTCTGGCCGAGCATCTCACCCTCGACCGCGGAAACCAACCAGGTGTCGTGCTTCAGCTCGTTTTCGAGCTGCCCCTTGCTCCAGCCGGCGTAGCCCAGGAAGGCCCGGAGAGTCACGCCGGGCGACCCGACCAACTCCAGGGCCTTGTCCGGCTCGAGGCCGAAGTGCAATTGGAAGGCATGGTCGGCCTCCAGCCACTGCCACGAAACGATGACGAGCTGCCCGGGCTCGACCGGGCCGCCGGCGTAGACCGGCACCCCGGCCAGCGGGCCGAACGCGAACCCGGCGTTCACTTCGCCCAGCTGCTTGTCCAGCGGCCGGTTCAGCACGACACCCATCGACCCGTCGCCGCTGTGCGCGGACAGGAGGATGACGGTGCGCTTGAAATTCGGGTCGCGCAGCGCCGGGTGCGCCAGCAGCAGCTGGCCGGCGAGGCTCTCGGCTTTCCGCGCGGTGCGGCGTTCCTTCATGGGGAGACCCGGAGCGGATGCTGCGCCCTCAGAGCTTGCTGATTTTCACCCCGGCGTCCTTGAGGATGGGGCGCACCAGCGGATCGTTGTGGTAGTCCTGGTGATACTTGACCTCGGCGATGCCGGCGGCCGCCAGGATCTTGGCGCAGTTGATGCACGGGTAGTGCGTCACATAGGCCGTGCAGCCGTCGACGCTCGAGCCGCGGCGCGCGGCATCGGCGATGGCGTTCTGCTCGGCGTGGACCGTCGCCTGCTCGTGGCCGTCGCGCATCCGCGAGGCGTGCGGCGTGCCCGGGAGCCAGCCGTTGTAGCCGGCGGCGACCAGCCGGTTCTTGCGGTCACCGGCCGTGACGATGACGCAGCCGACAGTGAGCCGCTCGCAGTTGGATCGCGACGCGATGAGCTTGGCCGTGGCCATGAAATACTCGTCCCAGCTCGGCCGGTGGGGGAAGGCCTCGGTGGCCTGCGCGATGAGGTCGATCGGGTTCTGCTTCTTGCCAGCTGCCATGACCCCAACGGTGGGAAGCGGCTGCCGTCTGGCAACCCGTAAACGTCCGCGGCCGCGAACCCGGGAACAACAATGGAGGCGGGGCCATCAGCCCCGCTGATTGGCGATGGAAGGCCGGTCTCCGGGCCGGCTGCGGCTGGTGCGGAGACCAGCCCTCCCAAGCAAAAGACGTCTGTGCAATGGAGGCGGGACCATCAGTCCCGCGAGTTGATGGCTTCGACGCCTGGCTTCGGTGCTCATGCCTCGCGGGGCTGATGGCCCCGCCTCCAACTCTCGGACCAACTCTGCAAAGCGGGACTGATGGTCCCGTCTCCGGCACATGAACTCACCCCCGGCTTGCGCGCCGCATCCCCGCCCCTCAACCTGCGGCATGGCTTCGCTCCAGCAACTCGTCGATTATTGCGACAAACGCACCCGCCGCCCGGCCTTCCGGGACTTTCCGGGCGCGCACAACGGCTTGCAGGTGGCCAACGACGGCCGCGTGACCCGCATCGGCGCGGCGGTGGACGCGGGGCTGGTGCCGTTCGAGCGCGCCGCCGAGCGGGGCGTGGATTTCCTCCTCGTGCACCACGGCCTGTTCTGGAGCGGCGTCCAGCCGCTGACCGGCTCGGTCTACAGCCGCTTCGCCGCCCTCGTGCGCGGCAACTGCGCCGTCTACTCCAGCCACCTGCCGCTCGACGCCCACGAGGAGCTCGGCAACAACGTCCTCCTCGCCCGCCAGCTCGGCCTGAAACCCAGGCGCCGGTTCCTGCCGCACGAGGGTGAGTTCATCGGCTGGATCGCGCCCAACAAGCTCAAGCGCTCCCAGCTCTGCGCCCGCCTCGAGGAGCTCTACCCGCGCGTCATCAGTCTCGACTGCGGCCCCGCCGCCCCGAAGCAGGTCGCGTTCTGCAGCGGCAGCGGCAACAGCGCCGTGCCCCAGCTCGTCGCCGCCGGCGTCGACACGCTTATCACGGGCGAGCTCCGCGAGGAATGGTTCAACTACGCCCAGGAGCACCGGCTCAATCTCATCTGCTGCGGTCACTACGCCACCGAGGTGCACGGGGTGAAAGCCCTGGCGGCCGAGCTGGCCAAAAAATTCCACCTGCCCTGGGAATTCATCGAAACGGAGAACCCCTTGTGATTTTCCACCCCAAGGACGCAAAGATCACCAAGACATGCTTTGAGGTTGCTTCACTTCCTTTGCGTTCTTCGTGTAAAGTCGTTTTCCGATGAAAATCGCCATCCTGCACGGCCCCAACCTCGACCGGCTCGGCAAGCGCGAGCCGGAGATCTACGGCACCGCCACCCTCAAGGATCTGGAGAAGCTCATCCGCGCCGAGGCGAAGAGCCTCGGTTTCGCGACCGTGTTCTTCCAGTCGGCCCACGAAGGCGCGTTGGTGGACCGGATCCACGCCCTCACCGACCGCGGGATCGACGCCTTCATCGTCAACTTCGGCGCCTACTCCCACACCAGCATCGCCCTGCACGACGCCCTCAAGGCTTCGGGCCTGCCCGCCGTCGAGGTCCACATTTCTGACATCAGGAAGCGCGAGAAATTCCGGCATAAGTCCATGACGGCCGGCGCCTGCGTTGCCATGATCTCCGGCAAGGGGTTCCCCGGCTACGGCGAGGCGCTGCAGCTCCTCGCGAAGATCTGAACGCATGGGCCGGCACCGTATTGTCATTCTGAACGCAGTGAAGAATCCACGGCATCGAACATGATATCACCAGTAAACGCATGGATTCTTCGCTGCGCTCAGAATGACAGCGGGTGGACGGTGGCCGTTGCCCCACAACACCCGCTTTCGTAATGGGCCAGCACCTGCCTGATTTCGCCGGCCCGCGCTGGTTCGCCTGCCACACGAAGCCGCGCTGCGAGAAGAAATTCGACGATCTGATGGCGCGCGAGCAGTTCGCGCACTACCTGCCGCTCATCCAGAGCGTGCGCCGCTACGGCACGCAGAAGAAGACCTTCACCAAGCCGCTCTTCGCCGGCTACGTGTTCGCCCGGCTCGAGCCCGCCCGCAAGGACCGCATCTACCAGCAGGACCTGCTGGTCCGGGCCATGCTGGTCGAGAACGAGGAAATCTTCCTCCGTCAGCTGGAGGACGTGAAAGTCATCTGCGCCTCCGGCTTCGAGGCCGCCATCCATCCCCTGGTCCGCAAGGGCACCCATGTCCGCGTGCAGGGCGGCCCGCTGCACGGCCTCGAGGGCTACGTGGACAACCCCGCGAACCCGCAGGGCATTGTGGTGTCAGTGGACGTGTTGCAGCAGGGCCTGCTCGTGCGTTTGCCGCTCGAAAGCCTGCAGCTTTTGCCCTGAGCCCCTCCTTCATGCTCCGCCGCCAGATCCTCCTCTTCCTGCTCGGCCTCGCCGCCACGCAGGCCCAGACCTCCTCCGCGGTCAGCCCCGCGCCGGAGCCGCCGCGGGTCCGGGGGCTGTTCGACTTCCAGCTGCCCAACCTGGATCCCCCGGGCACGATCAAGCTGATCTTTCATCCCCATGTCAGCGACCTGATCCGCCGGGACTACCTGCGGACCGACATGGGCCTGCGCTGGGCGCTGAACGACGATTTCGAGGTGAGCGTCGAAGCCGACACCTATATCAACCACCGGCTGGGCGGCGCCAACCCGGGCAACGGCATCGGTGAACTGCGGCTGGGCACCAAATACGTCTTCAAGGACTGGCTCCGGCCGCAGCACGAGGCCAGCGTGTCGTTTGACTTTTCCCACCCTCACGGCACCCCGCCGCTCGACATGACCGACGGCGTGAATCACTACCAGCCGAGCCTGACGATCCAGCGGCACTCGCGGCGCAACGCCAAGCTCACCACGTTCGCCAGCGTGGGCCTCGACCTCATCACGCCCAGCTCCTCCCCGGGCACCTTCGGCAAGAACGAACCGCATGACAACTCCGCCTCGTTCACCGGCGGCGCGGTCTACGACCTCGGCCAGTTCAAGTGGACGCTCTCCGCCACCTACACCACGACCACCCTCATTGGCGACGAGTCGCACCAGTTCGTCAACCTGCAGCCCAGCGTCCTGTGGTATGTGCCCAAGAAATACACCTTCAACTTCAAGACCCAGTGGATCGTCGGCCTCGGGGTGCGCTCGTCGTGGGGGCCGGACGGCTACGACTTCGGCCTGAACACCCGGGTGCGGGCGGAGATCACCTTCCGCCAGGTGCTCGAAAACATCCGCGAGCGGACGATGGGCGGCAAGGCGCGCTGATTCAGCGCAGCCACACCCAGAGCGCCGCGCCGAGGTGCAGCGTGCCGCACGCCGCCAGCGCGGCGACGAAATCATCCACCACGATGCCCCAGCCGCCCGGCCAGCTTTGCAGCCGCGCAATGCCGAGCGGCTTGAGGATGTCGTAGAAGCGGAACAGCCCGAAACCGGCGAGCAGCCCCACCCATTCCGGCAGGCTGGCCGCATACCCCGCGCGCCAGCCGAGGAACACCAGCGGCATCACCACGAACTCGTCGAGGTTCACCTCGCCCGGATCGGTCCGGCCCATCCGGCGCGCCGCGTCGCCGCAAAACGCGACCGCGAAATAACTGAGCAGCACGGTCCAGGCAAAGATCACCTCCCAGCGCGCGTGCCGGAAAACCAGCACGAAATAGCCCAGCCCCGCCAGCGACCCCCACGTGCCCGGGGCCGGCAGCCGCGCGCCGATCGGGCCCAGCGTGGCCACCGTGCAGACAAACCGGGTGGAGAAGAGCCGCGGCCAGCGGGGTTCCGGCAGTTCCATGTTCAGTCCTTCACCACGTGCCCGTGCCGCCGGAAGTAGGCGTAGCCGGAGGTGACGGTCAGCACGGCCGACAGCACGTAAAGGCCCAGGCCGCCCCAGTGCACCACCCGGACCATGGTGTCCTCGCTGCCGGTGAACAGGTCGCTGAAATCCCGGGCGAACATCCGCGCACCGAGCAGCCAGCCGATGGCGTTGAGTTGCACGAAGGTCTTCACCTTGCCGCCGGCGTCGGCCTCGACCACGAGGCCCCGGGTGGCCGCCGCCATGCGCAGGCCGGAAATGGT
Source organism: Opitutus sp. GAS368 (assembly GCF_900104925.1). Classification (NCBI taxonomy): domain Bacteria; kingdom Pseudomonadati; phylum Verrucomicrobiota; class Opitutia; order Opitutales; family Opitutaceae; genus Opitutus; species Opitutus sp. GAS368. The sequence continues at coordinate 4,070,578 of NZ_LT629735.1, forward strand.
GAACTCACGCGCGATGATCAGCAACAGCAGCAGCATGGCGGTGATGCGGTAGCCCTCGAAGTAACCGCCGTTCACCAGGGCGATCATCAGGCCGATGACCATGACCTTGTCGATGACCGCGTCCATGAACCGGCCGAAGGAGGAGACCTGGTTCGCCTGGCGCGCGAGCAGGCCGTCGAGCCAGTCCGTCAGGGCCGCGGCAATGAACAACCAGAACGCCCACGTGGCCGCCCCGTGCCAGTCCGAATACATCAGGGCCACGATGACAAACATCATCGGGACGCGTGAAATGGTCAGGACGTTGGGCAGGGTGAACTTCACCCGCGCAGTCCAGACAACCCCCGCAACCTTGGCAATCCATTGATTATTGTAGGGCGGGATCACCGCATCCCGCCTTGGTTCGAAGACGCTATCACCTTCGAGGCGGGATGCGGTGATCCCGCCCTACAATCCCTCCACTTTGACACAAAACTTCCTCGCCATCCCTTGGTGCCCTGCAATCCTCATTCCGGTCCGCCGCATGAAACTCTGCATCTACCCCGGAACCTTCGATCCGTTTACCAACGGCCACCTCGACGTGCTGCAACGCGCCGCCAAGCTCTTCAAGCACGTGCGCGTGGCGGTCGCGATCGACTCGACCAAGAAGCCCCTGTTCAGCCCCGAAAAGCGCGTCGAACTGATCCGCGCCAACCTCCGCGGCCTGCCGAATGTGGACGTCACGAGCTTTGACGGCCTGCTCGTCGAGTTCGCCCGCAAGGAGAAGGCCGTGGCCATCATCCGCGGCCTGCGCGCCCTCTCCGACTTCGAGTTCGAGTTCAACATGGCGCTGATGAACCGCCACCTCGAGCCGAAGGTGGAGACGATTTTCGTCATGCCGAACGAGTCCTACAGCTACACCAGCTCCTCGCTGGTCAAGCAGATCGCCAAGCTCGGCGGCGACGTCCGGAAGTTCGTCCCCGCCAACGTGGCGCAGGCCTTGCGCAAGGCCTACCCGAAGAAGTAGGCGTCCGCCGGGTTGGGCTACCGCACCCGGCGCGAATTCCCGGATGTAACCGCCGGCGGGTGCCCGGCGTCCTACCGCCGTGAATATTAAACAGAATATTCAGGATTCAGGCCAGGAGGAGACCCGCGCGCGCATCGTGGCCTCCGCCCGGGAGCTGTTCCGGCAGTTCGGCTACGCCAAGACCGCCATGCAGGACATCGCCCGGACCAGCGGCATGTCGGCCGCCAACCTTTACCGGTTCTACGAAAGCAAGCTGGCCATCGGTTGCGCCGTGGCGGTCGCGGAACGCACCACCCTGCTCGCGGTCTGCGACGCGGCGGTGGCGACGGCCGGCCCCCGCGTGTCCGACCGCCTGATCGCGCTGTTTCGCGCAAACATCGACACGGTCCGCCGGAAAATGAAGCGCACGCCAATGCTCTTCGAGCTCGATCTCGCCGTCGCCCGCGAGCATCAGAAATTGCGCCGGGAACTGCTCGACCTGATCGAGACCCGCATCGTGGCCATTCTCGCGGGTGAGGCCGGCCCGGGCAGCCTGGCCAATGCCGCCGTGAAGGTCCGCAGCCGGATGATCCTGCTCGCCAGCGCACCTTTCATCCTGCCATGGATGCTGGCCAACGAGCCATTTGGCGACCCGCGGGCCATGGTCGAACCGATCGTGCGGGCCCTTGTCGCGGGTCTGGACGACGGCCAGTCCATCCCGGCACCCGCCGCCCGTTCCCCCGCCTGACCCCCTTCCCCTCATGCCCATGCAGCCTCCCGTTTCACCCCTCGTTCCACCCGCGGATGCCGGCCTTGCCGGCGGATCAGCGCCCCGCCGCCATTGGCTTCGCTGGACCCTTTTGACCATCGTCGGCCTGGCCGTGGCTTATGCGCTCTTCGTGCGGCCGTTCACCAAGCCGGCCGCCGCGGGCCGCGGCGCCGCCGGCGGCCCCATGCCGGTGACGGCCGAGCCGGCCCGCACGGCCGACCTCGACGTGCGCCTGGTCTCGCTGGGCACCGTCACTCCCGTGAGCACCGCCACCGTGCGCAGCCGCGTGGATGGCGAGCTCCAGAAGCTCTTTTTCAAGGAAGGCCAGACGGTCGAGGCGGGCGCCCCGCTGGCGGAGCTGGATCCGCGGCCGTTCGAAGTCCAGAAGATGCAGGCCGAGGCCCAGCAGGCCAAGGACAACGCCCTGCTCGAAAACGCCCGCGTCGACCTCAAGCGTTTCCAGACCCTGCTGGCGCAGGACTCCGTGGCCGAACAGCAGGTGGAAACCCAGGCCGCCCTCGTCCGCCAGTATGAGGCCGCCCTGAAGGTCGACCAGGCCCAGGTGGCCAGCGCCGCCCTGCAGCTCAGCTACGCCCACATCACTGCGCCCATCCCCGGCCGCATCGGCCTGCGCAATGTCGACCTGGGCAACATCGTCCACGCCTCCGACGCCGGTGGCATCGCCGTCATCACCCAGCTTCACCCGATCACCGTGCTGTTCTCCATCCCGCAGGACTCGGTGCTCAAGGTCATGAAGCGCTTCGGCACCGGCGAGACGATGCAGGTCGAGGCCTTCGATCGCGACGGCCGCACGCGCCTCGCCGCCGGCAAGCTCGCGACGGTCGACAACCAGATCGACCCGGCCACGGGCACCGTGAAGCTCCGCGCGGAATTCGACAACACCGACGAAACCCTCTTCCCCAACCAGTTCGTGAATGTCCAGCTGGTCGTCGATGAACTCAAGGGCGTCACCGTCATCCCGACCGCCGGCGTCCAGCGCGGCACCGTGGGAACCTACGTCTACGTCGTGGGCGCGAACAACACCGTCTCCGTGCGCGTCGTCGAGACGGGTCCCTCGGAAAAGGGCCAGATCGTGATCAACAAGGGCCTGCAGCCCGGCGACGTCGTCGTGGTTGACGGCGTGGACAAGCTCAAGGATGGCGCTGCCGTCGAACTGGTCAGCCGTGATACCGGGGTGCCGGCCGCCGCCAAGGGCGGCCCGCGGACCGGCAAGCGGCCCGCCGACGGCAGCACGAACCCGTCCCACTAAGCCGGTCCGCCGCGCGTTCCCTTGAATCCGTCGAAGCCCTTCATTCTGCGTCCGGTCGCGACGTCGCTGTTCATGGTCGCCATCCTGCTGGCGGGCATTTTCGCCTACCGGCTGCTGCCGATCTCCGCGCTGCCGGAGGTGGATTATCCCACCATCCAGGTCGTCACGCTCTACCCGGGCGCCAGTCCCGAGGTCATCACCTCATCCATCACCGCCCCGCTCGAGCGCCAGTTCGGCCAGATGCCCGGCCTCGACCGCATGGCCTCCACGAGCTCCGGCGGCGCGTCGATCATCACCCTGACCTTCAGCCTCGACCTGACCCTCGACGTGGCCGAGCAGGAGGTGCAGGCCGCGATCAACGCCGCCACCAACCTGCTCCCGAACGACCTGCCGACCCCGCCCATCTACAACAAGGTCAACCCCGCCGACGCGCCGATCCTCACGCTCGGCATCACCTCCACCGCCATGCCGCTGCCCCAGGTCGAGGACCTGGTGGACACGCGCCTCGCGCAGAAGCTCTCGCAGATCCCCGGCGTGGGCCTCGTGAGCATCAGCGGCGGCCAGCGCCCGGCCGTGCGCGTGCAGGCCGACCCGCGCGCCCTCGCCACCAACGGCCTGACGCTGGACGACGTGCGCACCGCCATCGCCACGGCCAACGTCAACCAGGCCAAGGGCAGCTTCGACGGCCCGACCCGCGCCTCGACCATCGACGCCAACGACCAGCTCAAGTCCGTCGGCGATTACAAGAAGCTCGTCATCGCCTTCCGCAACGGCGCGCCCATCCGCCTCGGCGACGTGGCCGAGATCGTCAACAGCGCCGAGAACGTCCAGCTCGCCGCCTGGGCCAACGACCGTGCCGCCATCATCCTCAACATCCAGCGCCAGCCGGGCGCCAACGTCATCGCCGTCGTGGACCGCATCAAGGCTCTCCTGCCCGCGCTGTCGGCCAGCCTGCCGGCCTCCGTCGAGGTCATCCCGCTGACCGACCGCACGGTGACCATCCGCGCCTCGGTCGAGGACGTGCAGGTGGAGCTCATGATCTCCATCGCGCTGGTCGTGATGGTCGTGTTCCTCTTCCTGCGCAACGTCCCCGCCACCATCATCCCCGGCGTGGCCGTCCCCCTCTCGCTCGTCGGCACCTTCGGCGTGATGTATCTCGCCGGCTTCAGCATCAACAACCTCACGCTCATGGCCCTGACCATCGCCACGGGCTTCGTGGTCGACGACGCCATCGTGATGATCGAGAACATCGCGCGCTACCTCGAGGAGGGCGACACGCCCATGCAGGCCGCCCTGAAGGGCGCCGAGCAGATCGGCTTCACCATCATCTCGCTGACCGTGTCCCTGATCGCCGTGCTGATCCCGCTGCTGTTCATGGGCGACGTGGTCGGCCGGCTGTTCCGCGAGTTCGCCATCACCCTCGCCGTTTCCATCCTGATCTCGGCGGTTGTTTCCCTGACCCTCACCCCGATGATGTGCGCGAAGCTGCTGCACCACACGCCCGAGGAGAAGCAGGGGCGCTTCTACCGCGCGAGCGGGCATTTCTTCGACGCCGTCATCGCCCGCTACGGAAAGCTGCTGCAATGGGTCCTGCGGCACCAGACCCTGACGCTGGGCGTCGCCGCGGGCACACTCGTCCTAACCGTCCTGCTTTACGCCGTCATTCCAAAGGGATTTTTCCCGGTGCAGGACACCGGGGCGATCCAAGGCATCTCGCAGGCCGCGCAGTCGATCTCATTTTCCGCGATGGCGGAGCGCCAGCAGGCCCTCGGCCGCCTGATCCTGGCCGACCCGGATGTCGCCAGCCTGTCCTCCTACATCGGCGTCGACGGCACCAACACCACGCTCAACAGCGGCCGCTTCCTCATCAACCTCAAGCCCCAGCACGAGCGCAAGAGCAGCGCGATCGAGGTCATCCGCCGCCTCCAGCCGGCGCTCGCCCGCCTGCCGGGCATCACGCTCTACCTGCAGCCCGTGCAGGACCTCTCCATCGAGAGCACGGTCAGCCGCACCCAATACCAGCTGAGCGTCGAGTCCGCGGACCCGGAGGCGCTAGCCGAGTGGGTCGGCAAGCTGCTTGAAGGCCTGGGCCAGCTGCCGGCGATCACCGATGTCGCCAGCGATCTCCAGAACCAGGGGCTCCAGGCCTACCTGGAAATCGACCGCGACTCCGCCGCGCGACTGGGTGTCACCGTCGCCGCCATCGACAACGCGCTCTACAATTCTTTCGGCCAGCGCCTCGTCTCGACCATCTTCACCCAGGCCAACCAGTATCGCGTGGTGCTGGAGGCGCCGCCGGCGCTGCAGCGCAGCCTGACGTCGCTCGACAACATCTATGTCACCTCCGTCACCGGCGCGCAGGTGCGGCTGACCTCGGTCGCGCGGGTCAGCGAACGCCACGCGGCGCTCGTCATCAACCACGTCGCCCAGTTCCCGGCCGCGACCATCTCCTTCAACCTCGCGCCCGGCTACTCGCTCGGCGACGCGGTCAAGGCCATCAAGGCCTGCGAGGAGAGCATGGATATTCCGGCCAGCATCCGGCTGGGCTTCCAGGGCGCGGCCCTGGCCTTCAGCGCCTCGCTCAACAACACGCTGTTCCTGATCATTGCCGCCATCGTCACGATGTATATCGTGCTGGGCGTGCTCTATGAGAGCTACATCCACCCGATCACGATCCTCTCGACGCTCCCGTCGGCGGGCGTCGGCGCCCTCCTCGCCCTGCAGCTCGCGAACACCGACCTGGGCATGATCGGCATCATCGGCATCATCCTGCTCATCGGCATCGTGAAAAAGAACGCCATCATGATGATTGATTTCGCCCTCGAGGCCGAGCGCGACCAGGGCAAGGCCCCCGAGGAGGCCATCTACCAGGCCTGCCTGCTGCGTTTCCGCCCAATCCTGATGACCACGATGGCGGCGCTCCTCGGCGCGCTGCCGCTCATGCTCGGCACCGGCGTCGGCTCCGAACTGCGTCATCCGCTCGGCATCACGATGGTGGGCGGACTCATCTTCAGCCAGGTGCTCACGCTGTTCACCACGCCGGTCATCTACCTGATGTTTGACCGGCTCGCCCGCCGGACCCGGAAAACGCCACCCGCCACGGCATGACCATCTCGGAACCATTCATCCGGCGGCCCATCGCCACGACTCTGCTGACCATCGGCGTCGCCCTGGCCGGCATCCTCGCCTACAATCTCCTGCCGGTGTCGCCCCTGCCGCAGGTGGATTACCCGTCCGTGTCGGTCTCCGCCAACCTGCCCGGCGCCAGTCCCGAGACGATGGCCTCGACCGTCGCCACGCCCCTCGAGCGCGCCCTCGGCCGCATCGCGGGGGTGAACGAGATGACTTCCTCCAGTTCGCTGGGCTCGACCAACATCAACCTGCAGTTCGACCTCAACCGCGACATCGACGGCGCCGCCCGCGACGTACAGGCCGCGATCAACGCCGCCCGCAGCCTGCTGCCCACCGGCCTGCCGAGCAACCCCGTCTACCGCAAGTCCAACAGCGCGGAGTCCCCCATGGTGATCTTCAGCCTGACCTCCGCGACCATGTCGCAGGGGGAAATGTATGACGCCGCCTCCACCATTCTTGCCCAGACCCTCGCGCAGGTCGACGGCGTCGGCCAGGTCGATGTCGGCGGCAGCTCGCTGCCGGCCGTGCGCGTCGAGCTCAACCCCACCGTGCTCAACCGCTATGGCATCCCCACGGCCACGGTGCGCGCCGCGATCGCCTCCACGAACGCCAACCGCCCCAAGGGCTCCCTCGACGGCTCCAACCGGCACTGGCAGATCGCCGCCAACGACCAGGCGAAAAAGGCGGCCGACTACATGCCGATCATCGTCGCCTACCGCAAAGGTGCGGCCGTGCGCCTCGGCGACATCGCGACCGTCACCGATTCCGTACAGGATTTGCGCAACGCCGGCATGTCGGATGGCAGGCCGGCCGTGCTGGTCCTCGTCCGCCGCCAGCCGGGCGCGAACGTCATCGCCACCGCCGACCGCGTGAAGGCCCTGCTGCCGGTCCTGCGGGCCTCGATCCCCGCCAGCATCAACATCGATATCTCCGTCGACACCACCACGTCCATCCGCGCCTCGGTGCGGGACGTGGAGCGCACGCTCCTCATCTCGGTGTCCCTTGTGATCCTGGTCGTGTTTCTCTTCCTCCGCCGCTGGCGCGCGGCGGTCATCCCCGCCGTGGCTGTGCCCGTGTCCCTGATCGGCACCTTCGGCATCATGTATCTGTGCGGCTACAGCCTGGACAACCTCTCGCTCATGGCGCTGACCATCGCCACCGGCTTCGTCGTCGACGACGCCGTGGTTGTGCTGGAAAACGTCTCCCGCCACATCGAAGCGGGCATGAAGCCCCTCGCCGCCGCGCTGCAGGGCGCACGCGAGGTCGGCTTCACCGTGCTGTCGATGAGCATCTCGCTCTGCGCCGTGTTCGTGCCGATCCTCCTGATGGGCGGCATCATCGGCCGGCTGTTCCGCGAATTCGCCGTGACGCTCTCGACCGCCATCCTCGTCTCCCTCGTGGTCTCCCTTTCCACCACGCCCATGATGTGCGCCCGGGTGCTGCAGCCGGCGGGCGAAAACCCACCGGGCCGCTTCTCCCGTTACATCGAGGAGCTTTTCAACCGCCTGCTGGGCTTTTATGAACGCACCCTCCGGTGGTCGCTGCGGCATCACCGCCTCATGCTCTTTAGCCTGCTCGTCACCGTCGGCCTGAATGTCTGGCTCTATGTCATCATTCCCAAGGGCCTGATGCCCCAGCAGGACACCGGCCGCATCTCGGGCAGCCTCATCGCCGACCAGAGCATCTCCTTCCAGGCGATGAAGGCCAAGCTGTCCGATTACGTGGCCATCGTGAAGGCCGACCCCGACGTGGAGCACGTCGTCGCCTTCACGGGCGGCGGCCAGCGCAACAACGCCTTCTTCTTCGTGAACCTGAAGCCGCTGGGCATCCGCCTGCTCTCCGCCGACCTCGTCATCGCCCGGCTGCGACGCAAGCTGGCGCACATGCCCGGCGCCACGCTCTTCCTGCAGGCCAACCAGGATGTGCGCATCGGCTCCCACCGCACGAACGCCCAGTATCAATACACGCTCAGCGCCGATGACCTGGCGGAACTCCGTGACTGGGAGCCGCGCATCCGGACCGCCCTGAGCGCGCTGCCCGAGATCGTCGACGTCAGCACCGACGCCCAGGACCTCGGCCTGCAAACCTCGCTCGTGATCGACCGCAACGCCGCGGCGCGCCTCGGGGTCAGCATCGCCACGCTCGACTCCACCCTCAACGACCTCTTCGGCCAGCGGCAGGTCTCGACCATCTACAACCCGCTCAACCAATACCATGTGGTGATGGAGGTGTCCCCGGAGTATTGGCAGAGCCCCACCGAACTGGACAACACCTACGTCGCCTCCACCACCGGCAAGCTCGTGCCGCTCTCGGCCCTGGCTCACTGGCAGCCGACCAACACCTCCCTCGCGGTCAACCATGTGAGCCAGTTCGTGTCGACCACCGTCTCGTTCAACCTCCCGCCGGGCGGCTCGCTCTCCGCCGCCGCCAAGGCCGTGGAAAACGCCCTCGCCCGGATCGGCGTCCCCTCGACCATCCACGGCAGCTTCCAAGGCACGGCCCAGGCCTATCAGGACGCCATCGGCAACCAGCCCCTCCTCATCCTCGCGGCCCTCGTCACGGTCTATCTCGTGCTCGGCATGCTCTACGAAAGCCTGATCCATCCCCTGACCATCATCTCGACGCTGCCCTCGGCCGGCGGCGGCGCGCTGCTCGCGCTGATCTTCTTCGGCCAGCAGTTCACCATCATCGCCCTGATCGGCGTGCTCCTGCTCGTCGGCATCGTGAAGAAGAACGCGATCCTCATGATCGACTTCGCCCTCGCCGAGCGGCGTGCGACCGGCGCCTCGGCCCGCGACGCGATCTTCCGCGCCTGCCTGCTGCGCTTCCGCCCGATCATGATGACCACCATGGCGGCCCTGTTCGGCGCCGTGCCGCTGGCCCTCGGCCACGGCAACGGCGCGGAGATGCGGCAGCCGCTCGGCGTCGCCATTGTCGGCGGACTGGTCGTCAGCCAGATCCTCACCCTCTACACCACGCCGGTGGTCTATCTCTACATGGACCGCCTGGGCGAGTGGGGCCGCAGCCTGTGGCGCCGCCGGCACCCGGCCGTCTCCCCCGCTTCCCCGGCCTTGCCCGCCAACCAGCCCTCTTGATGAAAGCCCGACTTCTTTTTCCCCGCCTTGCCCTGCCGCTCGCGCTGCTCGCCCTCGCCGGCTGCGCCCTCGGACCCGACTACCGGCGTCCGGCGGTGACCGCGCCGGCCTTCAAGGAATCCGGCGACTGGCAGCCCGCCGCGCCGGCGGCGGAACAGCCGCGCGGCAAATGGTGGGAGGCCTTCGGCGATCCCGTGCTCAACGACCTGCAGGACAAACTCGAGGCGAACAGCAACACCCTGCTCGCCGCCCAGGCGCAGTATCGGCAGGTGCTGGACGCCGTGACGGTCGCCTATTCCGCGCTTTATCCGGCGGTCAACGCCACCGGCTCGGCCACCCGCGACCGGTCCGCCGCCAAGAACGCCACGCCCGCCCAGATCCAGAATTCCTTCGGCGCCGGCCTCGCCGCAAGCTGGGAACTCGATCTCTGGGGCACGGTGCGCCGCGGCCTGGAAGCCGGCCGCGCCACCGCCGCCGCGAGCGCTGCCGACCTGGAATCCGTCCGCCTCAGCCTGCACGCCACCCTGGCCCAGACCTATTTTTCGCTGCGGGTCGCCGACACGCAACAGCGGCTTTATGACCGCACGGTCGCCGAATACGCGCGCTCGCTGCAGATGACCCATAACCGCTACGCCGCCGGCGTCGACACCCGCGCCGACGTCGCGACCGCCGAGGCCCAGCTCAAGACGGCCCAGGCCCAGGCCATCGATCTCAGCCTGACCCGCGCGCAGCTCGAGCACGCCATCGCCGTGTTGCTCGGCCAGCCCCCGGCGGGTTTCTCGCTGGCGCCCGCCGACCTGAGCGTGGCGCCGCCGGCCGTGCCGGCGCTGATTCCCTCGCAGCAGCTGGAGCGCCGGCCCGACATCGCCGCGGCGGAGCGCCGCCTCGCCGCCGCCAGCGCCGGCATCGGCATCGCCCAGGGCGGCTACTTCCCGGTCATCTCCCTCACCGGCTCGGCCGGCTACTCGGGCTCGAAGCTGGCCGGGCTTTTCTCCACGCCGAACGAGATCTGGTCGGTCGGGGGCTCCGCGCTCGCCCCGCTCTTCAACGCCGGCAAGACCCGCGCGCAGGTCGCTGCCGCCCATGCCGCCTACGAGGCAAGCCTCGCCACCTACCGCCAGACCGTGCTCACGGCCTTCCAGGAGGTGGAGGACAATCTCGCCGCCACCAACCTCCTCGCCCGCGAGGCCGCGGTGCAGGACGAGGCGGTCGCCGCCGCCCGGCAGTCCACAGCCATCACGCTCAATCAATACAAGGCGGGCGCCATCAGCTATCTCGAGGTCGTGACGGCCCAGTCCACCCAGCTCACCGCCGAGCGCACCGCGGTGCAATTGCTCGGCCGTCGCTTGAACGCGGGTGTCACGCTCCTCAAGGCCGCCGGCGGGGACTGGCACGATGCCGCGGGCGTGGCGCCCGCGGCGAAGTGATCCCGGGCGGTCCGCCGCGACCGACTGGAGGAGCCTGCTTGCAGGCGACCTTCCCTGCCGGATTTTCGCGAAAGCGACCTTGGGCGCGATCGCTCTGATACCAAACACCCAAAGCTTTTACACGAAGGCCGCAAAGAACGCAGAGATATTTCTCATCGCAGGATCTGCTTCGCGGTCTTGGCGACCTTGGTGTGGAGTGTAGTAGCTTGAGGCGATTGATATGAGTCAGCGATCGCGTGCAAGCACGCTCCTACAGCCAACCCTTGGAGCAAGTCCCGAGGCATTGGCCCAATCCCACGCGGGCGAGGTCGCCCGCGCTCCAGCTCTTCCGTCCTGGAGCCACGGCGACCTCGCCGTGGAATCTCAAGACCAAGCCGGAGCAAGCTCCGGGGCATTTGATGAAGACCGCCGCCAACTCATCGTGCCCATCCCCATCCATTCCATTCCTTGTAGGAGCCTGCTTGCAGGCGATTCCGAGTGCTCATCGACGGACCGTAAACAAGTTCGCCTGCAAGCAGGCTCCTACACTCCGACCAAGCCGAGGCCAGCTCCGGGGTATTGGATCCACCGCGAATAAAAAGGCCGGCGCGTTGGCGCCGGCCATATCGTGGGGAAATCCACCGCGTTGCGCCGCAGTTTACTTCACCCCGGCGGACTTGAGCGTGTCGGCCATGTAGGCGCTGAAATCGGCCTTCAGCTTTTTTATCGAGTCGAGGTGGATATACATCATGTGGCCGGCCTCATAGTAGGTCAGCTTGATGTTGTTCCGCACCGCCGGGTCGAGGCCCATGTGCTTCACGGTGTATTCCGTGGCAAAGAACGGCGTGGCGAGGTCGTAATAGCCGTTGGCGATCCAGACCTTCAGAAACGTGTTCTTCGTCATCGCGGCCTTCAGGGTCTGGGCGACATTGAGGTATTGGTTCTGCGCGTTGGCGTAGCTCCACGGCTGCACGTTGCCCGTGAGGATGTCGTAGGGCAGGTCGTTCTCGTATTTCAGCTCGCGGCGGGCGTAGTCGTTGAACGCGTTCGTGTAGCCGCCGTTGATGGCCTCGAGGCTCGGGTCGAAGAAGCCGGCCGCCCCGCCGATGCCGCCATCGCCGCCCGCGCCGGGCGCGATGCCGCTGATGCGGCTGTCGAGCCGGCCGATCGTGCGGTTTTCGTCCTTCCGCAGCTCGGTGACGAACTGGAAGATGTTCACCCGGAGGTTCTGCTTCGTGATGTAGTCGAGCGGGAGGCCGGTGAGGGAGGCCAGTTCCTTGGCCGTCTTGTCGCGGTCGGCGGCGGACAGGCCGTCGCCCTGCATGAGCGCGAGCGTGTAGTCCTTGGCGGCGAATTCCTTCGCGCGGGCCAGGGTGGCCTGCAGGTCCTTCGCGTAGTCGCCCTTGAGCTTGCCGTGGTAGAAGGCGGCGGCGCTGTAGGTCGGCAGGAAGAGCTGATACGGCAGGTCGTTGCCCGGGGCGAAGCTCGCCGTCTCGAAGTTCATGATCGAGGAGATCAGGATGATGCCGTTGAGGTAGAGGGTGTATTTCTGCTGCAGGTAGTCGGAAAGGCCGGCGGCGCGCGTCGTGCCGTAGCTTTCGCCGACGAGGAACTTCGGCGAGGTCCAGCGCTCGTTGCGCGTCGTCCAGAGCCGGATGAAGTCGGCCACCGACTCGATATCACCGGTGAAGCCGTGGAATTGTTTCGCGTCAACGTCCTTCGCGGGGCGGCTGTAGCCGGTCGTGACCGGGTCGATGAACACGAGGTCGGTCTCGTCGAGCCAGGAGAACTCGTTGTCCTGCCACTTGTAGGGCGGCGGCAGCGACTCGCCCTTGTCGGTCATGACAACGCGCTTCGGCCCGAGGGCGCCCATGTGCAGCCAGATGGACGCGGAACCGGGGCCGCCGTTGAAGGAGAACATGAGCGGGCGCTTCGCGGCGTCGGGCTCGTCGGACTTGGTGTAAGCGACGAAGAAAATGTTGGCGCGGGGCTTGTCCTTGTCGTCCTTGAGGACGAGGTAGCCGGCGGTGGCCTTGTATTTGATGACCTTGCCGTTGATCGTGATCTCGTGCTCGGTCACCGAGAGCTTGGGTTCCTTCACCTCGGCGGGCGCAGCGGGTTTGTCGCCGCCCTTTTCCTTTTCCTTCGGTTCGTCCTCCGCCCGGGCGGTGAGGACCAACGACAGCAGCAACAGACACGGTAGCAGGCGTAGTGTTTTCATAGGGGATATGACACCCGAGCGAATGCCGCGCCCGCGCAGGAGGCAACAGGAAATCCTGCGGCCGGAAGAACAGGCGTGAAACCTTCCGGGAAAAACGGCGTCTCTTCGGGACACTGACTGTCTGCGGGCGGGCGTGATTGCCTTCGCCCGACGGATGCGCTCCCTTGATTCTCCGCTGCATGAAAAAAGTCCTCTTTGCCCTCATCCTCCTCGGTCTGGTCGCGGCCGGCTATTTCTATTACATCCGCTACGTCGAGGAGGCGAAGGCACCTGAGTTTTCCACGACGACGGTGTCCAAGGGCGCCCTCACGCAGACGGTCACCGCGACGGGCGACCTCGCCCCGGTGCTGAACGTCAATGTCAGCAGCCAGATTTCCGGCAACATCCTCAAACTCTACGTGGATTGGAACTCGCCCGTGAAGCAGGGCCAGGTACTCGCCGAACTCGACCCCTCGAGCTACAAGACCGCCCTGCTCCAGTCGGAGGGCCAGCTCGCCAACGCCAAGGCCAACTATCAGCTCATGCTCGCCAACGCCAGGCGCTCGCGGGAGCTTTTCGCGAAGAATCTCATCGCGCAGAGCGACCTCGACACCGTGGAGGCCCAGCTCGCCCAGGCCGACGCCCAGGTCCAGATCCAGAACGCGAACAACGAGACGGCCAAGGTCAACCTGAGCCGTTGCACCATCTACTCGCCGATCGACGGCACGGTGATTTCGCGCCAGGTCGACGTCGGCAACACCGTCGCCGCCAGCCTCAGCGCGCCCACGCTCTTCATCATCGCCAATGACCTTCGCAACATGCAGATCGACGCCGCCGTCTCCGAGGCGGACATCGGCAACATTGAGGTCGGCCAGGCGGTGAACTTCACCGTCGACGCCTATCCCAACCGGCAGTTCCGCGGCACCGTTTCCCAGATCCGCAATTCGCCGAAGACCTCGCAGAACGTCGTCATCTACGACACCATGATCGACGTCCGCAATGACGACCTGAAGTTGCGGCCGGGCATGACCGCCAACGCCTCCATCGTCGTCGCCAGCCGCCCGAACGCGTTCCGCATCGCCAACAGCGCGCTGCGCGTCCGCCTGCCCGACGGCGTGACCGCGCTGCCGGTGGCCGACGCCGTCAAGCCCGGCGCCACCCCGGTCGAGGGCGCCACGCGGCCCGCGACCGACGAGGAGCGCCGCAAGCTGATGGCCGACGCGGGCTTCGTCCGCGGCAACGGCCCGCCCTCCCCCGAGGTCATCGCCAGGATCGCCCAGCTGGCCAAGGAACGCGGGCTCGAGTTGCCCGCCTTCGGCGGACGCGGCGGCGGCAATCGCGATGCCAGCAGCAACGCGCCCGTCACGCGCACCCTCTACAAGCTCGTGGGCGACCCGAAGGACGGCCGGCTCCAGGCCGTGAACGTGAAGCTGGGCATCACCGACAGCATCGTCACCGAGGTGCTCGACGGCCTGCAGGAAAAGGACGTCGTTGTCACCGGCGTGAGTCTGCCCAGCGCCAAGGCACAGGCCCCGCAGGGCAACAACCCCTTCAGCGGCGGCCGGCGTTTCTGATCCCCAGCCTCCCCCGACCGATGGCCCCCGTCGTTCAGCTCAAGGACATCCATAAGATCTACGACTCCGGCGAGGTGAAGGTGCACGCCGTGCGCGGCATCTCGCTCGAGCTCCAGCGCGGCGAGTTCATGGCGATCATGGGCGCCTCCGGCTCCGGCAAGTCCACCCTCATGAACACGCTCGGCTGCCTCGACCGGCCGACGAAAGGCACCTATCTGCTCGACGGGGTCGACGTCAGCGGCCTCGACCGCAACCAGCTCGCCGACCTGCGCAACGAGAAGCTCGGGTTCGTGTTCCAGGGCTTCAACCTGCTCGCCCGCACCACCGCCCTGGAAAACGTCGAGCTGCCGATGCTTTACGGCAAGCACCGCGGCTCTTCCGCCAAGCTGCGCGAGCGGGCCATGCACTGCCTCGACATCGTCGGCCTCGCGAACCGCGCCGACCACTTCCCCAGCCAGCTCTCGGGCGGCCAGCAGCAGCGCGTGGCCATCGCCCGCGCCCTGGTCAACGAACCCCAGGTGCTCCTCGCTGACGAGCCCACCGGCAACCTCGATTCCAAGACCTCCATCGAGGTGCTGGGCGTCTTTCAGCAACTCAACGACCAGGGCATCACCATCGTCATGGTCACGCACGAGCTCGACATCGCCCACTACTGCCGGCGCAACCTCATCGTCCGCGACGGCAAGGTCGTGAACGACATCCAGGTCGCCAATCGCTTCATCGCCGACGTCGAGCTGAAGAAGATCCTCGAGGCCGAGGCCGCCGCGAAGCTCACCGGCTCCGACTGACCCCATGCGCATCGGCTCCACCGTCACCGTTTCCCTCCGGGCCCTCCGGCGCAACACCATGCGCTCCATCCTTACCGCGCTGGGCATCATCATCGGCGTCGGCGCCGTCATCGCCATGGTCAGCATCGGCAACGGCGCGAAGTCCACCGTCGAGGCGCAGATCGCCAGCCTCGGCCAGAACGTGCTCCTGATCTTCTCCGGCAGCTTCAACCAGGGCGGCGCGCGCAGCGGCGCCTTCGGGGCCGGCACGCTGACCATCGAGGACGCCGAGGCCATCGCCCGGGAGACGCCCAATCTCGCCGGCATCAGCCCCGAGGTCCGCGCCAACGCCCAGGTGCTCGCCAACGGCCTCAACTGGTCCACCAACATTTTCGGCGAAAGCGCCGACTACCTGAACATCCGCCAGTGGCCGCTCACGGAAGGGGCCATGTTCTCCGACCAGGACATCCGCAGCGTCGGCAAGGTGGCCGTCATCGGCCAGACCATCGTCAAGCAGCTCTATCCCGACGGCGACCCCATCGGGCAGACCCTGCGCATCCGCAACCAGCCGTTCCGCGTGATCGGTGTCCTGCTGGGCAAGGGCCTCTCGGTGCAGGGTTCCGACCAGGACGACGTGGTCATCATTCCCTACACGAGCGCCATGAAGCGCGTCACCAAGCAGACCATGCTGCGCTCGATCAACGTGCAGGCGGCCACGGCCGACACCATCGACGACGTCCAGAATTACATCACCGCGCTGCTCCGCCAGCGCCACCGCACGACGGAGCAGACCGACGACTTCACCGTCCGCAACCAGCAGGAGATCGCGGCGGCCGCCACCGCCACCTCCCAGACGCTCACGCTGCTGCTTGCCGCCATCGCCGGCGTGTCCCTCGTCGTCGGCGGCATCGGCATCATGAACATCATGCTCGTGTCGGTGACCGAGCGCACGCGGGAGATCGGCATCCGCATGGCCGTCGGGGCGCACGGCAGCGACGTGCTGCTGCAATTCCTCATCGAGGCGGTCATCCTCAGCTCGATGGGCGGCATCATCGGCATCCTGCTCGGCATCGCTTCTTCGCAGCTCGTTTCCAAATTCAACGGCTGGCCGGTGCTGGTGTCGACCAGCTCGATCATTGTCGCCTTTGTGTTCAGCGCCGCGGTCGGCGTGTTCTTCGGCTTCTATCCGGCGCGCAAGGCCTCCCAGCTCGATCCAATCGACGCCCTGCGCTACGAATAGGCGCGGGGCCGCGGTCTTTTCCCAATCGCGGGATTCAGGACTCCCGCGATTGGTGGAATCCGGGATTGGCCAAACGACGCAGGCGACCAGCCCGGACGGTTTATCTGCCTGCGAGCTTGGTGGTTAGGCGTCGCCCGGGAAAGTTGGCACGGCGCGAGCAATGATCGCGGCCTCAACCCAACTTCCTCCATGAAGAGCCATCAACAGTTTCTCCCGATCGTCCTGCTCACCGGCACCGCCGGCCTCGCTGTCTTCGTTCTCGCCAACACCGAACTCGCCGCGCGTTTCCCGTTCGAACCTTTTCTTGCGGTGCTTGCCTCCCTCGCCCTGATCCGCTTCGCGTTTTCCGACTACGCGCGCCGCCCGAAACCGCTGCCCTTGCCGGCCACGGTTCTGCGTCCGGTGCCGCGCCGCACGGTGCGCGCGTCGGCCTGCGTCGGGCGTGTCGCCGCTTGAAGCGCAGCATCATGAGTGGATACAGCCTTGACCGCCGCAGGCGCGGCGAAGGCTGATGCCCTCTTGACACTTACCACCCGTCACTTGTCACTTCCTGCAATGGCCGCCAACGATCCTGCACCCCACCGCATCCTGGTTGCGGACGACCAGCCCGACGTGCTCGAAGCCCTGCGCCTCCTCCTGAAGGCCGAAGGCTACCAGATCGAGACCGTCAAGTCACCCGCCGCCGTGCTGAAGGCGATCGAGGCCCGTGATTTCAGCCTCGCCATCATCGATCTTAATTACGCGCGGGATACGACGTCAGGCCAGGAAGGCCTGGACCTGCTCGCCAAGCTGCAGGCGGCCGATGTCACCCTGCCGGTCGTGGTCATGACGGCCTGGGCCAGCGTCGAGATCGCCGTCGAGGCCATGCGCCGCGGGGCCAAGGATTTCATCACCAAGCCCTGGGAAAACCCCCGCCTCCTGACCATCGTCAAGACCCAGATCGAGCTGGCCGGCGCCGTCCGCGCCTACCGCCGTCTCGAGCAGGAAAACCAGATTCTCCGCGGCAAGGGCGGCCCCAACCTCATCGCGCAGTCCGCCGCCATGCGCCCGGTGCTGGAGATCATTTCCCGGGTCGGCCCGTCCGATGCCAACGTTCTCATCACCGGCGAAAACGGCACCGGCAAGGGTGTCGTCGCCCAGGCGCTGCACGCCGTGTCCGTCCGCGCCGGCAAGGCTTTCATCGCCGTCAACATGGGCGGCCTGCCCGAGGGCGTGTTCGAGAGCGAACTCTTCGGCCATGTCCGCGGCGCGTTCACCGACGCCAAGGTCGACCGCGCCGGCCGCTTCGAACTCGCCGACAGCGGCACGCTGTTCATGGACGAGATCGGCAACATCCCGATGAGCCAGCAGGCGAAGATCCTGCGCACGCTCGAGACCGGCGAGTTCGAGCGCGTCGGCTCCTCCCGCACCAGCCGCACCAACGTCCGCCTCATCTCCGCCACCAACTCCGACCTCAACGCCGAGGTCGCCGCCGGCAAGTTCCGCCAGGATCTCCTCTTCCGGCTCAACACGATCCACCTCCACCTGCCGCCGCTGCGCGAGCGCCGCGAGGACATCCCGCTGCTCGCCCAGCATTTCCTGAAGGCCCACGTCGCCCGCTACAGCAAGCCGATCACCGGCTTCGACGATGCGGCGCTCGAGGCGATGAAGAATTATTCCTGGCCCGGCAACGTCCGCGAGCTCGACCATTCCGTCGAGCGCGGCGTGCTCATGGCGCAGGGCAAGGTCGTGCGCGCGCCCGATCTCGGCCTGAACGCCGGCCAGTCCGCCCCGCGCCTCGAGGACATGAGCCTCGAGGAGGTCGAGTCCTTCCTGATCAAGAAAACCCTCGCCCGCTGCGACGGCAACGCCCGCAAGGCCGCCGAGGAACTCGGCCTCAGCCGCAGCGCGTTCTACCGGCGCCTGGAGCGCTACAAGCTGTAAGCTATAAGCTTTAAGCGGTAAGCTTCCTGAGCCAACTTGCGTGTAAGTGAAAGACTATCGCAAGATTCAGGCCTGGCAGCGAAGTCACGCGCTTACTCTTGAAATCTACCGGCTGACCAAGCTTTTCCCCAAAGACGAAATGTTTGGGCTCACCAGCCAGATGCGCCGCGCGTCTTCCTCTATTCCGGCAAATATTGCCGAGGGTGCCGGTCGCGATGGTGACGCAGAGTTGAAGCGCTTTTTGATCATCGC
Organism: Opitutus sp. GAS368; assembly: GCF_900104925.1. NCBI lineage: Bacteria > Pseudomonadati > Verrucomicrobiota > Opitutia > Opitutales > Opitutaceae > Opitutus > Opitutus sp. GAS368. The sequence goes on from NZ_LT629735.1 coordinate 4,089,188, forward strand.
GCTCGGATCGGCCTCCGAACTCGACTATTTTATTCTGTTGAGCGGTGAGCTCGGTTACATTGAACCATCGTCGGCAAGGAAAGTTACCGGCGAGATTCTGGAGATCCGCCGCATGCTCGGGGGGTTCATTCAGAAGCTTAAGGCTTAAAGCTTACCGCTTATCGCATGGCAAAGCCATCCCAGCGCCGCACCGCCCACGAGCAACGCGTGTTCTACTACACGCTGCTCAGCGGCCTGCCGGCGGTCGCGACGGTGATGTGGATCCTCTGGGCCGGCGACTACGAGGCCAAGGTCCAGTGGACGGTCACGCTGTTCATCGCCCTGACGTGGCTGGGCTTTGCCCTGGCCGTGCGCGAACAGGTCGTCCGGCCGCTGCAGACCATGGCCAACCTGCTCACCGCGCTGCGCGAGGGCGATTTCTCCGTCCGGGCCCGCGGCGCCAACCGCGACGAGCCGCTGGGCGACGTGCTCGCCGAGATCAACATGCTCGGCGGCGTGCTCCAGGAGCAGCGCCTGGGCGCGCTCGAGGCCACCGCCTTGCTCCGGACGGTCATGGAGGAAATCGATGTCGCCATCTTCGCCTTCGACGCCAACGAAACGCTCCGCCTCGTCAACCGCTCCGGGCAGGAGCTGATCGCCCAGCCCGCCGAGCGCATTCTCGGCCGCCAGGCGGCTGATCTCGACCTCGCCGATTGCCTGGCCGGGGAAGGCACCCGCGTGCTGAGCCGCACCTTTGCCGGTGGCGCCGGCCGCTGGGGGATGCGGCGCACGAGCTTCCGCGAGGGGGGCCTGCCGCACAAGCTGGTGGTCATCGCCGACCTCAGCCAGCCGCTTCGCGAAGAGGAATTGAAGGCCTGGCAGCGCCTCGTGCGCGTCATCGGCCACGAGCTGAACAATTCGCTCGCGCCCATCAAGTCCATCGCCGGCTCACTCACCACCATGCTCCGGCGCCCGGCGCGCGCCGACGACTGGGAAAAGGACATGATGGGCGGCCTCGAAATCATCGAGACGCGCGCCGAGGGCCTGAACAAGTTCATGCAGTCCTATGCCCGGCTGGCCAAACTGCCCGCGCCTAACAAACTGCCCTGCGATCTTGCGCCGCTGCTGCGCCGCATCGTGACGCTCGAGGGCCGTTCCTCGGTCCAGTTGCTCGAGGGACCGGAAATCACGGTCTCCCTCGACGCCGCCCAAGTCGAGCAAGTGCTCATCAATCTCATCAAGAATGCCATCGAGGCCGCGCCCGAGGCCGGGCCGTCGGCTGCCCCGACCGGCTGCGTCCGCGTCGGCTGGCGCAAGGCTCCCGGCCAGGTTGAGATTTTCGTCGAGGACGACGGCCCCGGCATTGCCAATCTCCAGAATCTTTTCGTGCCGTTTTTCACCACGAAACCTTCCGGTTCCGGCATCGGCCTCGTCCTGTGCCGGCAAATCGCGGAAAATCACGGCGGCACCCTGACGCTGGAAAATCGCGAGGGCACCACCGGTTGCCTCGCCCGCTTGCGTCTGCCGGCCTAAGGCACGTCTTCAAAGTGCCTTGTCATCGCGAGGCCCGCGGCCGCGAGCCATGGCGATCCAGCGGGATTGCTTCGTCCTTTCGCAGGGTGTGACTCCTCGCCATGACCCTTTGAAGACGTTCCCTGGCCAGAGGGGCCGGACGGCCGGCTGCCGGCGGCTCGCCCGGGCCGCGTGACGCCGGGGTTTGGCCGCACATTGGCTTTAGCTTGGCTTTGGCCTGGCTTTAGCTTGGCTTTAACTTGGCTTTAACTTGGCTTTGGCCTGGTTTTCGCATTACGGAACATAAAGCCCGCTCTCCTCCGTCCGGTTTCTCGGAATTTGGAAACGTGCCTTGGCTACCCGGACTTCCGCTCGGTCGTTTGGCATCCCATTTTCGGGACAGTCATATCCCGCCTTCGCTCTGATGTGCCCTGCTCAGCATCTTGTCGTCATTCGTTTACGACTCACCACCAGCGGTTTATAGCTATCTGAGTGCTTGGCATGAACGTTGCAAATGGGGCCGGCAACTTACCACCGCATGGACATCGCCCGCCCCAACGCCGCCAAGGAAAAACGCAGGAAACGCCTCATCTACGGATCCGTCGCCGCTCTGGTCCTCATCGGCATCACCGTCGCCCTCTCGCGGCTGAAGCCCGCCGCCCCCACCGTGGAGCGCAACCTGGTGTGGATCGACACCGTCAAACGCGGCCCGATGGTCCGCCAGGTCCGTGGCCTCGGCACGCTGGTGCCCGAGGAGATTCGCTGGATCTCCGCCCGCACCCAGGGCCGCGTGGACAAGATCGTCCTCCGCCCCGGCGCCATCGTCGAGACCGGCAGCCTGATCCTCGAGTTGCGCAACCCCGATGTCGTCTCCGCCGCCGCCAACGCCAACTCCCAACTGGCCGCCGCCGAGGCCCAACTGGCCAACCAGCGCATGCAGCTCGAAAGCCAGCTGCTGGCCGCCGAGGCCGAGGCCGCTCGCGCCAAGTCCAACTTCGAAACCACCAAGCTGCGGTCCGACGTCCAGGAGCAGCTCTTCCGCGACGGCTTGGTCTCCGAGCTCGACCTCAAGCTCGCCCAGGCCACCGCGGCCGACGGCGCCATAAGCAATGCCATCGAGCAAAAGCGCTACGTTTTCGCCAAGGATTCCATCAAACCGCAGCTCGCCGTGCAGGAAGCCGAGGTCGAACGCCTTCGCTCCCTCGCTCAGCTCCGCCAGGAGGAGCTGGACGCTCTCCAGGTCCGCTCCCCCATGGCCGGCGTGCTCTCCGCCCTGCCCGTCGAAGTCGGCGCCCAGGTCCAGCCGGGCTCCAACATCGCCCGCGTGGCCGATCCCTCCAAGCTCAAGGCCGAGATACACATCGCGGAGACCCAGGCCCGCGACATCGCGATCGGCCAGCTCGCCCAGGTCGACACCCGCAACGGCATCGTCGAGGGCAAGGTCGCCCGCATCGATCCCGCCGTGCAGAACGGCACCGTCCTGGTCGACGTCACCATCGTCAACGAACTCCCCCGCGGTGCCCGCCCCGACCTTTCGGTCGACGGCACCATCGAGCTCGAGCGCCTGAACGAGGTCGTCTACGTCGGCCGCCCGGCCTTCGGCCAGGAGAAGAGCACCGTGGGCATCTTCAAGCTCGTCGAAGGCAGCAACGACGCCGTCCGCACCCAGGTCCAGCTCGGCCGCAGCTCGGTCAATACCATTGAAATCGTCGGCGGGCTCCAGCCCGGTGACCGCGTGATCCTCTCCGACATGTCGCCGTGGGACTCCAACGACCGCGTCCGGCTCAATTGATCTCAAATTTGAAATCCCAGATTGCAGATTCCAGCGTCATGTGCCCCGCCCTCATCCTCGCCCTCCTGACCGTCCTCGTTGCCACCGACGACGGCGCCCGCGGCTAAATTCCTGTAACCGCCACGCCCCATCGCGTGTTAGTAACCCATTAACCCTGTCTCCTCACCCAAATGACCACCGAAAATCCCTCCCTGATCAAACTCGACGGCGTGACCAAGGTCTTCCTCACCGATGAAGTTGAGACGCACGCCCTCTCCGGCATCCACATGGACATCCGCAAGGGCGAGTATGTCTCCATCGCCGGCCCGTCCGGCTGCGGCAAGTCCACCCTGCTCTCGATCCTCGGCCTGCTCGACACGCCGACCGACGGCACCTACGTCCTCAACGGCCGCCCCGTCCAGGGCCTGACGCTCCCCGAGCGCGCCCGCATCCGCAACCGCGAGATCGGCTTCATTTTCCAGTCCTTCAATCTCATCGGCGACCTCACGGTCTATGAGAACGTCGAGCTGCCCCTCACCTACCGCGGCATGCCCGCCGGCGAGCGCAAGACCCGCGTGACCGAGGCCCTCGAGAAGGTCGGCATGGGCCACCGCGCCAAGCACCTGCCCTCCCAGCTCTCCGGCGGTCAACAGCAGCGCGTCGCGGTCGCCCGCGCCCTCGCCGGCTCCCCGGCCGTGCTGCTCGCCGACGAGCCCACGGGCAACCTCGATTCGAAGAACGGCGACGCCGTGATGGAGCTGCTCCACTCGCTGCACCGCGCCGGTTCCACCATCGTCATGGTCACGCACGACACGCGCTTCGCGCGCCACGCCGAGCGCACCATCCACGTGTTCGACGGCCGCGTCGTCGAGGAGCAGGTCGAGGCCGGCTCCGCCCACTGAGTCCTTTCGCCGGCGCACCGCCCTCAGTCGGCGCGCCGGTCCCCCAACACACTGACCGACTTGCACCTCCGCCATCCGCGCCTGACAGCAACCTTTCGGTGGTCTCTGCTTCAAGTGCGCCCTGGCGGCGGTGCCTTTTAATAAAAACGCCATGTTCCAGGACCTGCGTTATGCGTTCCGCCAGCTGGCCAAGCACCCGGGCTTCACGCTCATCGCGCTGCTGACCCTCGCGCTCGGCATCGGGGCCAACGTCGCCATTTTCTCGGCGATCAACACTCTGTTCCTGCGCCCGCTGTCCTTCACCGAACCGGCGCGCCTCGTTCGCGTCTGGGGCGCCTTCGCCGATCGCGGCCTCGACCAGGCGAATCTTTCCTACCCCCGCTTCGAATATTTCCGCGATCAGATGTCGGTCTTCACCGACCTCAGTGCACAGTCCTTCACCGGCTTCACCATCACCGGCCGCGGCGACCCGACCCAGGAGCAGGCGGCCCGCGTCAGCGCCAACTTCTTCACCATGCTCGGCGTGCAGCCGCAGCTGGGCCGCGCCTTCCGGCCCGAGGAGGACAAGGCCGGCGGCGCCAATGTCGCCCTCATCACGGACGAATACTGGCAGAAACACTACAACCGCGATCCGGGGGTCATCGGCGGGGGCCTCACGCTCGACGGCCGCGCCTACACGATCATCGGCGTCCTGCCGGCCTCCTTCCAGTTTCCCAACGGCGGCATTCCGCTCTGGACGACGCGCCCGTTTGAGCAGGAAGGCATTCCCTATGACCTCCTGCAGCGCGGCACGGGTTTCCTGGTCGTCACCGGCCGGGTCAAGCCCGGCACCACCCTGGCCCAGATCAACGAGCAGCTGAAAACGGTCAGCGCCCGCTACGGACAGGCGAACCCCGAGAAGGTCGACTCCAACGCCGGCATCTTCGCCCGCTTCCTCCAGGACGACCTGGTGGGCAACCAGCGGCCGACGTTCTTCGTGCTGCTCGCCGCCGTCGGCGTCGTGCTGCTGATCGCGTGCGCCAACGTCGCCAACCTCTTCCTCGTCCGCCTGACCGCGCGCCGCAAGGAGATCGCCGTGCGTACGGCCCTCGGCGCCACGCGCGGCGGCATCGTCCGGCAGTTCCTCACCGAAAGCACGTTGCTCTCCATCCTCGCCGGCGCCCTCGGCTGCCTGCTGGCCGTCTGGGCTGTCGGCGTCCTCTCCCGCGCCGCGGCCGACCTGCTGCCGCGGGCACGGGAGATCACCATCGACGTGCCCGTGCTCGGCTTCGCGCTGGCCCTTTCCGTCCTGACCGGACTCGTCATGGGCTTCGTGCCCGCGTGGCAGGCCTCGCATGCCGATGTCAACGAGACGCTCAAGGACGCCACCCGGGGCAACACCGGCGGGCGCGCCGCGGGCCGGCTGCGTTCGGCCCTGTTTGTCGGCGAGGTCGCCCTCTCCCTCGTCCTGCTCGTCGGCGCCGGCCTCCTGCTGCGCAGCTTCGCCCGGCTGCAGAACGTCTCCCCGGGGTTCCAGACGGAAAATATCGTGACCTTCAACGTTCAGCTTTCTCCGGGCCAGTATCCCGACACCGCGCGCCAGACCTCCTTCTATCAGCAATTGAACGAACGCCTCGCGACGCTCCCGGGCGTCACGGCCGCCGCAGGCATCAATCAGCTGCCGGTCGTATCCGGCGGGGGCACCCGTTCCCCGTTCGCCCTCGAGGGCCAGGCCATCCCGCCGATGAACGAACGCCGGATCGCCATCCGCGCCAATTCCATTCCGGGCTACTTCGCCACCCTCGGCATCCCGTTCAAGGCCGGCCGTGATTTCACCTGGCGCGACGTCGGGAACCAGCCGAATGTCGTGATCATCGGCGAGTCCACCGCGCGCCGGCTCTTCCCGAACGGCGGGAATCCCATCGGCCGCCGGCTTATCACGGGCATTGCCTCCATCCCGCGCGAGATCGTCGGCGTGGTCGGCGATGTCCGCGCCCAGGACCTCATCACCGCGCCAGGCGACACCCTGTATTATCCGACGGCACAATTGGGCGACGAGTTCCTCTCCTTTGTGGTCCGCACCACCCGGCCCGCCGCCAGCATGCGCGAGGAAATCAAGGCCGCGGTCCATGCGTTCGATCCGGGTCTGCCGGTCGACGAGGTGCGCACCTTCGCCAGCCTGCTCGCGGATTCCATCTCGGACCGGCGCCTGGTCATGGCCCTGGTCGGCGGGTTTGCGCTGCTCGCCCTCCTGCTCGCCGGGCTGGGCATCTACGGCGTCATCTCCTATTCCGTCAGCCAGCGCACCGGCGAGATCGGCGTGCGCATGGCGCTCGGGGCCTCGCCGGCCCTCATCATCGGACTTGTCCTGCGCGAGGGCCTGCGGCTCACCGTCGCCGGCCTCGTCATCGGCCTGCTCGTGGCCTTCGGGCTCACCCGCCTGCTCGCCTCGCAGCTTTATGAGGTCAGCCCAACCGACCCGCTGATCTATGCCGGCGTCTCCCTGTTCCTGGCCGCCGTGGGTTTCCTGGCCTGCTGGATCCCCGCCCGCCGCGCCACCAAGGTCGACCCGCTGGTGGCGCTGCGCTCCGAGTAAATCGTTCCCCCCTTTCCCCAACCCAGCCGCCAAGCTTGGATTACAAGAAAGATTAAGAGAACGATCCCCTTGCATGCTCACCGATCTGAAATACGCCCTTCGCTCGCTGCTCAAGACTCCCGGCTTCGCCGTCATCGCCATCGCCACGCTGGCGCTGTGCATCGGGGCCAACAGCGCCATCTTCTCGGTGGTGCACGCCATCCTGCTCAAGCCCTACCCGTGGCCGGAGTCGGAGAGGCTGGTCTATGTCTACAACACCTACCCGCTGATGGGCCTGCCGAACGCCGGCGTCGCGATCCCGGACTACCTTGACCGGAGAGCCGGGGTCAGCGGCTTCGCCGACAGCGCCATGTTCACAAACATGAGCTACAACCTTTCCGCCGACGGCGAGCCTGAGCGCATCATCGGCCAGCGCGTCACGCCGTCGCTCTTCACCACGCTGCAAGCGGCGGCGGCCCGCGGCCGCGTATTCACCGAAACCGACGCCCAGCCGGGCGCCGATCACGTCATCGTGCTCAGCCACAACCTCTGGAAGAACCGCTTCGGCGCCAACCCCAGCCTCATCGGCCAGACCATCCGGCTCAACACCGAGCCCTACACCGTCATCGGCGTCATGCCCGAGAGTTTCTACTTCCCCGCGCCGCGCGTACAGGCCTGGGTGCCGTTCACCTTCCTGCCGAAGGAAAAGACCGACAGCGAACGCGGTTATGAATACTCCTCCATGATCGCCCGGCTCAAGCCCGGCGCCACCGCCGAATCCGTCCAGCGCGACCTCGACCTCATCCAGGCGCGCAACGCCGAGCGGCTCACCGACTCCCGCGAATTCTACAAGACCAGCGGCTTCGGCGGCCGGACCATCGGTTTCCTCGAGCAGAACGTCGGCAACATCCGCGGCATGCTCTGGCTCGTGCAGGCCGGGGTGGCCGCCGCGCTGCTCATCGGCTGCGCCAACGTCGCCAGCCTGCTGCTGGCCCGCGCCGTGGCCCGCGAGCGCGAGCTCGCCATCCGCGCCGCGCTGGGCGCCGGCCGCGCCCGGTTGATGCGCCTGCTGCTGACCGAAAGCCTCGTGCTCTTCCTCGCCGGCGGCGGCCTCGGCCTGCTGGTCGCCTGGTGGGGCGTGGACGCCTTCGGCCGCCTCGGCCTGTCCACGCTGCCGCGGGCCTTCGGCGTGCAGCTCGATTTCAGCGTGTTTGCCTTCACCCTGCTGTGCGCCCTGCTCACCGGGATCGCATTCGGCGCGCTGCCCGCGTGGTCGGCCTCGCGGGGCGATGCCGCCGCCGCGCTCAAGGAAGCCGGCACCCGCGGCTCCGCCGGCAAGCGCACCACCTTCCTGCGCGCCGCCCTGGTGGTGGGCGAGATCGCCCTGGCGGTCATGCTGCTCTCCACCGCGGGCCTGCTCGTCCGCAGCTTTGCGAAGCTCCTGCAGGAAACCCCGGGCTTCAGTCCCGGTGGCGTCATCACGGCGCGCCTCGACCTGCCCGAGGCCAAATACGACCAGCCGGACAAGCGCACGGCCTTCGCCAACGCCACGCTCGAGCGACTGCGCGCCCTGCCCGGGGTGCAGACCGCCGGCCTGACGACCGTCCTGCCCTTTACCGGCAATAACAGCTCGGGCTCCTACTCGAGCCCCGACATCGTCGTGCCGGCCGGCGCCCCGGGCCCGCATGCCCAGCAGCGTATCGTCGACCCGGGCTATTTCAAGGCGCTGGGACTCACGTTGCTCCGCGGCCGCCTGTTCTCCGCAGCCGATGCCGGGACGGCCCAGCAGGTGGTCATTGTCGACCAGCTGCTCGCCGACAAATACTGGCCCGGCCAGGATCCGATCGGCAAGCGCATCAACCGCGGCGGCGACGACGCCCACCCCGGCGTCTGGGTCATTGTCGGTGTCGTGGCATCGATCAAGTTCCAGAGTCTCGAGGAGGACGTGAAGAAAGAGACGCTCTATTTTCCCTTTGCCCAGCGGCCTGCCGCCAACCTGGTGCTGGTGGTCAAGACCGCCGGCGACCCGACGCTGCTGACCGCCGCCGTGCGCGAGGCCGTCCGCTCGGCCGACCCCGAGCAACCCGTCTTTGACATCAAGACCATGCAGCAGCGCATGGACGAGGTCGCGCAGTCGCGCAAGGCCCCGATGGTGCTCCTTTCCCTGTTCAGCGGCGTGGCGCTGCTGCTTGCCGTGCTGGGCGTCTATGGCGTGCTGGCCTTCTCGGTGGCGCAGCGCACCTCGGAGTTCGGCGTCCGCATCGCGCTCGGCGCCAGCCCCGGCGACATCGCGGCGCTCGTGCTGCGCCAGGGTGCGCGGTTGGTGCTGGTCGGTATCGCCGCCGGCCTCGCCGGCTACCTCGCGTTGAGTTCCATCGTCGGCGGGCTCCTTTACGGCGTCGCCGCCACTGATCCGGCCACACTGGCGATCGCCCCGGTTGTGCTCGCGCTCGCCGCCACCGCCGCCTGCCTGCTGCCCGTCCGCAAGGCCATCCGGGTGAACCCGCTCGAGGCCCTGCGCGCCGAGTAACCAACCATCGCTCTCGTTCTCTTACTCCTTCTCTCCGCAAACAACGGGAGAACGATTACGAGGAGGAGAACGAGAATGATTTCCCTATTGAGCATGACCTAAAGATGAGACGCGAGGCCCGGTAGGGCGAATCCTCCGGATGAGCCGTGGCACGAAGCGGCTCGTCGGGACGACTCGCCCTACCCGCTAACCGATCGATGTAACTTCAATAGGTAATCCTCAATAGTAACCTTCCGCCTCTTTGCTGAGTTATCCCTTCCATGAAATCCCGCCCCCTCCTCCTCTGCACCGCCCTGTTCGCACTCGCCACCCTGGCGCGTGCGACCGTCACCGAGACCTTCAAGCAGACCTACCCGCTGGCCGCCGACGGCACTCTTCAGCTCGACAACGTCAACGGCGACATCGATATCGTCGCCTGGGACAAGGCCGAGGTTTCGTTGGAAGCGGAGAAGAAGGGCAAGACCGACGAGGACCTGGCGAAGGTCACCCTCGAGATCGATTCCTCGCCCGCCAAGCTCAGCATCAAGACCAAGTATGCCAAAAAGGACGGCTGGCTCTCGGGCAGCGTCAACGCCTCCGTCCGCTACAAGCTGATGGTGCCGGCCGGGGCTCATCTGCAAAAAATCGACTCCGTCAATTCCGACATCACCGTCACCGGCGTGCGCGGCTCCGTCAACCTGGACACGGTCAACGGTAGCATCACCGCCACCGGGCTCGCCGCCGACGCGCGCCTGGGCTCCGTCAACGGCAGTCTCCGCGCCGAGTTCGCCTCGCTCGACGGGGTCCAGAAGGTGAAGCTCGATTCCGTGAATGGCCGCACGAGCGTCGCTTTGCCCAAGGGCGCCGGCGCCCGGATCGACGCCGATTCGGTCAACGGCAGCGTCAACATCGACCAGGCGGTGAAGCTCGGCAAGGTCCGCCGCCATTCGCTCAGCGGTCAGATTGGCAGTGGCGGTCCCGACATCTCGCTCGAGACCGTCAACGGCAGCATCTCCATCAAGGAGAATTGATCTGTATCGCGCTTTATGCGCGCCGTTTCGTGGGCGTCGGCGGTCACAGACCGCCGCTACAGTTCTCTCGGGCATCCCACAATTGGGACGGTGGAATTTCATTTTCAGAAGTTTTCGTCGCTGAGCCTCGACGCAAGTATTCTCTAGATGCTCCATTCCAATGAGTAACAAGAGTCTACGGCCTTGGCATCGCGCATGCAAGGGAACGCACTCTCTCCATGTTCGGCACCGAATACAACTGGCTGATTTCCCTTTCGCCCCACCCCGACAACGGCACGCCCCAGGTGCGCATGGCCAGCAGTGGACTGCTCACGCTCGCGGTGGCCGTGTTTTGTTTTCTCTGCGTCGCGCTGTTCACGGGCTGATCTTTCGCGTCACCCACTCACTACACTCCCCATGATCATCGACACCTTCTTCCAGGACCTGCGCATCGGCCTGCGCGTGCTCATCAAGGAAAAGGGATTCTGCGCCCTCGCCGTCTTCGTGCTCGCCGTCGGCATCGGCGCCGTCACGACCCAGTACGCCGTGGTCAACGGCGTGCTCCTCCGCGGCTTCAAGTTCCGCGCCGCCGAGCGCCTGGTCGACGTGCAGCTGGCCGACCCGGAAAAGTTCACGCCGAACAATTTCAACTCCCGCATGACGACGGCGGATTTCGCCGACCTCAAGGAGCAGCAGAAATCCTTCGAGGATTGGGTCGGCTACCTCAACGGCTCCACCGTCAACCTGACCTACAACGGCCAGCCCAAGCGCCTGACCGGCGGCTACATCACCTACGATTTTTTCCGCGCCCTCGGCGTCTCGCCCGTGCTCGGCCGCGACTTCCTCCCCGAGGAGGACCGGGCGGGCGTCGACAAGGCCGTCATCCTGAGCGACGCACTCTGGCACCGGGATTTCGGCGGTGACCCGGGGGTCATCGGCAAGGCCGTGCGGGTCAACGGCCGGACCGGCACCATCGTCGGGGTCATGCCGCCCAAGTTCCAGTTTCCCTCCAACGAGGAGCTGTGGATCCCCGTCAACGCCGAGTTTCCGGTCAAGCCGCGCAACGACCGCGGCGTCAATTTCATCTCCGTCATCGCGCGACTCAAGCCGGGCGTGAGCCCGGAGCAGGCCGCTAGCGAGATCTCCAGCATCGCGAAGGGCTTCGCGACCGCCTACCCTGACACCAACAAGCAGTTCACGCTGGGCTATGTCCGCCCGCTCATCGCGGCGTTCACCGGCGGCCAGCTCAATATCCTGCTCTTCACCATGCTGGCGTTCTGCGTCGGCGTGCTGCTCATCGCCTGCGTGAACGTGATGAACATGCAGTTCGCCCGCGCCACGCTGCGGGCCAAGGAGCTCGCCATCCGCTCCTCCCTCGGGGCCACCCGTGTCCGCCTCATCCGCCAGATGCTGACCGAGAGCCTGCTGGTCGCCACCATCGGCGCGGTGGTGGGCGTGGGCATCGCCTTCTGGACCACCGACTATCTCGACCTCTATGTGCATGCGGCCAACCCGATCCCGGCCTGGATGACTTTCAACATCGACACCAAGGTGCTGCTGGTCGTCGTCGGCGCCACCATGCTCTCGGCCGTGGTGTCCGGTTTCGTGCCGGCCTGGCTCTCATCGCGCGCCAGCGCGATCGACGCCCTCAAGGAAGGCGGTCGCGGCAACACCAGCCGTTCCGTCGGTATCATCACCCGCGGCCTGGTGATCTTCCAGATCACGCTAACCTGTGTCCTGCTCATTGTCGCCATGTTGCAGGTGCAGTCCATCGTCAGGCAGCAGACCATCGACTACGGCTACGACCTCTCCGCCGTCCTCGGCAACCGCATGGGCCTGATGGAAGGCGATTACCCGACTTCCGAAAAACGCCAGCTCTTCTACGAGAAGCTGCTGCGCGAGCTCCGCGCCGCGCCGCAGTTCGAGGCCGTCGCGCTGACCAACCGCTTCCGCATGGTCTTCTCCGGCAACGGGCCCATCGAGATCGAGGGCAAGGAATACAAGCAGGACAGCGACCGCACCACGTCCGAATTCGAAAACGTCACGCCTGGCTACAACGACGTGCTCGGCCAGAAGCTGATCGAGGGCCGCTACCTCACCGAGGAGGACTCCGAGCAGAAAATGCCCGTCGCCGTCGTCAACGCCACTTTCGCCAAGAAGCATTTCAACGGGCAGGCCCTCGGCCGCCGTTTCCGCACGATCAACCAAAACGGTACGCAACCGGGCCCCTGGCGCCAGGTCGTCGGCGTCGTCACCGACGTGCGCATGGCCGGGCCGTTCAACAACAAGTCCGACGGCACCGGCTTCTACGTGCCCTTTTTCGATACCGCCTTCGGGCCCGCGGCCGCCACGCCGCAGGCCCAGCAGTTCGGCACGGCGCTGATCCGCCCGCGCGGTGGCCAGCGGCCCGAGGCCCTCGCCGCCGCGGTCCAGAACATCGTAAACAAGGTCGACCCGAACCTGCCGCTTTATTTCGTCGGCACGCCCAAGTCCGCCATCGACACCTTCCTGTCCCAGAACCGGCTCGTGGCCGTGATGTTCGCGGTCTTCGGCGCCATCGCCGTGCTGCTCGCCTCCGTGGGCCTCTACGGCGTGATGAGCTTCTCCGTCAACCAGCGCAGCCAGGAGTTCGGCGTGCGCATGGCGCTGGGGGCCGACGCCGCCCGCATCCTCCGCATGGTCCTGCGGCAGGGCGTATGGCAGATTGGAATCGGCCTGAGTCTGGGACTCCTTCTGACGCTTCCGGCCGCTCTTTTAGCAGGAGATGCGATTATCAATGCCCTCACCTTGTTCCAGATCACGCCCAGCGACCCCCTTACTTATGTGTCCGTATCGCTGCTGATCATCGTGGTTTCTCTTTTCGCCACCCTCGTCCCGGCGCGCCGCGCCACCCGCGTCGACCCGATGGTGGCGCTCCGCGCCGAATAATCGAACCAGGACGCCATTTTTGCATGTCACCTCTGTTGCCCCGCACGCATCTCGTCAGCCGTCGTGTCCGCCATCGGCTTGGCGACGGCGGAAGCCTTGCGCGAAGGCTGATGATCGCCCCGCGGGCCGGGTGACCGGCCATTTTCCCTCCCACCCACCATGATTCTCGAAACCTTCTTCCAAGACCTGCGCATCGGACTCCGGGTCCTCTTCAAGGAAAAGTCCTTCTGCGCCCTCGCGGTGTTCGTGCTCGCCGTGGGCATCTGCGGCGTCACGACCATGTTCAGCGTGATCGACGGGGTGCTGCTGCGCGGCATGCCCTTTCCCGAGCCGGCGCAGCTGGTCGACGTGCAGTGGCGCGACCCCAAGCAGCCGCCGGAGGTCACCACCAACCTGCTGCCCGCCGACTACCTCGAATTGCGCCCCGCGCAGCGGTCCTTCACCGATCTCGCCGCCTATCTCAACCTCTCGACGATCAACATCACGATCACGCGGACGCCGCAGCGGCTGCAGGGTGCCTACGTCACGGAAAATTTCTTTTCCGTCCTCGGCGTCAAACCGGTCCTGGGCCGTGATTTCACGGCCGACGACAACCGGCCCGAGGCCCCCCGCGTGGCGCTGATCAGCCACACGACCTGGCAGCACGAGTTCAATGGCGCGCGCGGCATCGTGGGCCAGACGGTCCGGCTCAACGGCCGCGCCGCCACGATCATCGGCGTGATGCCGCCCGGCTTCGCCTTCCCGCAGCAGGAGCAGATCTGGCTGCCGCTGTTCAACACCTTCGCCCCGCCGGCCAGGAATTTCCAGGTGGCGGCCGGCCTCGGCATCGCCGCGGCGCCAAACGTCGGCATCCTCGCCCGGCTGAAGCCCGGCGTGACCCTCGCCCAGGCCGGGCAGGAGTGGGACGCGCTCGCCGCCCGCCTCGCCGGGATGTATCCCGACACGAACAAGCTCCTGACCGAGGCGTCCGTCCGGCCCCTGATCCAGAATTTCGTCGGCCGCAACCAGCGCATGATGCTCTACCTCATGTTCGGCGCGGTGGTCGGCGTGTTGCTGATCGCCTGCGTCAACGTGATGAACATGCAGTTCGCCCGCGCCACGCTGCGGCACAAGGAACTCGCCGTGCGCAATGCGCTCGGCGCCACCCGCGCCCGCCTCGTCCGCCAGATGCTGACCGAAAACGTGCTGCTGGCCGGCCTGGGCGCCGTCGCCGGCGTCCTCCTGTCGCTCTATGCGATCGACCTGTTCAACGAGGCCCTCGCGATTCAAATTCCGCCGCCGCCGTCCTGGGTTCATTTCGCGATCGACCCCCGGGTACTCGCCTTCACGGTCGGCGTCGCGATGCTCGCGGCCGTCGGGTCGGGCCTGCTCCCGGCCTTCCTCGCCTCGCGCGCCAACGCCGCCGACGCCCTCAAGGACGCCGGCCGGGGCAACACCAGCCGTGCGACCAACGTCCTTACGCGCGGTCTCGTCATCACCCAGATCGGCCTCGCCTGCGCGCTGCTCGTCCTTTCGACGCTCGTCATCCGCTCCGTGGTCAACCAGCAGCGGATCGACTATGGCTACGACCCCGGGACCGTGCTGGCCGCGCGCGTCGGCCTGTTTTCCACCGACGATTACCCGGCCGAGGCGGACCGCCGGAAATTCTACGAGCGGGTCCTGCGCGAGCTGCGCGCCACCCCGGGCATCGCCTCGGCCGCGGTCAGCTCCCGCTTCCGCATGATCGTCGCCGGCAACGGACCCTACGAGGTCGACGGCGTCAGCTATGCCACCGAGCGCGACCGCCCGCAGGGTTCGTTCGAGAATGTCAGCGAGGGCTACTTTGAAACGCTCGGCCTGAAGGTCATCGCGGGCCGTGACTTCACCAGCGACGACAACGACGCCCGCCAGCCGGTCGTCATCGTCAGCGCCTCCTTCGCCCGGAAGAATTTCGGCACCGCGAGCGCCGCGCTGGGCCGCAAGGTCCGGCCGTTCGGCGGCGGCAATTCCGGCCCGTGGCGGACCGTTGTCGGCGTCGCGCCCGACACCGTCATGCAGGCGCCGCCGTTCAGCCCCACCGTCAACACGGTCGGGATGTTCATCCCGTTGAATGTGCTGACGCCCCCGTTCGCCACCCTCCTGGTACGGCCGCCCGGTGGCTCGCCGCACGCGATCGACGACCAGTTGCGCAAGGCTGTCGCCGCGGTCGACCCGAACCTGCCGCTTTATTTCGTGGAGACGCCGCGCCGCGCCCAGGACGACGTCCTCGCGCAAAACCGCATCCTCGCGACGATGTTCAGCCTCTTCGGCGGCGTGGCCACCCTGCTCGCCGCGGTCGGCGTGTATGGGGTGATGGCCTTCGCCGTCAACCAGCGCACGCAGGAGTTCGGCGTGCGCATGGCGCTCGGTGCCGGCCGCCGCCAGATCCTGGTGATGGTGCTCGACCAGGGCGGCCGCCAGCTGTTCGTCGGCCTGGCCCTCGGCCTGCTCGGCGCGCTGCTGCTCGTGCTCTGGTTCACCGGCGCCTATGCCGGACTCTTCTTCGGCGTGAACCGCTTCGATCCGGCCATCTACGGCTTCGTCGTCCTGCTGCTTTCCGCCGTGGCCGCGCTTTCCTGCCTCGTGCCCGCCCTCCGTGCCACCCGCGTCGACCCGATGGTGGCGCTCCGTGCCGAGTGACGATGAAGTAGCGAGCGTGGTATTACGCGCCGAATATCCCGGGACCCTCACTTCCCTAATACACGCTCCCCGTTGCTTACTCCTTCTTTCTCCCATGTTCCCTGAACTGCGCTTCGCCTTGCGCCAGCTCACCAAGGCCCCCGGCTTCACCGCCACGGTGATAACGGTCCTGGCTTTGGGCATCGGTGCCACCACGGCGATCTTCAGCGTCATCAACGCCGTGCTGCTGCATCCGTTCCCCTATCAGGACGGCAACCACATCCTCTTCGTCGGGTCGAACCGGCTGGATCGCCCCAACAGCCAGATGCCGGTGGCCTACCTCGATTACCTCGAGTGGCGCCGGGACGCACGCAGCGTCGAGCACCTCGCCTTCGCCACCGGCACGTCCGCCACGCTGACGGGCCTCCCGGAACCCGCTGTGCTCCGCCAGGGCGCCGTGTCCGCGCCGGTCTGGCCCTTGCTCGGCATGCAGCCGGTGCTCGGCCGCGTGTTCACCGACGCCGAAGACACCCCCGCCGCCCCGCCGGTGTGCGTGTTGAGCTACGCCACCTGGCAGAAGCGCTTCTCCGGAGACCGGAGCATCCTGGACCACCCCATCACCCTCGACGGCAAGTCCTACACGGTGATCGGCGTCATGCCTCCCACCTTCAAATTCTGGGCCGCCGACGTCTGGACCCCCGTCGGGCTCCAGGCGGGCTCGGACCTGATGCAGAGCCGCATCATACGCAATGACTCCTGGGTCGTCACGCGCGCCGCCCCGGGCCGCACCATCGATGACGTCCGCGCTGAGCTGTCGGTCATCGCCCGCCAGATCGCCCAACAACACCCCGACAGCAACCGGGATGTCGGCGTCACCATGCGCTACCTGAGCGAGTCGGTCTCGGGCCCGTTCCGGAATCCGCTCCTGCTGATGCTGGGCGCCGTCGCCGCCGTGCTGCTGATCGCCTGCGCCAACGTCGCCAACCTGCTCCTGGCGCGCACCATCGCCCGCCGCCGCGAATTTGCCGTGCGCGCCGCCTTGGGTGCCAGCCGGGGGCAGCTCATCCGCCAGATGCTGGTCGAGTGTGTGCCGCTCGCCGTGCTCGGCGGCATCGCCGCCCTGGGCCTCGCGGTCTGGGGCCTCGATGGGTTGCTGGCCATTCTGCCGCAGGACACCGTGCCGGTGGAAGCCGTCATCCGGGTCAACGCGCCCGTCATGTTTTTTGCCGCCACCGTCACGTTCGGCACCATGCTGCTGTTCGCCCTGTTTCCCGCGCTCGAGGGCTCCAGCGCCGCCGGCGGCAACGGCCTCAACGAGGGCAGCCGCGGCACGGCCAGTGTGCGCACCGGCCGGATCCGCGCCGGGCTCATCGTCGCCGAGGTCAGCCTCTCCCTCATGCTGCTGATCGGCGCCGGCCTGCTCCTGCGCAGTCTCGCGCGCGTCTACGCCGTCGAGGTGGGCTTCAACCGCGACAACCTTCTCACGATCCCGATCCAGTTGCCCGAGAATCGCTACGGCACCAGCGAACAGGCCACGCGGTTCTTCGAGGACGCGGTGGCGCGCCTCCGGTCGCTTCCCGCCGTCGCCGCCGTCGCGGCCAGCACCAACGCGCCCTTCCTCAACGGCTCGGGCATGCCGCTCGTCGTCGAGGGCCAGACCTACACCGACATAGCCCAGATGAAGGATGTCCAGTTCTCCCTCGTCACCGACGATTACTTCCGCGCCCAAGGGCTGCGGCTGGTGCGCGGCCGCGTCCTCAATGAGACCGACCGGGCCGGCTCGCCGCCGGTGATCGTCCTCAACGAGGCGGCGGTGAAGAAATTCCTGCCCGAGGGCGAGCCCCTCGGCAAGCAGGTGATGCTGGGCGCGCCGGACAACCTGATCAAACCCGGCATGCTGCCGGCGGGTTTCGACAAGTTCCAGTGGGCGACGGTGGTCGGCGTGGTCCAGAGCGCGCGGCACTTCGGTCTCGACAACGATCCACCCGCCGCCGCCTACATTCCGGTCCGCCAGTCCTGGAACTATCCGCAGATGCGCCGGTTCATGATCCTCCTCGTGCGCACGCACGGGGAACCCCTCGACGCCGTGCCGGCGCTGCGCGGCGTGCTCAAATCGCAGGACCGGGACCTGCCCGTCGAGCGCATCTCCACCATGAACACGATCATCGGCGACTCGCTCCAGTCCACGCGGTTCAACACCGTGCTGCTGGGCCTGTTCGCCGTCATCGCCCTCGCGCTGGCCGCCGTCGGCATCTATGGCGTCGTCGCCTGGAACGTGACGCAGCGCACCCGCGAGATCGGCATCCGCTCGGCCCTCGGCGCCACCCGCCGGGACGTGCTCCGTCTGGTGGTCGGCCAGGGCATGAAGGTCGTCCTGCTCGGCGTCGCCCTCGGTCTGGCCGGCTCGTTCGCCGCCACCCGCGCCCTGCAGGGCCTGCTCTTCGAAACCAGCGTCTTCGACGGCTGGACCTTCGCCATCGTCTCGCTCCTCCTCGCCAGCGTCGCGCTGCTCGCGTGCTGGTTTCCGGCCCGCCGCGCCACCCGCGTGGATCCCATGGTGGCCCTGCGGGCTGATTGACGGAACTTCCCGTCCGCCCCAGGTTCTCCACTGCATGCAACGATTCTGCGCCGTCCTGGCCGGCCTCAGTCTCACCGCCCTCGGGGTCGCCGCCGTCGACCCGGCCGCCTTCAAGGCCGCCGTCGAACTCTACCAGCAGCACAAGCCACTCGAGGCGCAAAAGGCTTTCGAAACCCTCGCCCAGGCCGACGGGAAAAACGCCGACATCCAGTTCTATCTGGGCCGGCTGGCGCTCCAGCGCGACGATCATGAGCAGGCCGTGGCCTGCTTTGAGAAAGCCGTGGCGCTGGTGCCGGACGACGCGCGCTTCCACCACCGGCTGGGCGATGCCTACGGTCTGGCAGCCCAGAAGGCCGGCCTGTTTTCCAAGATCAGCCTGGCCGGCAAATGCCAGGCCGAGTATGAAAAAGCCGTCGAGCTCGACGGCAAAAGCGTCGACGCGCGCCAAAGCCTGTTCAACTTCTACCTGCAGGCCCCGGGCTTTGCCGGTGGCAGCAAGGAGAAGGCGCTGACCCAGGCGGAGGAAATCAAGCGCCTCGACCCCCCGCGCGGCCGGCAGATCTTTGCCGCCTATTACGCGAACGAGCAGAAATACGCCCTTGCTCTCGCCGAGTTCGACGAGGTGCTGAAGGACAAGCCCGACGATTACACCTCGCTCTACCAGGTCGGCCGCCTCGCCGCCAACACCGGCCAGTTCCTCGACCGGGGCCTGGCCGCGCTGCGCCGTTGCGTGGAGCTGCCCGCGCCGGCGGGCGAGCCCGGACATGCCGCCGCCCACTGGCGCATCGGCAACATCCTCGAGAAACAGGGTGACAAGCCGGGCGCCCGTGCCGCCTACGAGGCTTCGCTCAAAGCCGACCCGAAGTTTCCCCAGGCCATCGAGGCGTTGAAAAAGCTTTGAGCGGGCCGCGGCTCATCGCGCTCGCAATCGCCGGGTTTTCACTATGCTCATGGCCGTGAGCAATCCGCCCCGTGAGGACTTCCTGATTCAGCTCGGCACCAGCGTGCGCGACGGCAGCTTCGTGAAGCTCACGCTTGGCAAGCCGCGCGGCGGCGACGCCACCCTGCGCAACCTGCTGGTGCGGCCCGTGGTCCTGCGCGGCGCTCCGCACCTTTCCTTCGTCTGGCGGCATGACCGGCAGGACATCACGAAGAACCACGCGCCGGAAGACGCCATCACGGCGCTGGCCGCGCTTGTCGGCGCCGACTTTCACAGCGCCCACCTCTTCACCACGGCGCGGATGGCGCAGCTCGAGTTCAACAAGAAGGGCGAACCGCGCCTCACCTACGGTCCGGCCGCGGTGGAAAAGGCCGGGGGAGAGCACGACCGCACCAAGCAGCGTCTGCTCCCGGAGCAGAGCCAGCCTTGGCTCGAAAAGCTGGGCGTCACGACCGCCACCGGCGCCGTCCGGGAGGGCCTGGCCGACAAGCACCGGCAGATCCACAAGTTCACCGAAATCCTCAGCCACCTCGCCGCCGACGCGGCCTTGCCGACCCACCGGCCGCTCGAGATCGCCGACATGGGCTGCGGCAAGGGTTATCTGACGTTCGCCACGCACGATTACTTCAACCTGGTCGAGCAGCGCGCCGCGCACGTCCGCGGCATCGAGGCCCGCGAGGAACTCGTGACCCTGTGCAACCGGATCGCCCGCGAGACGGCGCGGGCGAACCTCAACTTTGTCCAAGGCACGATCGAGTCGGCCAGGCTCCCCGCGCTCGACGTGCTCATCGCCCTGCATGCCTGCGACACCGCCACGGACGACGCGCTCGCCAAGGGCGTGCAGGCCGGCGCCGCGCTGCTCGTGGTGGCCCCATGCTGCCAGAAGGAGTTGCGTCCCCAGCTGGTCGCCGCCCCGGTCCTGGCTCCCGCCTTGCGCCATGGGATTTTCCAGGAGCGCCACGCCGAATTTGCCACCGACGCCCTCCGCGCCCTGCTGCTCGAGTGGGCGGGCTACGACACGAAGGTGTTCGAGTTCATCTCGACTGAGCATACGGCGAAGAACCTCATGATCGCCGCCACCAAGCGAAACGGCCCGGCGCGCACCGAGTCCGCCGCCCTGAAGGTGCGCGAGCTGGCCACCTTCTACGGCATCAAGTCGCAGGCGCTCGCGCGGCAGTTCTATTTCGATCTCGGCACATGAACTGGGAGACGCTCGACTGGGAAGTCCTCGACCGGCTGCGCGAAACGTTTCTGTCCGAGGCGAAGTCCGCCGGCCCCTACTGGCACACGATCACCGACCTCGAAAGCTACGACCTCACCTACGGCGAGCGCATCGGTTGGAAGTGGGACGCGGTGCTGGCCGAATTGAAACGGCGCGGCTGGACCCCGCCCGCCAGCGCCACCGTGCTCGACTGGGGTTGCGGCAGCGGCGTCGCCGGCCGGCGCGTCGTGGACTTCTTCGGCGCGGCGAGCTTCACCCGGCTGCTGGTGCACGACCACTCGGAGCTGGCGATGGACTTCGCCGAACACCGCGCGCGGAAACAATACCCGCAGCTCGAAGCCGGCCGCGCTGACGCCCGTTACCTCCGCTCGGATGAGCCGATCGGCGTGCTGGTCGCCAGCCATGTGCTCAACGAGCTCGCCGACGTGGCGCGAGCGGAGCTCGCCGACCTGTGCGCCCGCGCCCAGACCATCCTCTGGGTCGAACCCGGCACGCACGAGGTCAGCCGCGCGCTCGGCGGCTGGCGCGAGAAACTGCGCGCCGCCGGCCTGAACCCCGTCGCTCCCTGTCCGCACCACGCCGCCTGCGGCGTGCTCGCGGCCGGCAACGAACGGCACTGGTGCCACTTCTTCGCGTCGCCGCCGGCCAACCTTTATGCCGACTCCGACTGGGTGAAGTTCGGCCAGCGCGCCGGCATCGACCTGCGCTCCCTGCCCTACTGCTTCCTCGCGCTCGACCGCCGGCCCACCTCTGTAGCGGCGGTCTATGACCGCCGGAACGATGATGAGGCCAACAACGACGACGGTCATAGACCGCCGCTACAGCTTTCCCGCATCCTCGGCGAACCGCGCCACTACAAGGGCTATGCCAAGATCTTCAGCTGCGACGCCAGCGGCGTGGCCGAACTGATGCTGCAGAAGCGCGACGCACCCGAATTATTCAAGGCCCTGAAGCAGGGCGCCGGCCCGGAGCTGCACCGCTGGGCGCACGCCCATGGCCGCATCATGCAAATCAAGCCGCTCTGAAGCTTATTCCGTAACTTCCCACTGAAAATTAGTGTTCATTAGTGTCCATTAGTGGTTCAAAAAGCCTTCCCTTCCTCCCCCATGATCACGCTCCGTAACGTTGAAAAAGTCTACCCGCTCAAGGGCGGAGTCTTCTATGCCCTGCGCAACATCAGCCTCACGATCAACGAGGGTGAGTTCGTCTCCATCATGGGCAACTCCGGCTCCGGCAAGTCCACCCTGCTGCACATCCTCGGCCTGCACGACAGCGCGTGGGGCGGCGAATACACCCTGAAGGGCGAGGCCGTCCACAAGCTCGACAAGAAGAAGCGCTTCGAGCTGCAGAAAAAGCACATCGGCTTCGTCTTCCAGAGCTACCACCTCCTCGACGACCTCACGGTCTACGAGAACCTCGAGATTCCGCTTTCCTACCGCGACATGCCCAAGAAGGAGCGCGAGTCGGTCGTGTGCGACGTGCTCGACAAGTTCGGCATCGTCGGGAAAAAGGATCTCTATCCCAGCCAGCTCTCCGGCGGCCAGCAACAACTGGTCGGCGTCGCCCGCGCGCTCATCGCCAAGCCCTCGCTCATCCTCGCCGACGAGCCCACCGGCAACCTCCACTCCGACCAGGGCCGGGAGATCATGAAGCTCTTCAAGAAGCTCAACGAGGAAGGCACCACCATCATCCAGGTCACGCACTCGGCGGAGAACGCCACTTACGGCAGCCGGATCATCCGCCTCGCCGACGGCCTGCTGATCAGCTGATCCCCCATGCTCCGGCGCCATGTCAGGTTCGCTTTCTCCCGAGAATTGCCGCGCTGAAGGCGAACCGCCCCTGCGCCGGTTTGCTCGTCCGCGCTGCGACGCGCCTGTCGATAAAGCCAATCGCCCGGGTTGTCCGGGCGCCGGCTACGCCGGGCGAAAGGTAACAAAACCAGAGCCATCTGGCTCTAGTGATATAGGGCCTTTAGGGTCTCAGGCAATGAATACTGTTGCCCGGGGGAATTCCCCGGGATGCAGTCGCCAACCGACTGCATGAGCATCAAAGTCCGAATGACCCTACTGTTGGGCCTGTTGCTGGCCGCCTTTCTCGGGGTCATGCAATTCCTCCGGCACAAGGAGCAGTCCCGCATCGAGGAGTTGCGGCAGGATTCGGTGCAGAGCAGCCGGCAATCACTCCAGCAGTGGATCAGCCTGACCAACCAGCCACTCCAGCGCTTCGCCCGGGACTTCAGCGAGTGGCCGGAGATGGCGGCCTTCCTGGACCGCCGCGATCAGGCCTGGGCCGAGAGCACGCTCAAGCAGAACCTGGTCAATTACGAGGCCCACGCCCTATGGGTGCTGACGGAAAAAGGCGAACTCGTCTATTCGGCGCAGCAGCACCCGGGGCCGCCGCTGCCGCCGCCGGCGACGTCCGCGCAACTGGCTGCGTTGGCCTCCGGCCCGGGCCGACATATCTTTGCCGAAAGCCGCGACGGCCTGCTCGAAGCCTGGGGCGAGCCCATCGGGTCGGACCAACCGGGCGGAAATCCCCGCGGTTGGCTTCTGGTCTCCCGCTGGTGGAGTCCCCGGTTTCTGGCGACTCTGAGCCGGCTGTCGGAGATGCGCGTGGAACTGGTGCCGGCCGGGGGAGCGGCGACCCCCGCCCACCTGCTGCTGCCGCTGTGCGACCTGCAGGGCCGCCCGCTCCGCCAGCTGCAGACCACCCTGAACGAGCCCGACTTTGCCGGAACCCTCGACGCGGACACCCTGGCGGTCCGCATGCTGCTGCTCTTTGGTCTGCTGGTGATTGCGACCGTCTGGCTCGGCGTCCGGCAGTGGGTGCTCCGCCCGCTGGCCCAAATCAGCCGGAGCCTGGCGCACGAGGATGCCTCGGCCGTGGTCGCCCTGCAACATGAGGACACCGAGCTCGGCCGCATCGCGCAGCTGGTCGCGCATTCCTTCGAGCAAAAGCAGGACTTGCGGCGGGAGAATGAGGAGCGCAAGCGCGCCGAGCAGGCATTGCGCAAGAGCGAGGAACTGGTGCGCCGTTCCCTTGAGCTGCGGGCCCGGCTCGCCCGCGACCTGCACGATGGCGTCATCCAATCCATCTACGCCGCGGGTCTCGGCCTGGAGAGCGCCATGTCGGAACTGGAACGCGACCAGGCCGCCGCCCGCACACGTCTGACACACTGCCGGCAGAGCCTGAACGGCGTGATCCGGGAGGTGCGGGGCTTCATCAGCGGCCTCGAGCCGGAGCAGATGCAGCGCCATGGCTTCGCCGAGGAACTGGGCGCCCTCGCCCGCACCATGCAGGCCCTGTGGCCCGTGCGCATCGTCCACAAGGTCGACGCGCAGGCCGCCGCCCGGCTGAACATCGGCCAGGAGGTGCACGCGCTCCAGATTGCCCGCGAATGCATCAGCAACGCGCTGCGCCACGGCGAGGCGAAGAAGGTGCTCATCATGCTGGCGCACGCCGCCGGGGACGGCGTGCTCACCGTGCGGGACGACGGCCGGGGCTTCGAGCCCGCGCTGGTCGCCGGCCAGGGCAGCGGGTTGCACAACCTGGCCACCCGCGCCCGCGAGATGGGCGGCCGGTTGCACCTCGATTCGCAGCCGGGCCGCGGCGCCACGGTCACCATCACTTTTCCCCTCGCGGAGGCCGCACCATGAAGCACCTCCGCTCCGCCGGCTTCACGCTCGTCGAGGTCATGGTGGCGTCCACCGTTCTCATCTTCGGCATCGTCACCGCGATCACCACCAGCCAGCGCGGACTGCTGGCGCTCGACACGGCGCGCAACCTCACGGCGGCCTCGCAGATCATGCAGTCCGAGGTGGAGCGCATCCGGCTGCTGAGCTGGAGCCAGCTGCAGACCCTGCAGCAGACCGGCGGCACCAGCGTGACCCCGGACGCCGGGGCGAACGGCAGCCGCTTCACCTGCACCCGGGAAATAACCGACCTCAAGACCGAAATGAAACAGATCACGCTGACGACCGTCTGGCACGGCTACGACGGCGGTGAGCACATCGCCCGGCTGATCACCCGCTACGGCAAGAGCGGCCTCAATGACTATTTCTACACCACGCACTGATTCCCGCCCCGCCGGGCTTGCCACGCCGAAGCGCGCACCGCGCGCGCGCGAAGGCGGGTTCACCCTCGTCGAGGTGCTGATCGCCGCGACCCTCAGCACGTTGGTGCTCGCGGGCGTGCTGAGTGCCTTCCTGTTTCTCGCCCGCACGAGCTTTCGCTCCAGCGGCTACAGCGAGATGGAGGCCGAGGTGCGGCGCGGACTGGACATCTTTGCCCGCGACACCCGCAACGCCACGGACGTGCACTGGAACAGCGCGCAAAGCATCACGCTGACCGTCGGCGGCCTGCCCGTGACCTATGCCTATGACAGCGACCCCGCGAGCGGCACTTATGGCAGCTTCTACCGCCTCGCGGACAGCACCGGCCAGTCCCGCACCGTGCTGGTCCACAGCGTCGCACCGGATTTCGTCTTCAACCGCTACAAGCTCGAACAACCGGGCGTGAGCGACAACACCGCCGGCAACGACAGCGAGACCAAGCTGCTGCAGCTCACCCTGCGCGCCGTGCGCACCAATGTCGCCACCACCGGAGCCAGCAATGCCGCGACCTCCGCCCGCTTCATGCTGCGCAACAAAAGGGTCGCCAATTGATGACCGCCCTGACCCGACAGTCCCGGCCCGGACAGGCGCGCGGCGCGGTGTTGATCGTGGCCCTGCTCATCACGGCGCTGATCGCGCTGGCACTGGGCAGCTACCTCACGCTGAACCTGGGCACCGCGCGCCTCGCCCGTCAGAGCTACCAGCAGAGCGCCTCCTTCCACCTCGCCGAGGCCGGGGCCGAGGAGGCCGTGTGGTCGTTCAACCAGGCCAACGCGCACAACCCGGCGGCCTGGACCGGGTGGACGGTCCAGCAGGCTGCGGCCTGGTGCAAGTTCTCCGGCTTCGATTTCGGCGGCAACACCACGGGGACCATCAAGGTCTACGTGGACAACGCCAGCCCCGCCGGCGCCGACAAGCCGACGGTCGTAGCCATGGCGGTGGTGGAGGCCCCGGGCACGCCGCCCACCACCAAGATGGTCTCGGTGACCCTGGCGCGGCGGTCATACTTCGCGACCGGCATCGTCGCGAGGAACAGCATCAGCTTCTCCGGCCTCAACACCTCGGTGGACAGCTGGAATTCCAACCCCAGCAACGACCCGGCGGCGGCCGCGGTGCCTTACAGCGCCGCGGTCCGGCACGACGGCGGCAGCGTGGCCACCCTGGCGGTGCAGAACAGCGCGGTGCTCGTCAACCAGGCCTCGGTCTGGGGCTCGGTCGCCACCGGCGGCGCCGCCCCCGCCGTGGGCACCAATGGCTCCATCCGCGGAGCCAGCACGCCAGCCGGGGTGCAGATCGATCCGGCCCGGGTTACCACGGACTTCACGGCGGACCTCCCGCTGATCACCGCTCCCGTCGACGGCACGCCGATCGCCAGCGTGGGTGCGACGCTCGGCACTCTCGGCCAGGCCACCAAATGGCGTTGTCCCAGCATCAGCCTGAACGGCAGCAAGACCCTCACCATCCTGGGCGATGTCACGCTGGTGCTCACGGCAAGCACCGGCAGCGCGCTGGATATCACCGGCAACGCCTCCCTCATCGTGCCCGCGGGCTCCAGCCTGACCGTGTATGTCGAGGGCGACTGCAAGATTGCCGGCAACGGCCTGGCCAACGCCAACCAGCGGCCCGGCACCTGCCAGATCTGGGGCACCAGCACCAGCGCGGCCGGCCAGAGCATCGAGGTCGCGGGCAACGGGGCCTTGAAGACGGTCATCTACGCCCCCAATGCCGACGTGAAGGTCAACGGCAACGGGGACATCATGGGCGCCCTGGTCGCGAACACCGTCACCTTCACCGGCAATGCCAGCTTTCACTACGATGAATCGCTGGCGAATTCCGGCGGCAACACTCCCTTCGGCATCAGCCGCTGGCGCGAGCTCACCACCGCCGAGGACCGGACCCGCTGGCAGGGTGTTTTTTCCGGCTGGTGATCCTGCTTTAATCCGTCTTCCTCAACCCCACCCGCTTCCCATGACTGCTATCGCCCCGAAATCCATCGAGATCCTGATCGTCGACGACAGCGAACTGGTACGCACCGGCCTCAAAACCCTGCTCGATGCCCACGCCCGCACCACCGGCACCCTGCTCCGCATGGTCGGCGAGGCCAGCACGGCCAATGGCGCCGTCACCGAGGCCAGCCGGCTCAAGCCCGACGTCGTGCTCATGGACATCCGCCTGCCCGACGGCTCCGGCCTGGAGGCCTGCCGCAAGATTCTGGCCGGCGTGCCCGACACCAAGGTGCTTATCCTGACCTCCGTCATCGACGACAACCTGGTTTACGATGCCATGAGCAGCGGCGCCCACGGTTACCTGCTCAAGGAGATCAATGCCCAGGGACTCAGCCAGGCCATCGTGGACGTGGCCGCCGGAAAGTTCATCCTCGATCCCACCGTCACGACGCACGTGCTCAATCTCGTGCGCAGTGGCAGCAACCCGCCCACCGAGCACGACAAGCTCGCGACGCTGTCCGCCCAGGAGCGGCGCGTCCTTGCCCTGGTGGCGGAGGGCAAGACCAATAAGGAAGTCGCGGAGTCGATGGGCTTGAGCGACAAAACGGTCAAAAATTATCTCAGCAATATCTTCGAGAAGCTGAAAATCAGCCGGCGCTCCCAGGCCGCCGTCCTCTACACGGCGAGTCGCGGGCCGGGTAAGTAATTACCCTACGAAGAGAGCGTGGCATTCGGCCCTATACGATAGGGCCGTAATCAGGAGCCCATCGCCTGTTACTGGCTTCAGGCGATTTGCGCTACAGTGACGGGGTGAACACGACCACGCGCTTTTCCGCATCATCGGACAGTCCTCCGGCAAGCCGGCCGCGCCGCCGGCGTCTCGCGGCTTTCACCATCATCGAGGTGGCCACCTCCGCCGCCATCATGGCCATGGTGATCTCCACCTCGATTATTGTCCTCCAACGGGGCTTCGCCAGTCTGGATACCGCCCGCTGTCTGAGTTACGCTTCGCAGATTCTGCAGAGCGAATTTGAGAAGGTCCGGCTGACCACCTGGGGCGACGGCACGGCCGCGGGCAACGGCACCACCGGGGTCACCGCCATTCCGACGACGGCCACCGCCCTCACGATTGACGCAAATTATTATTCGGCGGGCGATGTCGGCACCCGGATGCGCATTACGCGCAAAGCCTCCGACGTGCACACGGGCATGATCCTGATCACTTACACCGTCAGCTGGAATGCCTACGACGGCCACAAACTGGTTCGAAACTATTTCACCTATTACGGGAAGGACGGAATCTATGACTTCATCGCACTATAACATCACCGGCCGCCGGTCGAACCGCCGCGCGGGTTTCACGCTCGTCGAGGTGCTGATGGCCATGTCGCTCAGCCTGATGGTCCTGGCCGGCACGCTGACGGCCTTCCTCATGCTCCTGCGCAGCGGCATCCGGGTGAGCAACTACTCGATGATGGAATCGCAAACCCGCCGGGCTTTCGAACAGCTGGGCGTCGATGCGCGCATGGCCAACGGCTACGCCTCGATCTTCACCAACGGCACGATCACCGCCTGCACCTTTACGATTCCGAGCGAGGATCTGAGCACGATCTCGCAGGTCACCTATGGTTTCGACCACAGCAACAGCGCCAACGGGAAATTTTTCTCGGTGCCGGGCAACGACCCCACGGCCACGACGGGCCGCGTGGACCTCGTGCAATACGTCACCTCCCTGACCTTCAACCGCTACGACTCCACGAGCACCCTGATTCCCGCCAGCACGACCAGTGACAGCGGCATCAAGCACATCCAGGTTTCAATCAACGTCAGCCGCGGGACCTTGGGCGTGGCCGCGACCACCCAGGTCATCCGCTCCTCCGCGTTCACCATCCGCAACATCACCATATGATCTCCCGGGCCACCGCACATCGCCACGCCGGCTGCACCGCGAATTCGTCGCGCGGCAGCGCGCTGATCACCACGCTGATCTTCTCGCTCATCATCGCCATCACGCTGGTGGGCTATCTCAAGCTCAGCACGAACTCCATGAAGCTCGCGCACCGCACCTATTTCGCCGATCTGGCCGGCAATCTCGCGGAAGCCGGCACCGAGGAGGCCGTCTGGAGTTTCAACAAGCTCGGCTACGCAACCGACTCAACCAGCATCAATGCCGCGTGGGGCGGCTGGACGCTGGGCAACACCGTGGCGGCTACCAACATCACCAGCATGGGCTCCGGCTACACCTCCGCGCCGACCGTGGCCTTCAGCGGCGGTGGCGGCACCGGGGCGGCGGCCACGGCGAATATCGTCACCTCCATCATTGTCGTGGGCGGCGTCCCCACGACGATCACCGGGGTGAGCAGCCTCACCATCACCAACGCCGGCTCCGGCTACACCTCGGAGCCGACGATCACCCTGAGTGGCGGCGGCGGCACCGGGGCCAGCGCCCGGGCCCTGCTGGCGGCGACGCGCACCATCACCTTCAACAACCTGGACCAGAATGCGACCGCCACGGTGAAGGTGTGGTCCTCCGGCTATGACGGCTCGGGCACGGTGCCGACGGTTGTCACCAAGGCAACCATCACGCCGGTCGATGGTCCACCGATCGTAAAGTGGATCAAAATCATCCTCAGCAAGAGCGGCGTCATGCCCAAGGGCCTGATCGCCAAGAACTCTATTACCTGGAACGGGCACCCGTTGGCCGACAGCTTCATCAGCAGCACGACGCCGGGCGTGCCCCCTTTCACCCAATACAACACCGCCACCGCCCGGTCCAACATCACCGTCGGCAGCCTGTATGGTCCCACGGTCAGCCTCGGCGCCCAAGGCGTCGTCAACGGCAACGTCACGGTGGGTTCAGGGGTGACGGTCACCGGGGGGACGATCTCCGGCCAGACCATTGGCAATGCCCAGTTCAACTTCACCATGCCGACGTATCCGACCAATACGGGCGCAACCGGCTACTACAGCTTGGGCGTCGTGGCCAGTCTCCCGGCGACACTGCCGCGCGCCGGCGATCTCCCGGAAACCGCCGCCGACGGAACCAAAACCTACTACTATTTTTGCAGCGGCACTACCATCGGGGCCACCACCATCACCGCCGGCAAGAACGTGGTGATCGTCGGATCGGGGGGCACCTCCATGGCCGCCGGCCTGCAGATTGGCGTCACCGGCACGAATGTCGGCAACGCGAAGATTTACATGGACGGGCCCATCAATGAGTCGGGCAACGATGCGATCAACACTGGCAGTTGGGCCGGCGCATTGACCGTTTACTCGACCACGACGCAAACCTGCACATTCAGCGGCAACGCATCTTTCACCGGCGTTTTGATCGCCCCCTATGCGGCGCTGACCGGCAACGGTAGCGGTAATTCTCAAATGGACCTGTGCGGATCATTTGTGGTGGGATCGGTCACCAGCAACGGCCATATGGACTTTCACTACGACGAGGGGCTCGGCACCCCCACCACCACGAAGGCGTGGAGCCTGGCGCTGTGGAAGGAATTGCAAACGTCGGCAGACCGAAACCTTTACGCTTCGCAGCTGAACTTCTGATCTCTCGCTCGTCCCCCTTTCGGGACGAAAAGATTTCGAGAGCGGACATTCTGATTTTCCGACCCCGGCTCCGGTCGCACAATGCGCTGGTCCGCCGGCATCGCGCCCGCCACGGAGGAGTAACCGGACGTCTTTTTCAGGCCGTGTTCTTCGCCTGAAAGTGCGTCTTCCCATTTCCGGGATCGACCAATCCCGCTGCTGAGGCGAATCGCTCGATGAGACGGAGACAGTGATGTGGCAACTCACTGACATTCTGTTGTTTAGTTTTAATTTTAAAGATGGCATGAGGGTTGCAAAGTGGGGCGACAACCCAACCACCATGTCCACCCCACGGCGCCTTTTTGGCCTGCTTTTTTCCTCAGTCCTCACGCTTTCCAGCTTTGCGCAATCCGCCCCCATGGATGCCGTCGGTGGGGAAAAGATCGGCCTGAACGACGCCATCCAGCGCGCGTTGGCCAAAAATTTCTCGATCAAGGTCGACGGTTTCAGCACCGCGATTGCGTCCGCCCAGGTCACCGAGGCCTTGGGCAAATTCGACCCGGTGTTCAACGGCAGCTACACTTACGCCGAGAGCTTCAATCCCGCGCTCGCCGACGCCACCACCGGCCTCCGCCCCCCGCCCAGCTTCTCCAAGTCCGACACCGCGGACTTCAACCTCGGCGGCGTGCTGCCCTGGGGCATGACCTACAAGTTCGACGCCAACAGCCTCAATTCCCGCGGCACCTTCAACGGCTACATCGACAACTACAACACGTTCGCCGGCATCTCCGGCACCCAACCCCTCCTGCGCAACTTCGGCTTCGGTCCCACGCTCGCCTCCATCCGCATCGCCCAGGTCAACCGCGGCATCAGCCAGTGGGCTTTCCGGCAGTCGGTGATGGATACCATCTCCCAGGTCATTTTCGCCTACTACGATCTCAATTTCTCCTACGCCAACCTCCACAGCGCCGTCCGCTCCAAGGAACTCGCCATGCAGCTGGTCGACGAGAACCGGAAGCGCTTCAAGGTCGGCAACATGTCCGAATACGATGTCGGCGTCGCCGAATCGCGCGCCGCGACCCGCGATGAGAGCATCCTGTTTGCCCAGCGCGCGGTGCAGGCCGCCGAGTATGCCCTCAAGCAGCTCATCACCGACGACAAGACCCCGGGCCTGCTCGCGCAGCGCATCGCCATCGAACCCCCGCCCCCCCCGCCCATCGTCATCGTGGACGCCGCCACGGATTTCCACACCGCGCTGCAGAAGCGCCCCGATTATCAGCAGGCGAAGCTCGCCCTCAAGCGCGACGGCATCAGCGCCCGCTTGCAGCGCAACCAGCTCCTGCCCCGCGTCGACCTCGTCGGCAGTTACGGCTACAATGGCTATGATACCGATCTGCGCACCAGCCGCCAGCAGGTGAGGAGCGAGGACTACCACGCCTACAGTTGGGGCGTCGTCGTGTCCGTGCCGCTCACCTTCACCACCGAGCGCGGCCGCTACCGGGCCGCCAAGATGCAGGAGCGCCAGTCCGCAACCATCCTCGCAGAGGTCGAACAGGGCATCGTGGTCAGCGTCGGCAACGCCGCCGGCCAGATCGAGACCAACCAGAAGCGCGTGCAGTCCACCCGCCATGCGCGCGAACTGGCCCAGGCCACCCTCGACGCCGAGGTCAAGCGTCTCCGCGCCGGCACGAGCACCACCTTCCAGGTCGCCCAGCAGCAGGAAATCGTCTCCGGCGCCGAAGTGAGCGAAGCCCGCGCCCAGGCGGACTACGCGAAGGCCCTCGCCGAATATGACCGCCAACTCGGCGTCACGCTGGAGAAGCTCAACATCAACGTCGAGCCGCCCAGGTAGGCCGCCCTTCAATTTGCCGGTTACATCCCCGAGGGGGCGGCGTCGCAAGGCGCCGCCCCCGCTTTTTTGCGATGCCTCTGTGGCGGCGGTCTGTGCCCGCCGGGAAGCGCGGCAGGGTCATCGTCGACGGTCATGGACCGCCGCTACCGCATGCCCCGATCTGCGCTGAATTTCACCGCCGCAATGCCGCTTGCAGCGCGTGAATTTTACCGGGAATATCCGCCACATGCCGCGCATTCCCCTCGAGGACAATTTCACCGACGTCATCGGCAAGGCCCAACGGGGGCTCAAGCTGGGCGACGACGCCCTGGCCGCCGCCGCCAACATCCCCGTCGCCGACCTGCGCGCCGTGCAGCAAGGCGAGGTCCGGGAGAACACCCTCCTCGCCCTCGCCCGCCCCCTCGGCCTCGAGCGCAACGCCCTCCTCGCCCTCGCCCGGCGCGAATGGTATCCCGAGCAGCCGATCTTCAAGCGCGGCTTCGCCATGTTCAACACCCCCTTCGAGGACTTGACCGTGAACAGCTACCTCGTCTGGGACGCGAAGACCCGGCTCGCCGCCGCCTTCGATACCGGCACCGACGCCCGGGGCATGCTCGACACGATCTCGTCCGAGGGCCTGACGCTGCGCAACATCTTCCTCACCCACACGCACCCCGACCACATCGCCGACATCCACCGGCTGGCCGCCACGGGCGCGCAGATCTGGGCGAGCGAACTCGAGCCGCTCGGCCGCCTCGGCGCCCAGACCTTCCAGGAAAACGCGCACTTCCACCTCGGAGAGCTCGCGATCAAGACCCTTTTCACCTGGGGCCACTCCCCGGGCATGACGACGTTCTTCGTCACCGGTCTCGCGTGGCCGCTGGCCATCGTGGGCGACGCGCTGTTCGCCGGCTCGATGGGCGGCAGTTCCACCCATTTTGACATGCAGCTGCGCAACAACCAGCAGAAGATTCTCAAGCTGCCGGCCGACACCGTGCTCGCGTGCGGTCACGGGCCGCTCACGACCCTGAAGCAGGAAAGGCAGCACAACCCTTTCTACGCCCGGCGTCATGCCCCGTGAGCAAAAGGTTGATTTGTCGCGCCCGTTGCTATCTCTCAGCAGGACTTAATGACCCGGTCGAGCCGCCTCATTCCCCTTCTCCTGGCCTTGGCCCTGCGGCTGACGGGCGCGGAACCGGCGACAATGCAGGTCCTGATGGAGAGCGGCAGCCAGCCCTTTTCCTACCTCAATGACCAGGGCCGCCCCGACGGCTTCGCCGTGGATCTGCTCAGTGCCATTGCCGCGGACCAGGGGCTGCGCGTGGAATTTGACCTGCGCCCCTGGCAGATGGTCTATGCGGATTTTCAACAAGGCCGCGGTGATGTCCTCGGGCTCGTGGCCTGGTCCGAGGAGCGCGCCGCCTTGATGGATTTTTCCCTGCCCTACGAGAAGCTCGTCGGCGGGGTCTATCAGCGCAAGGACCGCCCGGTGTTGAGCACCGTCGCCGACCTGGCGGGCAAACGCGTGGCCGTGATCAAGAACGCCCTCACCCACGAGTATGCGCGCCACCAGGCCTGGCAGGCGGACATCCGGCCCTTCGACTCCTTCGAGGAGTGCCTGCGGTCCGTGGAAAATGGCGACTGCGACGTCCTGCTCGGGATGCAACTCGTCACGGATTACCAGATCCGGCTGCTGAAACTGAAGCAGGTGGTGCCGAGCGAGCTGAATTTTCCGGAGATCAGCTACAGTCTCCGCTTCGCGGTGCACCCGGGCCAGAAGGCCTTGCTCGCGAAGATCAACCAGGGACTCTACAACCTGCGGTTGAGCCGCGAGCACGATGTCCTTCATGAGCGGTGGCTTGGGCCGCTCGAGCCCCAGAAACTGCGTTGGCACGACGCCCAGCCGTTCCTGCCGCCGGTGACCGTCTTCTTTGTGGCCGCGCTGGCCGTGCTGCTCTGGCAGCGCCGGCTGCTGCGCCGGGTGTCCAGCCAGGCCCGCGCCATCCGCGAGAACGAGGAGCGGCTGCAGCTGGTCTTCGAGGGCAGCCAGGACGGATTCTGGGACTGGGACGTCACCTCCGGGCACATCCTGCGCAGCCCGCGCTGGGCCGGCATGCTGGGCTACACCCTCGAGGAGATCGGCGGCGGCCGGAAATCCTTCCTTGACCGGGTCCACCCCGACGACCTGCCGCGCGTCCTGGCCGACATCAAGCTCATGGAGGAGGGCAAGGACCACTACGCCCACGAATTCCGCATGCGGGCCAAATCCGGCGAGTGGAAATGGATCCTCGACCGCGGCAAGGTCGTCGCCCGCGATCCGGCGACCGGCAACCCGCTCCGCATCACCGGCACGCACACCGACATCACGGCGCGCAAACTGGCCGAGGAGACGGCGGACCGGCTGGAGCAGAAGATGCAGGAGACCCAGAAGCTGGAAAGCCTCGGCGTGCTGGCCGGCGGCATCGCCCACGATTTCAACAACCTCCTGAGTGTCGTGTTGGGCAATGCCTCACTCGCCCGCCTCGAAGCCGCCGAGACCCCCGTCAACGCCGCCCGCCTCGACAGCATCGTCACCGCCGCCAACCGCGCCGCCGAACTCTGCCGCCAGCTGCTGGCCTACGCCGGCAAGGGCCGCTTCTCCCTCACCCGCCTCAGCCTCAACGAACTCGTCACCGAGACCACCCGGCTGCTGGAGCTTTCCATCAGCAAGCAGGCGCGGCTCGAGTTCGCCCTGGCTCCGGCCGTGCCGGCCATCGAGGGCGACGCCTCCCAGCTCCGCCAGATCATCATGAATCTGGTGATCAACGCCTCCGAAGCCCTCGGCGAAAACAACCCCGGCACCATCCGCCTCGCCACCACCGTGGTGACCCTGCCCCGGCCCGGCGCCCTGGATTCCGGGCCGGTCGCCGAGCTCGCGCCCGGCGAATACGCCTGCATGGAAATTTCCGACACCGGCTGTGGCATGCCGCCCGAGGTGCTCGCGCGGATCTTCGACCCCTTCTTCACCACCAAATTCACCGGCCGCGGCCTGGGCCTGGCCGCCGTCCTGGGCATCGTGCGCACGC
Source organism: Opitutus sp. GAS368 (assembly GCF_900104925.1). Taxonomy (NCBI): domain Bacteria; kingdom Pseudomonadati; phylum Verrucomicrobiota; class Opitutia; order Opitutales; family Opitutaceae; genus Opitutus; species Opitutus sp. GAS368. Next base: position 4,124,221 of record NZ_LT629735.1, read on the forward strand.
ACCAGGGTGCGCTCCAGGTCACCAGCACCGCGGGCCGGGGCTCCACCTTCCATATCTATCTGCCGGTCTCGCAGACCCAGACCAATCCTCCCTTCCCGCGGACAGAGACGGCGAGCGCCGCGATATGAGCGCCGGCAGGCGCGATCCTTACGCCGCGATGCGCCATCCCGGCTACTCGCGCTACCTCGTCGGATTTTTCCTCTCCAACACGGGCCGGCAGGCGATGAGCGTCGCCATCGCGTGGCAAATCTACCGGTGGACTAATTCCGCCACCGCGCTCGGCCTGGTCGGGCTGGTGAACGTCATTCCCCTGATCGCGCTCGTGCTGCCCGCCGGGGTGCTCGCCGACCGGCTTGACCGGCGCCGGCTCGTGGCCTGGACCATGGGGGCCTCGGGACTGTTCTCCCTGGCGCTGCTGCTGGTCAGCCGCTACCACGCGGCGCTGCCGGACCTCGCCCCGCTGCGGGGAGCCAACAGCCTGCTCCGGTCCATCGCGCTGGTGTTCGAACATCACACCGACCCGGCGGCGTTGCACTTCACCGACCCGGCGCTGCCCGTCATTTTCGCCCTGCTGTTCCTCCAATCCATCGCCCGGGTGCTGGGCAATCCCGCCCGGGCGGCGCTGGTGCCGCTGCTCGTGCCGACCAGCGCGGTGAGCAACGCCGTCACCTGGAGTGCCAGTGCCTTCGAACTCTCCACCGTGATCGGCCCCGCGCTCGGCGGCTTCCTTGTCGCCGGCGCCGGTTTCGACGCCGTCTACCTGATCGATTTCATCGCCGCGGTCGCCTTCGCCCTGCTGCTGCGCGGGGTGCAACACCACGCGGCCCCGCGCCGGACCGCCGCCGGGCCGGAGCCCGACATGTTCGCGGGCGTGCGCTTCATCTGGCAACGCCAGCCCATCCTCGCGGCCATCTCGCTCGACCTGTTCGCCGTCCTGCTCGGCGGTGCGGTCGCGCTGCTGCCCATCTACGCCGACCGGATCCTGCACGTCGGCCCGGCCGGGCTCGGCTGGCTGCGCGCCGCGCCCGCCCTCGGCGCCATCACCATGGCCTTCCTCGTCACGCACCTGCCGCCCGCGAAACGCCCCGGCCTCGGCATGCTCTGGTCGGTCGCCGGTTTCGGCGCCGCCATCGTGCTGTTCGGCCTTTCCACCCATTTCTGGCTGTCGCTCCTCGCCCTCTACCTCAGCGGCGTGTGCGACAATTTCAGCGTCGTCGTCCGCCACACCCTCGTGCAGCTGATGACCCCCGACGCGCTGCGCGGTCGGGTCACGGCGTTCAACCAGCTGTTCATCGGCTCCTCGAACGAGATTTCCGAACTGCGCGCCGGCCTGGCGGCGGCCCTGTTCGGCCCGGTGGCCGCGGCGGCCGGCGGCGGAGTCGGCACCATCCTGGTCGTCGTGGTCGTGACGCTGGCCCTGCCGGCGCTGCGCACGGTGCCGCCCCTGCCCACGCTGAAATCCGAGGACGAAAAAGTCGCTCCGGGCGGGTAAATCCGAGCCGGCCCACCCCGGTATTTCAGTTCTTGCGGAACGCGATTTTTTGACCCAAGTTGCCCGCTCGTTTTGCTCCGGTGCGGTAGCCAAGTGGTAAGGCCGAGCTCTGCAAAAGCTCTATTCGGCGGTTCGATTCCGCCCCGCACCTCCACTTATCGGAAGCCGATAAGTGCCTCGCTGAAGCCTAAAAGGCGAAGGCGGACAAGGTGGCGAGGCGGCAACGGACACCAAAACGGACACCAGGTTCTCTACTCTTGGAGAACCTGGCGTAACGGGAACTAACCTGCCCGCTAGAAGGAGCAGGGCTTCATCGTTGATTATAAGCCCTTCGTGCCCAGTCCAGTTTGCGAGATATGCGAGAAGGGCCCAGATCACGCTGCCTCCGCTGGAAGATTACGAAAAAACATGGCGCAGCGGCCATTATCCCTTGCCCATACCCGTCGTCGGTCGAGTCTGTTCCCGCTCCTTGCACGCGTCACTTGACACATTGGGCCCGTTTGAGCACTTCTGAGCCATGGCAACTGTTCAATTCCGAGCCCGCATTGATCGTAACCTGAAGAAGAAGAGCGACGCTGTCCTCAAGGGCCTTGGCTTGGACGCAGGTTCGTTCGTCTCCATGGCTTTGACTCAGCTCGTCAATCGCCGCGGCATCCCCTTTGCCGTCTCTGAGTCAGATGCGGGCTACTTTGCCTCAGAATACGGGCTTAGTTCCGCCCAAAGCGCCAAGGCGGGCGCGGCCATGAGCAAAGACACGGCCCGCGCCCGGCGCACGGGCAAACTGCGCGAGATTACCGATGTGGCCGACCTCGCCCCATGAGGTTGCTGGCGACGCCGCGTTTTCTCAAAAGCATCCCAGCCGCTCGCCGGGCGGAAATCCTGGCAGCCATGCAGGCGGCGGCTGTTGCCTATGGGCAGCCTCACCTGCACGCCGGTCTTGGACTAAGACGCATCCGGCCGTTCATGGAATGCCGCTGCGGGCTGGACTTGAGGCTTATTTTCCAGCGCGAGGGACCGGCCCTCGTTTTCCACCTTTGCGGGTCGCATGATGAGGTCGAATCCTTCCTGAAGAACCAGCGGTGACCTTGCACAGCTACCGCTACGCCTGGGCGGATCGGGCGAAGGCGGTTGGCTACCCCGAACGGTTCGCGCCGTTGGCCCTGGGTCACAACAGCAAGGCCGTGCACCGGGCTTACGCGAAGCGAGCCCGGGTCAGGCTGTCACCGTTGGAGGACTACGAACGCGACGCGAAGGCCGCGCAGGTGATTCCGCTGCCGTTGCCGGCTGCTGGCTAAGGTCCACGCAAGCAGTAAGAGGTAAGCGGCGATAGCATCGGAGCTACCGCCGCACCACTCTGATTGAGGAATTGCTCAGAGTTTCCAACGGAGCCCGAACGACAAAAGCCATTTGGGCTCTAGTTGCAGGCCGTTGACGCGCTGATAAACCGGCACCTGAACGAAGGCGAAAGCACTGGCATTTTCTGTCACTTCGGCGGTCACCCCGGGGCTGAGATAGGCGAAGACGCCACCACTGTTTGCGGTGTCGGCATTGGAGCCGTGTTCCCGAGACTCGGCCTTGAGATTCACCTGAAGCTGCGGGGTGATCCTCCCTGTATTCAGCCAACGAATGCCACTGTTGAAGCCTACGCTGGTGCCAGGAACAAAGCCGTCTCGGGCGGCCAATGGCTGATCAACCTGTACTTGGGCAAACAGACTCCATTCAGGTGCGAGTCGGCGGAACCAGGACGCATTCACCAACAGGTCGGTTGTCCCGGTGCCCAGTTGCAGGCCCCGGTCGAGTGCGTTGCCGGCCTGCGGACCCGCGGCAAAGTTTTGCGTAAAGTTACCGGTGGGCAGTTTGAGTCCGAATTGGAACCCAAGGCTTTCCCGCAATCCTGGCCGTTGGTAGCGCACCAGCAAACGGACGTCACCGAGCCCACTGGCCTGGGAGGTGGAAACCTCCCTGTCGCCGGCGGCAATGGTGGTGTGGAATCGGTCATGGTAAGGCACGGACAGAACGAAAGCCCATGACGAACCAATCCCATAGTTCAGGTCCAGCCAGGTATTGCGGTTGACGGTGTGTTGCTGAATTTCGCTTTCATTGGGAAATGTTAGTGCTGCCCGGTTCACCGAGTCGGTGCCGGAGCGTAAAACGGACTGATCAAAGTATTCGTAGCGCAGGCCGGCTTCGAATCCGGGCAACATGCCATAGCCTTGTGCGGCCCAATCGGAGCTGAGAGAACACCCGCATTCGGAGCAGGCCAACGTGGTGGATACCCCGCCAACAGAGGCGAGGCAAAGGAGGAGACGTGAAAAAGATTTCATCCAAGAATGTGTAAGACCGAAAATGAATAATATGCGCGTGCATTGCTACGCGTCCCGGAACGGGAAATAGAGGCGTGGACAAAGCGGCACCGATAGTGCCGCCGAGGGGGACGGTGAAACGTCAGACTCGCGGCGGCGGCAGGGGCACACGCCCAGTGCGCTCAATCCCGGCTTGGTTGCCGCTATGCGGCCAAGCCAAAGTTGGCGCGGCCAGCACACTGTCCGGCTCGCCTTCGGCGATAAGGTGCACTTTCTCCACTCCACCCTTCAATTCGGCATCGCGCGGCAATTGGCCCCGGGCTGATTCCTCGGCGTGACGCACCACCTTGCACAATTCGCAGGGCTTGCTGGGATCAAAGGTTTTGCTAAGCGCGATCCGCGCCGGCAACACACGCGCATAGTCCAGATACATCTTACTCCATGCCACTACCTGCACCACGTTCCACACTGCGCCGTTGGCACACAGCCAGGCAATCACGAGGCAGAAGATGGAGATATTCTTACGCAAAGAAACCCGATAAGAAGTGCGCCTGAAGCAGGCTCAAGCCAAATTGTGCAACACGCTTCATGCCCGGGTGTGGTTGCCACTGAACTCTTCAGCCGATTGACCTTCGCCTGCTCTGGTCTGGGTGCGCTCGGCTTTGGGCTGATTCTTGACACACCAATTTTGACTGACTGCGTTTGTCAAGCGATCACGTCTCTTCTTCACCGTTGGCCGCCGGTTCCGCCCGCACCTCCACCTTCCAAGGCGTGTTCGCAAAAAAGCGGACATTCGCGGCTCACGGCCGAATTAGTCGACTGAAAGACTCTCTCTTCACGGTCTTTGGGCCCTGTTATCTTAGAAAGATGCGCCTAAAGCGTTTTCGGGGACGTAACTTAGTTGCTCTATCCATGTCACCAGTCACATTCCGCGAATGTCTCGCCCGTTTTAACCCATCCGCAACTACACAATAATATGCATATCCGTTCCACCAAGGGCTTCACGCTCGTTGAAATCATGATCGTCGTGGTCATCATCGGCCTCCTGGCCGCCATGGCCATTCCCGCGTTCCAGAAGGTCCGCCAGTCCTCGCAGGACAAAACGGTCCTCAACAACGCCCGCCAGCTGTCGGCGGCCGCCGACCAATACTTCCTGGAGAACGGTGTCTCCACCGTTGCTTCGACGAGCCTCATCGGCGCGACGAACTACGTGAAGGCCATCAACACGGTCGCGCAGGAGTCCTACCCGGCCGGCTTCACCCAAGGCGTGACGATCACGATCTCCGGCGTCGCCGGGGCCCGCACCGTGACCTACGCTCCGTAACCCGACGCTTTTGCACTTGGATCCAAGGCTGTCTCCGCAAGGAGGCGGCCTTTTTTGCGAAATAGCGCCCTGGCGAGGACCGAAACCCGCCCGGGCAACCGGGTCGATCCGCCCCGACCCGCCACTTCTCGCTAGACTAGGGCGAGTTCTTTCCGGTTAATTGCGCATGGCCTGCACCGTTTTCACCATCGCCAACCAGAAAGGCGGCGTCGGCAAGACCACCACCGCGGTCAACCTCGCGGCCGCCCTCGCCGAGCGCAAGATCCACACCCTCGTCGTGGACCTCGACCCGCAGGCCAACGCCACCAGCGCCCTCGGGGTCGAGAAGTTTGAGGGCAAGAGCCTTTACCGTCCGCTGCACGGCGAAGGCAGCGCCTTCGAGATGCTGACGCCCACGCAGTGGCCCCACCTCGCGCTGATCCCGTCCGAGGTGGACCTCGCCGCCATCGAGATCGAGCTGGCCCAGCAACCGAATTACCTCATGCGCCTCCGCACGGTGCTCGAGCCGCTGCGCAGCTCCGGCGGCTACCGGGCCATCATCATCGACTGCCCGCCCGCGCTCGGCATGCTCTCGATGAACTCCCTCGCCGCGGCCGACCATCTGCTCATCGCCCTCCAGTGCGAATACATGGCCCTCGAGGGTCTCGGCCAGATCTTGAAGGTCGTCGACCGCCTGAAGAACGCCGGCGTCAACCCCACCCTCGATGTCGGCGGCATCATCATGACGATGTATGACAGCCGCATCAACCTGGCCAAGCAGGTCGTCGAGGAGGTGCGCTCGCACCTGCCGGACAAGATTTTCGACACGCTCATCCCGCGCACGGTCCGGCTCAGCGAGGCGCCCAGCTTTGGCAAGCCCATCTTCGCCTACGACCCGCACGGCCCCGGTGCCACCGCCTACCGCGCCCTCGGCAAGGAGGTCGCGGAGCGTTTTGGACTGAAGGAGAACGGCGGAGCCTAGTTGCGCCCGCGCCGGTTACGGCTTAGCTCCCCCTCCCGTGCTCGCCACCCTGAACAAATACCGCGCCGCGTTCTCCGTCGGCCTGCAGAGCAACCTGGTCTACCGGGTGAACTTCGCCATCCGCGGGTTCTTTTCGTTCTTCCACCTCATCGTGGTGTTCATCCTGTGGGGCTCGGCCTATGCCGGGAGCCCGGTCATCGGCGGCTTCAGCTTCGCCCAGACCTTCACCTACTTCGTCGCGCTCATCATCGTGCAGTTCATGATCGGTGCGTTCAACGAGGACTACCAGATCAGCGAGGAGATCCGCAACGGCCTGATCAACCAGTTCCTGCTGAAGCCGGTGAACTACTTCGCCTACCGCTTCAGCATCTACCTGGCGGCGCGGCTCGTCACCGGCCTGCTCATCCTGGTGCCGCTGGTCGTGCTCTTCCCCCTGCTCCAGGCGCACCTCACCGTGCCGCTCGACGCCTGGCGCCTCGGCATCGGCCTGCCCGCGCTGGCCATGTCCGCGCTCATCCAGTTCGGCATCGCGTATTGTTTCGGGATGATGAGCTTCTGGTTCCTCGAGATCCAGGGCCTTGTGATCCTCTCCATGGCGATCGAGTCGGTGCTCGGCGGCCAGATCTTCCCCCTCGACCTGCTGCCCGGCTGGCTCTTCCGGCTTTCGCAATACCTGCCGTATTACTACCAGATGTATTTTCCGGTCGCGATCTTCACCGGCCGGCTCAACGACCCCGCCGCCGCCCTGACCGGCCTCGGCATCGAGGCCTGCTGGGTCGTGATCATCCTCGCCGTCGGCCAGCTCCTCTGGCACCGCGGCCTGCGCCTGCACACCGCCGTCGGCGGCTGACCCATGAGCCTCGTCCACTACGCCCGCATCTGGCTCACCTCCGCCCGCTACTCGATCGTGCGGACGCTGATGTTCCGCGGCGACTTCTTCATCTGGGCGCTGGTGGAGCTGTTCTGGATGTCGGTGAACCTGCTGATGATCTCGGTCATCTACCGGCACACCGATACGGTCGCCGGCTGGACCAAATACGAGATGATGCTGCTGGTCGGCACCTCGCTGCTCATCCAGCGCTACCTCATGGGCTTTTTCTGGAGCAGCATCTTCGAGATGGGCCGCAACATCCGCAGCGGCAGCTTCGACTTCTTCCTCGCGCAGCCGGGCAACGTCATGTTCATGGCCACCACCCGCAAGCTCGATCCCGACGGCCTGATGAACTCGTTCGTCGCGCTGGGCGTGGTCATCTATTCCGCCCGCCAGCTGAACCTGCACCCGGGCCTGACCGACATCGCCCTTTACGCCCTGCTGGTGGCCTGCGGCGTCATCATCCACTACAGCATGCTGGTGCTGTGCATCGCCCCGGCCTTCTGGATCACGAGCGCGCAGGGCATCGAGGGCAGTTACTTCACGCTCAGCGAATTCTCCCGCCTGCCCCGGGCCGCCTTCAAGGGCCTGGCCCAGGTCGCGTTCGTCTGGATCCTGCCCGTCGTGGTGGTCAGCAACGCCCCCGCCAGCACCCTCCTGCACGGCTTCGATCTCCGCGTCATCGGCTGGTTGCTGGGGATCACTGTCATCTGGTTCACCCTGGCCGTCATCCTTTTTCACCGCGGCCTGCGCCGCTACACGAGCGCGAGCTCCTGAGCCCATGCTGCAGAAGCTCGCCGCCCTCCAGCAACGCCTCGGCTACGAGTTCCGCTCGACGGCGCTCCTGCTGGAGGCGTTGACTCATCCGTCCTACCTGCAGGACCACCCGGCCGCCGGCCCACACAACCAGCGGCTCGAGTTCCTCGGCGACTCCGTGCTCCAGTTCATCCTGACCGACGCCCTCTTTCGCGAATTCACGGCCGAGCGCGAAGGCGTGCTCAGCCGCCGCCGCGCCGTGCTGTCCCAGGGCGGCTTTCTCACCCAGATGGCCCGCGACCTCGGGCTCGACGACGCCCTGCGCCTCAGCAAAAGCGAGGAGGACACCGGCGGCCGCGGCCGCGCCTCGATCCTCGAGGACGCCTTCGAGGCCTTGGTCGGCGCCATGTATCTCGACAGCGACCTCGCCACGACCCGAGCGCGGGTGCTGGCGTGGTATGGCCCGCTCGCCGCGCGGCTGGCCGCCACGGAGGACGCCGAGAACCCCAAGGGCCGGCTGCAGGAGCTGATCCAGCCCGTGCATGGCAACACCGCCCTGCGCTACGAGGTGACCGCCACCACCGGCCCGCGCCATGCCCGCGAATTCGCCGTCGCCGTGTTCCTGAACGACCGCCAGCTGGGCACCGGCACGGGACCGTCCAAAAAGGTTGCCGAGGAGATCGCCGCCCGCACCGCCCTGCTCACCCTGCGCCAGGAAAATCACGGAAACACGAAATAACGGCAGCGCGGAATTGCGCTGCCCGGAAAACTGGACTTCCTTCCGTCCTTCCGCGTTTCCGCGATAGTTTTGTCATCTGCCAATTCCGTTCCGCGCACCAAACTCACCGGCATTTGCCCGGCAGCGCAGACCCATGCCCTCGCGGAACTGCTCCGGCAACATCCGGCGCCGGTCTGGCTGGTCATCCACGAGGAGGCGCAAAAAAACGACGCGCTGGCGGAAGACATCGCGCTTTTTCATGCGGCCAACGCCGGCAAGGTGCCGCTGGAGATCCTGTCCTTCCCCGAGGCGCAGACCGGCGAGATGCGCGAGGCCTTCAACGCCGCCAGTGACCGGCTCGCGGTGTTGAGCCGGTTGCGCGGGCTCAGGAACGCCTCGGCCAAGTCCGGCACGCTGCTCGTGCTTACGACACCGGCCGCCTTGCTCCAGCCCGTGCCTCCCCTGGCCGACTTCGCCACTCGCGAGGCGGAACTGGTGCGCGGCGAGCACCGCTCCTTTCAGGCCCTGCTCGACCTGATCAGCTCTTTTGACTACGACAGCGAGGCGGTCTGCGAGGCCCCGGGTCAATACGCCGTGCGCGGCGGCATCGTCGACGTCTACCCCATCACCGCTCACCAACCCTACCGGCTGGATTTCTTCGGCGACACCCTCGAGGAGATCCGCACGCTCGACCCCGTCACCCAACGCTCGGGCGAATCGGTCGAGCGCGTCATTCTCACCGCGGCGCCGAAACTGCACACGTCGGGCCTGTCAGCCACCCTGTTGGATTACCTGAGCCCGGCCACCCACGCCGCGCTGCTCGAGCCCAAGGCACTGGAGGAGTTGTTCGATACGCTGGCACCGGATGCTGGTAGGGCGAATCCTCCGGATGAGCCGCGGGCTGACGGCTCGTCGGGACGACTCGCCCTACCCATCCTGGAAAAACTCCCACAGGCCGCCGCCCGCCTGTTCGGCATCAGCGACCTCGACCTGGCCAGCCGGTTGTTCGATGCGGCCGCACACGAGGAGACTTGGGACACGGAATCCCTCTCGCACCACCGCGCTTATCCCGAGGAGCGCCTGCTCGCACACGAGCGGCTGGCCGCCGAGGAGGATGCGCGCCGGCAGTTTCTCGAGAAGGTCGCCGACTGGAAGCACGCGGGCTACGCCGTGGACTTTGTCGTCTCCAAGGAGGGCGAGGAACAGCGCATCCGCGAACTCCTCGCCGAACATGCCGCCCTGAAGAAGATCAAGCCACGCTTCCTGCGCGGTTCCCTGACCGAGGGATTCCGGCTGACGCTGCGTGAAGGTAGGGCGGGCACTCCGCTGCCCGCCGGGACCGCGGCGGCGCGGAGCGGAGTCCGCGCCCTACCCACCGGACTGGTCGTCGTCAGCGAGACCGAGATCTTCGGCCGCCAACGGGCGCGCCGCACCATCGCCAAACGCGCCATTGCCGCCACCTCGGCCGTGGACCAGTTGCTCGACTTCTCCGAGCTCGTTGAGGGCGACTTCGTGGTGCACTTGCAGCATGGCATCGCGCAATACCGCGGCCTGACGAAACTCGAGACCGCCGACGGCATCCGCGAGGTCATCTCCCTGGAGTTCGATGACAAGGTCACGCTGCACGTGCCGCTGCAGGAATCGCACCTCATCAGCCGCTACGTCGGTCTGACCAAGACGAAGCCGCAGCTCGGGCGCGTCGGCTCGGGCCGCTGGGAAAAAGCCCGCCAGTCGGCCGAACGCTCGACGCTCGATCTCGCCGCCGAGTTGCTGGCCATCCAGGCCCAGCGCGAGGCGCAGCCGGGTCACGCCTTCGCCGCGGACAACGTCTGGATGCGCGAATTCGAGGCGGCCTTCCCCTTTGCCGAGACCCGCGACCAGGCCAAGGCCATCACCGACCTCAAGGCGGACATGGAACGCACGCGGCCGATGGACCGGCTGCTTTGCGGCGACGTCGGCTTCGGCAAAACCGAGGTCGCCATCCGCGGCGCGTTCAAGGCCGTCATGGGCGGCAAGCAGGTCGCCGTGCTCGTGCCGACCACCGTGCTGGCGCAGCAGCACCTAAACACCTTCCGCGAGCGCATGGCCGGCTACCCGGTGGCGGTCGAGATGCTCAGCCGCTTCCGCACCCGCAAGGAGCAGGAAGGCATCCTCGCCGCGCTGGCCGAGGGCAAGATCGACATCCTCATCGGCACGCACCGACTGGTGCAGGACGACGTGAAGTTCAAGGACCTCGGCCTCGTCATCGTGGACGAGGAACAGCGCTTCGGCGTGAAACACAAGGAGGTCTTCAAGCGCTGGCGCGCCCACGTGGACATGCTCTCGATGAGCGCCACGCCGATCCCCCGCACTCTCTACCTCGCGCTCACCGGCGCGCGCGACCTCAGCACGATCGAGACGGCGCCGGCCAACCGGCTGCCGATCCAGACCATCGTCAAGAGCTATGACGAGAAGCTGGTCGTCGAGGCCATCCAGCACGAGCTCCGCCGCGGGGGACAGGTTTTCTATCTCCACAACCGCGTCATGAGCATCGACCTCGTGGCGGCGCGCCTGCGCGACCTGTTGCCCGGCGTCACGGTCGGCGTCGGCCACGGCAAGATGGGGGCCGACGGCCTCGAGCGGATGATGACCGACTTCGTCGCCGGCCAATACCAGGTGCTCGTCTGCACCACGATCATCGAGAGCGGTCTCGACATTCCGAACTGCAACACGCTCATCATCGAAGGCGCGGACCGCTTCGGCCTCTCGCAGCTTTACCAGCTGCGCGGGCGCGTCGGCCGGTTCAAGCACCAGGCCTACGCCTACCTGCTGCTGCACCGGCACACGCGGCTGCTGGACGTCGCCCGGCAGCGGCTGAGCGCCATGCGCCAGCACAACCAGCTCGGCGCGGGGTTTCGCATCGCCATGCGCGACCTTGAGCTGCGCGGCGCCGGCAACCTGCTCGGGGCCGAACAGAGCGGCCACATCGTGGGCGTGGGCTTCGAGCTGTATTGCCAGCTGCTGCGCCAGAGCGTGGCCCGGTTGAAGGGTGAGAAGCACGCCGCGCTCGTCCGCGCCAATGTGAAACTCGACTTCGTCTTCGTCGGCGAGGGCGCCGAGTCGGAGCGCGCACGCGCCGGGGCCACCGACAGCTTCTCCGCGCTGAAGCAGACGGAACGCATCGAGGGCGAGATCGACCGGATCCAGGCGCGCCTGCCGGCGGGCTATATCGGCGAGACGCGGCTGCGCATCGACTTTTACCGCCGGCTGGCCCTGGCCGAGAATCCCAAGCAGGTGAAGGAGCTCGAGGCCGAGTTGCGCGACCGGTTCGGCAAGTTCACCGAGCCCGTGAAGGCCCTGTTGCTGGTCACGGAAATCCGGGTGCGGGCGGAACAAAAGGGCGTTTTGTCAGTCGAGACGCAAGGCAGCCGGCTGAAATGCCTCCGCAATTCGGGCCGGCGCGACGATTTCATCCAATTGAGCAGCCGCTTTCCCCGCTTGACCGCACCCACCCCCCTTGCAAGGTTGAGGGAAATAATTATTTTCCTGCAGAATCTACCCACTCCATGAGTCTTCGACGCCCCCGCGTTCTATCCACATCCCTGCTTGCTTGCGCCGGCCTTTTCCTAGGCCTGATCGCCGCCCGTGGCCAGATCGCCCAGACGCCGCCGGATAGTCTTAACATGCGCTACGCCAACGGCATAGTGGCCATTGCGGAGGATCATATCATCACAGTGGACGACATCCGGCGCGAAATCGGCCCGCTGGTCCCCGAGATCCAGAAACAGAGCCGCAGCGAGAAGGAATTCAACGAGAAGCTGGAGGCCCTGCAGGAGGACGTCGTTCAGAACCTCATCGACCGCGTCCTGATCATCAAGGATTTCCATTCGGACGAGAAGCGCCAGGTCCCGGCCAGCTACGTGGACAACGCCGTGTCCGAGACCATCATCACCCAGTTCGACGGCGACCGCAGCAAATACCTCGCCTACCTCCGTTCCCGCGGCATCTCGCAGAAGGACTACCGCAAGGAGCAGGAGGATGACATGATCTACGGCTATATGCGCCAGCAGAAGGCCAAGTCGGCCAGCACCATCAGCCCGGTGAAGATCGAGGCCTTCTACGCCGAGAACAAGGACCGCTTCTATCAGGAAGACAGCGTGCAGCTCCGCCTCATCCAGGTCACCCGCGCCGCCGGTGACTCGGACGATGTGCTCCGCAACAAGGCCAACACCATCGTCTCCGAGCTGGCCGCCGGCGCGGATTTCGGCGACGTCGCCCGCAAATACAGCCAGGACTCACGCAAGGGCAAGGGCGGCGACTGGGGCTGGCAGCGCCGCTCCGACCTGCGCAAGGAATTCAGTGATGTGATCTTCAACCTGGAGAAGGGCCAGCGCAGCGAGCCGCTCATCATGCCCGAGGGCGCGTTCATCTTCTTCGCCGAGGACCGCAAGCACGCCGGTATTCTTCCCCTCGACGAGGTCCGCCCTGATATCGAGAAAGCGCTCGTCCAGCAGGGTTCCCGGCAAGCCACCGAGCGCTGGCTCGAGAAGCTCCGACGCAACGCCTACGTGAAGCACTTCTAAGTGCTCTAGCTCGCGGGCCAGCGGGCGAAGCGCCCCGGCCCATGAGCGACGAATCCTACCCACCCCTCCGCGTCAGGGATCTTGCGGTCACCGACCGGCCGCAGGAACGCTTGGAGCGACTCGGCCCGGCCGCGCTCAGTGACACCGAGCTGCTCGCCATGCTCCTCCGCAGCGGCAGCCGGGGGCACAACGTCATCAGCATCGCCCAGCGGCTCATCGCCGAGGCCGGCTCGCTCGCGGCCCTGATCAAGTGGAACGAGGCCGACTTTCGCCGGCTGACCGGCATCGGCCGCGTCAAGGCCCTGCAGCTGGTCACGGTCATGGAAATCGTGCGCCGCGGCCTGGCGAAGGGTGCCGAGCCGGAGGACGAGGTGCTCAACCGCCCCGAGCTCATTCACGCCCATTTCAAAGCGCAGATTGCCGGACTGGCCGTCGAAAAATTCTGGGTGCTCTGCCTGAACCGCAAGAACCGGCTCCTGAAGCAGGTCGAGGTCACCTCCGGCACGGCCACCAGCTCGCTCGCCCACCCGCGCGAGGTCTTCCGCGAGGCCATCCGGCAGGGCGCCACGGCCGTCGTCTGCGTCCACAACCACCCCAGTGGCGATCCGGCTCCCAGCGCCGCCGACGTGCAGGTGACCCGCCAGCTCCGCGATGCCGCCAAGGCCGTCGACATCGAGCTGCTCGACCACGTGATCGTCGGCCGGTCCGGCGCCGATCCACAAGGGCGCGGCTACTACAGCTTCCGGGAAGCCGGGGTGATCTGACAGCCCCCGCAGGCGAGGTCGCCTGCACTCCATTCAGATCGCCACTGGAGCCACGGCGACCTCGCCGTGGAATGGCAGACACGAAAAATCCCGCTACCCTTTCAGGCAGCGGGACTTTCGCAAATTGGTGGTGGAGACTGGAGTCGAACCAGTGAACGGCAAGAGCCGAATTGATTTACAGTCAACGTCCTTTGGCCACTTGGATACTCCACCATCAAGCAAACGAAAGGTGAAGGTATGGGGCGGTTTCGGGCTTTGCCAAGCGGTTTTTTGCAAATGTGCACGCGGTAGGGTGAGTCGTCCCGACGAGCCGCGGCTCATCCGGAGGATTCGCCCTACCTTGCTGCAACTCCGTCGCTTGCCAACCGGCCAATCACTGCAAATCTAGCCGCACGATGGAGACGCTGAGGCAATACTACGACGCCCTCTTGGAGCACCCGTTCATCAACGGCGTCCTGCCGCACCTGCTCACGGTCGTGGGCTTCCTCCTGGCTTTCTTTGCCATCGCCCGCCTGATGAGCCAGCGCAAGCAGCCGGGCAACACCTTCGCCTGGCTCTTCGCCATTGCTTTCGTGCCCTACGTCGGCGTGCCCCTCTACCTCATGTTCGGCGGCCGCAAGCTGCGGAAACTGGCGGAGAAAAAAGCCCGGCTCTATCCCACTCCCACCATCACGCCCTTTGCCACCGCGGAGCAGAATTTTGCCGCCCGCGTCTTCACGCGCAGCGGCGCCTGCCCGCCGGTCGGCGGCAACCGCGTGAGTTTCCTCACTTCCGGCGAGGAGTCCTTCGAACGGCTCGAACACAGCATCCGCCACGCCCAGCACAGCATCCACCTGATGACCTTCATCCTCGGCCGCGACGCCGTGGGCAGACGCCTCGTCAAACTCCTCGCCCAGCGCGCCAGGGAGGGCGTCAAGGTCCGGCTGCTGCTCGACGGGCTCGGCTGCTTCCTGACCAGCGGGGGTTTCTGTGATCCAATCCGGCAGGCGGGCGGCGAGGTGGTGAAGTTCATGCCGGTGATGCCGCTGCAGTCTCCCCATTCCGCCAATCTGCGCAATCACCGCAAGATCGCGATTTTCGACCACCGCGTGGCCGCGCTGGGCGGCCGCAACCTCGCCGTCGAATACATGGGGCCCACACCGCTGAAGCGCCGCTGGCGCGACCTCGGCGGGGTCGTCGAAGGCCCGGCGGTGCGCCTGCTGGACGAGATCTTCCTCTCCGACTGGGCCTTTGCCAGCGGCCAGCCGCTCGCCGAGCTGCAAAAGGAACTGCCCGCGGAAGCGCCCGCGGCGGCCGGCGACAGCGAGGTGCAGATCGTGGCCAGCGGCCCCGACGTGGCCGGCGACCCGCTCTACGAGGGCATCCTCTCCCTCGTGCAGCAGGCCGAGCGCAGCGTGTGGATCGTCACGCCTTATTTCATCCCCGATGAAGTGCTGTTCCGCTCGCTGCTGGTGCAGGCGCGCGCCGGCGTCGACATCCGCCTCGTCGTGCCGGCCAAGTCCAACCACCCCGTCACCGATCTCGCCCGCCGCTATTACCTGCGCGGCCTGCAGGCCGCGGGCGTCAAGGTGCTGTTCTACGGCCCGGGGATGAACCACGCGAAAATGCTGCTCGTCGACGGGCAGACCGGGCTCTTCGGCTCCGCCAACATGGACCTGCGCAGCCTATTCCTGAACTTCGAGGTCGGGGCCATCACCTACTCGCCCGCCGACGCCGAGGCGATCGGCCGGTGGATGAAGGACATCTTCGCCCATGCGAAGCCCATGCCCGAGCCGCGTCCCGGGCGCCGCCTGATTCCGACCATCGCCGAGGAAATCGCCCGGCTGCTGGCGCCTCTGCTGTGAACAATGCATTCCCGCGGATAACGCGGATCAACGCGGATTGATCCGAATCGTTTCATCCGCGTTCATCTGCGGAGAATCCCCTGGTCTCCCGGCTTCCGAATAGACCCAATAAAAAGGGCGGGATCAGCGATCCCGCCCTACAATTGCAATCTGCTGAATCCTCAAGCCGCGGCGGCGGCGTGTTCCAGCAAATGCAGCGCCTGGCGCAATTCGTGGCGCATCTCGGCGAGCGCGGCGCGCGCGTCGTCAATCTGGTGCAAGGCGCGCTCGGCGTAGGCGGCCTTCTTCTCGGCATACTCGGCCTTCATCGCCCCGGCTTTCTCGGCATACTGCGCCTTCAGGGCGGTCCAGCGTTCGCCGAGCTCGTGCAGCTTGGCGTCCGAGGCCTGCAGCAGCGCGTGGAGGCGGGCATTGGCGCCGACCTTCGGGCAGGCCAGGTGTTCGCCGAGGCGGCGGCGGGCATCGGCCAGCTGCGCGAGCAGAATCTTGTCCTCCGGCACCCGGCGCAGGCCGCCCACGAGGCGGACCTTCTCGAGGGTCCAGATGGTCCACTTGGTCGGGTCCCACTGCCACCACTTCACGCCGTTGCGGTAGTCGTGCTGGAACTCATGGTGATAGTTGTGGTAGCCCTCGCCGAAGGTGAAGATCGCCATGAACCAGCTGTCGCGGGCGCTACACTTGTTCGAGTAGGGTTGGTCGCCGACCGTGTGGCAGAGCGAATTGATGAAGAAGGTCATGTGCTGCACCGCGACCACGCGGGCGACACCGGCCAGCAGGAATCCGCCGAGTGCCCCCGCCGCGCCGCCATGCCAGTAGCCCAGCAAGGCGGGCAGCACGAAACCGGCCACCACGGCGATCAGCACATAGAACCGGTCCTGCCAGATCACCAGCGGGTCCTTGCGGAGGTCCGCGACGTTGTCCCACGGCGGCTCGGGATTGATCTTGAAGAGGATCCAGCCGATGTGGGCGTGGAAAAAGCCCTTCGAAATGTCGTAGGGATCATCGTCGTGGTCCACGTGCTTGTGGTGCCGGCGATGGTCGGAAACCCAGGCGAGCGCGCAATTCTCGAAGGCGGCGGCGCCGAAGATCAGCGTGACCAGCCGCACCGGCCACCTGGCCTGGAAGGCCATGTGGGCGAACAGACGGTGGTAGCCGAGCGTGATGCTCAGGCCGGTCGCGATGAAAAACAGGAAGAACATCGCGACTTGGAACCCATCGACGCCGTAGTGCCAGAGGTAGAGCGGCACGCCGGTGAGGGTCACAATCGTCGTGCCGATAAGGAACGAGCTGTTGGTCCAGTTGATGCGGTCAAACGGAAGGCGAAGTTTCACGCCAGTGAAGGTGTGCAACCGGGCGCCGGGGGCGAGCGCAAATCCGCGGTATATTTCTGACCGTCAGAACCTATTTTTGAACGCCCCGGGGGCGCAAAGGCCTTGGCCGCAGCAGCTCAGCCGTCCACCCGGGCGAGCCGGCCGCCCACCGGCCAGACGATACGGCGCCGGTCCCCGCCCCAGGCCTTGCTGAGTTCGGGTTCGAACGCCGTCACCGGATCGGTGCCGTGGGCCTTGATGTAGCGGGCGACCGCCGACCAGGTGCGCAGGTAGGTGGCGAATTCCTCCGCGGTCCAATCGACCTCCAGGTTGAGCTTCGGCAGGGGGATCTCCGGGAATGGAAACTCGAGCAGTCGGTAGCTCGTTTCCGCGTGCTTGCGCTCAGGCGGCCAGTAGGGACCGACGGTGCCGTTGTAGAACCGCTCCACCAGGGCGTCCACCGTGGGCTCGATGGTCCACAGGCCGTAATTCCAGATCGCCAGCAACCCGCCCGGGCGCAACACGCGGCGCACCTCCGGGTAAAAGATCTTCAGGTCGAACCAATGCGCCGCCTGGGCGGCCGTCACGATGTCCGCCGAACCGTCCGCGATACCCGGCGCCAGCTCCGCGCTCTGCACATAGCGCACCCGCGGGTGCGCGACCGCCTGGGCCAGTTGCGCGGCGCTGGGCTCCGTCGCGACGACCCGCTCGAAGTGCGCGGCCAGCGCCACGGCGGCCTGGCCGTTGCCCGAACCGCAATCCCAGGCGAGCGCCGTGCCGGGCGCCAGCCGGGCCAGCTCCGCGAACAACGCCGGCGGATAAGTCGGCCGGGCCTTGGCGTAGGTCGCCGCCTGCGTGGAGAAATGATCCTTGAAGCTCATATCGACAGTCACGCACGGCTTCGCCTTGTTCGCGAGCCGCACCCGCGCGTCGGGCGCGCTTTGCAGCGGAGGTTATAGCGCTGATGCCAGATTTTTAAGCTGCGCTGATGACCGGGCCGCTGGGCCGTCCCTGCCGACCCCATGGTGTATCGCTCACACCGCGTGCTGGGCGATGAACGCTTTGATCGCCGCCGCATCGGCCGGCAGCCGGTGCTTCACGATGGGCCGTGCCTTGAGCGCCTCCAGCGTCGGATGCGTTGGCGTCTGCCCCGTGGCGGCCTTGATGGCGTCGGGGAACTTGGCCGGGTGCGCCGTGGCCAGGACCACGCTCGTGCGCGCCGGGTTCAGCTCCTTGAACGCGCAGGCGGTGTGCGGATCGACGATGTAGTGGTAGCGATCGTAAACCTGGCGGATGATGGCGGTGATCTCCTCGTCGGTCGCGCGCGACGAACTGAAGGCCGCTTTGTTGAGCACGTCGAACCGGTAGACGCCGGTCGCCTTGATCTGCGCCATCACGGCCTTCACCCGCGTCGGGTTCTCATCGAGCGCATAGTAGAGGAAGCGCTCGAAATTGGACGCCACCTGGATGTCCATCGACGGTGCCAGGCTCGGGTGCACGGCCTCGCTGCGGTATTCGGCCGTGTTGAACAGCCGGTGCAGGATGTCGTTGCGGTTGGTGGCGACCTTGAAGCCGCGGACCGGCAGGCCCATCCGCGCCAGCAGCCACCCGGCAAAGACGTTGCCGAAATTGCCCGTCGGCACGACGAATTCCACATTGCTGCGCTCCGCCGCCGGCACCCGCAGCCACGCCGACAGGTAATAGATGCACTGGCCGAGCACGCGGGCGAGGTTGATGGAGTTCACCGCGGACAGCCCGTGCTTGGCGGCAAAGTCCTGGTCGGCGAAAACCTCCTTCAGCACGCGCTGGGCGTCGTCGAAGCTGCCGTCGATGGCGATCGCATGGACGTTGGCCGCGCCGGTGCAGGTCATCTGCCGCTCCTGCAAGGGCGAGACCCGTCCCTCGGGATACAGGATAAAGATGGCGGTCTTCGGCTTGCCGAGCAGGCCGTGGATGGCGGCGGCGCCGGTGTCACCCGAGGTGGCTCCGAGCACATTGATCCCCTGCCCGCTCTCCACGCATTGGTGTTCGTAGAGGTGGCCGAGCAGCTGCAGGGCAAAATCCTTGAAGGCTAGTGTCTGGCCGTGGAAGAGTTCCAGGACATACAGGTTGCCGTCGAGCTTCCGCAACGGGGCGATGGTCTCCGCCGGCGCAAAGGTGCCGTAGGTCCGCTGGACAATATCGCGCAGCACCGCCGGCTCGAGGTCCGTGGCGAACAGACTCAGGAACTCGAACGCCAGGTCGGTGTAGCCGAGCCCTTCCCACTTCGCCAGGTGCGGAGTCAGGTCCGGCAGCTTCTGCGGCAGGAACAGCCCGCCATCCGGCGCCAGGCCGACGGCCACGGCCTCGGTGAAGCTAAGTGCCTCGGTCTGGCCTCTGGTGGAAACGAATTTCATGCCGCGTAAATTGTCATTCTGAGCGAAGCGAAGAATCCAGCATCAGGCCACCAGAAAGTCATGTGCTTGCCTGGTTTGTCATTCTGAACGAAGTGAAGAATCCAGTAACATAACCGCCAGCGCATATCGCATTGGATTCTTCCCTGCGCTCAGAATGACCAAGCGGAGATCTGTCTTCCGTCCTTCGTCCTCTGGTTTACTTCGACAGCCCGAATGCTTCGTGCGCCGCGCGCACGGCCTCGTCGGCCTTGGCGCGTTCCACCGCGAGAGTCATCTTGATCTCGGAGGTGCCGATCAGCTGGATGTTGATCCCCCGGTCGCCGAGGGCGGTGAACAGCGCCGCCGCCACGCCGGCGTGCGTGCGCATGCCGACGCCGACGACCGAGAGCTTGGCAATGTTGTCGTAGGCCTTGACCTCGCCGCCACCGAGCTTCTTGAGCACGGGCGGCAGCACCTTGACGGCGTTCTGCGCATCGTCGCGCTGCACGGTGAAGGTCAGGTCCACGCCGCCGGTGTGGGCGACGTTCTGGACGATCATGTCCACGTTGATGCTGGCCTCGGCCAGGGCGGTGAAAATGGTCGCGGCGGACGAGGGTTTGTCCGGCAGACCGCTGATGACGACCTTGGCCTGGTCCTTGTCGACGGCGATGCCGCGGACGACGACCTTTTCCATGTAGGCGACTTCTTCTTTCACGATGGTTCCTGGGTTGTGGTTAAAGCTGGAACGGACCTCGAACACGACGCCATATTTCTTGGCGAACTCGACGGAGCGCGATTGCATGACCTTCGAACCGAGGCTCGCGAGCTCGAGCATCTCATCGTAGCTGATTTCCTCGATCTTCTGCGCGGTCTTCACAATGCGCGGGTCGGCGGTGTAGACGCCGTCGACGTCGGTGTAGATCTCGCACTTGTCGGCCTTGCAGGCGGCGGCCAAGGCAATGGCCGTCAGGTCGGAGCCGCCGCGGCCGAGAGTAGTGATCTGGCCGGCCTCGTTCATGCCCTGGAAGCCGGCGACGATGACGACCCGGCCCTCCTTCAGGTCCTTGAGGATCGACTTGGGCACGATCTGCTTGATCTTGGCCTTGGTGAAAACCTGGTCGGTGAGGATGCCCGCCTGCGCGCCGGTGTAGGACACGGCCGGCACGCCGATCGCGTGCAGCGCCATCGCGGTCAGGGCGATGGTCTCCTGCTCGCCGATGGCCAGCAGCATGTCCATCTCGCGGGTGTCGGGTCGGTCGTTGATGGCCTTGGCGCGAGCGATGAGCTCATTGGTCACGCCGGACCGGGCGGACACCACCACGATCAGGCCGTGGCCTTCCGCGTGGGTCTTCTTGATGCGCGAAGCCACATTCTTGATGCGGTCGACGTCACCCACCGAGGTGCCGCCGTATTTCTGGACAATGAGAGCCATGGAAAGAGTCGGGTTAAATGGCTCAGCCGGACGGGGTTTGGCAAGGCGCGAGTGCACCCCTCGCGTCATAACCCAACCGTTGAACCACTTGCGGCAGATGTAGCTGCCGACCTTAAAGCTCAATCAGCCAAGCGTCCCGGTATGACGCCCAGCAGGCGCCGACCATGGATAACGGCGATGATGCGGACAACCTTGTCGCCGATCTCATAGATCAGCCGGTATTCGTGGATGAAAGCTCCCGACAGTTCTCACTTCCGATCTCCGGCACAACCCGCCCGCGCCACGGCAGGATCTGCAGGCTGCGCCCCGCTCCGAGAATCCTTTCGATCACCGCCGAGGCATAGCGCGGCGAGTCCTTCCCGATGTAGGCGGCAATGCCATGCAGGTCGTCCCGAACCTGCGGTGACCAAACTACTTCAAAATCCATTTGGCCAGATCCTGCTCCATGACGGCTTGCGGTATGCCGCCCTCGGAGACGAGACGTTGCTGGCCCAGTTTCATCTTCTCGAGCACAAAGAGGTGGTGCTGGATGTCCTCCAACGTCGCGTCGTCGGGAAGTTTCTTGATCATCTCGACGGCCTCGGATTTGTCCGCGCTCATGAACGGCAACCTAGCCCGACTGTCCTTAAAGTCCAGAGCGCTTTCCACTCTGAGGTTCAACCCTGCGCGGGCGGTTTCTTGGCAAACTTGTTCTCGGTGCCGTTCAGCAACCGCTTGATGTTCTCGTGGTGGCGCAGGATGACGAACCCGCCCAGCACCGAAGCGATCACGCTGATGGCCACATGATACGGCAGCAGCCAGCCGGCCGCGACGATGGCGACGGCTGCGAGGATCGACGCCAGCGACACGTAGCGGAAAGCATAGAAAACCACGACCCAGGTCGCGCCGGCGATGCCGCAGGCCAGCGGCATGAGGACAACCAGCCCGCCCGCGGCGGTCGCGACGCCCTTGCCGCCCCGGAATTTGGTGAAGACCGAAAACGAATGGCCGATCACGGCCGCCACCACGCCGATCAGCGCCAGCACCATCGGTCGCGGCGCGACCACCATCGGCAGCAGCGGCCAGCCGGTCGCGATCGCGCCCTTGATCATGTCGAGCACCAGCACGGTGTTGCCGGCCTTGGCGCCGAGCACGCGCTTGACGTTGGTCGCGCCCGGGTTGCCGCTGCCGGCCTTGAAAATATCGACGCCGTGCGCCCGCGCCACGAGGTAGCCAAATGGCAGCGACCCGAGGATGTATCCGATGAGGGCTGAGCTAACTAACCAGGCGTTAAACATCAGAGTTTGACCACCACAGCCTGCTTGATGGCGCGATGGCTGGTCAACTCCTTAAGGGCCGCCTCCGAGGGCGCGCTGTCCAAATTCAACACGCACAGGGCGGTGCCGCCGGCGTTGTTGCGGCTCAGCGACATGGCCGCGATGTTCACCTGGTCGCGGCCCATCAGCGTGCCGACCATGCCGATGATGCCGGGCTCGTCGTGGTTCTCGTAAATGAGCAGGGCACCCGCGGGCGCGGCCTCGACCTCGCGGTCGTTGAGCGCGATCAGGCGCGGCGCGTTGGCCTTGCCGATGAGCGTGCCGGCGGCGCTGACGCTCGTGCCGTCGGCGGCGATCGCCTTCACTTCCATCAACTCGGTGTAATCGGTGTCGGCCGTGGACTTGATGACCTCGGACTTCACGCCGAGGCGCTCGAGGTTGAGCGGGGCGTTCACGTAGTTGACGCTCTCGCCGCTGATGCGGCGCAGGTAACCGCGCTGGATCGAGCGCGTGACCGCGGTGGCGTCGAGGTCCACCATCTTGCCCCAATAGGTGATGCGCAACGTGACGACCGGGCCGGGCGCGATCTGCTGGACGAGCGTGCCGAGCTTGGCGCCGAGTTCGAGATACGGCCCGAGCACCTTCAGCTGCGCGGCGTCGATCGTCGGCATGTTGACGGCGTTGCGGATCACGCCGCCGTTGAGCACGTCGGCGATCTGTTCGGCGACCTCGACGCCCACGGCGTCCTGCGCCTCGGCGGTCGAGGCCCCGAGGTGCGGCGTGAGCGTGACGTTCGGCAACGTGCGCAGTTCGCTGTCCTGCGCGAGCGGCTCCTCCTCGAACACATCAAGGCCGGCGGCGGCGACCTGGCCGGACTTGAGCGCGGCGACGAGCGCCGACTCCTTGATGATGCCGCCGCGGGCGCAGTTGAAGATGCGCAGGCCCTTCTTCGTCTTCGCGAAGGCCGCCTCGTCGATCATGTATTTTGTCTGGTCGGTCAGCGGCATGTGCACCGTGATGTAGTCGGACTGCTTCAGCAGCTCGTCGAGCGTGACGCCCTCGACCTGGATCGCCTTGGCCCGGCTCGGCGCCAGGTAGGGATCGTAGGCCAGCACCCGCATGCCGAAGGCCTGCGCGCGCTTCGCCACCTCGGCGCCGATGCGGCCGAGGCCGACGATGCCGAGCGTCTTCTTGAACAGCTCGATGCCGGAGAAACTCTTGCGGTCCCACTGCCCCGCCCGCATCGACGCGGCGGCCTGCGGCACCGGGCGCGCGCCGCAGAGGATGTGGGTGAAGGTCAGCTCGGCCGTCGCGACGGTGTTGCCCGAGGGTGTGTTCATGACAATCACGCCCCGCTCGGTGGCGGCCTCGACATCCACGTTGTCCACGCCGACCCCGGCGCGGCCCACGACCTTCAGCAACGGCGCGGCGGCGAGCACTTCGGCGGTGATTTTCGTCTCGGAGCGCACGGCGATGGCGTGAACGTCCTTGACGATCTCGAGCAGTTTCGCCGGCGGCGTGTTGTAAGCCTCGACCACCTCGAAGCCCGGTTGGGCCCGGAAGTAGGCGACGCCGGAGGAAGAGATTTTGTCCGCGACCAGGATCTTCATGGGTCCGGTCAAGAAGCCGGCCCGCCCTAGAAAAAGCAACCCCGCAGGCCCGCCGGCCGGCGGGGTTGGCGCAGATTTATGACTTGAAGGATTAGGGTGTGTTTTCAAACCCAACAAATACCTGTTTCCTGTCATTCTGAACGAAGTGAAGAATCCATGCGTTCGCTCGCGATATGGCCTTCGTTGCCGTGGATCCTTCGCTCCGCTCAGGATGACAAACCGGGTTTGAAAATACTCCCTAGAGGTGGAACCCGGCCTCCGGACGGGTTGGCAAGCCGCACGAAAACAAACCCGTCCGGAGGCCGGGTTCCACCTTCAGGCAATCACGCCGCGAGCGACGGATAGTCCGTGTAGCCGCGCGTGTCGCCGCCGTAGAAGGTGTCGGCGATCGGCACGTTGAGCGCGGCGCCCAGCGCGAGCCGGCGCGGCAGGTCGGGATTCGCGATGAAGAGTTTGCCCCACGCCACGGCGTCGGCCTCGCCTGCGGCCAGCACCGCCTGCGCGGTCGACCTGTTGAAGCCGTCGTTCGCGATGTAGACGCCGCCGAAGGCCTGCTTGAGCGTCGGGCCGAAGCGCGGGGCCCCGAGCGACTCGCGGGCGCACAGGAACGCGATCTTTCGTTTGCCGAGTTCGGTCGCGAGGTAGCCGAAGGTCGCCGCCGGGTTGCTGTCCTTGATGCCGTGTGAGCCGCCGCGTGGTGCGAGATGGTAGCCGACGCGATCGGCACCCCACACGGAAATCGCCGCGTCCGTGACCTCCAAGGCCAGGCGCGCCCGGTTCTCGACGGAGCCGCCATATTCATCGGTGCGCCGGTTGGAGCCGTCCTGCAGGAACTGGTCGAGCAGGTAGCCGTTGGCGCCGTGGATTTCGACGCCGTCGAAGCCGGCGCGCAGGGCGTTGACCGCACCCAGGCGGTGGGCGGCGACGATACGCGGGATCTCGTTCAACTCGAGCGCCCGAGGAGTAACATACGGCTTGTGCGGCCGGAGCAGGCTCACGTGGCCGGTCGCGGCGATGGCGCTCGGCGCAACGGGCAGCGCCCCGCCCAGATAAACCGGGTCCGACACGCGGCCGACATGCCACAGCTGAAGGAAGATCCGTCCGCCCGCGGCGTGGACTCCCTGCGTGATCCTGGTCCAGCCCTTCACCTGTTCGTCCGACCAGATGCCCGGTGTATCAGGATAGCCGACGCCCATCGGGTCGACCGAGGTGGCCTCCGTCAGGATCAGCCCGGCCGAGGCGCGCTGGACGTAATACTCCCGCATCAAGTCGGTCGGCACGCGGCCTGCGCCGGCGCGGCACCGCGTCAGCGGCGCCATGATGATGCGGTTCGGCAGCGTCAAAGCGCCGACCTGAAGCGGTTCGTGCAAGAGGGATGACATTGCCGAAGCGATATAGTCAGGACCGGGTGCTTCGCAAATGCCGCCGCCAGATCCTAGCCGGACAACCCGCGCGTTCCGGCGGCCACAACCTTCGCCGTGGCGGCAAAAGCCTCCACCAAGGGCTGCGGGCCCGCCTGCCGCCACACCAGTTCGAGCGACAACTCGCCGGTTCGGGTCCGAAGCGCATGGTAGACCACGCCCGGGCGGCGCCACTGGCGCAGGGACTCCGGCACGAGCATGACGCCCAAGCCCGCCGCCACCAGCGCCAGCGCCGTCTGCCACTCGCCGGCCTCCTGGTTGAAACGCGGCTGGAAACCCGCGCGCTGGCAGGCGGTGACGACGAGGTCGTGGTAGAGCGGCGCGAGCGTGCGCGGCAGCATGATGAATTCCTCCGCCTTGAAATCAGCCAGCCGCACCGGCCCCCCCGCGGCTTCCTCCCCCTCGCCCGCCGAACGCGCCAGCACCAGCGGTTCGTGCGCGAGCAGCATGCTCTCCAAGCCCTCCTCGCGCACCGGCGTCCGGACGAACGCCACGTCGAGCTTGTGGTGCCGCAGGGCGATGAGCTGTTCCTCGGGATTCATCTCAAAGCACCGGATCTGCACCTTGGGCCGCACCCGGTGGAACTCACGCAGGATGTCGGGCACCAGGTTGTAGACCGCCGACGTGACGAACCCGATGGTGAGCCGGCCGGCCTCGCCGCGAGACGCCGCCCGCCCGAACTCAAACGCCCCGTCCGCGTGCGACAGCACCAGCCGGGCCCGTTCCAGGAACGCACTCCCCTCCGGGGTCAGTTCCACCTTCCGGCTCGTGCGGTGAAAGAGCCGCAGGCCCAGTTTCTCCTCCAGGGAACGGATCTGCTGGCTGAGCGGCGGCTGGGCCAGCCGCAGCCGGCGCGCGGCCCGCCCGAAATGCAATTCCTCGGCCACGGCGATGAAGTAGCGCAGGTGTCTCAGCTCCATGTTCTGTTCCGGCCATATCTATTAAGTATCGATCGGACGCCAAGATGATATTGGATGTTTCGATCATTTCAGGTGATACTGGGCCCCTCACCCATGTGGATCGTCCGACTCGCCCTCCGCCGCCCTTACACGTTCACCGTGATGGCGCTGCTCATCGTCATTCTCGGCCTGCTGTCCGTCGTCCGCATGGCCAAGGACATCTTCCCGTCGATCGACATCCCGGTCGTGACCGTCCTCTGGGTCTACGGCGGCCTGACGCCCGAGGAGATGGAGAAGCGCATCATCACGATCAGCGAGCGCGCCATGACGACGACGGTGAACGACATCGAACACCTCGAGTCGCAGTCGCTGCCCGGCGCGGGCGTGATCAAGGTCTTCTTCCAGCCGGGCACGAGCATCGACGCCGCCGTCGCGCAGGTCACCGCCATCAACCAGACGATCCTCCGCGTCCTGCCGACCGGCGCCACGCCGCCGCTCGTCATCCGCTTCAGCGCGTCCAACGTGCCCATCCTCCAGCTCGGCCTCGGCAGCAAGACCCTCACCGAGCAGGCCCTGTATGACATCGGCCTGAACTTCCTCCGCGCCCAGCTCGCCACCGTGCAGGGTGCGTCGGTGCCGCTGCCCAACGGCGGCAAGGTCCGCCA